>CAVXZU010000051.1:0-146280 GCA_963766185.1 uncultured delta proteobacterium | reverse complement strand
ATGGGAGGGGACAGTTCCCGGGTGGCGTTCAGTTTCATGCGGATGCGGAAATAGTCCCAGTTGGCCCGGGAGAAGCGCCCCTCCTCGTAGGTCTCCCGGGCGAAGGCCTTGACGATGCGCTGGCCGATGAGGGACTCCTGGAGGACGGTATAGAGATAAGCGTTGGACACCTGGGTCAAATGCGAGATGCGGCGGATGCGTTTGCCCAGGTGGACGATGACCAGGACCGCCAGGGGGAAGACTACCATGGCCATGAGGGCCAGGCGCCACTCCCGGTAAAAGATCACCGCGCTGAGGCCGATGACCGTGAAGGTGTCTTTGAAGAAGCTGGTCACCACCCGGGTCACCGCGTCCTGGAGCAGATTGACGTCGTAGGTGAGGCGGCTCATGAGCACCCCGGTGGCCTCGCCGTCGAAAAACGACAGGGGCTGGCGCTGGAGGGAGGCAAAAAGTTCATCCCTCAGGCGGGTGACGGTGGCGTTGCCGATGTAGCTCATCTGGTAGTTGTGGGTGTAGGAAAAAAAACCCTTGAGGAGATAGAGGATCACGATCAGGGGCGGCAGCAGGTAGAGCATGTTTTCCCGCTTGGCGAAAAAGACATCGTCCAGGACGGGCTTGACCATGTAGGCCAACAGGGCGGTGAGCCCCGAGACCCCGAGCATGGCGACGATGGCCGCGGACATGCGCCACTTGTGGGGCTTGAGGTACGCGAGGAGGCGGAGGTAAAGCCGCAAGTCTGCCAGGTTCATCATAGGGCGTGTGAGTTTAAGGTTAGCATTTCCCCTTATATACTTTATCGGCGGGGATTTTTCCAATGAAATCCGGGGAAAGGGGGAGGGGGCAGGGCGGTGTAAGCCAACGAAGCCACCCCTCACCCCAGCCCTCTCCCCTCCCAGGGGAGAGGGGGTTTTTGCTGCTGCCGGATTTATAAAAAGCAATCAAAAGACAATTATTTGTCATTCTGAGCGCAGCGAAGAATCTCGCTTTTTAAGCCGCCGAGATTCTTCACTGCGCTGCGCTCTGTTCAGAATGACATGGATATTCAATGTTTTTTGACTGCAACTTCGTTTCAGATTGCGCCGCACCCGGCTAAAGTCCCGGGGCCCTCTCTTGCTTTTTGACGCGGCCACGGATCAGGCAAAATCTCTACCGGACACGACGGAGGCTTAGGAGGATTGATCGTCGATTAAGACCTCGGCTCACGTCCCCCAATACCCAGTTGAGACCTCTGCGAAAGTCTCTATCTTTATCGTTCCCCGTTAAAATGCCGCGTAAGCGCCCCCGAATGCCCTCAATGCAGTGTGGACAGCCGAGGGCGGCTATTCTACATGAGACTTTCGCAGAGGTCTCAGGTTGCGTTCCAATGAGTAAGAAAATCTCCAGGCTGGTAGGGGGGCATCTGCGTATGCGCCCATTGGAGGGCGGACACATAGGTCCGCCCCTACACAAAATAAATTACCCGTATGATCGGAACTTGTTATGACCGGTCATTCTGAGGGAGCGGTGCGACCGTAGCATCTTGTCACGGCGAGAACCGACGCGAGGCGGCGCGCCGCTCAGGATGATACCATGGCCTGGCGCCGAGCCTTCAACCTGAAAAAGCCCCTCTGAAAACGAGGGGCTGCAACCAAGGGGCCTCAGGTCAGGGTGATGACCTTGTCGGCCAGCTGCATGGCGGTGACGATGTCCAGCATGTTGGTGGTTTCCCCCACCTGCTTGGCTTCCAGGAGCTCAAAATGGGTGAGGCAGGTGCCGCACACCAGGAGCCTGACCCCGGATTGCTCCAGGGCCTGGAGGCCGGGGAGGACTTCGGAGCCGGCCACGGCCAGCTTCACCCCGGAATTGAGGAGGACGACGCACCACAACTCCGGCCCCATTTCCTTGAGGGTGGAGATGAAGTTGCCCATGAGTTTACTTCCCAGGAAGTTGTCGCCCCGGCCCAGGGTGTCGCTCCCCATGAGGACGAGGATCTGGCGGGAGGTCTCCTGCGGCTTCCGGAACCATGATCTGACAGGTTCCGGCGGCCCCCCGGGAGCCGTGGATCGTGAAGGTCCCCTGGTTTTCCTCTACCTGGACCACAAAGCCGGCCCGCTGGAGAAAGCGGCCGACGTTTTCCTGGGCGGCGGGGTTGTCCACCAGCACGGTGAGCTCTCGCACGTCGCCCCGGTCGATGAGTTCCTTGGTCTTGATCACTGGGTTGGGACAGGCCAAACCCCGGCAGTCCAGCGGTTCTCCCGGCATAGCGTCAGGTTCTCCTCATAGTTGATTCCGGCGCGGCAGCCCCCGGTCACCGGAAACGCGGCCGCGCCGGTTTGGTTCAGGGTAGTGGTGAGTTTCGAGATTAACGAACCATCCAGTTCATAACGCACGACTTTATTAAGTATAGCGTATCATCAAGGGTCAGGGTCCTTTTTTCCCTTTCCTCCGGCGCAATGGGGAAACGCATTATCCGGCTTTTTCCGGAAGCTCCGCTCCCCATGCAGGGCCGCGCCCAGGGCCCCCACCATATCCGGTTGGTTCGGGACGATGACGGTCAGGCCCAGGTGCTCCTCCAGGAGGGCCGTGACGCAGGGGTTGTGGGCCACCCCTCCGGCGAACAGCACCGGCTCCGCCACCCCCACCCGGCGCAGCATGCCCAGGGTGCGCTGGACGATGGCCAGATGCAGGCCCAGGGCGATATTGGCGGCCTTCTCGCCCCGGGCCATGAGGGAGGTGGCCTCGCTTTCGGCAAACACGGTGCACATGCTGTTGATTTGAATGCGCCGGTCGGCCTGGAGGGCGAAAGGGCCGAATTCCTCCAGGGGCACCTGGAGGGCGGTGGCCATGAACTCCAGGAACTTGCCGGTGCCGGCGGCGCAGCGGTCGTTCATTTCGAATTTGACCACCTTGCCGGTTTCCGCCAGGGCGATGGCCTTGGTGTCCTGGCCCCCGATATCCAGCACGGTACGGGCCGCCGGGACCAGATAGTGCGCCCCCAGGGCATAGGCCTGAATCTCGGTAATGGCGGTGACCCGGTGGCCCCGGAGATTCTCCACCAGGAGCTTGCGGCCATAACCGGTGGCCACGATCCGGGCCGGGAGCAGGCCCTCGAGCAGCCGGCGGCACTGGGCCAGGGGATCGAAGGTGGTGGGCAGCCTGGCCTGACGCACCACCTGCCCGCCCTCCAGGAGCACCAGCTCGATGGAGCGGGACCCGACGTCGAGGCCGATTACCCCGGGCTGCTCAGGAGATGGCATCTCGGAGCGACCAATTATAGCGTTTGCCATAAATTCCTTCCGTTTGGAGGTTCTCAAATCCCCCTAAATCCCCCTTGTTCAAAGGGGGACTTTAACAGCAATTCCTTGCAGTTCCCCCCCATTTTTTAAGGAGGGGCAGGGGGGATTATCAGGCTTCCCGGAGCGGAAAAAACTTTTGGCAATTGCTTTAAGCAAATTCACGTTCAAACTCATTCCGGGCTTCCAGCAGCAGCTCATAGGCCCGCTGCAGGACCTTGACCCCCCGGGGCGTGGTGCCGCCGAGCCGGGTGGAAGTATCCAGGGCCAGGAGGAAAAACGCCAGATGTGCCGCGGTAAAGGCGTTTTTGAGGTCGTGCAGCTCCCGGGGCCATTCGGCGGGTTGGTGCAGATGCAGCGGATAAATTTTAGCCATGACCATTTCCTGGTCCCCCCAAGTTTCAATGCAACATTTCGACAAAGGCTTCCACCCGGGTTTTAAGCTGCTCCACGTCCTCCATGCTGTAGTCGGTTTCGAGGCTGAGCATGGGGATGCCGGCGTCCTTTAAGGCCTTTTCCACTTTGAAGGCCTCGATGGCGTAGGGCTGGCAGAACGACAGGCCGTAGTGAATCACTCCGTCCGCTTTGAGTTCCCGGGTCATCTCGACGATATGCTCCAGGCGCTCGGTGTTGGGGGTGAAGCAGGCGCAGTCGATGCGCATATACCGGTCGGCGATGGCGTCCAGCATGTCTTCCAGGGTCTCACCGGACTCATCCACCAGGTCCCGGGTGTTGCGAGCCCCGATGCACGATTCTTCCCCGACGATGATGGCGCCGGAAGATTCCACTACGAAAGGCAGCTTCCAGTTGGGCACGGCCATGGGACAGCCGGACAACATGAGCCGGGGGCTATCCGCCGGCGCCACGCCCTGGCCCGCCTTGATTTTCTGCTCCAACTCGTCGCAGAGTTCCCCGATCTTCTGGGTAAACCGGACCGGGTCGTCATAGAAGCTGATCTGGTTGATGAGCAGTGCGTCCCGGCCGGAAATGGGGGCCGGCGCCGCGGCCCGGAGACGGTTGAGGCGCTGCAGTGACGGCCCGCCGGGCATTCACCAGCTTGATGGCCTCCTTGAGCCTGGGGGCGGTAATGGTGTTGCCGGTGAGCTCCTCGATTTTGGCTTTAAACCGGAGGATTTCGGCCTTCCACAGGTCCCGGTCGCAGGCCTGCTTCATCTGGGGGATTTCCATGACATAGACCGGGGCATAATCGGCAAAGATTTCGTAGGCCTTTTTCTTGCCGTCGCAGGTGGTTTCCCCCACCACCAGATCACAGGACTCGGTGTAGGGGCAGAGGCGGGCGATCTTGAAGCCCACAAATGATTTGATCAGGGCGCAGGTGTTCCGGGGCAGAATTTTTTCCGCGGCTTCCTTGCCGATTTCGGCCCCGGCGCACAGGCCCACCTGGATGGCGTCCGCGGCCAAGGTCAGCTCCTCCGGCACAAAGACGCAGAAGGTGCCGATGACTTTCCGGCCCTGGGCCTTGGCATCCTGCAATTCCTTGATGCGCAGGCCGTGGACCTCGGAAAGGACAAAATCCAGATATTCCATGCCCTTGAGGCGGCCTTCCTGGGTCAGATAGATGTCGCCGTAAAATTTGCCCAGGACCTGGAGCAGCCCCTCATGGGCCGCCAGGTCGAGGTTGAGTTTTTCCCACATGTCATCGTAGGGTGTCGGCATGCACTTGATCTCCCTTAAAAAGTTCACGGGTGGACCCGGCCGGTCCCGGTGCTGCTCCGGGGCGAGCCGGGTTGCAGGCGAGCCTGGGGCGCTGGACTTATTTCGTGCCCTTGGCCACCGGGTAGCCGGCTTCATCCCAGGCCTTGATGCCGCCGGGGCAGCGGTAGACGTTTTTGTAGCCCAGCTTGACCGCCCACATGGCGCCGTTGTGGCTCCGGGTGCATTTGACAAAACCGCAGTAGAACACCAGGGTCTTGTTCTTGTCGGGGCCTAAGAATTTTTCGAATTTCGCCTTGGCGGCGTCGTTCATCTCCTTAACTTCCGGAATGGGGAACTCATACTGCACCGCCCCGGGGACGTGCTGTTTCTTGTAGCTGGCTTCCAGGGGCATGGTGTCGATGATCATCATGGGTTTTTTCTGGTCGATCCATTTCTTGAGCTCCGGGGTGGACACCAGTTTGTAGCCGCCCCGGCTCGTCTCCCGGGATAAGTTGACCCCGGAGGTCTCCGTCGCCAATTCTTTTCCGGACCAGGATTGGCCGCAGCCCACCAGGGCCAAGACTACGATAGCCATGAGCCCGCCCATGAA
The DNA here is from genome assembly GCA_963766185.1 of uncultured delta proteobacterium. Classification (GTDB taxonomy): domain Bacteria; phylum Desulfobacterota; class Desulfobaccia; order Desulfobaccales; family 0-14-0-80-60-11; genus 0-14-0-80-60-11. Next base: position 140,742 of record CAVXZU010000051.1, on the reverse strand, counting down.
AAATCCGTGTCTGTTCGTCATTTTTTTGGTTCTCCTTTGAGGATTCGGTATATTTTGTCGATTATAAAACTGCGGGGCGGACGACTCCGCCGCCGCCAATACAGATACAGAGTTGCGGCGATCATCACGAGGTCGCGCCGGAACGCGGTGGTGACGTGGTGTTGGGCGTCCAGTTCATCAGCGGTGAAACAGCCGCAATCGATGTCAAGATTTTGCCCGACGGCATATCCCAGGATCGCCAGAAATATCAGGAGCAAGACCGCGATGACGGTGAGACTGCCCCGGACTTCATCAATAAGGCCCAGGCCGGCCAGCAGTTCCAGGGCCGGCAGGCCCACGGCCACCAGCGGCAGCAGGCCCTCGGGTATCAGGTCATACTGGGCGATGGCGTGGGCAAAAGCCCGGGGATCGAGGAGTTTGATAAACCCCGCATAGATAAAGATGCAGGCCAGGCTCAGCCTCAGGAAGTGGTAGAGCCAGGTCAGGCCGACCTCCCAGGCGGGGTCGGGATGCAGCCGGGAGCCGCGGGAGTTGGCGGCCACGGCAATTTCCTGGCAGGTACTGGGTTTCAGACTGCGTTTCGCCAAACGAATCACCCGTTATGAGAGTTCTGCAAAAGTTGAATCCCGGTCATTCCGGAGAGGCGAAGCGACCGAAAAATCACCTAAATTCGAGAAAAGGCGAGATCCTGCGCTCGGCTCAGGATGACCAAAGGGTTTTTCGCAGAGGGCTCCTTCATGAGGTTAAGGTGTGAACCACCACGGCCGTTTGGGGCCACCCCCCGTCACGAAATTCATGGCGGGGGCGGTATGCGAACCACCCCGAGGGCTGGACGTTCACGGTAAAATCAACGGAAAACCGGCCAGGGCCGGAAGCGGCCTTGGGCCTCATGAAGGCGGGTAAGGTCTGGGATGGCGGCTGGGACCGAACCCCGGGATGGGGCCTGGCCGCGACCGGCAACCGGGCGCGCAGGGGTGCGGCGCCCTTCACTGCTTCCGAAGAGAGCGGCGTTTATGTCGGTAGGCCGAAAGAATGACGGACGAGTCTGAAGGGTTACTGCAAGGGGGGGGTTGAACCAGGACTAAGGCTGTGAGAAAGTTCCCGGTGATCTGGCCCACCCTTGTCCGGCCTCCGAATCCAGAGCCTTACCAAGGCTCCCCGGACGCCGCTGCTTCAGGATTTCAAAGGTGTAAAAAAGAGCGACCGATGCACCAGGATCACCTCCTCGTCGAGAATTTCTCTGCAAAGGATAAAGGAGAAAAGGCCAGGAATCAAGGGATTTTTTCCCTCGGCCACCGGAGACGGGCGGCCGGGAAGGAACCTCGCGGTGGGGGGCCGCCGGGTTTATCCGTATTGCTATGAGGTTCTGGTTATGCCCCACACCCCGACCCCTCGCCGGGGGGGGGGTTAAGACCCTGACTTATTGAAGCTCCTTCCGAAACACGATACTGGGCCGGGCCCGAATAACTTCCTGTTGATTTTCAATTTTTCGGACTTTGCGGTACAATCATCAGATAATTCTCAATAAATGATGCCGGAGGCCATGATGGGTAATGCCATGAGGCTCGATCATTTTCTGGCCATGGGGCTCCTGGCCCAGAATTATTTCCTTACCCACATCCTGGTCTGGAACATGCTGATACAGCTGATCGTGGTGGGCTGCCTCTATCTCCTGGCTCGCCTGGCCGCCGGGGTGGTGCGGCCGTGGCTGCACCGGCAAATAGAGCGGCATCCCTTGGTGCAACGCTCGCTGCCGCAACTGACCCGGGTGATTACCGCCAAATTACTCAGCCCCATCTTTACCGTCATCTTGCTGTTATTCGCCTATGGCACCGCAAACCGCTTGCACTGGCCCAATCACGGCATTCGCATCTTCCTGAGCCTGTTCCTGGCCTGGGTGTTCATTCGCCTGCTGACCTCCCAGATGAAAAACCGCACCCTGGCCAGGTTCGTCAGCGTCATCATCTGGTCCGTTGCCGCCCTGGATATCGTGCATGCGCTCATCCCGGTCCTCAACCTGCTCAACAGCATCGACCTGAGCCTCGGCAGCGTCCACCTGACTGCACTCAGCCTGATCCAGGGCGGCCTGATCCTGGTGGTGCTTTTCTGGCTGGCCAAGAAAGTCTCGGTCTTCTTCGGGCACTGGATCAAGACGGTGCAAAATGTCACCCCCTCGGTCCAGGTTCTGTTGCACAAGCTGCTGGGCCTCTTCCTCTTTACCCTGGTGATTGTCGCAGTTCTCCTCTACCTGGGGATAAATCTCACGGCCTTCGCGGTCTTCAGCGGCGGCATCGGGCTGGGCATCGGTTTCGGCCTGCAAAAGGTTTTTGCCAACCTGATCAGCGGCCTCATCATCCTGGCCGACAAGTCCATCAAGCCCGGGGATGTGATTCAGTTGGGAGATACCTACGGCCGGATTAATTTTCTCGGCGGGCGCTATATCTCGGTGGTGACCCGGGACGCCAAAGAATACCTCATCCCCAATGAAGATTTGATCATCAACCAGGTGGTCAACTGGTCCTACAGCAACAACCTGCTGCGCCTCAAGATTCCCGTGGGCATCGGGTATGACTCCGACATCCCCCAGGCCATGGAACTTATGCTGGAGGCCGCGGGGAAGGCGGACCGGATCCTGGCCGACCCCAAGCCTGCCTGCCTGCTCATGGGTTTTGGCGAAAACTCTGTCGACTTTGAACTCCGGGTGTGGATTCATGACCCGCAAAATGGCGTCCATAACGTCAAAAGCCAGGTCCTTTTGGGGGTCTGGGAGCGGTTCAAGGAGCACGGCATCGACCTGCCCTACCCCCAGCGGGTCTTGCATCACAAGTCCTTCCCCGAGCTGGAGGTGGCGGTCCGGACCCAGGAAGAGGCCGGCGGGCCGGACCCGGAAAGCGAGCCGGCGCCGCGGGTCTGAGGGGCCGGTGGCGTCGGCGGGTTGACAGACCTCTTCCGGTGGGATACATGCTTTACGAACGATATTCTTTGGAGCATCAGGATTACCTTATATGGCTCTGATTATTCTCTTTGTGCTGGCCGGCCTGTGGCTGCTTCCCGGCGGGGCGGGCGCGGGTCCCGGTCTGCCCCTGGGGTCGCCGCCCGCCGCCCCCGCCGCGGTCGTCTCCTTGCCCGCCTTTGCCGCTCCCGCCCAGATGTTTCTTTGCGGCGAGCCGGTGCCCCTCAACGAACCGGAGGTCAAGGAATCCCTGGACCGGGAGTTCACCATCGAGGTGTGGAGCCGGGCCCAGACCACCATGTGGCTGAAACGGGCCCGCCGCTACTTTCCGGAGATCGAGGGGAAACTGCGGGCCCGGCGGCTCCCCCTGGACCTGAAATACGTGGTCCTGGCGGAGAGCGACCTGCGCCCCCGGGCCCGGTCGAGGGCCGGCGCCCTGGGCCCCTGGCAGTTCATGGGCCCCACGGCCCAGCAATTACAGTTGCGCTGCGACAAGGCCATAGATGCGCGCCTGGATTTCGGCGCCTCCACGGACGCGGCCCTGACCCACCTGGCCAGGCTGCACCGGTTGTTCCACAACTGGGCCTTGGCCCTGGCGGCTTACAACGCCGGGGAAGGACGGGTGCAGAGGGCCATCGCCGCCCAGGGGGTCAATAACTTCTACCACCTGAGCCTGCCGGAGGAGACCGAACGCTATATCTTCCGCATCCTGGCGGCCAAGATCATCATGGAGGACCCGGGCCGCTACGGTTTCACTATTCCCGAGGACCAGCTCTATCCGCCCCTGGCTTATGACGAGGTCCAGGTTACCCTGGCCCAGGCGGTGCCGGTGAGAAGGCTGGCGGAGGCCAGCGGCACGTATTACAAGGCCATCAAGACCCTCAACCCCTGGATCAAGGGTGATTCCCTGGCCCCGGGGACCTTTCGCCTGAAGATTCCCCTGGGGTCGACTCCCCGGTTCCAGGCGGCCATGCGCCAGGGCGGTACCGGCGGCTCCAGCCCGCGCCGGCCGTGCCGGTTACGCCCGGGACCAAAAAATGAGCCTCTGAAGGAGAACAGGATGTCTGAGGGCGGGAAAGAGCCGGTTTCCCTGATCATCCAGGGCGCCTGGGTGTTGACCATGAACCGGGAGCACGAGGTGTTCTCACCCGGGGCGGTGGCCCTGAAGGACGCCGAGATTGTCGCGGTGGGGCCCCCGGCGGAACTGCAGAAGCGCTACGCCCCGGCCCGGGTGCTGGATTACCCCCAGGGGCTGATTCTCCCCGGCCTGATCAATGCCCACACCCACGCGGCCATGGCCCTGTTCCGGGGCCTGGCCGACGATCTGCCCCTGGAAGAATGGCTCAATGATTACATTTTTCCGGCGGAGAGCCGGGTCAACGGGGATTTCGTCTATTGGGGCACGAAGCTGGCGGTGGCCGAGATGCTGCTTTCCGGCACCACCACCTTCACCGACATGTATCTCTTTGCCGACCACGTGGCCCGGGCCGTAGCCGAGACCGGCATCCGGGCGGTGGTGGGGGAGGTGCTCTACGACTTTCCGTCGCCCAACTACGGCCCCCCCGCCGCGGGCCTCAGGTTCAGCGAGGACCTCTGCCGCGCCTTTCAGGACCACCCGTTGATCCGGGTGGCCATCCAGCCCCATGCGGTCTATACCTGCTCTCCGGAATTATTGCAGCAGTGCGGTGAGTTGGCGGCCAAGTATGACACCCGGCTCATCATGCATCTGTCCGAGACCCCCCGGGAGGTGGCCGAGTGCCAGTCCCGCTACGGGGCGACGCCGGTGGGGCACCTTTACCGGCTGGGCCTCCTCAACCGGCGGCTGGTGGCGGACCATGCGGTGGTGTTAAGCGATGCCGACCGCATGCTCCTGGCGGCCAGCGGGGCCGGGGTGGCCCACTGCCCCGAGTCCAACATGAAGCTGGCTTCCGGGATTGCGCCGGTGGCCGACCTCCTGCGCCGGGGCATACCGGTGGGGCTGGGGACGGACGGCTGCGCCTCCAACAACAACCTGGACCTGATCCAGGAGATGGATACCGCCGCCAAGCTCCAGAAGGTGGACTGCATGGACCCCACGGTGCTGCCGGCGCCCACCGCGCTGTCGTTGGCCACGGGCGGGGGCGCCCGGGTCCTGGGGCTGGAAAAAGAGGTGGGGGCCCTGGCCCCGGGCCTGAAAGGGGACCTGATCGTCCTCGACCTGGACCAGCCTCACCTGACCCCCCTCTATGACCCTTATTCCCACCTGGTTTACGCCGCCACCGGCGCCGATGTCCAGACGGTCCTGGTAAACGGGCGGGTCGTGGTCCAGGACCGGCGCCTGCTCTCTTTCGACCTGGAGGAGACCCTGGCCCGGGCCCGGGAACTGGCCGGCGGCCTGCTGGCCAAAAAGGTCGGCAACCTGACGTCGCGTCCGGGATAAGGCTCCCCGGCCGGGTTTTCTGCCGGGTGGCGTGCAAGAATGAGCGACTGGAACCCAGGGGCGCGCCTGGGTGTGACCCCGGAGGGGAGGGGACACGCGGATCCCGGCCCCGAAAAATCGTCTTATGACCGCTCATACGAAGTTGAGACTTCTGCGAAAGCCGCTATCGTTATCCTTCCCGATCAAAATGTAGCGTAGCCGCCCTCGCCTGCGCCTCAATGCAGTGTGGACAGCCGAGGGCGGCTATCCTACATGAGACTTTCGCAGAGGTCTCAACTTGGTATCACTGGTATCAGGGGGATAAGCCCGGGGCGGCGCCGTCGCCAATAATGCCCCAGCATCCTTGAGAAAAGGCCGCAACCTGCCGATAAGTCTATCGTCAGGTGTGGCGGTACGGGATGAGCCCTGCCTCATGGCCGGTCAAATCCTCCGGGGCAAACCTGGGGAGAACTACGGATTAAGCGGCGGACAGGGGTAAAGGTGACGTCCTGGCCGCAATGAGGGCGCCTATGAGTGTTAAGGTTATCAGCCGAAGGATCGATGGCCGCAAGGTGACTATCAAGATGGTGGACGGCTCCCTGGTCCAGGGACAGGTCAACGTATATAACGATGAAGAGACGGTCCAGCGGGTTAGTGAAATATTCACCAAACTTGCCGATCCGTTCGTGGTGGTGTTTGATGCCACCGCGGAGGGCAAAAGCGGGCGGGTTTTGATCTTGAATAAACGCAACATTGCCTGGGTATCGCCGGAAGATGACGTGCGGCCCGTGGAGGATGTGAGGCCCGCAGATGGCCGGGGCTCCTTGATGGACCGTCTGCGCCGGACTTAGGCCGGGCCCCCGGACGGACCATCCGCCACCGCCGCCGGGACTAGGCCTTGATGAACTATTCTCTCTAGGGAAGGGCGCCGCCTGCCGGGGGAACCGATGGGCGGGGCCGCGGGTTCGACGCCGGGGAAGGCCGGCCCTCCTGTCCCCTGAACCCCTCCGGGCCTGCTTAACTGCGGGCAATCAAGAACACCCCCAAACAGGTAATCAAGATGCCCGCCATGCGGGTGAGGCCCACCGCTTCGCCGAACAAGACCCGGGCCAGGATGGCGGTGAAGACGTAGCCGAGGCTGATCAGGGGGTAAGCGTAGCTGACTTCCGCCTTGGACAGCACGATGAGCCAGACCATGAATCCCAGGCCATAGCAGAGGAGTCCAAAGAGCACCGGGAGATTGGTGGCCGCCTTGAGAAAGACGGGGGGCAAGGTCGACAGGGAGATGGAAAAATTGCCGATTTTGGTCATGCCGTATTTTAGAGACAACTGTCCGGTGACATTGAGGAAGACATCAAGTAAGATCAAGATCAGCACTGTGTATTTGACCATTTCACCGTCCCTTGAGAAAATTTAGATTTAAATTTTGATTTTCGGAAAAGTTAAGTCCCGATGCAAGGAAATAAAGTTTCCGGGGCCCCGCCGGGCCTTAATTGGGTGCGCCGCCTCGATCCCCGCACCAAGCTGTGCCTGTTGATGGCCAGCTTCGTCATGGTGCTGTTGCCCGAGAGTCCCCAGGTGGCGGCCCTGGCGACGTTGCTGGTGCTGGGACACGTAACCCTGGCCCGGTCCTGGCGGGCTTTGAGGCCAATCCGCTGGCTGCTGGCGCCCCTGGCGATCTTCAGTCTCGGCGGTCTGGGCCTTTTTGGCTCATGGTCCCACCCCCCTGTTCTGGGGCGTCAGCCGGGAGTCCCTGGCCTTTGGCGCCGCCAACTTTCTGAAGCTGGGCACCATGATGGTGGCCGGGCTGACGCTGTTGGCCACCACCCCGGCGGCGGAGCTCTTTCGGGGTCTGGTGAAGCTGCGGTTGCCGTACCCCGGGGCATTTGCTTTTGCCCTGGCGCTGCGCTGGGTGCCCGAGGTCTTCGCCACGGCCATGCGGGTCAAAGAGGCCCAGGCGGCCCGGGGCCTGAGTTGGGAGCAGGGCGGCCCCCTGGACCGCCTGAAGCGTCATCTGCCCCTGTTGGCGCCGATTTTTCTCCTGACCCTGCGGCGCAGCCAGTCCATGGCCTGGGCCCTGGAGGCCCGGGGCTTCCAAATGAGTCCCCGGCGCACCTATCTCCTGGAGACGCGGATGGCAGCCCGGGATTGGCTGGTCCTGGCCGTCGCCGGGCTCCTGTTGGCCGGTTTCATTACCCTCCACCTGCTCCATGGGGACCGGATTCCGGGGTTGAGGGTCTAAACCGACAGGTGGCGTTAAGGCTTTAAACCGGGGCCTTGGAGCACCACCGTACCTATCTCCCTGAGGACGTTATGACCATTCGCGTTACGGCGCGCAGATTCATATGGTTGTCGGTGATCTTTGCCATGATTGTGGCCGTGGTCCTATCAGAGTTTTCTTTAGGAGTCATGGAAAAGTATCAGAAAAAGACCACCCTCGATTTTGGCGATGTCAAGCGCCTCCATGAAATGGAGTGGGGAGGATATCTCAAAGAGAATTTATCGATTCAGGTGACCGACGGTTATGGCGGTAAGGTGCAATGGACCAACAATGCCCAGGGATTTCGCAGTGATCACGAGTTCACGCCAGAGCCCCGGCCGGGAGTACTCCGCATTCTGTCGTTGGGGGATTCGTTCACCGCCGGCTACCGGGTGGGGCAGCATGAGACTTTTTCCTCTTTACAGGAACAGTTGATCAACCGGGAATACGGCCAAGCCGAGGTCATGGTGGCCGAAATTTCCGATCCGGCTAACGCGTTGTATTACCTGGAGCAATTCGGGCTCCGGTTGAAACCGCATATTGTCCTTTTGGGAATCACCCTGGGAAACGATATTTCCCAGACCTACCTGACTCTGGACCCTCGGGGTAGCTATATTCTCACCCTGGAGGATGGCAAGGTTCATCTCGAGAAGACTCACCACGGTCCCCTCACCTATAAAGAATTCGAATCCCATAGGATCCCGCCAGAATATCTGGTATCTCAAAGCCTCGGGGAACGCTTCATCAGGCAGATCAGCAGGTGGATAAAAAGGCGGCGCTTACTGCGGCGTTTCTATCAGGAAGGGGAGGCCATCACCACCGGGGGCGACTGGCAGCACCCGAGTCTTTTCGACGCGACGGACGGTCTCGGTGTGTTCACCAATCCCCCGCCTCCTGAAATTGTGGAAGCCTATGCGAGGCTGTGCCGCTGTTTGGAGGCTTTTGCTCTCATCTGCCGCCAGCACCATATTATTTTCGCCGTGCAAATATTTCCCCAACGATACCAGGTGCAACCCGGGGATTGGGACAAAGCCATCAGGCAATATGGCTTGAAGAAGTCCCGGTTCGATCTCATGGCTCCCAACCGCAGGATCGGCGCCTGCTGCCGTGCACATGGCATAGAGTGTATCGACCCCACGGCGGCCATGGCGCAATGGTATGCAAAAACCCGGCAGAATATGTATTATCCCCGGGGCGACATGCACATGAACCGGATTGGGCACTCCGTCTTTTTTGCCTGTTCCCGGCCGGCTTTTTCACAGTTGGTCCAGGCCGGTCTCAAGCTGGTGGAGGGGGGTCACCCCAAGGCCCACCGGATCAGTCCGGGAGCCGGGTTGCCATGAGAAACGCGGCAAGCCGCGGCTCCCGGACGCACCGAGAAGATTGCGGTGAGACTCGCATGTTTCCCGCCGGACCAAGACTATCATGAAAAAATATCTCACCAACTTATCCATACTCCTTCTGGGCTGCCTGGTGGCGTTGGCGGTGCTGGAAGTGCTGCTCCGGGTCTACAACCCCCTGGAAATGCGTTTCCGGCCCGACCGGATCGTCTTGCCGGTGAACAAAAGATATATCTTTGACAACACGGAAAAATTTCCCACCAAACTGGCCAAGACCACGAAGCACACGAAAAATTCCCTGGGCTTCCGGGGGGCCCCGCCTCCCGGGATTTCCGGGACGACCTGACCATCATCACCGTCGGCGGCAGCACCACGGAGTGCTTCTACCTCTCGGACGGCCTGACCTGGCCCGACCTCCTGGGACAGCAACTTTCACGGGAGTTTAAACGGGTGTGGATCAACAACGCCGGCCTGGATGGCGCCACCACCTACCGGCACCTCATCCTGATGGAGGATTACGTCGTTAAACTGCGGCCCAAGGTGGTGTTGTTTCTGATCGGCATCAACGACGTGGGCGCGGGCGACATTGCCGCGGCCGAGGCCCGCCGGGGTCATGACCTGAAACACCGGTGGCACGCCCTGTTGTATCGCAGCGAGGTCTATGCCCTGGGGCAGAATCTCTGGCGCTACTTTATTGCCCAGCGGCGGGGCTTGCACCACACGGAAATTGACCTGAAAAAGGCCGGGAGGCTGGAGCAGATGCCGGCCGGGACCGCGGCCAGGCTGTTAGAGGATTACCAGACCAATTCCCTGCCTTTTTTTGCGGCACGGGTGGAGCAACTCGTCAAGGTCTGCCGGGACCACGGCATCGAGCCGATCCTGATCACCCAGCCGACCCTCTATGGGCCGGGGATTGACCCGGTCACCGGGGTGAATTTGGAGACCGTCAAGGTGGGGGACCAGAACGGCAGGTTCATGTTTCAGGCCATCGACCTGTACAACGAGGTGACGAGGCGGGTGGCCCAAAAGGATGGGGTGCTCTTGATCGACCTGGCCCGGGAGCTGCCCCGGAACTCCGCCTATTACTATGATTACCTGCACTACACCGAACCTGGGGCGAGGGCGGTGGCCGGGATTGTCGACCGGCACCTGGCGCCCTGGCTGGCGGCCCGTTATCCCTCCTTTAAGAACTAGTGAGACCTCTGGGAAAGTTTCTCTCGCTATCCTTCCTCATCAAAATGTAGCGTAGGCGCCCTCGCCTGCGCCTAGAGCGGCTGCGATAAATGCCTTCCGTTTGGAGGTTCCCAAATCCTCCTAAATCCCCCTTTGTCAAAGGGGGACTTTAACAGCAATTCCTTGCAGTTCCCCCCTTTTTTAAAGGGGGGCAGGAGGGATTATAAGGCTTCCCGGAGCGGAAAAAACTTTTGGCAATTGCTATAGAGGCAGTGTGGACAGCCGAGGGCGGCTGTCTTAGACGAGACTTTCGCAGAGGTCTCACATTGCGATCTCTAGAAAAGACGTTGAGGGGAGGGTGGGGGAATTGATTGTCCCCGGCCCTCCCCTCAAAATTATTTTGTTCTCTCACCCACCCAGCAGGTAATGTAGTTATTGTGGGGGCGGACCTATCTCGCTTTATTCATGAACTTGTCGATATATGGCATAACCTGCTAAAATATAACAGTAAATTAAATAACCTGAAAAGCCGAGCGTTTTTTGCACAGGCTGGAAAGCCTGTGGCACCCAGTTTTTTGCTGTCCGGCGACTTATTCGGGATAGATGTCCGCCCTGGCTTAAGGGCGCACACACAGGTGCGCCCCGGCAGGATAGAGGCTGTTCTCCTCCGATAAACGCCCCTGGTATTACTTCGGTTCCGCCGCCAGCACCTCAGGATCGACGTTGGCGGCGTACTTGGTAAAATTCTCCCGGAAGCGGCCCGCCAGGTCTCGGGCCTTGGCCTCATAGGCCTGGGGGTCGGCCCAGGTTTTCTGGGGGTAGAGGATGGCGTCCGGCACACCCGGGCAGGTGGTGGGCACGGTGAGGCCGAAATAGGGGTCCTGGTAGGTGGGAACGCCGTCCAGATTACCGGACATGGCCGCGTGCAGCAGGGCGCGGCTGTGGGCGATCTCGATGCGGTGCCCCACCCCGAAGGGCCCGCCGGTCCAGCCGGTGTTCACCAGCCAGCAGGTGGGCTTATGCCGTTTCACCTTCTCCCGGAACAAGCGGGCGTAGACCGCGGGGGGAATCGGCAGGAAGGGGGCCCCGAAACAGGTGCTGAAGGTGACCTGGGGTTCTGTGCCGATGCCCCGCTCGGTGCCGGCCACCTTGGCCGTGTAACCGGAGAGGAAATGGTAAGTGGCTTGCTCCGGGGTCAGGCGAGAGATGGGAGGCAAGACCCCAAAAGCGTCGCAGGCTAACATGAATATATGGTTGGGGTGGTCCCCGACCCCGGCGCGGATGATATTGCGCAGGTGGGTGATGGGGTAGGCGGCCCGGGTGTTTTCCGTCAGGCTGGCGTCATCGAGGTCCAGGCGGCGGGTGGCCAGGTCGATGCCGACATTCTCCAGGATGGTGCCGAACTTCCGGGTGCATTCGTAGATCTCCGGTTCGGCCTTGGCGCTCAGGCGAATGGCCTTGGCGTAACAGCCCCCTTCGAAGTTAAAGATCCCGTCTTTGCCCCAGCCGTGCTCGTCATCGCCGATGAGCTTGCGCCCGGGGTCGGCGGAGAGGCTGGTCTTGCCGGTCCCGGACAGGCCGAAAAACAGGGCCGTATCTCCGTTTCGACCCTCGTTGGCGGCGCAGTGCATGGACAGCACTTCCTGTTGGGGCAGGTAGTAGTTCAAGATGGTGAAGACCGATTTTTTGATCTCTCCGGCGTAGGAGGTGCCACCGATAACGACCAGCTTTTTGCCGAAATTGACCATGATGAAGGCTTCGGAATTGGTGCCGTCCAACTCCGGCACCGCATGGAAGCCCGGGGCGCTGATAATGGTGAAATCCGGGCCGACGTGCAGGGGTTCGCCAGGGCCCACCGGGGCCGGGAACATATTGCGCGCAAAGAGGCTTTGCCAGGCCGTGGCGGTAATCAGGCGGATATTCATCTGGTAATTCCGGTCGGCCCCGGCGTGGCGGTCCTGGACGAAGATCTCCTTGCCCTGCAGATAGGCCAGCAGCCGGTAATGGATGAGATCGAATTTTTCCGAGGAAAAAGGCTGGTTCTCTTCCCCCCAATGGATCTGGGCGGAGCTGGTGGGCTCTTCGACAATGAATTTATCCTTGGGAGAACGGCCGGTATAGGCCCCGGTGCGCACGACCACCGGCCCCAGGTGGGCGATGAGTCCTTCCTTCTGGGAGACGATTTTTTCGTACAGGGCCGAGGTGGGTAGGTTCCAATGGACTGCGGCGACGTTTCTGATGCCATGATGCTTCAGGTCTTTCTTCATGTGTCAACCCCCTGTGGGCCTCGCCGAGCGAGGGTAGCTGAGAATGGGGTTATGGCCGACCAGTAATTTCCGTATTATGGCTGGTTGCTCTGAATTTCTCCTCTTTGCGCCTGTAACTGGATAAACTTTTTCTGCAATTTGTGGTCAATCGTAAGATCGGGGGACCCCAAGCCGCTCTTAATGAGATGCGCATTGATAAAGATGCGATTTTTCAGATAAACATATCCAGCCCGCCCCGCGGCGACGCCGGCCTGATCGTCTTTGACGAAGACGGTTTTTCCCAAAACCCGAGCTCTCAAATAATCCAGGGTCTCGGCTGGCTTGTCGATTCGCACTCCCAGGAAGGTGACCCGGGCGCCGTTATCAATGGTGATGGTGTGCTCATCAATAACCCGGGTAACCTTGTGCAACCGGTCGGGGCGCAACTGCGGGCGGTGGCCATCCTGCCGGGCTGTGGCATCGCGGATTGCCGGAGTATAATCGATTTCCGGCAGTTCCTCAATTGTTTTATGAGGCATAATTATCTGGATTTCGCGATGAAACGGTAAGCAATCCCGGCCGCCGATTTTTTGGGGAATCGCCTCCAGAAAATCCGGGTTGATCTCATAGCCCACACCATTGCGGTCCAAATCCAGGGCCGCCTTGACCGTGGTGCCGCTCCCCAGGAAGGGGTCCAGCACCGTGTCGCCCACGAAGGTGAACATTTTTATGAGGCGCCGGGGCAGTTCCTCGGGAAACATGGCCTCGTGCCCCGCCTGCCGGACCCCGCCGAAATACCAGTGCCCGGCGAAGTACTCCTTCCACTCCTCCTTGGTAAGTCGGGAGGCCGCCTTGATTTCAGGGGAGACTTTTTTGCTTTTCCCCGGCTTTTTGAAGATCTGGATGAACTCGTAGTCGAGTTCCACGATACCGTTGGGGGGGAAAGGGTAGGAACCCATGACGACGGCGCCGCCGCTGGGGTTCATGGTGGTCTTCTTCTGCCAGATGATGGCCCCCAGGAAGTCGAAGCCGAGGCTCTCGCATTGATTGATGAACTCGGCATGCAGGGGGATGACCTTGTAGCGCCCGTAGACCGCGGCCCGGGCGAATTGATCCCCGATATTGATGCACAGCCGGCCCCCTTCCCGGAGGGCCCGGAAGCACTCCCGCCAGGTGCGGTAGAGGTCCTTGAGGTAATCGTGCAGGCTCTGGCCGTAGCCGATCTGGCCGGGGACGCCGTAGTCCTTGATCTGCCAGTAGGGCGGCGAGGTTACCACCAGGTCGATGCCGGCATCCTCCACTTCCGTCATGACCCGGCTGTCGCCGAGATAGACTTTGGCCCAGTTATCGTGATTACCAGAAGTTGTTTCCATTATGAGACGCCTTATAATCCCCCCTGCCCCCCTTTAAAAAGGGGGGTGATTCTCTCCCAGCTTAAGCTCCTCTGGTTGAGGCAACATGACCCTTAAAATCGGTTTTGAAATGACTTATAGTAAATGGCATGTTAGCACAAGATCCATCAAAAACCGAGATTATGCGGCAACCTTGGCCACCCAACTCCCCAATGCCGATGCCGCCCTGGTGACCATCCAGGATCTCCTGGGGCATACCCGGATCAAGACCACCCAGCGATACTGCCGGGTATCCAATCTCAAGGTACAGCGGGACTATCACCGGGCCATGGAGGCGATTCTCCAGATGACTGGATGATACCGACCATGAAAAACCCAACTCTGACGCATCAAACCCGGCAGGGGGCGCCTGCTCCAACGAGCTCTTGGGGGCCGTTTTCCGCAGGAGCCCCCTGCCTCGACTATCCCGGAAAGGAGGGCTATGTCAAAAACCGCTTGACATGAAGAAAGTGAGGCGAGAGAAAAGGAGTACTTAACCCACCACAATAAATGGAAAAAACAGATTTTATTACGTACAGCTTGCCATGATTGACACTTATCCCCGAACCCGGAAAAATTCCGGATATGCTGCGCATATCGAAATGGGGGATTATTTTAAGAAGATTCATAAAGCTGCGGAGAGAAGAAGTCAGAAGAACGTAAATCCGGGGTGAAAATGCGCCATCAGAAGACAGGTAAGGCAGAATATACATGAAAAGAGAAGCCGGCAACCTATATATCTACTCATCGGGGGTGAGTCATCTGAAGGTTCCCGGCTTCCCTTGACCACGGAGGCGGGCGTATTTTATCCCGAAGGATAAAACGTTCACCAACATTCCCGGCCTTACAGATTGCCCAGCCAGGAAGGGCGGGCAACTTCCCCACTATCCTCACCCCAGGCTACCTTGCCTGAGTGAGTCAACCGGAGACCTGTCCGGAAATCAGCCTGAACCACCTGTCAATCATCTGATAATCATCTATGAGAGAAAGCCACGCTGTCGTGAGAATAAAATATAACCCGCTGACCAGCACATCCACACGCTAAAAATATCCCTCCGTGTTCCTCATCTGGCTCCCGTACCGTTCCGCAAAATTATGCCACCATGGAAAATGGAGTTGGAAAAAATACGTCTTTGGTGGTACTAAAAACAGATCATGGCTATCGTATGGAAAGAGGGTAATCTTTCAGGATGCTTGGCTTTCTTATCCTCGAAGTCTGTTTTTTCCGACAGGCATAATATCCCGCAGCAGAGGTTCGAGTATGACTAAACTATGGGCGGTGGTGGGAGTGTTGGTGGCGGCAGCCCTGGTGACCTTGCTGTACCTGGAAAGCCACCAGATGGGGCGCCACATCTCCCTCCCCTACATTTACGAAGACACCAGGCAACTGGTGCTCCTGGTGGAAAGCGCCGCCAACCTGGTGGAAGAGCAGGGGCCTAAAGCTTTCCCGGGATTTGCGGTGCCGGGATCAAGATGGTTCAATGAGACCTATTACCTGTTCATTTACGATATTAACGGGGTCTGCCTCTTCCACCCCGTGGACCCGGAATTGGTGGGCAAGAACCTGATGGACCTGAAAGACATGAATGGCAAGCCCGTGGTCCGGGAGATCACCGACATCGGGCACCGCCCCGGGCCCAAGAGCAGTGGCTGGGTCTTTTATCTCTGGGAAGAGCGTGCTGGCTTGACCCCAACCTGGAAGATCTCTTACATCCGCAAGGTCATAGGGCCGCGCGGCAGGATTTACCTGGTGGGGAGCGGGTCGCACAACTTTAAGATTGAGCCGGTGTTCGTCAAGGATAACGTGGACCGGGCGGCGGAGTTGCTTGAAAACCGGGGCAAAGAAGAGGCGTTTGCCCAATTCCGCGATCGAGCCTCGCCTTTCTCCTTCTGCGGCACGTACATTTATGTCTTCGACACCCTGGGGGAGTGCCTGGTGGACCCGGCCTTTCCCAGCCTGGAAAAGCGGAACATGTTGCAATTCCGGGACGCCACGGGACGTTACGTGGTAAAGGAAATGCTCAAAGTGCTGGAGAGTCAAGACAAGGCCAGGCTGCAGTTTATGGCGTCCCCCAAGCCGGGAACGACGTTGCCGTCCCGCAAACTGGCGTATCTGCGCAAAGTGACGGTCAAGGGGGAATCGCTGATAATCATGTCCGACTTCTCCCTGGCCTCCCCCATTTGGATGAGACATTAATCTGCCGCCGGCAGTCCCGGGCGGAGGGCAAAACGCGCGCCCCCTTAAAGAGGACTTGCATATTCCATGGCAAAAAGACCGGAAAACCTCATTTATGGCGTGGACGAACGTCCTCCCCTGCCCGTTCTCCTTCTTCTGGCCTTGCAGCACCTTTTCTTGATGTCCAGCACCCTGGTCCTGCCGGTGGTGCTGGTGAGAGAGATCGGCGGTTCTTTTGACCAGATGCGGGCGGTGGTCTCGTTGACTATGATTGCCTGCGGCGTCGGCACGATCCTTCAGGCCTTGCGATGGGGGGTCCTGGGATCGGGTTTTTTGTGTCCCAACCTGGCCGGTCCTAACTTCTTCGCCGCGTCTGATGGAGGCGGCATGGTTGGGGGGACTCCCCCTGATGCGGGGCATGATCATTGCCTCCGGGCTGGTGGAAGCGCTCTTTGCCCGGGTGGTACACCGCATTCGCTTTCTTTTCCCGCCGGAGATCACGGGCCTGGTAGTGCTCATGGTGGCCGTGGGACTCATCCCCTTGGGAACCGCGAAGTGCTTCGGGATCAATTATGGGGGGGAACCGGTCCGGATGACGAATTTGCTGATTGCGGCGCTGACGGTATTGATCATGGTGGGCATCAACCTTTGGGGTGGCGGCGGGCTGAAACTCTACAGTGTCCTCATCGGCATGGCTTGTGGTTATCTGCTGTCCGCGGTGGCAGGGCTTTTGACGGTCGCGGAGTTTGAGCAGGTGCTGGAAGCACCCTGGGTGGCCCTGCCGGTATTCAAGGGCATGTTCACCCTGGATTTTCGCTGGAACCTGCTGCCGGTATTTGCCATAGTTTCCATCACCGGGGCCTTGAAATCCTTCGGCAACCTGATTATGTGCGAGAAGGTGAACGATGCGGATTGGCAGGAGCCGGACGTCCGGCGTATCGGCGGCGGACTCTTGGCAGACTCGGTTTGCGTAACGCTTTCGGGCCTGCTGGGAGGGTTGGCCTCAGACACCTCGGCTAGGAACGTGGCCCTGAGCAGCGCCTCGGGGGCGACAAGCCGCTGGATCGGCTACACGGCAGGAGGCCTCTTCATTATTTTGGCCTTTTCCCCCAAGATCAGCGCCCTCCTTTCCATCATGCCCACTCCGGTGATGGGGGCCATCCTGGTGTTCGTAACCTGCTTCATGATTATGTCAGGCTTGCAAATCATTCTGGCCTCCGGCGCCGATCCACGGAAGGCCTTCGTGATCGGCGGTCCGCTGATTTTCGGGTTGAGCCTGGAAATTCTTCCCTCTTTGTACGCCAGTTTTCCCGCCTGGCTGCAGCCCGTTTTCTCCTCTTCCCTGACTCTGGCAACGGTGCTGGCAGTGATCTTTAACCAGATATTGCGAGCCAAAAAGAATCCTTGACATTCAATGGCGCCCCTTCGTTATGGGCAGACCTTGAAGTTGAGTCAGGTGGCGTTTCCTGGTGCTAACGAATGAGCCAGTTGAGTAGCGCGAGGGGAATCCCAACCCCATTTGTAGCCAAAGCCGACGCGCCCTCCCCCTATCTCCCAGACAGTTGGGCTCTTTTTCCAGATAAAGCCCAAGAAGCGCTTTGAGCACTAACTTGCCACTAGAAAGCATTTCTCAGCAAAGCCGGATAGTTGAATGTATGATCTGGATAGCGCAATGGGGCTTTGGGGGGGAGATTCTCACTTCGCCAGGGATTTCAAGCTCTGGCGCAGGAGGTCTTCGATGGTCCCGGCGCCCAGGGCCTTGGCCGCGTCCAGGGCTTTCTCCGCCAGGTTTTTGGAATACCCCAGGTTGATCAGGGCCGAGAGGGCGTCCTCCATGAGTTTCTCCCCGGCCGAGGCCGGGCGCGGGCGCCGGGCCGGCGGCAGCTTGTCTTTGAGTTCCAGGACGATCCGGGCGGCGGATTTCTTGCCGATGCCGGGAATGCTGGCCAGGCGCTTATCATCGCTGGCCAGCAGGGCCTGGGCGAAGTCTTCGGGGTTGATGCCGCTCAAAATGCTCAGCGCCGTCTTGGCCCCCACCCGGGGAATGCTCAGGAGTTGCAGGAACATCTCCTTTTCTTCCGGGGTGTTGAAGCCGTAGAGGTGCAGGGCGTCTTCCTGCATGCGGGTATGAATCTGGAGGGCGACGGCGGCCGGCGGCTCCGGCAGGGCATAAAAGGTGGACAGGGGGATGAAGACCCGGTAGCCCACGCCCCCTACTTTCACCAGGATCTGGTTCGGGGCCTTGTCCATGAGCTGGCCTTCCAGGTAACCGATCATGGGGAAGCGCCCGGCCAGCGGCTGTGAAAGAGGTGGCACACGCCCACGGCCAGAGCGTCGGCGGCGTGCTCGTTTTTCAGTTCGACCCCCAGGAGTTGCTTCACCATCAGCTGCACCTGGGACTTGGAGGCCCGGCCGTAGCCCACCACCGCTTTTTTGACCACCAGGGGGGAGTAGTGGAAGATGGGCACCATGGACCGGGCCGCGAGGAGCAGCACCACGCCCCGCACCTGGCCCAGGACAAAGGCGCTGTGGACATTGGTGGCCAGGAAGATCTCCTCCAGGGCGATGGCCTGGGGCTGATGCTGACGGACTAACTCGGAGAGACCGTCAAAAATCTGACAGAGACGGGATTCCAACGGAGGCCGGGAGCCGGGATTGATGCTGCCGGAGGCCAGGTGGAGGACCTGGTTCCCCTCCCCCTGGACCACCCCGAAACCGGTAAACCGGGAACCGGGGTCCACTCCCAGGATAACCGGGCTCACATCAAGGCCTCAAGCAGTTCGTCCGGGATGTCGAAATTGGCGAAGACGTCGTTGACGTCGTCGTGGTCCTCCAGCAACTCCACCAATTTAAGCACCTGTTGGGCGGCCTTTTCCTCCTCGATGGGCACCGTGGTTTTGGGGTGCATCTGGAGCTCCGCCAGGATCGGCGTAAACCCCCGGGCCTCCAGGGCTTCCTTGACTTCGAAGCAGAGGGTCGGGTCGGTGAACACCTCAAATTGACTCTCATCCCCTTGCAGGTCGTCGGCGCCGCATTCCAACGCGGCCTCCATGAGTTTTTCCTCATCCACGCCTTCCCGGTCGAGGACGATGACCCCTTTCTTGTCGAACATCCAGGCGACGCAGCCGGGCTCCCCCAGGCCGCCGCCGTATTTGGTGATGAGATGCCGGACATCAGACACGGTGCGGTTCTTGTTGTCGGTAAGGCTTTCCACCATCAGGGCCACCCCGGCGGGACCGTAGCCTTCCAGGGTCAACTCTTCCAAGGCCGCGCCGCCGCTACTGCCTTCACCGCGTTTAATGGCCCGGGAAATGTTGTCATTGGGCATGTTTTCGGCCCGGGCCGCGGCGACGGCGACTTTGAGGCGGGGATTGCCGGTGAGGTCGCCGCCCCCCAGGCGGGCCGCCACGGTGATCTCTTTGGCCAGCTTGCCGAAGAGTTTCCCCCGTTTGGCGTCCGTAGCGCCTTTTTTCCGCTTGATCGTACTCCACTTGGAATGACCGGACATCTGGGCGGGCTCCTTCTTGACTTATACCGGTTGCACGTACCGATGCAACCGCCAAGTTATTTAACTCATTGATACATCTATTTAATTTACAGAAGACGGCTTTTCTTCTGGACGGGTTTACGGCCGCCGGGGTTCGGATTTGGGTGAACGGGAAGCGGCCGGGGCGTCCTGTTTCTTGAGGCCCAAAAGATAGATTTCCCGGCTGGCAGGACGGGATCCGGCCGGCTTTATCGACCGGAAGCGACTGAAGTTCTGCTTCAGGACTGCCGCCAGGGCCGCGGTATCCGGCCCCTCGAAGACCTTGACCAGGAAATGGCCGCCTTCACGGAGCAGCCTCCGGGCCCACTCCCAGGCCAGGGAGGCCAGTTCCAGGGATCGCTGCTGGTCCACCTGGCGGATCCCCGTGGTTTTGGGGGCCAGGTCGCTCAGCACCACGTCGAACGTCGGGCTGAGGGTAATTATGGTCTCTAAGTCTATACTTGTGATCTCACCCGACACAAAGTATAGGGGCGGAACCACCTCGATGGCCAAAGGGGCGGCATCCACTCCCACCACCAGGCCGCCGGGGCCAACCCGGGAGGCGATATATTGCAGCCATGATCCCGGGCTGCACCCGAGGTCCAGGACCCGCTGGCCCGGCTTGAGGAGGTGGTATTTTTCATCCACCTCCTTGAGCTTGTAGACCGCCCGGGCCACATATCCTTCGGCTCGGGCCCGGCTCCGGTAGTAGTCAGGCTCCCCAGGGCGAGGCATAAGGCTAAGTGCCTATCTTAGTAAATTAACTCAGTATTCTTTTAGCATAGGTCCTAACCTTTGGCAATGAAAATCCTCCCTATGTCAAAAATCTGACGTATTCTGTCCCCCGTACCAGGGTTTGGCTCCCGACTCCCAGGCGCTTCTCCCGTTCCGATTGAGGGGCGTCACCCGGGCCCCGGCAAGCATGAAGCATAAAATCATGTGCAATTCAAGTTGGTTAATCGAGGTTCTCCGGGGATCTTGTTTAAGAAAGTGAAGCGGCGTTTAGCGGTTTTTTGCCTGTTTTAAGAAGTTAATTTAACGCGTTTCGAAGCTGGCACAATCATTGCTGAGTAAGAGAACAAAGGTTGAGTTTATGGGTGAGTCTGGGGTGGTCGAGAAGATGAGAGCGCCAGGTGGGGAATCAAGGGGTCTGGCCGGTGCCGCCCCCCCCAGGAAATTGGTTTTGAGGCAATGCAGGCTGGGAGACGGAGGAAGGAGATGAGCCAGGTATTAACCCCGGAAGAAATCGCGGCTCTGTTGGAGGGGTTGCTGGAAACTGTGGACGAACCTGATTCCGGCCATCGTGACTTCCCTGAGGAGATCAGGTCAAGGGGTCGGGCTTTCCCGGAAGGCGGTCGAATGACCGGTTGCCATAATTTATCTCATTGGCTGATGACCCTGGCCGACTTACGTTGGCCTCACTTATAAGGAATTCCCAGCATGGGAGCAGACATCAGACCAGCAGCGTGCACCAGCGAATTTTCTGAGGTGCCCCGGGGAATTCCCTCTCCACAAGGATGGGAGAGGGCGGGGCCCCTCAGGGTTATTTCGGTGACCTCCGGCAAGGGAGGGGTGGGCAAATCCAATGTCGTGGTGAACCTGGGGCTGGCCCTGGCCCAGCGCGGACTCAAGGTGCTCCTGATCGATGCGGATTTAGGGCTGGGCAATCTGGATATCCTGCTGGGTCTAACCCCCCGGCTCACCCTTCAGGATGCCCTGGCCACCCAGCTCAACCTCGCCGACGTGATCGTGGATGGTCCGGGAGGTCTTAAAATCCTGCCGGCCGCCTCCGGGATCGCCGAAATGGCGATGTTAAATGAATTCCAGAAGCTCTTCCTGCTCAACGAAATGGACCATTACAGCGACGAGGTGGATGTCGTGCTGATCGATACCGGCGCCGGCATATCGCCCAATGTCCTGTTTTTCAATCTTGGGGCGCAGGAGCGCATCCTGGTGGTCAACAACCAGCCGCCCGCCATCGCCGATGCCTACGCCCTGATCAAGATCCTGGTGTCTCAGCATGGTGAGACCAGGTTCAAGTTGTTGGTGAACGGTCTGGCTCACCCGCGGGAGGCGGAATTGGTCTATCGCACCCTGCTCAGGGTGGCCGAGCGTTTCCTGGGCCGGGAGATCACCTTGGATTACCTGGGTTTTGTCCCTTACGATCCAGCCTTGCCCAAAGCGGTAATGAGACAGCAGCCGGTCCTGGCCCTCTATCCCCAGTCTCCGGCCAGCAGGTCTTTTGTCATGATTGCGCAAACTCTGTGGAACACCAAGCCGCAGCCTGCCCTTGACGGCAATATCAAATTTTTTTGGCGTCGTTTGCTCTGATCGCGCCCGGTACACGAAAGCGGGGAAATCATGGAAGACCTATCGTTAGTCCGGGACAACTCGGAATCAATCTCTCAGTATGGTGCTGCAAAACCGGATCCCAAGTGGCAGGAGCAGATGGTGCTGCAATATGCGCCATTGATCAAGTATATCGCCTCACGTCTGGCGCTGCGGCTACCGTCCCACGTCTCCATGGAAGATCTGATCAGCTCTGGCATTATTGGTCTCATTGATGCGGTCCAGAAGTTTGACTCCTCCAAAAACATAAATTTTAAAACCTATGCGGAATTCCGCATCAAGGGAGCGATGCTGGATGAGCTGCGGAGTCTGGATTGGATTCCTCGGTCCGTGCGCAAAAAAACTCATCTCATCGAAGACGCCTACTCCCAATTGCAGAGAAGTCTGGGGAGGCCGGCCGAAGCCGAAGAGGTGGCCGAATTCATGGGCCTGGAGTTGGGGGAGTTCTACCAACTCCTGGATGAAACCAAGACGGTTTCCGTGGTGGCTCTGGAGGAAGGCAGAAAAAGCGGTGGCGGGCATACGGGTTATATGGAGCACGAGGTCCTGGAGACTATTCAGGACGATAATGCCCGGGATTCGTTACTGGCAGTACATTTTTCCGGACTCCAGGAAATTATGGTGCAGGCCATCGAAGCCTTGCCTGATAAGGAAAAGCTATTGATATCATTATATTATTATGAAGAATTGACCATGAAAGAGATTGGTCAGATCATGGGTTATACCGAGTCCCGGATCTCCCAGTTGCACACCCAGGCCATGTATCGCCTGAAACATAAGCTCCGGGAATACTCCCAAGATGTTTAGCGCTATCCTGGAGTTGCTTAATTGCCCGGAAGCCTGGCCCTGGTGCTGCCGGAATATTCTTAAACTGCGGGTGCGCCGGCACGGAACAGCATGAACCGGGGACGACCTGACCGCCTGGCTGCAGTCCTGCCGGTCAGGAGCGGAGGAGGGCCATGTCTCTTTTTTTCTATGGGGTAATAATACTGGGGATAGTGCTGGGGGGGGTGGTGTTGCTGCTCCTTTACAGTCTGTTGGTTATGGCCCAAAAAGGCGATGCATGTATGGATCAACTGGAATTAGAGATGCATAAGACGTTCGAATACGCCCCTCCCCATCTGAAAAGCGTAGGATCCGAAGACCTTGGTGTGCCGGCCACCTCTGATTTGTACCACGGCGGCCCCACCTGAATGCGGGTTTTCCTCCGACGGTGAGTCGGTCAAGACCCTGGTCGGTGGCTTCAGGATTCTCTTTACTCTGATTCGCCAGGATCCGGGGAGGCGGTGGAGGAAAGCGGGCGGATACCCTCTTCTGATAGGCGCTTACCCCGGCGCAACCCGGCCGGGGCTTAATCAACCCACCGTTCAAAACCTTTTGGATAACCCACCTACCCATAGCAGCGGGTTTGCCATTCCCGAAAACCATAGCCTGGTGCTTCTTGAATTAACCTGGCCTAAGCCCTGTGCGCATGGTCAGGCCAAGGCTTCTCCGCATTGCGCCGGCGGCTATTTTCCACTAAACTGCCCCATAGTAAACCTCATGAACGTATTCCACTAACATAATTGGGACCCTTATGTGGATGGAGAGACTGCAAAGACGGCTCCAGGCTGCCCGGGGGGAAGTGCCGGCGGACCTGGTGCTCACCGGCGGCCGGTTGGCCAATGTCTACACCGGCGAATGGCAGGAAACGGATGTGGCCCTGTTCGACGGGATCATCGTCGGCCTGGGGGATTATCCCGGACCCAGGCTAGCCGTGACCGGGCGCTACCTGCTGCCGGGTTTCATCGACGGCCACCTCCATGTGGAGAGCAGCATGCTTACTCCCCGGGAGTTGGCCCGGGCCCTCTTGCCCCTGGGGACGACCACCGTGGTGGCCGACCCCCATGAGATCGCCAACGTCTGGGGCACTGCGGGCCTGGATTATCTGCTGGGCGCCAGTGAAGGCCTGCCGGTGGATTTTTTCTTTATGCTGCCCTCCTGCGTGCCCGCCTCCCCCCTGGAAACCTCCGGAGCGCGCCTGGAAGCCGGTGGATCTGGAGCCATACCGGCGCCATCCCCGGATTCTGGGGCTGGCTGAGATGATGAATTTTCCCGGGCTGGTGGCCGGCGACCCGGGACTCCTGGCCAAGCTGGCCCTTTTCCCCGAAGGTCCGGTGGATGGCCATGCCCCGCTGCTTTCCGGGAGGGCTCTCAACGCCTACCGCCTGGCCGGTATCGGCTCCGACCACGAATGCACCTCCCTGGCGGAGGCCCGGGAAAAACTGGCATTGGGGTTTTACCTGATGCTCCGGGAAGGCAGCCTGGCCAAAAATCTGGCCGATCTTCTCCCGGCCGTGACCCCCGCCAGCCTGCGCCGCACCATGCTGGTCACCGATGACAGCCACCCCGAAGACCTGGCCCGCACCGGGCACCTTAACCACCTCCTCCGCCAGGCGGTGTCCCTGGGGCTGGACCCCCTGGCCGCAGTGACCATGGCGACTTTAAACCCAGCGGAATTTTTCCGCCTCCGGGACCGGGGCGCCGTGGCTCCCGGACTGGCGGCCGACCTGGTAGTGGCGGAGGACCTCACGGAATTTCGCATCGACAAGGTTTTCAAAAACGGCAAACTGCTGGTAGATCAAGGCCGGCTGCTGGCGGAGCCGGATGTCCCCCCCGGGGCGGCCCCGACCTCGCCCATGCACGTGAAAGACCTGAGTCTGGAGGCGTTCTCGCCCCCGGCGGCCGGCGGTGTGGTCAAGGTTATCGGCCTGGTTCCCGGCCAGTTGCTCACCGAAAAGCGCCTCTGGCCCACCCCGGTGCGGAATGGCCGGTTGGCGACGGCCCCCGGACAGGATATCCTGAAACTGGCCGTGGTGGAACGGCATCACGGCACCGGCCACCTGGGCCTGGGGTTGGTGCAGGGGTTCGGCTTGCCCCGGGGCGCCCTGGCCTCCTCCGTGGCCCACGATTCTCACAATATCGTCGTGCTGGGGGCTGATGAATCCGATATGCTGCAAGCGGTTCGCCATCTGGTGGACCTGGGGGGCGGCATGACGGTGGTGGCCGGCGGGAAAGTCTTGGCCGACCTGCCCCTGCCCATTGCCGGGTTGATCAGTCCCTGGCCCCTGGACCGGGTGGCCACGGCCTACAGCCGCCTCAAGCAGGCTTACCACGGCCTGGGAGGCGCCTTGCCAGATCCCTTCATGGCCCTGTCGTTTCTGGCCCTGGCGGTCATACCGGCCTTGAAACTGACGGACCTGGGGCTGGTGGACGTGGACCGCTTCCAGGTGGTCTCCTTATTTGGAGAAGATTAATAGCCGGCAAGGCGCTCCAGACCACCCTTGGCGTCCTGGCTTTTATTGACCTGGCCCACGGCTTACTCTCCACGGAGGCGATATGAGCTTAGTGATGACCGGTTCCCAAGTGATGCAGGTGCTGGATATGGACCTGGCGCTGGCCGCGGTTGAAGAGGCCTTCCGGGCCTACGGCGAAGGCCGGGTGAATATGCCCCCCAAGGCCTATTTAACCCTGGCTCAGGGTGACTTCCGGGCCATGTACGGCGAGATTTTTTTGGCCCGGGAGCACATCTGCGGATTGAAGTGGGTCAATGTTCATCCCGGCAACCCCGGCCAGGGGCCTGCTGACGGTGATGGCCAAGATCCTCCTGAATGACCCGGACACGGGCCTGGAGTTCGCCGATCTGGACGGCACCCATATCACCGACTACCGCACCGGGGCGGCGGGAGGGGTGGCCGCCAGGTATCTGGCCCGGTCCGACGCCACCCGGTTGGGGCTGATCGGCGCCGGGGCCCAGGCTCGCACCCAGGTTGCAGCCATCCTCAAGGTGCGGTCCGATCCAGGAAATCGTGGTCTATGACCGGCACCGGGAACACTCCCGAGCCTTTTGCGGCCGAAGTGGCGGCGGCCTATGGGATGAAAGCCCGGGCCGCCCCCGCAAAGCCCTGCGGAGGCGGTGACCGGTCAGGACATCGTGGTTACCACCACCCCCAGCCGGACCCCGGTGGTGGCCCGGGAGTGGGTGTCGCCGGGGACCCATATCAACGCCATCGGCGCGGATGCCGCCGGCAAACAGGAACTGGACCCGGCGATTCTCACCGGCGGGAAAGTGGTGGTGGACGATTGGGCCCAGGCGTCGCACTCCGGCGAGATCAACGTAGCCCTGGCCCGGAATGAATTGACCCCGGAACAGATTTACGGCTCATTGGGGGAGATTGTGGCCGGGAAGAAGCCGGGACGGGTGGCCCCCGAGGAGATCACGGTATTTGACTCCACCGGCCTGATTATCCAGGACCTGGCCCTGGGGCAGGCGGTTTACCGGCGCGCCCGGGAAAGGGGCCTGGGGGAGGAGAAGGATTTTTTGAAGTGATGCCGGGGGAAGGGGCTTTGGGTAATGTTCCCGTAAGTGACCCCCTTCCCATTCTTTCAATGGCCATGGCATAAGGCCGTCGGGGCGGATTTGAAACTCGCCGCCGAAATTCCTGCCAGCCCAAGGCGACCCGCCGGGTCGCCCCTACGGCACAGGCGAGACGCCTGTGCCGCCAAACTTCATTACAGGCCCAAAAATGCCTTCACTTTTTCCAGACACCTCCGGCCGGGGGCGGGGTCGAACTCCCACAGGGTGGTTTGCTGGGGGGCGTCCTTGTCGTCGTCCTGGCAGTCGCCGAAGCCGCAGACCGACGGCGTGGCCTTGGGGGGCCCCAGAATCTGGGCCAGGTGGTCGGTCACCTGAACTATCTCTCCCTTGACCGGCCAGACGCTCAGGACCAGATGATCCCGGGCGAGGCGCACGTGAAGATTGAAGGCCCCTTCCGGGTCGGCGGACCCGGCTTCAACGCCCTCGAAATTCGTTCCTCTACGGTCTTCGTGTACCTTGAAGTCAAATTTTACCGGTAACATGATTTTTTATCCTTTGCCGGCGCAGCGCTGGCACAGGAGTCCCTTGGGGGTCTCCTGATGCCAGCCTTGGAGTACTACGGCGCCGCAGTGTGAGCAGATACCCAGGATGGTGGGCGATCCCTGGCCCCAAACCGGCTGTCCCGTATCGCCCAGACCCAATTTCTGGAGGAGACGCCGCCACCACGCCCGGAGAGATGGAAATTCCATAGCTTGCATTATAGCAGAGTTGCTGCTATTTTCCATAACTCTGGCGTCGGGACATCGGGCAGGACAGTTCGCCGCCAGCCGGGCGGGGTTGGCAGGAGTTATGCATTTGCTTTTTAAAAATTTTCGCGCTAACATGGAAAATCTAGGAAGCGGCAAAAAGCGGACATAATCCGAAAATAGATAGAAAGGAGATAGGCGACATGGCCAAGGCAACGGAAAAACGCTATTGCTATGCCTTCGAGGAAGGCGACGGGACCAATAAAAAGCTACTGGGAGGCAAGGGCGCCGGACTGTGCACTATGACTCAGATTGGCCTGCCGGTACCTCCGGGGTTCGTCATCACCACCGAAGCCAACATCGAATTTCTGGAAGGCGGCGATAAGTTTCCTCAGGGGCTCATGGATGAAGTCCATGAATACATGGAGGCCCTGGAGAAGAAGACCGGCAAAGGTTTTGGGGACCCAGCCAAGCCCTTATTGGTATCGGTGCGTTCCGGTTCCGCCCTGTCCATGCCGGGCATGATGGACACCATCCTCAACCTGGGCCTCAATGACGAAACCGCCAAAGGCATGATTGCCCTGACCAAGAATGAACGCTTCGTCAATGACGCTTACCGCCGCTTCCTGCAGCTTTTCGGCAAGATCGGCCTGGGAATCCCGGACGCTGGAAATTCGATAAGATTTTTGACGAGGTTAAAGAGAATTATCACGCTCACGTGGATACTGAGCTCACTGCGGAAGCCTTGGCGGAGGTGGTGCAGAAATTTAAGAATGTCATCAAACGTATCACCGGCAAACCCTTCCCCCAGGACCCCTGGGCCCATCTCTTCCTGTCCATGGAGGGCGTTTTCAAGTCCTGGATGGGTAAACGGGCCGTGGACTACCGCCGCCAGTTCAACATCACCAAGGAGCTGGCCTATGGCACCGCGGTAAACATCTGCACCATGGTCTTCGGCAACATGGGGAACGATAGCGCCACCGGGGTGGGGTTCACCCGGGACCCGGGCACCGGGGAAAATAAACTTTACGGGGACTATCTGATCAACGCCCAGGGCGAAGACGTGGTGGCGGGGATCCGCACCCCCCGGCCCCTTAAAGAACTGCGCACGGACATGCCCGCGGTCTTTAAGGACCTGGAAAAGATGCACAATATCCTGGAAAAACACTACCGGGAAGTCCAGGACTTCGAGTTCACCATCGAGCAGGGCAAGCTCTACATGCTCCAGACCCGGAACGGCAAGATGAACGCCTGGGCCCTGGTCAAGACCTCGGTGGATATGGTCAAGGAAGATCTGATCACCGAAGAGGAGGCCCTGCTGAGGATCGAGCCGGACATGCTGGAGCAGTTTCTGCATCGCCGCATCGACCCGGACTTCAAGCATGAGGCCCTGGGCGTGGGCATCTCCGCCTCTCCGGGCGCGGCCATCGGCAAGGTGGTGTTTGACGCCGACCGGGCCGAGAGAATGGGCAATGAAGGCGAGAAGATCATCCTGACCCGCATCGAGACCAAGCCGGAAGACATCCACGGCTTCTTTGCGGCCCAGGGCATCCTCACCAGCCGGGGCGGCAAGACCTCCCACGCGGCGGTGGTGGCCCGGGGCATGGGCAAGCCCTGCGTCTCCGGGGTCGAAGGTCTCGATATCAACTATGACCTGAAAGAAGCTCGGGTGGGGAACGTGGTCATCAAGGAAGGGGACATCGTTACTCTCGACGGCACCAACGGCAAGTTCTTCATAGGGACGGTGCCCATGCTGGACCCGGAGCTTCCCAAGGACCTGGCCAAACTGATGGAATGGGCCGACCAGACGGCCAAAATCGAGGTCTGGGCCAACGCCGACACCCCGGACATGGCCGCCAAGGCCAGGCATCACGGCGCCAAGGGCATCGGTCTGTGCCGTACCGAGCGCATGTTCAACGAAGGGGATCGTCTGCCCCAGATGCGCAATCTGATCCTGGCGGACTCCCCGGAGGAACGGAAGCGCTGGGCCGATAAGCTCATGCCCATGCAGCGCGATGATTTCGCGGAAATCTTCCGCTCTATGGAAGGACTGCCCGTCACCATCCGGCTGCTGGACCCGCCGTTGCACGAATTCCTGCCCAGCATTGAAGAGCTCCTCAACGAAGTCAACCGGCTCCGGGAGTTCAGCCAAATTATCAACGCCCTGGAGCAGTTGCCCGGCACGGTTTCCATGCTGGACCCGGAGCTGTATAAATTCGTCCCGTCCATTGAAGCAGTGGCCCGGGAGTTAGGCGAAGTCAAGGCCAAGGGCCTGGATCAGAAACTCTTGGAGGATAAAGAAAAGGTGCTGCGCCGGGTCCGGGTGCTCGTCGAATACAACCCCATGCTGGGCAACCGGGGGGTGCGCTGCGGCATTTCCTTCCCGGAAATTTATGACATGCAGATCCAGGCAATCTTTGAGGCTGCGGCCATTGCCCTTCGGGAAAAGATCGACGTGCGGCCGGAGATTATGGTGCCCAATGTCTGTACCCGCCAGGAGTTGGTGTGGGTCAAACCCCGGGTGGAGAAGATTCATCAAGAGGTGGAAAAGCGCTATAATGTAAAAATTAAATACAAATTCGGCACCATGGTGGAAATTGCCCGGGCCTGCGTGCGGGCCGGCAGGATCGCGGAAGTGGCGGAGTTTTTCTCTTTCGGGACCAACGACCTGACCCAGGGGACCTTCTCCTTCTCCCGGGAGGACGCGGAGAACAAGTTCCTGCCCATTTACAACACCGAAGGCATCCTGCGCCACAACCCCTTTGAAATCCTGGATGAGTTGGGGGTAGGCTGGCTGATGCAGTACGCCGTCACCGAAGGCCGCAAAACCCGGCCTGATCTAAAGATCGGCATCTGCGGCGAACACGGCGGTCAGCCCCAGGCGGTGGAGTTCTGTCACCGTATCGGGCTCAACTACGTGTCCTGTTCGCCCATGCGCATCCCCGTCGCCCGCATGGCTGCGGCCCACGCCATGATCAAGGAGAAAAAAGGCAGCGGCGGACGCTCCAAGGCGCTGTAAGGATGTTTGGTTGAATGACTTGGGAGGGGGTCAGGGGCTTTTTCGGAAGTGGCCCCTGCCCCCTCCCTCAACTAAATGGGGACGGATACTATTTGTGTCAGGGCCGTAGCGGGAAAGCAAAGTGCATTCCACCTTTGGCCATCATTCAATCTCCAGCCTCCGAATGTTATCATCTGCCGCCCACTAACGGTTATTTCCTCGTTCCCACGCTGAGCTTACGAACGATTTATCTTCCATCCAAGTTAAACTTGGCAATCATTTTCGTTCCCAAGTGCAACTTGGGAACGAGATGGGAATTTTATAAAAATGGCCTAGATTGCATGGGGTAATATATTTTAATCAAACTTCTTTTGCTAAACTTAAAGAAATCCAAAATACTGAATTAGTTTCTCTCAAAAGTGATTATGAAAAACAACCATCTATCCCTGATTAGCCCTTATAGCACAATCGGGCTATTTGGCACCCGAAGGCCAAGTCATAACGATCTGAAAAGTCCCATTTATCGGCCAGCCTAAACTTCCCGTGCCTTCTTGTCTCCCGGATGGTCTTTGACCACATCAAAATCATAATCGGCCTGGAGTCCCAGCCAGAATTCCGCCGAAGTACCGAAGTAACGGCTTAGCCTCAAGGCGGTGTCCGCGGTGATGCTGCGTTTGCCGTGGACGATTTCATTGATGCGCCGGGGTGAAACCCCCAGGTCACGGCCCAGCCGGGTCTGGCTGAGCCCCAAGGGCTGCATGAATTCCTCCAGCAAAATTTCCCCAGGATGAATCGGAGCTAACTTTCTCTTCGGGGTCATTTTTCCCTCAAATTATCATCAACCCGAGAGTCTGAAAAAGCCATCTGGTCATCGTGAACATGGCAAGGATTCTCAGGTTTTGGCGGCATGGGTTTTCTGTCCCGGGCGGTTTAACGTGGCACCGGCCTCCGGCCGGTGATGACCACTGGCTGGAAGCCTGTGCTACTCCCCCCGCACAGCCTGGAAAGGCTGTGCCACCAAGAGCTGAGATTTTTCGGTCGCTTCGCGGCCTCAGAATGGGTGGGGACTTTTGCAGAGGTGGCTTCAAGGCAGCATGTTTCATGGGTCGCCAACTATAACGAAAGGCGTTATAGTTCAATAGTCCAATTATAGTTTTTTTCGCGTAGATAGCCATGTTAGCTAACCGCATCCGCAGAATTCTCGTAGAGCAGGAGGCCCGGGATTATCCCATGACCCGGCGGATTCTGGCGCGGTTGCCCGGTGTGCCGGTGGAAGTGATCCAGGACCGGGAGGGCCTGAAGACATCGGGGCGGGACCGGGACGCCTGGCTGGCCCAAGCCAAGACCACCTTGCTGCTGGCGGTTCAAAAAGGACCTTTCTGGCGGGCTTGCCCCGGGACCAAGGACTATATTTGCTGCGGCTACCAAGTGCTCCAGGTCACGCTCAACTGTCCCATGGACTGCACCTACTGCGTGCTCCAGGGCTATATCAACGTCCCGGCCATCACCGTCCTGGTCAACGTTGAGGATATGCTGGATGAACTCGAGGCCCGGTGGGCAGAACATCCAGAGAAGGTGTGGCGCTTAGGCACCGGGGAATTTGGCGACAGCCTGGCCCTGGACGGTCTCATGGGTCTCAACGAGTTACTGATTCCGCGGTTTGCCGGGCAGGGGCAGGCCATCCTGGAGATCAAGAGCAAGTCGCCGCATCTCGAGCATCTTCTCTCCCTGGGCCCCAACCCCCAGGTTGTTTTTGCCTGGTCCCTCAATCCCCCGGAGATTATTTCAGGCGAAGAGCACTTTGCCGCGCCATTGGAGATGCGCCTCCGGGCGGCGGCCCGGGCCGTGACGGCAGGATTCCGGGTGGCTTTTCACTTCGATCCCCTGATCTATTTCCCGGGCTGGGAAGAGGCTTACCAGCGCACGGTTGAACGACTGGGCGCGGCAGTCCCGGCTCAGGCCATCGCCTGGATCAGCCTGGGAGGCTTGCGCCTCTTACCGCCGCTGCGCCAGCTCATGCTGCACCGTTTCCCCCAGAGCCGGATTGCCGCCCAAGAAATGGTCCTGGCTCCGGATGGCAAACTCCGCTATTTCAAGAGCCTGCGCGTCGAGATGTACACCCGCATGCGGGAGTGGCTGGCCCAGGCGACCCCGGGGGCGCTCGTCTATCTCTGCATGGAAAGCCCCAGGGTCTGGCAGGAAGCCTTCGGGTTTACTCCCGACGGGGCCAGCCTGGCCCGCCTGCTAGATGGACGAGTCCTGCCCCGACGCCTGAGGGCGAAGGGCCCTTCTGGAGGGACTTGCCTTTGGCTTTGCGGCTTTGATTTCCGTCCCCGGGGGAGGAAAAGAGCTCCTGGAGGCGCATACGCACTCCCAAGGCCGTCAAGTGTTCTTGCTCCAGCAAGCGCTTGATGGCTTTAACCCGATTCAGGTCATCTATGGTGTACTCCCGCCGGTTGGAGTGGGTGCGGGCGGGTTTCAAAAAGTCATCGAAGGATTTTTCCCAATATCGCAGGGTGGATTTGCGAATTCCGGTGATTTGGGAAATTTGATCGATGGTGAGCATTAAATCGTAGGCAAAACTGGTTTTTTCCATAACTCTCCTCTCGCTTGGCAACCCGGCTTGGGTGTCGGATTATCCATGGTCCGGTCCCATACCCGGGAAAATTTTGCCCTGGTAAGGCAGGCCTCAGGGTCCTTGCCCTGAGGGAGAAACTCCGCAATTTCTTCTCCAAGGCCAGATATCCTCACGGATAGCACCGGTTGCCCCGGATTTTTCCCCTTCCGGGGGGCTGAAGTTATCCTGAGAATGCCTCATCTGTTCCGGGTAGGGAGGTGAGGGTTAGCGCTCCCCTGCCTGTGGTCCCGGCCGGCTGTTCCTGAGGCCTGGTACAGCTTCTTTATCAGCCTTGTGAGCCACCTATTTCCCTTTTCGAAAGTTTCGGGGAGAAACTTTAAATAAATTTTATGGCCAGGTTCATCAGTTATGATGAGGGAAGAAGTTAGCCTGAGCCCGAAGTCAATCAACTCCCGTGCGTGGGCGCCGGATGTGGCGCAGGCGGTTTCGGCAGGGGATATTTGGCATGAGGCCTCGTGGTGCGTTCCAGAAATATATTCACAACTCATGAGCTTCTGGCACAACTGATTTTCTGTCATCCTGAAAGCAGTGAAGGTTCTCAACGTCCTGAAAAAACAAGATGCTGCGCGCCGCTCAGAATGACCATGGTGGTCAACAAGCAGTCTTGCGGGAGCCACTCACTATTGCATCGCAATAAGGACTTATAGCGTCTGCCATAAATTCCTTCCGTTTGGAGGTCCTTAAATCCCCCTAAATCCCCCTTTTTCAAAGGGGGACGTAAAGCCACTGGCCCTGACCTTTACCTGGTTGAGGGAACAGATTTACCGCCTGAGACAGGTTTTGCACTAGGTTATAGGAGCTGTAGGGGCGCACCCCCGGGGGCGCCCTCATAGGGCGGACAGATGGGTCCGCCCCGACAAGGGATTTATGAGATGAATAAATGAAATAAGATGCGACGCCCCCCCTCATTTATTCACGTTATTTCTGAAACAACCTACTTTAAAGGGGTCTCTTATCGAAGAAATTGCCGGGTCGGTCAGGCGGAACAGACGGGACAGTGGGGATTGACGCGGATGGTTTTTTCCGTGAAGGTGAACAGTTCGCCCTTGAAGATCAGGACGCGGCCCAGGAGCGCCGGTCCCAGCCCTCCCAGGATGCGCAGGACTGCCAGGGCCTGGAGGGCTCCCATGATGCCCGGCAGGGGGCCTATCAGGGCAGG
Source organism: uncultured delta proteobacterium (assembly GCA_963766185.1). Classification (GTDB taxonomy): domain Bacteria; phylum Desulfobacterota; class Desulfobaccia; order Desulfobaccales; family 0-14-0-80-60-11; genus 0-14-0-80-60-11. The sequence continues at coordinate 107,032 of CAVXZU010000051.1, read as the reverse complement.
GCGGCTGCTGGATGGGGTCTCGAGAGCGGCGCATGCCAGGCAAGGGCCGCGTCCCGGCCAGCAGGTAGTTAACAGGCCGGTCATTTCCCATACCCAGGAATGGACCAGGGGAATCTGCTGCCTGACCGCCACCAGGTTGAGGAGAGAGCCCGCCTCGGCGTTATTGCTGGCGTCGATCAGCACATCGCAGCTTGCCGCCAGGCGGAAGACGTTGTGTTCGGAGAGTAGTTTGACATGGCTCTCCACCGTGACAAAGGGATTGATTTCTTTGAGACGGCGTTCGGCCATAGTAGCCTTGGCCTTGCCCAGGTCACGTTCCCGGAAGAGCACCTGGTGATTCAGGTCGGCGAGGGATACCCGGGTGCTATCCACCAGGCGGATGGCGCCCAGACCCCCGGCCAGAAGATAGAGCGCGGTGGCGGAGGCCAGGCCGCCAGCCCCGGCAATAAGAACCTGGGAGGATTTGAGGCGTTCCTGAGCTTCCCGACCCCACCCATCCAGGGTTATCTGGCGGGCATAACGGGTTATTTCGGCAGGGCTTAAATGAGAATTAACGGTTCTTCTCCCCGGGTTAAAGGCGGCAGGGGACACCAGACCAGAGGGATTGGCCCCGACGGCCCCTCCCGACCACCCTGCGCCCCTGTCTTCCTTACCCCTTGACTTTATCGGTAACCCGAGCGGACAAACTTTAAATTCCCGGGTGGGGCAGGTATAATAAACGGACCGGCAAAATATGGGGGATGGCAGGTGATCAAGTTAGTGGAGGTGAGCAAGGTTTACCACCGGGGGCCGGAAGTGATCCAGGCCCTTGACCACCTCAATGTGCAGATCGACTCGGGGGAATTTGTGGCCATCACTGGCAAGAGCGGTTGCGGCAAGAGCACCCTCCTGCACATCATCGGCGGCCTGGAGCCCGTGAGCCAGGGCCGGGTATTCCTGGACGGCCAGGACCTGGCGCGGCTGGTGGAGCCTGAACTGACCCGATTCCGGCGGGACCGGGTGGGGGTGGTATTCCAGTCCTTCAACCTGCTCCCCCTGTTGACCCTGGAAGAAAACGTCGCCCTGCCCCGGGTCCTCCAGGGAGCTTCCTACGACCAGGCGCGACAAGAGGCGGCGGACTGGCTGGAGAAGGTGGGTTTGCGCGGCCGCCGGGGCCACAAGCCGCACCAGGTTTCAGGCGGAGAGATGCAGCGGGCCGCCATTGCCCGGGCCCTGATGAACCAGCCGGCAGTCATTCTGGCCGACGAGCCCACCGGCAATCTGGATTCCGTCACTGCGGCCCAGATCCTGGAACTCTTCTCACATCTGCACCACCAATGGGGCAAAACCATTATTTTGGTGAGCCATGCCCCGGAGGCCGGGAGCGCCGCCGACCGGGTGCTGCGGCTGCAGGATGGCCGGTTGCTGGCATGAGACCCTGGCTGTTTCGGATTTCCTTGAGCCACCTGGCCCAATATCCCGGGCGCACCCTCCTGGGGATTTTGGGCATTGCCCTGGGGACCGCGGTCTATCTGAGTATTTCCCTGGCCGCGGCCAGCGCCTTGCAGAGCTTTCAAGTCGGGGTCACGGGCCGTGTCCGGTCAGGCCCAGTGGCGCATTCAGACCCCTGGGGTCCCTCTGGACGAGTCCCTGTTCGTCAAAGTGCGGCGCTTGGCGTCGGTCGCGGCCGCGGCGCCCGTCGTGGAATCCGTCCTGGAACTCGCCGGGGTCCACCAGGGGCCCCGTCCTGCTCCTGGGGATCGATCCCTTCTCGGAGCGGCCTTTCCGGGATTACGCATTCTCGCAGGCGGCCGGCCTGAGCGACACGGCCTGGACTGAGGTGCTGACCCGGCCCGACGCGGTCCTGGTCAGCCGGCCGCTGGCGTCCCGTCTGGGCTTGAAGGTCGGGGACGCCCTGGCCGTGATGGTGGGCCCCCGGCGGCGTGCCCTGCGGGTAGCCGGCATCTTCACCTCCCGCAGCGGCCTCTATCCCCTGGACGGGGCGGTGCTGCTCATGGATATCGGCCCGGCCCAGGAACTCCTGGATCGGGTGGGGGGCCTCGACTATATCGACGTGATCGGGGCCGGGCCCCCGGCCGAGGTCCAGAGACGCCTTCAGGAAGCTCTGCCGCCCGGGGTGGAGGTGGTGCGGCCGGCCGCGGATGTGCGCCGCACGGAGGGCCTGGTGGCCTCCTATCGCCTCAACCTGGCGGTGTTGAGCGCTATTGCCCTGTTCGTGGGGATGTTTTTGATCTACCAGTCCGTCACCCTGTCGGTGGTGCGCCGCCGCCGGGAGATCGGCCTGCTCCGGACCCTGGGCATGACGCCGGGGCAGGTGCTGTTCCTGTTCCTGGCCGAAGGCCTGGCCAGCGGCTTGGTGGGTGGTCTCCTGGGACTGATTTTCGGGGTGGGCCTGGCCCGGGGCGTCCTGGCGGTGATGACCCAGAACCTCTCTTCCCTTTATATGCCGGTGGTGGCCCAGGAGGTCTGGGTCCGGGGCGGCCTCTTGCTGCAGGCCTGGGGTCTGGCCGTGCTGGCCACTCTCCTGGCGGCCCTGCTGCCGGCCCGGGAGGCGGCCCGGACCCAACTTAGGGCCGTGTGGCATCGGGAGGAACTGGAAGAAAAAATCGAGAGCAAAGCGGGGCTGATCTTCGGGTGGGGTCTGGCGGCCCTGGTCCTGGCCGGGGTGGGAGCCGGCTGGAAGATTAACGACGGCCCCCCCTGGCCGGGGTTTGTGGCGGCTTTCCTCATCCTCCTGGCGTTTGCTCTCTTCACCCCCCTGGCGGCCCGGGCTGCTGGGGCAGGGCCTGCAGCCGGTGTTCCGGAAAATCCTGGGACCGGCGGGGGACCTGGGCTGCCGCTACCTGGCCGGGTCCCTGAGCCGCTCGGCAGTGTCCATCGCGGCCCTGGCCTGCGCCCTGGGGATGCTCATCGCGGTGACGGTGATGATCGGCTCCTTCCGCCGGACGGTGAATGACTGGGTGAGCCGGGCCATCAGCGGGGACATTTTTTTCGGGCCCGCGGTGTTCTCCACCGCGGCCTATGACCAGTACCTGCCGCCGGAGGTCCTGGCCGAGCTGCGCCGGGACCCGGACGTGGCCGACATCTACCTCTACCGCTGCGTGCGCATCCCCTTTAAGGACCGCTATATCCTGGTTATCGGCGGCAGCTTCGAGGTCCTGGCCCGGCACGGGGGCCTCTGGTTCCGCCAGGGGGACACCGGCGGCGATCATGCAGCAGGTTGGGGAAGGGGGCGAGGGGCTTTTGCGTAAATCGCCCCTGCCCCTGGCGAAAAACTCCCCCAAACCCCCTCCCCTAAGCCCGTACGGAGAGAAACCTGAGTCAGGTAACCTGGGATTAACGGCTCCTCCGGGCTCCAAAAATCTCCCCTCTCCCCTTTAGAAAAGGAGGGAGCAAAGGGCAATCCGGCTCTGGGAAGAGGGCCCGGGATGGCAGGTCTCCCGGTGAAGAAGGGGGATTTAGGGGGATTGAAAAGGCCAACCGCCGGTCAGGTGGTGATCTCGGAACCCCTGGCCGAGACCTTCCATCTGAAAGAGGGCGGGACCATCATCTTGCCGACGCCCAGCGGCCCCCAACCACTCACCATCGCCGGGGTCTTTTACGACTATCGCACTGACGGCCCCAGCGTCTGGATGGATATTTCCCAATTCCGGCGCTTCTGGCACGACCGCCACGTGAACGCGGTGCGCCTCTACCTCAAGGACCCCCAAAAAGTACCCCTGGTTCAGGCCCGCCTGAAGGAGCGCTACGGCGGCCGCTACCGCCTCCTGACCCTGTCCCACCGGGACCTCAGGAACGGCATCCTGAAGATCTTCGATGAGACCTTCGCCCTGACTTACGCCCTGGAGGGAGTGGCGGTGGTGGTGGCGATCTTCGGCATTATCACCACCTTCCTGGTGCTCATCATGGAACGGGAGCGGGAGCTGGCCCTGCTCCAGGCCATCGGCGCCTCCGGCCGGCAGATTTTAACCATGGTGCTGGTGGAATCGGGCCTGGCCGGTTTCTTGAGTTTTTTATTAGGCGCGGCGTGCGGTTCGGTGCTCTCTTTATTGCTGATCTTCGTCATCAACAAGCAGGCCTTCGGCTGGACCATCCAGGTTTACTTCACCCCGGCCATCTACTGGCAGACCCTGGCCCTGGTCCTGTCCCTGAGCCTGGCGGCGGCGGTCTTCCCGGCCTGGCGGGCTATCCAGCCGCATCTGGGGGCGATCTTGAAGGAGGAGTGACCGGGGAGGGAAAATATCGTGGCGCCGCCTTTGAGGTTGTCCTTTCTAAGGAAAAGGAGCCTCGTCATGGCAAAGACACGGTTGAGCCTGTTGATCCTGGGAAGCCTGGTAAACGGGGTTTTCGCAGGCATCCCGCCAGCCGTCATTATTAGGGAACCCCAAACCGGGATTGGCTTCCCGGGTCATTTGGGGCCGTTAACCTACCAAGGAGTAAGGCACGGGGAAAACCCGGCAATGGGGGGTTTGTATCCGCCAGGGGGAAGAAGGGTTGATTAAAACCGATAGATTCGTTTATGATCTTGGGAAGAAAAATCCGGGGGACCGTCCTGGAGTCTCCGGCCCTGACACCGCACTTCGATCAGGTAAAAAGGGGGAGCGCCATCCCCGCACCAAGAGCTTTTACGATAAGTGAGGTTTTTAGATGATTAGGAGTATTGTAAGATATTTCGACAGAAATGCGGTTATAAGTATTTTAGTTACGTTAATTATTTTAACATTTTATAGTTATATATTTTCAATTATTTATGTATCTGGATTAATAATAATGGTTATATTGAAATATAAATGGAATATTATTGATATAAAAAGCATTAATGCTGCTTTAAAAAATATACTGGTTATAGTAATAACCCTATTTTGTTTAATTGTGCTTGGTGAAATTTGGTTACATTTATATCCGCATAAATTTACCAGCATTGACCGAATTGATACGGTGGGAGAATTCAGTGACTACACTTCAAGAGGTTATTTAACGAAGGATATTTTTAAAAAGAGCCATGGAACGATTAGAATATTGGGGTTGGGTGATTCGTTTAGCGTGTATTTAGCCAATAATAAGCAAAATTATAATAATTTATTGCAGAAAGATTTTATTTCCAAAGGGCGGGGTGATGTGGAACTCGTCAATGCTGGCATGGAGGCGATAGGGCCCGGATATTACTGGCATATTTTACGTAAATATGGGGATTTATTTCAACCTGACATAGTAATGGTGGGGTTTTTTGTGGGTAATGATTTTGAAGAAGCTGATTTTGCAATTACTATAGGAAACTATATGAGAGAACCTCATGATTTTATTAAAAGATATTCAAGATATTATCAATTTAGGAGTTGGAGGTTATACAAGCTTGTCAAGAATAAATATAATCGTTTGCGTGATGAACAACGTAAAAGGCAAGAGATCAAACACAACCCCCAACAGCACGTAGGAACCTTTTCTCAGGAAACCTTTTTAGAAGTGGAAAGAACGAGAAGTTGGATATTTGATAAAAATAAGCGAGATAAGTTAGAAAAATATTGGCGGGAATGTGCCGCTATGTTGTTAAAAATGAAAGACTGGTGTGACCGGAGGAAGATACCCTTTGTCATAGCCATCCTGCCTGACCAGTTTCAGGTTGATCCGGAATTACGCAGGGTAATTTTTGCTAAGTATCCGAGAATAAAAGAGAAAAATATAGATCTGACCCAACCGGATAATCTCATCGTCAATTTTTGCCGGGCGCAAAACATCCATTGCCTGGACCTGTTGCGGCCATTTCAAGAGCAGGGCAAAACCCGCCAATTGCATGCCTTGAGGGATACGCATTGGAATGAGGCTGGCAACCGGTTGGCGGCCAAACTAATATTTAATTATCTTGAAAAAAATCAATTAGTAACACCCCGGGCGCGGTAATAGAGTAAGAGGCTGATCCGGCTTTGAGCTCTTAGCCCGGTTCTCCCGGTCAGGGGCGCGCCGCCCCGGACCCTCCGGGAAAGCAGGTTTGCTCCCAGAGACCCGACGTGCCGTCCCGGGGCCGGCGTCTGCTGGCCAGGGATGGACCAGGTCTCATGACAAAGCCCAGTCCCCAGTGGTATACTCACACAATGTTAAAACGCACTTTCATTCACCTGCCCGGGGTGGGGCCCCGGCGGGAGACGCATTTCTGGCGCCAGGGGTTGGCCACCTGGGAGGATTTTCTGGCCGCCAAACGGGTCCAGGGCCTGTCCCGGGACCGGCTGGATTGGCTGAAAGCGGAACTCGCCGGGTCCCTGGACCACACCCAGGACGCCGCCTATTTTGCCGCCCGGCTCCAGGCCGGGGAGCACTGGCGGCTCTTCCGGCAATTCCGGCCCCGCACCGCGTATCTCGACATCGAGACCACCGGCAAAGCCTGGCCGGGCCTCCTGGTGACGGTGGCGGGCCTCTACGACGGCCAGAAGATGCGCCAGTTCGTCCAGGGCTTTAATCTGCAAGAGTTTCCCCAGGTTTTGTCCGAGTTCGACCTCTTGGTCACCTTCAACGGCACCCAGTTCGACCTGCCGGTGCTCAAGGCCTACTTCCCCGAACTGAAGGTGCCCGCGGCCCACGTGGACCTGCGGTTTCTCATGGCCCGCCTGGGGTTCAAGGGGGGGCTGAAGAAGATCGAGCCCCGCTTCGGCATCCGCCGCCCCAAGGCGGTGACCGGCATGGACGGCTACATGGCGGTGCTCCTGTGGCAGCGCTACCAGCGGGGGGACAAAGGCGCCCTGGAGCTGCTCCTGAGCTACAACCGGGAAGACGTGGTCAACCTGGAAGTGCTCATGGAAGGGGCCTATGGGATGGAGCGGGAGCGGCTCTTCCCCACCCGCCCGGGGCCGAGCGGCCTGCACCAGGCGGCCCGGCCTTAAGTTGGCCGGCTTGAGAAGAGGAAAGGCGGGCAGTGCCCGCCCTACACGCTGCTACGAAAAGTTCAAGATTCAAAGTTTAGGCGGATGCTCCTCAGGACCTCTTCAGGCTTTCCGGGTGGGACTATCAGGCTGTTGAAAAATGAGTTCTTTTTGTCATCCTGAGCGGAGTGAAGGATCTCAAGCGGTTAGAAACACGAGATTCTTTGCTTCGCTCAGAATGACAAATTTATCATTATAGGAGTTTTTCAACAGCCTGATAGGCCCCACGAGCAACCGGCCTGAAAAGTTTTGGGTGGCGCCGGTGTCTTACCGGTGCGGGTGCACAGGTTGAAACCCTGTGCCACCAACGAGGGGGGCGCGGAGGCCCGCCCCACGGCCCGGTCTACCGGGAAAGGGTTGGTGGGCGGCCGTCTCTGGCTGCCACATTGCGTTAAAAAGGCTATTTTCTCGTAGTAGGGTGCGTCTTACGCACCAAAAACGGCTTTTGAAATATGATTATTTTTAAAACTATCATTGACGTCAAATCAGCATTACCCACCAAGAACGGCACGTGAGACGCGCCCTGGGGTTTTCGTTTCCTCTTCCTGGTTTCCCGCTTACGCCAGCTATGTCTGCCCGTGACTTGCAGTCAATCACCTAACCGGGTGATGGGCAACCTGCGTGTCGGCCCTTCCCAACGGGCGCACACCCAGGTGCGCCCCTACAGGGGGAATTCGTTTTTCTCTACTGACTTATAGTGTTTGCCAAAAATTCTTTCCACTTGGAGATTCTTAAATCCCCCTAAATCCCCCTTTTTCAAAGGGGGACTTTAGCAGCAGTGTCCGGTTAGGTTTTTGCATCGGGGGATGTTCGCTAGGTGTAGTCCAACCATGCAAAAATTCGCTCCAGGACTTCTTGCTCCGAGAAGGTCACTTTTCCCTCACCCTGACGCGCTCCCCCATTGGGGGAGGGGGGAAAAGCCGGAACCGATTTACGGCGCTTCGATCATGAGACCCGGCGACTTAACCTGCTCCCTGTCACCCCACTGGGGAGAGGGGATAATACCAGGTTGAGACCTCTGCGAACGTCTCTCCCGCTATCCTTTCGCAGCAAAATGGAGCCTAGGCGGCCTCGCCTGCGCTTCATTAGCGTATGGACAGCCGAGGGCGGCTATCCTGCATGAGACTTTCGCAGAGGTCTCAACCTGGCATAAGAGGAAAGAACTTTTGGTAAACGCTATAATTATATGATTCTTCGGTCGCCCTGCTGCCTCAGAATGACACGTGGGGGGATTTTAGCAGAGGCCTCAACCTGGTTCCGGTATACAATGTCGCCCCGGCCCTCCCCGGCGCTCATGGGGTGGTGAAGAAGATAGTTCCCATCGTTTGTATCGTAGGTTATTCTTATCGCCTGCCGAATGTGGTAAAATAAAGGCTGGGGGACTTATGCTGTTTTCGCGACTGCTGATACCGACTTTGAAAGAAAATCCGGCGGAGGCCGAGGCGGTCTCGCACCGTTTGCTGCTCCGGGCCGGGATGATCCGCAAGCTGGCCTCGGGGATCTATAATTACCTGCCCCTGGGCCTTGAGGGTGCTCCGCAAGGTGGAGACGGATCGTCCGGGAGGAGATGGACCGGGCCGGGGCCCAGGAAGTATTGATGCCGGCGGTGCAGCCGGCGGAGCTGTGGCAGGAGTCCGGCCGCTGGCAGATTTACGGCAAGGAACTGCTGCGCTTCCAGGACCGCCACGGCCGGGACTGCTGTTTCGGGCCCACCCATGAGGAAGTGATCACCGACCTGGTGCGCAAGGAAGTGCATTCCTACCGGCAACTGCCCCTCAACCTCTACCAGATCCAGGTGAAGTTCCGGGATGAAATCCGGCCCCGCTTCGGGCTGATCCGGGGCCGGGAATTCATCATGAAGGACGCCTACAGCTTTGATGCGGATGAAGCCGGGGCCGAGGCCTGCTACCGCCGGATGTACGACGCCTATAATCGCATCTTCAGCCGCTGCGGCCTGTCCTTCAAGGTGGTGGAGGCGGATTCCGGCCCCATCGGCGGCAGCTTTTCCCACGAATTCATGGTCCTGGCGGACACCGGCGAGGACCTGTTGGCTTCGTGCACCAGTTGCGACTATGCCGCCAACCTGGAGAAGGCCGAGGTGGCATTGGCGCCGGGCGAGCCCGGTGCGCCGGTCGGCGATAAGCCGGAGCAGGTGCCCACCCCCAACGTGCGCACCGTGGAGGAAGTGGCGGCCTTTCTCAAGGTGACCCCCGCCGACATCGTCAAGACCCTGATCTATGAGACGGAAGAGGGGCCGGTGGCGGTGTTGATTCGCGGCGACCACGAAGTCAACGAAGTGAAGGTGAAGAACCTCCTGGGAGTCACCGACCTGATCCTGGCGGGGCTCATCCGGGTCCAGGAGTTGACCGGGGCCGAAGTGGGCTTTGCCGGCCCGGTGGGCTTGAAGCTGCCCATCTATGCCGACCAGGCGGTGGCCCGGATGAACGCCATGATTACCGGGGCCAACCGGGACAACCATCACCTGAGGCAGGTCAACCCGGAACGGGACGTGAAGATCACCGCGGTGGCGGACCTCAGGTCGGTAACCGCCCAGGACCCCTGCCCCCGGTGCGGGGGGGAGTTGACGCTCCTCCACGGCATCGAGGTGGGTCACATCTTCAAGCTGGGCCTGAAGTATTCCAAGGCCCTGAAGGCCACCTACCTGGACGCCGACGGCAAGGAGCAGTATCTGTACATGGGCTGCTACGGCATCGGGGTGAGCCGCATCATGGCCGCGGCCATCGAGCAGGGTAACGACGCCAACGGCATCATCTTCCCCATGGCCCTGGCCCCTTTCCAGGTCGGTCTGATCCCCATCGCCCTCAATGATGCGGCGGTCAGGGAGTGTGTCGAGGGGCTCCACGCCGATCTCGAAGCCGCGGGGATAGAAGTGCTGTTGGATGACCGGGACGAGCGCCCGGGGGTGAAGTTCAAGGATTGCGACCTCCTGGGGCTGCCCTTCAGGGTGGTGGTGGGGGCCAAGGCCCTGGCCCAGGGAGCCGCTGAAGTGCGGCACCGGCGAGCCCCGGACAATCTCATGGTCCCTCTCCAGGACCTGATCCCCTATCTCAGGGATCAAATCGCTCAGGAACTGCATGGCTAACCGGATCATCCGCCTCCAGGACGTTGTGGAGGAAGTGCAAAAGAATCACCCGGAGTCGGATACCAGCCTCATTGAGAGGGCCTATATCTTTTCCGCCAAGGCCCATGAAGGGCAGTTGCGCCTGAGCGGCGAACCCTACCTGTCCCACCCCCTGGAAGTAGCCTATCACCTGGCCAAGATGGGCCTGGGGCCCGTCACCGTCTCCTCCGGCCTGCTCCACGACACGGTGGAGGACTCCGCCGCCTCCCTGGACGATTTGGACGAATACTTCGGGGAGGAAGTGGCGGACGTGGTCAACGGGGTCACCAAGATCGGCCAGTTGGTCTTCGGCGACCGGCAGACCCAGCAGGCGGAATATATCCGCAAGATGATCCTGTCCATGTCCCACGACATCCGGGTCCTGCTGGTGAAGCTGGCCGACCGGGGCCACAACATGCGGACCCTGGGGTTCATGGAGCCCGGCAAGCAGAAGCGCATCGCCCGGGAGACCCTGGATATCTACGCCCCCCTGGCCGGCCGCCTGGGCATGTTCCGCCTCAAGGCCGAGCTGGAAGACCTGTCCTTCTACTACCTGGAGCCTGAGGCGTATCAGCAGATCCAGGAGGGCCTGGCCCGGAAGAAGGGCGCCCTGGAGAAGTACGAGCAGGACATGTGCCAGTTCCTCCGGGAACAACTGGAGGAACACCACGTCAAGGGGGAAGTGAACGGACGGGTTAAAAACATCTACAGCATCTACCGCAAGCTCCAGGCCCAGCAGATCACCCTGGATGAACTCTACGACCTTCTGGCCTTTCGGATCATCGTGGCAACGGTCCAGGAATGCTATGAAACCCTGGGGGTCATCCACGCCCTGTTCCGGCCGGTGCCGGGACGCCTCAAAGACTATATCGGTATGCCCAAGGGCAACATGTACCAGTCCATCCACACCACGGTGATCGGCCAGGAGGGCGAACGCCTGGAGATCCAGATCCGCACCCGGGAGATGCACCGGGTGGCTGAAGAAGGGATTGCGGCCCACTGGAGCTACAAAGAGCGGCGGGCCTACCACGAAAAAGACGCCAAGCGTTTCACCTGGCTCAAGCAGATGGTGGACCTCCAGAAGGAGTTGAAGAACCCCCAGGAACTCCTGGAAGGGGTGCGCCTGGAGCTCTATCCGGATGAGGTTTATGCCTTTACCCCCACCGGGGATGTCAAGGAATTGCCCCGGGGCGCCACCCTGGTGGATTTTGCCTATGCCATCCATTCGGAAGTGGGGGATCAGTGCACCGGCGCCAGGGTCAACGGCCGCATGGTGCCCCTGCGCACCGAATTGCAGAACGGCGACACGGTGGAGATCATGACCTCGCCCCACCACAATCCCAGCCGGGACTGGCTCCAGTTCGTCAAGACCACCAAGGCCCGGCACAAGATCCGCCAGTGGCTCAAGGTGGCGGAAAGGGAACAGTCAGTGGCCCTGGGCAAGGAGCTGCTGGAGCGGGAGCTGCGCAAATCCGGGGTCAGCCTGCAGAAGCTGGTGAAGGAAGGGGACGACCTCAAACAGGTAATCCAGGACCTGTCCTTTGTGGGGGTGGACGACCTCCTGGCGGCCATCGGCCACGGCAAGGTGTCTCCGGGGCAGGTGACCGGCCGGCTGTCGCGGTTGAACGCCCCGGCGGTGGAGGAGGAGGTGGTCCCCGAGGTCCCGGCGAAACGGGCCCGGGAAGAGCCCGCCGGCCTCAAAATCAAGGACCTGGATGATCTGCTGATGCGGTTGGCCAACTGTTGCCAGCCCATCCCCGGCGACCCCATCATGGGCTACATCACCCGGGGCAAGGGGGTGACCATTCATCGGGCCGACTGTCCCTATCTGGCCAGCACGGAAACCTTCCGGCACATTCCGGCGGAGTGGGACGGGGGCGGCGGGGGTAATAAGCTTTATCCCGTGAAAATCCAGGTGGTTACCGTTGACAAGCCGGGCCTCCTGGCGGATATTACCAGCGCCTTGAAGGGCGCGGATGTCAACGTCACCAAGGCCTCGGTGGAGACCACCGCGGAAAACAAGGGGGTGGCCCAGTTCACCATTCAGGTGGCGGACCAGAACCACCTGGAAAAGGTCTTCGGCTCCCTGAAGCGTTTGAAAGAAGTGATTTCCGTGCGGCGGCTGACGGGGTGAAAAGCAGCGGTCAGCGGTCAGCTAAGCAGGCAATGAGATTAAAGAGAGTTTCTCTAAAAAATAGTTAAGGCAGGCACTGAGGCCTGCCCCACTCTGCAATGTTCTTTTCTTTTGGCTGACTGCTGATAACTGAAAGCTGAGAGCTTTCTCAAGCGGGTTTAATAACCTTGCCGGACCTTAAACACCGGGTGCACACCTGGATGTAGCGGACGGAACCCCGGGTCACGGCCCTGACCTTCCGCAGATTGGGTTTCCAGCGGCGTTTGGTGTGGTTGTTGGCGTGACTGACGTTATTGCCCACGGTGGGGCGTTTGCCGCAAATGTCGCACATATAGGACATGACGCATCCTCCTTAAACTTTTTAAGTTTATAAAAATTTGGCCGGGAAGCAAGGGAAAAAAGACAGTTTTCGGTTTGCAGTTTTCGGTTATCGGTTAAAAACTCAGGATAATTAACGAATTACCCTGCCTGTGAAAAAGCTGTCAGGTTATTCTGAGCGGAGCTAAGAAACATGAGATCCGTCAAGGCGAAATATAAGTGGGGCGTGGCCCTGGTTCTGGGGCTGGCCCTGTTAGGAACGGCGGTCCAGGCCCGGAGCCTGGATTCCCGGGAAGAGGCGGCCCTGTTCAATCTGGGCGACCTGGGGCCGGTGGACCTCTCCCCCAAGACGGTGACCGTGGAGGTCTATGTCGGCCCGGACGGGGAGCTGGCCGACTGCCGGCGCATGCTGGCCCAGGTCTGGGAGCAGGTGCGGCAATTCTATGCCAGGATGAACGTCAACCTGGTGGAGGTGTCGGGCACCGCGCAGCCCGGCCCCCTGGTCCCGGCCAAATACCTGCGGATCGAACTTTTGCCCGACCGGCAGTGGCTGAAAAAAAGCTTTAAGGCCTTCGAGGTGGCGCCGCCTTTTCAACTGCGCTTCCTGCAAGTCTGCCTGGACAAGTGCGCCTTCGCCCACCTGCAATTATCCACCATCCACATCTCCTTCAAGCGGTTCCAGAAGGCCGAATTCTCCGCCGAGTCCAACGATGCCGGCCTCAACCGGCACTGGCTGGGCAACCTGCTGATCCACGAACTGGGCCATTTGCTGGGCCTCTACCATTCCTTTGAGTTTACCAACGATCCCGTGGCGATTGAGGCCAAGGCCGCGAAGACCCCGAACTTCATGAGCCACGACATCGCCTTCAAGAGCACCCTCGGGTTCGTGGACTTCCAGAAACGCATGATCCACAGCTACCTGGGCGGGGGCCGGGTGTTTCAGCAGCACCAAGAGGTGAAATTTGACGCCCTGAAGTACCTGGAACTGGTGAAGCGCTATAACGGCTATAAGGAACCGCCCCCCACCCGGACCGCCAGGACCGGCAAGATATCCTACCGGGTGAAGTCGGATCACATCAAGACCTTTGACGATGATGACGAGGGGGATGAGGATTGAGGAGGAGCAGTTAGCAGTAAGCAGTGAGCGGTCAGCCAAAGGCGGATTGAGAAAGGTAGGGCGGGAGTGCCCGCCGCACCTGCGATGCACAGGCTGGAAAGCCTGTGCCACCAGGAGAAAACAGGAAATGCAGGGCGGCCGGGCCTGTCTTTTTCCCAGGGAGCGGTGCGCACCCTGCAATGACTGCGTCCGTACAGGCGAGACGCCTGTGCCACCTGTTTGGTTGCAACCTGAGAGCGCTGCGCCAAGCATTTTGTCATCCTGAGCAGAGCGAAGGATCTCTGGTTTTCTCGTACTTATGAGATTCTTCAGTCGCTCCGCTCCCTCAGAACGACAGGCTATGGGATATTTCGCAGAGGTCTCAACTTGCTCTTAGCCTGACCATTATGAGGAGAGGGAACGATGTTGGCGCAAAAAAATCCTGGCCGGCGTCTTTGCGGCGCTGGTCTTGATTAAGCTGGCCTTTTTGCTGGTCAGTCCGGGGCAATGGCTGGGGGCGACCCAGGCCTTCCTGGGGCACTACAACCTGATAATGGGCGTTTACCTGGTGCTGCTGGTCATTACCGGCTATTTTGTCTTCACCAGCCTCGATCTCATCGACGTGGCGGTGGTGATGCTGTTCACCGGCGTCCTGCTGGGCCTCGGCCTCCTCCCCTACCTCACGGCGATACCCAACTTTCCCGAGGCAATCGTTAAGGTCGGCTTCACCAAGGCCTGGCTTTCCTGGATCATCTGGGCCGGGATTGCCGTGGCGGTGCTGTATCGGGTGTTGGCCAAACAGAAGGGACGGAGGAGATAGAGGGCGGCCGGGCTTGTGGTCCTTATGGTGCGCGGGGCGCACCCTACCTTATCAGCCAAACACGACAGGGGCGGTTCTCGAACCGCCCCTACCGTTTTTTCCCTATTCTTAACAGGGGGTTGGGAGGGGAGTTTGACGGGAGGGTGGGGGACTCCTGACGAAAAGTCCTCCAGTCCTCCCCTCAAGGTTTAAGCCTCAATGCTTGAAGCACCGCTGGCCGGTGAAGACCATGGCTACCGGCGGGTCGGCTTCGTTGCAGGCCTCGATGACTTCGTAGTCCCGGACCGAGCCCCCGGCGTGGGCCACGGCGGTGGCGCCCTGGCGGATGCCCACGTCCACCCCGTCCCGGAAGGGGAAGAAGGCGTCCGAGATCATGGCCGAGCCGATGAGGCCGCCCTTGGCCTCCTGGGTGGCCACGTCGATGTCGGTCTGGTCGGAGGAGTCCCGTTTGGCCTGGAGGATTTCCAGTTCCAGGTTCTTGTAAGGCATGCCGAACCGCTTGAAGCACAGGGCGTCGGCGTACTTGGTGTAGGCCTTGAAGACGGCGATCTCCGCCACCCCCACCCGGTCCTGTTCGCCGGTGCCGATGCCCACGGTGCAGCCATCTTTGACAAAGATCACCGAGTTGGAGGTGATGCCCTGCTCCACCCACCAGCCGAAGAGGAGGTCTTCGTATTCCGCGGCGCTGGGCTGGCGGACGCAGCGGTATTCCTTGCCCTGGTGGGTGGCCGCGGCGGGTTTGAAGTCCTCTTGTTTCTGAATGACGTTTAAGGGCGACTGCTGGACGATGATGCCGCCGTCCACCAGGCACTTGAAATCCACGAAGCGGTTATGGATCAGGTGTTGGAGGCGGTCGAAGCGGGGTATTTTGATGATCCGCAGGTCCTTGGCTTTTTTCAGGATATCCAGGGTGCCGGCCTCGAAGTCCGGGGCGGCCAGGACCTCCAGGTAGTTTTGGGACACCAGTTCGGCGGTGGCCTTATCCAGGGGCCGGTTGAAGACCGCGGCGCCCCCGAAGGCGGCGATGCGGTCGGCCATATTGGCCTTGTCGTAGGCCGCGGCCAGGGACTCGGCCCAGGCGGCGCCGCAGGGGTTGTTGTGCTTGAGGATCACCGCGGCGGGTTTCTGCTGGAGCCACTTGATGATATTCAGGCCGTTGTCCAGGTCCGTCAGGTTGGTCTTGCCCGGGTGCTTGCCGGCCTGGACCATGGCGGCCTCGTCGATGGCGCTGGTGAGACCGTTATCGGGGTCGAGGAAGTGACACTCCCCCAGGGTCAGGTGGCCCCCCACCAGTTCGTAGAGGGCGGCTTCCTGACCGGGGTTCTCCCCGTAGCGCAGCCCCATCTCGATAAGCTCGCCCTTGGCGTCGGGCAATTTCCAGGTGCGCTTGCGGTAGATGAGCTTCTGGTCGCCGAAGCTGATGGTCATATCCGGGGGAAAATGGTCTGCCATCACGGTGCGGTACATGGCCTTGATATCGCTCATACGGGGTCTCCTCGGCAAGATTGGTATAAATGCAGTTTTCGGTTTTAAGCAAAAACCGATGAGCCAAATCAGGTTGGGTTTCTTTGGGTCTCCTGAGGCTAAGGCTTATCGATGGTCAGGGCCAACTATTCCTGATAGAGATTAGCTACTCGCCGGGGATTAAAAATCCCCCCTCCTTCCCTTTAGTAAAGGGGGGTTTTAGAAAGTCCCCCTTTGAAAAAGGGGGATTTAGGGGGATTTGCCTGCCCGGGAAAACCCTGCAAGCCGACATTCTGTCAGGTGGACCTATTGTGGCACGAGAAGGACCTCCTTGACAAGGGCCTTTCCGCTCTCCGGTGAAATTGACAGCAACCCCGGGGAATGGTAATATTTTAACAGTTTTGGCGATATGAACCCGGCAATCGAGTGGATTTTTTTCAGGAAACCGAAAACAGAAATACCGGAAAGCGTGTCTCATAACTCATGGAGATCAAACCCCTGGACTTCTTGATCGGATTGAGCCTGGGTCTGGCCCTGGGCGTCGGGGTCACCCTGCTGGCGGGCCGGATACGGGGCTGGCTGGGCCGCTCCGAAGTCGGGCGGCTGCGCTCGGAAAACCGCACCCTGACGCGGCGCCTGGCAGAGAAGGACCGGCACGTCGGCAAGATGCTGGCCGAGACCCAGCGCCTGGCGGAGCGGTTGGGGAAGAAGCAGGGGGAGTTGCCGGCGGAAGAAGCCGGTTGGAAAAAAATTGATTAAAACGCCGGGATTGCAGGGGCGGGTTTTAAACCCGCTCCCACAGTTGTCCAGCGATTAAGGAGGCATCATGTCCAAGAAAGATTTTTCCGTCAATGGCGCCCTGGTGGGCGGCATGGCCGGCTGGGTGGCGGAAGTGGCCATCCAGGAAGTCACCGGACACCACGTCACCACGGGGATTCTGGAGGTCCTGGGGGCGGCGGCGGGCATGTGGCGCCTGGATAAGCGCCTGACCCGGTCCCTCACCGACACCCTGGCCCGGGCCCAGGATGGGCCGGGCCGGGATTACCAGGAGGTGAAGCGCCGCATCGACGAACTGACCCGGGACCTGCCGGAGTTGCGGGAGATTCTGGGCAACATGGTGGACGCGGGCATCTCGGCGCAGCAGGCTTAAGACGATGTTCGCTTTACCTTGAAAGCCCAAATCCCCCTAAATCCCCCTTTGTTAAAGGGGGACTTTAAAACCCCCCCTTTGAAAAAGGGGGGCAGGGGGGATTTTCATTCTCGGGGGTAAAACATTTTCGGCTCATAACCGTTTAACATACATCAAACTTAATCTGTAACATACAGCAATTTTGATCTATCTTAACGGAAAACCAAAAACGAAAAACGGTAGTTAAGATGTTAGGTTTAGGCTTATTGGTGCGCCTGGGGCGCCAGGTGTTGGCGGGGCCGGTGGCGGACTCGGGGGTGCTCCCCGGGGGCTACTACCGCCATCTGGTGCTGGCGGCCCTGGAGGAGGAGGATTTTCCCGGGGCCCTGCGCCACCTGAAGTGGGTCAAGGACCCGTTGCTGGCCCAGATCATCGTGCTCCGCCTCCGGCTGTTGAGCGCCGGGCACCGGCGGCAGCAGGAGAAGGTGCAAGAGCTGCTGGCCGCGGAATTGGCTCCGGCGCGCCGGGAGCCCTACGAAACCCTGCTGAGTGAGGAGGCCCGGGCCCTGGAACTCCTCCGGGATTACGAGAACCGGGCGCTGGCGCATCTGGCCGGCCCGGGACCGGCCTCCCGCGGCGTCGGACCCTGAAAAAAAGCCGGGACCGGCCCGGCTGACCAGGTGCGATCATTCAGACCATCCCTCCAGGGAAGAAACCGGCAGGGCCGCGTGCGGCCCTGCCGGTTTTGTGGTTGTACCCTCCCGTTTTGGGTTTTTCACGATAGAGAGCCTTTGCCAGACATTCTTGCCGTTTGCGGGCTCTAAAATCCCCCTAAATCCCCCTTTGGCAAAGGGGGACTTTAAACGGAATTACGGTAAGTTTGCCCCTCTGGGAAAGGGGGGCTAGGGGAGATTCAGGTTCTGGCGGCAGACGTAGTGACGGAAAAAACTTTTGGTATTCGCTATACTATAAAAAATGGAATCAGACAGTTATTATCTGGGGCTGGCTTTGGAGGCGGCCCGGGAAGGGTTGGCCGCGGGGGAAGTGCCGGTGGGGGCGGTCCTGGTGGACGAGGCCGGGGAGGTCCTGGTCCGGGCCTTTAACCAGCCCATCGGTTTGAGCGACCCCACGGCCCACGCCGAGGTTCTGGCCCTCAGGGAAGGGGCCCGGCTCCGGGGGAATTACCGGTTGCCGGGGTTATGCCTTTATGTTACCATGGAGCCTTGCATCATGTGCCTGGGAGCCATGATCCAAGCCCGGTTGCGGCGCCTGGTGTTCGGCGCCCCGGACCCCAAGGGCGGCGCCTGTGTGTCGCTCTTTCGTCTGCCGGAGGATGCCCGCCTCAACCACCGCCTGGAAGTAACGGGCGGGGTCCGGGAGGCGGAATGCCGGGCGCTGGTGCAGGAGTTTTTTAGAGCCCGGCGCTGACGGGCGGCGGCAGCAGCCCGCCGGTGGCTGGCGGGAAAGAACTTGTCAAAGCTCAATGGCGGCCCCTAGCCGCACTAGTACGGCGGGCACGGCCCGCCCTATAAATTTTGCTGTAAAAGAGAAAACCGTCTTTACCGGAGGGGTACCGAAGAGGCCGTAACGGGGCCGACTCGAAATCGGCTTGGGGGCTCAACACTCCCACGTGGGTTCGAATCCCACCCCCTCCGCCATGTTAAAGACGGGGGAAAAGGGGAAAAGGCGAATAAGGTAAAGGGAAAGCCATAAGGAGATTTTCCCGCTTCGAGAGGGCTGCCCATGGGACTGACCTATATCAGCAAGAATTGCGAGATCTACCTGGGTGAAGACAGCGCCTACCGGGACGACATGGGGAGCCTGCCCCTGGATTGCATTATTACGGCAGAAGAGTATAATCTGCTGCCGGAGGATAAGAAAAAGGACTACGAGGTCCTGGTGCCCAAGTCTAAGAAG
This sequence comes from uncultured delta proteobacterium, assembly GCA_963766185.1. Lineage (GTDB taxonomy): Bacteria > Desulfobacterota > Desulfobaccia > Desulfobaccales > 0-14-0-80-60-11 > 0-14-0-80-60-11. The sequence continues at coordinate 88,122 of CAVXZU010000051.1, read as the reverse complement.
TGAGTGGTCAGATCAGTGAGCAGTAGGCAGTGAGCTAGGGCGGGCATGGTACCCAGCCAGTTTAGGGCGCCCCGAGGGCACCTTGCAGATGCACAGGTTGGCAAACCTGTGCCACCAGAGACAATATACAAAACCGGAGAGATGCCCGAGAGGCTGAAGGGGCACGATTGGAAATCGTGTGAGGGCCTAATAAGTCCTCCGAGGGTTCGAATCCCTCTCTCTCCGCCATTCTTTAGGGTTTTCGGTTTTCAGTTTTCGGTTTTCGGTAAACCCGCATGATACGCCGGCTGGGGCAGTACCCACCTGCCGGAGCTTTGGCGCATATGAGCACGTTGCGGTCTTGTTCCTTTCCAACCGAAAACTGAAAACCGAAAACCGGAAACCGTCCTCTTATGGCTTACCAGGTACTGGCCCGGAAATGGCGTCCCCAAAACTTTGAGGAAGTGGTGGGCCAGGAGCCCATCACCCGGACGCTGCAGAACGCCCTGACCGCCGGCCGGGTAGCCCACGCCTTTATGTTCAGCGGCCCCCGGGGCGTAGGCAAGACCTCGGTGGCCCGCATCCTGGCCAAGGCCCTCAATTGCGAGGCCGGCCCCACCCCGCACCCCGACAACACCTGCCAGATATGCCAGGAGATCACCAGCGGCTCCTCCATGGACGTCCTGGAAATCGACGGCGCCTCCAACAACGGTGTCGAAGAAGTCCGTAATCTGCGTGAAAAAATCAAGTATCTGCCCGCCCAGGGCAAATATAGAATCTATATCATCGACGAAGTCCATATGCTCTCCACCGCGGCTTTCAACGCCCTGTTGAAGACTTTGGAGGAGCCGCCGGCCCACGCGGTCTTTATCCTGGCCACCACCGAGATCCACAAGGTGCCGGTGACCATCCTGTCCCGGTGCCAGCGCTACGATTTCCGGCGGATTCCCACCGGGCTGATCCAGGCGCACCTGGCGAAGCTGGCCGAGCAGGAGGGCTGGAACATCGACCCCGAGGGTCTGGCCCTGGTGGCCCGGGCCGCGGAAGGGGGCCTCCGGGACGCCCAGGGGTTCCTGGACCAGGTGGTGACCTTCGGGGGGGACGGCGTCAGCGTCCCGGAGATCGCCCGCATCCTGGGGGTGACGGACCGGGGGGCGCTGTTAGGGGCGCTGACGGCCATCATCGACCGCCATGGCCCGGACCTCCTCAATCTCATCGAGACGTTGTACAACCAGGGCCAGGACCTGGGCCGGTTCTACCAGGACCTGCTCCTCTATGCCCGGCATCTTTTGGTGGCGGGTCTCCATCCCGAGGCCCGGCACCTGGCCGCGGTGGCCGACACGGAGTGGGACGCCCTGACCCGCCTGGCGAGCCGCACCCCGGCGGTCCACCTGCACAACCTCTTGAGCGTGCTGCTCCAGGGGGAAGAGGAGTTGAAACGGGCCCCGCAGCCCCGGCTGGCTCTTGAGGTCCTGCTCCTCCGGGTGATTCACCTGGAGCCGGTCCTGCCCCTGGCGGAGTGGCTGGGCCGGCTGGACACCCTGGAGCGGCGGTTGGAATCCGGGCCGCACGCGGCGCCGGTGTCCGCCGCCGATCGGGGCCGCAGAACCCCAGCCCGCCCCGGAAGTGCAGCCCCCGTGGAGCCCCTCCGGCCGCTCCGGCGCCCCGGGTCCCGGCGGATGCCGGCCTCGATGACCAGTGGCAGGCCTTTTTGCAGTTTGTCCAGGAAAAGGAAAACGGCCCCCTGTTCGGCAAACTGGCCCAGAGCCGGTTGGTGGGGCGGTCGGATCATTGCCTGAAAATCGCCTTGAAGCGCGCCTGGAACGCCAACGGCGCCCGGCACGAAGCCCAGCTGCAGGAGTTGGCCCGGACCTTTTTCGGCCCCGAGACCACTTTGGAATTCGAGGTGGAAGCGGCCAAGACCCCGAAGAAGAGACCGGCGCCCGCTCCCAAGCCCCTGGATATGAAGAAACTGCAGCAACAGGCCCTGGAGATTTTCGGAGGCGAGTGGCTGGGGCCCACCCCGGGGAAGGAGGAACCCAAGTGAAAGATTTGAGCGGCATGATGAAGCAGGCCCAGAAGCTCCAGGCCAAGATGATGGCGATGCAGGAGGAACTGGGCAACCGCACGGTGACCGCCCAGGCCGGCGGCGGCATGGTGGAAGCCGTGGTCAACGGCCGCCAGGAACTGCTCAACCTGCGCATCGACCCCGAAGTGGTGGTGGCGGAGGACGTGGAGATGCTCCAGGACCTGATCCTGGCCGCCATCAACGAAGCCCTGAGCCGGTCCCGGGAGATGATGGCCACCGAGATGAGCAAGCTCACCGGCGGCATGCAGATTCCGGGGTTGTTTTGAGAGGAGCGGTCAGCCGTTAGCAGTTAGCTGTCAGAATATAGAGCGGCCTGTGGCCGCCTTTCATGGCGCCCACGGTGCGCCCTCTCTAGAGAATACCAAAAGTTTTTTCCGTTATGACCCATAAGTTAACGACCCAAATCCCCCCTAACCCCCCTTTAAAAAAGGGGGGAACTACGAGGAATTGCTTTAAAAGTCCCCCTTTGGAAAAGGGGGATTCAGGGGGATTTAAAAATCAGCACGTGAAATGAATTTATGGCGAACGCTATAAAGGAATTAACATGTCAGGAAACGCCTATCCCGCGGCCCTGCGGCGGGTGATCATCAGCCTGAGCCGCTGGCCCGGGGTGGGGGAGAAGACCGCCTCCCGCCTGGCCATGCACCTGCTCCGGGCCCCGGAGTCCGAGGTGCTGGAACTGGCCCACGCCTTGACGGACCTCAAAGAGAAGATCCGGCTCTGCCGGCGCTGCTTCGCGTTTGCGGACCAGGAACTCTGTCCCCTGTGCAGTGACCCGGGGCGCAGCCAGGGGCAACTCATGGTGGTGGCGGAGCCCGGGGACCTGCTGGCCATCGAAAAGATCGGGTGGTTCAAGGGCCTCTACCACGTCCTGGGCGGGGTGATTGCGCCCCTGGACGGGGTGGGGCCGGACGATATTCGCATCCGGGAACTCCTGGACCGGGTCCGGGAGGCAGGGGTCACGGAGGTGATCCTGGGCCTCAACCCGTCGCTGGAAGGGGAGACCACCACCACCTATGTGGCCCAGGAACTAAAGCCCCTGGGGGTCAAGGTGACCCGCATCGCCTACGGCCTGCCCATGGGGGGCGAAATCAAGTACGCCGACCAGCAGACGTTGAGGGAGTCGCTGAGCCATCGGGTGGAGACGTGAGTCAGTAGCCAGTAGCCAGTAGCCAGTAGTCAGTAGCCAGTTAAGCTTCGTCTTTTGGTTTCCAAGCTCCAGCCTGGAAACCCTGAGGATGTTTGACCAAGCTCTCCTTGGTCTGGTTGTCGAAGCAGAGCTTCGCCGGAAAAATACGTTCCCAAGCTGGAGCTTGGGAACGAGTTCACAACTGATGGGGCTGTCCGCCAAAAGCCTGCGGGCAAAGTCGTTGATATTTTATAAATACTAATGATATATGCGCCAATATTGGTGCGTGAAACGCACCCTACCCCACTGACAACTGACCACTGACAACTGACTACTATCCCATGTTTGATCGCCGCTTAGTCCAAAATTTTGATTGGGTGCTCCTGGGGTTGGTGGTGATCATCTGCGCCACGGGCATCGTCAATCTCTACAGCGCCGGCTACAACCGGGGGGAGGGGACGCCCCTCTACGTCAAGCAGCTCTACTGGCTGGCCGTGGGCCTGGGCGTGATGTTCGTGACCCTGACCTATGATTACCGGCACCTGGAAAAGTTGAGCTACCCCATTTATATCATCAGTATCCTCCTGCTGGTGGCCGTCATGTTCGGGGGCAAGATGGTGGCCGGCTCCCGGCGCTGGCTCCCCCTGGGTCCCTTTGCCTTTCAACCGGCGGAGCTGGCCAAGATCGCCATCATCCTGGCGCTGTCCACCTACTTCAACCGGCGGGCCCGGGTGGAAGCCATGCGTCTCAAGGACCTGATCGTCCCCGGGGTCCTGGTGCTGATCCCGGTGGCGATGATCATCAAGCAGCCCGACCTGGGGTCGGGGATCCTGGTGGCCCTGGTGGCCGCCAGCATAATTCTCTTTGTGGGGGTGCAGTGGCGGACACTGCTGGGTTGCGGCCTGACCATGGTATTGCTGTCCCCGGTGATCTGGCATTTCCTCAAGGATTACCAGCGGCAACGGGTCCTGACCTTTCTCAACCCGGAAAAAGACCCCCTGGGGGCCGGGTATCACATCCTGCAGTCCATGATCGCGGTGGGCTCCGGCCAGTTTTGGGGCAAGGGTTTTTTGCAGGGCACCCAGAGCCAGCTCTATTTTCTCCCGGAGCAGCACACCGATTTCGTTTTTTCGGTATTTGCCGAGGAGTGGGGCTTTGTGGGCTCCGCGGCATTGCTGCTGCTGTTTATGGCCCTGGCCCTGTGGGGGCTGTCGGTGGCCCGGGACTGCAAGGAGCGCTTCGGCCACCTGCTGGCCGTAGGGGTGACGGCCCTGATCTTCTGGCAGGTATTCATCAACCTCTGCATGGTCACCGGTTTCATGCCGGTGGTGGGGATTCCCCTGCCGCTGTTCAGTTACGGCGGCTCCTCCCTGATCACCACCCTGTTGGGAGTGGGATTTCTCCTGAATATCCGCATGCGCCGGTACTTATACGGGGGGTGATCATTTTTTTGCAAAAAAATTTTGACACTGGGGGGAAAATAGGCTAAAAAGGCATTCGTGAAAAGTTACACATGGCCTTAACCTCAGGCAATATCGGCGCAAAGTTGTTAAGTATTTGATTTTAGTAAATAAAATACGAGGTGGCAGCCAGGAATGATTGACATTGATTGGACTTTGTACGCACAGATTATCAATTTTCTGCTCCTGGTCTTTCTCCTGAACGTGGTTTTGTTCCGTCCCATCCGTAATGCTCTCAGGGATCGGCAGGCCAAACTGCTGGCCCAAGAAGCTGAGATCAACGTGTTGGCGGACCAGGGCCAGAGCCTGGAGGATGAGATTAAGGAAGAACTGGCCGCGGCCCGGCGCGCCGGCGCTGGGGCTCGGGAGACCTTGAAGCAGGAAGGAGCCCAGGCCGAAGCCACTCTCCTGGAGGAAGTGAAGCGCCAGGTGGAGATGGAGTGGGCCACGGTGGAAAAGAAAATCAAAGCTGACATGGCCAAGGCCCGGAAGTCCCTGCAGACGCAGACTCAGAGCTTTGCCCAACTGCTGGCCACCAAGATTCTGGGGAGGGAACTCTCATGAAGGGCGAACGCAGAACTGGCCGGCTAAGGATTGTGGCAGGCTTCTGGGGTTTAGGGGTCGGCCTGCTCCTGGCTGGCGTAGCCGCAGCCTCGGAGGCGGCGCATGGCGGCGGCCATGGGGGGATTTCCCCGGCAAAGATTCAGGATCTCATCTGGCGCACCGTCAATTTTGTGGTATTCGCCGGCATCCTGATCAAGCTGGTGGCCAAACCGGCCAAAAAATTCTTCGCGCAGCGGTCCCAGGACGTAGCCACGACCCTGGAGGAGGCGGAAGCCAGGCAAGCGGCTGCCGAGGCCGCGGTGAAGGCGGCGGAGGCCCGGTTGGCCGCGGTTGCCAAAGAGCGGCAGAACGTGATCCAGCAATTTGTGGCCGAAGGCGAGATGGAAAAGGCCAAGATCCTGGATAAAGCCAACATCGTGGCGGCCCGGATCAAGGAGATGGCGGCCTTTACCATTGAGCAGGAAACCAAGAAAGCCGCCCAAGGTCTGAAAGAGGAAGTCGTGGGCCTGGCCACTCAGATGGCTACGGACATGATTACTGAGAAAGCTACCTACGCCGACCAGCAAGGTCTGGTGGAGGAATATTTGAAGAAGGTGGTGGAAACCCATTGATTGACATGACCGTTGCCCGACGCTATGCGAAAGCCTTGCTGACTCTGGGCAAGGAAGATGCTCACTACAAAGAGTATGGGGAGGGGCTCAGTGGTTTCGCCCATCTTTTGGAGCGGGAACCGGAGCTGAAGGATGCCCTGCTCAACCCCATCCATGGCCGGGAGGATCGCAACAAATTACTCCTGCGCATGATCGAATTGTTGCAACTGCCTCCCATGGTTTCCAACCTCCTGCAACTTCTCCTGGATAAACACCGCCTCAACGCGGTGGACGGCGTGGCCATAGCCTACCAGGAAATGCTGGACGAGGTGGAAAATGTTCAGCGGGCCAAGGTTAAAACGGCCATTTTGCTGGACGACGCCACCCAGGATCGCCTCCGGCAGACTTTGGAGAAATTGACTGGCAGCACCGTGGTCATGGAGGTGGAGGAAGATCCCGCCATTATCGGCGGTTTGGTGGCCAAGGTGGGGGACCTGGTGCTGGACGGCAGCGTGCGCACCCAGATTAATACCTTAAGAGAATCCTTAATAAAAGGCGAGGTCTTATAAATGGAAATCAGAGCAGAAGAAATCAGCCAAATTATTCGCTCTCAGATCCGGGACTATGAGAAAAAGGTGGAGGTCGCCGAAACGGGGACCGTGCTGTCCGTGGGTGACGGCATCGCCCGGGTCTATGGCGTGGAGAAGTGCATGGCCATGGAACTCCTGGAATTCCCCGGGGGCATCTTTGGTCTGGCCCTGAACCTGGAAGAGGACAACGTCGGTGTCGCCATCCTCGGTGAAGACACGCACATCAAAGAGGGTGACATCGTCAAACGCACCGGCCGTATCGCCCAGGTGCCCGTTGGGGACGCAGTCCTCGGGCGGGTCATCGATCCCGTGGGCAACCCCATTGACGGCAAAGGCCCCATCGATGCCAAGGAGTTCCGGCGCATCGAAGTCAAGGCCCCGGGCGTCATCGAGCGCGCCCCGGTCAATGAGCCCATGTACACGGGCTACAAGGCCGTAGACGCCATGACCCCCGTCGGCCGCGGCCAGCGGGAATTGATCATCGGTGACCGCCAGATCGGCAAAACCGCCCTCTGCGTCGATGCCATCATCAACCAGAAGGACTCCGGCATCCTCTGTGTCTACGTCGCGGTTGGTCAGAAGAAATCCACCGTGGCCCAGGTGGTGGACGCCCTGGAGCGCCACGGCGCCCTGAAGCACACCATCATCGTCAACGCCTCGGCCTCGGAGCCCGCGCCCTTGCAGTACGTCGCCGCCTTTGCCGGCTGCGCCATGGGCGAGTATTACCGGGACAGCAAACGCCACGCCCTGATCATCTACGACGATCTGACCAAGCAGGCCCAGGCCTACCGGCAGATGTCCTTGCTGCTGCGCCGCCCGCCGGGACGTGAAGCCTATCCCGGTGACATCTTCTACAACCACTCCCGGTTGCTGGAGCGGGCCGCCAAGCTGAACGACGCCCTGGGAGGCGGCTCTCTTACCGCCCTGCCCATCATTGAAACCCAGCAGGGTGACGTATCGGCCTTTATTCCCACCAACGTTATTTCCATCACCGACGGTCAGGTGTACCTGGAACCGAACCTGTTCTTCTCCGGTATCCGGCCCGCCATCAACGTTGGTCTGTCCGTCTCCCGGGTCGGCGGCGCCGCCCAGGTGAAGGCCATGAAGCAGGTGGCCGGCATGTTGCGTCTGGAAATGGCCCAGTACCGGGAACTGGCGGCTTTCGCCCAGTTCGGCTCGGAGCTGGACAAATCCACCCAGCAGCAGCTCAACCGGGGCGCCCGGTTGGTGGAAGTCCTGAAGCAGCCCCAGTATCAGCCGCTGCCCCTGGAGAAACAGGTGTCCATCATCTATGCCGGCACCCGGGGCTTCCTGGACAAGTATCCCATCGACGTTCTGGCGTCTTACGAACAGCAGCTCTACAGCTTCATGGAGTCGAAATACGCTGACCAGTTGGCCGCTATCAAGGAGCAGAGAGAGTTTACTACGGAAATCGATGCCAAGATGAAGGTCATCCTGGAAGAGTTTGATACTGTCTTCCAGCCTGTCGTCAGCGCGTCATAAGAGCGGGGTATAAGCATGGCGACCCTACAAGATATCAAACGAAAAATCGGGGCGGTTAAGAAGACCCAGCAGATCACCAAGGCCATGAACATGGTCTCGGCGGCGAAACTGCGGGGCGCCCAGCTGCGCATGGAGGGGTTCCGGCCTTATGCCGGGGCCTTCGCCATGATGCTGGGTAATATGGCCGGCCGGGTAGAACCGGAGATCCACCCCTTCTTCCAAGCGGTCGCCCCGGTGCAACGGGTCGGTCTGGTGTTGATGACCGCTGACCGCGGCCTGTGCGGCAGCTTCAACGTCAACCTGATCAACACCGCGGTGAGGTTTATCCGGGAGAAAGAGGCTGAGGGGATCGAGGTTTCACTCATCTGCGTGGGCCGGAAAGGCCGGGATTTCTTCCGGCGGCGGAAACGGGAAATGCTGGCCGAATACGTGGATGTGTGGAATAAGTTCGACTTTTCCAACGCGGTGACGGTGGCCCGGGAGATGATGAACGCCTTCATGACTGGAGACGTCCAAGAGGTTCACCTGATCCATTCCAGCTTCATCAATATGGCGATCCAGCGCCCGCAAATGGTGCAGTTGCTGCCCATCAAGCCCTCCGAGACGGAAGCGGAAGCGGAGGCCGGGGGCAGCACCGAGTATCTCTTTGAGCCGCCCATGGAGCAGTTCCTGGAGTACCTGCTGCCCAAATATATCAACGTGCTGGTTTACCATGGCTTCCTGGAAAATTCCGCCAGCGAATACGCGGCCCGGATGACCGCCATGGACAACGCCCAGGCTAACTGTAAAGAAATGATCACCACTTTGAGCCTCATTATGAACAAGGCCCGGCAGGCGGCCATTACGAGAGAACTGATGGATATCGTGGGCGGGGCTGAAGCCCTTAAAGGCTAAGCCGCCCGTATGAGGAGGATTTACAGCATATGAATATCGGAAGAATCGCCCGCGTTATCGGTCCGGTAGTGGACGTGGAATTCGAAGAAGGCAAACTGCCGGCCATTAAAAACGCCCTTTTCATTACCAACCCGGCCATCGACGACATCGAAGACAACCTGGTGGTGGAAGTCGCCCAGCATCTCGGGAACAACATGGTCCGCACCATCGCCATGGACACCACCGACGGTCTGGTCCGGGGCATGCCCGCCAAAGACACCGGCAACCCCATCATGGTGCCGGTGGGCGAAGAGGCCCTGGGCCGGGTGCTCAACGTCGTGGGCCGCCCGGTGGACGGTATGGGTCCGGTGAATGCCAAGCACTATATGCCGATTCACCGTCTGGCGCCGGCCTTCGTGGAGCAGGACACCACGGTAAAGGTGCTGGAAACCGGGGTTAAGGTTATCGACCTGCTGGTGCCCTTCCCCCGGGGCGGCAAGATGGGCATGTTCGGCGGCGCCGGCGTGGGCAAGACCGTCGTCATGATGGAAATGGTCCATAACATCGCCATGCACCACGGCGGCATTTCGGTGTTCGCCGGCGTGGGTGAGCGCACCCGTGAGGGCAACGACCTCTACCTGGAAATGAAACACTCCGGGCGTTCTGCCCAAGGCGGCCTTGATCTACGGCCAGATGACCGAGCCCCCCGGGGCCCGGGCCCGGGTAGCCCTGACCGCCCTGACCGCGGCGGAATACTTCCGGGATGAGGAAGGTCAGGATGTGTTGCTCTTCATCGACAACATCTTCCGTTTCACCCAGGCGGGTTCCGAAGTATCGGCCCTGTTAGGCCGCATGCCCTCCGCCGTAGGTTACCAGCCCACCCTGGGCACCGACCTTGGTGAATTGCAGGAGCGCATCACCTCCACCAAGAAAGGTTCGGTCACCTCGGTACAGTGCATTTACGTGCCCGCCGATGACTTGACCGACCCGGCCCCGGCCACCACCTTTGCTCACTTGGACGGCACCGTGGTGCTCTCCCGGGCCTTGACGGAGCTGGGCATCTACCCGGCGGTGGATCCCCTGGACTCCACCTCCCGGATCCTGGACCCGCAAGTCGTGGGCGAAGAGCACTACTACGTGGCCCGGAACGTCCAGCAGACCCTCCAGAAGTATAAGGACCTGCAGGACATCATCGCCATTCTGGGTATCGACGAACTGTCGGACGAAGACAAGCTGACCGTGGCCCGGGCCCGGAAGATTCAGCGTTTCCTGTCCCAGCCCTTCTTCGTCGCGGCCCAGTTCACCGGCCAGGAAGGCAAGTTCGTGTCCGTGCCGGACACCGTGCGGGGCTTCAAGGAAATCATCGAAGGCAAACACGACGATCTGCCGGAGCAGGCCTTCTACATGGTGGGCGGTATCGAAGAAGCGGTGGCCAAGGCCGAACGGCTGGCGGCTGCCTAAGGGCAGGGGAGGCTTAAGCCTATGGCAGAAAAACAACTCCTGTTGGAGGTGGTTACTCCCGACCGGCTGGTCCTGTCCACCGAGGCCGACGTGGTGGTATGTCCCGGGGTGGAAGGCCAGTTCGGCGTCCTGCCGGGCCACATTCCCTTCCTGAGCGCCCTGGAAATCGGCGAGATGTACTATCGCAAGGGCGGCCAGACCGAGTACCTGGCGGTGAGCGGCGGCTTTGCCGAAGTCACCGGCGAGAAGGTGACCATCGTGGCGGAGTCGGCCGAGAAGGGCCGGGAGATCGACGTGGAACGGGCCAAGCGGGCCCTGGAGCGGGCCGAGAAGCGTATCGCCCAAGGCAAGGCCGCAGACATCGACTGGACCCGGGCCGAAGCCGCGATGCGCCGCTCCCTGATGCGCACCAAGGTGGCCGGCCGCTAACCCACCATTCACTTAACCTGATCACTAAAGGCAAGCCTGGATTCCCGGGCTTGCCTTTTCTTTTTGGGAAAATAGGAGTATTTTAAGGGCTAACGGGTTATCAGGGTGAGAAAAGGACCCGATGTTTACTTTTTGACGGGTAAAGAGGAAGATCATTATGTCCAGAGAAGAGTTATTATCTCGGATTGCCATTAGCCCAAATGTCTGTTTCGGCAAGCCCTGCATCCGGGGGCATCGCATCTGGGTTTCTTTGATCTTGGATTTTCTGGCCAGCGGCATGACCATTGAAGAGGTCCTCAAAGAATATCCAGACTTGGAGGAGGCGGATATCTTTGCGTGCCTAGCCTATGGTGCGGAGATGGCGAGGGAGCGGTATGTTGATATCCCATTCGAGGCTAACGCGTGAGATTGAAGTTGGATGAGAATCTCGGCCAGCAAAGTGCACCGTAGCGTACTGTCTTACGCACCAAAAAAGATGCCTGAATACCGTAGAATCAGAGTAAAAGGCGGCAGCTATTTCTTTACCGTGGTTACGTTTGGACGCCGACCATTCTTGATTGACGACCAGGTCAGGAGCCGCCCTGCGGCAGGGGATTCAAGAGGTGCGGCAATCATTGCCCTTCTCCATTGATGCTTGGGTTCTGTTGCCGGACCACCTTCATGCCATTTGGACGCTTCCGGAGAATGACGATAATTTCGGTTCCCGCTGGGCGGTTATTAAGAGAGCCGTCAGTCGCCAGTGCGGCTATTTGGCTGGCAATGATGGACCAATTAAAGAATCTTCTGCCAAGCGCGGCGAAAGTTACATATGGCAGCGGAGATTCTGGGACCACCTTATTCGGGATGATCTGGATTTTCAACGCCACATGGATTATCTCCATTGGAACCCGGTTAAACATGGTTATGTAAAAAGAGTAATAGATTGGCCATATTCGACGTTTCATCGGTTTGTGAACCAGGGGTTGTATCCACCGAATTGGGGCGGGGTGAATGAAGACGATACGGCTAAGATAAGCTTTGGGGAATAGGGAACGGAAAAAACGGTGCGTGAGACGCACCCTACTACGGAAGTATTGGAAGCTTCCTGATGGATATTCCAACCATTACATGGAAAAAGATTTTTGAAGATATTTTCGATACCAAGGGGCGCAAAGAGCCTTTTGAGCATGGTTCTAAGATTTTGCGAGCAAAGATTTCGGGCGGATGGCTTGTGAGAGCTTTGGAAATAAGCAAAGGAACGGTTGGATTTGTTTTAATTCAAGATCCAGAATACACGTGAGAGAGAAAGTAGGGTGCGTCTCACGCACCAGATTGAAAGGTAATTTGGCACAAAGAGTGCATATAGATAAGGAATGAAAATGGTAACCAACAACGCAACCGCCGTCATTCTGGCGGCGGGGCAGGGGACCCGGATGAAGTCGAGCCGGCCCAAGGTGCTGCATGAAATCCTGGGGCGGCCCATGATCGCTTACCTGCTGGATACCCTCCGGGAGGCTGGGGTTGACGATATCGTGGTGGTGGTGGGGCACCAGGCCGAGGCGGTGCAAAAGGCCTTGAAAGACTATGGGGTGCGCTTTGTCGTCCAGGAGCCGCAGCTGGGGACGGGGCACGCGGTGCAGGTGGCCATGGGCGCGGTGCCGGCCTCAACCGGTACCGTCATGGTCCTGTGCGGCGACGCGCCGCTGATTTCCGGGGAGAGTATCGGGGCGCTGGGGCAAATGCACGGGAAAACCGGGGCCGCGGTCACCATGCAGACCATCGAATTGCCGGACGGGGCCCATTACGGCCGGGTGGTGCGGGACGCGTCGGGCCGGGTGGCGGCGGTGGTTCAGGCCAAAGATGCGGCGGACCGGCCCGATATCCTGGCCATCCGGGAGATCAACACCGGGGCCTATTGTTTCGAGGCGGCGTTTCTGGCTGAGGGCCTGGGGAAAATTCCCAAGAGCCCGGTCACCGGGGAAATTTACCTCACCGACCTGATTCACATCGCCCGGGAGGAGGGCAGGGGGGTGGAAGCCCTCATCGACCCGGATTCGGAGGCGCTGTTGGGGATCAACAGCCGGGCCGAGCTGGCCGGGGCCACCCAAACCGTCAAGCGCCGGATCAATGCCCGGCACATGGACCAGGGGGTCACCTTCATGGACCCGGAGGCCACCTATATCGAGTCGTTGGTCAGCATCGGGCAGAGACACCATCATCTATCCTAACGTTTATCTTCAGGGGAAAACGGTCATCGGCGAGAACTGCCGTATCGAGGCGTCGGTCAAGATTGTCGATTCCATCCTGGCTAACGACGTTTATATCAAGATGGGCTGCGTCATCACCCAGAGCCGGGTGGGGGCCGGGGTGGATATCGGCCCCTGGGCCCATCTGCGGCCCTTGAGCGACCTGAGGGCAAGGGTGCACGTCGGCAACTTCGTGGAGGTGAAGAAATCGGTCCTGCACGAAGGGGTGAAGGCCGGCCACCTTACCTACCTGGGGGATGCGGACGTCGGGGCCGGGACCAACGTCGGGGCCGGGACCATCACCTGCAACTACGACGGCGAGAAGAAACACCCCACCGTCATTGGCGAGGGCGCCTTTATCGGCAGCAACACCGCGCTGGTGGCGCCGGTGACCCTGGGCGCCGGGGCCTATATCGGGGCGGGTTCCACCATCACCAAGGACGTGCCGCCGGGGAAGTTGGGCGTCGCCCGGGCCCGGCAGGTGAATCTGCCGTGGCGGTCGGTGGGCAAGAAGAAGGATGAGTAGCGGGTAGCTTATTCGGGTACGAATATTCTCCCATTTCTTTATAAGGTGCCCAAGCAGAGCTTGGGCGAATAAATGCGTCCCCAAGCACAGCTTGGGAACGAGAAGAAAAGCTGGAGCTTGGGATCGAGAAGAAAGAATGTATTCCCGAGCAAGAGTTGGGGAACGAAGAAAAGGTGCGCAGTGCGCACCCTCCATGGATAGAAGCTGAAAGCTGACGGCTGACTGCTAAAAGCTAAAAGAGGCAAACTATGTGCGGCATCATCGGATATATGGGGCCCCAGGAGGCCATGCCCATCATCCTGGACGGCCTGAAACGGCTGGAATACCGGGGCTACGACTCCGCCGGGATGGCGGTGATCGGTGATCACGGCCTGGCCATCCGCCGGAGCCTGGGGAAACTGAAAGAGCTGGAAAACCTGCTCCTACAAGACCCCCTGCAGGGTCGGGTGGGCATCGGCCACACCCGCTGGGCCACCCATGGGCGGCCTTCCGAGACCAACGCCCATCCCCACCGGGTCGGCGACATTGCGGTGGTGCACAACGGCATCATCGAAAACTATCTGGAACTCAAGGAAAGCCTGATCAAGGCTGGCCACCGCTTTTCCTCCGAGACGGATACGGAAATCGTCTCTCACCTCATCGTCCAGCACCTGGAGGAGGGTGCGCCTTATCTGGCGGCGGTGCAGCAGGCTATCCAGGAAATTAAGGGGTCGTATGCCTTGGCCATTGTCAACGCCCGGGAGCCCCGCATGCTGGTGGCGGCCCGGAAGGAAAGCCCCCTGATCCTGGGGCTGGGTGAGGGGGAATATTTCCTGGCCTCGGACATCCCCGCCATCCTGCCCTACACCCGCCGGGTGATTTTTTTGGAAGACCACGATTTCGTAGTGTTGCAGGAGGGCTCGTTCCTCCTGTTGAACCAGGCAGGCGAGCGCATCGAGCGCCCGGAGCACACCATCACCTGGAGCCCCGCCATGGCGGAGAAGGCGGGCTACAAGCATTTCATGCAGAAGGAGATTTTCGAGCAGCCCCGGGCCCTGATTGACACGTTCCGGGGCCGCATCGACCCCGACCTGGGAGAAGTAATGCTCCAGGAGATCACCCTCTCCGACGAGGCGATCCGGGATATCCGCAAGATTTACCTGGTGGCCTGCGGCACGTCATTTCACGCCGCCATGGTGGGGAAAACCCTGATCGAAAAACTCTGCCGCATCCCGGTGGAGGTGGAGTTAGGCTCGGAGTTCCGCTACCGGGACCCCCTGGTGGACCGGCATACGCTGCTGATCCCCATCTCCCAATCCGGAGAGACCGCGGATACCCGGGCCGGGCTGACCGCGGGCAAGGCGTTGGGGGCCAAGTCCCTGGCCATCGTCAACGCGGTGGGCTCGTCCATCGCCCGGGACGCCGACGCGGTGTTCTATACCCACGCCGGGCCGGAGATCGGGGTGGCCTCCACCAAGGCTTTTACCACCCAGCTGGTGGCCCTGTATCTCATCGCCCTGTTCCTGGCCCAGAAATTAGGCAGACTCAAGCAGGACGAGGCCCGGCGCCGGCTGGCGGATTTGCTCAAACTGCCCACCTGGGTCCAGGAGACCCTGGACCTGGACGCGGAGATCCGGGAGACCGGCCACCGCTACATGAACGCCCACAATTTTCTCTACTTGGGAAGGGGCATCCATTACCCCATCGCCCTGGAAGGGGCCCTGAAGCTCAAGGAGATTTCCTATATCCACGCCGAAGGTTATGCCGCGGGGGAAATGAAGCACGGACCCATCGCCCTGATCGACGAGAACATGCCGGTGCTGGTGCTGGCGTCCCGGAGCCCGGTGCTGGAAAAAGTCCAGGGCAACATCGAAGAAGTGGCGGCCCGGGGCGGGCGGCTCATCGCCCTCACCGAGCTTGACAATCTTCAGGTGCGGGAACGGGTGGAAAGCGTCATTACCGTGCCCTCGGTCCCCCTGGACCTGTCGCCCATCGTCCTGGTAACGCCGCTGCAACTGCTGGCTTACCATATCGCCGACCTCAGGGGCACCGACGTGGACCAGCCCCGGAACCTGGCCAAGAGCGTGACGGTGGAGTAGGTGGAGTAGGGAAGGGTTGGGGGATGGTGGAATGGAAATACAGATCAGCAGAATTACTGGTTAGGCAGTGACCGAATCTATTCACACCCGTAAGGAGATTTTCCGCAATGGACATTCCACGGATCTTCAACATCACCGAAAGTGCTCACCGCATCCATAACCCGTTCACACCCGAAAAGCTCGCCACTCTCGGCGCGGCGCTGCGTCTGGAAACGGGGACCCGAGTGCTCGACCTCGGCAGCGGTTCGGGGGAGATGCTGTGCACCTGGGCACGCGATTACGGAGTCATCGGCACCGGCATCGACATGAGCCAGTTGTTCACCGAGCAAGCGAAACTCCGCGCTGAAGAACTCGGTGTCGCCGATCAAGTCAAGTTCATCCATGGCGATGCTGCCGGCTACGTCTCTGACGAGAAGGTCGGTGTGGCAGCCTGTCTCGGTGCCACGTGGATCGCTGGGGGAGTCGTCGGCACCATCGAGCTTCTGGCGCAGAGCCTCCGCACCGGAGGGATCATCCTCATCGGCGAGCCCTACTGGCGGCAGTTACCGCCGACGGAAGATGTTGCCAAGGGGTGTCTTGCCGGCTCAATCTCCGACTTTCTCATGCTTCCAGAACTTCTCGCGTCTTTCGGCCACCTTGGCTACGACGTCGTGGAAATGGTTTTGGCAGACCAAGACAGCTGGGACAGATACGAGGCGGCCAAGTGGCTCACCATGCGCCGATGGCTTGAAGCCAATCCCGACGACGAGTTCGCGAAAGATGTTCGAGCCAAACTGACCTCGGAACCCGAGCGCTACGCCGCTTACACGCGTGAATACCTGGGCTGGGGTGTGTTCGCGCTGATGACGCGGTGATGAGTTGTGGCAGCCGGCGGATTGTCAACAGCTGTGCCGCGCATCAGGTGTGGCTGGCCGAGATGTGAGTGAGCCTAGAACTCATCCGCCAGCGCTGAAATCTCCGTCCAAAGGCTCTGCACGTTCAAGAGTGCATGCCCGAGCCAAGATGCGGATCAGTGTGCTGGGATGGACATGGCGGGACGGCTCAAAAGGCAGGGTGGTTAGTTACCAACTTTTTTTCCCGTGTGGGCGTATAATGAAAAATCAATAGGTTGCAAAGCTAAAAATTCCTCAACGACACCATCAAAGAACTCCATTATAGTGTTATTGGGTTAGCTATTGAGATTTTCTGGATGAGGATGGGTTTGTGAGCAATTTTTTCTTACAAAGGGACGATGTCCAGAAACTCCTTTTAACGAAGGAAAAGGAACTTGCCTTTGAAGAAGGGTTTAAACTTCTATATTGCCCTTGGGAGACCGTAAACTCAGCCCAACTTGCCTTTCTCAGTCTCAATCCGGGGCGCCCGCCAAATCAAGAAAACCTGCGAGAGGTTAGTGACGAAAGGGGCAACTCCTATGTGGTGGAAAGGGAAATAACCAAATCTCCCATCACCGAACAATATCTAAAATTATGTGAACTTTTAGGCGTCAACCCTAGTGCTGTGCTAACAGGTGTAATCTTTCCATTCAGATCAAATAATTGGGAGTCAATGACTATTTTCCAGAGACAACAAGGAATAGAGTTAGGATCCCAACTTTGGAGGAGTATCTTGCATGATGAAATACGTTTGGTAGTTGCAGTCGGTAATGAAACATCAAAGATATTGATAGATATTCTGGATGCGACAGAAGAAAAGTGTGTACCTTCACGTTGGGGCAATATTTTGCTTAGAAGATTTGCCGGCCACAATGGAGTCAAAATTGTTAAATTGCCTCACCTGTCACATTTTAAATTGTTATCTAATGATAGATACTTACCCTCCCTGAAAGAAGTCTTTGAAGGCACATTAGGAGAGAATACATGATCATGAGTAGCCCCCCCTTTTGCGGTGACAGTGGAGTAAGAGATAATTTGGGAAGGGGCCAGACGGATAGCACGAAGCCCTACCCAACCCAACAAGATTAATTATAATAAAGGCGGTGCCCTTAGCCCCCCTCCTCCACATCAATCTCACACCAAGGCGAAGCGCGGGCGGCTGATGGATTGGTGCTGGCACAGGGGGCAGCGGCTGGGGCGGGTGAGTCGGTCCCGTTTGCGAAACACGAAGCCGCAGTTTTTGCATACCGCCGGGGTGATCTGAAAACGCTTGCCGGGGCCCGGGGCCCGGGCGAGGTGGGTCAGGTGATCCAGCACCGCTTTCTCAGACTGGGACAGCAGTTGCGACAACTCCAGGCTGGAGTGGGGTTGCTCCGCCAGAAGTTCTTTCATGGCCTGGCGCACAGTGCTCATAGGGGATTCCTGGGGGATAGCCTGGTTTTTACCTCATTACCCGGAGCAGAAAAGGGGTTTCATGGGGCCTCGATAACCTGATGGAAAATCCCCCTAAATCCCCCTTTTTCAAAGGGGGACTTTCGCAGCGGTGCCTCGATGTGCCCCCGTTGCCCAAGGGGGGGATGGGGGATTTCTTTTTCGTGGTGGTGCGGGAGGGGTCGTTTCTCCTGTTGAACCAGGAAGGCGAGCGCATTGAGCGCCCGGTGCCCACCATCACCATGGCTTCAGGTTAAAGCAGAAATCAGTGAGCTGCTCCAAGTAATAACTTTAACCCGACAGAGGGAAAGACGGCAACCATTCTGATGCGTTATCTCATCGTGGGCACCGGGGCCTTGGGCTCGGTCTTCGGCGGACTCCTTAAACACCGCGGCCAATCGGTGGCCTTTATCGGCCGGGGGGCCCACTTTGACCGGATCACCACCCGGGGCCTGACCATCGAAGGGATCTGGGGGGAGTTTCAGGTGGGACCCGTGGCCCCGCAATTAGTTGGTGGCGACGGCTACGACGTTATTCTCCTCTGCGTCAAATCGTTTCATACCCAGGAGGCTTGCCGCCGGGTCCAGGGTTTACTGGCCCCCCAGGGTCTCATCGTCTCGGTGCAAAACGGCCTGGGAAACCTGGAAATTATCGCCCGGGAGTTCGGCCCGGAGCGCACCGTCGGGGCCCGGGTGATCTTTGGGGCCCAAATCATCCGTCCGGGCGTGGCCCGGGTGACCGTGTACGCCGAACCGGTCCTGGTGGGCGCCATGGTTCCGACCTCTCCCCACCCAGGGTTGGCCCGGGTGGTGGCGGATCTGAATCAAGCCGGCATCCCCACCCGGCAGGTGGATGACATCCTGACCCACCTCTGGGGCAAGGTCCTCTACAACTGCGCCTTGAATCCGCTGGGGGCCATCTTGGGGGTGCCCTATGGGGCCCTGGGGGACCACCCCCAGACCCGGGGCCTTATGCGCCGGATCATCGAGGAAATCTACCAGGTGGCCCAGGCCCGGGGAGTCCCCCTGGGCCATGCCGACGCCGGAACCTATGTCACATTTTTCCTGGAGAACCTGGTACCGGCCACCGCGGGTCACTGGCCCTCCATGTGGCAGGATTTACAGGCCGGCCGCCGCACCGAGATCGAGGCCTTGAATGGCGCCATCTGTCGTTACGGTGAGGCCGCAGGGGTGGCAACTCCCTATAACGACGCCGTCAGCCGCCTGGTGCGATTTTTGGAACATACCCCCCGGTTGCACCCCGACCATCCCGGCAATTTGAGGAAACCACCGGGTAAGGAATCCGGCCCGGGGGACTGATACCAGGTCGAAACTCTGCGAAAGTCCCCTAATCCGTCATTCTGAGGGAGCGGAGCGACCGAAGAATCTCATAACTACGAGAAAATACGAGATCCTTCGCCCCGCTCAGGATGACAAAAATATTCAGAGGTTTTTGACCGCAACTTGAGACCTCTGCGAAAGTCTCTTTCGCTATCCTTCCCCATCAAAATGGAGCGTAGGCGCCCTCGCCTGCGCCTAAAGAGAGGATAGACAGCCGAGGGCGGCTATCCTCCATGAGACTTTCGCAGAGGTCTCAACTTCGTATCACGCCATGCCGCAACCGCCGCTTCCCCATGGCGACAGCAAACGATTTTTTGCTTTAAATTATTTACATATTATTATAAATATTAAGGTAAGCTGCGCTTCGGAGGTGGCTTTGGAGGTAAGACAAATCCTCCTGGGGAAGTTTGAGTAGTCAGTTCTGTAGGTCTCTTTGCCACGAGAACCGGTTATGCCAAGGAATAGGCAGCAAGCTGTATGCCCCATCTGCGGGATGGGGGATATTGAACGCCGGCGGAGAAGATTCTGGATGCGTCTGGTCCCCGGCAGCAGGTATTACCAGTGCGACTGGTGTCTGGCACGTTACCTGATGGTCCGTCAGTGGCCCATCAGACTAATCCCGCACCATAGATAAGCCACCCGAGACCCGGTTGGATACCCGGGGATAGGGGGAGGATAGGTTTGCCCCTCTCCCCCCCTCAAAGCGCGCGGTTCCCCTACCGGGTAATCACCCCGCAGGCGATGCGGGGTCCGGCGTTGCCGGCAGGATCGCTCACATTGTCATCGGCCCCGGCGTGAATCACCAGGGAAGTTCCCCCCGCCTGAAATAAAGAATTCTTTTCCCCTGCCTTCAAAGTGACCAGTTTGGCCACCATTTCGACTTTGGCTTTGCCGTCCGGGCCCACCGTGATATTAGGCAGGTCGCCGGCGTGAGGTCCGGCCGGGTTTTTCAGGCCATGCTGCTTGCCGAAGGGATTGAAGTGGCCCCCGGCGCTGGCAAAATCCGGGGTGGCGCAAACGCCTTTGCCATGGATATGGAAGGCATGTTCCCCGGGGGGCAGATTATCGATCTGCATGACAATTTTCACCCCTTGGGGGGTCTGGGTCAAGGTGGCTTCCCCCACCTTGTGCCCCTGAGGATTAACCAGCGTTGACTTGGCCGTGGTGGGACCGCTTTGGCCGCAGCCATAAACCAGTGCCAGCGCCAACCCCAATCCCAGTGCTAACGTTTTCCGCAGCATCGTGTCACCCCTTTTGAGCCTGGTTTCATGGTTCCCCCGGGACAAGGCGCGGGGGGAATTGTCTTAAAGTTAAAACGTCCGGGAAAATAATCCAGGGCGGCAGGATTTTTTTGGCAAGATTTGGAGGGTAGTGATCAAGTTATTAGCCGACAATCATAAACCCGAGATCAGCTTGATTGACGGGTGGGGGTAAAGAGCGGATATGCTAACCAGAGAGAACATTGATTATTTATTTCATTTTTCTCCTGGTGTATTAATTTTGATGGCGAATTAATGAACTGAGGATGATTTACCGAACAAGGAGTAGGAAATGGGGCGCAGAATCGTCATAAGATCAGGGGCCCTGGTGCCGGTTGGGGCCCCGGTTCCGGACCCTTGCCTGGCCTTGGGGGCTGTCTCGGTTCGCCAAACCAACCGTCGGAGGGCAGTCTTGGGCCACGGTCCCTGTCACCCGGAGGTTTACCCATGGGGTCCGTCGCATCATGTTTCCCATCAGGTTAGGCCATGAAATCAGGAATTGGGCTGTGCTTTCGGGCTGTAGTGCTTGGTATTGGGATGCTATGGATCACGGGTTGCGGCTCGCTCCTCAGCGCCCGCGCGAGCACCTTGTCGGTCATCGCCAATCCTGCTGCTCCGCACCACGCGGATTACCTGGAGTATCAGCAAGGGCGCCTCACGGAAGCGCAACTGCTGGACCACCTGCCCCATATTGCCATAATCGGCGACAGTCTGAGCCGGGATTTTTATATATCCTCCCTCGTCAGCATGGCATGGCGTTCAAAGATGAACCATGGTCGCGACTGGTTTCTCGACACCGACGCATCCCCCACCAGCGTCGACAGCCTTTATGAGCGACTGGCCCGGGAAACGCCCCTGGCGGCCTGTGAATATTCGAGCGCCGGAGGAAAGGTTGATGCGGGCGGAGGCAGGAAGCGCTTCCTTGGGTCCTGGTTTCCCCTCAGTTTCTCCCAGCAGACGGATTTGATTTTAGCGGAGAAACGGTTCCCGGATTTGGTGTTGATCTGGATCGGGCACAACAACTTGCACTGGGAGTGGGTGGTTGATCCCCGCCGGCCGGAGGAGATCGAAACCGGGTTGCACAAACTGGCCGTCAATTTTCGCCGGGACTATGCGCGACAGCTTGGCCGTCTGGTGGAACGGGCGCGGGAACAAAAAGAGCGGCGGGCCATAATCGTCTTCGGCCTGGTAAACTTCAAGAGTTTTTTCGAAGCCAGGGACGCGGCGGAACAACTCCGGAAAACGGACCCGAAGCTCTACCCCTATTTTAATGAGGGTTATCAGCACTACGCGTCCATGAAACCGGAATATCGGGGAAACATGATGAAGCTCGCCCTGATGATCAACGACGAGCTGCGCGCCATGGTGGGCGATTTCAACCGGAAATTGGGCGGCGATTCCAAGGTGCGCCTGGAGTACTCGGACGCTCTGGCGGCCGCTGATTTCAGCGACGTGGCATGTCTTAACCGAGTCGACGCCTGGCATCCTTCGGTGAAAGGACACAACGTGCTCGCCGGGGCGGCGTTTGGCGCCCTGGGCCCGAGCCTGGATTTCCTTGGCATTGTGCCGCTCCAGAAAAATACTGATTCAAAGTAACACCCATCAACCGAACATATTTTATGGTCTGTCAATAACGAGGTGCTCTTGCCTTCCATCGAGGAACAGATTGCCCAGCTTCGTTCAGCCATCAGCGCCCAGGAGACGCTTCGGCCCACCCTTGGCGATGCCGTGATTGAGGTCACCCTCAAGGCTCTGCGCACGCAGCTTGACTCCCTTCTCGCCGAGCAGCAGGACGCGGCCCAGGCGCAACCGGGCCAGTCACCAGAGGACCTGCTCGCACAGCTCCAGAGCTATGTCCCGCAACAATTGGCCGACAAGGCGCGTGCGGCCGGGCAAATCGAGGGCGAACGCCGACAGGTCACGGTTGTTTTTGCAGACATTTCCGGATTTACCGCTCTCTCCGAACGGCTCGACGCCGAGGACGTTGCCGGCCTCGTTAACGACTGCCTCAAGGAACTCGCCCTGGCGGTTTACCAATATGAAGGCATGGTCGACAAGTTCATCGGGGACTGCATCATGGCCGTCTTCGGCGCTCCCATCGCCCTGGAAGATGACGCCGAAAACGCGCTGCGCGCCACCATTGCCATGCGCGAAAATCTCCAGAAATTCAACCGTCGCTGGATCGAGAAACTGGGCCAACCCCTGGACCTGCACATCGGGGTCAACACGGGAATGGTGATTGCCGGGAACATCGGCAACGACCTGCGGATGAGCTACACCGTGATGGGCGATACCGTCAACGTCGCCTCACGGCTGGAGGGCGCCGCCAAAGCGGGCCAGGTTTTCGTGAGCCGCAATACCTACCGTCTGACCCGCGGCGCCTTTACCTTCCAGGAAATGGACCCCATCAAGGTCAAGGGCAAACGAGAGCCGTTGACGGTCTATGAGCTCCTCCATGCGAAACTGCAGCCGGACAAGTCCCGGGGGGTCGAAGGATTGTCCTCCCCTCTCGTCGGCCGCGATGCCGAGCGCCAAGCGCTGGTTGCATGCCTGGAAAAACTCCAAACCGGCCGGGGGCAGATTGCGGCGATTCTTGGCGAGGCCGGGATTGGCAAGAGCCGCCTGCTCGCCGAAATCCGCCAGCGGGAAGGGAAGGACCTGACCTGGCTTGAAGGCCGTTGTTTTGCCTTCAGCAGGTCCATGGGTTACGGGGCGTTTTTGGACCTCTTGCGCCGTTATGCCGGTATCGCCGACGAAGACGCGGAAGCCGAAGCCGCGGCCAGCCTGAAAGAGCGGTTGGAAGGCATTTTGCCGGGGGATCTGGAGAGTTATGCCGTACTGGGGCAACTGCTTTCCATGCGCCTCGACAGCCAGGAGACGGCTGCCGTCGGCGCCGTCACCGGTGAAGCCTTTCGCGATCGTTTATTTGCCGTATTGGAGCGGCTGCTGCTGGCACTGGCGAAACAAAAGCCCGTGGTCGTGGTGTTGGAAGACTTGCATTGGGCCGATCATAGTTCGCTGGAACTGCTGGACCATCTCTTCCGACTGATTACTCAAGCCCCCATTGCCTTCGTATTGCTCAGCCGTCCGAAACAGGAATCACCGGAAAACTGGGCAAAACTTGGCCCCGCACTGGAGGGTTATCGACCGTATCTTCTGGAAATCCCGCTCAAGCCCTTATCCGGCGAGGCGAGCGGCGATCTGGTGCGGGGACTTCTCGATGGCAGCATGCTTCCCAAACAACTATCGGAGATCATTCGGAGCAAGTCGGAGGGCAATCCTTTCTTTGTCGAGGAGGTCCTCAGGTCGCTGATTGAGCGCGGGGTTCTGGTGCGTGAACAGGGAGCCTGGAAAGTCACCAATCTGGTCGAGACCATCCAGGTGCCTGACTCTCTCCAGGGAGTGCTGCTTTCCCGTCTGGATCGCCTCCCTGAGGAAACCAAACGGGTGATCCAAAAGGCGTCTGTCATCGGGCGCGTGTTTCTTTTCCGGGTGCTCGAACACATGGCGCGGGAAGAAACCGTGTTGGAATCCCAGATAGCTTTTCTCGAGGACGCGGCCCTGGTCCGGGAGCGGGCGCGTGTTCCTGAAATTGAATATGTCTTTCACCACGCCCTGGCGCAGGAGGTCGCCTATCAAACGCTTCTGGCTCCTTCCCGCAGGCTTCTTCATCAGAGAGTCGGGGAAGCGATGGAAGCCATTTTTTCCGAGCGGATTGACCAGCACCGGGCTCTCCTGGCCTATCACTTCTTCAAGGGGGAGGACTGGGGCAAGGCCTTCGAGTATTCTGTCGGCGAAGCGGACGCCGCGGTACAACTCTACGCCAGCGCCGAGGCTCGCGAACATTATCATGGCGCCCTGGACAGCCTCAAACATCTGCCCGATAACGACTCAAACCGTCAAAAGCAGGTGGACATCAGTGTCCGGCTGGTGAATGTCTCTCTCCAGTCTGAATCGCCTGAAACAAACCTGGCGATTTTGACGGAGGCCGAAAACATGGCATCCTCGCTTGGGGATGAGGCGCGCCTCGCCCGCGTCCAGCTTTGGATCGGGAGGGTGCATTATCTGGCGGGACGGTTGCCGGAGGCAATTTCCTATTTCCAAAAGGTGCTGGCGGTGGCGCCAAAATTCGGCGATCCCGAGTTGATGGCCCTGCCGGGAGCCGTCATCGGACGCGTTCTGGTCCTGCAAGGCCAGTTTGCGAAGGCCCACCAACTATTGGACCGGACCGTGCCCCTGCTCGAGGCCACCCAAAACCGCCACGAGCTGTTGTTCGCCTGCTTGTACCGCGGGGTTTCCCGAGTCTTTCTGGGCGATTACGCCGAGGGGTCCGCTGAAATCGACCAGGTCCTGGAAATGGCCCAGGCCAGCCGCAATCAAAACGCTGAAACCATGGCACACACGGCCCTGGCCATGGCCCACGTCGTCGCCGGCAAATACCCTGAGGCCATGGGAGCCGCCCAGGCGGCGCTGGCGGTGGCGGAGAAGAGCGGCGACACGATGTTTTGTTACTCCAGCAATTCGTTCATGGCATGGGCGCTGACGGGATTGGGAGAGCATCAGCTCGCCCTGGAACATTGGTCCGCGGCGCATAAAGCCGCCCGGCTTTTGGGCGGCCGCCTTCTGCTCGGTGAATGGCTGGCTGCCATCGAAAGCGACACCCTGCTTGGAGCAGGAGATATTCCTGCAGCCCTGAAAAAGGGAGAGGAAGCCCTGGCCAACGCCAAAGCGGCGGGCAGCCTCATTGCGGAGGCTTTGTCCGAAAGCGCCATCGGCAAGGCCCTCGCGGCCGGCCCCACGCCGGATCATCAGAACGCCGAAGCTCATCTGGCCAGAAGCCTGTCGTTGCTGGAAAGCATTGGCGCCAAATTCGAACTGGCGCGGGTTTCCCTGGCGCTGGGTCGGGTCCGCATCGGACGGAAAGATTGGGAGGGCGCGTCAAAACTGCTGCAACAGGCCACCTCCCTCGCCTCCGATTGCTCGCTTCACCTGGAGGAAGCAAAGGCACGTGACCTGTTGCAGGAGATCGAGACGGCCCGGATTCAGGATGCGGCCCGGTGAACGAGGTTGTGAAGCGATTCCCCTGGCGCAAATCCCTGGATATTTTCCGTAGTCCTTTCCCGGTCCCCCTTTGCTCAAGGGGGAAGCTGCGCCTCATCCGTAAGAAAGTCCCCCTTGGCAACAGGGGGATTCTTGCCAAAGAGCGATCACAAGACTCATTATTGTCATTCTGAACGGAGCGCAGCTTCGTTCAGAATCTCGGAGGCGTAACAAAAAAGAGATGCTGCGCGGCGCTCAGAATGACAGATAATCGTCTTATGATTGCCCATTGGTATCACCCGCCCTCTGCACCCAAAGTCCGGCGTCGAACCCCGCACCACAAAAAACAAAAAAGAGGAAGTAAGGCGAACCTTACTCCCTCACAAAAATTTTCCCGGCAGCATCAGGCGGCAGGCTTTTAACCCCTCACCCCCGTTTAGCAGTTGGGTTGTTTCTTGACGCGCCGCTTCCTCTTCTTCATGGGCTTATACTTGCGCCTCGGTTCCGGCTTGACAATCTCCGCCATGAAATCGTATTTGCTGCACATAAAGGGATATTCCCGGGGATCGGCGACCAGGGTCAGGCAATAAAACGGTTTGCCGTCATGAAATGCCGTCACCTTTGTACGCCGGGTCCACATGGTATACTCTATCCAGCTGTGGGGTGGGATCACCAGGGTCGCGTCGCTGTTCTCGGAAGGCACGGACACTTCGTAGCGCGTCTTGTTTTTGATGATGCCGGTATAGCGCCGGGCCGTCTGGTTATCATATAAGTTGGCGGGGACCGGGAGAACGCTGCGGCCAGGCAACGCCGCAGGATCAGGCGTCAGCGGGTCAAAAACCAAATTACCCGTTCCCACCTGAGGAAGCCCTTTATTGGCAGCCGCCTTTGCCGGGGCCAGGTTGTATTCACCTGCTCCTTGAGCCACACCGCCAAAATAACCCAACCCCCAGAAAGCTATTGCCGCAACTGCAATGACTGTCTTATTCATCGTGGCACCTCATCTATTCAACGGGCTGATGGCCGAATGACGACCGTCGTTTTAGCTTTTTCCCCGAGACCTGGGGGGTGGCTTTTACATAAGATACAGGCTGTTGCTCAAATTCGTAATCAATTACCCCGCCAAATTCATCATATTTGATGCTCTTCAGTTTTTTGCTGTAATTGATCATGGCAATGGCTTTGGCAAATTCATAGGCGCCACTTGGCGGGGGTCCGGTTTCACCGCGCATCCAGGCGGTGCCAAAGCCAACGCCAGCCCCGCCCGCGCCGTATCCCGCTCCCCCTATAGCCACGCTACCATTGTGGCCGGAACTTCTATCGCTATAAGTGCCCGAGGCATATGCGCCAGAGTTATCGGTGTTAATTGCTTCGCTCCGGTGGAATCGCGCACACGCCGGGAACGCCAGAGCGGCCACCACGATAACAGCCATGATTTTCATGATGATCTCCTTTCTTCCAGAAAAATCTCGATGCTTCGAATTGACGGCAGGCCTGATATTATGACAACATCAGCATTTTTTCAGAGATAGCAAGCACTTGTCAAGAAAAAAATCAGAAAATAAAAGAGTAGGACCGCCTGCCGTTCCCATAAGAGACTTCTTTTATTAATTTCAGCAATAATTACGTTGGAAACGACTTGATGTAAATCAGGATAACCCTGATTTTTGTGCGCCAAATACCTCAGTTCCAGATCAGGGGGAAATTGGCCAAACAGGGCGGATGGCGGGATTGAGGTAAGAGGCGGGTAACGTGCTTTTTCCCTAAAAGGAAACCACCGGGAGCCTCCTTGATGCAGGGGCAAAGCTTTTTCCTAGTCCGGCAGTTCCACCGCCTCGCCGGTGAGGGCCGCCACTTCCGTGAGCAAAGCCCTGAGGAGGTCTTGCTCCGGCACCTTCCGCACCACTTCGCCTTTCTTGAACAACAACCCCTCCCCGATGCCACCGGCGATCCCCACATCGGCCTCCCGGGCCTCCCCGGGGCCGTTGACCACGCAGCCCATGATGGCCACCTTGATGGGGGCGGTCACGGCCAACAGGCGCCGTTCCACCTCCTCGGCCAGGGAGAAGAGGTCGATGCGGCAGCGGCCGCAGGTGGGGCAGGAGATGAGCTCCACCCCCCGTTCCCTGAGGTGCAGGGCCCGGAGGATCTCGTAGGCCGCCCTTATTTCCTCCACCGGGTCCCGGGTCAGGGACACCCGCATGGTGTCGCCGATGCCCTTGGCCAGCAGCAGGCCGATGCCCAGGGCGGATTTCACCGTGCCGGCGATGAGGCCCCCGGCTTCGGTGACCCCCAGGTGGAGGGGATAGTCCGTCTGGCCGGACAGTTCCTCATAGGCCGCCACCGTAGTTAGCACATCGGACGATTTCAGAGAAATCTTAAAATTAAAAAAACCCCAGTCCTCGAACTGCTGCACCCAGCGCCGGGCGCTGGCCGCCATGGCTCCGGCGGTGGGCGCGCCGTACTCCGCCAGGAGGTCCGCCTCCAGGGAACCGGCGTTCACCCCCAGGCGCAGGGGCACGCCCCGGGCCCGGCAGGCTTCCACCACGAGCTTCGTCTTGGCCGCGCCCCCCAGGTTGCCGGGGTTGATGCGGATGGCGTCGGCCCCCTGCTCCAGGGACGCCAGGGCCAGGCGGTGGTTGAAGTGGATGTCGGCAATCAGGGGCAGCGGACTGTCGCGCTTGATCTGCCCGAAGGCCCGGGCCGCCTCCTGATCCGGCACGGCCAGGCGGGCCACTTCACAGCCCGCCGCGGCCAGGCGCTGGATCTGGGCCAGGGTGGCCCCAACGTCGGCGGTGTTGGTGTTGGTCATGCTCTGGACCACCACCGGGGCCCCGCCGCCGATCTGGACCGGGCCCACAAAGATGGCCCGGGTGGGTTTCCGCGTAATCTGCATAGCTTCTTTTGGCTGAGTCATAACTTATGGTGATTCTAACGGTAATGGCCGCCGCCCGCAAGTTGCCGCCAAAAATTTCCACCACCTGGTGGGGTTCAAAAGTTCAAAGTGCAAGGTGAGAAGTATGGCCGTCAGGAACTTTCCATGATGGATGGCTGAGCCCAAGACCCATGAATGACCGCCCACTGCTCACCTTTATTGTCCCGAAAAGTTCTTTAAATTGGTGGCACAGGCTTTCCAGCCTGTGTCAAGGAAGCACGTTAGTCGCGCACAGCCTGGAAAGGCTGTGCCACCAGCCTACCAGCTTTTCATGCTTGAGCAGTGAGCCAAAAGCCCAGGCATGAGCGCTCACTGCTTACCGCTCACAAAAACCGCGGCTGGCGTTTCTCCAGAAAGGCCCGGGCCCCTTCGTGGGCGTCCGGGGAGGCAAAGCACAGGGCGAAGGCGTCAACCTCCAGGAGGCAGGCATTCTTCAGGTCCAGGTCGAACCCCCGGTCGATGGCCTGCTTGGCGGCCCGTAACGACACCCGGCCCTTGGCGGCCAGGGACCGGGCCACCTTGAGACATTCCTCCCTGAAGGTGTCCGTCGGAAACACCCGGGCCACCAGCCCCAGGGTCTTGGCCTCGGCCGCTTCCAGCATCCGGCCGGTGAGGACCATCTCCTTGGCGACCCCTTTCCCCACCAGGCGGGACAGGCGCTGGGTGCCGCCGAAGCCCGGGATGATCCCCAGGTTGATCTCCGGCTGGCCCAGCCTGGCGGTGTCCGCGGCATAGATGAAATCGCAGGCCATGGCCATCTCGAGGCCGCCCCCCAGGGCAAAACCGTTGACGCAGGCGATCACCGGGATCTCCAGGGCCTCGAGCTTAAAGCCGGTCTCGTGGGCCGAGGCTGCAAAGGCCCGGGCCTTCAGGGGGTCAAATTCCAGAAAAACCTGGATGTCCGCCCCGGCGATGAAGGACCGGCCGGCCCCGGTGAGGAGCAGCACCCGAATCTCGGGGTCCCGGCTCACCCAGTCCAGGGCGTCACGAAACTCCGTCAGCATCTCGTGGTTCAAGGCGTTGAGCTTGTCCGGGCGGTTGAAGGTGATGGTGGCGACTCCGGCCTCTTGGTCAAACAGAATGGTCTGATACGACATGGGCTCTCCTTTGAAGATCAACCTATTTCCCACCGGCCGCGGCCGGTCGGTTAAAAACCCGCCCCCCTGGCTCCCAGGGCCTCGATGCGGTCCGGCTGCCAGCGGGGCTGGTCGTCCTTGTCAATGATCCGGGCCCGGATGCCCTCTAAGTAGTCGGGGTGGGTGATGATAAAGTGCGCCGCCAGGGCCTCCCGGTGGAAGACTTCCGGCAAGGGCCGCCCCTCGTTGGCCCGGAGCAGCTGCAGGGTCACGGCCAGGGCCGTGGGGGAGCGCTCCCCCAGCCGCCGCTGCACGTCTTCGCAGAACGTCGACTCCAGGCTGCACTGGTTGAGGGCGGCCATGAGCTCCTGAAGGGACCTCTTGCCGGCGAAGTGTTCCGCCACCCAGGCGTCCAGGTCCGGGTTTGACGGAATATCCGGGCGGCTGAAGGGCGCCAGCACCTGTTCCAGTTTTTGTAGCGCGCCGGGCTTATCCCCGGGAAGCTCCCCGGCGCAACGCTCGAGCGCCTCCCGCAATTCGGGTAACCGGTTCTGGTCCACCAGGTGGGTAGCCAGTCCCAGCCGGACGCATTCGGCCCCTTCGATCTCGTAGCCCGTCAGGGCCAGGTACTCGGGGTAGCCCCGGGGACACTTGGTGAAGAGCCAGCCCGTACCGCCCACGTCCGGGAAGAAGCCGATGCGGGTTTCGGGCATGGCCATGCGGGTGGTTTCGGTGGCCACGACCAGGTCCGCCCCCGCGGCCAGACCCAGCCCGCCCCCCATGGTGATGCCCTGGGCCAGGACCACCACCGGCTTGGGGGACTGGTGGAGCCTCAGGTCCAGGGCATATTCATCTTGAAAGAACTGGTCGGCCAGGTGAACCTCCCCGGCCTGGACCGCCCGGGTCAGTTCCTTGAGGTCGCCCCCGGCGCAGAAGCCCCGTTCCCCGGCCCCGCTGATGAGCACCAGGCCGACGTCGGACGCCACCAGGGCCGCCTCCAGCCCCCAGGGTAAGGAGCCGGATCATTTCCCGGTTCAGGGTGTTGAGGACCCGGGGCCGGTTCAGGACGAGACCCATCAGGCCGGGATGCCGGGTTATCAAAACTGCGGGTTCGGTTTGGTCAGCCATATTCAGGAGCTGAGGTGCTAAGGGTAAGATTTATAGAGTAAGGAGATAAGTGGTCATAGCAATCTAGAGATTTCTATGATCGGGTTAAGCGGCTTGGCTCCACAAGCATTGAAGGCAAATCCGCTTAATGGGAATTAAAAACCGCTATTTCTTTTTAGCCTTCGGCGTGGGATTCACCTCTGCAGCATCTACCGTTAGGTTATTGATTTCATTAGACCTCGTGAGTCCAATTTTTTTGACCGGGATAATAGCTGTCGGCAAAAGGTCTCCACCAGCCTCTGGGGCTATATTTGCTGCAGCTAACCCAAATTCAATGGAAAGTCCCCATAATCCTTCATGAAGATCATTGTATCGAATTAAGGCCTCTACCACCTCTTTATAGGTAAATGTGAAACTTTTGGTCTCAGGCATTAGATTTAACCTCCGTTATTCTTATAGGTTGATTTAGCCGATAACCTGATGATACTCGTGTAGCAGAATCAGTTACAATTGTACTAACCGCAGTATTCATAGCTACTTGAAACATTATATGATCCATTTTTTTGGTCAATTTATCATATAGGGCAAAAGCGCCGACTTTCTCTGCTAAAGCCGAAACAATAAATTGGTTTAAACTAACCCCTTCCGTTTCTGCAATCAATGTCAACCGACGATGAAGGCTTTTTGGACATCTAAGTAGAATTTTCCCACCAAACGAGAGCGACTGTGATGGAGAGGGGATTTCCTGTTTAAGATTAAGAGCCGCTGCAATCCAATCTTTCGCAGCATTTTCCAGATGCTCATAAGCCTCCTGTGGAGTATCCCCTTGTGCGATACATCCTGGAAATTCTAAGATTACTGCTGTATATGTTCCGCTCTCATCATCCGGAATGAGAACACGAGAATAAGGTTCTTTTAAATATTTCTCAGTTATTTTTATTGCCTTGGTCATGGCTGATATTCCTTTCCATGTATTATTCTTCGATGAGTTCTTCAAATTTTTCTATGTCTAATTCTAATTGGTCCAGAATATCCTTTGCTGTATATTTGTTAAGATCCTTGGATCCATGATGAGGTATGCTCAGGGGGCGAAGGTCATCAAAGGTCTGATTGACCCAAGTTTGATGCTTCCCTCGCTTAGAGGGAACTCTGCCAAGGGCCCTTGCCAAAGACTCAAGCTCCGAATATCCTATCCCGCCTTTGTTTCGTAATCCCTCAACTATTTTGCGGAGTTTGTCGAGTTTTTCACGATTCATAATATCAAATACGATATCATCATACAAGAACGTATGTCAAACAAATTTCGGGCGAAAATATGGGGAGGAATAGGTCGATCTCCTTAAAAATACGCTCAAAACTCAGGAGTTCGCCGGCCAAAGGCATTTCAACAATTATTACCCCAAGCCTAACGTCTGGCAGATTTTGCCCTGATAGCTACCTCTCCTTTTCGGCCCAGAAAAACAGCTGGGGCCTTGGCACGTTGGCCATGAACATGATGGAAGACAAAATTGTCTCCCAGCGGTGCACCTTATAGCCGGGAAACTGCTCCCGCAGTTCTTCCGGAGTAGGAAAGTGGTGGATCAAGGTGCCATCCGGGGTGTTGATGTCCACTAACGTGCCGGGCTCCAGTTCCCGGGTCTCGGGGAGCCTGGCCTGCTCGCCGAACTCCCAGGGGGCCACGTTGATGAACAGGTGCCCGCCGACTTTCACGACCCGGTCCAACTCCCGGCAGTATTCCCGGAACGTGGCGGCATAGCCATGATTGATGACCTTGATGGACACCGCCAGGTCGAAAGCGCCGGAAACAAAGGGCAGGCGGTTGAGGTCGGCCCGGGCCAGAGACGGCCCTTTCGCAACCACATCGGCTTGGTTCAGGCGGTCTTGGAGAAGCTGCAGCACCTGGGCGTCATGATCCACGCCCCAGACCGCGAACCCCGCATCGAGCAGCGGCAGCAGGTGACGGCCCACCCCGCAGCCGGCATCCAGCACCCGACGCACCCCGGCCTGCTGCATCACGGGGATCAGGGCCATCAGCTCGGGATCGGGCTTAAGGCCTTGCATCACGGGATCGGCAAAAAGTTCCCCCCAACCAGGCATAGCGACCTCACCTTTCCGTTCTGAAAAGTTTTTCATAGGGTACGTGCTACGCACCAAGTGATAATCGACAACGGCGGGCAGTACCGGCCCTACCGGACTCACTGCTTACCGCGCCCTGCTACCTCCCCTTTTCAGCCCAAAAAATGAGCTGGGGCAGTTCCACGTTTTGCATAAACGGGATCGGGGCCCGGACGATCTCCTGCCGCAGGACGGCAAACCCGGGAAACTGCCCCCGGAGTTCGGCCGGGGTGGGGAAGTGATGCACCATGCCACCGTCCGGGGTGGCGATGTCCACCAGGGTGCCGGGCTCCAGCTCCCGGGTCTGGGGCAGGCGCACGATCTCCCCGGCCTCCCGGGGGGAGGTGTAGATAAACAGGTGCCCCCCGGGCTCGAGGACCCGGGCCAGCTCCCGGCAATAGTCCCTGAAGGTGGCGGCATCGCCGTGGTTGATGACGTTGACCGACACCGCCAGGTCGAAGGCCCCGGCCCGGCAAGGCAGGCGGCTCAGGTCGGCCTGCACCAGGTTTGCCAGGCGCAGCGGCGCGGCGGCGGCGAGGCGCGCCGCGAGGAGGTTGAGCACCTGGGCGTCGCAATCCGCCCCCCAGACCCGAAACTCCGCATCCAGCAGGGGGAACAGGTGGCGGCCCACCCCGCAGCCCGCGTCCAGGACCCGGCGGCAGCCGGCTGCCTGCCACTGGGGGATCAGGCCCATGAGTTCGGGATTGGGCTTCAGTCCCTGCATGACGGGATCGGCAAATAATTTTCCCCAACCAGGCATGGCGAAGATTCCCCCTGCCCTTTTCAGGACTTCCCGCAGCTGCAGGTCGCCGCCCCCGGGCCCCC
Organism: uncultured delta proteobacterium; assembly: GCA_963766185.1. Taxonomy (GTDB): domain Bacteria; phylum Desulfobacterota; class Desulfobaccia; order Desulfobaccales; family 0-14-0-80-60-11; genus 0-14-0-80-60-11. The sequence continues at coordinate 54,626 of CAVXZU010000051.1, read as the reverse complement.
GGGTGGGGCCGGTTCAACGGGTTCAGACTGGAGCCGCCGCACCGCCTCTTTGACTTGGTCAATTTCCGCCCGCTTCAGATTCATATCCTTGTTCTTGTCAATGTCGAGATCATCAGTGATCACCAGGTAGCCGCGCAGCGGCACTTCGGCCTGTTCCAGCACCCCCCTGGCACAGCCCACCTCGCAGCCGTCAATGACCACCAGCTCGGGGATGTCTTGAGCCGAGCGGACAAAACCGCGCAAATGCGCCCCCACCCCGGCCAGACAAGAAAGTTTGCCGAAACCCTCCTGGGTCAGCTCTACCCCGGCCTGGTTGGCCAATTGCCCGACGTTGGAGCCCCCCGAACAGACCAGGATCATCCTGGTGACCTTGGGCTGACAGCCATCCTGGGACATGGTTTTTCCTCCGAAAGATAATGAATTCAATGGGTGAAACCGCCTGCCGTAATTTATAAATTCTCTTTACTAATATAACTATTTCTTCGGAGAGCAAGGGGAAAATTTGCTGAATCCATTCAGGATCCCGGGGGACAGGCCAGAGAAGATTGCCCGCAGGCGCCAGATATTCTTATTAAATCAATAAGTTACCCTGACGTCATCAGCCGCCGGTCTTTCCCCGGATGGCTCCATGGTGAGCCGGCCTTTTGAGGAGCAACCGGCAAGCCCGCCGCTCATCTGGCCAGATTTATAAGATACTTTTCGCATCCCCTTGACTCGCCCACGCGATGGTTTATACTATACTTAATTTGTATAGATTAGCCTGATAGGGTGTGAGGAGCTGAACATGAAATTCCTCGAAGCATGTAAGGCCGATGCCACGGCTGATTTGGTTTATCGAGCCTGCCCCATGCACCTCCTGGAGCCGATGGAGTTAATCAAAGACCTGAAGAAAGGTGAGGTGCTGGAGATTTTAACCGATTACGACGGCGCCCTGGAGGATATCCCGGCCTGGTGCGCCAAACACGGGCAAGAATTCCTGGGTATCAGCGAAGATGCCTGCGACGATTGCTATAAGCTCTACATTAAGAAGCAATCCTGAGGAACGGCCATGAAACGAGCCTATATGGATCACGCCGCGGCCACGCCGGTCCGCCCCGAAGTTATGGAAGCCCTGCTGCCTTTCTTTGTCGAACGGTTCGGCAACCCGTCGGCGGTGTACGACTTGGGATCGGCAATCAAAGCGGTCATGGAAGAGCAGCGTGGCAAGGTGGCCCGGCTCATCGGCGCTCACCCCGACGAGATTATCTTCACCTCCTCCGGCGCCGAAGCCAATAACCTGGCCATCAAGGGCCTGGCCCTGGCCACTTTTCAGAAGAGAGGCAGACACCTGATTGTTTCGGGCATCGAGCACCACTCGGTGCTTAATTCGGCCAGGTTCCTGGAGAAGTTCTTCGATTTTGAAGTAACCTTCCTGCCCGTGGACCACTATGGCCGGGTTGATCCGGAGCGTCTCCAAAAGGCCCTGACCCCGGCTACGGTCATGGTGTCCATCGGCCACGGCAGTAACGAGATCGGCACGCTCCAGGATATCCCGGCGCTGGTGGCAGTGTGCCGGGCCGCCGGCGTCCCTTTTCACACCGATGCCGTGGCTACCGTGGGCCAGGTGCCGGTGGACGTCAAAGAGTTGGGCGTCGATTTGTTAACTATTTCCGGGCCGCCTTTAGGGGCCCCCAAAGGCATCGGGGCCTTGTATTTCCGGAACAAGCTACGTCTGGTGCCCCTGCTCAACGGCGGCATTCAGGAAAGCGGCCGGCGGGGCGGCACCGAGAATGTCCCCGGCATCGTCGGCCTGGGCCGGGCCGCGGAGCTGGCCTGGCAGGAGTTGGACGAGAAAGCGGTCTACCTGGCGAAGCTGAGGGATCTGTTGATCGCCGGAGTCCGGGAGACTATTCCCGAAGTCCTGTTTACCGGCCATCCGGAAAAGAGATTGCCGGGGCACGCCAGTTTCTGCTTTGAAGGCATTGAGGGTGAAGCCCTGATTTTCCTGTTGAGCAGCCAGGGGATCTACGCCAACACCGGTTCCGCCTGCGCCTCCAAGGCGCTCAAGACTTCGCCGGTCCTGGGGGCCATCGGCGTCAAGCCAGATGTGGCCCAGGGCTCCCTGGTCTTTACCCTGAGCCGCGATAACCGGGAAGAAGAGGTGCGCCATGTCCTGCAGCACCTGCCCCCGGCAGTGGAGAGGCTGCGTTCCTTCTCGCCGGTTTGGCGGAAGAAAATGACCGAAGCCGCGGGAGCCTGAACATGAAGCTCTCCGCCAAAAGCCGCTACGGCACCCGGCTCATGCTGGACATGGCCCAGCATTATCACGATGGCCCCATTCACCTGGCCAGCGTGGCCAAACGGCAGGGCATCTCGGTGAAGTATCTGGAACAAATCATCATTCCTCTGAAGAAGGCTCATTATATTCAGAGCGTGCGGGGCCCCAAAGGCGGACATATCCTGGCAAAGCCGCCCGCCGAGATCACTGTCGGGGAAATCGTCGCCTTGCTGGAAGGTGCCGCCAGCCTGGCTGCCTGTTCCGATAACCCCCTGGTCTGTGAGCGGTCTTCCGACTGCGCCACCCGCTATATCTGGCAGGAAGCGGCCCGGGCCATGTTTGATAGGTTGCAATCCATTACTTTAGCCGACCTGTTGGGTCGGAATAAAGGGAACACCCCAGGAGCATGACCATGTATAGCGACATCGTGATGGACCATTTTAACAATCCCCGCAATATCGGGGTTATCGAAGATGCCGACGGTATCGGTGAGGTGGGTAATCCTGTGTGCGGCGATATGATGACTTTCTATATCAAAGTCAAAGACAACCGCCTGGAAGACGTGAAGTTCCAGACTTTTGGCTGTGTGGCCGCCATCGCCGTGTCCAGCATGGTGAGCGAGATGGCCAAAGGCAAAGACCTGGAGGAGGCCAAGAAGATCACCAATAAGCAGGTGGCCGAGACCCTGGGGGGCCTGCCCCCCAATAAGCTGCACTGCTCCAATTTAGGGGCGGAGGCCTTGGGCCTGGCCATCAAGAACTATCAGGAAAAATCCGGCGCCACCCCGAAAACCGGCGCCGCCTGAGTTCAAAGGGCACGAGGGGCAAATACGACCAGGGGAAAACGAGGCGCAACCCGGGTGGCAAGGCTGTCCCTGGCCGGGGTGGCCTCTACCCGTTGCTAAAAGTTGGTCCTTATCCCCCCTCGCCCTGACCCCCCGCTGGGGGGAGAGGGGATAAGAGGAAAGAACTTTTGGCAAACGCGATAAGACCGCAAAGCCTGATACCCGGCGCCATCAGGAACGCGCCGGAACCATGGATATTTCTCCGGGTTAGCCCCATGACTTTGCTGCGTCTGGTTCCTAGAAATGCCGGCCTGGCCCCCGTAGTTTTGGCTCTCGGACAGGCCTTGACCATCGGTGGTTGCGACCGCGACCCGGTCGCGGTTGACTTCATCAAGACGGTGCCGGTGGCGCGTCCCGGAACCCAGGAACCAGCGAATCTTCCCCTCCGGGTGGCCGTGGCCGCCATGATCTCCCTGCTTATCAACCCGAGGGCGCTTCTGTGGCCCCTTTTACAACCTGTAAAGATTATTGACATAGGTGCCCGGACAAAGGCGTAGCCTTTTTATCGATTACCCCGTTTAATCAATAAGTTAATCAGAAATAGGCGGCAGCCTGCTGGTGGAACAACATTTGCTTGGTTTAACGGTTATGCCGTATACTGGGATTGACCGTGCAAGACACTTGCCCCCAGGTGTCCCTCCGGCGGATAAGCTAAGGAACGGGGGTGCAATAGCAACACCATGGGACGTTATGGTCCTAAAATTTAGGGCAGTGGAGCTTACCTGGCCCACGCCTCCCTGCCTGGGGGCAGGCCCTTGGAGGGCCTATCCGGGCAAAATACCTTCACCGGCCCCACTCCGGCATAACCTTGCCTTTGGGTCATCCGGTCCACCATCCGGTTCCTGGGGCATAATGCCTTTTGCCGCACGCCTCCAGCGCCAAAGGCATGGAATCCCCTCATCTCCTTCCTGAAAAAAAAGATGCAAAGGATTCCATACTTTGATAAAATTCTGTAGAGACATAATAATTGATAAGAACTAAAGTTCATATGATTTTTAAAAGTGGCGGGTGGGACACGACCAATTTCACCATGCCTGACCGGGAAGTCAGTGGTGAAAATGGCTGGACCAGGTTGGCGGTGGCCCGTGAGTCCGGCATCGACCTTCCCACCCTCTGCCACTATGGCGCCGTGGAGCCCTCGGGAGCCTGCCGGCTCTGCATGGTGGCAACCGACCGCGGGGCCTGTCTGTATTTCTGTCCCACCGGAGCCAAGGCACGATTCTCGGCGCGGGTCAGAGGAGGCGGAATTTTCGCCAGCGGCGCCGGGGAACCGGCGGCATTGAGGAGTCGGCCATGAAAGACGACGCAAAATTAGGGGTTTTCCTCTGTGCCTGCGGGGAAAAGATCGGCGGCAGGGTCAATCTGGCTGAACTGAAAGAGCAGTTAAGCCGCGACCCGGAGGTGAGCTATTGCAGCATCCACTCCTGCCTCTGCGAGGAGCCGGATCTGGCGGCTATGGTCCGGGAGGCCCAGGCCCGGGGGCTCAACCGGGTCCTTCTGGGGGCCTGTTCGGACCGCATCATGAAGCAGCAATTCGCCGCGGCCCTGAAGCCCCTGGGCCTCATGGCCTGCCAAATCGACCTGGTTAATTTGAAAGATCACGTTGCCGCGGTTCATGCGGATGATACTCCAGCCCTGACCCGAAAAGCCGCCGCCCTGTTGACGGGGGCAGTGGGCAGCCTGGGGATGTTGGAACTTCATGCGCCGCTGTTGGCGGACTTCCAGGGACCGGCCCTGATCCTGGGAGGCGGCATCTCCGGGTTCGCGGCGGCTAGCGAACTTGCCCATAAGGGTATGGAAAGCCTGATATTCTCCAGCGCTCGCCACCCCGGGGACGTCTTGGCCGGACTGCGGCGCACCTATCCCGGCAGCCACATTTTCTTTAAGGATTTGGAAGCCATGCTCGCCGAAGTTTTCGCCAGCCCGCTGGTGAAAATGGCCCCGGATCGGCCCGTGGAATCTGTGGTGGGCCAGGTGGGCGATTACCGCGTCGGCATGCAGCAAGACCCCCAGGGAGTGAGCGAAATGACGGGGTCGGCCATCATTCTGGCCCTGGATCGGGAATATGCCGCCGGAGAGAGCCAAGCCTTGGGCGGCGGCGCTCGGGTCATAGACCAACTGGATCTGGAGGAGCGCTTAGCCGGGAAGCAGATAAAGCCCGGACGAGTCGTTTTTTTGGTTAACTGCCCCCAGGAAGGCCAGTTGGCCCAGGAACTCGCCGCGACCGCGGCCTGGCGCAGCAGTCAGGCCCTGGTCCAGGAATTTCCCGGAGTCAGGCCCACGGTGCTCTATCCCGCTGATGTCAAGCTGCCGGTGACCGAAGCTGATCTGGCGGCAGCCAAGGGGTGTGGCATCGGGCTTTATCCCTATAAGCCCGACATCCATCCGGTGGTGAAGTCCGGTTATCTGCATTATGTGGGCCCGGATGATCACCTGGAGCATGAGGTCGGCTGGGATACCCTGGTAGTTTCGGCTATTCCCGGGCAGCCGGACGCCAAGACCCGGGAACTCATGGGCCTGCTTCGCATTTTCCCCCATAAAGAGGACAGCCTCAAGCCGGGTCCCATGGCCCCGAAGCCCGATCAAAAGTCGGTGGAATCACTCATTGTGACCGGTTCGGTCCTGAAACTCTGCGATCTGGGCGAGGCCTTGCAGCAGGGGAAAGATGCGGCCCGGAAAGTCCTGCGGCTGCGGGATATGGCCCGGCAAAGCGACCTGGCCAGCCCGCTGGTGGCAGTCATGGTGGACAATAATCTCTGCGATGGCTGTGGACTTTGCAACGAGGTCTGTACCTGTGGCGGGGTGGAAAATCTTCCTCCCGGTAAGGGGACCAGCCCCCAGGGTGTGAGTCCCTATACCTGTGACGGTGGCGGCAACTGCACTGCGGCCTGCCCCACCAAAGCCATGAAGTTGCTCAACCAGAGCTCCCAGCAGTTGGAAGCCCGGATCCGGGCCATCCTCCCCCGGATGCAAAACGACGAGGTACTGGCCTTTGTGTGCGGTCGGGGTGGCCAGAGTACCGTTGAACTGGCCGCCATCCAGGGGTTGTCCTATTCCAGCCGCGTTTACCTGGTCGCAGTGAACTGTCTGAGCTCCATCGACCCCACCATCTTTTCCCTGGCCTTTCTGAACGGGGCCAACGGCATTCTTCTGGTCTGCAGCCGGCCCGCCTCCTGCCACTATGGCAGCGGCGTGGATCACGCCTGGCAGCGGGTTGATCTGATGAAGAAGCTGCTGGCCATGTGCGGCCTGGAAAGGGAACGCATCGCCTTGGGGTATGTGGACGTGGACCAGCCTGAGGCCTTTGTGCGCCTGACTGACGCTTTCCTGGACAACCTGAACGAGATGGGGCCCCTGGACCGCTCCGAAGACCAGATGCAGAAGCTGCTGGCGGCCCACGCCATTACGCATCGGCCCCGGGTGCGCTGGTTTCTGGGAGCGGGTTTAAGAAGGCCCTCGGAGAAGCAATTCCCCGGCGACCAACACAATGCCGTAGATTTCGACGCCAGCTTGCAGGATCTGCTCCGGGAGGAATATATGGCCGCCAGGATTATCGGCGCCTTGAGCAACGGCCCCCTCAATCCCCAGGGGATTGCCCGGGCCTTAGGGGAACGTTCGGCTGACGTTTCCCTGGTCCTGAACGAATTACTGCGGGATAACCGGCTCATCCGCCAAAGCTGGGAGGACGGCTACCCCCTCTATGCCCTGGCCAAATCAGTCTAGGCCCGGGCCCGGGTCTCTTGCGCACCAGATCCGGGTTCTTAAGAGCTGCCCGGCAGATGAAAAGAGGTTGCCATCCGGAGTAACTCCAAAGGTTGCTGCCAAGATCATGGACAATAGGAAGATCCGGGCTGAGAAGCGGTGCAACTTCATCGACCTGCTTCTCAACGACGGCCTGGTCCGCTTTCCAGTCTGGCCCATTACCAAATCCTGGAACCATTACCCATGAAGACCCGGCGGCAGAGCCCAATGTCAGGATATCTACGCCGCTCCGGGAATTGGGTCGGAACCCGCTTCAACGCCTCCACACCAGCCGCCCGCAGGTCTGATCCCAGGGGCGCTGGCGGGTGCGGTTTCTCAGAGGTAGAGGGTAACACCTGTTAATGACATGTTTAGCAGGTGTTTCAAGGACCGCCGGAAAATTTTGGCTAACTGCATAAATTAATTACGTAATTTTAAAAAAAAGGAATTCTCTCACTCTGGCATCGATATTGCTACCCTCTTTAAAGGTTTGTTGCTAAGGTTAATGATGACCGCGATGCGCGGTCGTGTGGATTTTCAAGGGGAAGATTGTGAAGAAAAACAACGTCAGCCCTGATTTGTACCGCGAAGTCGAGAGGCTTGGGGCCCGGGATATGGAAGCCTGTATGCAATGCGGCAACTGTGCCTCCGCCTGTCCTTTGTCGGCCGGGGACAACACGTTTCCTCGAAAAATTTATCGCTATCTCCAGCTCGGCCTGAGAGATAAACTGTTGGAATCTCCGGAACCCTGGCTCTGCTATTATTGCGGTGACTGTAATACCGACTGTCCCCGGGGCGCGGAACCCGCCGAGACCATGATGGCGACCCGGCGCTGGTTGATGACCCAGTATGACTGGACCGGACTGGCTCATAAATTTTATACCTCGCCGAAAACGCTCGTGGGGGCTTTTCTCGGCATCGCGCTCTTCGTCGTCATGCTATTCCTGGTCTTCCACGGGCCGGTGGTTACCAACCGCGTGGAGCTCACCACCTTCGCTCCGGTTCATTGGGTCCACCTCGGTGACCTGATCATGGTCGGAATGATCTTTTTGATCCTGTTTTCGAATGCGTTTTACATGTATTCCCGGGTCATGCAGGGCACGAAAATACCGCTCTATCTCTACATAACCCAGGCGCCGGTGTTCTTCCTCAACTACTTCACCCAGAGACAGTGGAGAAAATGTGGAACCGGCCCCGGCAGTGCCTGGTGGCGGCATGTCTTTCTGTTCTCCGGCTGGGTGGCGATGGAAATCCTGGTTATGGCGTACCTCTCCGCCTTCCAGACCGATATTGTCCACCCATTCTGGCATCCGACCCGGCTGCTGGGCTACTATGCCACGATTGCCCTGATGTTTGGCGCCACGACCATGCTGTACAGCCGCTGGTTCAGGAAGGAGGAGAAACTCCACCGGTATTCGGATTTTATTGATGTGTTCTTCCTGGAGTTGATCATCGCCATCGCGGTCACCGGTATCCTGGTCCATATTTTTCGGATGGCCGGACTGCCGCTCATCACCTACACCACCTATGTGATCCATGTGGCAATCTGTGTGGGCATGCTCTGCCTGATGATACCCTTTTGGCAAACTCTCCCATCTGATGTACCGGCCTTTGGCCATCTTCCTGACCACCCTGAAAGCCAAGGCCCTGCGTCAATCTCCGGCTGACCTGGCTGCGATGCGGCAAGATATCGGTGATACCTTCCAGAGCTGCATGCAGTGCGGCGCCTGCACCGGGGTCTGCCCCTGGAACGAGGTTACCCGCTACAGTCCCCGGAATATCCTCCGGGATATCTCTTTGGACCGGTCCTCCAACGTCACCGTCGATGAGGCCGCCTGGACCTGCGCCTCCTGTAACAGCTGTGTCCAGCAGTGTCCCCGGGGGATCGGCGTACTTGATCTGATCAAATCCGTCCGCCGCCAGGTCGTTGCGGCCGGAACCCTGCCGAAATCCTATCAGGCCCCGGTGCAGAGTCTGAAGCAAAACGGCAACCCCTGGGCCGGAACCAAGAATAATCGCCTGGATTGGGCCAAGGGCGCACCGCTGCCCGCTTATACCCCGGAACATGAGTATTGCCTGTTCACCTGTTGTACCACGGCCTATGATACCGCGGCAGATAAAGGCAGCCAGAAGGCCGGCCTGGCGCTGGTGCGCCTGCTCGAGCATGCCGGGGTCTCCTATGGCACGCTGGGGACCAGGGAGAGTTGTTGCGGTGACCTGGTCGATAAGATCGGCGCGGCGGATGTGGCTGCCGAACTGACCGGGAAAAATACCGCCATGTTTCTGGAGGCGGGGGTTGCCAAGATCCTGACCCTCTCGCCTCACTGTCTGAATTCATTCACCAGAGATTATGAAGGGTTGAAGGAGATCGCCAAGGTTCACGCCACCGAGCTTCTGGATCAACTCATCCGTGAGGGCGCCATCAAACCCGTCAACCGGCTTGATCTCAAAGTGACCTATCATGATCCCTGCTATCTGGGCCGGCATGCTTCCATCTATGAGGCGCCCCGGAGAATCCTTAAATCCATCCCGGGCGTTACCCTGATTGAAATGCAGAATAACCGGGAACGGAGCTTCTGTTGCGGCGGCGGCAGCGGCGGGCCCTGGAAGGGCCGCGTTGGCAAGGAAAGCCTGGGCGAGATTCGCGTCACCGAGGCCCTCGGGACCGGTGCGGCGGTGATCGCCACGGCGTGTCCTTACTGTATTCGCACCCTCAATGAGGCCATCGCCAAACTGGGGGTCGGCAATAAGATAAAAGTTCAGGATATCGCGGAAGTGCTTCTGCAGTCGGTTGATCTGTCGGATACGACTGCTATAACCGGAAAAAACCAAAACACTATGGAGTTTTCTCAGGAGGACGCTCATGTCTGAGCGAATCGGCTTTTTCATTTGCCACTGCGGCATCAACATTGCCTCGAAGGTCAGAGTGGAGGAGGTGGCGGAATATGCGGCCACCTTCCCGAATGTCATTGTTTCCAAAGATTATCTGTTTATGTGCTCGGATCCGGGACAGGATCTCATTGAAAAGGAAATCAAGCGACTGGACCTCACCCATGTGGTGGTGGCCTCCTGCTCGCCCCGCATGCATGAAAACACCTTTCGGGCCGCCTGCCAGCGGGCGGGGTTGAATCCCTACCGGGCCTTCCACATGGTCTGTGTCCGTGAACATGGATCCTGGGTAACGGAAAGCGAGGATGAGGCTACGGCCAAGGCCCTCGTCCTCGTCAGGGCCGGTCTGATGCGGGTCACGAATCAGAATGCGCTCTACCCGAGCACCTTCTCGGTCAATCCCAACACCCTGGTGGTCGGTGGCGGCATCGCCGGCATGCAGGCCGCCCTGGATATCGCCAGCTCCGGCAATCAGGTCTATCTGGTGGAACGGCAGCCAACCGTCGGGGGGCACATGCTCCAGTATGACAAGACCTTCCCGACTTTGGACTGCGCGGCCTGTATCGGTACCCCGAAAATGGTGGCCGTCGGCCAGCACAAGAACATCCATTTGATGACCAATACCGAGGTCGAGAGCGTCAGCGGCTTTGTCGGCAACTTTAAAGTCAATGTCAATCAGCGCTCCCGTTATGTGAAATCGAACTGTACCGGTTGCGGAGACTGTGCCAAGGTCTGTCCCATCGAGGCGCCGAACGAATGGGATGTCGGGACGAAGAAGCGCAAGGCCATCTATATCTCCTTCCCCCAGGCGGTGCCGGTGCGCTACTCCATTGATAAAAAGGACCGGGCTCCCTGTGTGCAGACCTGTCCGGCCGGTATCAATATTCAAGGGTTCGTTGCCCTGATCAGGGCTGGCAGGTATCGGGAATCCCTCGAACTGATCATGGAAAAGATGCCGCTTCCCGGCTCCCTCGGCCGTATCTGCCCCGCCCCCTGTGAGGTCCGGTGCCGCAGGCAGGAGATTGATGCCCCCCTGGCGATCTGTAAGTTGAAACGCTTCGCGGCGGACCAGGTTGATTGGGACACCCTGACGGTGCCGGTAATCGACAGAAAGCCCGACACTGAGAAGGTGGCCATCATCGGTGCGGGTCCCGCCGGGCTTTCCTGCGCCTATTTCCTGGCGAAAAAAGGGTATCATCCGACAATTTTCGAAAAGGCGCCCATTGCCGGAGGCGTCCTCCGGTACGGTATCCCGGACTATCGGCTGCCCCCGGCGATCCTCGAACAGGAAGTCAACTATATCAAGAAGCTGGGCGTGGATATCCAACTGGGTGTCTCCATCGGCAAGGATCGTCCGGTTAGCGGTCTCTTCGATGAGGGATTCAAGGCCATCTTTTTGGCAGTCGGCGCCCCGAAAAGTGTGAAGTTGAATATCGAGAACGAGGATGCCGAAGGCGTCATGCCCGGCATCGATTATCTCAACCAGCTCAATTGCAAGGATCCGGTCAAGACCGGCAAGGTAGTAGTGGTCGTCGGCGGTGGCGACGTGGCCATCGACGCCTCCCGTGAGGCCATCAGGCAGGGCGCCTCCGAGGTGAAGATGCTCTACCGGCGGAGCAGGGACGAGATGCCGGCCGCCAAGAGTGAGATCCATGACGCCGAAGAAGAAGGCGTCAAGATCGAACTGCTGGTCAATCCCATTGCGGTCCTGACCGAAGATGGCAAGGTTTCCGGAGTGCGTTGCATCAAAATGGAACTTGGTGCACCGGACCAATCCGGCCGCCGGAGACCGGTCCCGGTTTCCGGTTCCGAATTTGATATCCCCTGTGACATGGTTATCCCGGCCATCGGTCAGCGGGTCAGCGGTAAATTCCTGGAGGGCACGGAAGGGATCGAAATGACCCCCTGGGGTACGGTTATGGCCGATCCGGTGACGTTTCATACCAACTTCCCGGGCGTCTTTGCCGGGGGCGACCTGTTCACCGGCCCGTCCAACGCCGTGGAGGCCGTGGCCGCGGGACAGCAGGCCGCGATTTCCATCGAAAAATTCCTCCAGGAAGAGGAGCTTACGGAACAAAGGCCTGGCAGGCCGAGCGGGACTAACTGGAAGGGGATTCCGGAAGATATCGTGCGCCAGCCCCGGGCCCAGATGTGCGTCCTGCCAGTGGCGGAGCGCATCCACAATTACAACGAGATCGAACTGGGTTTCACCGAGGAGCAGGCCCACGCCGAGACGTCCCGTTGCGTGGATTGCGGCAGCTGCTGCGAATGTATGCTCTGTGTCAAAGAGTGCAAGGCTGGCGCCATTGACCATAAGATGCTCGATGCGCCGGAAACCGTCGACGTCGGCTCCATTATCATTGCCACCGGTTTCGATCCGATGAATCCGTCCAAGATGACCCAGTACGGCTACGGCAAGTACCGGAACGTCTTTACCAATATCGAATTCGAGCGGCTTTCCAACGCCACCGGGCCCACTTCCGGCAAACTCCTGAAACGTGACATGAAGGATCCCCTGAAGTTCACCACTCCACCGAAGAGCGTGGCGATTCTTCATTGCATCGGCAGCCGCGACCAAAACTACCATGAATACTGCTCCCGCACCTGCTGCATGTATGCCCTGAAGTATGCGCATCTGCTGAAAGATAAATGCGGGCATGATACCGAGATCTACAACTTCTATATCGACATGCGCTGCTTCGGCAAGGGATACGAGGAGTTCTACAAGAAGGTCCAGGCCGAAGGAGTCAAGATGATCCGCGGCAAGGCCGGCTCCATCACCGAGGATGAGAACGGTATCCTGACCGTTAAGGGTGAAGATACGCTTTCCAACCGCATGATCGAAATCAAGGTGGATATGGTTATCCTCTGTACCGCGATGGAAGCGAGAAAGGATGCCCCCGATGTCATGCGGAAGTTCGGGATCGGTATCGGCTCGGATGGATTCTTCCAGGAGTCACACCCCAAACTGGCGCCGGTATCCACCCCCACCAGCGGAGTCTTCCTGGCCGGGACTTGCCAGGGACCGAAGGATATCCCGGACACGGTGGCCCAGGCGAAGGGAGCCGCGGCGGAATGCCTGGCGTTGACCTCCGCAGGTCGGGTTGAGATCCCGCCCATGATCTCCAGCATCGATCCTGAGATCTGCGTCGGTTGCCAGCTTTGTATCGGGCTCTGTACCTATTCGGCCATTGAATTCAATCCGTATCGCGGCATCAGTGAGGTCAACACGGCCATTTGTAAAGGGTGCGGAAGCTGCTCCGGCGCTTGTCCCAGCGGCGCCGCCAAGGTGAGCCACTTTACCGATAAACAGATCTTTGCGGAAATAGACGGGCTTTTACTTAATTAAGGAGTTTGATGAGATGAGCGAGTTTGAACCCAAAATAGTGGCGTTTTTCTGTAACTGGTGCACATTCACCGCCGCCGATCTTGCCGGTACTTCACGTCTTTCATACCCGCCCAACCTCAAGATCATCAGGGTTATGTGCAGTGGCATGGTTGATCCGAAGTTCGTCCTCAAGGCCTTCCTGAACGGCGCCGATGGTGTCTTGATCGGCGGATGCTGGCCCGGGGATTGTCATTACATCAACGGCAACCTGAAGGCACGGCGCCGGGTGGCCCTCCTCACCGAGATTCTGAAACAGTATGGGATTGGTGAAGAGCGTTTCTGGCTTCGGTGGATCGCCGCCAGTGAAGGAACCATGCTGAGGGAAGTCGCGGAAGACATGACGGCCAAATTGAAACAGCTTGGACCAAGCCCCCTTCAGAATATAAGGCAAATGGCAGTTTGACGGCATGGAGATGACTGAAAATGGCTAAATTCGCAAAATTGTCTTTTAAGAAAGATGAAATGAATAAGAAACTGGCCGGATTTTTCAAGGGCCTGCTTGAAAATGAAGCGGTCGGTGCCGTCCTGGTGCCGATGGCTCAGGGTAAGCAAGGGGTCCGGCTGACCCTCGTTACCGCTGCTGACCATACCGGCCCGGTAGATCCTTTTGCCCCCATCGCGGCCGTCAGCGGTGCGAAAATTGCTTCATCCCTGACCGCGCGCCCGTCCGGCCGCAAGGTGGCCATGGTCCTGCGCCCCTGTGAGATTCGCGCCGTGGTTGAGCTCGCCAAATTAAAGCAGGTGAATCTCGATGATGTCCTGATGATCGGTATGGACTGCCACGGCCGCTATGAAAATACCGATTTCGCCAAATTCCAGGCGCAGGGAGGAACCTCCGAGTCATTCCTGGCGAACGCCCAGGCCGGCAAAACCGCAACCGAGGATTTCGATATCTGCGGCGCCTGCCAGATCTGTGAATTTCCCACGGCTGACAATGCCGATATGCGCTTGTGCGCCATAGGCGCGGAAGACGGCGCCGTCTTCATCGAAGCCGTTACCCCCAAAGGTGAGCAAGCCCTGGAAAAATCGGGCTTGAAGCCGGGTGCAGCTCCGGCCGGCCGGGATGGGGCGGTGAAGACCCTGGTGGCGGCGCGTACCGAGGCCAGGGATAAGAAATTCGCTGAATTCCGGACTGACACCAGCAGCTATGAGGGGCTGGCCGACAAACTGTCTGCCTGCATCAACTGCTACAATTGCCGGGTGGCCTGCCCGGTCTGCTATTGCAAGGAATGTGTATTCATCACGGATACCTTCCGGCACACCGGCGAGCAGTTCATGATGTGGGCGGATCAAAACGGCATGCTGAAGATGCCTAACGACACCTTGTTCTATCATCTGACCCGCTTGACCCATATGAGCCTTTTCTGTGTCGGTTGCGGCCAGTGTACCAGTGCCTGCCCGAATGATATTGATCTGATGCCGTTGTTCAGGACCTGTGCCGATAAGACTCAGGCTCGATTCAACTATCAGGCCGGACGGTCGGTCGATGAAGAACAGCCCATGGCTGGATTCAAATCGGATGAGCTGGTTGAAGTGACCGGTCAAGTTAAATAGGAGCGGTATCATGGCTGAAAAGAAGCCTACCGGCACAGTCCTGGTGGCTGGCGCCGGCATTTCCGGGATCAAGGCGGCCATCGAGCTGGCTGAATCAGGCTATAAGGTTGTCCTGGTCGATGATTCCCCCCAGATGGGGGGTATCCTGGCCAAACTTGATTACCAATTCCCCACGGATCATTGCGGCATGTGCCGGATGTTGCCCCTGGTGGGCCGCGAGTATGCTTCCCAGTACTGCATGCGCAAAAGCCTGTTCCATGAAAACATCGAGATCCTGCCGTTTACCCAGATCACCTCGGTCTCAGGCGATGGGGGAAATTATAAGGTCGAATTGCTCAAGAAGGCCCGCTTCGTCGACCCGGCCATCTGCAACGAAATGGGAGAATGCATCGACGTCTGTCCCGTCGAGGTCCCCGATGAGTTCAACCACGGGCTGACCACGCGGAAGGCAATCTACCAGGCGGTCCCTCACAATACCCCCAAGATGCTGCTCATCGACAAAGATGCCTGTACCCGTTGCGGTAAGTGCCTCGAGGTCTGTACCACCAATGCCATCAACCTGGATGCCGAGGACGAGGTGCAGACCAGGGAGGTCCACGCCATTATCCTGGCTGCCGGGGTGAAGCTCTATAATACCCAGGAGTTCGATGACGCCAAATCCTACGCGGTATCGCCGGATGTCGTTACCGCGCTTGCCTTTGAGCGGATGATGAGCGGTTCCGGTTCGTATCAGGGTGACGTGATCAGACGGCCGTCCGACGGCCGGCCCGCGAAGAAGATCGCCTGGATCCAGTGTATGGGGTCTCGAAACCGGCGTCAGAACCGGGACTACTGTTCCTCCATCTGTTGCATGTTCGCGCTGAAAGAAGCCGTCCTGGCCAAGGAAAAAGGCGGGCCGGAGGTTGACACCACCATTTTTTACATGGACATGCGGACCTTTGGCAAAGGCTTTCAGCGGTACCGGGATGAGGCCGTCGACGAGCATGGGGTGAAGCTGATCCGCTGCCGGGTGCAGGGGGTGACGCGACAGCCTGACGGCAGTCTGGAGATACGTTATTTCGATCCCGAGACCAACGAGTTCGTGGTGCAGGATTACGATCTGGTGGTGATGTCAACGGGCCAGGTGCCCTTTGAGACCCACAAGAAATGGGCCGACCTGGTTCATGCCCCCCTGGATTCCCGCGGCCTGCTTGATACTGAGGCGTCCAGTAAGGTCAAGGTGGCTGGCAAACCCGGCCTGTTTCTCTGCGGCTCCCTGATGGGGCTCACGGATGTCAGCGAAGCCATGACCAGCGGTATTGCCGCGGCGGGCGAGGCTGCCAAATATCTGGCCACCCTGGGGGTGGACACGGTGCCGGAGGAGAAAATCGCCGAACCGGACACCCATAGCCGGGAACTGCCTCTGGTCTCGGTTGCCCTCTGTAAATGCGGTGAAAAGGCCGGGGCCGAAGGACTCGATTATGAGCTGCTCAGCGCTGAATTGAAACGCTACCCTGGCGTGGGCGCGATCCAGGTCATCGATTCCCTCTGCAAGGCGGACGGGGAAACCGCGCTCGTTGACCTCCTCGGCGAGACCAGATGCAACCGGTTGCTGATCGGGGCCTGTCAGCCTTTCATGTACAGGCGGAAGCTGAAAGATGATGCCAGGAAGGCAGGATTCAACTCCTCCATGGTGGAGATCTTTGATCTGTTCGGCATTGCCAGGAGAGGCATGGTGGAGCCGTCCACCGGGAACTTGACCTTGCGGACCGCGGGGGAGGTCAAAGCGGATATCGAAAAGCTTAAATATAAACCCTCCCTCCAGGTGAGCACCTTGCCCATCAACCAGACCGCCCTGGTGATCGGCGGCGGCCTCGGCGGGATGCAGGCGGCCCTGTCCCTGGCCGACCGGGGGGTGCCGGTGCATCTGGTTGAAAAGGCCGCGCACCTGGGCGGGTATCTCGGCACCCGGGTGGAGCATACGATTGATGGACTGGCTCCGGTGGCGATGGCTACGGAGATGAAGCTCAGGGTGTTCGAAAGCAAAAACATCACGGTCCATCTCAATTGTGAGATCGAGAACACTGTCGGCACCCTGGGCAGCTTCGAGTCCAAACTGGTTTGTCAGGAAAGCGGGGAAAACACCTATCTGCGTCACGGCGTGGTGATCATGGCCACGGGCGCCCATGAGGGAGCCACCACCGAATACGGTTACGGGGCCTCGGAGACGGTGCTGACCCAGGCGGAATTGCGTCAAGGCCTGACCAGCGGCGATATCGATGCCGGTGAACTCGAGAATGTCGTGATGATCCAGTGTGTGGGTTCACGGCAGAAAGACGGCCGCCGCTACTGCAGCCGTATCTGCTGCATGGGCGCCATCGCCAATGCCTTGAAGATCAAGGAGATGAACCCCGAGGCCCGGGTCTTCATTCTCTACCGCGATATCATGACGTATGGCTTTTACGAGCAGTACTATACCAAGGCCAGGGCAGCCGGGATTATTTTCATGAATTACAACCTGGATGCCAAGCCTCAGGTGGAGATGGTCGAGGGCAAACCGGTCGTCACCCTCATGGATCCGGTCCTGAATGAAGAGATGCAGCTACCGGCGGATCTCCTGGTTCTTTCCACCGGCGTGGACCCGGAAGAGTCCAACCAGAGACTTGCCGATGCCTTCAAGGTTGCCTTGACCGAAGACGGGTTCCTGGCCGAAGCGGATTCGAAATGGCGTCCGATAGAATTCCAGAAAGTCGGACTCTATCTCGCCGGTACGGCCCATTCTCCCATGCCGCTCAGGAGTGTCCTCCTCCAGGCCGAAGCCGCGGCCCAGAAGGCCTATACGTATCTTTCCGGACGCGAGGTGCATACCGCCGCGGTCATTTCCCTGGTGAAAGACGCCCTGTGCATCCGCTGCCAGC
Source organism: uncultured delta proteobacterium (assembly GCA_963766185.1). Classification (GTDB taxonomy): domain Bacteria; phylum Desulfobacterota; class Desulfobaccia; order Desulfobaccales; family 0-14-0-80-60-11; genus 0-14-0-80-60-11. The sequence goes on along the minus strand of CAVXZU010000051.1, from coordinate 37,056 downwards.
GCTGTGTGAACATCTGTCCCTATGGGGCGAGATCGTATAATGAGGCGGAGAAATGCATCGAGGTCGACGCGGCCGCGTGTCAGGCCTGCGGTATGTGTGCGGTCGAGTGCCAAAACAATGCCGCTGAGGTCAGAGGCTGGAGTGACAAGCAGTTAATGGCTGCCATTGATGCCAAGCTCATGGACAGTCTTCTCTCGTCAACTGTTGGATAAAAGGTGGTTTTTATGGACTTGCAAGAAACATCAACCAAGGATCTCTGGAAAGATATCTATAATACCGGTAATCTCCATTTCTGTTTCAACTGCAGCACCTGCGTCTCCGGATGTCCCGCTTCCCATGGGGATCCGCCGCTCCTGGTCAGAAACCTGGCCCGGATGGTGATCCTGGGACTGGAGGAGGAACTCCTCGCGGATGACACTCCCTGGGCCTGTGTCTCCTGTTCGAAATGTGAGGAGATGTGCCCGATGAATGTCATGCCCTTCGAGATGATTCTCTCCATTCGGCAATGGCAGTGCCGCAACGATGAGACCCTGATCCCGCCGTCCATCGTCGAGATCTACAAGCGGGGCTATACTCAGGCCGTCGGGGTGAACACGGAGTTACGCGAATCCCTGGGGTTGCCCCCTTTACCCACCATAACCAAAAATGAAGAACAACTGAAATTGTTCCGCGAAATGCTTATGAAGATAGAGTTAATCAGCGACAACGACTATATGTTCGGTGGCTAAAAACGGTGATCTCCAACGGCGCCCGGTTGTTTCCCCTCACCCTCATCAGTGAGCTGCCCGGCTTGGCGCGACTATTGTCATACACATGAGGAATGAGAAATGCAATTATGTCTTTTCCTGGGCTGTAACACACCTGCCATCCGACCGGATGTAGAGCGGGCCATAAGAGCGTCAATGTCGGTTCTGGGCATTGATCTGGTGGATGCCGACAACTATGTCTGCTGTCCGGCCTTCGGAGCCTTCCCGTCTGCCGATGAGGGGGCCTGGATGGCCACCAGCGGCTGGAATCTTTCCATTGCCGAGGAGAAGGGGTGTGATTTCGTCGTCCAGTGCGGGTCATGTTACAGTTCCCTGCGTATGGGGCGGGAACATTTGATGCATGATGCGGAAAAGCTGGCCCACGCCAATGAACTGCTCGAGCCCACCGGGCGCCAGGTCACGGGAAAATCCAAGGTGCGCCATGTGTCGGAGGTCCTCTTCAAGGAAATAGGCCCGGAGAAGATTGCCTCGCAGCTCAAAAAGAGTCTCAAGGGGCTCCATGGTATCGTCCAGTATCCCTGCCATACCTTGTTCCCGAGCGAAGTTGTGGGGTTTGAAAAATCCGCCCGGGCGCCGGAGGGCATGCGGCGGTTGGTGGAGGCCCTGGGAGCCGAAGTGGACAGCTACAGCCGCGAACTGCAATGCTGCGGCGGGGCCGGCGGCTTCATGAAAAGCACCCCGGAACAGGCTCTCGAGTTCGCCAAAGCCAAGTTCGACGCCATACTCGAGGAAACCCAGGCCGAATTTATCGCCGTCTCCTGCATCACCTGTCTGATGCATATGGAAAGGGTGCAGAATACCCTCAATGAACAGCTGGGAGAAGAGCGCTACAAGATACCGGTTTTCGATTACAACCAGCTCCTCGCCCTCTGCCTGGGATTTGATCCGAAAGAGGTCGCCTCGATAACCAACGTTTCCAGGGACTCCGTCATCAGCCGCCTGGTGGATGTCAAACCGGAGGCCTAACGAGCCCTCGGCGACGAGAAATTAAGGAGCCATTTGAGGCTGTTGCAAAACCCCCCCTTGACCACTATGGTCATGCTGAGCGGAGCGAAGAATCTCGCATTTTCAGGAGGTTGAGATCCTTAGCTTCTCTCAGGATGACGAGAAACCGTTTTGCAAAAAGCTCACGTCAAACCCGATTTCAGCCATCCTTTTAAAGCAACCGCAGGAGCTTCAGCCGGAAAAGAATCACCCCCCTTTTTTCAAGGGGGGCAGAGGGATTATAAGGCCTGACTGAGCGGAAAAATCTTTTGGAAATTGCTCTCCTTGCCGCCTCAGGCAGGTGTTGCCATCGGTTCTAAAATCCGTTCACCGCACCGGAACCTGCCCCGGGTGGTCCCCGTTCCAACCACGATACGCCCGGGGCTGCTCTCCTCCGCCAGACCCCACACAACCGAGCCCAAGACGAGCCTCCCTGGACCTGCCGGTCCTGGGCTGCCGGGACCAAAATCTCCCAGACCTTTTCAGGAGACCGCCGCCGATCCCAGGTGAGAAACACTATCAGGAATTTGTATTTGTACAGGTATTCATGTAAGATGGGGCTCAGCAGTATGCCGGCAGAGTGCTGAAAATTCGTGCCAGGGGGCGTCGCGCCGGTTCCCCGGGCCCCAGGCGCCGGATAGCTCCTAAAACCATTTTTGGCCTGCGGCGGCCGGGGTTGCCGCATAGGCCAAGCTGACTGGTATCCACTTCTCTTGAGGCAATCATGAGAGTCCTGGCCATAGATCCTGAGTTTCCCCCTTCATTCTGGTCACTTGGCGAAACCCTGAAATTGATGGGTCGCAAAGCCCTGACGCCGCCCCTGGGGCTCCTGACCGTGGCGGCCCTCTTGCCGCAAGAATGGGAATTCCGCGTGGCAGACCTGAACGTCGGCCCCCTCACCGAGGCATCCTGGCAGTGGGCCGACTTGGTGATGATCACCGGCATGATCATTCAGCGAGAGGGGATTTTGCGTCTGGTGCGGGAGGCCAAAGCCCGGGGAAAAACCGTAATCGTGGGGGGCCCCTATGCCAGCTCTCTGCCCCAGGATGTGTTGGCCGCCGGCCCCGATTTTCTGGTGCGGGGCGAGGGGGAGGCCACCATCCCGCGCTTGGTGGCGGCCCTCCGGAAAGGGCAGCCGGGAGGGGTGATTGAAGAAGACGGTAAACCGGAGATGACCATCTCGCCGATGCCTCGGTTTGATCTGATCAACTTTGACGACTACGCCATCATAGGCGTTCAGACCTCCCGGGGCTGCCCCTTTGACTGCGAATTCTGCGATATTGTCAGCCTCTATGGCCGCACCCCCCGGTGCAAAGATCCCGGCCAGGTCATGGCCGAGCTGGAAACCTTGTACCGTTTGGGCTGGCGCGGCCTGGTATTGTTCAGTGATGACAATTTTGTCGGTAACCAGGATCATGCCCGGGCCCTACTTAACCGGCTGATCCCCTGGATGCAGGACCGGGGGGAGCCCTTCGGTTTCTGGAACCAGGCGTCCGTGAACCTGGGGCAGGATCGGGAGATGATCGACCTCTTGACCGCCGCCAACTTCGGTTACGTTCTTTTGGGAGTGGAAACGCCTGAACCTGATATCCTGCGCGCTGCCGGCAAGTATCAAAATGTGCGCAATTCCCTGAGGGATTCCCTGGCGGCCATCAACGCCAACGGGCTCAACATGATCGCCAGCTTTATCGTCGGTTTCGATGGGGAACGGCGCGGCGCCGTGGACCGCATCGTGGAGTTCGTGGAAGAGCTCGCCATCCCAGTCATACTGATAAACATCTTGCAGCCGCTCCCCAATACCAGGCTATGGAAACGGCTGGAAGCCGAAGGCCGGCTGCTCCATGACCAGACCAGCGGCGATTTTTATGAGATGGGATTCAATTACCTCCCTACCCGCCCCCAGAAAGAGATCCTGGAGGAATTCGTCCGGGGCATTGACTGCCTCTACGAACCTTCCCGGTACCTGGCCCGGGTTTACCGCTTCTTTCTGCGCATGCGGCCTACCCGTAGGGCCCTGGCCCGGCAGGCCGGGAACCATGTGCCCGGCTCCCCTCAAACCCCGAAGAGACCTGCCTCGTCCCAGAGTTTCCGCCAGGGATTTGTTCCCTTACTGCGTCTGACTTGGCGCCAGGGGATCCGCCCCAGGTATCGCCTGCAGTTCTGGAAACAGCTCTGGGGGATTTACCGTCAGAATCCAAGCCGCCTGGAGCTCTATCTCATGTGCTGTAGCCAGGGTGAGGATCTATTTGCTTTCCGGCGGGATATCCTGAAGAAGTGGCAGAGCTGATAATCCCTCACCCCGGCCTCATCTGTCCCCGGGGCCCCAGCCACACCCCCTCGTAGGGCTTAAGGAAAACTGGTGGCCGGAAAACCGGTTGCGGGACACACGTTAGGGGAGATAGCTTTTTTCCTGAATTATTCCTGGCTTTCTTGGTCAAAACCAACACATTCACTCACAATATAGGGTGGCCTCTTTTTGACTTCAGCATAGACCCGGCCCAGATATTCTCCGAGAATCCCTAAGCTGACTAATTGTAATCCTCCGAGGAATAAAATTACCACCATTATTGATGCATACCCGGGAACATCTATTCCTAATATTAATGTCCTGATAATTAAAAAAGTCGCATAAAGAAAAGACAACATTGAGATAAATATTCCAACATAACTCCAAACTTTAAGCCCTGATGTGCTGAATAGTGTTATTCCATCCAGCGCAAAATTCCAAAGTTTCCAAAATTTCCACTTTGTATTTCCTAAATGTCTCGGTTGGCGATCATAAGGTATGCCAATTTGTTTGAACCCTACCCAGGCAAACAAACCTTTCATAAACCGTGTTCGTTCTGGTATCTGATTTAACACCTCAACCACCCTTCGATCCAATAACCGATAATCTCCAGTGTTGGGAGGTATTCTGGTTTCGCTAAATAAATTAATAAACTTATAAAATAAACTTGCAGTGAGGCGCTTTATAATACCCTCTCCATGGCGTTTCTCCCTTACCGCATAAACCACATCATAACCTTCACGCCATTTAGATAAGAACGACTTAATCAATTCCGGAGGATCTTGCAAGTCGCTATCAATGGGAACTACAGCCTTACCGTGTGCATAATGTAATCCTGCCGTTAATGCATTGTCTTTACCAAAATTGCGAGATAAACTTATTAATTTAATTCGTGAATTTACTTTATGATATGCTAATAATATGTTATTAGTATCATCAGTACTGCCATCATCAATACAAATAACTTCATAACTTACATCTAAAGACTCAATAACTGGCAATAATCTTGCAAAAAAATGGTCAATATTTTTTTCTTCATTGTACACCGGAGCAATAACTGACAATTCAATCTCTTCATCGGCATATCGAGGTTCAATCATGCGAATCTCCATGAGCCATCGCAAGCAGCGGGAAATAATCTATTCTACAGAACACTTAGCCTCTTCAGGCCTGCCCGGGAGAGACGCCCTGCCATCCCCCCGGAGATTGACGGGGCCGCGGGATTATCATCTCCCGGGTCGCGGGTTTGTCGGTCTCTTCATGGACAACAAAGTCTGGAACCATGCCGGCCTTACCAAGAATCAAGAGCCCTGGTGTCAATCAATACAGAACCTAAAGAACTGAAATATCTAATTGTAATAGATAGTTGTCCAAAGTGCACGTGCACAATGAATTCCATTATAAACCATAATTTCCCGGAATTCACTACACCCATTGCTCCAGAAGCCCGGCGCCTCCCCCCAGCCTCACTCGCACCAGGGGCTTAGGAGAACCGGATGCCCAGGAGACTGGTTGCGGTACCCTGCTTTTATGCTATCATGGCAGTCGCTAACCATTCGGCTGCACAAAGGCAACTTTCCGGGGTTATGGCGTTTGCCAAAAGTTCTTTCCTCTGATCCCTGCTCCCCCCAGCGGGGGGTGAGGGCTAGGTGAGGGGGGAGAAGAACAGACTTTTGGCAACGAGTATAAACTCGTTGAGAGGGCTCCCCAAAACCCTTCTTCGACTGGGGATGCCAGGATTGGAGCACCATCTCAGTCATTATCCGGATTCCTTGCGGGGACGTTTGGGTCCGGGAGACGATGCCCGGGCAACCAGGAGAATTCCTGATTAAGTTTAAGACACAACCGACCGAAGAATTGATCGCAATGACCAAGATTGACCATCACCCCGGTGCAGTGCAGAACTGGTTCCCCTGGGTTGCCCTGCTGGGAATCTGGACCCTCATAATCATCGTGGTAAACCCCTCGGGCGAATTTATGGTGAATGACGACTGGGCCTATGTGAAATGTCTCGAGACTTTTCGGGCCACGGGGACCATCGCGGCCACCGGCTGGGGTCCCCCGGGGTATCCTGGCGGGCCGTCTCTGCTTGTCCATCTCCTCTGGGGTGATTTCTTTTGCCACATCTTCGGGTTTTCTCTGACCACCCTGCGGCTGGCCGTGCTCACCATGGGAATCCTGGGTTCCTGCGGCTTCTTGCTGCTTTTGCGGTCCGCAGGGGCATCAGCGTGGCTTGCTCTGCTGGGGACCCTCACCGTCGTGGTCAATCCCCTCTTTCTGGCAGAATCCTTTACCTTCATGACCGATATCACCTTTGCCGCTCTCATGATATTCGCTTTGCTCTGCTTCTTTCTGGGGGTTAGAACGTCCCGGACCTCCTGGATCATCGCCGGTCTGGTCCTGACCCTAGGGTCCATTCTGACCCGGCAAATCGGAGTGGTCATTTTCCTGGCCTTCATTCTGACCTGCTGGCTCCATCCCGCCGGTTCGACCCTGGGAAGAGGGAAAATGCTCCTCTTGGCCCTGGGGTTGGTCCTGCTCCCCTGGATATCCTATGAGGTGCTGCTTTCCCGTATAGGAAGTTCTCCGTTCACGCACCACGAGATATTTCGACAACTATTCGACATACTTAATGAAAAGAGTCTTATTAGCTACCTGGTGTTCCTCGGTCAAGGCCTGTTCTGCTATGCCATGTACGCCGCGTTCTTCATTTCACCCCTGCTCATCGGCAGGTTGATATTCTGGCTGCGGCGCCGGGATTTCCGGTATCTCTTCTCGGTCTTTCTGGTCGCGGCAGCTTTATGGGAAGGAGCGATTTTGACCGGAATTGTAGAGCCTCCGGTAAACGTTCTGGGCAATGTAATCTTTAATCTCGGCATCGGGCCGATTCTCTTAAAGGACACCTATATATTGGGCATTCCCAGGTTTGGGGTGATCTCAAGGTGGGGCTACTATCTGGCGGTCGTTTGGGCTGCATTGGCGTTTATGATTCTTCTCTCCCGGTTTATGGCCTATGGGTGGCGCCGGTTCCGGACCGGGTTTTCCCCGGAAAGGCCGGAGAACTCCTTTCTGATTTGTCTGGCCATCCTGTCGGTGCTGTTCTATTTGAGTATCGTGATGCTGAAGCCCTTTCGGGATCGCTATCTGATCCCCATTATCATCTTCCTGGTTATTTGGCTGGTCTCGGACTATTTTTCCGGGGGTCAGGATGCCAGGACTGACTGGAAAATAATTCCCGGGTTTGTCCTGGTAATTTTCGTGGGTTTATGGTCTACCTGTAATGTACATGACTTCATGGAGATGAAGCGGAGCCTGAAACAGGCTCATGATTACGTGCTCCGGGAAATGCGGGTCGATCCCTGCACCGTTGATGGGGGATTTGAATTTAACGGCTATCATTGCTACCGGAACGATTTTATCCCGGTCCCGGGGTTGAGTTGGTGGTGGGTATCTCGTGAAGATTATGTCATCACTCTCGGCCCCCTGCCGGGATACCGGGTGCTCCGGATATTTCCTTTTCAGCGGTATTGCGGTCCACCCGGGGCCATACATCTGTTGCAACCTCTGCATCCGGGTCCTCCCCACGGTTGATCACCTTGGGCACTGTCGGTGCGTGCCGACCGGCGCGATAAGGCCCCGGTACGGCCAGGAGAACAAGGAACGCCCTAGCAATGACTCTCCCTCCACCTGAAGGGCCGGCCTCGTGGCGCGGTTCTCTTGAAGGACTCCCGGGAATGTCCTGGGGGAATCTTTTCCTGCATTTATGGGGTTCTCGCGGCTATCTGCTGTTTATCCTCGACCTCCTGGTATTTTTCTCTTCGATCATTCTGGCTTATCACCTGCGCTATGATGTGGACAGCATCGTGAGGTTCATTCCTCCCCAAGATCCGCACACGCCGCCTCTGACCCCCTTTCTCAAAGCCGCCACCGTGTTGACCATCCCGTGGCTCTTCATCCTGGCCCGCAACGGTGAATACCGCAAGGCGCACCCACTGCTCGCTTCCGCCAGCCGGCAGCCCCGGGACCTCATTACTTCCGGTTTGCTGGCCTTTGCCCTCCTCATGGTTTTCGGCGTTCTTTACCATGGCCTGCTGGTCTCCCGCGTGGTTTATCTCCTGGCTTTCATCATGGCAGTGATTGGCGCCATGGGCACCCGTTTGCTGTTCAAATGGTTGAGAAACTACCTCTGCAGGCACGAAATTCTCCGAGAGAACGTGGTGATTATTGGCGGAGAAAGGCGGGCGGCAGAATTTCTGCACCACCTGAAATCCCATAACGCTTCTGTCATTGTGGCCGGCAGCCTCGAACCCCATGCGGTTTCACCTGTCCGCAAAGCGGATCTTGGGGTCCCGATCCTGGGCGGATTGCGGGAGATCGCCGAGGTTTTCCGGCGCACGCCCTTTGACAGCCTGCTGTTCATTCCGGATGAAGAGGGCTTCTCCCCCCCGTATCTGGACCGGGAACTCATGATGCTGGCGGTCAATTTTTGCGAGTCTCACCATATCCCTTTTTATATTGTGCCCGATTCCCTGGGCGTGGCGGTCACTATCCGGGAAATTGGCGTGTGCCGGGATTATCCCGTCATTGAGCTCCGGGATGCTTCCCTGCATCCCGGCTACAAAATCGTCAAACGCCTGATGGATATCGCGGGGTCTTTGACGGTCCTGGTGCTGGGGTTGCCTCTCTGGTGTCTGATCACCCTCTTAATCAAGCTGACCAGCCAGGGACCGGTTATTTATGTCCAGGAGCGGGTGGGCTTGAAGGGCAAGCGGTTCAAAATGTATAAATTCCGCAGCATGGTACAGGATGCCGACGCCCAGCTTAAAGAGATGATTGATTTTGCCAGTCTTCCGGAACCCGTTTTTAATATCAAGCAAGACCCCCGGGTAACCCCCATCGGCAAAATTCTCCGTAGATGGAGTCTGGACGAGGTTCCCCAATTTTTCAACGTGTTGTTGGGGACCATGAGCCTGGTGGGGCCCAGGCCGGAACGGGTCGAACTGGTGGCCAACTATAATCTCTGGCAGCGCCGCCGTCTTAAGGCCAAACCGGGAATCACCGGCTACCAGCAAATCATCAGCCGGGGAGACCCATCTCTGGAAAAACGTATCGCCCTTGACCTCTATTATCTCAAGCATCAGGGCCTTTGGCTGGATCTCTCCATCATGGTTAAAACCATTATTGTCGTCATCCGCAGGGACGGGTTGCAATAGTCAAGCCCTCCTGAAGCAACCAGAGAATCAATGCCGACCGATATGACATCCGATACCGAACCCGGAGCGGTCTCTTCCTGGGGGGAGAGAGCCGCCTGGGTCCTCTTCCTGGCAACGTGCCTGCACCTGGTCTTCCTGCAACCATGGGTCGAGGTCATTCCGGGAGAGCGAGCCAAGGTATTTTCCGGCATCTGTTGCGCCTTGACCCTCGTGCTGGCGCTGGTTTTTCACAGGTCCAAAGCCGTATCCTGGAAATCTCCTGCGGTCCTCCTCTCTCTCACCCTGCTCATTTTGGCTACCGTCAGCAGCTTGCAGTCCGGCGAGGGCCTCTTCCCTGGCCCGGGCCTTTGTGATCATGTCCGCCGGGCTGGGAGGTTACTGGAGCGCCCGCCTGCTGCTCGTCACGCCCGAGAGACAGCGGACCTTCCTCTGGTTCAGCCTGGGATTACTGGCCGCTGTCCTGCTGGGGTGCGGCGCCGGTCTCTGGGCCCGGGGCAATGTTTTCTTTTTCCTGGACACTCACTACCATCCGGTGGGCAGCCGCATCATTCTCTTCTCGTTTGTCCCCATAGCTCTGATCTTTAGCCCTTCACGCCTGAAGGTTGGCCTGGGGATCGCTCTGCTTAGCCTCGGTTATCTGGTGCTTTTGCTGGCTGGAAAAAAGCACGGCATGGGGTCGGCATTGTTCGTCCCCCCGGCCCTGGCTCTGCTTGCCGCCTGCTTCCGAACCTGGTCCGGCCGGAACCTGGCGATAATCTTGTTGGTACTGTTCTTTGGCGCAGCCACTGCCGGACATCTTCTCCGGCCCATTCTCGCGGAAAAGAACAAATACCATGAGTCGGTGGCCTACCGGGTAGAGAATGTGAGGTTTTCCTGGCACCTGGCCCGGGAACACCCGTGGTTCGGCATTGGCTTGCTGGCCCCGAGGCAGCCGTATCTCCAAGATTATGAGATTACCTATCCTTATTTGACCAAAGCGGATTTCTCCGCTTGGACGGCAAAGCTCAGGACGTCGGAGAACAACTTCCTGACCTTCATGGCGGACCTGGGGTTTCCCTTTATTTTCCTCTACAGCAGCGCGCTTGTCGTCATCCTGGGCCGGTTAGCCGGCCGGGCCTTGCAACCCTCTTCGGGAGCGGTATTTCCGGCCCTGGCCCTCTTACTGCCCCTCATGGGGGAGATCCTGCACATGCAAGTGTATGACGGCTTATTTCATCCCCAGGTGAGCTGGTTTTTTCACATTCTCCTGGGATTGGCGTCCACCTCAACCGGCAGTTGCGCACCCCTCCCGGGGGTTTGGCAAGCCTTTGGACTCAGGTTCCTGATGTTCGGAGCCGTGATCGCCGGGGGGATGGCCCTGGGAATCATGATGGGTCGATAGGCTGCTCGGAAAATCAGGTTGAATCTTGTCAAACCAATCGGTCGATGGATAAAACATGCAGGTGGCAATAGTTATCCCAACCCTTAATGGGGGGGAGATTTTTCTCAAAGTGCTGGCGGGGCTCCGGGATCAGAGCCTGCCGCCCCGGACCGTGCTGGTCATTGATTCCGGCTCGGTTGACGACACCGTTCCCCACGCCCTGGCCTACGGCGCCCGGGTCCATAAGATCAGTCCCGCCGAGTTCAACCATGGGACCACCCGGGAACTGGGGCGCCAATTGATCAAAGCCGACTGTTACCTCTACCTGACCCAGGACGCCGTGCCCGCGCATCCCCACCTGCTGGCAAATCTGGTTAAGCCCCTGGCTGACAACCCCAGTATCGCACTGGTATACGGCCGACAATTGCCCTGGCCGGACGCCTCCCCCCTGGAGGCATTCAACCGGGGGTTCAATTATCCCGGCAGTTCCCGACTGAAGCAAAAGGCGGATCGCGTCCGCCTCGGGCTCAAAACGGTTTTTTGTTCCAATGTCTGTGCCGCCTACCGATCTTCAGCCCTCGAGGCCGTTGGCGGTTTTGCCCCCGTCATCATGTGCGAGGATCAATACGTCGCCGCCAGGATGATAGCAGCCGGATACTCGATTTACTATGCCGCCGAAGCCTCGGTGTATCACTCGCATAATTATTTGATGCGGGAAGAATTTAAGCGGTATTTTGATGCCGGGGTCTTTTTCGGCAGCCATGAACCATGGATTGCGGACTACTTCGGGACGGCCGGGAGCGAGGGCCGCCGGTTATTCCAGGCCGGCCGGCGCTTTTTCATCAGCACCGGCCAGGCCCATGTAGTTCCGTATCTGATGCTGCGCTTGCTCAACAAACTTGTGGGCTACCAGTTGGGCTCCCGGGAAAGGCTCCTGCCCCTTTGGTTGAAATCCCGTTTGAGCCTGCAACGGCATTATTGGAAAACCGGAATGGCCGGGTTGCAGAGAGAGAAGCATTGATTTTCAGCCTCTTAACGAGCAAACTCATAATCAATTTTCATTGACATCGCCATGCGGAACCGCCATTTTAAAGAACCCTATCGGGTGGTCTTCCTCCTGCAAGATCTCTGTTTCGGGGGCACCCAGCGACAGACCCTGGAACTGGCCCGGGGCTTAAATCCCGCCCGGTTTCAGACGGAAATCTGGGTCATGAAGTCCGGCGATGATTTTGTGCCCCTGGCCCGCACATGGAATTTATCTCTCACCTGGCTGGGCCGAAGTCCGTTTGTCGGGCCGGACAGCTTGGTGCGGCTGGGGTGGAACCTCAAAAACCGGCCGGTGGATCTTTTGGTGCTTTTGACCGGGGTGCCCAATATTTGGGGCCGTTTACTGGGCCGTTTGACCAGGGTGCCCCTCATTGTTGGCAACTTGCGGGGAACCGGCTCCCCCGAAAGCAATTGTGAGAAATGGTTATGGCCGTTGGCCGACCATTTCTCCTGCAACGCCGCCATTCTGAAAAAAATGATGATGGATCGCTTTCCCATCCCGGATGAGCGGATTACGGTGATTCACAATGGGGTTAACTCGGACTATTTTCGGCCGGCCCCTGGACCTCTGCCCGTGAACCGACAAATCGTGCTTTGTATCGCCCGGTTTGTCATGGAAAAAGACCATGAGACCCTTATAAGCGCTTTTTCCCAGGTGGCCGCGCGCGACCCGGAAGCCGAACTCTGGCTGGTGGGTGACGGGCCGAGGCGCCAGGCGATCCACCGTTCGGCCGCTCGCCGGCTTCCTCCCCGGCAGCTGCGCCTCCTCCCCGGACAATCGGATATCACCCCCCTCCTGCATCAGAGCAGTCTGTTGGTACTGAGTTCTATCCATGAGGGGCTCCCCAACGTGGTTTTGGAGGCCATGGCGGCTGGTCTGCCGGTGGTGGCAACGGACGTGGGCGGCATATCCGAACTCGTGCAACAGGGTGAAACCGGCTGGCTGGTAGCCCCCAGAGATGTCCCGGCCCTGGCCGACGCCATCAGTCACCTCCTGGCCCATGACCAGGTCCGCACCGCGTTTGGGCAGGCCGGGAGAAAGCGCGCCCAGCAAAGGTTTTCATTGGCGTCCATGGTAAGCCGACACGAGGACATGTTTCTCCGTCTGTTGCGTCGATCTGATGGATAAGGACCCCCGGGCCCGGACGGGTGGAATCAAGCGGTGGGCAATTATTCAGGAAAACCCCTGATCATTTCCAACTACGCCAAACGTCTCAGGCCGGATGACGAATCGACGGGATTTCCGGGCCCCGAATGACGGAAAGACATTTACTTGAAGACGTATTAGGATACACTGAAACCAATTTCGGGTAGGCCCAGAGGTAATTGCCTGTGAGTCGTATATGTTACGGAGTTATGGGGGATGCTCGCGGACATTTGAGCCGCGCCCTGGCCATCGCTCAGGAGATGCCGCACCATGAGTTTCTCTTTATCGGCGGGGGCAAGGTCCAGATCCTCAAGGAAAGGGGGTATCGGGTAGAAGAAATCCCCATGATTTCCACGGTTATCCGGAATAATCGGGTGGATTTCGCCGCCACCCTGGCTCATGACCTGATAAGCCTGGGACGCCTGGGACCGGCCATTAAAAAGGTCATGGGCCTCATCAAAGCGTATGATCCCCAGGTAATCATCAGCGATTACGAATTCGTCACCCCCCGGGCTGCCAAATTAATGGGGCGCCCCTGTGTCAGTTTAGGCAACGAACACCTGTTTACTCAATGTGTTTACGACCCTCCCCCGGGACAGCGCCTGAGCCGGAATCTCACCTGCTTCTCGGTCCGGCATCTTTTCAGCGCCGCCAGCCACTATCTGGTCCCGTCGTTTCACCCGCTCCCCCCCGTCGACCCTGCCAGGACCGAGGTTTTCCCGCCTCTGATCAAACCCAAGGTGTTGGATTACCAGCCCACCCAGGGCGAACATGTGCTGATTTACCTGAGAGGATATGATTATAATGAGTTAATTAAGCTCGTGATGAAGAGAAAGCGCAAGTTCATTATCTATGGCCTGGGAGATAGACCCCCCCAGGGCAATCTTCATTTTAAGAAAACCACGGAGAATAATTTTCTGGCTGACTTAGCCTCGTGCCTCTATGTGATCACCCACGGCGGTCATTCCTTAATCAGCGAGGCCTTGTACCTGGGCAAACCCATGCTGTGCCACCCTGTCCATTTTCTCTATGAGCAATTTTTCAACGCCCATTTCCTGACACAAGGTGGATTCGGGCACTATTTTTGGGATAATTCTCCCCCGGAGCACCTCATCGATAGCTTCGAAGGCTGTCTGGGTCAGTATCAAGCCAGAATTAAACAACATAATTTCTTGGGGAACCAACAGATAATCGCCAGGATAGAAGAGTTGATCAGAAGTCAGGGTTCAAGCTTGGGGAAGGTAACTAAGCTTAATAAATAGCACATCAGTTATTATTTTAGATATGGGTGTATATTCATTCATTAATTTTATCAAGCTATGATATCAGATAATTATATTACTCTCTATGGTCACTATATATCGAGTTGTCGTGGATCTTTTTTGGAAATCAGGAGATAATAGAAAAAGAGGGCGGCATTTTTAGCAATAGTTTTGAGAAAATAATGGCTGTGGTTCCTGGCCAAGTAATTACGGGCCCAATAAGCAGGCCGGACTGTCCCCCAGAAAACCTGGTTTGCTTTTAAAGCCCCCAGTTCCTTGCAGCTCAAATACCTGGTACGGACATTGCTGGCAAAGCCGTTATAGGACTGGTAATCATCTATATTGGTGATGAGGCCGGCCTCCAGCAGTTCCTGGCGGATCGCTGTCTGGGGATACGGGGTCAGGATCTGCATGTAGAGGGCATCGGGGTTAAGTCCCCATAGCTGCCGAATTTGCCGTTTCACCGACTCCCTGGTATCGTCCGGATAGCCCACAATCCCCCCGGCAATGATCGCCATCCCATGCTGCCGGAGCAGCGCCGCGGCTTTCTGGTTGATGGCCGGACTGGTGGGCTTGCGCATCTGTTTCAACGCGGCGGGCTCCATGGATTCGAATCCCACAAAAATAAAGCGGAAATTGGCCCGGTCCATATCGGCCACCAAGGCCGGATTATGGGCGATGCCCGCGGCCGTCACCTGGGCCATATAATGGATGTCGTTCAAGCCGTGCTGGACGATGGCCTGGCACACCTGCCGGAAGTGATCGATATCATAAGTGATGTTGTCATCCACGAAAAATACCGACTTGGTGCCCCGGCGGCGGATGGCCTTGAGGTCGTCGATGATCCGGGACAGGGGAAAACGCCGGAAAGTGTTGCCGTAGATGCGGTTGATCGAGCAAAACTTGCAATTGAACGGACAGCCTCGGGAGGTTTCGGCCACATCCATGGACAGGTCCAGGAAGAAAAACCCCTCGCCCAAACGAGACTCGCGCCGGGGCAAGTGCAGCTGATCCAGGGCCAGGAGGGGGCAATCGGCATTATGCTCCCATAGGTCCCCCCGGCGATAACTTAACCCGGCAATCCCCGAGAAATCGGGTTGGGGACGCTCCAGTTCGGCCACCAGCTCGGCGAATGTGGCCTCCCCTTCCCCCCGCACGATAAAATCAAGCAGCCGTAAGTCCTCCTCGGGTAATTCCCTGGCCATCAGACTCGGATGGTAACCGCCGGCCACAACCTGGATATGCGGATCGACCCCGCGCACCACCCTCGCCAACCGGAGGAGGGTGTCATACTGAAACGTCATAGCGCTTAATCCCACCAACTGGGGCCGAAACTTTGCCAGGACCTGCTCCACCGCCCGGCGGATGCTGGGCTTATAGAGCACCAAATCCATGACCTGCACTTCATGGTCCGGCAAATTTCCGGCCAGAGACGCCAGGGCCAGGTTGGGAATGCGCATAACGTTATCAATAAAATCCACCGTATCGGGCATAGCCAGCAAGAGAATGCGCATGATATTTTTCTCTATCTCAGCTGCAGCCCGGTTTATCCTGGCTGGCTTCCAGAAAGAACTCCAAGACGCGGCGATGGTTGGACTCCGGATCAAATCCCTGCAAGACCCGGTTCCGGCCTCGCTCCGCCATCGCCAGCGCCGCGCCCCGGTCTCGGATCATCTGCCCCACTGCATCTGCTAAAGCTTGCGGATCTCTTTGGGGAATCAGGAAACCGGTTACCTTATCTTCGATCAGCTCTGCAATGGCCGCCATGTCAGTGGCAATCACCGGGACCCGGTGGAGCAGGGCCTCCATAATCACGTTGGGCAGTCCGTCCCGGTTACCGGAAGCTTGCACTATGCAAGGCATGATGAAGACATCGGCGGCGCTGAATTGTTCACCCACCCGGTCGTAGCTGATAAATCCCGGAAATGAGATCTGGGAGGTCAGGCCCAGTTTCCAGGCGAGATACCTGAGCCGCAATCCTTCAGGTCCAGACCCTGCCAGGGTAAGATGAAAGTCGACCCCGCGATCCTTAAGAATTCGACAGGCATGCAGGAGAAAATCAAAACCCTTGGTCTTGACCAGCCGGCCCAGGGCCAGGAGGCGGTAGGGCTTTTGCATCCGCACCGGCGCCCGGCCTGGTGCAGTTGGCAGGACTCCATTATAGGCCAGCCGGAACTTACCGGCATCGCTCCCGGCTATCCCACTGAGGTGGTTAATCCCGGCTTGGGAATTGCACCTGACAAAGGCCGCATCCCGAATTTTTTCCGGCAATAAACTGTCCGGAGTAAAGATGTCGTGGGCCCGGCCGGTAAAACTAAAAGGAATGCCGGTCAGCTGGGAGGCTACCCAGGCCGCCGTGGCCGGTCCGCACGCGAAGGGGGCATGAATATGCGTGACCTTTTCCTCCTGGAACCGCCGAGCCAAATGGACGCCGCACAGCGCGGCCCACAGACTCTCCCCTTCTCTCTCCAGGCAATGCCAACGCCGGGGTACCACCGTTTTCAAGACCCGCCGGGTCACTTCCCGATGCCCTTTCCACCAGTAAAGCAGATCATCCCAGACGGACTTGAGGTACGGGATTCCCAACCTCTCCACCTGAGGCGACACCAACCTCATCTCCGGCGAGAGGTCCCGGGTCAAGCGCCCGTACAGGGTGAAGACCTTGATCTTGAGGCCCATCCTCTGTAAGTTAACCACTTCCTGAAATATGAACGTTTCGGACGGCTTGGGAAACCACAACAAGACATATGCTATGAGGGGAGAGAACATAGGTTGCTTATCGGCAATATTTTCCGGTTAATTTAAACCCGGCTGGGGCAGAAAATCCTGAACAACCGAATCTATGGTCCCGGCGCTTCGTAAGGGCACAGAGTTTTCCCCTGGTTGGCGGTGAATGGCCCTCACCTACCCTGGTGACGCCGCTCCCGTCGCACGGATCGATTTGGGTTGTTGACCTTTTCTTAATCGACAGGAAATTACTTGAGTCAGCGAGGAAAACCGCCCCGTCGCAGCCAATCTGGACTCTAAGGCTTTAGCCAAAAATCCAAGCATCCAAAGCAGTTATGAAGCTTATGGCCCATTGTAGCACACCCCCGGGGCAATTACCACACTTCATACCGGGACCTGCCTGGGAGCACCAGGCGAACAACCCTGTCTGCCAAAGGCCGCACCCACGGAGATGAGCGTCTTGAGAAGTTCCCTTTTGGGGGTGGCGCCCCGTCAGGAAGAGAGGTTTCCCCCTAACCTTTAACCCGAAGCCTCCCCCCGTGGCTTTCTCGCCCCGTTTATCTCGATTGCCTGTTCATAGACCGCCAGGAGGCGCTGATAATAAACTCTCCTCAGGGTAATTTTCCAAAGCTTTTTCCCGTCCGGCCTGTCCCAAGGCCCGGGCATACTCAGGGTTTTCCCAAAGAAATCGCATCTTTTCGGCTAAGTCCCCGGCGTCTCCGGGTCTGAAAAGCAAACCGCTGGTGCCATCTTCCACGATCTCCGGAATCCCTCCCAAATTTGAGGCTATAACCGGAATTCCGGCAACCATGCCCTCCAATAATACCAAGCCAAACATCTCATACCATTTGCTGGGCACAACCAGGCAAAAAGCATCATGATAAAATTTCTCCAATTGCATTCTGTCCAGGAAACCCAATAACTTAACATTGTCAGGAACATTTCTGACCATGTCCTCCCCCGTGGAGTAATCACCTGCCAACCATACCGGTAGTTTTGTGATCCTGGCCGCCTCGATCAAGGTATCAGCCCCTTTTTCCCGGCATATTTTGCCGGCGAAGGCAAAGTATAGACCCTTTGGGGAGTTTTCCCTTTTATTCTGTAAAGTTATGGGATTAGGTATGAGAGCCCATTGATCCGGCGGCAAGCCATACGCAATAAATTTCTGCCGGGAGAATTCCGATAAAGCTACAAACATCGTGACGTTGTTGCTAAAAAGTTTGAATTTGCGGGCCACCCAGTAGCGCAAGGCATAAGCGAGATTTTCCCAGAAATTTTCCCGGCATTGATTGCGGATGCACCATAAGGCATTGGATGCATTGCCTCGTTCACAGATCCGGTCGTGGTGGAACAAAAAACCTGTCGGGCAGATTAAGCGGAAATCGTGGCAGGTCATGACCGTGGGAACCCCAGCCTGCCGGCAGGCGAGCAAGATCCAGGGAGAAAAAAGGGGGTAGAGTTCGTGCACATGCACGATATCAGGTTGAAAATCTCTCAGCAGGTCTTTTATGGCCAGCCACCCGGATGGAGAAAAGAGACCGGCGGCAAAGGCCCTGACTTTACCAAGGGCCCCCTTAAGTTCCCGGCTGTCCCGGCCGAGCAGAATGACCTCATGCCCCCGGGCCTCGAGAATGCTTGTGGTAAGCTCGACCACCACATCCGAGCCGCCTCTGACCCTATGAAAATTATTGACTTGAATTATTTTCATTATGGTAGTTATTCAACCCTTATGCATCCTCCCAATCACCCCATCTCCATGCCAACCCTAACCGAAAAGATCCCGGCCAAAGCTTAACCATCCGTCTGAGAAATAGTGATAACGGAGATTCACCAACTCTCTGAGAGCTAAACCGAATCGTAACGCGGGCTGCATCCTCATTCTGGCGCGGTTCTCTAAATGGTTTATTTTCGCTTCCAGTCCGGTACACAGAGAAGTTATCTTTGATGAGTCGTGCATTTCCAGAAGGCGTTCAAATACTAAGATATATTTATCGGCTTCATGTAAGTAAGTATATTTATTTGACTTCAGAACCTCTCGCAAACGTTTTCCAAATAATGTTTTAATTGCGCCGATCTGGTTGTCGGCATGCTGGCGATACTGGATAAGGGGTTCAGGAATGATGGCGATATCTGTTAAGAACGATAGGATTATGGCAATCCAGGCATCATGCACAAAAATCTCGGGAATGGGAAGAATGCTTTTTTTGAAATAAGCTCGGAAAGCCAACGTGGCTCCGGTTACATAGTTGCGTTTCAACAATAACCTGAAGAGTTCACCCTTAGTTGCCCGGTGTTGCTTAGCCTTGTTGAAACCCACAGACTCCCAAAGCCGGTAACCCAATGAATTTCGGCCATCATCTACGATATCAGCATCAGTGAAAACCAGGCCTACCCGGGAGGAATGATTAAATTTAGATTGGATAAGCCTCAGTTTTTCCGGATTCCAAAAGTCATCCTGATCCGACAAGGCGATAAGCTCTCCAGAACAGGAATCGATGGCCTTTTCAAAATTCTTCGTTGCTCCTAACTTTTTTGTATTAATAGTTAAACGGACTTTAAAAGGGGCATTACGTACAAAACTTTTGATTATATCAATAGAGCCATCAGTAGATCCGTCGTCACAAATTACCAGTTCTCCGGGCAGACTGCTTTGCAACGCAATGCTCTCAAGCTGTTCCGATAAATAGCGCCCACCGTTATAGGTGCACATCGCCACAGATAAATAATTATTAGCCATTATTTTCTCAAAAGTGCCACAATATCGGCCTCAACATAATGCTAACGCTTAATAATTTCCTCATCATAATTTTACCTAGTAAAAATTCATTATCTTAATATTATTTTTTGGGAATATGTAATGGTGCAAAACGCAGCAAAATTGCAAATTTACCTTTAAGATAATAAATGTAAAGATAGCCCAACGAGCGAACCAATACATTAAATTCAGCTGCAATATTTTCGATAGATTCGATAGTATTAATATGTCTCCATCTTTGCATAGAAATATCTTCATGAGAATATTGCGCCAATTTATGTTGCATATTGTAATCAATAACAAAGAAATATTCTTGACACTTTGCATATTGAATCATAAAATAATTGTCAATGCCATAAAAAGTAAGCTTTTCATTATATCCTCCATAATATTTCTCAAGGTATTCGGTAGAAATAGCCATGCCGCTGTTTATAGCCGTCTTGTGGCGCGATTTTGTTAAACCATTCAGCCTTTCCCTCATATAAAACCCTTTAAAATAAAATAATTTACCTGGGCTTACGCACATATTGTTCGAAATAACCCGGGGAACGAATAACATTATATGCGTAAAATTCCTCATTGAGTCTTTGAGGATAGTGAAATAATTATTATCGAATACCGAATCCTGGTCAAATAATAATAAATATTTATAACGATCTACTAATTTAGTATTATGATCTTTTATCTTAGCAATGATGCGATTATAGATTTGGGACAGTGGTAAATTTATGGGCGTATGATTGTATTCCAAATCATTCCAATACGTTCTTAATTTATCGATCGATTCTGATGATGGCGAATTTTCGGAATTATCCCAAATAATTATTTTGCTGTCTTTAATTTCATATCTTGAGTTAATCAAACATTGAATTGTTGGCGACTCTAGTGGTTCTATATTATAAATTACTACAAGGACTATAAAACCTAAATTATGCTTATCCATAAAAAAGCCTGTTCTAAGCGAAATATATGGACGCAAATTAATTCTGAGATATGATGATTCTGAACCATCCCTACGCGCGATTTACCGGGATGCAATTGACTCTAAGTAATTCGTATATTGCTCCACTACCCCTGCGGTGCTCCCCCAGTCCCTCATTTCGCCATGTTCTAACCACAGGGCCCGGTCGCACGATTCAAGTATTTGGTCCATACTGTGGGAAACAAACAGGATGGTGCCGCCGGCTTGACGGAACCTGGCGATATGAGCCTGACACTTTTCCTGAAAAGCCGTATCCCCCACGGCCAGGATTTCGTCCAGGATCATAATGTCCGGGTCCACCGCGATGGCTATGGCAAAACCCAGGCGCATGATCATGCCCGAAGAGAAAGCCCGCAACGGGGCTTCCATGAAATCCTCCAGTTCAGCGAATTCGACGATGGCGTCGAACTTCTTATTCATCTCTCTCCGGTCGATTCCCAGAATCGAACCGAAGAGATAGACGTTATCCCGGCCGCTCAACTCATGGTCGAAGCCCCCTCCCAGCTCGATCATGGGGGCCACCTTTCCCGGCACTTGAATCGTGCCATAGATCGGTTTCATCACCCGGGCAATCAGTTTCAACAGGGTGCTCTTGCCGGCGCCATTCCGCCCGATAATACCCAGCATCTCCCCGGGAAGCACCTGAAAGGTGATATTTTTCAAGGCCCAGAACTCTTCATATTCAATGCGGCCTCGGAAAGACTTGATGACGTATTCCTTGAGGGAGCGGATGCGCTCTTTCGGCAATCGGTAGCGCACTGAAACATCCTGGAGGACGATGGGGAATTCCATGGACACCGTTACCACTCAGTTAAACATAATAAACAAAAGTATCCGATAATTTGCTGAAGACCACGTAGCCGATCACCAGAGTTGCGACCGAAACAAACAAGGCTAAACAGACAGTCTGAAGGTTTGGTAACTCTCCCAGATAGATGGGCAATCGAAAACATTCAACAATATAATACATCGGATTCAGTTTAATAAGTGGTAGGTATTTTTTGGGAATAATATCAATAGGATAAACGATTGGCGTAAGGTACATCCAGGGCATGATAACTATTTGATACATATCTAAAATATCATTAAAGAATACCGCCGTGGCCGATAAGACGAAAGATATTCCGATGGAAAACATAACCACAAATAAAATTGCTATAGGCACAAACAGCAAAGATAGATGAAACCCCTTTCCTAAAATAGGCAAGAGAATGAAGAGGGGGATCAAGGCGAATCCCAGGTTAACCATATTTGACAGCACGGTAGAGACCACAAATATTGGTTTGGGGATATAAATTTTCTTAAATAAGGTTCCGTTCTTCAGCAGACAATATGATGATACTTGGGTACTCTGGGCAAAAAAGTTCCAAAGTTGATACCCTGAAAGAAAGTAAATAACAAAGTTTTTTACTTCGAACCGAAATATCGTTGAAAAGACAATAGTAAAGACAATGGTATTCAAAAGCGGATTAAGCATGCTCCAGAAAAAGCCTAATACCGAGCGCTTATAGCGCACGGTAAGATCGCGGATTACCAGGTTATAGAGGAGATCCTTATAGCGAATTAATTCGGTTAGATCTTCTTTAAACACAGGTTGATCTCGTCACAAATGGCTTCAAAACAGCCCGAATACAGCGGGCGATTTTAACGGGAGCACTGCAGGGTTGGTCCGGATGAAATAAAAACGTCCGGGGAGAATTCGCCTCAAGACGTTAGGGCCTGGCTCCGCGCCTCCGTTTTTTCAGGTCTTTGCTGCCCGCGAGCGCCTAGGGCCATGATACGTTGGATCAAGAGCATGTCAACCATTAATCCCGGATTATTGTCCCGGAAAAGAGGGAAATTGCCTAACTAACTGATATAAGCATGATAAAATAACCAATAGGGTTCTCCACGATGTCCGCTAAGGCTGAAGGTCAAAAAGAGGTGAGCGGGCCGGATCTTTAGCCGGCCATCCTGGTCGATTCCCAGGACGCCAAGATCACTCAGACGTTGCTTTTCTTTACAGGTGCGAAAGATAGATGGCCGTATCAAATTGCCCCAGGCAAGATTGCCGGGGGGCTGGGCGTGAAGGTTATCGGCCCGCCAGATAACCTCGGGTCGCTGGGAGGCGACGGGTCAATATTCTGGGGAAAATTGACTTTTCACGCCACTTTGTGCTAATGTCCGCGGTCGGGAAAAATCGAGTTCTCTCAGAGGATCGGTGTGGAGATTCCACTCGGCCGCGTAAGCCCCTACAACCTCGATGCAACGCAAGCAGGCAAGACTGCCGCATAATCTCGGATAACCGGTGCAACTGTCAGAAACCAGCAAATACCGCAATGAATTGGCCCGATTCTGCCAGGGGTATGGGATTGATGTGGGGTATGGTGGCGATCCAATCACACCCTCGTCCATAACCGTGGATTTACCCACTCCCTATACCCAGGTGGGGCAGCATCCTCTCAACTTAGGGGGCGATGTCCGCAATCTCTCGTGGTTTACTGACAATTCTCTGGATTATGTTTATTCATCGCACTTGCTGGAAGATTTCGAAAACCCCGAGGAAGTGCTTCAAGAGTGGGTTCGGGTAATTAAGAAAGGCGGTCGGCTGGTTTTATTGCTGCCGGATCAGAAACGCTATAAGGCTTATTGTACTAAGGTAGGCAGTGAACCAAATCCAGCGCATAAAATAGAAGATTTCGGGCTTGCCTATGTGAAAAGGTGTTTGGCAACCATACCATATCTTCAAATAATTTACGAGAGAGATAATTTTGATGATTATTGTTTTTTAGTAGTGGCCAAAAAAACAGAGGAGACACTCACAGATCAAGATCGTACTGATATTATCTATTCCATTAAAGATAAAGATAGGGAAATCCAGCAGAAAGATCATAGAATAGCCGATTTAGAACATATATTAGCAGAATTGTTTGTTTCTCGTTCCTGGAGAATTACTAGGCCTTTACGACAATTTGGTGATACTCTGCGCAATTGGCGTAAATTATTTGCTACATGGCAAACAAATGGATTCAATGGAGTCGTTCTTGCCCTCAAAGACTCCTTTAAGAAAGAAAAAGGGGAGCGTTACGGGGATTATCCCAAAAGTAATGACTATACAAAACATTTGGTGACTATCGCCATTCTGACCAAAAACCGTCTGGATCTAATCAAGCCATGTATTGACTCTATCGAAAGAAGTTTAAGCGAACGGTATCAGGTGGAAATATTAATAGGGGATACGGGAAGCACTGAGCCGCAGGTGCGATCATTTTATAATGAGGCATATCTTAAATATAATAATGTTAAAGTCATTAATTATCCACGTTATTCCTTTTCCCATAATTACAATGAATTAATTACAAAGAACGCCCAGGGCCAGTTTTTAATATTATTGAATAACGATACACTTGTAAAAGGTAATTGGATTGATAAGTTAATTGATCCCCTGGCAGATAAGCGCATCGGGGTCGTAGGTGGAAAGCTTCTTTATCTGGATGAGACTATTCAACACGCCGGCATCGAATTTAGTGAGCATGGATTGGGAATTCATACCTATAGGAAAAAACCAAAAGACTTTCCTGAAGCCAATTATAAGGCCTTTGTCCCTGCCATTACCTTCGCCTGTGCGGCCATGCGGCATGATGTCTTTGATCGGTTTCAATTAAGCGAAGAGTATAAAGAAGAAGCTCAGGATACCGACTTTTGCCTGCGCCTGGCGGAGGCGGGGTTTAAGGTGCTTTATAATCCCGAAGCCGAAATCTATCATTTGGAATGTTCTTCCCGGAATTGGCGGAAAGGGTCTGGGGACAGAATGCTTCTGCAACAAAAGTGGCAGCAGAGCATTAACGAACGGGCAGCTCAAGGAAATCAGCGAGCCAGGTTTCTGGAAAATGAATATCAGAACTCCATCACGATTGTGCGGGATGACGGCATCGGCGACTTGCTGATGGGCGTTGGCGCCTTCAAGAAAATGAAGGAGCAACATCTTGAAAAGAAGTTGATTTTAGCGACTTACCAGAGAAACATTGAGATGATGTCCGGTTTCAAAATTTTTGATGAATTTATTCCGATACCCAATGGCAAAAAGTATGCCCCGTTTCCCCTGCCCCAAAACTCACAGATTTATAATTTCATTAATCTTGAGATGTTTTTTGGTCCCGCTATGGCAATTCCCAAAGAGGATAATAAGATCCACCGGCATCTCATTTACTCACGAGAACTTGGGTTGGACACTGGCTTTGAACCAGTCCCCATGCCCGAATATCCTGCAGCCAAGGGAAGAGTCATAGAGTTGTTTCAAAAGCTAAAAATTAATCCAAATCAAAGATTTGTGGTGCTCAGCCTGCTGGCCACCAACCCGGCCCGAAGCTGGTGGGAACCATACTATCCCAAGTTGATTGCTGCCATAGAAGGAATGGGATTGATCCCGGTTGTGGTGGGGGTCGACAATAGTGGATATTTTAAAGGAAGCAGGTTAATAAATTTAGTAAATAAGACAAAAACCATAACCGAATACATTGAAGTAGTTAAATTAGGGAAATATGTAATCAGTACGGATACCAGCGCTTACCATATCGCCGCGTTTTCTGGCATTCCTTTTCTCGCTATCTTTACTGGTGGAGTAAAACCAGAATCTCGTGTGAAGTTTTATTCCAAGTACGAAGTGGTGGAACCGCCAGCTGATCTGGCGTGCCATCCTTGCTGGGATAAAGGATGCACGGATTTAGCGGTTCGCTGGAAAAATGATCCTTGCCGGACATCAATTACACCGGAAATGGTGATTGATAAGTTTAAAAAATTAGTGGAAGGATATCCCATTGATCAGGTATAGACTTCTCGACATCTCCCCAATTAAGCAACGATATCTCGTCGTAGAACCAGGCTCGCATCAGATATCATTATATTATGAGAAATATTGTTCACCTAATCTGCAATTCCTGCAGAAGAACCAATGTATCCATCCGATAGTAATGTATTATTCTCTACGGTTAATTGTATGTTAAGGTCCCCCGGTGCGGTGATCCTTTTGGCCGTGAGGATTTAAGGCGAGATATTCATGGAGATGGGGTTGGTTATGCACCACCTCGCATTTCAGACACGGATGCTGCATAGTTCCTGGTAAATCCACCGCCTCAGAAGCATTGAACAGTTTCCTGGCGGTTACGAAGCAAGGATTATTCCTCACTTCCATGACTCGCTCGTGGGCATAATTTCCGAAATCATCTTTTTTAAAAAACAGATAACAGCAAGGCAGTATGCCTCCATCAGAATTCAAGATCACCATATTCCAAAGGTGGTGGCAGAAATTATGAGAAAGCGAAGCTGCCGCCGAAGAGGAAGCCTGAATTGTTGCTTCCCCGGGACCACCTCCGGCAAACCATCTGATCGACTCAACTCCCAGTTCGGCAGCCATATGACGGGCGGCTTTTATATCCTGCCGGTTATGCTTGAAGACCAGGTACATCAGTTCGATGATCGGTCTTCTCCGGTTATTTCTCCGCTTATAGGCTGTAAGATAACGGATATTCTCCAAAACCACGTCGAGATTGCCGCCGCGGTGATAGTGTTCATACACCTCCTGACTGGCACCGCTGACACTCACCGTCAAATAATCCAGGCCGGCTTCACAGAGGTCTACCAGAACTTCTCTCGTAGCAGTATTTAAATTTGTTGAGATCTTGGTAAATATACGTCGATCATGGATCATCCGGACCATGGCGGCGATTTGGGGGTGCAGCAGAGGTTCTCCCCAATTATACAGGTTCACGCTGATCAAATACTGACCCAGTTCGTCGAGCATGCTCTGCACCAGGTGAGGGTCGATCAGGCTCTCGGCGCGGCCACTCTTGCGTCTGGCGCCGGTGGGACAATAGGGGCATCTCAGGTTGCAGATGTTGGCGACGTCGATCACGGCCAGATAGGGGAAAGCTTGCGGCCGCACCTCTCGTTGCCATTTTTCCCGTTCACACCGGATCACATTGAACAGCTTGGCCGGTGTCATGTACGGCAAGCCGGTTAAACCGAGGGTGACTAACCTCCGCCAATTATCTAATGCAAGATCATCCAGCACCTTTCCCCCTGCCGGTCAAAAGAGTTAAGGTTCGCCTCGCGGCGGGCGGCATTCTTGCCTTAGCCGCCCCGGGTCCAAAGCGGATAATGAGTCTTTCCTGGGAGCATATCACCCCCGTCTCGGTTAAAAAAGCCGGCAGGGGCGTTTTTATAAGGACTGTCACCCTTGCCTTCCGGGTCAGCGCCCGTCCCGGTATCGGCCGGGCGAGGGGCTATTTCCCGGGATACGGGTCATCTCCGGCATCCAAAAACACCGGAGAGAGGTTTTTGAAAATTTATTGTGGTATCATGCCCCAGACGAGTGGGCTTAGCTTCGCAAAGATGATGGTTGCGGAGTTCCGATCAACGCCTTAAAGCGGCCAGCCCCTGGTGGCCGCCGATCATCGCCAGTGAGGGATTTTAGCGCGATGCGAGCTTTGCTGGTATATCCCGAATTTCCCCTTTCCTTTTGGAGTTTCCAGAAGGCTGTCCGGTTCAGGGGAAACAAGACGACGAATCCACCCTTGGGCCTGCTGACCGTAGCCGCCTTGCTGCCCTTAGAATGGGAAGTGCGGCTGGCCGATCTCAACACCAGAAGGCTGACGGAGGACGATTGGCAGTGGGCCGATCTGATCCTGGTATCGGCGATGTACATTCAGAGGGAGGGCCTGGCGGCCCTGGTGAGAGAAGCCAAGCATCGGGGAAAAACCGTCGTGGCGGGAGGACCCCATCCCACGTCACTCCCCGAGGCAGCCCTGGAAATCGGGGTTGACTTCGTCGTCCGGGGCGAAGGCGAGAATATGATGCCTCTGCTTTTGGAGGCGATGCGCCACGGCCGGACCGGGGTTATCGAAAACGCGGCGCGGCCGGACCTGACTACCTCGCCGATCCCGCGGTTTGATTTGTTGCGGCTGGACGATTACGATTCCATGACGATTCAGACTTCCCGGGGGTGCCCGTTTGACTGCGAATTCTGCGATGTGGTGAACCTCTTCGGACGACAGCCCCGTTACAAAACCCCGAAGCAAGTTATCGATGAGTTGGAATGTCTCTACCGGCTCGGGGCCCGGGGGAATGTCCTGTTTTGCGACGACAATTTTATCGGCAGTAAGAAACAGGCCCGGGCCCTCCTGCGAGAACTCATCCCCTGGTTGAGGGGCCGGGGTGAGCCCTTCTGCTTCTTGACCCAGGCATCGGTGAATCTGGGGCAGGACCGGGACATGATCAACCTCCTGATCGAGGCCAACCTGGGCAAAGTCTTTATCGGGATCGAGTCTCCGGATGACCACGTGCTCGAAACCAGCCGCAAATACCACAATATCAAGAACCCCCTCGTGGAATCGATCCACAACCTCAAGCATAATGGGATGGCGGTGATGGGGAGCTTCATTATCGGCCTGGACGGCGAAACGAAAGGGGCCGGCGAACGGATCTGCGCCTTTATAGATCAGACTGACATCCCCGTGGCCATGCTCGGCCTCCTCCAGGCCGCGCCCCACACCAGCCTGTGGCACCGGCTGGAGAGGGAGGGCAGGCTGCGCCAGGATGAGGGATACGATGGGGGGACCTTCTCGGCCTTGAACTATGAACCTGATCGGCCGGAGGCTGAGATCATGCAGGAATATGCCGATGCCTGGGATTATCTGTATGAACCATCCCGCTATCTGGCCAGGGCCTACCGCTATTATGCGGCCATGCCGCCAATTCACCGGCCGCCTAACGCCGCCCCGGCGCCCCCCCGGCCGGGCGGCCGCGTCCCGGCCCCGGGCCTGACCTGGCGCAGCCAATTAAAAGAGCTCCAGGCTTTTGGGAAGATCCTCTGGTCTCAAGGGGTTCGCCCGCCGTACCGGCGTCAATTCTGGATCCAGCTGGCCGGGATGTTGCGGCAAAACCCCACCAGGTTCATAGACTATGTCGTGACCTGCGCCATGGGAGAAGACCTGTATCACCTGCGAAACGTGGTGCGCCAAAAGGTCGCGGCCATCACCAAGGAGAGGACGTTAGAGGTTCCCGAGGCGTAATGCCGGCGCGGCGACGCATTCTGAGGCAGGGTTTTGGTTAACTGCTCCCCCTGGTTTGTCGTGGGAAGATTAAAGCTGCATGGGGGCGGATTTTAGCATCATGTTGTCACAGACCTGGTCCTTGAAGTCTCCTCTCCCGAGGCTGAACCTCTCCTTCCGAAAATGAGTCCCTTGAAAATATATTCCCTGGAGGCTCTTGCAAAACTCCTTATTGGCCGCCCCGGTTATGCTGGGCTGGACGAAGAATCTTGTATTTTCATAAGGTTGAGACTCTTCACTCCGTTCAGGATGACATAAAAATAGTTTTGCAAGAGGCTCCATAGCTTATCTACAGAATCAGCATTTCGCTTCATAAGGTTTTCCAGATACCCTGAGAATCGGAAGCTTCTACCAGATTTGATGATTCCTAAAAATAATTGTATGCATATTCCAAAAAATTGGATATTTTATAACATACTGAAATCATTGAGAGTAACTTTCTGATGATGAATTTCATTCCAATATTTTATAATTTCCCTCCCCGAGGTTAGTTACCCCAATGCCTAGTTAATCGTTGATTATTCAACTAGTTATATATTTGGCACAAGAGCTGCATTAAAGCCTGTCAGGAAATTTACGCTGAACGAGGGCTTTATGAAGAAGACTATGCTCCTCGGATTATTGATCGGTCTCATCGCGGCGCCGACGCTGGCCATGGCGGGGGGCAGCCCAGACCAATATATTATGCTGGCCTCAAACCGGTTGAGCGACCAAGAGTTGAGCGTATCTTCGGGGCAGGGGCTGGCTTCTCCAACCGTTGTCATGAGCAAACAGGAAGGGCGCATCGTCATTTGGGATGACTGGACCTATGGTCCCTCAGCGCGTAACGGGGTCAACGCTCCCTCTCCCGGTCAGGTGTCCATTAATTATGCCACCGGGCAGGCTATGCTGACCGCCAGATAAAGCCCGGAAGGCGGGCCACCGGTTGGCTGCAACGAAAATTTAAGTAACGGCATCACAATTGGCAGTATAATTCATCATAATAAATGGAGGAAGGGAAAATGAAGAAACTGGCTCTGTTTACCCTGGTACTGGTGGTTTGCCTCTCAGGCACGGCGTTCGCACTCCTGAACGACAACGCGGTTGCTGTGGACGACTCTCAAGCTGCAGCCGAAAATGGTACGAATGTAGCCGTCGATGCGTCCAAAGCCGCAACTGCTGCCCTCGGCGCTCAGTCTGCGACCACTGGTGGCGAAAACGAATTCACCGACGTTGACGTGCGCAAAACCGAATTCGATTTAAGAGTGGACGTGAAAGACTCTTTTAACGACAACCGTTCCAATTACGACAACGACAACCGGACCTATAACGTTGTCGACAACGCCATCCTGGCCAACGTCAATGTTGCCCGTGAGTTCGATGCTGCCTCAACCACCCATTAGCTTTGTTAAGACCCAGAAGGCCGAAGTCGAAGGTAGCTTCAACCATGCTGCCGGCGTGAGCAACGTCAACTCTGCGGCCGGCAATTTTAACAACCAGACCGCCTTTACGGCTATCTCCGTCGGCCATTCGGCAGGTAGAGTTAAGAAAATCAACAGTTAGTTATCCCATCTTCCGGGGGGTATCCCCCGGAAGATGGATTTAACCATGTAAGCGTGCCAGATAAACGGGGGGAAGGGGCATATGGCATATCGGACCCTGGCTTGGGTCGTGGCCCTCATCGTCGGGTTAGCTGTCCCGGCTGGTGCGGGCACTTTGGCGAGTGGCTTCTTTGACGAACCAATTTTTCAGGCGGACGCCTATAAACAACTCGTCAGCATCAGGGCAAAAACTCGAGGCGTGGCCGCCAGAAACCTTGCAGTAAAAACCGCGGTCCAGAATAATGACATCCTGGCCTCCACCACGGGTAAGGGAGGCAGCGTCAATATCGTCGATAACGCCCTCCTGGTGTCGGTGAATGGCAAATGGCAGGTGACAAGGGCATAAGCAGAATGACCTTGAAAAAACCAACGTGTGTCTCTTGTAACAATAATTTCAACAATTTTACCGGCGTGGCGAATATTAACATGGCCGCCGGCAATTATAACACCCAGACAACCTATTATTCGGGTTCACTACCAAGCGCAATGCTGGCCAGCGGCGGATCAACCAGCCAGGCGGCATTACTTCACAAATAGGTTCGGGTGGTCGATGACCGACAAGATCTTTTACGGGTTCTCTACGCCCCATTTTCCGGTGGGTTGCACCGGATGATGGGCATAGCCTTTAGACGGTTGAGGCATTCGGGGGAGAGAGGCATGCCGTATTGGAGCCTGTTATGGCTTCTGGTGTTCCTGGGCGGGTTAGCTGGCCCCGCAGTGGGGGGCACTGTGCCGTACCGCATCTTTGACAAGCCCATCATGGAGAAGAAGGTAGAAACCTTGAGAGAGCGGCGCCTGCGCCAGGTGGTCCATCAGTCGGTGGATTTCAGCTGCGGAGCGGCGACGGTCGCTACTATCCTGCGGTATTATTATGGTGTACCGGTAACCGAGCGCGAGGCCATCCTCGGCATGTTCAGCGTCGGGGAATCGCAACGAGATCCGGCAACGGGGCTTTTCCTTGCTGGATATGAAAAAATTTACCGAGAAACTCCATTATAAGGCCGTGGGTTATAAGATAAAGGATATCGACAAACTCAAGGAACTGAAGGTACCCGTTATCGCTCTGATCGATACCCAACGTTACAAGCACTTCGTGGTGATCCGCAAGGTAACCGATAAATATGTGTATCTGGCGGACCCCTCCTGGGGTAACCGGAGAATGAAGTTGCTCGACTTCGAGAAAGTCTGGAATAATATCATTTTGGCCATCAACGGCCCGCGTCTGGCCGACGCCACCGGACTCTATACCGGGGATTACCATTTACGCTTGGCTTCGTGGCCTTATGTTATTCGCACCGAGGGGTTGCTGGGATACGAAAACGCCATGGACCCCAGTTTTGCTCTGATTCAGAGCAGTCGCATCAGTCTCATCGGGGTAAGCGACATTCTCATCACGCGTTAATCGACAGGAGCCCATTATGAACCCACAAAAACGACTGTGGCCCATTGTGAGAAATTGTCTATTTGTAGGGGTAACTGTCATGGTGCATTGCCTCCTGTGCCGGTCCGGCGGTTTATGTCCCGGTCCAGGCTCAAGTGGCCGAGAAAGTAACCAAAGGCGACGTGCTGCAAACGTGCGCGGTGCTTGCCGATCAAGACATGGCGGAAATCCGCGGGTGTTATGACAACATCTATGCTTTCGGTCTGGATTTCATTGGGACCATAGACTTCGCCAGTACCATGAAAATGATCGAAGGCCAGATCTCGGGCTTTGCCGTGGCGCTTAAAGGCCAACCTCTAGACAACGGGAATGTCAAATTCGCTAATAACGTTGACGGTGGCGGAGTTACCTTTTCAGCCGGTAACGGTCATGTTAACTTCGCATCGTCCGTCGGTCACAGCCATTTGGGGACCGGCGTTATCCAGTTAGTTCAGGTGATGGGGAACAATAACCTGGTGATCGCCAACACCAACGTCACCCTGAATATAAAGAACTTCCAAACCATTAAGCCCACAGTCACGGGGCCGGGCGGTTTCAACTTTTTGCGCCACTAAGGGGACCTGCCGATGTTAAAAATTCGGGCCGGATGGGTCGCGGGATTCAGTACGGCTTTATGCTTGCTGATGGCAACCTCCGTGTTTGCGGCGGACGACTTTGGCTATGCGAACTTTATGCTCAATTGGTTTATGACGCATTCCCAGAAAGCCGAAATAAATGATAGTTTCAACCACTCAACTGGTGTGGCGAATACTAACATGGCGGCGGGCAATCTTAACAATCAGATTGCCGGTACGATTATCTCCTTCGGCGGCCGCGGTTCCGGGCTTGCGTCAACCGTCCGCTCTACATCTCAGGGCATTGCCGGCTTCTTCATCGTGGATAACTCCGTTTTCGGTCAGGGGATCATCGAACAGCTTATCTACCCGGAGAATAATCGGGTGGTGGTTCAACAGACTACCGTCGGCTTTATCGTTGATGCGCGGAATACCTCGGGGCATGTGGCGATATCTCATTCATTCCAGGGGTACAAAGGGGTGGCGACAGTCACTCAGGCGGCGGGAAACTTAAACAACCAGGTAGCCATGGCGGCGGTAGTGAACGGAAGTTTATCTTCCGTTCATAGCAGAAGCCCTTTGCGGGTGTACTCCAACATCAGTGACAATTTATTACTGCTGGATAGGCACAGTTCCTATAAAGCCGTCATTGACGGAGGATCGTTCCGCAACTACAGTGGCATGTTGGCGGTGAGTCAAACTGCCGGCAACCTGAACAGTACGGTAAATTTCGTCGGGTTGTCATTGAATGCCTCCCCGGAGACATTTCAGGCTCTGGACAATGTGCATTTAAGCGATATTACGGCAATTAGCAAAAAGAATAAGATCGTCAGTGAGGGAAAAGGTGAACGGCCTGAGGCCAAGATAGAACATGGCGCATTCCAGAATTTTAACGGGGTAGCCTCGATTACCCAAGTGGCTGGAAATATGAACCAGGTAGCGACCCAGGTAGGTGTTAACGTTCGTTGATTAACCTTTTAAAATTGCTGCACTATTTTTCAAGTGATCGGGCACCCTTGGAAAAGGCCCGATCATTGCGTCTTCCGGGTCGTTTCAGCATTTTCCTTGTATTCCCCATAGTTATCCTTGCCGCCTTCGTCCTGACCCTTCTCTGCCAACCCCTTTGGGCCGGCAATCACGGGGGCAACTTCGTGGTGAAAATGGTCTCTCCCCAGCGTTTCCACATCGAGTCCAAAGAGGCTGGCCCGGTATCCTCTTCTCTGATGGGGAGCGGTATGGGTGGCAACCAGTCGCTGATTACCCGCCAGGAAAACGGGCGTGTCATCATCGAAGCTGTGGTGCCCCTGGGCGCAGTCTTGAACCTGCAAGTCGGGGCTCACACCTTGCGGCTGCGGATGATTGACCCGACCCACTATCAGATTCATGAGGAATGACCCCCCTCACGTCTGTTTCGTATCTCCCCCCGCCACAGCCTATCCGGAACATTTCTTCACTCTCGGGTCGGAAGATTTCCTATCCCCGTGTGACCGCAAGGGGCTAGGGGCCCCATCGGGGCTCACCTGAGCAACTCGTCCAGTTGTTCGAGATTGAAAGAGGTCTCGTAAGCCTGGGACATCCACCTGGCACATCGATTCGCATTCAAGGGAATGCCGACGGGTGGAATGCCGGTGCGGAGGCACAGCCTCATACCCATGGCCAGCTCCGGGATACAGGCGATTCCCAGTGCACCGATGCTGGGGTGCTCCCGCTTGAGTCTTTTAAAGAGCCTCTCCTGGTCCATTTCGACGGAAATATAGGGTTTGATGCCGTATTTCTCCAGAAGGACACTCGCCAGGCGAATGAAACAGTCTTCGGTGCACCCCTGGCACACGGCCTCGATATCGCCCTTGACCGAGCGGCAATCCGGTCTGAAGTCGCGCAGGCAATGGGCGATGAGGGCAAACTTGTACTCGGCGCGCTTAAACTCTTCTCTATATATCCTGTTCACTAATTCGATCTCAAGCATGTACAGGTGGTATCTCTCCTCCGGCGTGGCCAGCGTGCTGTCAGACCTCTGCGCCTCAGGCAGGCTTTTTAAGTGGTTCGAAACATTCCGGGTATAGATGGACAATGACTCCCTGAGGGCCTCTCTGACAAATTGGCGCAGCTTCCCATCGGCGCCCGTGGTTTTCGAGCCGAAAAGAAAGGGCTTCTTTCCCACTGTCTGTATCAGGCCCAAAAGCCTTCTTTCATCGGGGCAGCGCCGGAGGAACACGTCTGCCAAGCGCTTTATTTCGGCGAAATAACGTGCGCTATCGTCACCCACAGCAAACAGTGAGTAAGTTTGCCCTTGGACCGGCGTGTAGAGCTTCTCGTGATGCGGCAATGTTTTCACAGGAGCCTTTCATGTGCCCAAGACCACAAGGACGCTGGGGAACTTGAGCTCTCGTTGGCTTTCCCTACAGAAAGCCCTTTACCATCAGTCACCCGGGCTCAGGGCCGAACGGTTGGCCGGATCGGGAATCCTCAGAAGAAAATTTGGTCCCGGGATTGTCTGCTGCGGTCCGCTGATATTTCTCCAAGGCACATCCGCCTTGAAAACCGATTAAAACCAGCATCAGGATCAAGAGCAAATATTTAGTCATGTTTCTTCCAAAACCGGAAATAACTGAGGTCCATTCGAGGTGGGGTCAGAGGTCCATCACTCCATCCCGTCCCCCCGGTATGATAACCCCTTGAGAAGTTACCAGAGCATCTTTTGCTTACCTGGAGCAGATCGACTCGTCCGCAAAAATTTCTCCGCGATGGCCTGGGCAATCAAAGGCGCATTGCCACCGGCCCGGTTGTTGACGATGACATTGACCGTTATCCCTTTTTCCACCGCCTGTCGCATGATCTCAACGGTCTCCAACACCATCTCCGGCTGAAGCAGGCCCTCGACCAATCGGTCAAAGGGATGTGCCTTCATATAAGAACCTTCATACCTCATGCCCAAAGGCGTCAGGAGCCGAATCACCAATTGGTTCCCTGCATTGAAAAACCTGCCGTCGGCCTTGGCCACCTGCTTTCTCAGGGGCGGCAGCCAGGTCCAGTGGGAGAGAACCTGCCCGACTCCGTGTTTTGCCAAGACTGCAAAAATCTGGTCTCTGAGATAGAGGTCGGTTCTTAATTCCAGGTGGTACCGGGAGTCTTGGGGGATGCGGCTGAAGAAGGTATCCAGGGACTGCGCCATGGCGTTCACCGGAACCCGGTCTTCCTTCCGCTGGTATTCCTGTTCAAAGAGGAAACCAGCCAGATGAGCGCCCAGGAGCTTGGCGGCCGGGTCATAGAATTGGTCAGTGAAGATTTTGGGGTTAAGATAAGACGGATTTTCGTCGTACTGATCACCTCTGTGGGTCTTTTGAGCCGTGATCAGCTGGGGAACTTTGAGAATGATCCGGTCAGCCGCTTTTAAATGCCGGGCGTAGGTCTTGAGTACCTGATAATTCTGGGTGGGTTGGCCGTTTTGATCTAGCAGCAGCCGGTAAAAAGTAAAATCGATCTCCAGGATCGGGAAATGGTCGAAGTACTCCGCCACGCTGTCTACGGGGAGCACCGCTTCGACGAAGGATTTTCCGGCCATGACTTTGGTCCGTTTGGTTATTCGGCCTTCGTATCGGTCCAACGCATAGATCTGTCCGATCCAGCCGGCATATCGGTCACTGGCCGTACCAACGTAAATTTGAGGATGGAGATTGCGGAAGCTGAAATTATCCATTCGGCTCTGAGACTGAGTTGCAGTCAAAACCTCTTAATAATTATGCCATGCTGAACGGAGCTGAACTCCGTGAAGCATCTCGGAGGCGTACCCCAAAAGAGATTCTGCGCGGCGCTCAGCATGACAGATAATAGTCTTGTGATGGTTCATTGCTCTGAGACCCTCTTCCCAAGGTTCCGCTCTACGGAATATTTAGCCGGATGAGCGCCGGGGCGCCTAGTGATAAAAACCGTGAAATCTTTCTATGGTCCCTTTCACCTCCGTACCCCCGGAAGCCGCAACCTGTTTGGCGGAGTTCCTGGGCGCCGTCCTGAATTGACATGGCGGATTTGAGTATTATTATAGCGTTTATCGATACTTCTTACCTCTTTTTCCCTCTCCCCCCAGCGGGGGGAGAGGGTTAGGGTGAGGGGGGGTAGGAGAAAACTTTTGGCAATGACAATAATAAATAACACCGGCCATGATCTCCAGTATCGGCATCGCGCCTGATTACTAA
This sequence comes from uncultured delta proteobacterium, assembly GCA_963766185.1. Classification (GTDB taxonomy): domain Bacteria; phylum Desulfobacterota; class Desulfobaccia; order Desulfobaccales; family 0-14-0-80-60-11; genus 0-14-0-80-60-11. The sequence goes on along the minus strand of CAVXZU010000051.1, from coordinate 670 downwards.
CCGCATCTGGCGCCTCATCCCCCCTGTCTCCAGGTGGGGTGCACCTTAACTCTGGAAAGGCAACCTATCATGAAACGGATCGGCATTATTCTCGGCGGTGGGATTCTCTTGGTTGTGGTGCTCTTCGGATGGTGGATCTTCAGTCGGCCCGAACGCGGTACGACCGGCTCGATCAGCACGCATTTTCGCTGGCTCGGGCCCAACGACAAGATCGTGATCGACAGCTTCGACGACCCCAAAGTCCAGGGCGTCGCCTGCTTCATCGCCCGGGCGCAAACGGGAGGGGTGAAGGGCGAATTGGGCCTGGCGGAGGACACCAGTGACGCCAGCATCTCCTGCCGTCAGGTCGGCCCGATCCAGATCCTCGCCGAACTCAAGGACGGCGAACGGGTCTTCGACGAGCACCGCAGCCTCCTGTTCAAGAAGCTTCAGGTCGTCCGGTTCTTCGACCGCCAGCGCAATGTGCTGGTTTACGTGGCGTACAGCGATCGGGTGATCGAGGGGAGCCCCAAGAACAGCATCAGCGCGGTACCGATCATGCGGTGGCCGACACCTTAGGCGCCGATAGGCCTTAGGCTTGCGGCCAGGCTGGATGGTTCAAAGGCAAAGCCCTTCTCGGCAAGCTGCGCATACACCACCAGCATGTTCAGTCAAGCAGCAGCACCAGAGC
>CAVXZU010000050.1:0-205604 GCA_963766185.1 uncultured delta proteobacterium | reverse complement strand
CATTATCAATAATAATCCAAAATATTAAATACTTACCTATATGATCCCCATATCCAAATGAGTCATTTGGCCTGATACGGAAAAAATCCGGTGCTTTTTCCCCCCAAATTCCCCTTTTTGGCCGGTCTGCAAAGCTGGGTCAAGTGTTACATACCTTCTGGCCATGTTCCTTTTTTCCCGTATACTGAAATCCAGGCGCGACAAAATGAGGCTAAGCGGCAGAATTATTCCGCCAGCGGTTTTCTTCAGGTGCTATTCCGGCCTCCAGGCGGTTTGTCCCGGTACACCAGCGGTACATCGGGGCAAAATTGCGGTACAGCTACGAAACTTTAACGCTAAATAGCGATAAAACCCAGGTACTTAATGGCACCGGCCCCCCCTTTTTTTTCTCGAACCGGAACGTTACAAGGGTGCAAGTTAACCTTAAATAACCAAAACCGCCCCAGGCGTCATCCCTTAAATGGATTAACCCATTGACATTATTGATAATAAAAAGGGATAATTTAATGATCCTCAATAATCGCCAGGTTGTGTCACAAAATTTTCATTGGGTGGTGAATTCACCTGCAGAGGAATTATAATATCGATATCATTTCATTAATCCCCTCTCCCCCGGTGGGGGAGAGGGTTAGGGTGAGGGGGAATTAACTTTTGCCGATTCAACCCTGCTGGGCTTTTTTTGACTGTTTTGCCGGCGTCAGCGGCGATATGACCCTGGGGGCCTTGATTGACCTGGGGCTCCCGGTGGAAGAACTGCAAGGCCTCATAACGGCCCTGGGTCTGGCCGGGGTTTCCATCACCGCCCAGCGGGTCAGCAAGCAGCACCTCACCGGCGTCCAGGTAAGGATTGAGGCCGGGGCGCCCCAGCCGGCCCGGACCTACCGGGAGATCTGCGCCCTGATCGAGGCGGCGAACCTGACCGAAGCGGTCAAGGCCCGGAGCCTTGACCGCGTTCCGCCTCCTGGGGGAGGTCGAGGCCCGGATTCACGGCCAATCCCTGGAAACGGTCCACTTCCACGAACTGGGGGCCGTGGACACCATCGTGGACATCGTCGGCGTGGCGCACGGCCTGGAGTACCTGGGGGTCTCCCGGGTCTTTTGCAGCTCTCTGCCCATGGGCTGGGGCATGATCGCCGCCGGCCATGGGCGCCTGCCCAACCCGGCCCCCGCCACCCTGGAGCTCTTACGAGACCTGCCGGTTTACGGCACCGACCTGCCCGGCGAGCTGGTCACCCCCACCGGCGCGGTGATCCTGAAAGTCTGCGAGGCCCGGTGCGAGCCCTGCCCGCCCATGACCCTGGCGGCCGTGGGCTACGGCGCCGGCACCCGGGACCTGCCGGGGCACCCCAATCTCCTGCGCCTCTACCTGGGGACGCCTTTGGCTCCCGCCCCGGGCCTCCGGGAGCAGGTCCTGGTCCTGGAAACCCACCTGGACGACATGAACCCGGAGTGGTTCGAGCCCCTCATCAATGGCCTCTTTGCCGACGGGGCCCTGGACGTGGCGCTTTCTCCCCTCCAGATGAAGAAGCAGCGCCCCGGCGTGGGCCTCACGATCATCGCCCCCCTGGCGGCCAAGGAAGGGCTCCTGGCCCGGCTGTTCGCCGACTCCACCACCCTGGGGGTGAGGTGCATGGAGGTAGAGCGGGTCACGGCCCGGCGCTGGCCCGAGACCATCGAGACCGCGTATGGCCCGCTGCAAGTGAAGGTGATGGAGTACGGCGGCCGCCGCCGGGTGCTGCCGGAGTACGAGGCCTGCCGCCAAATGTCCGAGGCCCAGGGGTTGCCCCTGATCGAGGTCTACCGGCTGGTCCCCCGGGAGTAAGGCGGGAGTCCCGGACAGGGTTTAAGGAATCAATAACCCGAAAATCCATGGAGATAAATCGGCTGGGGATGGGCAGGGCGGCAGGGTGGGCGAGGCCCACCCCGGTTAATTTTCAAGTCAAATTTAGTGGTGCAGGAGAGATGCGTACCTGGTTCGGCCTATAACAGCTTGTCCTTCACCAGGTATTCCATGGCCCGCTGGGCATAGGTGGTCATGGTGCTGACCATCCAGGTCAGGTGGGACTGGATGTCGGCGAACATGTTGGCGTCCGCCATGCCGATGAGCCCGGTCATCACCGTCCGCACCCGGATCATCTCAGGGTCGCCGATCTGCGCCTGAACCAGGTTGACTTCCTGCTCCAGGCCCTTGAGATATTCCACGAAAAGCCGGCCAGCCCCTTCCCGTTCCAGCCCCTCCATATGGGTAACCGTGTTGAGCAGGCGGGATGCAAGCAGGAGTTCCGCTTTAACCCGGTCGGCAAAGTGGAAGGCCAGGATTGCCTCTCGCCGGTTGGCCGGGAAGACTTCAGCCATATCGTCACCTCCAGTAAGGATGCCGTTTACCTTACCATATCTCACGCCGGGCCACAACCTGCGGCCGGCAAGGCCCCGCCTCGAGAGTTGATTTGATGCCGATGGCACGACGAACTCTATGAAAATATTTTTGTGAGGGGCGCACCTGGGGGCGCGCCCCTAAGGGGGACACGCAGGTTCCTCCCCTCCAGGGCACCCTAAAGGAGACCATTTGCTTAATTCGGGGTCACCTCAAAAGCTCAGGACGCCTCTCTCAGGAAGACAAAATTTCCTGGCGCCGAGTTCTCCAACCGGCATTATGAAACCGATTTAGCGTGGATTCTCTCGGGCTGAGGCGGGAAGTCGGGGGTGGAGGGAATGTTTTGTTTCTTCATTTTTTCCAACAGGGTAGTGCGGTTGAGATGGAGGAGTTTCGCCGCCCGGCTTTTGACCCAATTGCTCTGGTGCAAGGCCTTGATGATCAGGTCCCGTTCATAGGCCTGGACCGCATCGGTAAAGAGGATGCCATGCTCTGAAAATTCCGTCGTCTCCCGGTGGGGTGAAAAAATGAGACGCTGAAACTTGTCGGGCAGGTCGGATACCTCAATGACCTCGCCTTCGGTGAGAATGACCAGACGTTCCATGAGGTTTTCCAGTTCCCGGACGTTCCCGGGCCAGGGGTGCTGCCGGAGGAGGTCCATGGCCGCAGGGCTGACCCGCTTGAGGGGTTTTTTCTTGGTCCGGCTGAATAGCTGCAGGAAATGTTGGATGAGCAGCGGCATGTCGGAGACCCGCTCCCGGAGCGGCGGCACCCGGATGGGAATGACATTGAGGCGGTAAAAGAGGTCTTCCCGGAACCGGTTCTGGCGCACCAGTTCTTCCAAGTCCTTATTGGTGGCGGCGATTACCCGGATATCCACCCGGAGGGTCTTGATGCCGCCGATTCTTTCAAAGGAATGATCTTGGAGGACCCGGAGGATCTTTACCTGGAGGCCGGGGCTCATCTCCGAGATTTCGTCCAAAAAGATGGTGCCGTTATTGGCCAGCTCAAAGCGGCCGATGCGGGTGCGCACCGCGTGGGTAAAGGCGCCCCGTTCGTGCCCGAAGAGCTCGCTTTCCAGCAGTTCTTCGGGAATGGCGGCGCAGTTGACCGGGATGAGGGGGCCCTCTCGCCGGACGCTGTTAAAATGGATGGCGTGGGCGATGAGTTCCTTGCCGGTCCCGGATTCACCCAGGATCAGGACGTTGCTGTCAGTGTCCGCCACCTTGCGGATCAGGTCGAAGACCCGGGTGATGCCGTCGCTGGTGCCGACCATGTTGGCGAAGCCATACCGCCGGTGGAGCTGTTTCTTGAGGTGCAGATTTTCCCATTTCAGGCGCCGGTGTTCCAGGGCCCGGGCCACCACCAGCCGGAGTTCGGTGGGGTCCACGGGTTTGGTAAAGTAGTCGTAGGCCCCCTGGTGCATGGCGGACACCGCGCTGGCAATAGTGCCATAGCCGGTGATGATGATGCACGGGCACGCCGGCACCTCCCGCTGGAGATAATTCAGCAGCTCCATGCCGTCCAGGCCGGGTAAGGCCAGGTCAGTCAGCACCAGATCAAAGACCTGTTCCTTCAAGCAGTGCAAGCCGCTCTCCCCATCGGCGGCGGTGGTAACCTCGTAGCCCTCCGCCTCGAGGATTTCTTTAAGGCTCTGGAGCAGGGCCGGATCATCATCCACTACCAGGATGGAGGAATTCTGCCGTTTCATTAAATAACTCCCTCACTTAATAAAATATCCCAAAGTGCCGATAAATGTCAATATAATGACAGGGTGGAAACTACCGCTTGGTAAGGTTTGAGGGAAAAAGGTTGACTTCGAAAAATTATTATTGTTATGCTCTTATAACTTTAGAGTGAGGAGAACTGGTGCTTGCAACTTTAGCTGTAGTTTTATGGGCTTATGGGATGTACGCCCTGTTTTCCTATATTTTCCATCGGCAGGGCGGTCAAGTCCGCAGTCGAAGCCGCTGGCGCAAGCTTGGCCGGCTTGCCCTGGTGGGCGGGGTCACCGCCGGGGTGGGGCTCATTTTCTGGTGTTGCCTCTACCCCGACAAACATGATCAGCAGCTGAAGCTGGCCGGGTTTCTCGGGACGGTGTATGCCGAGGGGTGGCCGGACCGGGTGGATCGTCTCAAAGAACCGCCGGTCAAAAGCGCCAACCAGGGGGCATCAGAGCAGCCGGCTTATGCCCTGCTGCATCCGGAGACCCCGGTCAGTCAGGTAGGTCCGGAAAAGAAGCTTCCCCGACCCAGGCCGAGCCGGGTTGCCTCCAAGGGGTCTTCTGTAGCTCCCCATAATAAGGCCGGCAACAGAGGCAAGGTCAACAAAACCCCGGCCTCGCCGTCCAAAAAGGACAAAATGACCGTCAAGAGCCGCGCCAAGAAAAAGAACCGGTCTGCTGCCCCGGGGGGCAGGCATGCCGATGCCGGTTAGGACCCCGGGGGCCGCAGCCCGGCTCCAGGGTGACCCACATCCGCTGTGATTCGCCACGAACCAAGACACCTGAACGTTTTTGCCTCCAAGGCCTGGAAGCGGCGCCTTCGGCTGCCGCCGCACCTCCCCTTTTCGGGGTAACCCTTGCCCCAGGACTCAACCAGCCAAACGGGAACCATCGCCCGGGCCGCAGGGACGGTTAGTGTTGCGGTCCTCGCCAGCCGGATTCTGGGGCTGGTGCGGGAACAAGTCTTTGCCGGACTTTTTGGCGCGGGCTATGCTTTTGACGCCTTCGTCGTGGCCTTCCGGATTCCCAATCTGCTCCGGGACCTGTTTGCCGAAGGGGCCTTGAGCTCCGCTTTCGTCACGGTTTTCACCGATTACGACCAGCGCCAGGGGGAGGAGAAGACCTGGCAACTGGCCAATAACGTGGTCTTTTGCTTCACCCTGCTCCTGAGCCTTTTGGTCATGGTGGGCATGTGGTTCTCCCCGGATATCGTGGGAGTCATGGCCCCGGATTTCGGCACGGTCCCGGGGAAGCTGGAACTCACCACCCTGATGACCAGGATTATGTTTCCCTTCCTTATCCTGGTGTCCCTGGCGGCCCTGGCCATGGGGGTCCTCAACAGCAAGGGAAAGTTTTTTGTGCCGTCGTTGGCCTCCAGTTTTTTCAACCTGGGCGCCGTCGTCGCCGGGGTGAGTCTGAGCCTGGCTGCCCCCAGGTTCGGGGTGGCGCCCATCGTCGGCATGGCCTGGGGCACCCTGGTGGGGGGCATTCTACAAGTGCTGGTCCAGCTGCCGCTGTTGTGGCGGGTGGGGTTCAAGCTTACGTTTGCCCTCAATCTCAGGGACCCGGGACTCCTGCGGATCGTCAAGTTGATGCTCCCGGCGGTGGTGGGCCTTTCCGCCACCCAGATCAATATCTTCATCAACACCTTCTATGCCTCAAGTTGCCCCCAGGGCAGCATCTCCTGGCTCAGTTACGCCTACCGGCTGTTCCATCTGCCCATGGGCCTGTTCGGCGTGGCCCTGATGGTGGCCACCTTGCCGGTGGTCTCCCGCCACGCGGCCAATCGCGACCTGGCCGCCCTCCGGGGAGCCCTGCAATCTTCCCTGTCCCTGGCCATCCTGGTCACCCTGCCGGCGGCCTGCGGCCTGATCTTCCTGGCCCATCCCATCATCGGGCTCATTTATCAGCACGGCCAGTTTACTGCCGTGGATACCCAGCAGACAGCCGCGGCCCTGGCGCTCTACTCCCTGGGACTGGTAGCCTTTGCCGGGGTCAAGATCATCGTGCCGGTCTATTATGCCCTGGATGACACCCGGATACCGGTGCTGGGCTCCTTTGTGACGGTGGCTGCCAACCTCTTCATTATCCACCTCACCCTGGCCGCCCTGCAGCACCGGGCCATCGCCCTGTCCACGTCGTTGAGCCTGATCTTGAACTTCCTCTTTCTGGCCGTGGTGCTCTACCGCAAACTATCGGGTTTTCAGGTGAGCGGTCTCATCCTGACGCTGGGCAAAGTGGCCGGGGCCAGCGTGATTATGGGGCTGGCCGTTGCCTGGCTTCACCCCCGGGCCATCGCCTGGTTGGGGTCTGGTTTAGGGGGGCAAGCCCTAAGCCTGGCCGGGGTAATCGGCATCGGCGTGGGTCTCTATGTGGCCATGGTCTCGCAATTACAAATTCCGGAATTCCAGGAGTTGATCCGGCATGTGCGCAGCAAGCTCTCCCGTTGAGGGGCGGGGAGGCCCGGTAGCGACCCGGACCGGCCTGTATCGGCCCTTTCTTATCAAAACCTCGATTTTTGCCGATAGATTCTTTAGAACTCAGGCCGATCCGGGGCAGTTGGCCCTTGGATCGGCCCAGCCGGCAACTGTCCCGGATGTGCGGCTGCATGAGGTGATTTTGCGGCTCAGGGATCTAACCGGTGAATCGTGGTCCGAAACTCTTGCGGCAGACCTGCTGTGGCGTCGTCCTGGCCTTGACGATTCTTGCCGTCCCGGCGGTTTCCCAGGCCCTGGATATAATTCTGCCCATCAGGTTACCGTGGTTTACGCCTCGGATACCGTCAGTGCCCTTGAACGAGACCGTTATTCGCATCCCCATGACCATCCCCAGGCACGGCGGCGTTCAGCGCCTCCACCTGGAGGCGACCCTCTACCGGCCCTCCGGCCCCGGCCCATTTCCCCTGGTGATCCTGAGCCACGGCACTTCCCGAAACCCCCGGCAGCGAGCCGGGGCGCGGCTCCGCTACGACGCCCAAAGCTGGGAATTCGTCAGCATGGGCTTCGCGGTGGTGATCCCCATGCGCCGGGGCTTCGGCCGATCAGAGGGAGATTACGCTGAAGGTGAAGGTCTCTGTGACCACTCCCATTTTTATGCAGCCGGGCTGGAATCGGCCCGGGATCTGCGGGCCACCGCGGCGTATGTCTCGGCCCTCCCCGGCATTGACCCGCAACGCCTGGTGCTGGTGGGCCACTCCAGCGGCGGTTTCGCCTCACTGATCCTGGCCAGCCAGGGGTTGCCGGGGGTGCGGGGCGTGATTAGCTTCGCAGGAGGACGTGGTTCCAAGCCGAGTCAGAACTGTTCCCCGGACAGGTTGGTCGCGGCCTGTGCCCTGGCTGGGCGCACCACCCGGGTGCCCACCCTCTGGGTCTATGCGCAAAATGATTCGTATTTTCCTCCCCGGTTGGCCCGGGAGATGTCCGCCGCCTTCCGCCAAGCCGGAGGCCAGGCCGAGTTCGTCATGCTCCCGCCCTTTTGGGAAGAAGGGCATTATCTCTTCACGGACGTCCGGGGGTTGGGCCGGTGGACACCGGTAGTGACCCGGTTTCTCAACGATCTCGGGTTCCCCGGGACCATGCCGCGACCTTAAATGAGAGACCTCTGCGCAGGTCTCACGTAGGATAAACCGCCCGCGGCGGTCCGCACTGCATTGAGGCGCAGGCGAGGGCGCCAACGCGACATTTTGATGGGGAAGGATAGATAGAGAGACTGGCGCAGAGGTCTCAGTGAGGAGGTTATCCATGGAGCCGGCCGAGAAGATCGGTCCTATCTTGAGGCTGCTGGACGAGGATTACGGTGACGCCCACTGCACCCTGGACTTCACCAACCCCCTGGAATTGCTGGTTGCCACGGTGCTCTCGGCCCAGTGCACCGACGTTCGGGTCAACCAGGTTACCCCGGTTTTATTCAGGCAGTACCCCGCCGCGGCCGCCTACGCGGGAGCCGACCTTGCGGACCTGGAGCAGGCCATCTACACCACCGGTTTCTACCGCCAGAAGGCCAAGAGTATCAAGGCCCTCTGCCGGGTGCTGGTTGAGAAGTTCGGCGGCCAGGTGCCGGCCTCCCTGGATGACCTGGTCAAACTGCCGGGGATCGGCCGCAAGACGGCCAACGTCATCCTGGGCAACGCCTTCGGTATCCCGGGCCTCGTCGTGGACACCCACATGAGCCGGGTGGCCCAGCGCCTGGGGCTCACCCGTCAGAAGGACCCGGTAAAGATCGAGTTCGACCTGATGCCCCTGGTCCCCCGGGAGCGCTGGGTGAAATTTTCCCACCAGATGATCGGACATGGGCGCCGGACCTGCTCGGCCAAAAAACCCGACTGCCCCCATTGCCCCTTACTGCCCTATTGCGATTACGGGGTCCGGCTTAGGGGCCAGGACACCAGTTTAGGGTGAAAATTGACAAATAGATGACTATCCTCTATTCTTCCCCCGCAAAGAAAATGAGGAAGTCATTATTTTCACTTGGGAAAAAAGTTTCAGACTATGGAGATGAGGGGACTTTTTTAGGGATCTCACGTTGGCTCTCGGGCCAACCTCTAAGAGGACCGGCGTCCATCGTCAGTTGATCTTTCACTGCGGCTGGACGCACCTGAACGCCGATTCTCTTATTTTTGTCGCATCTTGTCAGGAGGGGCACATGGAACTGGTCACCGAAAAACAGGAGGGGGTGGTGGTATTTAAACTCAAGGGCCGGCTGGATGCCCTGACCGCTCCGGATTTCGAACAGAAATGCTTGAAATGGCTGGATGCCGGAGAATCATGCTTCGCGGTGGACCTGGGGGAACTGGAATACATCAGCAGCGCCGGCATCAGGTCTATTCTGTTCGTGGCCAAGCAATTGAAGACCCGGGATGGCCGCCTGGCTCTTTCCCGGATTTCCGGTATGGTGGAAAAGGTCTTCAACATTACCGGCATCTACTCCCTGTTCCCCATATATGCCTCCCTGGATGAGGCGCTGGCCCAGCTCAAGCCATGAATAGGCTGCGCTTGCCGGCCGCCATGGAGTCTCTGGAAGGGTTCCGCACTTTCCTGGGGCAGGAACTGGAGCAACTGGGCCTGCCCCGGGAGCGCCGAGGGGAAATCGAGTTGGTCCTGGAAGAGCTCCTGACCAACATCATCCGCTACGCCTACCCCCGGGGTCCGGGTGAAGTGGAAGTGAGCTACTTCCTGGAGGATCACCTCCGGTTCTGCCTGTCCTTGAAGGATTGGGGCCGGAGCTTCAATCCCCTGGAGGCCGGTCCGCCGAATCTGGACCCTGACTTGGACCAGCGGCCCCTCGGGGGCCTCGGCGTCTACCTGGCCGGGCAGTTGGCCGACCACATCGCCTACCACTACGAAGCGGGGGCCAATCAGGTGACCCTCTGCTTCGACCTGACTCCCCCTGCGGCTGTTTCCTGACCTGTCAGTGATCGAAGTGAAAGACGACGTGGCAGCGGCCGTTCTTTTCCTCGGTTTTAATCCGGTCCACATAATTTTTGATGATGAAGCTGGAGAGCCGGAAAACCGCGTCCTCATCTTCCAGTAAATCGGCGTGGCTGGGAAGCTGGGGCTGGAAATCCATCAGGCGGCCCTGGTAGGTGAAACCCACGTCCAAGTTCATCTCGTCAAACCTCATATCCACCTGGATGGGTCCGTCGGCCAGTTTGAGGCCCACCAGGGATTCCACCAACTCTCCCATGGCCGACTCCGCCAGCTTAATCACTTCCCGGCGCGCCCCCCAGGCGGCCCCTTGCCTCAGAATGAACGTGGAGAGTTGCTCCGGGAAATCCCGATCCTCGAGGTTGACGGTGAGCACCTGGTGTTTGGCGATCCCCAGGCGAAAGATGAGATTCAGGATCACCACGCTGATGGTGGACAGGGACAGGGCGGAACTGAAAATCGGTTGCAGCAAGGGGGGGACCTGACCGTAGGCCCGGGGATAGAGGAACACCGACATCCCGAAGATGAAGGAGGTGCCGATGACAAAAATCTTCCGGGCGTCCAGCATCCGGGTGGTGATGATCTGAATGCCGGCCAGGATCATGAAGTTGGCCACAAAGACCAGGATGGCCCCCATGACCGGCCGGGGCATGATGACAAAGACCTCCGCCAGCTTGGGGAAAAAGGCCAGGAGGCAGAGCAGGCCCCCGGTGGCATAGGCGATGCGGCGGCTGGTGGCCCCGGTGGCCAGGGAGAGGCCGATATTGCTGGACGAACTGGTCTGGCCCAGGCCGCCGATCACCCCGGACAGGATATCACCCAGGGCGTCAGCCAGGATGCCCTTGCCGATGGACGGCATGTCGGAGCGCTTCCACTCGCTGTCGTTGATCTTCTGGCAGGTGGTCAGATCGCCGATATCCTTGAGGCTGGAACAGAGGGTGGCAATGAGAAACGGCAGCAGCAGCGCCACATCGAAGGACCAGCCGAAGCTGGCAAACCGGGGGAAGGAGAGCCAGGCAGAGGCGCCGACGCGGCTCAGGTCGCCCGGGGTGAGAATGCCGAACAGCACGGCGCTCAGATAGCCGACTCCCATGCCGATGAGGATGGGATAGAGGCGCAGCTTGCCCTTGCCCCAGGTGTTGAGGCTTACCATACAGACATAGGTGATCAGGGCCACGAGGAAATCGTTGCGGCTGATCCCGGCCCCGGCGTGGCTCAGGCCGAAAAACCGTTCGATCCCCAGGGGGATGATTTCGATGCCTACCATGGTAACCACCAGGCCGGCGACCTCCGGCGGGAACAGGGCCCGCAGCCGGCCGACGAGGCGGGAAAAGAGGACCTCAAAGACGCCGCCCACGATGGTCATGCCGCAGATCAGGGAGATGCCGCCGGTCTTGGCGGCCAGCAGGGTGGCGGACAGATAGGCGGGGCCGTTGCCCGAGGGGGCCAGGTACCCGGAACCGATGGGGCCTCGACGCAGCGCTTGCAGGATGGTGGTAAGCCCCATGGCGACCATGGACATCTTGATCATGGTGGCGGCCTGCTCGTCACTGCCGCCGACGGCATGAACCACGATGACCGGAAAGATGAAATAGACCGTCATGATGAAGACGTGTTGCAGCCCCTGAAGCAGAGTGATCCCCAGAGACGGACTGTCATCGACCCCATAGATCAGATTCGCCGGTTTCTTGGCCAATTTTCCTCCCTTCCGTCAGGTCCGGAGCGACAAATTCCCCGTAAACTGTAGCATCAGCATAGTAATATCATCTGCCTGGGCCGCCCCGGCGACAAAGGCCTCAATCGTAGCCTTGATCCCCTCTACGGTTTCCTTGGGTGAAGTGGCCTGCAGGGCTTGCAGGCTTTCCCGGAGCCGATCCTCGGCAAACATCTCGTCATCCGGGTTGCTGGCCTCGGTTACCCCGTCGGTATAGAGGAAGAGGGCATCTCCCGGGGCCAGGATGAGTTCCCCGGTCTTATAAGACAGGTCTTCCAAGGCCCCCACCAGGGCATCCCCGGAGGGGGCCAGGAAATCCACGGGACCCCGGGGCCGGATCACCAAAGGGGGGTTGTGGCCGCCATTGGCATAGAGAACCCGGCCGGTGACCGTATCGATAATCCCCAGAAAAACCGTGACGAAGATGGAAGTGGTATTCCCTGACACCAGTTCGCGGTTCACCCGGGTGAGGATTTGCCCCGGGGAGTGCTCTTGCTCAGCCACGGCCTTGATGAGGGTCTTGGTCACGGCCATAAACAGGGAGGCCGGCACCCCCTTACCGGCCACATCGCCGATGACGAAGCAGAAATGCCGGTCGTCCAGGAGGAAAAAGTCGTAAAAATCGCCCCCCACCTCTTTGGCCGGTTCGATGCGGGCATAGACGTCGAAGTCCCGGCGGTGCGGAAAAGGCGGAAAAATCTTAGGCAGGATGCTCATCTGGATCTCCCGGGCGATGTTCAGCTCGCTGTCGATCCGCTCCCTGGCCGCAGTGGCGGCGATGAGCGCCTGGATTTCCCGCCTCAGGGCAACTTCCATAAAATTAAGTGATTCCGCCAGGTTGCCCACTTCATTTTTATGGTTCATGTAGCGCTGGGAAACGCCGGACTCCGGGTCAGCCGGGGCCGAGAAGTCCTGGAAGGGTAATTTTTGGGCATAGGCCGCCAGATCCTTCAACGGCCGGGAGATGCGGGCGGCCAATAGCAGTGCGGATAATACTCCGAAGATGGCCAGGCCGATGAGACTGAGAAGACCGGCCACCTCAAATTGCCGCTTTACCGCGGTTGCCTTAGTCGAAATGTTTTGTTGGGCCTGGGAGAGAATTTCTTTCCCGGCTTGCTTGATTTTCTTCTGGGTCGGCAGAAAGAACTCGTCGATATTAACAATGGCGCCCACAATGAAGGGGGTTCCGGGGACATGGACCCGCACCGCAAACCTCTTCTTCTCCTTGCCGTCCTTATCGAAAAACGTGAAAAACCCCTGCACACTGTTCTCTTCAAAAGAACGTTTGATCATCTCCGTGGTTTCCGGGTATTCCTTCTCCCAATCCAGCTGGTTCCGCCCTTCCACCTTGGGGTCCGGGTGAAACAGGATGAAACCGTTCTGGTCATATAAATCCGTATATCCTGCGGGACCGTGGGGGGTGTAAATCGACTGGATAGCGATGGACCGGAGCCCGGGATTCCGGCGCAGCTTGGCGTAATCATAGGTTTTTCTGCCACCCAGTAAAAGCGAAAGTTCTGTGGCCACACTTTCGGCCTTGTCCTTGACTATAAATTCCCCATACTTGGTCAGGACCTGCTCGGCCAGTTGGTAATTGGCCCGGTTGAGTTTCTCCACCGTCTCTTCGGCAAAGATTATGGTGTCGGCCTTCGACCTCTCCGCCATCCGGTCGGCAATGAGCAAAACGCCCACCGCCAGCAAAAGGATAATCCCTAAAAAGGCCAGGATTAGGTGAGTGCGAATACTCATGAGGGCCTCGGCATGAACCATCTCAGGCTGGGCTCAGCCCAAAAGGAGTTCATCAATGAGGGGTACATTCCATGGCTTAACATTCGGATTTTTTGGGAAGAGAATGTCACCCTACGGGGCAAAAGTCAATTACCGGCGTTGCCGGCGTGCAAGGTATTTCATCCCCTATATTTTGATTCCGAGACCACGTCGTGAGCCGGGAGGAATTTCACGTGCACCAAGGGCGGGAAGAGGTGATGGCAGAACCGGGGAGGATGGAGCAATAATAAGGCCTGCCGGCCCTAAGGGAACACATCCCTGTTGGGATTCCAGTAAGGGTAGGTATACCAATGCCTCAAGGCCGGATCATGGTCATAAAAGGATGGCGGCACATCGGTGATGTGCGGCACGTAAGGGGCGGGAGGGCCGGATGGGTAACCGGAACCCGCGGCGCAGCCGGCCAGATTCAGCGCCGCCGCCACCATGATCAACCACCAGACTTTCATCACTGGCTCCCGTAGCCCCGCCGGATTTCAGGCCAAATCCGCCATGATTCGAGATTTTGCCGCATCCTCAGGTTTGCCGGTCCAAAATCGATAGTTCGGGACCCAAGGCTGCGTTATGAAGCCAGGGGCGGACACCCGGGTCCGCCCCTTCATAAGATGAAGTAACGTGAGGCGCGCCAATCGGTAGAGAGTTAATGGAACAAATCGTCATACCGGTATAAAAGACGTTTGATAGGCGCCATGACCTTTCTGAGGGTCAACACCATCCAACTCTGCTTCTTCAGGGTAAAGTATGCATCCATGCCCGTCAGCACGGAGAACCACCAATCACTGAAGAGGTAGCCTTCTTCAATGAAATCCAGCGACTGGACGAACGCTTCGCTGACATTCTCCCAGGGTTCATAGATGGATTGGTCCCCCTCCCAGATAATTTCGGGTTTGCCGAAGGCCTCCACCGCCAGGGGCAGAAAGCGCCCCACCATGGGATCATCCGGGTCGAGCCCCATCTTTTTGGCTCCCACCCAATCCACGGCCATCAGGTTTTCGCCGCCAATAATCGTCTTGGTTTCATTGGGTTCCGGATCGGCAATCACCCCAAACTGGCCGTCGGCACTGGTAAATGCATCTACCAAGCCAAAATGGACCGGGAAGTGCTTCAGGGTCTCGATGGTGGGCCAATCGTACTCCCGCTTGGTGTGATACTCTTTCAATTTATTCTGCATGGGCAGAGTGCCGTAGATATTCTTCAAGGTCAGGGTGTAGTTGCAGAAGGTATGCGTCTTATTCTTGGCAAAGGAGATCCTGAAATCGGCGTCCCTCCAGGTAGGGCCGACGAAGTGGCGTCCCAGTTTGCCGCCGTAAGCATAAGGGACCATCTCTTCGGTCAAATCCACGATGCGGTAGTTCTTGTTCAGGGAATAGCCCACGTACTGGGCTACTTTGAGCACTTCCCTATTTTCATAGTAGTTCCCGTAGGTGCTCTGCGCCTCCACCAGCGTGATATTGGGGTATCCCCTGGCGTTGATCTTATCAACGAGGGCCTCCACCAGCGCCGGGTCGGTGTAGGTGGAGATATCCTGGCGGGAATGCATGAACATAAAGTTGGGCTTGATCACCACCTTGAAGTCTTGCGGTGATTTTCCCACCTTCTGGCACCGAGCATCCATGATCTCGAAAAATTTCGTGGCCTCCAACACCTGATCCAGCAGGGCGAATTTGTCGTCCCCTTTGAGGACCCACACGGTAGCGGGCCCGGTGCTGGGGGGATGCTCCGGCGCCTTCCTGAACCAGGTGGTTTGTTCCTCCAGGAAGGCCCGGTTGGCCCGGACGAAAAAGAAAAGGGTCACCCAAAAGAGAGCGCCGTCCAGCAAAAATGTGATCAGGTAGGCGAAATACCGATCGGAGAAGAGGTAGTAACAGAGGGCGGCCAGGGAGGAGGCGGACTTGCCCACCAGCAGCGGGATGACGAGAAGTCGGTTCTTGCGCACATTATACGCCGCCAGGGCGGGGCAGATCGTGATGATCATCATCATGGAAAAGGCCAGGGCGACCCAGAACTTTCCCGCGGATATCGGTATGAGCTGAAGACTGGGGGTGAGCAGGCCGGAAAGAAAGTTGATGAACCGCAGGACCAGCCCGGGGGCCAGGCCAAAGGCCAGGCCGCAAATAAAATAAACCAGGGCGCTGACCCAGAGGACCAGCCGCAACTGCCGTTCTGCTTTAGTCAAGGCAATCATGATCCATTTCCCTCCTTAAAGGTGTAGCGGTCCAAAGGTTCATTGGCCAGAAAGGCCGACACGGCATATTGCGTAAAGATTTCCAGGGGCCAGCAGCCGATGATCAAGAAAGCCGGCGGAAAGTTGGGGTTGTAGGTAAAGGTCCAGATATGGTTGGGGACCGAGCCGGCATATTCACTGAGAAAACCCACGAGCCAGGTGGTGAGGAGCAGGCCCAGGAAGACCGGCAGGTCCATCCGCATCGCGGTTACCAGGGTGATCAGGAAGAGAATGGCATAGAGTAACCAAAACCAACCTCCGGCCCCGGGGCGATAATCCCCCAGCGTCAAGGGGATGACGATGAGGACCAGAACCACGATGACCGGATTGATCAGGTTCCAGCGCCTGGGCAACCCGGCGGTCAGCTTACGCATGCCCCGGATGACCAACCTGACGGCCAGCCAAAAGACCGTCATGCCGGCCATCACCCAGGCCCAAACCCCGAAATTGTAGGAATTGGCCAGGCCGTGATAGGTCCACATCCCGGAACTGATGCCAATGCCCTCCTTGATGTACTCGATGATAAAGATTCCCAGCATCAGGGAGAGCAAGCGTCCGGTAGTGATATGCAGCGCCATCCAGACGGAGAGGGCGAAACCGGCGATGAGGACCAGCCAGAAGAACGGACCGATCAGCGGCAGGAACCTTTCCTGATAGGCAGTGAAGAGGGTGACCATGCCGAAGAGAGCCACCAGCAGCAAATTTTGCGGCCAATTGTCTTTCATGTTGCCCACCTCCCTTCCGGGTCTTGGCCCCAGAGGACGCCATGAAGTTAAAATTTGTACCCCAGGCTGCAGACAATCTCGTGGTGTAGCCGGCCTTGAAAGGTCGAGGGCAGGACTCCGGTGGCCAGGGAGGTGTTGACGGTGTGGTCCGGCATATAAGCCACGACATAGGCCAGATCAATGGTCCAGGAGCGCCAGCGAAAACCGGAGCCGACGGAAAAGGTGTGGCGGCGGTCGCCGGAGGGCACCAGATAGTCGGCATATCCATCCGGCATGGGTTCGTTCTCCAGGGCATAGCCCGCCCGCAGGTCCAGCCACGGCAAAGCCCGGTATTCCACCCCGATCTGGCCTCTCCAGGTGTCATGCCAGCCTTTCCGTTCGGATAAGGTGCCCAGGACGTTGTCAAATTTCAGGTCGAAATTTCTAAACAACGACCAGTGAGTCCAGATAACCCCTGCTTCCACCGACAATTTCTCCAGAGGCCGGACCATGATTCCGGCAAATATCGTGTCAGGCAGGATGATACTGCCGCTGGCCTTGGCGTCCAGGGCATTGACGGGTTGAAAAAGCGCCGGACCGTCCACCTGCTGTCTTACCTGGCTGCGATAGGAGACTCCCAAAGAGAGGTCGTCACGGGGCTTCAGATGCAGTCCGACATTAAACCCGAGGCCCCAGGTGTCGCCCTGCAGGGAGAGGTTTTGCGGGCCCGGGAACGGCAAGGGCAACAGCCGTCTCATGGAAAAATTAAAATACATGATGTCCAGGCCGGCGCCGGCGGCAAGGTAATCGGTTATTTTTACCGCCACGGTGGGATTGACATTCAAGGTTTGGATGGTGGCCTTGAGGATATTGGCGCTGCCGGGCCAGGTGTCGCTATACTTGACCCCCAGGCCGAAAGGCGAGTTGACCCCCAACCCCAGCCACACCCGGTCCGCGACCTGGTAGGAGGCGAAGAAATGCGGCACGGCGGACACCTGGCTATCCATCAGGGTGCGGGTATCCACGCCACCGGATTGAGTGACAATCTCGACGCGGGGAATAATGAACGAGACGCCGCCCATGACCTGGATGCCCGGGAGCTGGACGAGGCCCCCGGGGTTGAAGAAAATGGCGGAAAGATCATCGGCCCGGGCCACCACCGCACCCGCCAGGGCGCTGCTGCGCGCCCCGGCCTCATACAGGGCGAAGCCTGACCCCAGACCGGCAGCAGGGGCCAAAATCAGCCATCCGCAGGCCGCAATCAAGGCAACCCGCCATCTCCTGTTCCACATAGCTCACTCCAGTGGGGGAAGGAACTAGTCAGCTGGATCACCGGGAATTAACGTAATAATCCTCCCGGCCTGCTTTTATGACTCTTGATATGGGTCCAACGATGGGAAGCTTACCGAGTATTTCACCTTAACCACACTCGGCGCCTTCGGGCCCGGGGGGGGCAGGGATCGAGTTCGTTGCCGCGGCGGTTGGCCCTGAACGGGGCATTTTAGCTGGCCGGCGTCGCTCCAGTCCCTTAACCGAAGGTGTATTCACCATATATAAGGAAAGTTGTCTTTGTAAAGATAAATTTGTATACTGGAAGGCCCGGAGACATTTTATGCTCTACCGTTGAGCCAGGGGCCTGGCAAGATAAAATGCTACGATTCGCCAGAACGCGGTATTAAAAGACGTCTTCTTCAGCTCTTAACACTGGTTCAGCCTGCGATCATTGACATTTTTTACTTAAAATGATATTTATTATTCGGGTAATTTTCTCTTCATCCAGTGGGTCCCAAAATGAGGCCTCGCATGGATCCAGCCAAACAACCGGGTAGTCGGCGCCCTGCCGCCTTGATTATCCCCACGCCTCAACGCGAAGCCTGTCTATGAATTGCCCTCGTTGCCAGAGCGCTAATGAGGAGTCGCAGAAGTTTTGCCGCCGCTGCGGGGCCAGGCTTGAGATGAACTGCTCCGGCTGCGGCCAGCCAACCCTCCCGAGTGACAATTTCTGTGGCACCTGCGGTCTTGAACTTGAGGCCGGTGAAAAGCCGACGGAAAAACGGGAAGAGGTCGCCAGCGAACGCAAATTCATTACCTCCCTGTTCGCAGATATCTCGGGCTACACCACGTTTTCGGAGCGTTTGGACCCGGAAGAAGTCAAAGACCTGGTAAGCCATCTCATGGCCGCGATTGCCCAGGTAGTGATCAAATATGACGGTCAAATCGAGAAGTTCGCCGGGGACCAGGTGATGGCCCTGTTTGGGGTTCCCCGCACCCACGAAGACGATCCGGTGCGGGCCATCAAAGCCGCCGGCGAGATTCACCAGGTGGTGCATAAGATCAGCCTGAAAGTTCAGGAAACCATCGGGCAACCCCTGGCGGTTCATATCGGCATCAATACCGGCCTCGCGGTAACCGGGCAATTTGAATTTAAAAAGGCTGCGGCCCACCACATTGCGGGGGATACCGTCAACGTCGCTTCCCGGCTGTGCACCTTGGCCAAACCGGGTGAAACCCTGGTGGGCAAAACCACCTATACCCAGGCTGAAGCCTTTTTCGCTTTCGAGCCCCTGGAGCCGGTTGAGCTAAAGGGCAAAACCATACCGGTCCAGGCCTACAGGCTCCTGTCACCGCGAAAGTTGCCCGCCAAGACGCACCACCTAGCCGGCCGGCGGGCTCAATTGATCGGGCGCCAGAGGGAAATGCAGGTCATGGCCCAGGCCATGACCAAGCTCCGAGATGGCCGAAAGCACTCCGTTATCGCCATTTGCGGCGAGGCCGGCACCGGAAAGAGCCGGCTTATCGAGGAATTCCAGGCTACTCTGGACTTAAAGGAAATCAGGTGGATCGAAGGCCATGCCTATGCCTATACCCAGAACATCTCCTATGCCCCCCTCATTGACCTGATCAAACAAGATTTGGCCATCGAGGAAGCCGATACCCCGGCCGGGGTCGCGTCAAAGCTGGAAGCCAGGCTGGAAGGTCTCGGTGATCTCCAGGAAGACGTGGCGCCTTACCTCGGGGGCCTCTTGTCCCTCCATTATCCCGAAGCAGCGCGGATGAGCCCGGAATTTTGGAAGTCCAACCTCCATCAAGCGATTCTGACAACCTTGCGGGCTCAGGCTAAACAAGCCCCGACGGTCTTTTGTTTTGAAGACCTGCATTGGGCCGACCCCATGTTTCTCAATTTACTGCGCCGGGCTGTATTGGAACAAATACCCGGCGTAATTCTCCTTTATACCTACCGGCCCCCCTTAACATTGTTCAACCGGGATGAGATCAGGATGATGGGGGAATCTTATCAGGAGATCCAGCTCCAGGATCTCTCTGCCGCCGAGATTCAGGAGATGCTGGTCTCGATCCTGCAAACCGCCACGGTCCCGGAAGACTTGCGGCGCTTTGTCCAGGAGAAGGTGGGGACCAATCCTTTTTACCTGGAAGAAATGATCAATTCCTTGATCGAATCAGGAATCCTGCAGCAAGATAACGGCAACTGGCGATTCACCGGGACCATTGGTGAATCTGAGATTCCTTCCACCATCCACGCGGTCATTGCGGGCCGCATCGACCGTTTGGACATACAGGCCAAACACCTGCTCCAGGAAGCTTCGGTCATCGGGAGAACCGTACCCTACGAGATTCTCAAGAGAATCACCCGGCACGCCCAAATCATCGACCGGCTCCTCATGGAACTGGAAGACCTCGGCCTGCTGCGGAGATCTTCCCAATCTGAACAAGAATATGAGTTCAAGCACACCTTGACCCAGGAGGTGGTTTATAGCGGGCTACTGATAAAAGATCGCCAGACCATGCACCGGCGCATCGGCTTGGTGATGGAGCAGGTGTATTCCGATAGGCTTCCCGAATTCTATGAAACCCTGGCATTCCATTTCAGGCATAGCGAGTTGTCCCAGCAGGCACTAGATTACCTGAGGAAGTCGGGAAGGAAGAGCCTGAAAAAATATGCGGTGCAGGAATCCCATCAATATTACCAGAGGGCCTTCAAGATTCTGTGCCAAACCCAGGGCGACTCGGAGGAAGAAAAACGGCTCCTGATCGATTTCCTCAACGAGTGGGCCCAGGTATTTTATTACCGCGCCGATTTTAAAGGCTTTACCAGGCTGTTTCTGGAACACAAGGAGTTGGCCGATTCTCTTTCCGATAAGGCGCTGGTGGGAATCTTTCATGGCTGGCTCTGCATCAGCCTGTTTTGTACCGGCAAGACGAAAGATGCTTACCCAATTACCCTGGAGGCCCTGAAACTCGGGCAAGAGACCGGAAGTTATGCCGCCATTGGCCTGGCTTACGCCAACCTTACCTGGTGCTGCGCCGAACTGAAACTGCTGGACCAGGGAATTCAATATGGCAATGAGGTCCTGGCCCTCAGGGATGAATTGGAGCCCATGGCCTTTTTTCTCTCTCTCGGTGGCCTGGGAATGATCTACCTGTTCACGGGGAATAGCCAAAAGAATTTAGAGCTCGGCAGAATTCTGCTGGAATTCGGTGAAAGCCGGTCAGACCTGCGCAGCACCGTGGTGGGCTACATTTGCATGAGTTACGCCCATTACGCCAACGGGGATTTTTCCGAGGCGCTGGATTGGGGCCAGAGGGCCGTGGAGCTTTCCAACGATCCCTTATTTTCTGTCTGGCCCAAATTGAGCCTCGCCATTTTCTTTATCCAAACCGAACAATTTCAAGAAGCGGGGGAGATTCTCCGGGAGATCATCCCGTTCTGCCAACATCTGGGCATGGATTACATAGTAACCCTGGCCCAGGCGTTACGCGGGGCAGTTTTGATCACCGAAGGCCAATTTTCCCGGGGCTTGAAATTGATCGCCGAGGGGTCCCGGGTATTCACCCGTAATGGCAGATTATTATCTCTCTACTTCTTGGAATTCATTTTGGCGGAGATTTACTTCCACATGGCGACACGCAGCCGGCGCCTCGGGTTTTGGCCGGTGGTCAAGAATTTGGGCTTCATGCTCAAAGAGGCGCCCTTTGCCAGACGCAAGGCGGAAACTTATTTAACCAAGGTCATCCGGGTCGGCCAGGAGATTGGCGCCAGTGGCTATATGCATAACCATGCCGTCCTCAACCTGGAACTCCTCCGGTCAAATGGCAAGAAAGCTCCTTAGGGCCCCTGCCTTCCCGTGGCGGCGCGGTTTTCGGTGTGACCCGCACCCTTTTGCCGGAACCGAGACCTTTGCCCTCCAAAGATCAGGTCATCTTTAACAAAAAGTCGATCAGTGACACCCCGCTGATACCCCCCAGGGGAACCAGGAGAGATTGGATGAGCGGGTTCTGATAGTAGGGGGCGAAGGCTCCCGTGCGCATCCCTCTGACCTCCTCGTACAAGCGTTGGACGCTCTCCTTATGTTCCTGGTCCGCCAGTTCAGCCGCCTGGATTTTCCGGGAGAGACGCTCCAGGACGTCCGCCCTGATACTTTCGGCGGTGCGGCGGAGCATAAAAGCGCAACTCCAGGCCAACACTGCGCTCATGGAGATGACGATAGCCAGGCCGATGGGAGTGCGCCAGTTATCGAAATAGGGCATCCGGGACACTAATATGACGAGCCAGACGATAAACGGGTAGAATATCAGCCGCCCCACTACCCCGGTATCCCGGGCGATTAATCGTATGAGCATCCAGTCGCCCAGCTCTGCATCCTCCAGGCCGACCCTGCCGTGGAACCGGGCCAGCAGACTCGGTTCCCATTGCGGTTCTTTTCCCAGGAACAGGGTGACAAAGCGCCGGCAATGACTGGTGGCATCAAACACGAAAAAGCTCAAAAAGAGGAAAGAAGTTATGGCGGCGAGCAATATGCCCATATTGATATATCGGCTTATATCTCCCCGCACCGGTGTTTGGGCGGACCGAAAAATCCAATTATCAACCCGCAAACCGCTAAATAGATGATCCACAGGGGAATAATCCGCTTGAGGCGGAACCACATACTGCCGCGCCGGACATATTCTTCCCAGACCTCTTTCACCCTCACCTGGTCCTGGTCCATTTCCCAATCACGCCGGATATCCTGGTAATAGTGCTTAACTTCCCCCAACACTCCGGGGAGAGTTTCCTGAACCGTTTTTTCATCACCGGAAATGGGCTCAGGCTTTTTTCGGAACCAGTTGCCAGCTTTTGGTACTGCGAAACCCTGGTCGGCCACCACGATTGGAGGTTACCGAGATAAGGGTGAGGGGTTATCCCGGCTGGTTGAGCGGGGTCGGGGTCCAGGCCAAAAAACTCCTGTGCCAGTCTATGGTCGCTTTTGTGCAGGGCGGAGATTGAGGTGAAAAAGAAGGCCAATGATAATCCCATGGCCACGAGGCGCAGGATGGCGGTGGGCCAGACACTGACCCCGTCAAACAAGGAAAAGGGTTCTTCAGAGGGATTTTGAATTATTGTCTATCGAATTTATCGAAGAGAATAAAGATCAGGACCAGGGATAGGATCGCCAAGAATGCGATTTCAGGGTTTCGGGAGAAAAATTCCCCAAGGCGCTTCACCTTGATCTGGACCCGGATGCTCATAAACCAGGAGAGGACCAACAGTAAAAGAATTATTTTAAGGACAATAAATTATTTCCAACAAACCCGTCCAAATCACGGGGTGGATGAACGGTATTTGGCGCCGCTTTTCCCGTGGTCAAATCAATGGCACCAAGCCTGCCAATCTCAAAGATGCGCGGCTTGGGAGTGCCGCTTTCCTGTTGGAAATCGTGGGGTGGATAATTAAAGGCCTGCCTTATGGCCAGGTAGACGGAGGTTTGGTACACGTCACGGAATGGCGGTAACGTGCCTTGCACCTTATGGCGCAATTGCAGGCCAAACCCCGAGGCCACTACCAGATTGCGGGTCCACTCAATGGCGGCGGGATGGAAGAGGCGGGCGTCCAGGTCGGTAGTGAAGAAGATTCTATCCGGGAACCGCTGGCCCAGGGCCTGCAGCACCAGATATTTGTCATAGAAATCGCTGCCCAGGACGCCGATGGCCTTGATCTTTCCCTTCCCCTGACGTTCCGGTTGTTGATCCAGCAGATAAATCCTCTCAGCCAAGCGCCGCAAGTAGTCATACTGGCTCTTGCCGGTCGGTTCTTCCATTTTCTGGATATCCTTGCCCTCCTTGCGGTCGGTGTCGTTTTTTTGTCCCTCCTTGGCGGCCGCCCCCCGTTCCCCGGGGAGTTGACCATCGATACCGCGCAGATAACTGAATTGAACGATCTGAGTCTCCTTACCCTTAGCCTTATCCCCATACTTGGCCTTCCAGGCCTTTTCAAAGCTTTTCGGAAGCGAGCGGCCATAAAAGGTGTCCCACTCAGAGATCAAGGCGATGTGATCGGGAGGTTCCACCCCCCGAAGCCGCAATTCTTCCACCAGCGCTTTGGCGAGTTCCTTATCCGTCTTAATGGTCCGCTGGAAGGTGATCCCGCATTCTAAGAATTTTGCCGCGACTGGATCTTTGGCCGGATTTTTGGGATCAAGATTTAATCCGCCTCCCTTGGCATGCTTAAGCTCCTCATCCAAGATGGTATCTTCCGCGGTGGCCGTGGCCGAATAAATCTTCAGCCCCGCTAACTGCGAAAAATAGGTGGGATGGTCGGGTGGCGCGGCCGCCGGCGTTTCTTGGGGTTTGAACCCTTTTTGGATCTCTTTCAACATCTCCAGGAGAGTCGTGGACCCCGCTGGCCCGATGAGCGTGAACTCTAACTTGGCATTCTTCGTCTGAGATTTAAGCTGCTTAATCAAAGTTGCCAGTTTTTCCAGGGGGTTGTCCTTAAAGACATCATCATTGATCCACAGGAGCAAAACGGATTGCTTTTGATCATCTGAAATAAACCACTCAAACGGCAGAATAGTTGATAATGAGGGTTGATTATTGGCTTCCTCACATTCCTGCCTGGACTGAAAAATCCTGACATAACCCAGGTGTTCGGGGTCTTCCGCGATAAAGCCTGAACTGTCGAGACCGGCTAGCACCGCATAGCGCTTACGTAAACGATTCTCCATCTCCTCTTCATAGGGAGCTCCAAACACCATTACCCCCAATACGGTTACTTTTTCTTGTTTATCCGCATGGTCATTGATCTCTTGCAGCAGGGGAGCAGCCTCCATCAGGATTGGTTCCTTGAACGCGCATAAAGCTGCAGGCTTGGGGCCATTCTTGGTCTTGATTTGGTCCAGAACTGCCTGAAAGGGGTCCTGCCAGAGCCGGGCCCCGATTTTCGGGGAACGATCTTCAATCGCCGGCATAGAAGGGCGGATGCCCTTGAGGGGGGCCTGGACATACACGATAACCCCCAAGGCGGTAAAGAGGGCCAACATTGCGGAAATCGCCACCAACGGATTTTTGCCGTCCTTGTCATCCATGGAAGACCTCCTGGCCTCGACCGCTTCAACCTATGAAGCTATCAAGAATTATCGTAAGCCAATCCCGGGGTTATTATTGCCGGCAGATTTTCGGCATCGGTCTTAACGGTCACCACCATTGCCGGGCAATGCTCCCCTGTCCTCCTCCAGCGGCCTGACGCTTTTTCGATAAACGCGGCATGGTTATGAGAGAGATATGCTTTCCGAGAGAAGATATGTCTTTAAAGCCCATCGTATCGGTTGCAGCGGTCAGACGAGGAAGCCGTGGCAGTGGGGGAAGTTGGGGGGAAATAGGCCTCCCTGAGGTTGGCCCAGCGCAGGGGAAGCAGCGTTTCGACAACGTTAGCACAGGAGCCATCTCCTTTCCAGGAGATTAAACTGTAGCGGTTTTGAGATATAAATAAATTTTATAGTTGATTTACGGTTATGTAAAGATTTATTGATAATTAAAGTAAATAACCAGGAGAAACTGGCGCCATGCCTGAGATATCTTATTGACGCACATCTCACCGCCACCCCCAAGCCCGACCTGATCCTGAACAGGGGACATGCTGGAGTTGGCCCTTTACCGACGGTACGTTGATCGCGCCGCACGGACCGGCGCCATTCCTGATGGTGGTTATTAACCGGTATTTATTTTATACTCATAGTGGGCATATGATACCTCTGGGCGGATTTATCCATTGGAATGGCTCCAATTCCAACGGCGCACCCTTGATCCGAAGACGGCTCGAAGCTCGCCATGCCATGCTCCCCTGGGGCCGCAACATTCTGAAGAAGGTGAATTTATGAGCGGAAGATTGAAGGTACTGGTTGTCGATGACGAAATGATTGTGCGGGAATCCCTGGTGGCCTGGTTCAAGAAGGAGGGCTATGACGTTGAAGGCGCCGATGGCGGCCAGGCTGCCATCGATATGGTGGACCAGAAGGACTACGATTTTATCTTCCTCGACATCAAAATGCCCAATGTGAACGGTTTCGAAGTGCTCGACAACGTCAAGCAGAACTCCCCGCACTCAATGGTGGTCATGATTACCGCGTACGGATCGATTGAAACTGCGGTTGACGCCATGAAACGCGGCGCCTGCGATTATCTCACCAAGCCCTTCGAACCCGGGGATTTGGCCTGCCTTTTGGAAAGACTCCTGCAACAAAAGAGAATCCTTGATGAAAATGAGATCCTGCGCGAGCAGGTGGCGTGCCGGACGTGCTGCGAGGATTTGATCGGAGTATCGAATTGCATGCAGCAACTGTTTGAATTGATCAAACAGGTCGCGACCTTCGATTCACCCGTTCTGCTGCGAGGTGAAACGGGAACCGGCAAGGAACTGGTGGCGAAGGCGATCCATGCCATGGGCGATCGCTTCGTCGGGCCCTTTATCCCCATAAACTGTGGGGCCTTTGCCGAGACGCTCCTGGAAAGCGAGTTGTTCGGCCACGAGAGTGGGGCGTTTACCGGAGCCAGAAGGGCCAAAAAAGGGCGGTTGGAGATGGCCCAGGGAGGGACCCTCTTTCTGGACGAGATCGGCGAAATCCCTTTAAAGATGCAAATCGATCTTCTTCGGGTTCTCCAGGAAAAAACCTTTCATCGTGTCGGCGGGATAGAGGATATTCCGGTTGATTTTCGCCTCATCTGCGCCACGCATAAGGATCTTGTCAAGGAGATCGAACGCGGCGCCTTCCGTCAGGATTTCTATTACCGGTTGAATGTCATCGAGCTTGAAATTCCCCCGCTTCGAGCCCGCCTCGATGATATTCCCGTGTTGGCACAGTACTTTCTGGAACGGATCCGCAAAGAAACCAATAAACCGGTGGAGGGGATTCATCCGCAGGGCATCAATGCTCTGAAGAATTATCCGTGGCCCGGGAATGTCCGTGAACTGGAAAATGCCGTTGAACGTGCCGTCGTGCTGTCCAAAGGACGCCACCTTACCAAAGATGATTTTGCCTTTCTCTTTAGATCCTCAGGCCAGGATATCCCTCAATCGTTACGAGAGAACGAGAAACAGCATATAGAGCGGATTCTCCTGCATCATGGCTGGAACATCTCCAAAGCCGCGGAGGCTCTGGAAATTAGCCGGGTTACCCTTTACAGCAAAATCAAACATTACGACCTCAGTGTCGCGGTCGACAGAGACGGTGGTTCGCAAAGCTGAACTTTAACAAAATCGGTGATGAGAGACCAAAAATGAAAACTCCGGACGCCTGGAAGACCAGACTTTTCGACTGCCTTTCTCTTCCTACCCTGATCCTGAAACCCGATAAGGTCGTAGTGGACGTGAACGCTACTTTCCTGGAGAAATTCAAGACAGATAAAAAGAAAATTGTCGGGAAGACTTGCCGCGATTTCTTCTTCCATTCAGAGCCTTGTCCGCTGAAAACGTGCCCTATCGCCAAGGTTCTGGCGGACCGTCATGGACATTCCGTCATGGAGTTGGTGACCACCAGTGCTGGAATAGAAAAATGGGATAATCGGTTTTTCTCCCCGATCCTCGATGAGGCCGGCGAGGTTTTGTATATCGTGGAATCTATCCATGACGTCACGCAATTAAAGATGCTCGAGCGAGAACTATCGGGCGCCAAAGACTTTACGCAGAAACTCATCCAGAGTTCAACCACCGCCATCATCGCCGCGGATCGTCGCGGCAATATTATGACCATGAACCCCGCGGCCGAGGAACTTACGGGATATTCGCTCAAAGGGGCACGGGAAAAAAAAATAACCACCGCAGCCCTCTACCCCCCGGGGCAGGCCAAGGAGATTATGAAAATTCTGCGGGACGAAAGCCAGGGGGGCAAAGGCAAGCTGCACCTGAGCAGGTTTACCATTATCAATGCTCACGGTGACGAGATCCCGGTGGAGCTCACTGCCGCGATCATTTACGAGGGCGATCAGGAAGCTGCCACCGTGGGGTTGTTTAATGACTTAAGGATTAAGCTCAAATGCGAGCAAGAAATGCGGGAAATGCTCCAACGCATCGCCCGGGCGGAAAAAATGGCTTCCCTGGGCCAGCTTGCCGCCGGGGTCGCGCATGAGATCAACAATCCCCTGACGGGAATTATCTTCTACGCCGATCTTTTGCAGAAGTCACTCGAAACGGATGATCCCCGGGGGAAGAGTCTCACCTGCATCTATGAAGACGCCAAGAGGTGCGGCAAAATTATCAAGAACCTCCTGGCCTATAGCAGACAGGAAACCCCCAGCCAGGAAATCCTTCACGTCAATACGCTTCTTGAGCACGGCTTGGATCTCATCCGCGACACCAAGTTTTTCACGGGTATCCAGATCAGGAAGGAGCTTTCTGAGGATATCATGTTAATCAAAGGCGATAGAGATCAATTGGGCCAGGTGATTGTTAATCTCGTGATGAATGCCGTGGACGCCATGGACCATGAGGGAATCATGACGCTTCGGACTTATCGTAACAAACGGGCGCAAAAAGTCCGTATCGAAGTTTCCGACACGGGTCGGGGTATTCCGGAAAAGGACCTCGCCCTGATATTCGATCCGTTTTTCACCACCAAAGCACCGGGAAAAGGCACAGGGCTTGGCTTGAGCACCGCTTACGGCATAATCAAAGAAAACCACGGACGTATCTGGGTAAAGGAAACGAGCAAAAAAGGGACAACGTTCGCGGTGGAACTTCCCCTTTATCGGCCTTCGGCGCGGGGAAACAACTCGTCCTAAAGACAGTGCCTCCCCCGCCAGGGAGCACATTGCGATTAACCAGACCGCCCTTCCCCTAAATACTTGAGATGCCGCCACCGCCACGAAAGAAAACGCAGACTCCTTCGATCGCCCTGACCAATATGGGCCGGGTCTCCCATACGGCGCTCCGGGTGATCGCCGCGAACATTCAAACGCTGTTGGGAACTCCGGTCGAGATGCTGGCTGCGATGGCAATCCCGGAAGAAGCGTTTCAGCCCCATCGAGGTCAGTATGATGCCGGACTTGTCCTGAAGCACCTGGCCCAATGTTCCTTTCCCCATCACTCGCGCCTTCTGGCCATCACGGACGTGGACCTCTGCACCCCCATACACACCTATGTATTCGGTGAAGCAGAGTTGGGGCTAAGCCGGGCAATTGTCTCCGATTTCCGCCTCAGGCACCTGGAAAATGGGGACATGACTCCGGAGGGCACCTATTACGAGCGTCTGGCCAAGGTGGCCCTCCACGAGCTGGCTCACACTTTTTCCCTTTACCATTGTGAGACCCCCAAATGCCTCATGCGATTCAGTTACGGACTCGGCCACCTCGACGAGTTGGGCATCTTTTTTTGTGAGCGGTGCAGCTTCGCACTTCGCCAAAGCCTGAAAAACCTTCAGATCTAGCAGCCCGCACCGCCACCGCAAATCATTCTGCTCAGCAATCAGGTGAGCAGAAACTGATGCACGAGGTCTTCCCACTTGAGATCATGCAGGTTCCCGGAGATATCATCGACGATTTCACCACCGGTTGCGGCAAGCTGGACTCCATAGACATTCATCACCATCTCTTCCAGCTTTTTTACCTCGGCATTGAGCCATGAAACCGCTTTCTGTTCGAACAGAAGACTCCTGGTTTTCTTTTTCAGGCCGCTGACCGGGTCAATGACGATCAGCCAACCCTTTCCGTAAGGGTCTCTTTTCGAAAGATGCGGCTGCATCAGAGCGTTTTGATTGGTGGTCATAACGGTGCCGCTCATGGGCGAGAGCACTTCAGCGGTCTTCTCGTCTCTCTGAATGACCCAACCTGTCTCACTCTGCTTCAGCTTGGCGCCGATTTTCGGAAGGGAGATACCGGTGGGCCCGCCGAGCAGCCTCCAGGCAAAATCATCGACACCCAGGCGGACGAATCCGCCATGCTCGATCCGCGCCCAACTGTGCCCTTTGTGGTAGTAATAGCCATCGGCAACCATAAAGCCGCCAACCTTGCTGGCCTGAGCCGCGGGAGCCGACAGGTCACCTTCACCCCGAAGCAGGTCGTAATCATACAGCAGTTGGTCGTAGGCGCAGTCTTTACATTGGAAGTCGTGGGAGCATAATTTGAAAATGACCCGGCCCGTCAGCATGTGCCGGCATTCCTGATTGGGTTGACTCCGCATAACCTCTCTCCAACTGACCAGGGCAGTCGGCTTTTGCACCGCCTTCCTGCTGATTGCCTTATCAAAGGCACAGGAAGTGCAATCGAAGGCATTTTCGCAGATCTTGAAATTCACCACTCCGGCCTTCATCCAGACACACTGGTTCTCGTTCATGGAAAGAATCTGCATTCCCTGACCTTTCGGCTCGACTTTTGTTTTCATAACCAGCCCCCTTCATGGAGAACCCGCACTAGAGCAGGCGCTCTCTAAATTTTTTCCTCGTTACCGGTTATAGATACAATATCCATGCCACGCTCAAATGGAGCAATCATGGTCAAGCCGTACGGGCGCAAACTGAGGACACAGCAGGTTAAGCCGGATTATCAGAATTTGCCTTAACCTCCATGGGGTGGGTTCACACTGTGAGGTTTCCTGGTCGGCTTCGCCTGGAGCCACGCTTATATCTATTATTTCAATAGGTTATAAGTTGTACAGTTTCTATACAGCAATTTTAAGGAACTGTACACCAACCTCTGGCGCCCTTTTCCTCGCCCACCCGGGTCCCCGGCTCGGCTGCGGCAGTGGAGATACCCCCTTTTTAAGGAGGTCGCGGATCGCCTTCCCAGCCCCGGCTTTCACCGCGGTGATGCCGGCGTGCCATGGCACCAGAGCCTCCGTCATCCTGTTTACCTAAGTCCGGTGCGCTTACCTGGTGGCCTCCTGACGCCAAGGAGTGGCTCAGGGGTAATGACCGGCCGGCGTAAAAAATAAGCTGCTTCCCTTAAGTTGTCATGTAAACGGTTAGCCTCTCTATGACATTATCAACCGATTTTTCCGCTAAAAATATAACTACCTTAACTTACGTTAAAAATCATTCTTATCTCGATTTTAAGGGGGCCGGAGGATAATTTTTCTTGATTATTGTTATAAGTTGTTGTATTAACTTTAGGCAGAGTCCCCTATGAAAAAGCTATACGATGTCGAAAAATCCATCGGCTTTATCATTTACCGCACCGCCCTGGCCATGAAGGCAACCCTGCAACGGACCCTGAAGGAGCGGGGCTTGGATATTACCCCGGAGCAATTTGGGATTTTGCATGTTCTCCACGAAGAGGAAGGGTTGTCTCAAAAAGAGATTGGCAACATCCTCTTCAAGGACAAGCCCAACGTGAGCCGGATGTTGGACGCCCTGGAGAGGAAAGGATTAACCTTTCGTCAGTCCACCGACCGCCGGAAGTTTGCCATATTCCTCACCGAAACGGGAAAAAAGCTCACAGAAGAGATCCTGCCCCTCGGACGGGAACTGGGAGAAAGGGCGGTCAAGGGCCTGTTAGTGAGGGAAATAGAAGCATTGGAAAGCATGCTGAATAAAATCTACGGGAATGTTTCGTAATTTTTTTTGTTTTTAAGGTTAATATACTAACGGTTAGATATATTACATTAATCACTGGGAGATAATTATTTTGCTGCCGCCACCATCAATTTTTGGCGATGAATCCATCAGCTAAACTATTTTTTACAATAAATGTTCATATATTAACAGTTAATATCTTAGTCATGACTCTCTGGAGGGAGCGATGAAAACCTGGGTTTCGGTTTTGGTCATTTTTATCCTGGCTCTTGGAACTGCTTCTTGTACCGATACTTCGACTCGGGAACAAAGATTTGCCGACATGCTGCGATCAGCTGAAAAAGGCGAAGCCGGAGCCCAGTACAACCTGGGCTTGATGTATGAGCAGGGTTACGGGGTAGCCCATGACCCCGGGAAGGCGGCGTCCTGGTTCGAGAAAGCTGCAAAGCGGGGGGAGGCCAACGCCCAATATCGCCTCGGTTCCCTGTATTACCATGGCCAGGGAGTGCCGAGAGATTTGACCCAGGCCGCCGAGTGGTATACAAAAGCCGCGGAGCAGGGAAACACCCAGGCCCAGGCGACCCTGGGCAACATGTATTTATCCGGCGAAGGCGTCCCCAGGGACCTTTCCAAGGCGGCGTACTGGCATAAACAATCCCTAAAACTCAATAAACATGTCGATTTTACGAGGAATTAGCAATTCGACCGTACTGGAAAACAAGGTTCGCAATGCATAGATCATCCGGGCGGTGGGATGCTCATCTGGTTATCGCATCCCTCCGATCTTTATCCTCCCTCCCATGAGAGCCCCATTCCCGGTTCGGCGGGGGGATGACCCGCCAACCCGCCCTTCCCGCGGGTAGAAATTCCTGCTGAATTTTCTTGACAATATGACGAATAGTTCTATAATTTGACGTCTTGTTCATTTTATGAATGATTTGTTCATCATCGGAGTCCAAACAATGGCAGACCAGAAGCTCCCGCGGCGGGAAAGAGAGAAATTGCGGCAACGTCAGGAGATGCTGGCCACCGCCTTGGACCTTTTTTCTCAGAAGGGATACCACAACGTCTCCATGCATGAAATCGCCCAGAAGGCCGAGTTTGCCATCGGCACCCTTTACAAGTTTTTCCAGAATAAGGAGGACCTTTACAAGGCCCTCCTTTTGGAGCTCAGCAACGAGTTCGAAGACTCGATCACGCGAGCCATTGAACAGCCGCAGGACGAAGGAGAAAAACTGCGCAGTTATGTTCGGGCCAAAACCGAGGTGTTTCGCCGCAACCTCCCCTTCATTCGCCTGTATCTGGCCGAGAGCAGGGGGGCGAGCTTCAACCTCAAGGCTGGCCTGGATGACGAAATCCGCCAACGATATTACCTTTCTGTGGAAAAAATTGCTGCCATTTTTGCCAGCGGCATCAAAAACCGACGGTTTCAGAAAATTGCCGACCCCTATTACCTGGCGGTAGCTCTCGCCAGTGTCATAGACGCATTTCTTCTTTTATGGCTCGATGCCCCTGAGCGTCATCCCTACCCGGAAGATCCGGACGCCATTTTGGATATTTTTTTCCGAGGACTGCTTGACCCGTAATATCGTGCGCAGGTTGACTATTTAGTTCAATGGTAGTTTCACCAATACGTTTAGGAACAAGTTGATGAGTAAATTCATTTTTGGCCTCTTGGTTGGCGTAGGGTTGGGTATGCTCATCGGCTTTATCACCATGAGCCTTTGGGTTATGTATCTGGAGACGAAACGCCGACAATAATCATCATTATCCAGAATGATGACTGAATCCGATAATCGCCGCTATTGGAGAGACTGCTGATGCAACTGAACACGAACAGTTTTGAACCACTAAAATGGACTGTGGTTTTGCTGGCGCTAACGATTATGCTGGGCGGTTGCAGCAACGGGCAGGGGAAGCAAGCCACTCCGGTCCCGGAAGTGGCCGCGGTGACCATTGAGCCGCAGCAGATCGAGCTGACCACCGAGTTGCCGGGCCGCACCTCTGCCTACCTGGTAGCGGAAATCCGCCCGCAGGTCAATGGCATCATACAGAAGCGCCTGTTCCGGGAGGGCTCCGATGTCAAAGCCGGACAACTGCTTTACCAGATTGACCCCGCGCCCTTTAAGGTAGCGCTTGATTCTGCCAAGGCCTCCTTGGGCAAGGCAAAAGCCAATCTGCCCTCGATCCGGTTGCGGGCCGAACGATACAAGGAATTGCTGGTGGACAAAGCGGTCAGCCGGCAGGATTACGACGACGCCGCGGCCGCCGTGGACCAGGCCCGGGCCGAGATTGCGTATTGGCAGGCGTCAGTTGAAGGGGCCCGCATCAATTTAGGCTATACCCGGGTCACCGCGCCCATATCCGGGCGCATCGGCAGGTCCAGCGTCACGGTGGGCGCGCTGCTGACGGCGTATCAGCCCACGACCCTGGCAACCATTCAACAGCTCGACCCCATTTACGTGGATGTGAGCCAATCGTCCGCCGAGCTGCTGCGTTTGAAACGCAACCTGGAAACCGGCCGGCTCAGCGCCAATGGCAAAACCGGCAGGACAGTCCCTATACTCCTGGAGGACGGCACCCGGTATCCCCTGGAAGGCACGCTGCAATTCCGCGAGGTCACGGTGGAACCCACAACCGGGTCTTTCACCCTGCGGATCGTGGTCCCGAATCCGAAACATCTGCTGTTGCCGGGCATGTTTATCCGGGCGGTGGTGAAGGAGGGCGTCAATGACCAGGCCATCCTCATTCCTCAGCAGGCCGTGTCCCGGGACCACAAGGGGAACCCGGCGGTGCTGATTGTGGATGCACAGGGCAAGGTCCAACAGCGGATGCTGAAGCTCGACCGGGCCATTGGCGACCAATGGCTCGTCTCTTCGGGCCTGGCCTCCGGAGACCGGGTGATCGTGGAGGGGATGCTCAAGGTGCGGCCCGGCATGGCCGTCAAGGTTGCTCCTTTTAACGCCAAGAAAACCGGGCCTGGGTCTGAGGCCAAAGCTGCCGGCCGGGCGCCTGCGGAAGCGAATTAAGGGAGCGTCTGATGTTATCGAAATTTTTCCTGGACCGGCCGGTCTTCGCCTGGGTCATCGCCATCATCATGATGGTGTTGGGCGGGCTGGCGATCCATAACCTGCCCATCTCGCAGTATCCGCCCATTGCGCCGCCGTCCATCGCCATTGATTCCTTTTATCCGGGGGCCTCGGCGGAAACGGTGGAAAACAGCGTCACCCAGATCATCGAGCAGAAGATGACGGGCTTCGAAGAAATGCTGTATCTCTCCGGCAAGAGCGATTCAGCCGGGTCTTCCCGGATCGAATTGACCTTCAAGCCGGGCACCGATCCGGATCTGGCCTGGGCCAAGGTGCAGAACAAGCTCCAGCTCGCCATGGCCAGCCTCCCGGAAGTAGTCCAGCGCTCCGGGGTCAAGGTCAGCAAATCCACCAAGAATTACCTGATCATTGTGGGCCTGATCTCCGAAGACGGCAGCATGGACGGCAATGACTTGAGAGACTATGCCCAGTCCAACCTGGAGAAGGTGCTGGCCCGGGTGCCGGGTGTGGGCGAGGTGGAAAACTTCGGCTCCCAATATGCCATGCGGGTCTGGTTGAACCCGGACAAGCTGACCGATTTTCATCTGACCATGGCAGACGTCATCCTGGCGCTGCAGGCCTACAACGTGGAGGTGTCCGCCGGCCAGTTCGGCGGGGCCCCGGCAGTGGCCGGCCAGCGCCTCAACGCCTCCATCCTCGTACAGAGTCTGCTCAAGACCCCCGAGGAGTTCGGCGCCATCCCCCTGCGTGTGAATCCGGACGGCTCCACCGTGCGCGTCAAGGATGTGGGGCGGACGGAACTGGGGACCGAGTCCTACGATATTAAAGCATTTTACAATGGCAAGCCTGCCGCCGCCATGGCGATCCGTCAGGCGGCCGGCGCCAATGCCCTGGAGACCGCCAACGCCGTCAAGACGAAGCTGAAAGAGATGAGCCGTTACTTTCCGCCGGGGATGAAGGTCGTGTATCCCTACGACACCACCCCCTTCGTCCGGGTGGCCATCAACGAAGTGGTCAAGACCCTCTTCGAGGCGATTCTGCTGGTCTTCCTGGTTATGTGGCTGTTCATGGGCAATATCCGAGCCACCCTGATTCCGACCATCGCGGTGCCGGTGGTCCTCCTGGGGACGTTCGCCCTGCTGGGACTGTTCGGGTTTTCCATCAACATGCTGACCATGTTCGCCATGGTGCTGGCCATCGGGCTGCTGGTGGACGATGCCATCGTGGTAGTGGAAAACGTGGAACGCATCATGGCCGAGGAAGGTCTCTCGCCCCGGGAGGCCACCGCCAAGTCCATGGATCAGATCACCAGCGCCCTGATCGGCATCGGGATGGTGCTCTCGGCGGTGTTTGTCCCCATGGCGTTTTTCGGAGGGTCCACCGGCGTCATCTACCGGCAGTTCTCCGTGACCATCATCGCTTCGATGCTGCTGTCGGTGGTGGTGGCCTTGATCCTGACGCCGGTGTTGTGCGCCACCTTTCTGAAGCCGGTCCCGAAGGGGCATGAGGCCGCAGAAAGCGCCATCTTTTTTCTGCGCCCGTTTTTCCTGTGGTTTGACCGCGTCTTCTTCTGGGTCAGAGACCGGTATGTGGAACTGGTTGGTCATGCTTTTTCCCGCAAACTGCGATACGTCCTGGTGTATGTGGTAATAGTCGGAGCCATGCTCTTGCTGTTTCTGCGTATGCCCACGGCCTATCTCCCGGATGAAGACCAAGGCATTCTGATCGTCCAGGCCATGCTGCCGGCGAACTCGACCCTGGAGCAGACCCAAAAGGTTATGGATAAGGTCAGGGACCATTTTCTGAAGGACGAAAAAGCGGTGGACTCCGTTATGACGATTGCCGGCATTAGTTTTTCCGGTCGGGGGCAAAACGCGGGACTGGCTTTCGCCAGACTCAAGGATTGGGATCTGCGCACCCAGCCGGACCTTAAAGTCAAGGCCGCAGCCGGCAGGGCCATGGGAGCCTTTTCCAAAATCCGCAACGCCATGGTGTTTGCTTTTCCCCCGCCGGCGGTCATCGAATTGGGCCAGGGCACGGGATTTGATTTCCAGTTGCTGGATCGCGGCGGTTTGGGCCATACCGCGCTCATGGCAGCCCGCAACCAGCTCCTCGGCATGGCGGCCAAGGATAAACGATTAGTCCGGGTCCGGCCCAACGGCCTGGAAGATGTGCCCCAATATCAAGTTGACGTGGATTGGCAAAAGGCGGGCACCCTGGGCCTTTCCATCAGCGCCATCCATAACACCACCTCGGCGGCTTTTGGCAGCGCCTATGTCAACGACTTCATCCAGGCCGGGCGGGTCAAACGAGTTTACGCCCAGGCGGACGCCCCCTACCGCATGCTGCCCAAAGATCTCGAAAAACTCTATGTGCGCAATGCCGAGGGTAAAATGGTTCCCTTTGCCTCTTTTGCTTCCGGCCACTGGACATCAGGTTCTCCCAAGCTGGAGCGCTACAACGGCTTTCCCTCCATCAACATCTGGGGCGAGCCGGCGCCGGGGATGAGTTCCGGCGAGGCCATGCAGGCTATGGAGGAAATAACCTCCAAGCTGCCGCAAGGGATCGGCTTTGACTGGACCGGGCTTTCCTACCAGGAACGACAATCCGGCGCCCAGACAGTCCCGCTTTACGCCTTTTCGATTCTGGTGATCTTCCTGTGCGTGGCGGCCCTGTACGAAAGTTGGACCATCCCTTTTGTCA
The DNA here is from genome assembly GCA_963766185.1 of uncultured delta proteobacterium. Taxonomy (GTDB): domain Bacteria; phylum Desulfobacterota; class Desulfobaccia; order Desulfobaccales; family 0-14-0-80-60-11; genus 0-14-0-80-60-11. Next base: position 169,127 of record CAVXZU010000050.1, on the reverse strand, counting down.
ATATGCTGATGCTGCCCCTGGGGGTCTTCGGCGCCATCGTGGCAACTTCGCTGCGGGGATTTCCCAATGATGTTTACTTTCAGATCGGCTTCCTCACCACCCTGGGGCTTTCGACCAAAAATGCCATCCTGATCATCCAGTTTGCCCAGCAGCGGATGGAGCATGGCGAGGGACTGGTCGCCGCAACCATGGGAGCGGTAAGAACCCGGTTCCGGCCGGTCATTATGACCTCATTGGCTTTTTTCTTCGGGGTACTGCCCCTGGCCATCGCGAGCGGCGCCGGTGGCGGCGCCATGAATGCCATTGGCACCGCGGTTACCGGCGGGATGCTCTCCGCGACCTTCATCGACCTCCTTTTTATCCCACTGTTCTTTGTCATTGTATCCCGCTTCTCTGAGAGCAAGCGACCGCGGCAAGTCACGGCCGGCGATCCGCATTCCACGGGTTCCCAGGGGGTGCAGTAATATGAGACGGAAAATCGTTTTGATCATAGGTCTCGTTGTCTGTCTGGGCGGCTGCACCATGATCCCGAAATACACCCGGCCCGAAGCGCCGGTTCCCGCCGCCTGGCCGAGCGGCCCGGCCTACAAAGAGACCCCGGCCGCCCCGGGGGCCCCGGTGGCCGCCGACCTGCAATGGCGGGAATTCTTCGCCGATGCACAACTTCAAGCGATCATCGCCACCGCCTTGCAAAACAACCGTGATCTGCGGGTGGCCGCCTTGAATGTGGAAAGGGCCCGGGCGCTTTACCGCATCCAGCGCGCCGAGCTTTTCCCGGTACTGGAAACCGGCTTCACGGCCAGCAAGCAACACGTCAGGATTTCCGGCACCACCGGTCTGGTGACCTTGGAGGATTACAGCGCCAATCTGGGCATCAGTTCCTGGGAGGTTGATTTCTTCGGCCGTATCCGCAGCCTGGGGAAAAAGGCCCTGGAAGAATACTTCGCCACGGAACAGGCCCGCCGCAGTGCACAGATCCTGCTGGTGTCCGAAGTTGCTTACGCCTATCTGACCCTGGCCGCGGATCGGGAAAACCTCAAACTGGCGCAATCCACCCTCGAAAGCCAGCAGGCCGCCTACAAGTTAATTCGCCGGCGCTTTGAAGTCGGACTGGCGCACGAACTGGATTTGGACCAGGCTCAAACGAGAGTGGATGCGGCCCGGGTGGACGTCGCCCGGTACACTGAACTGGCGGCTAAAGATAGAAATGCCCTTGACCTGTTAGTAGGGTCGCCGGTGCCGGCCAACCTGTTGCCGGAGGTGTTGAGCGTCGTCAAACCCTTGCCGGACGTTGCACCCGGGACAAACTCCGCAGTGCTCCTGCGCCGCCCGGACATTCTTCAGGCGGAAAACCTGCTCAAGGCCGCAAATGCCAATATCGGCGCGGCCCGGGCGAATTTCTTTCCCCGCATTTCCCTCACTTCTGCGATAGGCAGCGCCAGCGGCGACCTGTCGGGGCTCTTCAAATCCGGCTCCTTTGTCTGGAATTACGCCCCCCAGATCGTCATGCCGATCTTCGATGCCCGCACCTGGTCGGCGCTAACCGTAACCAAGGTAGACAAGAAGATCGCCGTAGCGCAATACGAGAAGGCGATCCAGGGGGCCTTCCGGGAGGTTGCCGATGCCCTGGCCAGAAGGGGAACCGTGGGGAATCAGATGGAGGCGCAACAGTCCCTGGTGGATGCCACCTCGAAAACCTACCGGCTTTCCACTCTCCGATATGAGAAGGGGATCGATATCTACCTGAACGTGCTGGATGCCCAACGCTCTCTCTACAACGCGCAGCAGGGGCTCATCGCCATCCGCCTGACGAAGCTCGCCAATCAGGTACGGCTTTATGCGGTGCTGGGTGGGGGCTGCGACTCAAGGACGCCGCCGGAAGGGGGATAATACCTCGACCATGAGCCCGGTGTTTTATATCAAGGTCGATCCAAGGCAGAGATGTATCGGGGCTTTACCGCGGCCTGCAGGGCCAGGAGATTTATGGCAGGGATGGTGCAGGGTTCTCAAGTCATGCCCATCCCCTGCTCTCAGTACTCGTTTTCTTTGGCCAAATCATCGAAGCGGGTAAATTTGGCTCGAAAAGACAGTTTGATGGTACCGGTGGACCCGTTGCGCTGTTTGCCGATAATGACTTCAGCGATCCCCTTGTTATCAGGCGATTCTTTGTAAACCTCGTCCCGGTAGATGAACAAGACAACATCGGCGTCCTGCTCGATGGCGCCCGATTCCCGCAGGTCCGACAGTTGGGGGCGCTTCCGTTCCCGCTTCTCGGGCTCCCGGCTGAGCTGGGACAGGGCGATGACCGGCACGCCCAGTTCCTTGGCCAGGCCCTTGAGGGAGCGGGAGATCTCGGAGATCTGCTGTTCCCGGCTGGAGAGCTCGGCCCGCCCCTGCATGAGCTGGAGGTAGTCGACGATAATCATCCCCAGCTTGCCGTCGGCCTTGAGGCGGCGGGATTTGGCCCGGATTTCCAGGACGGTGGCGCCGGGGCTGTCGTCGATATAAATGGGACAATCCAGGAGAATGCCCGCGGCTTCCTGAAGCTTGGGCCAATCGTCGCCAGAAAGAAAGGTGGCCCGGCTAATCCGAGAAGCGTCCACCTCCCCGACGCTGCTGAGGAGGCGGCGCACCAGCTGCTCCTTGGACATTTCCAGGGAGAAGAAGGCTACCGGCACCAGTGGGGCAGAATGACCGCTGCTGCTTCGCCTGCCATAGGCGGCATTAAAGGCGATGTTCAGGGCCAGGGCGGTCTTGCCCATGCTGGGGCGGGCCGCCAGGATGATCAGGTCGCTGGGCTGAAACCCGGCGGTGTAATTGTCCAGGTCGACGAAGCCGCTGGTCACCCCGGTAAGGGAGTCGTCCCGGCGCCCCCAGATGGCCTCCAGGGTGGCGATCTCGGTGTCTACCAGGGCGCTCAGGGGGGCAAAGCCCTGGCGCACCTTGGATTCGGCCACCTGGAAGACCTTGTGTTCGGCCTGGTCCAGGAACTCGGCGACGTTCTCCACCGGGGCCAGGCAAGAACTGGCGATCTCCTGGGTGCAGTCCAGGAGACGGCGCAGCACCGATTTATCCCGCACCAGGTTGGCATAATATTCGGCGTTGGTGGCGAATCCCACCTGCTCGCTGAGTCCGGCCAGAAACACCGGCCCCCCCACCCCCTCCAACTTACCCCGCTCTTTCAAGAGGGCCGAGACCGTCACCAGGTCCACGGGCTCGCCCCGGCCATAGAGGTCGAGCATGGCCTGGTAGATGCGGCCGTGAGCCTCCCGGTAGAAGTCTTCGGGGGCAATCAGGTCGGCGATGCGGTCCATGACCTCCGGGCGCACCAGAATGGCCCCCAGCACCGACTGCTCGGCCTCGGGGTTGGCCGGGGGCGTGTAGCCCGCGGGGGGGGCGGCTTCCGCCGCGGCAAAACGCCTGCTCGCTTTGGGCATAAATTTCTCTCTCAAAACGTCTCTGGTTCGTTAAAGGGGTTGAAGCCGGGATTGCCGAACGCTACTCAGTTGAGCCTGGCCAAAGGAGGTAGTCAGCCATCGTGGCGTGATGATACCTCAATCGGAAAAAAGATTGCAAACGTGATTTGGGGCCGGGAGAGGTGATGAAAGGAAATTATGGGGAGAGCCGAATCGCAGTCTCCCTGTGATAGAGGGAAGTTGCGGATGAGACTGATGTCTTTTTCGTGTAAATCCCCGCATTTCTTCCCGCCCATTGACTTATTGTGTAATACCAACAGGTTATCAATATGTTGCCGTGTCGTGCGCCCTAGTCACATTGAGCGCAATTTTTAACCAGCTCTTATGGTCTAGTAGCCGCAGGGCGGGAAAGCGAAGTCGACCCTTGTGGGGGGCTGACCTGGAAAAATGGCAGATATCAGGTAATAGACTGAGATGGCGAGGTGGTCTGATCAAGTTTTGACCAGCAGAATTTATTACCTGGTCTCACAGGGAGGTCGGAGGAGGAGATAGAGGCCTTTCAATGAAAAATATGAAAAAGCCCCTGACCTCTTCCCCCGATATTCGATTGCTTAATTTTAGGCCTTGTCGGACACCACTTCCACGATGACCGTGGTCTGGACTTCCGGGGCCAGGCGGATGGTGACCTCGTAGGTGCCCAGCTTCTTGATGGGTTCCGCCAATTCCAGTTGCTTCTTATCCACGATGAAGCCCTGGCTCTCGAGAGCCTCGGCGATCATGGCGGCGGTGACGGACCCGTAGAGGCGCTCTTCCTCCGCCACCCGCTGGGCGATGGTAACGCTCGCCCCTTCAAGGTGGGCCACCTGGGCCTGGGCTTTTTCCCGCTCCGTGGCCTGCATCTGGAGGTACTTGACCTTGGCTTTTTCCACCTGGGCCAGATTGCCCTTGGTGGCTTCCATCGCCTTACCCTGGGGGATCAGGTAATTACGGGCATAGCCCCGGGCCACGTCAACTACCGCGCCCATGGCGCCCAAAGGATTAATATCTTCCGTTAAGATGACCTTCACCGTAAACTCCTCCTCAAGCATCCTTGGGCTTATGCAAGCGGCGAAAATCCAGCCACAGGTCCATTAAGCCCAGGGTGATAACCACGAAAAAAAACGGATTCAAAAACAGCAAGGGGTAGCCGATCATCCGCAAGAGGCGCGGCAGTCCCAGCCGGTGAAACCAGGTGGCCACCACCGCCACTCCCTGGCAAAAATAGAGCACGGCCACCACCATGATCAGGTTCAGTCCCAAGAACCGCGCCCCGGTCACCGGCACCAGCAGAAGAAATCCGGCTCCCAGCAATACAAAAATCAGCCACTCCGGGACCGCCCAGTGGTACAGCGGCGGCTCGGCTTCGCCCCATCCCAGAAAAAAGATCAGCTGCCGGGACAGGACGACGTTCAGCCAGGCCACCATGGCCATGTTGGTGACCAGCAACCCCGGCAGCAGAAGCTGCAGCAGGGTCGCCACCTGAGCCGAATCCACGCCCGGGACCAGGGGGCTGGGGGCGCCGCCGGCGGGGTCCCCTAAAACCTTGCGCAGGGTGTCCATGACCTCGAGCGCTCTTTTGCGCCAGCAGGTCATGGGGGGCAATCCCCTGGAAAAAGGCCTGCCCCAGGAAGATCAGCAAGGCGGCCACGGCTCAGGGCCGCCACCGTCAAGATAATGGCCTGAGGCGCCGCCACTCCCCGGCACTGCAAGACGCCCAGCATCACCCCCATAACCAGCAGGTTGAAAAAACCCAGGTTTTGCCAGATGGTTTCCGGAACGGGGTGCAGGCTGAAGATGACGACGGCGGCGGCCAGGGCCAAGGCCCCTGCCGCCAACTCCCCGGAGCGCCAGGCGGTTACCAGCACCGGCAAAGGCGCCAGGACACCCACCAGCAGGAAGGCCAGGGGATTAACCTGGGCCCCCAGAAACCCTAAGAGGAGGGCGCCCAGGCAGAGGAACCAAATGACATGACCCCGGCCCACGGATTAGCGCTCACCCCACCCTCACGTAATGGGCACTTGGGGGGTATAGGAAATCAAGGCCATCAGCCGGGCCTGTTTGATGGCTCTGGTGACCCGCCGCTGATGGCGGGCGCAGTTCCCCGAGATACGGCGGGGAATGATCTTGCCCCGCTCCGTGATAAATTGTCTCAGGGTATTGAAATCTTTGTAATCGATGGGCAGATTGGCGTCCACGCAAAAACGGCAGACCTTGCGGCGGACGTAAAATTGTTTCCGTTTGCGGCGAGGCATCACAGGCACGGATTATTCCTCCTTGGCTGGGGCGGCAGGTTCGTCAGGGGCGGCAGCTTCCACCGGGGCGGTAGCTTCCACCGGAGGCGCGGCCTCCACCGGAGGGGCAGCCTCCGGCTCGGCTGCCGGCGGCTCGGCCGCCTTGGCCTTGGCCGCGATCTCGGCCTGGAGGGCCTCCAGATTCACCTTGTCCGATTTTTTGGTGGTGAGGTAGCGGATAATGCGGTCGTCAATCCGGTAGTTGCGTTCCAACTCCCGAACCGTCTCGGACGACCCGGCAAAATCGGCTAAGACATAAAAGCCCCGGATGGTGCCTTGGATTTTGTAGGCCAGCTTACGCCGGCCCCACTCTTCCACCCCCACCAGGGTCCCACCTTGAGAGGAGATAATCCCGGAAAACTTGTCGATGGCTGATTTTACTTCTTCATCGGGGAGGTCACCATTCACCACCCAGACCGATTCATAGCGACGCATTCTTCCTCCTTATGGTCGTATGGCCCTGGTGCGAACTGCCCAGAGCAAGGAAGGTAAAAAATAATTATTTATCAGAAGACAATACGTTTGTCAATGGGGCAGGCGGGGCAAGCCCGGGAAATCTCCGCGGTCCGGCAAAATCTCCCGGGCTTCTCCGGGTTCGAGGCTTACTGCACGGTAAAAGACGCCTCCCGCTGGGAGGTGCCGTAGTTGCTCTGCAAACGCGTGACGACGGTGTAGACGCCGGGAGTGGCGTTGTTGGGCAGGGAATAGGTCACGTTGTCCTGGAAGGTGCCGTTACTGTTGGTCACCGTGGTCTGGTAAGGCGACCCCACGGGATTGCCTTGATAACGGATCTCCCGCACCAGGGTGGCGGACACCGGCATATTGTCAGGGGTCAGGATGGTGTAATCAACCCCCAGCATAATCTGCTGTCCCGGTCGGGCCACGGGGGGAGAGGCCACCACGTTGTCCACGTTCACCACGTTGCCCTGGCCCTGGTAGTTATTCGCCTGGGCCGCCGCCTGGGCCGAGCGGATCTCGCTGTTGCGGTGAGAAGCATAGAGGGCTCCGCCCACGCCTCCCAGGACGCCGCCGGCGGCCGCACCCACCCAGGCGCCGGTGGCGGCGTTGCCGGTGGCCGCGCCGATGATGGAGCCGATGGCGGCGCCGGTGGCCGCGCCGCCCAAGGCGCCGGCCCCGGCGGACCTGGCCGGATCATAGTAGCCGCTGTCGGTGACACAGCCTGCCAGAGACACGGCAAAGAGAACTACGCATGCAATCGCCAACCATTTCCGAGTCATCATGTCCCCCTCTCCCGCAGTGCGGTTCAAGCCAGAATGCCAACGCCCTTCACCAGGGAATGCCGATCATGGCCAACTGTTTTTCCTGTTACATTATTAATCTCTTAATCCCCCGGATGCAACCCCCGGGGCCCGATTCTCCCGCCGGCTGGGGCGGAGCGGCAGGACCCGATGGCCTCGGCCTAGCGGCCCACGGACATCCGCACCTGGTCCAGGATGCCGTTGATGAAGCCCCCGGAGGCCTCGCTGCCGTAGCGCTTGGCCATCTCCACCGCCTCGTTGATCACCACCTTGGGCGGAATGTGGGGCTGGTACACCAGTTCATAGATGGCCAACCGGAGCAGGTTGCGATCCACGACGGTCATGCGCTCCAGACGCCAATGCTCCGAGAAGCGCACAATGAAGACATCCATCTCTTCCAGATGGGTGGCCACCCCCTCCGCCAGGGTCTTCAGATAAGCGGGAGGCGCTGCCTTCCATGAGGCTTACATGGGTCATCCGACGTTCCGGGCCGACTCTGAGGCCGATATTTTTTAACGACATCAACGTTGAGCGGGTTCTTATCCCTCGAAAAGTGAACAAGGGTCCGAAGTGTTGCCAGAACTGCTCTACGGCCTCGGGCCGGTCCGGCCCGGCGAACTCGGCCTGATAGAGAAATTGCAGGGCCATCTCCCGGCAGCGGCTGCGAGAATAACTTCCCAAGCAGTCAGACTCCCAGCTCTTTCAGAAGGTTGACCATTTCGATGGCGGCTTCGGCCGCGGCAAAGCCCTTGTTCCCCGCTTTGCTGCCGGCCCGCTCGATGGCCTGCTCCAGGGTCTCGGTGGTGAGGATGCCGAAGGCGATGGGCACCCCGCTTTCCAGGGACACCTGGGCGATCCCCTTGCTCACCTCGGCGGCCACGTAATCGAAGTGGGGCGTGGAACCCCGGATCACGGCCCCCAGGCAGATGATGGCATCATAGCCCCCGGCCTGGGCCAGGCGCTTGGCCACCAGGGGAATCTCCCAGGCCCCCGGCACCCGCAGCACGGACAGGTTCTCCTCAGCGACGCCCTGGCGCCGCAAACAGTCCAGGGCGCCTTCCAGCAGGCGCTCGGTGATAAAGGAATTGAACCGGCTCACCACCAGGGCGAATTTCAGACCTTCGGCGGTGAGCTTGCCTTCTATCGTACGCATCTGCCCTCCTTCATCTTTTCACGCCATAAGCGCCAAGGCGCAAAGCACAATGCCTTGGCGTCCCGGGCGGCTTGGCGAGAGCAGCTATTACACCATTTTTAAGAGGTGCCCCATTTTCAGGCACTTGGTCTTGAGGTAGTTGCGATTCTCCCGGTTGGGGGGAATCTCCAGGGCCACCCGCTCCACCATATTGAGGCCGTAGCCTTCCAGGCCGATGATCTTCTTGGGGTTGTTGGTCATGAGGCGCATCTTCCTGACCCCCAGGTCCCGGAGGATCTGGGCCCCGATGCCGTAGTCCCGCAGGTCGGCCTTGAAACCCAGGGCCTCGTTGGCCTCCACCGTGTCGGCGCCCTGGTCCTGGAGTTCGTAGGCCCTCAGCTTGTTGACCAGGCCGATGCCCCGGCCCTCCTGGTGCATATAGAGAATGACGCCCTGGCCTTCGCTCTGCACCAGCTGCCATGGCGGCCTCCAACTGGTCGCCGCAGTCGCACCGGAGGGAGTGGAACACGTCGCCGGTGACGCATTCGGAGTGGACCCGCACCAGGATGGGTTCCTCGGGGTCGATCTCCCCCTTCACCAGGGCGACGTGCTGGTTGTCATCCACATCGTTGTCATAGGCGATGGCGGTGAACTCCCCCAAGTAGGTGGGCAGTTTGACGGTGGCCCGGCGGTGGACGAAGGACTCGTGACGCAGCCGGTGTTCCACCAGGTCGGCAATGGTGGCGATCTTGATATTATGCTCCGCGGCAAATTTCTCCAGGTCCGGCATCCGGGCCATGGTGCCGTCATCCTTCATGACTTCGCAGATCACCGCGGCGCCTTTGAGACCCGCCAGGCGGGCCAGGTCCGTGGAACCCTCGGTCTGCCCGGTGCGCACCAGGACCCCGCCTTTCCGGGCCCGGATGGGAAAAACGTGCCCCGGGCTCACCAGGTCGTCCGGTTGGGCCTCTTCCGCCACCGCGGCGAGAATGGTGGTGGCCCGGTCCGCGGCGGAAATCCCCGTGGTCACTCCGCGCCGGGCCTCGACGGACACCGTGAAGGCGGTGTTGAACCCCGACTGGTTATTCCTGACCATTTGAGGCAACTGCAAGCGCTCCACGATCTCCGGCGTCAGGGCCAGGCAGATGAGGCCCCGGCCGTAGCGGGCCATAAAATTGACCAGCTCGGGCGTAACCCGCTCCGCCGCCATGGTGAGGTCGCCTTCGTTTTCCCGGTCTTCGTCGTCCACCAGGATGATCATCTTGCCCTGGCGGATGTCTTGTATGGCTTCTTCAATGGGTGAAATCGACATGTTTGTGGTCCTGTTTCCGTTTTTCGGTTAGTTAATTCTTGACTGCTTACTGCTACAAAAACCCGTGCTGCGCCAACAGTTCCGGGGTAACGCCTCCGCCCCGGGGACCGTCCTGGCCCAGGAGCCGGGCCACGTACTTGCCGATGATGTCCGTCTCCAGGTTGACCTTATCACCCACCTTGAGGCGGCCAGGGTGGTCTCCTTGCCGGTGTGCGGGATGACGTTCACCGTGAAGGTGTGCCCCTGGCAGAGATTCACGGTCAGGGAGACCCCGTTCACCGCGATGGAACCCTTCTCGATGACGAAGCGGCTCAAGGCCGCCGGGCAGTTCGAATTTCATCCGGGTATGGGCCGGGCCGGGCCGGACCTCCCGCACCACCCCGATGCCGTCCACGTGGCCGGTGACCAGATGGCCCCCCAGGCGGTCGCCCAGTCTCGACGGCCCTTTCCAAGTTTACCCGGTCCCCCACCTTTTTCAAAGAGAAAGTCGTGCAGGCCAGGGTCTCGGGGGACACCTCGAAGCTGGCCGCCGGCGGCGACCAGGGCCACCACCGTGAGGCAGGCCCCGGCCACGGCCACCGACTCCCCCAGGGTGAGTTCCGTGGCGGGAAACGACGTCTTGACCGCCAGCCTCAACCCCCCGGCCATGGGGGTCAGGCCCACCAGCTCGCCTACGCCTTCCACCAGCCCGGTAAACATGAGGTGCTTCATCCTTTAACCGGCGAATTACTTTGTTATTTTATACTATCCGGCCTGATAAAAAAACGCCTATTCGCTAGAAAATCATGGTACCGGGCAAGTCCCCCATGGATATATCTCCTGGGGGAGATTATGATCCCCCGACTGCGGCAAAATTTCCGGTGACCGTCAATCTCAGGCTCGCTGGCAGTGCAGCTGAACTGAATGCCCTTCCTCCGTCCAGAGCCTCCTCCGGGGCATCTGGGGCAGTCTTGCGGCATTTTTATTCCCTGACAAAACATGGCGGGGGGGCATCAATTTTATAATTTATAAAAATAATTTTAAAAATTGCTTGACTTTACGACTTTACCTTTTTATGCTCGTCATTAACCTGAGAAAAGCCAAACCCACCGTGAGATGGGGACGGAAAACCACGGGTCTTATGGAGAAAAGATAGCCGGGTTGCCTTCGAGGTAACCCGGCTTTTTTGCAGGTCCGAGCGGAGCCTGCGCAGGAACGGGGTTGACCCATCCGCCGCCGGGCGCCGTGGCAGGCGGTCTAGGAAGGACCGGTGCCACGATGGCTGGAAAACTCTCATGGATGAGAGGAGACCCGTATTGTCAAGTCGACGCGGGAATTTGCACAGGATAGTGCCATTTGTTTTGGGACCAGAGGCTTCCTTCCGAGGTCCCCCCAGTAGTGGCGCCGGTGGCTGTCTGCAGGCGGCCGCCCTGGCCCGCCGACTTCTGGTTCAACCCCGTAGCGGAGTTTTACTCAACTTCTTCCCCTGGGGCCCCTCGGGGCCCCACCTTCCAACCTATCTTTCACCTCAGCCCGACCACAGCCATATCCAGGCGTTTGCCTCAGGCCAACCGGCGGCAAACTTAACTGCTCTTTACGCCAAAAGCCTCACTTCCCGCCCCCACCAGACAACCCGGACGAGAAGGATCGGCCAATGAAGCGATCCGCATTAGGTGCATTGTGACTATCTTTGCCCATCTGAATACCAAGCAAGCGCAGGGGTCGAGTCGTCCTCTATAACAGGAAGACCCGGTCTCATTCTTCAGGGGCTTTGAGCTAACGAGGCAATCGTTTGATTATTGTGGAGCGGCCATGGGAAACATCAGTCTCTGGGATGAGGGTATCACCAAGCAGACGATAACTGTTTGTGATAATAACTTTCCCTTAAACGAGGTGAGTCTGCCCCGCCATTGTCCCCAGTTCCCCTTCTGCCCCGGCGCCACGGGGCCCCAGAGCTTAGGCTGGCTGGGGCCGGTGTTTTACTGTAAGCGGCGGGCGGTTCTCAAAGGGTAGTTGCGCCTCATATCTTCTTGGATAATCAAAGGGAGGGCCAATACCGGCCCTCCCTTTGATCGTTTATCAGGAATAAGCAGGGGCGTGAGGCGCACCCTGCCTTTGTGCAGACGAGACCGTTGTGCCACCGGTGGGGAAGGCGCGTACCGGGCACCCTGGGCCGCACAGGCTGGCAAGCCTGTGCCACCGGTCTCCTGGCGGCGGGGCGCCTGTCCTGCTGACCGCGGTTCACTCGCTTGGTCAGGCTATGGTCACCTCTTTACAGAGGAAGGTGTCCTGGATGGCGTGGAAGAGTTCCACGCCTTCTTTCATGGGCCGCTGGAAGGTTTTGCGCCCGGAGATCAGGCCCATGCCCCCGGCCCGCTTGTTGATCACCGCGGTGCGCACCGCGTCGGCCAGGTCGTTTTTGCCGGAGCCGCCGCCGGAGTTGATCAGCCCGGCCCGGCCCATGAAGCAGTTGGCCACCTGGTAGCGGCAGAGGTCGATGGGGTGATCCGGGGCCAGCTTGCTGTAGACCAGGTCACTGGTCTTGCCGAACTTGACGGCCTTGTAGCCGCCGTTATTCGTGGCCAGCTTCTGCTTGACGATGTCGGCCTCGATGGTCACCCCCAGGTAGTTGGCCTGGCCGGTGAGGTCGGCGGAGGCGTGGAAATCACCTTCCTTGGTCTTGAACGCCGGGTTGCGCAGGTAGCACCAGAGGATGCAGGCCATGCCCAGTTCGTGGGCCACCTTGAAGGCCTCGGAAATCTCCAGGATCTGGCGGCGGCACTCCAGGGAGCCGTAATAGATGGTGGCCCCCACGGCCACCGCGCCCATCTCGAAGGCCTGCTCCACCGAGGCAAACAGGGTCTGGTCGTAAAAATTGGGGTAGGAGAGCATCTCGTTGTGGTTGAGCTTGAGGATGAAGGGGATCTTGTGGGCGTACTTGCGGGCCACCGCGCCCAGCACCCCCATGGTGGAGGCCACGGCGTTGCAGCCCCCCTCCATGGCCAGCTTGACGATGTTCTCCGGGTCGAAATAGATGGGGTTGGGGGCGAAGGAGGCGGCGGCGGAATGCTCCACGCCCTGGTCCACCGGCAGGATGGAGAGATAGCCGGTGCCGGCCAGGCGGCCGTGGCCGAACAGGGAGGCCAGGGAACGCAAGACCGCCGGGCTCCGGTCGCTCATCACCCAGACCCGGTCGATGAAATCGGGGCCCGGCAGGTGCAGGCTCTCCTTGGGGAATCCTGTGCACTTGTGGTTCAACAGGTCATCGGCCTCCGCGCCCAGCAACGATTGGATTTTTTTGATCACGGGCCACCTCCTTGAGAAATGGTTTTTAGTTTTGAGTTTTTGGCAGCTCAGGCTGGCAGCCTGGGCAGAAGCAGGTTAAGGCATTTAATTTACTATTGAATTAAGTCGTTTTATCGAGCCGTTTTCCTGGCACAAGAGAGAGGTATTCCAGGGAATCATTCCCATGCATGCTTTCAATATAAGACCGTTAATCCGGCAGGCAAGTTTTATCTCCCCGGCTCATGTTTTGAATCCAGCAACTCCACCGCCACCCGGGCGGCCCGGGCTGAGGCCCCCGGGCCTCCCAGGCGGTGGATCACCGTGGCCAGGCCGCGGCGCACCGCCTTGATGCGCTCCGGGTCCTGGATGAGACTCAAGACTTCATGGGCCAGGCGCGCCGGGGTGAAATCGTCCTGAATGAGTTCGGGAAACATCCGCTCTCCGGCCAGGAGATTGGCCATGCCCACATGCGGGACCCGAACGAGCCAGCGGGCCACCGCAAAGGTAAGGGGGGAGACCCGGTAGACGATGACCGTGGGCACCGCGGCCAGGGCCGCCTCCACCGTGGCCGTCCCCGAAGCCACCACCGCCACGTGGGCCGCGCCCAGGGCCTGGTAGGCCTGGCCGGTGATGACCTTGAGCCGTAAGGCCGCAGGCGCGGGGGTTAAACCCGCCCCGGCATTATCTTCCCCGGAAACCAGCGACTCCACCAGCCCCGCCGGGGCGGTGGAGGCCAGGGGCAGGATGAATTGGGCTTGGGGAATGCTGCGCTGGATGAGTTTGGCGGCTTTCAGGATAATGGGCAGGTGCCGCTCGATTTCGCCGGCCCGGCTGCCGGGGAGCAGGGCGATGGTGAGGGCCTCCGGGTCCAGGTTATGCTCCTGCAAAAAGGTGCGCCGGTCCGAAAGGGGCGGCAGGGTCTCCCGAAAGGGGTGGCCCACGTAGGACACCGCTACGCCCTGGGCCCGGTAGAAGTCCGCCTCAAAGGGGAAGATGACCACCAGGCGGTCGGTGAGGCGGGCCAGGGTGCGCACCCGGTAGGTGCGCCAGGCCCAGACCTGGGGGCTGATGTAGTACAACACCGGCACCCGGTAGTATTTGGCCAGGCGGGCCACCCAGAAATTGAAGTCGGGGAAATCCACCAGGATGGCCAGGTCCGGAGGCGAGGTTTTGAGGACGCGCCCGAGGCCGCGCAGGGCCTGCCAGATAGCGGGCAAGTGGCCCGCCACTTCCATGAGGCCCACCACGGCCAATGCCGCGGCAGGGGTGAGAATCCGCACCCCCCGGGCGGCCATGGCCTCGCCGCCGATGCCGAAGAACGCCGCGTTAGGGCAAAACTCCCGCATGGCCGCCACCAGGCGGGCGGCATGATCGTCCCCGGAAGCCTCCCCGGCGACCACAAGGATTTGGGGGGGCTTACGCCCCGGGGGAAAAGGGGAAGAGGGGAAAAGGGGAAAGGCGCTAAAACTATTATTTGTATCGCTCTTCATATTATCCTTCACGCCTTATATTCTGGTTATTCTGGTTACTCTGGTTACCAAGTTAAACTTGGTAACCAGGGTAAACAGAATATGATGCGTAAATCGCGCCCGGGGCGCGGTACGCACCCTGATAACTGTCTGTGCCCTTTCCCTTGTCGCCTTTTTCCCTCTTCCCCTTTTCCCCCCAGCTCATGAACCCGCCATCATTTATGCGAACGCACCGCAAACGCCATTCTGCCGTAGCCGTAGTGCATGCTGTGCGAGTTCACCAGGCCGCTGTAGAAGGCGAAGCCAAACATCGTCCGGGCATCGTCCTTCTGCCCGGACCAGACCCAGGCCGACTTGGGTTCGAATAACGGGTCCATATTGGCGCGGGAGGCCCCTTTTTGATAGATGCCTTTCAATTCCGGAATCGTAGGCATCCGCCAGCCGCCCCCGGCCACGGTGAGACCATCCACCCAGGCCTTGGCCTCGTACCAGTTGATGTCGGCGTCGGGCTTGACATACCACTCAAGGCCGGTGAGGTGGTCGGTGATCACCCCGTTACTGGCCTTGGTAAATCTGGGTTGGACCGGGTTAGCTTCCGTCATGGTTTGCCCCTTGGCGCAACCCCAGACCAACGACAGGATCAAGACCATAAAACCCAAACGGGACCAGCGTGCCATGTTTACCCCTCCCCTGGTTAATTGGCGATAATAATTATCACCGGCCTTCCTTGTCGTTTCCCGGCTCAGTTGGGGAGCGGATCAAAAGATGGGGTCGGTGGGTCTAGTTCTCATAACTGCGGTTGGGGGTGCGGGGGGAAATGGTTAATTTCCCAGACCCCCGCATCTTTCCCTCCCCCCTACCCTTTCGCCAGTTTCATGGCGGCGTTGATGGAAAGGGCCAGGTCCAGGGCGGCCCGGCCGGATTCGCCGGGGATGGGGGCTTCGCCGCCGTCCTGAATGGTCTGGACAAAGGCGGTGATCTCCTTGAGCAGAACGTCTTCCTGGGAAAACCGGCGGGTCTCGAGGGCCACCCCCGGCAGCGGCCCCATGGCCCCGTCCTTCCGGGAGGCGGCGGTGAGTTCCCGGTTCTCAAAATCCACCGCCAGGTAGGCCTCGGGCTGGAAGAGGCGGAACTTGCGCATGGACTTGAAGGACATGCGGGAGGCGGTGAGGTTGGCAATGCAGCCGCCTTCGAACTCCAGCCGGACATTGGCCAGATCGACGCGGTCGGTGAGGACCGAAATGCCCGCGGCCCGGATCTCGGCCACCGGGGAGGGCACCAGGTTCAGCACATGATCCAGGTCGTGGATCATGAGATCCAGGACCACGTCCACGTCGGTGCCCCGCTCCTTGAAGAACGACAGGCGGTGGCTCTCGATGAACCGGGGCTGGGTCACCCGGCTTTTGAGCTCTTCCATGGCGGAGTTGAACCGTTCCAGATGCCCCACCATGAGGATGAGGCCGCGCTCCCGGGACAGGTGCACCAGTTCGTCGGCTTCGGCCACGGTGGTGGTGATAGGCTTTTCCACCAGCACCTGGCAGCCGGCGGCGAGTGCGTCCCGCACCACGGCAAAATGCTGGGAAGTGGGGACCGCCACGCTCACCGCCGACACCAGGGGCAACAGGTCCCGGTAGTCGACAAAGTCCCGGGTGGACAAAGTGTGAGCCACCTTCCGGGCCTGGTCCCGGTTGAGGTCAGCCACCCCCACCAGCTCGGTTTCCGCCAGAGCAGCATATTTTTCGGCGTGAAACCGGCCCAAATAACCCACGCCAATGACACCCACTTTTACCGCTTCAGTCATAGCTCCACCCGCAGCTCATTAAAGTGATGTTTCAGAATTACTTTGGCAATTAATTCGGGGGTTCTCCCCCCAGGTCTCAAGGGGGGCCAGGGGAGATTCATTACGGGCTCAATAATCCCCCTAAATCCCCGTTTAAGAAAGGGGATTGAGGGGGATTTAAGAATCTCCACGTGGAAAGCATTGATGGCAACCACTATAGAACACCCGGGATGCGAAATCCGGCTCTTTTTAAGCCAGACAAGGTAAGTACACTGACACTCAGGAACCGTGGCCGACCGCAGTCGGCGCACCATTTTGCCCATGATACCGGAAAAAGGCCTGACAAGGCAATGAAAACCGGGGGAAATACCGTTTGACAAGTGGGGCTCGAAACGATAAAAATTTTCAGCACGTATCCCGGAGGTAAGATTGATGGTGGAAAAGGCCAAATTCATCTGGTTCGACGGCAAATTCATTCCCTGGGAGGAGGCTCAGGTCCACATCCTGACCCACACCCTGCACTACGGCTTGGGAGTTTTTGAAGGCATTCGGGCGTATGAGTGCCACGATGGCCGTACCGCGATCTTCCGCCTGAAGGAGCATATTCAGCGCCTGTTCGATTCCGGTCACGTCATGATGATCGAGCTTCCCTTCAAACAGGACGAAGTCGAGGCGGCCTGCTGCGAAATCCTGCGGCTCAACGGGCAAAAGGAGGCCTACATCCGCCCCCTGGTGTTCTTGGGAGAAGGCGTTATGGGGCTCAACCCCAAAGGCGCCCCCGTACAGATAGCCGTCATCAGTTGGATCTGGGGGGCCTACCTGGGGGACGAGGGCCTGCGCCAGGGTATCCGGGTCAAAACCTCATCCTTCACCCGCCATCATGTCAACGTCTCGATGACCAAGACCAAGACCGTGGGTAACTACGTCAACTCCATCATGGCCAAACTCGAGGCGGTGCATTCGGGCTACGACGAGGCCTTGTTGCTGGACACCGCCGGGTATGTCTGTGAGGCTTCCGGGGAAAATATTTTCCTCGTCAAGGACGGCATCGTCAAGACGCCGCCGTTGACGTCCATCCTGCCGGGCATCACCCGGGACTGCGTCATCACCCTGGCCCAGGACCTGGGCCTGACCGTGAAGGACGAGCGTTTCTCCCGGGACGAGCTCTACCTGGCGGACGAGGTCTTTCTCACCGGCACCGCGGCGGAAATCACCCCGGTCCGGGATGTGGACGGGCGGAAAATCGGCCCGGGTCACCCCGGCCCCGTCACCAAGCAGATGCAAGAGGTTTATTTCGGGGTGGTCAAGGGCCAGAATGAGCGCTACCGGAATTGGTTAACGTATATTTAACCGGGCGGCCACGCCCCGGGGTCAACAAGAAAAAGCGGGCCACCGGGCCCGCTTTTTTTGTGCCTGCGTCCCAGGACCCGGGCGAGAAGCCGCCTAACCCTGGCCGCATTCCTTGATGTACTGCTGGAGGACGTCGGTTTCCGTGATCAGGCCTATCAGCCGGTTGTCCTCCACCACCGGCAGGCAGCCGATTTTTTCCTCGATCATCATCTTGGTGGCTTCGCACACCTCGGTATCCGGCGGAATGGTAATCACCCCGGTCACCATAATATCCTTGATGTGCAGGGTTTTCATCAAATCCCGGGTGTCCTTGGAGGCGTAACCCAGGGCGTGGGCCAGGGAACTGCGGAACAGGTCCCGCTCCGAGACAATCCCCACCAGCCGGGTGCCGTCCACCACCGGGAGGTGGCGGATGCGTCCCAACCGCATGATATCGTTGGCCAGGCTGAGTTCGTCGTTGACGTCCAGGGTGGCCACCTCTTTTACCATGATCTCTTTGACCTTCATATATGCCTTTCCTCTCCCGTAAAATTACCTGGCGGTCAGGAGCCGCTTCCGTTTATTGACGCTTCATGCAATCCGGCACTTCCCCTAAAGGGCAGCCAGCCACTCCTGGCCCCGGAGGCCGAGTTCCTTGACGGTGATCAACACCCGGCGGGCCTCGTCCGGGCTCATGTAGCCCGTCCCGCAGGCCGGGGTGAGGAGGGATTGGGCCAGAACATCCTTGAGCCCCCAGTTCAGGTCCTTGGCCAGCTGGTTTGCCTGGGACTGGAACCGCTGCCACAGTTTGTCCGGGGTCTCTGACGTGAAGTCCTCGTTGGTGGGCACCAGGCCCCAGGCCAGCCAGCCGCCCCGGGCCAGGTAGTCCGCCAACGGCCGGTCATAGAGCCGCAGACTCTCAAAGAAGCCGTAGGAATCAAAGCTGAGGATGTCAATGGGAGCCTGGAGCAACAGGGACCAGTCGGTGTTGCCGCAGCAGTGCATCCCCAGGGCCACCGGGCCGGCTGCGGCTCCCCGGGCCTCTTCCAGGGTTTGGGTCAAGATTTCGGTCACTTCATCTTTTGAGATGGGCAGATACGCGGAACCGAACCCGGTGAGGAAGGGTTCATCCAGGAAGATGATGGGCGCCTTGCCCAACTCCCTGAACTTCTCGGCCTGCCAGGCCACCTTGCGGGCCAGGCCGGCGCACACGGCCTGGGTCAGCTCCCGGTCATAGAGAATCGGCTTGCCGGCCGCGTCCTTGACGACGCCGGCAAAAGTCACCGGCCCGGACAACTGGCCTTTGAGGGCCGGGCCGGGGCAGCCCTGGGAGGCCACCGCGGCCAGGAGGGCGAAAAACCCCCGGGCGTCTTGCGCCTCGAAGGCAAAGGCGGTGAGGTCGCCTGACAGCACGATTTCATAAAACCGGGCCAGGGCCTCATCCCGGGGCAGGTCCGGATCCATGGCGACGGTGCGGTTCACCTCGTCCACTTTGAGCCCGGGCAGCCCCCGGGCCGCCTGGGCCGCCATCTCCTCAAGATATCCCAACTGGACCATCTGGGGCCAGTAGGGTATCTGGGGCAAAGTCTCCAAAACCAGGGCCACGGTCTCTTCAGGGTCGGTGAAGGGCACCGAACCGATGCCGGTGGTGGCCAGGCCGCTCAGGCCGAACATAGTCGTCTCCAGGATATTTTGCCTAAACCGTATTATGTTTCCCGGACCTTGTCAATAGTGCCCCCGGGTGCCCTGGGCCGGTGGCGCGGCCTTCTCGGGGGGTGAGCGACTCATAACCGCTTGCCGTCGTAACCGTAACCCTGACTTTATGATAGGGCTGGTTCGTCAACCGCCGCCTCAACTCTGGCCAGGACTGGTTGACGCACAGGTTGAAAACCTGTGCCACCCAGGGAACAAACTTTTCACACCAGTTATTCATGGGGCTGTGGACCACCCGTAACCGCTGAAGAGTCGAAGTCTCTTTATTCTGAAACGCGGTCCGCCCCCCGCATTAAATACCTTGAACTTTGAACCTTGAACCTTGAACTTTTGGTAGAGAACCGGGTAGCCTAAAATCTTCTCGAGGGGTTGGCGGTCCCCGGCCGGATTTTTTATGGCCTCAGACCACATTTTTTTTGATAAATTTTGTCCCCGGCATGAGTAATTTTGTTGCATCTGTCGAGATTTTCAGGCAATATCATGCGTAGAAGTCTTGTAGAGGGGGAGACATGACTTCACCGAGTGCGTCGGTTGAAACTCAGAAGGTAGGGGGAGGCTACAAGCTCCTGGGGGGGATTGCCCTGATCGTGGGAGTGTCCATGGTCATGGTGATTCTGTTCAGCCAGCATGGCTTCTACAATGTCTTTCGCTTCCGGCAGGAGGGCCTCCGCCTGGAGCAGGAAAATATCCGGCTGGCCGCGGAAAATGAGCGTCTGACCCGCACCATCGACCGCCTGCAGCACGACCCGGAATATATCCAGGACCGGATCCGGCAAGAGCTCAATTTCGTCAAGCCCAACGAGATTATCTTCCAGTTCCCGCCGGAAAAACCGGGAACCGCGCCGCGTCTGACTGCTGCCGCGAACCGCGGGACGCCGCCGCCGACCAAGGTCCAGGCCGGTTCCACCAGGAAAGCCGGCACCGGGAAGCGGGTCTCCGGACCTCCGAGAGGGGCTTCTCAAAAGAAACCCAACCCCCACCGTGAGTAAACCCTCTCCCGTGACCACCAATTAAAACTCGTTTGGGGAGATCTTTCCAGGTACCTGACCGGGCCGGTATCCGGCCTCGGTTTCAGGGGTAACAGCCAATATTCCCCTTACTCACCTCAACGTATAGCGTATGCCAAAAATTCTTGCCGTTATGACCTAGACACGTAAAACCAAAACCCCCTCTCACCTCCCTCTGACAAAGGGGGGCACTACCAGGAATGGTTTGCAGCACCCCTTTGGGAAAGGGGGATCGTGGGGGAGTTAACCATCAGAACGGGGAATGATTTCATGGCAAATGCTGTCGCGAAAAAAGAAGGGTAATTGAACCTATGTATTCTACCGCGGAATTTAAGAAAGGTTTGAAGATCGAATTGGAAGGCGTGCCCTACACCATCGTGGACTTTCAACACGTCAAGCCAGGCAAAGGCGGCGCCTTTGTGCGCACCAAGATGAAGAGCCTGCTCAGCGGCCGGGTACTGGATCAGACGTTCCGTTCAGGCGAAAAAGTGAAAAAGCCTGACCTCATGGAGCGGGAGATGCAGTATCTCTACGGGGAGGGCGGGGATTTTCATATGATGGACAACGAGAACTATGAGCAGATCATGCTCACCGAGGATCAGGTGGGCGAGGCGAGCCAGTTCCTGACCGAGAATATGGCGGTCAAGGTCCTCTTTTTCAACCAGCAGCCGGTGGCCGTGGAAGTCCCGCTGTTCGTCGAGTTGGAGGTGACGCAAACCGAACCCGGCGTGAAAGGCGACACCGCGGCCGGTGGCACCAAGCCCGCCACGTTGGAAAGCGGCGTGCTCATCCAGGTGCCCCTGTTCATCAATGAAGGCGACCGGGTGAAAGTGGATACCCGCACCAGCGCCTATATCGAGCGGGTCAAATAAGGCCGCGGCTCAGACCAGTTTCACCAGCACTACGTAGCGCTTTACCCCGAAATTCCTGGCCTTGCATTGGTTGCTCAGGTAGATGTCTACCTTTTTGTTCCACCGGGGCGCCATGCGGTCTTGAAACTCAAAGACCCCCATGCCGTGGAGTAGTACCCGGTCGCCAAAATCCATATTCAGGTTACGTTCCAAGTCCCGGCTGAGAGCTATCATCCCCACCTTGACCCGGCGCCCCGAGGCAGTGATGCCTTTGCTGCCGGGGCAGTGGTGGTATGCCGTTACCGTGACAATCGACATGGTGACGCACATCGTAGGTCGGGGACAGGCCAGCACCCCCACTCCTAAGAGACAGATTATCATTAGCCCCATTTTTCGCATGGTATTCCCTCATTTTTAACACAGTTGGAATCTTGCGGATGGTTCGGGAATGGAGTGAGAAAGGAACTGCCAGGAAACTGCTCAGGGCCGTGGCCCCGGGATTGCTTCGATAGTCTATTTTTCGCCTTCAGCCTCGGGCCGCGGTGCCTGGAGGAAACATTCCCCCGGCATCACCGGCCGTCCGGTCTCAGGCTCCCATTCCCATCAATCCAATGGTGTAGTGAACTATCTGCCGCACACCCAAGTGGGCTTTTTTGATTGTGAGCTATCTTTACCCCAGGAAAATTTGGCTGTCAAGAATTATTTTTTAAATGTCTTTTAACATACTGAATTATTTTAATAATATGCCACAACTTTATTGTGTGATTTTTCGCAATGGCAACTGGCGGAAGTTTTCCGGGATTTTCTTGGCTTCAGTGGGTCTTACAACCATAATTACTCATATTTCTGATGGAAAGTGGGTTAATTTTACCGATAATTTACGCCTAGGAACAACAATGTAACTTAGTACGATTTTTCATATTATTTTCAATTAGTTAATCAATTATAATTAACCCATGCTCACCCTCCCCTGTTGTTTGTATCGATAATCTTCTCCGGCAACTTGAATCTGCTCAGCTAACCCATTGGTTTTTCACAAGGTATCTCTTAAACCCCGAGAGCCGTCGAAAACCTGATATTTTCAGCCTGAAGCGCCGCCCAAAATCTCTCTTTTTAAACCTCCGGGATGCTTCATTCCGGCGCCTCCTGCTCAGAATGCCATGCTGAGTCATGATTTTTCAGCCCCGGTGTGTGAGGCCGTCTCCGCCGCGACCGGCGTCCGGGCGCGGCCTTTAGAGACATGCTCCCGAGGAGCATAGCAGGTTTATCAGGCTAAAGTGCGGGGAAAGAAGAAGCGCCGGTCGGGCCACTGGGAAGGGGCGCCCGTCCGGTCCCAGGCTGGCGGAGGGCGGCGGTGGAAAAAACCCGGGGGGAACGCCCGGCTGATGACCTGTGGCCGCCAGCCTGACGCTCCCCCCCGGGGTGCATCCTTAAAACCCGCGGCCTCGCGGGTACGTTAGACCTTTCAGGAACCCCCAAAGCCGATGCTGATCTTCTCACCCTCCACCAGAACCGGCACCCGGCGGTTGCCCTGGGTAAGCCGCAGCATCTCGGCCAAGGCCTGGTCGTCCCCTTTGACATCCCGATAAATGACCGTCAACCCCTCTTTGCTTTTGGCCTCACGGGCCTGCCGGGTAAAGGGTCAGCCCTGCTTGCCGAAGACGATGATCTCCCTGGTCATGGTCCTACTCCTCCCGGGGTTTCCAGGTAATAGACCTTCACGTAGAGAAAATCCACCAGATTGAGGATGACCAGGGGATTGTCGGACAAGGTGAACTGCACCCCCTCAAACCGGGGACTTACCTTGGCCCGGACGCGCTTCATCATCTGGTCGGGAAGCTGGGGATTATTCGGGCTGACCAGCTTCAGAAAGTTCTGGAAAACTGCGGCATCATGCAGCGCCACGGTCTTGGTCTGCTCGCGCAGCTTCACTCGCAAAGGTTTCAGGGCATCGTCAAAGAAATCGCCGATATCTTCGTATTTCTGCTTGATCTTGGCGAAACTCCACTGGCGCAGACCCCGGTATTCAGCGGCAGTCTCGCCGGAGAGGTTTTCCGTGGACAACATGATGATGTCGATGTTGGGGGTATTGGGGACGTTGGCCGGAAGATAAACGATCTTCACCACCAGTTCCGGGTACTTGTGGTTGGTGAGGACGAAGTCGCGGCTGAAGCGCTTTCCCGGGCGATCATACCGGTGGGAGTCGGACACGGCCCAGCCGTCGGCTCCCAGGCCGTCGAGCAGCCGGGCGGCCTTGGGCATGAGGCGACGCAGTTCGGGGAAGCTGCCGGGAGCCAAGCTCACTTTGGGCTCCTGGTAGCCGCCCTCCTCGCTCCGGGGCGCAGGAGGCTCCGGTTTGAGCTCAACCTCCTGGAAATCACCCGCCGGCGGCACCGTGGGAGCCGGGGCCGGCTCTGCAGGCGGCGCGACCCTGGACTGGACCGGCCGGGCCTGGGTATCGGGCTTTAACCCCAGGATGAACAAGAACTGCCCGCCGGTGCCGGGCCGGGTCTGCTTCCAGAAGGTGTAGGGCTTTTCGGGGAAGAGGTCCAGGATGATGCGCACCCCGCCCCCAGGAGAGGCGGTTTCGGTAACCACCTGCTGCACCAGCAGCTCATCGCCCCCCAGATGGTTGGGCAGCCGCCCGGACCGGGCCCCGGGGAAATCCACCACCAGTTGCGGTTGGCCCGACACGTTCCGGGAACTCACCCGGGGTGTCGCGGCCCGGTCCAGAATTACGGTAAGGAGCGTGTTCTCCCCCACCTTGCTCAACCCCAGACGGCGAACTTCCACGCTGCCGCCAGCCCCCCAGGCGTGATGGGAAAGGCACAACAGCAACACCAGCAGCCCTGCCAGCCTGCGGCCCGGTTTAGCGCCCAGGTTCTGCAAACTGCTTATGACCTTACCCTCCATCCGGGACCCGCTTAAAGTTCACGCAGGAACCGGGAGGGCAACCGGGATGCCAATCACCGGTCATGTCCGCCGACAACATCTTGCCACCGTCAGAGGGAGTGACGACGAGGATGGCGCCCGGCTTGGTGTAAATAAAGATCTTGCCGTCATTCACCACCCAGGTAAACTCAATGCTTTTCGCTCCCAGGGCCCAGGTTCCCTTGCCATTCTCCTGGAGGTCGAGGATGATGTAGTCTTTACCTCCAAAGGGCTCCACGGATTTATACGTCCCGGCGAATTGGGAGCGGGACTCGCCACAGCCTCCCATGATCAGCCCCACCATGATCAGACCCAGAACCGCGGCCAGTTTCAGAGAGTTTGTTTTCATATTGTCCTATCTCGCAAAATGAACCCGCCCCGGTCCAGCACCATAAACCGGTCGTAGAGGTAAATTTGGATACACATGACCAACATGCCGGTATTTTTCATAACTTTCAGCCAGTTCACCGGTTCGCCCACCTCGCCCACGCACCCGCAGTTAATGGGCATGTGGTGTAAGATGGCATTGACCAATCCGATGATGAAGATGAGGTTCATGGCGGCGATCAGGATGGCGGCGGCCCGGGTGCGGATCCCCAGGAGGAGGAACAACCCTGCGACCAGTTCTCCCCAGGGCAGGGCGAGAGACCAGAGGTTCACCCCCCAGGCGGGCGTCAGGTTGTAATCCACCACGTTCAAGGCAAAGACCGCCGGCCGCATAATTTTGCTCAAGGCAAAGGAAATGAAGATAGCCGCCAGGAGTAACCGGCAAAACACCGACAGGTAAGGGCTACGCCAGAGGGGCGGGATCAGGATAAACAAAAAGATACTCAACGGTATCCATTCCAGGAATCCCGCGAACCCCAGGGGAAGGCTGCCAGGCTCCGAAGCCGCTTTCTCCTGGACGGGAAAGACCTTGGGCCACCCTGAGTAGTTCTTCATCACCACCACGTTTTTCAAACCCTTGTGTTTCAGCAGGCGGGCCAAGTCGATGTCCATACGCCGGCTGAAAGTCCCGCCATATACCACCAGGGTTTTGTCCTTATCCTCCGGGGTCTGGGCCAGGGTGAAATTAAACATGGGGAACATCATGTCAAACAATATTTCCGGCAAGTTTTGGGCGCCCTTGATGTGCTTCTGACTATAAAAGGCGCTCTTCCGGGCGTCTACGAAAATGGCCTGGTTCTTCTTGTACATTTCCAGGGCGTGATTGAGGGATATTTCCGGAATGGAGGTTTTATCGCCCCAACCGTGGATCAGGGGAATCCGGTTGTCGTTGTAAATGTTGACGATCAGGGAGAGCACGAGGCTCAAACCCAACATCAGGACAAAATCGAACCAGGAGATCTGCCGCAGTTTGACCTGGTGCACCACTTCGGCTTCCACGCGCCGGTCACCGGCCACCAGCCAGCTGGCCAACTGCTGGATGATATGCCGGGCCAGTTGGGGATTCTGATCCAGGAGGCGGTCGAATTCATCCTTGGAAACTTTGATGAGGGTGGCGTCCTCCAAGGCCTCCACCGAGGCGGAGCGAGGCTGACCGGTAACCAGGGCCACCTCTCCAAAGTAGGCTCCGGCCTCCAATTCGGTCAAATTGGTTTGAATCCGGTCGGCGGTCTCCCGGAAAACCCGGACCCGGCCTGACTGAATGACGTAGAAGAATTCCGGGTCCTCGCCCTGGCTGACAATCCGCGTGCCGGCGGACACGCTCACCTCTTGTCCCAACTGGCAGAGTTTTAAACCTGCGGTTATTTCTGCCCCTGAGGGTTTCTCCGTTTCCACCATGCCGTTATTCCTTTGGGCTGAGAATTATTAGTTGCCGGGCCAACTTCCGAACCGAAACGGCTATTATCGTTCCCCTCTGTCTTCTTACCACAAGATACCATAAATGTGAACTCGACTCTTCCCCTTGCGGCAAATAATTTTTACCGTATTTTTTCGGGAAAACCCTTAGAGGTGGCTGCTTTTCCGGAAGTGCGGGGCCAGGAGGGGACGCCGGCTTCGGCAAATTTCTCAATTTGAGAAATTTTTATCATGGTTCCGGGGATTCCTCTCAGGCAGAGAAGTTTGCGTCCGGTGCCCGGGGGAGAGATTTAAGGCAAGTTTTTTTATGTATATATTTCAAACGGTTACAAATGTCGATATTTGAGGATCTTTGGCAAGCCACTTGCATGTATAGGATGAGACCTTGAATTTTGTCTTAACATTGAGGAACTGACCTATATGCGAACCATAACCTCTGCCTTTCCCTTGACTCAGGCGAAATGGCGCTCCAAAGAGGAACAACGGATACAGACCCTGGACCTGGCCCTCAAAATCCTGGTCCCGTTAATCTTGTCGGCCTGTCTGGTAATCTCCTTAAAGGTGGGTTCATTCAACGGCTACCTGCAGCTGTTGAGCCGCCAGAGCTTCGGTAACCCCTTGATGGCCCTGGGGGCCGGCTTCACCCTGGCTTACCTGGCCTTTCAACTGGTGCGGACCGTGCTGTGGTGGCGATATAAATCCTATCCCATCCCCCCGGGCCCGCTCCCCCGGGTAACCGTCATCATCCCGGCCTACAACGAAGGCGCCATGGTGGAGAAGTCCATCTACGCCGCGGTGGCCTCGGACTACCCGGCCGACCGGCTGGAGATCATCTGCATCGACGACGGCTCCAAAGACGACACCTGGGCCTACATCGAACGGGCCCGCCGGCGCTACCCCAAGCTGATCAAGGCCATCCGCTTCACCAAGAACCGGGGCAAGAAAGAGGGCCTCTACGCCGGCTTCACCCGGGGCAAGGGCGAGTACTTCGTCACCATCGATTCGGACAGCGTCATCACTCCTGATACCGTCAAGCAGGTCATCGCCCCCATGCTCAACGATGCCCAGATCGGCGCGGTGGCCGGCAACGTCAAGGTCTACAACCGGAGCCGCTGTGTCATGGCCCGGATGCTGGCGGTACGCTTCGTCCTGGCCTTCGATTTCCTCAGGGCCTCCCAGAGCATGTACGGCTGCGTCACCTGCACCCCCGGGGCCCTGTCGGCCTACCGGGCCGCGGCCCTCAAGCCCGTCCTGAAGAAATGGCGCACCCAGACCTTCATGGGCCTGCCCGCCAATATCGGCGAAGACCGGGCCTTGACCAACTTTGTCCTGCGCCAGGGCTACCACACCTCTTATCAGCGCAGCGCCCTGGTCCACACCGTGGTGCCCGAAACCTATAAGGGCCTGTGCCGCATGTACCTGCGCTGGGACCGGAGCAATTTTAGGGAAAACTGGGTCCAGCTCAAGTTCATCCTGAGCAAGTACCGGACCAAACACCGGCTGCTGCCCATCGTTGACTTTTTCATGACCCAGATCGAGTTCCCCCTGACCTACCTCTTCCTGGGCATGCTGCTCTTCTCTTTCTGGCTCTATCCCATCGTCATGGTGAAGTTCTTCGCCGGGCTGGGGGTCTTCACCCTGGTATGGATGTACTACTATATCCACCAGGAACGGGACATGGACTTCATCTACGGCATCATTTACTCCTACTTCGCCTTCTTCGCCCTCCAATGGGTGCAGCCCTACGCCTGCCTCACGGTGCGCAACGACCGCTGGCTAACGCGCTGAAGCGCGATAATATAGAAGAACAGTCCAGGGAGGGGCAGAGCTCAGGCTTTGTCCCTCCCTGGCTTTTTTGGGGGGGATTGCAGCTTTCAGCGGTCAGCAGTCAGCCAATAACTAAGGAGAACTGAGCCTCTTGCGAAGGTCTCTTGCCACCCGCATTCCATCGATCTATCCCAGGGACTCTGGTGGCACAGGCTTTCCAGCCTAAGGTGGAATGTTGCCAGGGCCTCAAGCAGTGAACCCAACGCCCGCTCGCAACGCATCAAAGCTTGCTCCCCCTTTTCGCCTTTTCCCTCTTCCCCTTTTCCCCCTTTTTCTAAAACCTGCCCGCCCAGCCTCCCGGCATAGCCGGTGAGTTCGGCGTAGCCCATGCCCTTAACCGGGGCGCCGTTTTTCACCCCCTCGATCTTGACCTCCCCTTCCCAGTAGGTCACCTTGGCCGGTACCTGGGCCCTAATCTCCTGGTCGGGGAGCGTCGGGGTGAGCCTCAGGCGGTACCCCGCTCCGGGGATGGCTAATCTCCCAGCCCGCCGGGTATTTGGCCCGGGTGTGGGGTGAGGTCCAGGCGCCGGTGGGCTTGACCGTGAAAATCGCCGAGCTTCAGGTGCCGGGTATGGCCCTGGGGGTCGATGAGGGTGCCGGAGGAGGCCGGGTCCACCGTGCCGTCTTTCTGGCGCAGGAGGTAGAGCATCACCTCCCAGCCGTCGGCGATCTGGAGGCTGAACCAGTCCCAGCCCGACAGATTCGGGGCCATGGCGCCGGTGAAAAACTCGTGGTCCATCCAGCTCGTGCCGGTTACCGCCAGCCAGCGGCCGTCCACCAGGATGGTCCCCTGGGTGCTCAGCCGGGGCAGGGAATAGTAATAGCTGGCCGCGCCGGAAGTGGCCGACTTGCAGGCTGTAGCCCCCCTGGCCATGCAGGGCCGGGGGTTTCAGAGGTTTGAGGACCAGGTCCAGCCCCAGGCCCCGGTCTTGGGCCTTGAGGTGAAATTCCTCCCCCTGCAGCTCCGCCTGCCAGTCGTCGATCCAGACCCGCATGGGGTCCGCCGCCGCCCCGGACAGACCCAGTGCCCCCCGGCCGGCTTTCTCCCGGAAGGCAAAGGTGCGCCGGGCCGCATCGGTGATGGCCAGGTGTGCGAAGTAAACGGTGTTCAGGGTCCAGGCCGAACGGGGCTTCAGGCCGGGGGGCGGCGGTTTTCGTAAGGCCACCCGGAAGAAGGTCAGCTGATAACCGAAAGACTCCCCGGACGCGGCCTTGAGATGCCCGACGTAATACCACCACTCGGTCTTGTAGTCCGGGTGGGCCCCGTGGTCCCGGGGAAACTGGAAGACCCGGCCCGGCCGGGGCGCCTCAAAGCCCTCCCCGGCCCAGGCCCCCCCGGCCAGGAGCACCGCCAGGATAAGCCCCAGGACGAGTTTGGCAATGACCGACCGCTGGCTGCCCCCGGCGCACCGACTGATTGGTCATGGGTTTCATCATAAAAATGACCCGGGAAAGGCAGGTTGAGCCCCCGGTGGAAAGCCATTTTGTCATCCTGAGTGGAGCGAAGGATCTCGTATGTTCGCGTACTTATGAGATTCTTCGGTGGCTCTGCGCCCTCAGCATGACCAGTGGGGGTGCTGTTGCAGAGTTCTCAGGTCCTTTTACTCCCCTTCCAAAGGGGACTCATGGCGTTTGCCAAAAGTATTTTCCGATGGCGGCATCATGCTAAATCCCCCCTGACCCCCCTTAAAAAAAATTGGGTAACTATAAGGAATTGTTGTCAAAGTACCCCTGTGAAAAGGGGGGATTTAGGGGGATTTAAGAATCTCCAAGTGCAAAGAATCTATGGCACACGCTATCCTATGAGATGCCCCGCTAAAAGGGCGGTGAGCATTGAGCCCCCCCATCAGACTTTTCTACGTCAATCGCCACCCGGCCGGTTAATAAGTGCTGCGCCGCTCCGCGGCAATTGTAAAGTAGTGCTGCCGGGCCTCATAGATGTTCCGGCGAGGGTCCCGCATAAACACGGCCATGACCTCGGAGTTGTTGAACAGGTAGAGCTTCCCCTCGTAAATGACAAAGAGGTGGGGGTTGATGTCCTCCAGCCGGCCCATGGCCAGGGAGGCGGCGCAGTACCCGCCGAATTGCGGCTGATAGCGCGTGGCGTTCCGCAGAAATTCATAGCGGCTCCCCCGGGAAGCGAAATAGTAGGTAGCGCTCCCCAGCCGCTCCAAAATCCTCTTTTTGCCCCTCACGGCCTCATGGTCGATAAAGTAGGCCACCGGGTCGTAACCGTGCAGGGCCACGGTGTTTTCCAGGTTGAGCAGGGCCTGGCCCGACCCCCCGGAGGTAGTCGGGGGCGATTGGGCCGGGGCGATGGCCACCAGGCCAAACACCAGTCCCAAAGCGAGCCATACTTTTAATGCCGGCATTTTCATAACTGCCTCCTCTGGCGGGAATTTTGCCTGACTGGCCCGACCCTCACAGGGAATACTTGCCCTCATAGACCTGGGCCATGACCCAGCGGCCGTTCACCCGGACGGGAATGACCACGCGTTGGTAGGCCTCGCCTTCGAAGTCATCCAGTTCGCAGATCTGCCGATGCAGTTCAGCGGACGAAAAGAGCCAGGCCGGGTGTTCCGGCCCCTGGGGATCGTAGCGGAAGGATTTGAAGCCCAGGTAGGTGCCCATCCGGCCCCGGATGCGACAGGGGTACCACTCCCCCACCAGGCCCTCCAGCAGACAAGCGTTGGCGCCGCCGGGGGCCAGGGAGCCGTAGACCACGAGTTGTTCTTCCGGATTGCCGGAACGCCGGGCCGTCATAGTGAAACCCTCTGACCTCGATGACATTGACTTTTCTTGCGAAGTTTCTATTATGTTAAACATAAAAGCAGCCTCATGAGAAATAAAATTCCACTGAACTCGGACGATTTCGAGGTATCCCCCATGGACCGTAAAGGACTCCGGACTTTGTTGGCATTTTTGTTGCTGGGCCTGGGCGGCTGCGCTGCGGCAGGGCCCACTTCTGTCTCTCCCCCTTCGCCGGTGCAAACCTATTATTACGTGGGAGCCAAGGGGCTCACCCTCAAGGCTACGCCTGATCCGGCCGGCGCCAACGGGGCCCGGGTCCCGCTCAATGCGCGGGTTCTGGTTGTCGAGCGCCGGGGCGGATGGTTTTTAGTGCGCACCGACAGCGGCCAGGAAGGCTGGGCCAACGACAGGGATCTCAGCCTTCAGCCGGTAAGCCGGCTTTACGTGCGGCGCCGGGTGCACCTGCGCGAAGCTCCGTCTGATCGGGCCGGATCGCTGGAGAGGCTCAGGGTTAACGACCAGGTAAAGGTCATGGAGCAGAACGAACAGGGGTGGACCCGGGTGACGGTGGCCCGCACCGGGAATACCGGGTGGGTGAGATCGCCGGACCTGTCTCTCGAGCGGGTCGCGGTGCGCCGTCCGGTGAAAAAACGCAGCCAGCCGACCCCGGCGCCCGCGGGCCTTCCGGCAGTGACGCCCTCTCAGGCTGAAGCGGCGCCGCCGCCGCCGGCCGAAATTGCCCCGCCGCCGCCCTCGACTCCGCGGCCTGCCAGCGGCAAAGCCAAACCCGATCGGTTCGAACCGTTTTAAGATATCGAGCCGGTTTATTTACCACCAGGGGTGGTCCCGGTCGCCGGCGGCGAGGAGGGACTGCCTTTGACCTCTTCCAGTTTCTCCAGGCGCTTTTTGGTAAAGTCCTCAACCGAATCGTAGCCCTGGGAGGTTACCATGGCCTGGCTCTTGGACCAGAAAAAGATCTTTATCTCCTGGCCCAGCTCCCGGGACACCTCTCTTTCGATGGCCGCCGCTTCCCGGGGTGAAATTATCCTGGCGCCCACCACCTCGACCCGTACCTGCCAGGAGTCGTCCTTGGGGGCGGCGTCCACGT
This sequence comes from uncultured delta proteobacterium, assembly GCA_963766185.1. Taxonomy (GTDB): domain Bacteria; phylum Desulfobacterota; class Desulfobaccia; order Desulfobaccales; family 0-14-0-80-60-11; genus 0-14-0-80-60-11. Next base: position 137,845 of record CAVXZU010000050.1, on the reverse strand, counting down.
TGGTGGCGAAGAGGTCAGAAAACCGGTTAAATTTTTGCCGCACCGCTTCTTCAATCTGTTCCATGAGGGCCTTTTGGGCCGGATCCTGCTGCCCCAGATGGGACCAGCCGTAAAGAATCCGCCCGGCATCGTCCACGTCCTGGGCCACCACACAACGGACCACGAGATGGATGGTCCCGTCTTGGAGCCGGGCCTGGATCTTTTGCTCAAATTCCCGGACTTCACTGGGAATCAGGACCCGGGGGCCTTGCAGGGTAGCCAGGATGCACGGGCCCCTGGGGAAATGCAGCAGATCCACGTCGATCAAGTCCATTTCCGTCCTGGAGATCAGGATCTCCCGGATGGCCTGTTCGGCAAGCTGGAGCTTCAACACGTCCGGAGCCACCTTCTCGGTGAGAAAGGAGCCGTTCAGGTTTTCCGCCGTCACCTCGCTGGTGGCGCCGGTGGCGCTGATGTCCTTGGTCAGAACGCAGCGCATGATTAATTCCGTGTTCATCCCTATTTTTTTGGATAGGGCCGCCTGGATGAGTTTGACCCGGTTGGGTGAAATTACCTTGGGGGTGCGCACCGTGGCCAGAACGAAGAGTTTGCCCTGGCGGACTTGATGGTTCTGCCGCAGCATGGCGGTGGTGGGAAACTGGGTCAATTCGCTTTTTATAACGTTATTGATAGAAGTGGTCAGGTTGCGTTCGTGGACAATCTTGACCAGGGCGTTGGTCAGGAGGATGACCACCAGGACGAACCCCAGGGCCGGGATCCCGAAGCGCTTGAACAGCCCCCACTTCTCGGCCCAGGGGATTTTCCGGGCCAGGCCTCCGGCGATAAACGTGGCGCAGGAGACAATGATGATGGACAAGGCGTTGGCCAGGAAGAGCAAGAAGGAACCATAGGCGCCGTGAAAGGCCCCCACTGCCAGGCAGAGGCCGCTGTTGGCGATGGGCGGCACGATGGCCGTGGCGATGGCCACCCCGGGCAGCGTCGGGCTCAGGCGCTCGTCAATCATGGCAAAGGCGCCGGCAAATCCCGCTAACACCGCCACCAGCAGGTCCAGAAGGTTGGGCTGGGTGCGGGAGAGCATCTCCGGGGTGACTTCCAGGGCCAGGGGCAGGGTCCCGAACAGGGCGGCCAGGCCCAACCCCAGGAAAACCCCGACAACTTCGGCCCGGAGGGCCCGCCCCAAGAGGCGGGGCTCCCCCCGGACCAGACCCATGGAGATGCCGAACAGGGGGGTCATGAGGGGGGCCACCAGCATGGCGCCGATGATCACCGCGGCACTGTTGGCCACCAGCCCCAGGCAGGCGATGAGGGTAGAGGTGGCCACCAGGGCGTAGAAGCGGCTGTCCGGCTCGGAGGCGTTGCCGATATCCTCCAGTACCTTCTCCTGGCGTCCCGGCGAGACCTTGATCAAATTATACCATCTTGACGGCATAGCCACCTCGCTCCGACAAGGACTATTGTGGCCGTACTCCCGGCCCGGTAAAACTATAATTAAGCATTTCAAGCAAAATTGCCATACTGATGTAAGATCGGCTGGTGAATAGCACTAAAGGAAATGCTCAGAGGGTTCAAGGGGGCTGAGGTTGCGCCCCGCACTATCACCGCTCCAAAATCACCACGGCCAGGGCCCGGCCGTCTTCGTCGGTGAGGGAGAGGTGCATACCGGTGATGCCGTTCTCGGCGCAGAGTTGGGCGGCCCGGCCGCTTACGAAAATTTCGGGTTTGCCCATGGGGTTGGGGATCACCTCCACCTCCCGCCAGCGGATGCCGTTTTTACGGAGGCCCACCCCCAGGGCCTTGGAGAAGGCCTCTTTGGCCGCGAAGCGCATGGCGAAGCCCGCCGCGGCCCAGGACCTGCCCCGGCAGTAGGCGATCTCGCCGTCGGTGAAGACCCGGGCGCAAAAGCGGTCGCCGTAGCGCCCCAAGACCCGCTCGATCCGGGCCACCTTCACCAGGTCAATGCCGATGCCGTAAATCATTTAAAAGCCGTTTTCCGTTTTGCGTTTTCCGTATTTGGTTTTTGGTTATGAAAGGCGCCGAGCCGCTCATAAAAGCGCTGCTCCGGCAAGCGCCTGCGGATTGCGAGGACTGGCGAAAAAGGCAGTTCGTGACACCGATTGCACCCTCACCCTGCCCTCTCCCCCAAGGGCTTATCCTTACCCATAAGGTTTTCTGCCCGGTGGCACAGGTTTTCAACCTGTGCGAAAATCCCGAAAACCCCTTGCACAGGTTGAAAACCTGTGCCACCAAAGACTTGTTGAATCAGCCACTTCCCCACTTAGGGGGAATGCTTAGCCCCCAAGGGAGAGGGAAAGAAAGAATCCTCAGCGGCGCTTATCCTTTCCGGGGGTTACTTCTTGTCCTGCTTGGGAGCCGCCGCCGCTTCTTGTTTGCACATGGTGCCGGACTCGCTGCAGGCCGGGCATTTCTTGGGTTTGCAGCGGGTGTCCACCTTATTGCCACATTTTTCGCAGGTAAAAACAGCCATGGGTTGCCTCCAGATCAGATTATACCACCGGTTAACGCCGCGCTGAGGTTAGTACTACTTCGTTAAGTATTGACAATAGGTTCCACCTGTGCAACCATAGGTTGCATGAACAAGGAAGAAATACTCGAGGCCCGTGGTCGCCTGGAGGCTTTTCTTCAGCCCCTGCTGCCCTTGCTGGGGCGTGCTGAGCGTCGTCGCTATGGCGCTCTTTACCTGCAAGGGTTGCTCCTGGAAGGAGGCCGTAAGACCGCCTCCGGGATTGCCATGCGGTGTGGGGGCGATGCCCAGGCAGTGCAACAATTTGTCAGCCAGAGTCCCTGGAATTTTCTGGCTATTCGCCGGGAATTGGCGGTGCAGATGTTGACCGCGGCTGCCCCCGGAGGAGCCTGGATTTTGGATGACACCGGCTTTCCCAAGAAAGGGGACGGTTCCGTAGGGGTGGCCCGACAATATTCCGGCACCCTGGGTAAGATAGGGAACTGTCAGGTGGCCGTTTCTCTGAACTATGGCACGGACGACGGTTGCTTCCCGGTGAATTTCGAGCTTTATCTCCCCGAAACCTGGGCCGCGGATGCCGGGCGGCGGCAGAAGACGGGCATACCCGGGGACATAACGTTTCGGACCAAGTGGCAGATTGGTCTGGACCTGTTGGACCAGGCCCGGGAATGGGGTTTGCCCGACAGCGTGGTCATTGCAGATGCCGCCTACGGCACGGTCACCGAGTTTCGTCGTGCCCTGGAAGAGCGCCAGCTGCATTACGTCGTGGGGATTAGCCCGGAACTGACCGTGTGGACCGAACCGGTAACGGCCTCGATTCTGCCTTATGCCGGACGCGGTCGTCCCCGCACCTGGAGGCGGGCCTTGCCTGCGCCGGTCAAGGTGGGGGAGTTGGGCCAAAGACTGCCAGAGGAGGTCTGGCGGAAAATCACCTGGCGCCAAGGAAGCAAGGGGCCGCTGACCAGCCGTTTCGCGGCGCTCAGGGTGCAGCCTGCACCGGAGCATTGGAAAGGTAAAGTCACCGAACCGGTCTGCTGGCTGCTTATGGAGTGGCCGCCAGCAGAAGCAGGACCCGCGAAATATTGGTTTGCCAATTTGCCTGAGCAGACTGACCTCAGTAGGTTGGTCTATTGGGCCAAGATGCGTTGGTGGGTGGAGCAAAACTATCAACAACTGAAGACCGAATTGGGACTGGATCACTTTGAGGGACGCTCCTGGCGCGGCTGGCATCATCATGTCACCTTGACCATGATGGCCTTTGACTTTCTGGTGTTGGAGGGCTTCCGGGTTAAAAAAAACTACTGGGTGGACCCTCCCGCAAGCCAGACGCGAACTACAGCGAGTGATCATGATGCTCCTTGGCTTCTGTCCCTGCTGCCGACAAATCATCATCATTGATGATACTTAACGAAGTAGTGTTAGGTAGGCCTCTTAAAAAAGGAGCAATGCAACTGGCACTATTTCGCATCCCAGAGCCGACCTCGGTGTCGGGCCTCCGGTCGGGCGGACACGCAGGTCCGCCCCTACAACAGACTCATGTGAGTGCGGTTCGGCATCAGTCCTCTCTCCGGCCAAGCCCCAATCCTGATGGCCCTATCATAATGAATAAAACCCCGTTTGGGCAAGAAATGTTTAAGGGCACGGCAAGCCGTGCCCTTCGGTCGAAAAATCCCGGGGTCAGAGAGTCCAGGCCTCAACAGGCTGGAAGCCGGTGCCACTGACGAAATCGCCTCTGGCCCCCTACCCTTCCCGCAAATTCCCCTTATGGGAGTTGGGGGAGGGGGCAGGGGCCACTTACGAAAAAGTCCCTGGCCCCCTCTCTCAAGCTCTCAGTTTTTTCCTCGTCCCGGGAAGGCGAACTCCATGGCTTCGTCCAGGCGCTCCACCGGGTGGAAGATGAGCTTGCCCCGGATGGACTCGGGGATCTCCTCCAGGTCCACCTGGTTCCGGGCCGGGAGGATGATCTCCTGGATGCCGGCCCGGTGCGCGGCCAGGACCTTGTCCTTGATGCCCCCCACGGGCAGGACGTGGCCCCGGAGGGTGATCTCCCCGGTCATGGCCAGGCCTTTTTTCACCGGGCGCCCGGATAAGAGGGACACCAGGGCGCAGAGCATGGCCACTCCGGCGGAGGGGCCGTCTTTGGGGATGGCCCCGGCGGGCACGTGGATGTGGATGTCGGCCCGCTCGAAGAAATCCTCCTCGATCCCCAGGAAGGGGGCCCGGGCCCGGATATAGGACAGCGCGGCGCTGGCCGACTCTTTCATGACGTCGCCCAACTGCCCGGTGAGTTTCAGGTTGCCCTTACCCGGCATGCGCAGGGCCTCGATGAAGAGGATGTCGCCGCCGGCGGGGGTCCAGGCCAGACCCGTGGCCACCCCGGGCTCGGGATGATCCAGGGCCGCATCCCGGAAGAAGCGGGGCGGTCCCAGGTACGTGGCCACGTCGGGCTCGGTGAGCTTGACCTGCTGGCGCCCGCCCTCCGCCACTTCCCGGGCCACGCCCCGGCAGAGCGCGGCGATCTCCCGCTCCAGGTTGCGCAGGCCCGCCTCCCGGGTATAGGAACTGATGACCCGGCGGACGGCCTCGGGCCCCACCTCCATCTGCTCGGTGGTGAGGCCGTGGGCCTCCAACTGCCGGGGCAGGAGGTGGCTGAAGGCGATCTCCAGCTTCTCCTCCTCGGTGTAGCCGGTGAGTTCCAGGACCTCCATGCGGTCCCGGAGGGCCGGCGGGATGGGGTCCAGGAGGTTGGCGGTGGTGATGAACATGACCTTGGAAAGGTCAAAGTCCACCTCGAGGTAATGGTCCGAAAACGTGGAGTTCTGCTCCGGGTCCAGGACCTCCAGGAGGGCCGACGAGGGGTCGCCCCGAAAGTCGGCGCCGATCTTGTCCACTTCGTCCAGGATAAACACCGGGTTGTTGGACCCGGCCCGGCGCATGGACTGGATGATGCGGCCGGGCATGGCCCCCACGTAGGTGCGGCGGTGACCCCGGATCTCGGCTTCGTCCCGCACCCCGCCCAGGGAGAGGCGCACGAACTTGCGCCCCAGGGCCCGGGCGATGGAGCGGCCCAGGGAGGTCTTGCCGGTGCCCGGCGGCCCCACGAAGCACAGGATGGGCCCCTTCATGTCGGGCTTCAATTTGCGCACCGCCAGGTATTCCAGGATGCGCTTCTTCACCTTTTCCAGGTTGTAGTGGTCCTCGTCCAGGATCTCCCGGGCCTGGTGCAGATCCAGGTTGTCTTCGGTGGCTTTGCCCCAGGGCAGCTCGATGAGCCACTCCAGGAAATTCCGGATGACCTGGTGATCCGGCGAGTGGGGCGGGGTCCGCTTGAGGCGGGTCAGTTCCCTTTCCGCCTCCTTCATGGCGTGGGGCGGCAGCTCCGCCTCCTCCAGACGGAATTGGATCTCGTCGACCTCCCGGGTGGGGTCATCACCCTCCCCCAGCTCTTTTTGCAGGGCCTTGATGTGTTCCCTGAGGTAGTAGTCTTTCTGGGTCTTGTCCATGTCGCTCTTCACCTGGCTCTGGATCTTCTTGCCCAGTTCCAGGATCTCGAGCTCCCGATTGATGTGGGTCAGGACCCGGCGCAGGCGCTCGGTCACGTCAATGGTTTCCAGCAGTTCCTGCTTTTCCTTCTTGGAGATGTTGAGGCTGCCGGCGGTGATGTCGGCCAGCACCCTCGGGTCGCTCAGTTCCCGCACCAGGTTACCCAGTTCAGAGGGCAGGTAGGGTGAGAGCTCCAGCATCTGCAGGAAGAGGCCCTTGACATTGGACACCAGGGCCTCTACTTCGAGAGAGGGCTCGTATTCTTCCTGGATGGGGGTCACTTCGGCCACCAGGAAGGGGTCCTGGCCGATCCACCGATCCAGCCGGAACCGGTAGAGTCCCTGGATGAGCAGGCGCACGGAGTCGTCGTCCGCCTTGCGCATCTTCAGGATAACCGCGGCGGTGCCGACGTTGAAGAAATTGTCCGGGTCAAAACCTGTGGGCTTTTCCTCCTTACTGGTCAAAAATCCCAGGGTTTTATCCTTGAGAAGGACCTCGTCCACCAGCTTCTGGGCCGGCTCCTCCCACAAGGCCAGGGGCATGATGAGCCGGGGAAACAGCACCAGTTCAGTTGCCGGTAATATAGGGAGCACCCGGGGGCCGGTCTCGGCGACGGTCTCAGCGACCACCGGGATATCGTCAGTCTCGTAATTATTGATCATGTTATCTCCATGTTCTTAGTCAGATACGGTTATTTACCGACCGGCGAAGCCTGCACCGGTATGGTTCGGGTTTGGGGCTCCTTCCGGGGCAGGTGGACTTCCAGGACGCCATCCACATAGCGGGCCTCTACCCCCTGGGGGTCGATGGCGATGGGCAGCGTAAAGCTCCGTTCAAAAATGCCGAAAGCCATTTCCAGATGAACGAAGCGGAGGATGCCTTCAGGCACTGGAGGCCGCCGCCGGCCCCGCACCACAAGTTCGTGGCCCGTCAGGGTCAGGGATACGTCCTCGGAGGCCACCCCGGCCAGTTCCAGGCGAAGCACCAGGCCCTGGGTGGTTTCAAAGAAATCGGCCGCGGGCCGGAAGGAAACCGAAGTTTTATGTGCTGCCAGCAAGGTGTCGAAACCGCAACGCACCTGTTCTTCCAGGTGTTCGAAGTCACGGATTATTCTGATTCGTATGAGTCGGTGCATAGATTCCTCGAGACATTATTTCTCTTTAAGATAAGACGTCTTATGATAAAATCCAGGGATTGCATGGCGTTATCACCCAAATAATGCCGGGCTTGAGACGCAATCCCCGGGCTCGGCGAGGCCCCTCGCCTTGACCAGAGCCGTAAATACTGGTAGTTTTCCAGACATGCCATCCCCGATCATGTGCCTGGGCGCCATCAATGTCGACCTGAAATTCCAGGTGGATGACCTGGACGGTTTCCTTCAAGACTGGGGCACCGGTCTCAGGCGTGGCGGTGAAGAGGCCCTCTCCCGGGAGGATGAGGCGCGCCTGACGGCCTTGCTGGCCCGGTACGGCCAGGCGGCGGGTCGCTGGGGCGGCGGCATGGCGGCCAACACCGCCTATGCCCTGGCCTGCCTGGGACTGCCGGTGGCGCTGGTGGGCCGGGTGGGCCATGATGCCGACGGGGAATTCCTGAAGGAAAGTCTCGCCGGGGTGGACCTGTCTCACGTGGTCACCCAGGGGGAGAGCGGCCGGGCCTATATCCTGACCGACCGGGAAGGGGAGCGCACCATCCTGGTGGCGCCCCATACCAACGACGACCTCAAGGAAGATGATATTCCCTGGGAGGCGTTGGCGGCCGCGCCTTATCTCCACCTCACCGCCTTTGTGGGCCGCGCCCCCCTCCTGGTGCAGCAGCGGATCGCCACCCGGGTCCCGGACACGGTCCGGCTCAGCCTGGACCCGGGTGAATTGTACGCCCGCCTGGGGTGGCCGGCCCTGGAAGACATCCTGGACCACCTGGAGACCCTGCTGGTCACGGAAACCGAGTGGCGGCTGTTGGGGGGAGAACCGAAAGTGCACCCCAACTGGGCCCCGCCCCTGGTGGTGATCAAGCGGGGGGCCCTGGGCGCCAGACTGATCACCCCGCCCCGCTACCTGGATTTTCCGGTGGAACTGGGCGGCGACCTGGTGGACACCCTGGGGGCCGGAGACGTCTTCGCGGCGGGATACCTGGCCGGGCGGATTGCCGGCCTCCACCTCAACGCCTGCGTGCGCCTGGGCAACCGGGCCGCGGCCTTCAGCCTCCGGGGCGCCGGCCGGGACAGCTACCCGAACCGGATTTTTCTGGAGCGGCAGATCGAGGCATTGCAATAATCGAAGCCTTAACAATTTCCTTATGAACCTCTTTAAACGATCTCTATCGATTCTCTACAAGATTCTTACCAGTTTAAAATTTGTTTTGCTTGAACATGTACCAATATTATTTCTTCTGCTGCTATATTTGGGTTATGCCTTTTATATTGAATATAGACTAGACAATTACCAGATTATTGAGTTACGCTCTCACTTGGCATGGTTAATGATTATTATATTATTAGTAAATCTTGCCATGTTTAGCCTTATACATTACTTTTTAAAAATTAGAAAAGGTGGTATTCAAGGCAACTATGCCAGATGGTACGATAGCATAGCACCTTATTTATGTTTTAACCGTATATCTGGCTTTATTTTAATTATTTATCTGATTTATATTGAATTTACTCTTTTTGATAATTTAAAGTATAATATTACTAATCTTGTTCCTTATTGTTATGATACAATTTTAATGAAATTTGATTACATATTACATTTTAATAACCATCCATGGATGCTTTTATCTCCAATTTTAACAAATACAGTTATTCTACGAGTTATTGACATCATATATATAAGCTGGTTTTATTTGATCGATATATTTATATTTTGGTTAGGTTTTAGTGGTCGCCGCAAACTTCGTATGCAATTCTTCATGACTTTTTTGCTTATATTATTTGTCGTCGGCAATTTATTGGCTACCGTGTTTAGTTCGGCCGGTCCTTGTTATTATGAAAAGATAGCCAGAATTACGGAAAACAATCCGTATAAACCATTAATGGATAAACTACACTCAATCGATGATCATAAACCATCAATAGACAAACCATATGATAAATCATCCAATAATTCATTAATAGCATTAAAATTACAAGATAACTTATGGAATAATCATATTAATAATGTACGACAATTTGGACATTATATTTCTGCTATGCCCAGCGTTCATGTGGCCTTTGCTGCATTATTAGCTTTAACTATATCTGCAGTTAATATTTATTTAGGAATTATATTCTGGGTATATTGGTTAGTTATACAATTTGGGTCAGTTATTTTAGGATGGCACTACGCAGTCGATGGGTATTTTTCTACAATACTCACCATTGTACTTTGGCAATTATCCAGTTTTATTCATAATTGGTACTGGGACAAGCTTCCAAAACATTTTCAATCGCAGATTATTAAGCCTAACTTAAGTGTCTTATAGAATTATCCTCGAAGTTTAATGAATTTCGGGTTTTATAAATAATTCCCTCAGGAGATCCAACCAATGGTGTGAAATTACGTTATTTTTGCTTAGGGGCATCATGTTCACACGTTCGGGTGGTTTCTCACCGGCAGGAACCGGGTGGTCGTCGTACTCAGGCCAGCGGCTTCATTCCCGGGCGACTGGCCTAGGTCTGCTGCGACCAAGCCCCGGGGCAGACCGAGGCTTCAGATCGGTTCCGGGCCCGGGAGGGTGAAGCCGAACCTCTGTCCACCAAAATCCGCACCGGGGAACTGCTCCGAGAATTTCTCCTGATCCCGTTGACGCTGAAAAATCTGGCGGCATTCAAAGTTATCCTCAGCCGCCCCAGCGTCCGCCATGCCGGCCGCCTGCTGGTCCAGGACATGGGCCAGGCGGAGTATTTTTTTGCAAAGCAGTGTCTAAAAACTCTTGGTGCGTTAAATAATCTACTAACTACTGGGCACTGGCCACTGAAATATAAGGAGAAGACATGCCAAACTTACAACTGATCACCAGTTGCGAGGGCTCCCTGGCCCTCAATGACAACGCTTTTGAGCTGTGCCGGGAGTTTATCAAGCCCCAGGGAGACCGGTTTTTCCACCAGGTGAGCCGCTATGACGCTTACCTGGCGGAGGTGGCCAAACGGCCGGGGTTTCATGCCGGTGACGCCCTGAAGCTCATCCTGCCCTTTTTGAAGGCCCACGGTCTCACCAATGCCCGGATTGAGGCTTATTCCCGGGACAACCTGAATCTGATGCCGGGGGCCAAGGGGGCCTTCACGTTCCTCCACAGCCAGGGTTTCCCCCTCTTCGAGATCAGCACCAGCTACCGGCCGTTTGCCGAGGCGGTGGGCCTGAAGCTGGGCTTTCAAAAGGAGCGCATCTTTTGCACTGAGCTCGACCTGGACCGCTATACCCTGTCCGGGGCCGAGGCCGAGGAATTGAAGCGCCTCCAAGGAGAAATCGCCCAGGCGCCGGAAATCCACCTTCCCCCCGACGCAGCCGCGGCCGCGGATTTACCGGCCCCGGTGCAAGAGGCCATTGCGGTGCTGGACCGCATCTTCTTTGAACGGCTGCCGGCCATGGAGATCGGCGCCCTCTTAGCGGAGGTCAACCCCATGGGCAGCTCCGGCAAGGCCAAGGCCGTAACCGACAGCCTGGCGCAAACCAAACTGTCCATGGCAGACATCATCTACGTGGGGGACGGCATCACCGATGTGGAGGCCTTCGAAAAGGTGCGGGACGGGAAAGGTCTGGCCATTTCGTTCAACGGCAGCCGCGCTGCGGTGCACGCGGCGGAAGTGATCGTGGTGAGCGACAGCGCCTGGCCTCTGGCAATGCTGGCCTCCATCTTTCAGTTGTGGGGCAAGGAGGGGGTACTGGAGGTGGCATCCCCGGAGACCCGGGAAAAGTCCAGGGCCCTGGTGCTGCCGGAAGCGGTCATCGAGCCCATTGCCATGGGGCTGGAGGGCCACCTGTTTAACCTGTATGACCAGAGCGCCGAAAACCTGGACCAGGTAATCGAAGAGAGCCAGGCGATGCGGGCTAAACTCCGGGGCGAGGCCATCGCCGCCATGGGATAACCTATTGATTATGAGACTAAATTATCCGTAGGGGCGACCCGGTGGGTCGCCCTTTTTTTACTTGGTCTTCTTGACGTATTTTTTCGGCTCCTTGACGAAGTGACCCTTGCAGAGTTCGGAACAGAAGTAGTAGGTCTCGTCTTCGAAGTCGTAGCCGATCTTGCCTTCCTTGCCGGACAGGTCCATGTTGCATACCGGATCGATGTCACAATGGGCTTTATCTTCGGGCATAGTCATTCCTCCTGGAGGCTCACGTTTTCTTAAACAGTAAGTCCTGGAGCCCGTGGCGTCAAGGCAGCCGTCGCCCCGGGCGCCTGGCCGGGGATAACCCCCGCGGTCTTTGAAAAGGATGAATTGTCCAGTTGGCCAGAAATTTCTGCCGATGGCGGGTTTTTATAGCAATTCCCAAAATTCCTTTTTTCACTCCGGGAAGCCTTAGGGAAATCCGCTCACTGCCCCCCTTTAGAAAAGGGGGGAAGTTATCTGGCACAGCTCATAACGGAATGAACTTTTAGCATTCCCGCTGACTAACTACCCGTCAGCCTTGCGGCCGGGCCCGGGTTGGGGCAGGCTGAGTTCCCGGAAATCCGTGACCCTGACCCCGGCCGCGGCCAGGGCGGTCTTAAGGTTGGGGCTCATCAGGGCCGCCAGTTCCGCCTGGCGCCGATACCGGGGGGCCCAGCGGCTGAGTTCCGGATCGGCCAAAGAGAGCCGGGTGGCAGTAGATCTCGGTCACGCCCGGCTGGAGCCGGGGGACCAGGCCGGTCAGGTAGGCTTCGGTCATCCGGCCGTCGTTCGTCAGCCCGAACAGGTGGTCATTATAGCTCAGACCCGCGGCCCGGGCCCGGCGCGCCGCCCCCCGGCAGAGGAGTGCGAAAATCAGGCCCTGGGCGATCTTGGGCACGGGCCGTCCGGGGCCAGGGCGAGGCTGGTGCGCCAGTCTTCCCGGGTCAGGCGCACCGCGGGGATGCCGTATTCCCGGGCCAGATCAACCACCACGGGGAAGAGGCGGGGGTGGAGGTGGAGATTGAGGTGGCTGTTCAGGTGCCAGACCCGGAGGCCGGCCTCGAGGACGACTTCGATCTGGGCCGCCAGCTCCCGGCGGATTTCCGGCAGCAGGCTCGACCGGCAAAAGTACCGCCAGCCGGTGGCCACGGGGTCGTTGGGGAACCACCCCCGGGCATCCACCAGGTGAGGCACCGACTTGGGGGGGAGAGTGGCTTGCCCCTGGATCAGGGTAAGGTGGACCCCCAGGCAGAGACCGGGGAGGCCCCGGGCCAGGCTCAGGGCCGCCTGGGTCCGGGGACCGGCAGCCATCAGGCTGGCGCAGGTAAGCAGCCCCTGCCGGTGGGACAAAACCACCGCGCCGTTCAGGGGGTCGGCGAGCCCGAAGTCGTCGGCGGTGAAAATAACGGATTTTTCAGGCAAGGTTGTCTGCATAGCCGGTCACGTGGTGCGTAAGACGCACCCTAAAACAAACCTTTTCGGAGCACTTGCTCATGGGACTTTGCCCCATCCGTAAAGCATAAAAAAAGGATATCAGGCGCACAGGTTAACAACCGGTGCCACCGATCTCATTAACTTTTCAGAACAATCATTCATGAGATTGGCTCACCCGTGGATCACCAGAAGACTGGCAAGGCTGGTGTCCTTCCAGCCGGTGGTGCGTAGAACGCACCCTGCGAAAAACTATTCCAAGACAAATAAATTACCCCCTCCCCTCCCCTGCCCCCCAAATGCACAGCTCAGCCTCACAGCCAGTGGCGGCCCTCCACCAGGGCGGCCAGGGAGAGAAAATTGTTGGGGCGCAGCAAGGCCCCCAGGCCCTGAGCCATTGGCCTTGCCGCAGGGCGGCCAGGGAATCGGCCACCGACACCGCCAGGTACTGGTAGACGCTGGGGTCCCGGTAGCAGTCGATGGCGCAGGCGTTGCATTCATCCCTGATGGGCGGCATCCGGCCGAGATCTTCCAGGGGACCCAGGGGCTCGTCGAGATAATGGCAGCGAAAGACTTGCAAATCCCAGTCCACGAACCAATACTTGTACCCCGCCAGGCAGGGGAAGCGGGCGGGGCGGCCGGTCAGCTGCCGCTGGGCTTCACTCAAGGCCAGCCGGGGATTGAGGATGTGGAGAGAGGTCCCGGCCTTGGCCGCCTTTACCTGGCTGAACCACTGATAGAGCTCGGCAACGCTGAAGTCAACGGAATAGTGGTCGGCAAACCCCAGATAGGAGGAGTGCAGCCGGGTGATGGGGTAGGAAAAATTGGCCCGGCGAAACCCCAGTTCTTCCAGAAACCGGAGCATTTCCCCCAGATCGCCGATCAGGCGGCTCAAGGTCACCGAGGCCACGGGGTTCAGCCCGGCCCGGCGCATCTCCGGCAGCATCGCCTGGATATGTCGGGTGAGACCCGGCAGTCCCCGGTGTCCGTCATGGGCCGCTGGCGTGGGCCCGTCCAGGGAAATGATCAACGTTTCCAGGCCCGCAGTCTTGAGAGCCCGGATATAAGCCGGGGTGAAGCAGCCAGCCATTGGTGCACAGGAGGGTATGAATCCCCAGGTCCCGGGCCCGGCCCAGGGCCGGGAGCAGCGCCGGATAGAGCAAAGGTTCGCCGCCGGTGAAACAGAGGTAGCTGACGCCCTTGTCTCTGAGGACCTCCAGGCCCCGGCAGAGCCGGGCCGGGTCGGCCATCACCCGGGCCTCGGGCGCCACCTGGGGAAAACTGCAAAAGCGGCAACTGGCATTACAGGCGTTGGTGACGGCAATCTGGCAGAAACCCGGTCCCCCCTGAAGCATGAGCCGGAGGAGTTCCTTGCCGGTCACGGACAGCGGTTGGCCTTGGCCGCCGGGGTTTCCTGACACTGACGCCGCTTGAACATAAAGCTCAGAAACTGGCGGCCTTCCTTGAGCAGGCGGCGGCGCTCCACCGGGTCCCGCATCATCACCATGGCCGCCCGGGCCATGTAACGGGGCCGGAAGTAAAACCGGCGGTAGAATCGGGGCAACGCCTGGAAGATGTCGGCCGCGGCCAGGCCGGGATAATCCACCACACACTGCTGAAAGCCGGTGGCGCCGTTGACCAGGGTATCATCCTGGAGGAAACCCTGGTCCCGGCAGAAATCATAGAATTCCGTGCCCGGGTAAGGACTGGCCAGAGAGACCTGGATGGTGTCCGGGTCCAATTCGCAGGCAAAGCGGATGGAGGCCTCGATGGACTCTTTGGTCTCTCCCGGCAGCCCCACCATGAAGGTGCCGTGGACCTGGATGCCCAGTTCCCGGCACCATTTGGCCAGGCGGCGGCCCAGGTCCAGGGTGACGCCTTTGTGGATATTTTTCAAAACCTGGGGGTCACCGGTTTCGAACCCCACCACCAGGAGGCGCAGCCCTCCTTCTTTCATGGCCTTGAGGGTCTCGTAGGAGGTGTTGGCCCGGGCGGTGGCGGACCAGACGAACTTGAGGTCCCGGAATTCCCGGCTGAGCTGCCGGGCCCGCTCGCCGTCGGCGGTGAAGGTGTCGTCGTCAAAGAAGATCTCCGCCGCCTGGGGAAAGAGTTCCAGGGACCGGCGGACCTCGGCCACTACGTTGCCTACGCTCCGGACCCGGTAGCGGCGGCCGGTGAAGGTCTGGGGCCAGAGGCAGTAGACGCAATGCCCCGGGCAGCCCCGGCCGGTATAGAACGACACGTAAGGGTAGCGCAGGTACGGGATCTCGTAGTGCTCCATGGTCAGGTCCCGGTGGTAAATCTCGGTGACCATGGGCAGGGCATCCAGGTCCTCGACGTAGGGCCGGTCCGGGTTGTGATGGATGCGGCCGTCGGCGCGATAGCTGAGCCCCTGGATCTCACTCATGGGTCGCCCCTGGGCCAAATCGACGACGGTATAATCGAACTCCCGGCGGGCCACAAAGTCCAACTGCGGCCCGGCTTCCAGGGATTCCTGGGCCAGGACGCTCACCTGGGGCCCCACCATGCCCACCTGGAGGTTCGGGTTTTTGTCCTTGAGCCGGCTGACGGTGGCCAGATCGTGGGTAAACGACGGTTTGGAGGTAAAGAGCACGGCCAAATCGAAATCCGGGGCCAGGTCCGCCACCTGGGCCACCGTCAAATTCTCCGGGGGGGCGTCCACCACCCGGGACTCCGGGATGAGGCCGGCGGCATAGCACAGCCAGGTGGGATACCAGAAAGACGTGACTTCACGGGTGGCTTGGTAGCGGGAGCCGGCGCCGCCGTCAAAATCCTGAAATGATGGCGGGTTGAGCAACAGGGTGCGTTTCATGGTTTGACGTAACCTCTGAGGGGCAGTCCCCGGCGGCCGGAACGGCGCCGGACCCGGGAACCCCTTTATATATACCCGTTGCCAAAAGTTTGTTTTTATCCCCCTTCACCTTGACCCTCTCCCCCAGCTGGGGGGAGACGGGATAAGAGGAAAGAACTTTTGGCAAACGCTAGAATAAAGGGATTTTATCCGAGGCTAACGCCTTTGTCCAGGGAATAGCCCGGGTTGAAGGGGAGCGCGGCCCGGGGTCTCCGGGCGGGACGTTAATCCGGCCGCGGCGAGATCGTCACCGGGCCTGACCCGAGCCTCGCCAGGCGCCGGATCGCCTCGCTCGCTATTGGCGGCGGTTTCTTTTGAAGGAGAACTCCACCGCGGCCTTTACCGGCTTGCCCCCTATTTCCAGGACCGGATAGGCCAGGAAATTTATCGGGCCGGAGGCGGGCCCCGGTTCAACGAGCAGGTCGCGGCCGCGGCTCAGTTCGAAGCGGTTGGCCGGGTGATGGCCGAAGTAGTAGGTTGCCAGAGACGTGTACTTGTTGCCCTCGCTGATGTCCACCGGCCACCACTTGCCATCGGCAAAGAACTCGGCCCAGCAATGATAGCCGTCTATCCCGCCCTCGTTCCGCTCCGAGGGGATGGCCGCGCCGATGGCGAAGCGCGCCGGGATGCCCACCGACCGGGCCAGGGCAATGAAGTAGGAATGGAAATCCGTGCAGTTGCCGGTGCCGGCGTCGCAGGCGTAGACCGCGTCGCCCTTACCCCAGCCCTCGCCGAACTTGATGTAGCGCATGCGGTCGATGACGTGGTCATAGAGCGCCCGGGCCCGCACCAGGTCGCCCGTCTTGCCCTTGACGACCTGCTCGGCGATCCGGCGGAAATTCTCATTGACCGGCACCAGACGATCGGCCTTGAGGTATTGCCCCGGGTCGGGGGTCGACGCCGCGTAGGCGGCCTTCTCCCGGCGCTTCACCTGATAGCGGATCTCGATCTTTTTACCGCTGTCTCCGGGACCAAGCTCGAGGAAAAGGACCCGGTTGCCGTGTTGCCGTTCCGTCAACAGGCTTTGCTTCCCCGGAGCGTGGATGGACTTGACCGCCACCGTCTGAAACGGGTCCGTGGAGGCCAGAGGAAGCCACATGCGGGCGGTACCGGCGATTGTGGGCAGGGTGGCCCGGTAGAGGAACTCGAACTCGTCCCGGCCCCGGATGACCCCGAGATCGCCTTCTGAAGCTTTTTTCAGGGGGAGACGCTGCCAGGTGCCGTCGCTTTTTTGCTCCCAGGCATAGAACGGCTGGCCGTTGAGCTTATGAACGGTGGTTTCGGTGACCTTCATGGCGGCCGGATCACCGGCGAGAAAGAAATCGACGTCATAGACGTCGCCGCTGACGTCCGCCAGGTCTACGCAGGCGAAATAGCGGCCCGGACCCAGTTTCGCCAGGTATTCGGTGTGGACCTTGACCAGCTTGAGACGGAGTTCCTGGTTGTGGAAGGGAAGCCGGAAATATCCTCCGCCCAGGCGGACCTGCTCCTGGATGTGCCTCTCGATGCCGGCCTGGATGCCGGCGGTTGGCGTCGGGGCGGCCACGGGGGGAGCAGGCGCACCCGGTGCGTCTTTGCCCTCGGTGCACCCGCCCCCCGCCAAAGCCAGGATAACTACTAGTACCGCTGGCACTATCCTGCGCCAACGCATAACCGTTCCTTTTGGACCCTCAAGCCCCGATCATGAGCCCGGATATTACTTCGGGTGCTCCGCCTTCGGTGCCGCCGGGTTCGCGGGAGCAGGCGCTGCCGGTGTGGCCGCGGGAGGTGTTGCCGGTGCGGCCGGCGGCGCTACTTTTTTCTCGGCCTTGGCCGCCGGGGCCGCGGCTTTGGCCGGGGCTTTCTTCTCTTGTCCGCAGCCACATACCAGCACCAGACCAAACATCGTCACGATAAGCCAGATCCCAAATTTTTTCATTCTCGACACCTCCTGGTGAGATTGAGTGTTGCGATGCCTCGGGGGATTTTGTTTACAGCTTTTACCAAAACCTCCCTCTTTTAAGGCGCGGATAACTTTACCGCTTATCAACAAATATAATGAATCATCCTGCCATGTCAACGAACTTTAGCCACGACAAACAGTTTAAAGTGTCTGACGCGGTCTCTCTCATGGTCACCCTATTACCAAATGATCACGGATCTATCGCCCCGGATTGATGAAAGGCTGGGCGAAATTTGATGCCACATGGATTTCAGGCCCCTCATGGAGGACCCACAAATCAGGGTATAAAAGCAAGAGGAGACCTCTGCTAAAGTCCCCAGACCTGTCATTCTGAGGGAGCGGAGTGACCGAAGAATCTCTTAAGTACGAGAACATACGAGATCCTTCGCTCCGCTCAGGATGACAAAATGGCTTTGCGCAGAGATCTCAAGAGGCGGTGAATTCTAGCGGCAACGTTAAAACGTCAGAGTCAATTTTTACCCGGCATGCTTGCCGCAGGCTCGCCATAACGGCATGGACGGTGTTTGGGGGAGGAGATTTGCCGCATCCGGTGGCGCGGTATGTTATGGCCCTGAAGAGAAACGGCTGGATTAATTTCCCGGGGCCGTACCACGGGCGTCGCCTGGCCTTAAACCCCACGGGGGTTCCGCCGGATTTCTTACAGGTAGGCTTTTACCACATACTGCTGGACCATGCGCTGGGTGTTGAAGAAGGAGCCGTTGATGGCGATGGCCCCGTACATGGCCCGCATAAAGGCCTGCCGGTCGCGGTAATACATGGGGACGATGATCTGCTCCAGTTTCCCATAGAGACAATCGGCGTCGCCGGTGCAATCGTAGCCCTCGGGACCTTGCAGCACCGGGGCGCCGATGGACCAACCGGTAAAGTTCTCGATATGCCCCTCTATCCACCAGCCGTCCAGGATACTGAAGCTGGGGACCCCGTTCAGGGCGGCCTTCATGCCGCTGGTGCCCGAGGCCTCGTTGGGCGGCTGGGGCGTATTCAGCCAGACATCCACGCCGCCCGCCAGCCGACGCGCCACCCAGGTGTCGTAATTCGCCAGAAAAGCCACCTTGATGTCCGGTTTTAAGGCTTCCCCGGCCTTAAAAATCCGCCGGATGAGGTCCTTGCCCTGAGCGTCCCGGGGATGGGCCTTGCCGGCAAAAATCAACTGGATGGGGCCCACTTCCCGGGCAATCCGGCGCAGGCGCTCGATATCGGTAAACAGCAGATCCGCCCGCTTGTAGGTCGCCAGCCGCCGGGCAAACCCCAGGGTCAGGACGTCTTCATCCATGCCGGTGTTGCTCTGCTGGTTGACGTAGGCCAGCAGCTCTTGCTTGGCCTGCAGGTGCGTTGCCCACAGCTCGTCGTCGGGGATGTTGAGGACGTAACGCAGGCTGAAATTGTCCTCCCGCCAACCCGGGATGTGACGGTCGTAGAGCGCCTGGAACGGCTCCGTGGTCCAGGTGGCGGCGTGCACCCCGTTGGTGATGGCGTCCACCGGGTAGTCGGCGAACATGAGCCGGGAGACCTCCCCGTGTTTCTTGGCCACCCCGTTGACGTAATGGCTCAGGTTGAGGGCCAGATAGGTCATATTGAGCCGCATGCCCCGCTGGGCCAGTTCGGGCAGCCGGGCAAACTCACCCCCATATTGAAAGATATGTTTCTGGACATCCACGGCGAACGTATCCTGCATATCCATCACGTACTTGAGATTGCCCCCCATCTTCTCCACCAGATCCAGGGGAAACTGGTCGTGTCCCGCCGGCACCGGCGTGTGGGTGGTAAAGATGCATTTGGCCCTGACCGCTTCAATCTCCGCCTGGCCGACGGTGTCCTTCCCGGCCCTCTCGGCCTCCTCGTTCAGGAGTTCGATGGTCAAAAACGCCGCATGCCCCTCGTTCATGTGGAAGCGTCTCAGGTCCCGGTACCCCAGGGCCCGGAGCATCCGGACGCCGCCGATTCCCAGGATGATTTCCTGGCACAACCGGTACCAGTCGTCGCCGCCGTAGAGCTGGCCGGTAAGCTGCCGGTCCCAGGGGCTGTTTTCCGGCAGGTTGGTGTCCAGGAAGTAAACCGGCACCACGTAGCCGCTGACGCCCTTGACCTCGTATCTCCAGGCCCGGAGCTGCAATTCCCGGTCTTCGATGGCCACCGTGGCCCGCTCCGGCATCTCCGTGAGAAAATCGTTGATGGCCCACTCCACCGGCTCTTCGCTCTGGGTGCCCAGGGCGTCGAGACGCTGGTAAAAATAGCCCTGGCGGTGCAGCAGGCAGACGGCCACCTCGGGCACCTTGAGATCGGCGGCCGACCGGATGGTGTCCCCCGCCAAGGCTCCCAGCCCGCCGCTGTAAGTAGGCATGCCGGGTTCCAAGGCAATCTCCATGGTGAAATAGGCGATGAAGCGGTCATTGGGCATGACATTTTCCTCGGTACCACAGCTTATCGGGTTGCCAAAGAATCTTTCCCCTTGGCGGTTCTTAAATCCCCCTCAATCCCCCTGTTTCAAAGGGGGACTTTCAAAGCAATTCCATTAAGTTCCCCTCTTTGGGAAAAGGGGGGGTTAGGGGGGATTTAGGTTCGCTGAGCATGGTCTATAAAGGACAAACTTTTTAACAATCAATAGATAAATTCGCTAACCCGTTACGTCCAGCCAGGGTCGGGGCATATCCCGGCTATTGCCCTTGCTGACCTTCACCTCAGTCGGCGAATTTCCCCGTGGGGTAGACGTTTCTCGGGTTCCAAAACATCCAACCGCTGGCCCCGAAGGTGTCCGCGGCCTTGATCTGGATGCGCATCCGCTCTTCTCCGAAGTCGCCGCCCCTAAAGGCGTAATCCCGAAAAGCCTGGATCCACGGCCGGAAGCGCAGGGGATTGGCGCCGGTGCGTTCCTGGGCGCGCTTCAGGGACAGGTAGACGATTTCATAGGGATTCTTCACCGGGTTTTTGTACTTGGGAATCCCGAACTGGTAACCGGAGGGGTAGAGCATGGGGCAGACCACGTCCACGGAATCCAGGGCCGAGGCCACTGTCTGGCCGATGCCGGTATCGTCCAAGTTCCACATGACGTAACCGAAGATGTCGGCGGCCACCATGATGTTAGAAGGCACCAGGGCCTGGTGCGCCGCCTTCAGGAAACCGCTGATCGCCTCGGTGCGGCTGTCCCGATTCGCCGGCTTGGCGAACCCCACCCGGCGGTTGTCCGGGAAGCGGACGTAATCGAACTGGACCTCGTCGAAACCGACCTCGGCCGCGGCCTTGGCGATGGCGATGTTGTAATCCCAGGCCCCCTTGTAGAACGGGTCGATCCAGCGCAATCTTTCCCGATCCCGGAACACCCCGCCCCCCTTGGTTTTGACGGCCCACTTGGGTCTGGCCGCGGCCAGAAGATCGTCTTTGAAGACCACGATCCGGGCGATGAGGTAGAAGCCCTGCTCCTTGAGACTGGCCACCACGGCCTTCATGTCCTTGAACAATATGGTTTTCTGCGCCCCGGCCTCCTCGGCCAGGGGGATGTCGACCTTAAAGGGGATAAAGCCCCGATCACCCTTGATGTCGATGACCAGGGCGTTCATGTTATTCGCTTTGATGACTTCCTTGGCCGCTTCCCGGATTTTCTTGCTGGCCATCCCGTAGGAGGAGAGATACAACGCCTTCACCTTGAAGGGGGTGAGGGCGATCTCGGTGGTGGGACCGGTCAGCTCGGAGGTGGGCAACTCCCGCCGGGCGTAACCCGGGTAGCGCAGCTTGAGGGTCTCCCCGGCGCCCTCGAGGTGGAAGACACCGTCTTTATCGGCCCGCACTTGCTGATCGCCCAGGGTGACCATGGCGTCGGCAATGGGCGCCTTGGTCTCGGCGTCAACCACCTTGCCGTTATAGCCTGTGGCGGCACGGCCGCGGGGCCTTGGTCTGGCCTTCCGAGGTCTTGCCCTCCGGGGCCGGGACTGCCCCGGCGACAGGGGTCTTGGTCTCGCCTGCAGGGGTCTGGGGAGCCACGGCCGGGCTGGGGGCGACAACGGGTTTCTTGGTCTCGCCCTCGACGGCCTTGTCACCTGGGGCCGGGACCGGCGCGGCCACCGGCTCCTTGGTTTGGGCCTCAACGGCCTTGGGGGCTCCGGCCGGGGCCGGGCCGGCGACGGGTTCCTTGGTCTGGGCCTCGACGGCCTTGGGGTCGGTGGCCAGCGCGGCGCCGGCCAGAACCAGGGCCCCCACCAGGATGAACACGGATATACAGAGTGTTTTCTTCATAGTTTCCCCTTTCAACCCGCGGCCCCACCGGCCCGGCCAGAGTATTGTCTGCCGCTCACCTGCTCCGATGTTTGCTTTCCGGATCTGCTGATAAAAAGTCCAGACCATTATCAATCGGAGCATGCACCAAATAACTTTATTATCCGGCCCTCCTGACCCCCCCCTACCCCCCTGGGCCACGGGAAATCCAGGCGGATTTTCCTTGAGGTTATATGAGCCCGGCTCAACCCTGTGCCTGGTGCGGGCACCAGGCGGGACCGGCCCGGGTTGAGCCGGGACCGGGAGTTCAACTCCTCGGCGTCGAGTCCGCCATGATCTGGGAGCCCGCCGGGGAGCTGGAAATCCGGTGGTCCACCCGGGAATCGGCCTGAGGCTGTACCTGGGGGCTGCTCGACCGCAGTCCCTTGTGGCCGCCTCAACAGCCGGAAATGAACAAAAGTACGCTGATACCGATACATAAGCACAATTTTTTACTCACTCGGCTCTCCTTTTCATAAACCGCTGGGACACCGGGCTGCCGCCGGGCCCACAACGAGGCCCCGGCTCCGGGGGATAGAGCCCCCCCGCCACAGCGCCACACGGCTAATAGGTCCTATGCCCCTTTTCCTGGGCATGGCCGGTAACGATGGCTTCAAAATTCTTGAGGCCGTCGCCGTTGGTCATCAGGTAGCGGGGCTGGGCCATGTTCTTCTCGGACCGGCTGGCATTCCGGCGGTCGATACTGAAGGCCACCACGTATCCCGCCTTGGTGGCATCTTTTTCCAACTCGTCGTTATAGATGCCGAAGGGCCAGGCCAACACGTCCACCTTGGTGCCGAACTTTTTCTCCAGAATGGCCTTGGACTTCTTCAGTTGCGTATCCACCAGCTTCTGGTACTCGGCGGGCTTCAGTTTCTTCTTTTCCTTCTTAAAATTGGGATGCCAGAAGGTGTGCCCCTGCATGTCGAACAGACCGGTCCCCTGGAGGGTCTTCAACTGGTCCCAGGTCATGGCATAGGAGGCGTTGGAAACGCACGACGGATAGATAAACAGGGTTACCGGGATGTTGTACTTGCGCACCAGCGGGAACATCTCGCTATAAACCGTTTTGTGGGCGTCATCCGCGGTGATCACCACCGATTTCGGCGGCGGCGGCGGCCCCTGGCCCAGCAGGTAGTTCACCAGCGTCCTCATGGGAATGACCGTGTACTGGTGGTCCTTGAGCCACTGGAGCTGCGAGGCGAACACCTTGGTAGTCACGGTCATGCTGTCGGCCACTTTGGGGCCGAAGCGGTGGTAACACAGAACCGGCACGGAGACTTGCTCATCCGCTGACACGGCCTGGCCGCAGAAACACAGGGCCAACACCATAATTACCGCAAGAAAACGCCACATCCGCATCATTTTTACTTTCCCTTGAATGATTGAATTAGTTGCCGCGATCAAGACTTCTGCGCCAACCCGTCAGCGCCCCCGCCCAGGTCAAGTCGGCCGCCAAGCGCCCAGGGCAAACCCCGCCGCCCGGCTCAAACCAGCCCAAATTTTGCGGCAGTCTGACCACCTGCAGTCCTTGATCGGGTTTTTCGAGTCGGGCCGTTAAAAGATTAAACAGTCTCCCCCGAGGTTGCTTGAAAGATACTATATTCGATACCCAAAAACAACGGTTTGAAAGTTTCATTTAACTACCCCATAAAAAAATCCTGCCGCCGGGAAACAGTAGGCTGCCGCCCGGCCCCGCGGTCCGAGGGAGAATCACACCGCCAATGGTCTGTGGGCAAGTCCCGGGGCCGGCCGATTGGCCGGATCTCAATATTTTCTTGCGGCATCAGGGGTAAAAAGGCAAAATGGAGGCGGTCCGGAGGGCCCCGGCCGGTTCCCGAACCGGCTGAGGCTCCCGTCTTTGGTCGGCTGGCAACTATCTCAGGGACAGGATAAGGAAGGCTGGATGAACACCGTATGGCTTGTGGTCGTTTGCATCAGCATCGTGTTTGCCGCCGTCAACGGCAGAATTGACGGGTTCACCAAAGCCATGTTTGAAGCGGGCAAAGCCGCGGTGGAAGTGTGCCTCTACCTGGTGGGCATTGTTTCTCTGTGGCTCGGGATCACCAAGATACTGGAAGATTCCGGTCTGATCTACAAACTGTCCAATTTCTTTAGGCCGGCAATCTCTTTTCTGTTCAGGAAGATACCCGAAGGGCACCCGTCCATAACGTCCATCACGCTCAATCTGCTGGCCAATCTTTTCGGCCTGGGTAATGCGGCCACGCCCCTGGGCATCAAGGCCATGGAAGATCTCCAGACCCTCAATAACGAGAATGACACCATAACATTCGAGATGATGCTTTTTATTGTCATCAATACTTCAAGTATTCAGATAGTTCCTTTTACAACCATTGGGTTGCTGGCCAGTTACGGTTCGCGTAACCCGAATGCCATTATCTTGCCCACCATTATAGCTACCGTCCTCTCTTCGGCACTCGCCGTGGGGATACTTTACCTCTTCAAAAAATTCAGCCGGAAAGACAGGTGACATGGATACCATCAGTTTTCTCTTCCAGGGTTTAATACCGGTTTTCATTCTTTTTACGGTGATCTATGGATTTGCCAAAGGTGTGCCGGTATACGATTCGTTTGTCTCGGGGGCGAAAGATGGTATCGGCATCATCATCGGGATTTTTCCCTATGTCCTGGCAATATTTATTGCGGTCAAAACCTTCGAAGCGTCCGGGGCGCACGACTTTCTCAAAAACATGTTCTCCGTCGTGGCTTCGCCGCTGCACATACCGCCGGAAGTTTTTTCGGTGGCCATCGTCAAACCGTTCTCCAACGCGGCTTCCCTGGGCATTTTCACGGAGATTCTGAAAACCTCCGGCCCCGACTCCCTGGGCAGCATGATGGCGGCGGTTATCATGGGGAGCGCCGAGACGACTTTTTACGTCCTGGCGGTTTACCTGGGCGCGGTGGGTATCAAGAAAACCAAATACCTGGTGCCCGTGTGCCTGGTCGCGGATGCGACGGGCATCGTCATCGCCATCATCCTGGTAAAATTAATGTATGGACCCTGACCGGAGGCGGGGGTCTCACACCACGTTGAGACCTCTGCGAAAGTCTCATGGAGGATAGCCGCCCTCGGCTGTCCCTACTCTCTTTAGGCGCAGGCGAGGGCGCCTAGGCTCCATTTTGACGCGGAAGGATAGCGCAAGAGACTTGAGCAGAGATCTCAAGTTGCGCGCCGAGAAGCAGGAAAAGCTCATGGTCTGTAGGGGCTCTACCCGCGTGTGCGTCTGACCTGAGGGCGGACACACAGGTCCGCCCCTACAAGGGATTAATTTGATTAACAAATTAACCAAAAGATAACGAACCCCCTCATTTAATAACGTTGTCCCTGAAACCCGAGACTGCCCTCCCTCAACCGCACTCCCGCCGGCCGTTACCCTTTTAGCGTTTGCCATAAATTCTTTCCACCTGGAGATTCTTAAATCCCCCTCAATCCCCCTTTGTCAAAGGGGGACTTTAGCTACAATTCCTTCTAGTTCCCCCCTTTGGTCAAGGGGGGTTAAGGGGGATGAGCATGATGCCGCCATCGGAAAATACTGTCTGGCAAATGCGCTATCTTTCTGCAAAGCCCGGGTGGGGGCTGGGACGCTGCCGCAGACCAGGGTGGCGAGGGACCATATCCCATGGGAGACAAGGCCTAAAATAAAAGTTAACATTATGAAAATCGTCGCGCTCTACTAGGAATGACCGGAAGTATTATGCACGCATATTATGAGGACTTAGTCCGGTTCGTGCGTCAACGTTGGGATACTGCCGGCATGGATGCCGGAGCCCGCACCGGCATTTCCCCGGCTGCCCTCCCCCCGCCTCCCCGGCTCGAGCAGCTCATGTCCACCTGCTATCAGGCCAGCCTGCTGCGCGAGGAAGAACGGCCGGTCCGGGTCCGTCTCATGCTCGCCGCGCCTGAGCTCTTTCCGGAGGAAGACCCGCCACCTCCAGGACTTCACCGCCAGGTGTTTTCCCAGATGCGGCCCTGTGACGAGACTGAACTGAGAAAACTTTCTCCCGCGGTTGACTTCTCCCGTTCCCTCATCGGCGTCACCCTCAACGCTGACCGCCAATGGCAGATCTGGGGCATCGTCCATTCCGGCCCCCGCTGGCTCCAGGCTTATCGCGGCGGGCGGCAAGTTTCGCCGGCCTTTCCCGACGTGCCGGTCATCCTGGTGACCGGTCCCGGACGCCTGGCCATGCTCAGGGGTATGAAAACTCTGGCGACGCTGGTCGAAGGGCGGATCATCACTCCCGACATCAATGTCTTCGAAGCCGGCTGGGTCAGGGAATATTTTTCCGGATTGCGGACGGAAATGCTGGAATACCTGGCCGCTTCCCCTGGGGGCAAGAAATGGCCCAACCGGCTCGATCCCAATCTGATCGGCATCATGGGGAAACACGCGACCATGCGCATTATCAGCACCATGCGCGAATCACGCCAGGGCGGCACCCTGCTCTACCTGCCCCACGATCGCCTGGAGGAATTCACCGCCACCAACCCGTTCATTACCATCAAATATCAATTCCGGGAGGACGAGACCAGGCAGCGTCTCGTTAAGCTCATCCTCCAGACTCTCCAAATTTTGACTGAGTCCTCGAGCCACGAGACTGGAACAGGGAAAAAACTGGGGTGGCAGGAGTACGTCGCCAGCAACAGCGGCCCCCTGTCGCTCTTCGAAGAGGCGATATTCGAAGCCGCGCATCAGTTGGCCGATTTCGCCGCGGTGGACGGCGCTGTGGTGCTCACCAACCGGCACCGCATGCTCGGCTTTGGCGGGATGATCAAAGGAGACTTCGATCAGGTTGATACCGTGGCCAGGGCCCTGGACGCGGAAGGTGACCAGCTGGTGGCGGAACCTACGGAAAATGTCGGCACGCGTCACCGTTCCGTGTATTCCCTCTGTCACCGGATTCCCGAAGCGTTGGGAATCGTGATTTCCCAGGACGGCAATGTCCGCTTCATCAAGCGGCATAACGGCCGGGTGACCTATTGGGAGCAGGTTATTTCCTTTGCTCTGAAAATTTCCTGAGTCCCTTGCGGTGACCCGAAGCCGGGCCAGAAAAGGGAGGCCCCGGCTGCCGCAGCCTCACAAGACCACCCAACCTGCCTAACACCATACCCTGGATTTTCTCATACTTCCCCAGCCTGAAGACTGAGCGAGTTCGAGTCGACTCCCTGATTTCCCATCGCTTAGCCGAAATGTTGTTTTACGCTTTCCCAGGCGCTTTTCAAACCGTCCATGGCTTTTTCCAAGCCGGGCTTGGATTTCTCCCAGGCATCGGCGCCGGCTTCCTTTAGTTCCTGCAGCTTGTGGTGAGCGGCTTCCTGTTTGGCTTGCAGGGTTTGGAGGTGCTTTTGCAGTTCAATCTTGGCGTCGGCTTTGGCTATCTCAGCCTTGGCCTGCAATTCGTTGAATTTGGCCGACCATTCTTTGAGCTGCGCCTCGAGTTTTTCCTGATAGGCTTCCTTTAAACCCATGCCAAGTTCTCCTGTCGATTTAAATATTTTTTCTCTTGCAAAAAGTTAATCATCTTGCCAAGCCAGTCAATGAATCGATACTGATGAAATTTGATAATGAAAACTTATGATTAACTTTCGCGACTCCCTGATTGACATCGCTACCCGGGTATTTATCTTAAATGGCACGAGCCGGTTAATCTCCCGGAGCTCGCACTTCCACAAAGATTGGCTCTCACCCGTCAGAGAACTGAAGGAGGAGTCCCGTGGGTCCAACTCCACTCGTCAACCTGGACCATGTTGAAGCAGTTCTGTTCGATTTAGACGGGGTGCTCACCGCCACCGCCAAAGTCCATGCAGCTTGCTGGAAGCAGGCGTTTGACGAATTCCTGCAACGGCGCGCCGCCAAGAGCCAGGAACCCTTCCGGCCTTTCGACAGCAAAACTGATTATGAAGATTATGTGGATGGCAAACCCCGCAATGACGGCGTCCGGAGCTTCCTGCAATCCCGCGGCATTGAACTGCCCCAGGGCCATCCCGACGATCCCCCCGACCGGGAGACCATTTGCGGCCTGGGGAATCGCAAGAACGAACTGTTCAATCAAGCCCTGGAATTCGAAGGCGTCGAGGTATATGCCGGCTCGGTGGCCTGGCTCCGTCAGTTGCGGCAAGCAGGAATGAAGACCGCGGTGGTGTCATCAAGCAAACATTGTCAGGCGATCATCAAGACCGCGGGAATCGCCGATCTCTTTGATGCCCGGGTTGACGGCAATGTCGCGGCACAACTCAACCTGAAAGGCAAACCGGCTCCGGATACCTACCTGAAGGCCGCACAGATGCTTGGCGTAACCGCCCAACAAGCCGTGGTGGTTGAGGATGCCCTGGCCGGGGTTGAATCTGGCCGCAACGGCGGTTTCGGGCTGGTTATTGGCGTGGACCGTCTGGGAGATGCCGAAGCGCTGCGCCAACACGGCGCCGACCTGGTCGTGACCGATCTCAAGGAATTGCTCTAGCTATCGAGGAATTTTACTGCAGGCACGGTTCCCGGAGAGGATTTATATGCTCAAACACCGCCCTCTCAACCCTCCTCAACAGATCTACCCCATAGACCCCTGGCAGATTATAGAAAGGGAATTTTATCCCCGTTTCCTGGCCCAGACCGAAACCATCTTTTCCTTGGGCAACGGCTATTTGGGGATGCGGGGCTGCTTCGAGGAAGGAACCCCGGTATTCGAAAACGGCACGTTTATCAATGGCTACTACGAGACTTGGCCGATATGTTACGCCGAGGAAGCCCCCGGCTTTGCCAAACAAGGCCAGGCCATTGTCAATGTGACCGATACCAAGATTTTCAGACTTTTCGTGGATGACGAGCCTTTTGTCCTAACTGAAGCCAATCTCCTCAGCTTTCAACGCCGGTTGGACCTCCGGGCCGGGACCCTGAGCCGGGAACTGGTCTGGGAACTGCCTTCCGGCAAGCATATCAGCATAAAGTCCCGGAGATTGGTGTCGTATGAACACCGCCACCTGGCCGCCATTTCTTACGAAGTGACGGTTTTAGATGCCGAAGCCCAGGTAGTTATTTCATCTGAGATGCGGAATAATCCGGAAGACCGCCTGCGCAAAGGAGACCCGCGGCTGCACCAGAATCTCAAGGGCAAGGTGCTGTTACCCTTGATAAACTCGAACCGTGACGGGAGAGTGGTCCTCGGCCACAAAACTGAACGCAGCGACCTCAAGCTGGTTTGCGGCATCGACCACCTCATAGAAACGGAGGACCATTATTCGGTCAGCAGCGAGAATTCTGAGGATGAGGGCAAGGTGGTGGTTTCTTGCCGGGGGCAATCCGGCAGGCCCATCAAGGTCACCAAATTTATGGCCTACCATACCTCCGAGGCTCTTTCGGCCGAGGAGTTGGGCGCGGCCGTCGGACAGACCCTGGATCTGGCTAAAACCCTTGGCATTGAGGGCCTTCTGAAAAAGCAGCGGCTCCTGCTGGATGACTTTTGGCAACGGAGCGATGTACAAATCGAGGGCGATCCTGATCAGCCGCAACATCGCGCCGGGGAGCTGCAACAGGCCATGCGCCTTAACCTTTTTCAAATTTTTCAGGCGTCGATCCGTTTAGAAGGGGTGGGGATTCCGGCCAAGGGGCTTACCGGGCAGGCTTACGACGGCAATTATTTTTGGGATACCGAGATCTATGTCCTGCCTTTCTTGATTTACACCTATCCCCAAATCGCCAGAAACCTCCTGGAGTTCAGGTACGCTATGCTGGACAAGGCCAGGCAACGGGCCCGGGAAGTAGATGAACAGGGGGCTCTTTTCCCCTGGAGGACCATTGATGGCGAGGCGGCTTCGGCGTACTATGCGGCCGGAACCGCGCAATATCATATCAATGGCGACATCATGTACGCCCTGCAGCATTACGTCGAGGTTACCGGCGACCGGGATTTCCTCTTTACCAAGGGTGCGGAGATGCTGGTGGAAACGGCCCGCATGTGGTTTGGACTCGGGTTTTTCTCCCACCGCCGGGAGGGAAAATTTTGCCTTTATGGCGTTACCGGACCGGATGAGTACACCACGGTGGTGGATAACAATCTTTACACCAACCTCATGGCCCGGAATAATCTGGGCTATGCCGCGGCCACCTTAAAAAAGCTTCAGGAAGAAGACCCCGGGCTTTTTGCCGCCGTCGCGGATCGCACCGGCCTCGATATCTCCGAAATCGGCCATTGGCGCCGGGCTGCGGAACTGATGTATCTTCCTTATGACGCCAGGCTGAAAATTCATCCTCAGGATGACAGCTTTCTGGAAAAAGAGGTCTGGGATTTCGAGCATACCCCTCCTGACCATTATCCCCTTCTCCTCCACTACCATCCCTTGAAAATTTATCGCCAACAGGTGATCAAGCAGGCGGATGTGGCCTTGGCCATGTTTCTGTTGGGCGACAAATTCTCCCTGGACCAGAAGCGCCGGAACTTTGATTATTATGATCCGTTGACTACCGGAGATTCTTCCCTGTCGGTCTGCATTGAGAGTATCATGGCCTTGGAGGTGGGTTACCTGGATAAGGCTTTAGAGTATGCCCATTATGCGGTGCTCATGGATCTTGAAGATATTGGCGGCAATGTCAAGGATGGCTGCCACATCGCCTCCATGGGCGGCAGTTGGATGCTCTGTGTTTACGGGCTGGCTGGATTGCGGGATTATGGCGGCCGTCTTCAGTTCCACCCTCAGTTGCCTAAGAGGCTGAAGCGCCTGCGCTTCCCCTTGAGCATCAAAGGACAGGTGCTGGAAATTACCGTTGAGCCGGAGATGTCCACCTACCTGCTGCGTGAGGGCTCTCAGTTCACCCTATGGCACCAAGACCAGAAAGTCACGCTATCTCAAGGGATCCCGCGCTCACTCAAGAACCGTCTCTCCTAACCCGGTGAACCGTATCGAGTAGTTATGCAGAGGCGTATTTTCTCCGGCCATGCTGACGCGGCGATCCTTTAAGTCTCCTCAATTTTTTCTACCGTGACAAAATGCTCCTGCAAGGCCATGGCGCCGCCGGCCTGATCCCACAGGGCCAGGCCCCCGGGCATGAGGGCGCTGTCGGATACCCCTCGCCCGCAGGCCCGGCTCTCCACCGGCAGGGTATGGCCGAAACCGTGCACCATGAACACCGCGTCAGGGTGAATGAGGTCGGTCACCTTGGCCTTCATCCGGCCCCGGTGGCCGTTGCTGCTTGACCTCCACCACTTCCCCGTCGGCGATCTGCAAAGCTGCGGCTTTTTGCCGGTTGATCCACAGGACGTTTTCCGGCATCTGCTCCGACAAGAGGGGATTGTTGACGGTATGCCCCTGGGTATGCAGGGCGCAGCGCCCGAAGGTGAGGCGAAATTGCCCCGGACCGGGGGCCGCCGGAGATTCGTAAGGCAGCAGCGACGGCACCCCGGCGTTCTCCCAGCGATCGTTGATTATCTCGATTTTACCTGAAGGGGTCTTAAAACTGAGTTGGTCCCTGGAACGATAGAGGGGTTCATCCGCCAATGGCACCATTCCCGTGGCCTGGAAGTCCGCCATGGTGACCCCGGTGCCCTGGAGTTGATACTCCCAGATGTCTTCAATGGTGTCAAAGGCCAGGGGTTCCAGATCTAGGCGGCGGGCCAGCCCGCAGAGAATCTCCCAATCCGCCCGGGTCTCGTAGCGAGGCGTCACGGCGCGCTGCCGCAGAAAAAAGTAGGGCTTGAGACCATTTTTGCCGGCCAGGATGCTCTCCCGCTCCAGGTAGGGGGACAGGGGCAAGACCACATCGGAATACCAGGCGGTGTCGGACCAACTGAAGGTGACGGACACCAGCAGTTCCAGCCGGTCCAGGAGCTTTTTCAGGGCCTCCGGGTCCGGGTAGGCCATCAGAGGATCATGGCGATAGGCGATATAAGCCTTGACCGGATACGGGTCCTCCGTCTCCATGGCCTGGAAAGCCAGATGCAGCAGGCCCGGGCCGCTGTCAAAATGGGGATAGCGCCAGCCCACGCCATCGGCGCGCTGGTCCTGGGGTTTGGGGAACAGGTCCGCCAGTTTCTTGAGGCCTTTCCGGCCCACGTCGCCGGGCTTATTGGCCACCGGCAGCCCGCCTTGGGCCCCGATACTGCCCAGGAGGGCGTTGATCAGGTACGCGGTCCGGGAATGATAAAACGAGTTGCGGTACCGGGCGTTCATCCAGCCGGGATGCCAGATGACCGCGGGTTGGGCCTCGGCCAGATCCCGGGCAAAGTCGCTGATCGCAGCTGCCGGGATGCCGGTTTCCGCCGCGGCCCAATCCGGGGTGTATGACGTGACAAAGGCCTCCAGGCGGTCGAGATCCTTGATCCACTGTTGGGCAAATGCCGCGTCGTAGAGCTTGTGGGTCAACAACTCATGGATGACCGCTAAATTCAAGGCGTAGTCCGTGCCGGGCCGGATGAGCAGGAACCGGTCCGCCTTGGCGGCCGAAATGCTAGCCCGGATGTCGATGACCGTCAGTTTGCATCCCCGAGCCAGGCCATCCAACAGGTCGTTGACCTCTTTGACGTTAATCGCCTCAAAGATATTGCGGGTCTGGAGGACCACGTGCCGGGCATTTTTGTAGTCATAGACCACTTCTTTGCGCCCGGAGCCGATTACGGAGAGCGCCGCGTGCTGGACATTCCGGGCGCAGGCCGAATCGTGGTTGGAATAGTTGGGTGACCCGAGCCCCCGCATAAAGGCCTGGTGCAGATCCCGGAAGGGGCCGCCCCGGTCGGAGAAGAGCACGGTTTTCTCCCCGTACGCGGCCATCACTTCCCGGAGCCGGGCCGCGGTGTAATCCAGGGCCTCCTCCCAGCCGACCCGGCGCCACTGCCCTTCGCCTCGCTTGCCGGTGCGGATCAGCGGATATTGCGGCCGTTCTTCATCGTCAATGAGGGCCCCGCCCGCTCCCCCCCGGGCGCAAAGGCCTCCCTGGATACCGGCTGCATGGGGATTCCCTTGAATAGAGCGTATCCGGTCGTTCTGGACCTCCACCTGGATGGGACACCGCACGGTACACATGCCGCAGATACTGTAGACTTGATTGCCGCCCAACGTAACCTCCCCCTGGCTCCCGGCTCTGGAGCGAGCCATGATCGCGAGATTAACTCTTGGAATTCAGGCCTGGCCCGATTCTTACCGTCCTCCACCGGCCAGGCCCTGAGACCTCTGTTACTCGTCGTATTGCTTGGCGTAGGCCGCGTCGTTATACAACCCCTCGCCATACTTTTTCTTGCCGTAATCCTGGATAATTTTTTGCCCCTGGGGAGAGGCCACGAAGGCGATGAATTTGGCGGCCGTGGCCGCCCCCGGAGTGGCGCCGGACGGCTGGCACAGGGCATGGTAGGTGTTCACCAGCACTTTGTCGCCCTTGAACAGGATCTTCAGGTTCGGGACCTCTTTCTTGGCCGCCACCCAGGTGCTGCTGTCCACCATGAAATAACCCTTTTCCTGGTTGGCCCGTTTGAGGGTGGCAGTCATAAAATCCTTGGTGACCACGTACCAGTCGCCTTGGGGCTTGATCCCGGCTTTCTTCCAGAGGCCCATTTCTTTCTTATGGGTCCCGGAATTATCGCCCCGGGAAAAGAACTTGGCCTTGGCCGCGGCAATCCGCTGGTAAGCCGCCACCGCACTTTTGGCCTCGGCAATCTTGGCCGGGTCATTGGCCGGACCCACGATGAAAAACTCATTGGAGCCGAGGAGGGTGCGCTTGGTGGCCCAACCGTCCTGCACCGCTTTCTTCTCCGCCGCCGGGGCGTGCACCATGATCATGTCCACTTTCTTGTCTTTCAGGAGTTGCAGAGACTTACCCGAACCAGCTTTAAACCAGGTCATTTTGGCGTTATCCTGCTTCCCGAAGGCCACGGCCAGGGTCTTGAGAAGGCCCAACTCCCCGGGGCTGCCGGTGGCCAGGGAAAATTGGTGGGCGCCGCTGCCATAAACCGCGGCGGGCTGTTCCCCGGCATAGGAAAAAGTTCCCACCATGACGAAAGCGATAATGGTACACAGCCACAATACATTCTTGGTTCGCATCTTCTCCTCCATCCGTACCGATTGCCGATATTTGTTGATAAGAATAGCGAAGATCATAAATTAAAATCAAAGATTTTGCGACAAAAATTCTGAGCGCGGCTGGCGGGGGAAGGTATCCTTGATCTTTCCGGCGAGGGGTTTATACGCCCAGGTTGGTGGCCCAGGTTGATGACGGGGGGAGTCCCTTTACCGGGAAATCGTCCTGGCGTGGCGAAATTATTTGGCTCACCCGGCCACGATCATAGACCACCACGGTTTCCGCCAGGGCCGCCACGTCCTGGGGATCATGGGTTATGAGTATGACCGGAATGGTAAACCGCTCTTTAATCTTGAGAAGTTCCTGGCGCATTTTGGTTCGCAGCAGGGCATCCAGGGATGAAAACGGCTCATCCAGGAGCAGCAGGCTGGGGCAGCGGATCAGGGCCCGGGCCAGGGCGACTCGCTGCCGCTGGCCTCCGGACAGGTCCCGGGGCAGGCTGTATTTCAGGGGAGTCAACGCAAAAATTTCCAGCGCCTCTTCCAGGGGCAGCCGTTCTCCCTGGGGCAGGTACCAGGGCCAGCCCTGTTTCAGGCCGAAAGAAACATTCTGGGCCACCGTCAGGTGGGGAAACAGGGCGTAATCCTGGAAGACGTAACCCACGTTCCGGTAGCGGGCCGACACTCTGATCTGCCGGTGGGAATCGAAGAGGATGCGCTCCCCCACCACGATGCGCCCTTCGTCCGGGTTAATGAGGCCTGCGATAATCTGCAACGTGAGACTTTTGCCTGCCCCCGAGGGTCCGAACAAGACGACGAAGTCTTGATCCGAGGCAAACGCCACTTCCAGGCGAAAGACCCGCCGTCCCGACCACAACCGTTTTTTGATATCCATTAGGATCTTCATAGGGCAACCGGCCGTCCTCCGTGCAGGTGACAGGGCTGGAAAATCCAACCGCCGGGCTCAAATGAGGCCAAACCCCAAGTCTATTTCCCGAATGGGCATTTCTGAGGAAAAGTGCACACCTTGCACTCCAGGCAAAATGCTCCGTTAGCCAGGCGCGCCAAGTCACGGCGGGTTATGGTCAAGCCCGCCAAAAGGCGCGGCAGCAGCAGATCGAAACTGGTGGTCTTGAAGAACAGGGCGCAGGCCGGCACCCCCATAACCTGGACGCCCCCGATATGCGCCAGCAACGTCATGGCCCCCGGCAAAATGGGCGCACCATACAGCATATCCGTGGCCCCGGCGTCCGCCAGTCCCTGGCGGGTTACGTCATCGGGGTCCACGGAGAGCCCCGCGGTGGTCACCAGGAGATCGATGCCGCAGTCCAGCAGTTCCTGCACCGCGTGGCCGATGGCCCGGCGATCATCCGGCACAATCAAGGATTTCAGCACCTGACCGCCGAATTTCTCCACCTTGGCGCTGATGATGGGGACAAATTTATCCTCAACCAACCCCATGAAGACCTCGGTGCCGGTGACCAGGATGCCGACCCGGGGTTGCCGCAACGGCAGCACTCGGAATATGGGCCCGTCGCTCAACAGGGCCATGGCTTTATGAAAATCGGCCCGGGGCAGAAACAGGGGAATCGCCCGGGTGCCGCCCAACATCCGGCCCTGGGTGAGCACCGAGTAGCCCTGGCGGCAGGCGCACATGACCCCGGGCACCAGATTGAACCCCTCTAAACGAGGTTCGTCCACCACCAGGAGTCCGTCTCGCCCGGCCACCAGATTGACCTTGCCTTCCCGGGGAGGTTCGCTAAAAGTGACTCCTTCTCCAGCCATGGCCTGGGCAAAGGCCAGGGCGGCTTCATCTTCGTGGACCCACTCCGGACCGACCTGATCTCCCTCCATCACATAGAGGTGCCGTCGGCCCATCTGGTGCAAGCGGCAGAGGTCCCCCACCCCCATGAGTTGACCCTTCTTAAAGGCCGGGCCTTTACTGGTCCCAGGGCTGATCATGGTCATATCGTGCAAGGCCCGGCGGCCCACCGCCTGCTCCACCGGCAAGGATTGGAGCACCGGCGCTTCAAGGCCCGCTTCTGCTTCCCGGCCCTCGTTCAGGTAAGGGACCTCGCCCTGGCAGGCCCGGCAGAGGCCGCCATCCTGGGCCGGATAGGCTTCCCGGCACAGGGGGCAGATGACCATCCGGCCCCGGTGGCGCTTGCCGAGAAACTGGGGCCTGATTTGGATTTGCCGCCAGCTCAGGACTTTCGTCCCGGCCTGCCGGATTTCTTCCATCAGGAGGGCCGAGTCCTGCTCCTTTTTGGGTTTGAGTTTGAGATACCAGGTATTAATCTCCGGCCAGTCGGCCACCTTTACCGGGTCCAGAAAGACCCTTACCCCTTCACCCTCATACTTATCGTAAAGGCTGAGGGCGAAGCGTCCCACGTTGACCACCTTGAGCCAGCCGTTCCCCGTTGTGCACGGGGTGAGAAGCTGAACCGCGTCGGGAAGACAATTCCGGGTTTCACAGACCGCATCAAACAAGATCTCCCCCGGGAGATGACCCCGGGCCATCTCCACCATGATGCCGCCGATGACCACGCCGGGAGCCACATTCCCATGGAAGGACTTAATCAACTGCAAGAACTCGTCAAAAGTATGGGGGCCGATATTCATAACCTGATCACCGAGAGTAACTGTGGGCTGAGTTAAGGTTCACCCCCACCCCGGGGGAAGGGGGTGGGGCGGGGGTGAGGTTGGGGGTTTCTGCTTCGGCACCCTGGGCAAATATCCCTGAGCGCCTATCTCTCCTACATCTTTTCGATCCTTACCGCACAGGCCTTGTATTCGGCCGTCTGGGAGACCGGGTCGAAAACCGGATTGGTAAGCCAGTTGGCGCAGCCTTCCCGGAAATGGAAGGCCATCCACACCAGGCCCCGGGGCACTTCCGGCGTAACTTTGGCTTTGACTTTCACTTCGCCGCGCCGGGACTTGACGCTGATAACCTCGCCGTGTTTGATGCCCATTTCTTCCGCATCAGCCAGAGAAATATCCGCGGTTTCTTCACCCAGGATCGCGTCCAGCCCCTCGCAGCGGCCGGTCTGGGTCCGGGTATGGTATTGATAGAGCCGCCGGCCGGTGCTGAGCACCAGGGGATATTCCGCATCCGGCACTTCCGCCGGCGGGGTCCAGTCTATCGGGGCGAAACGGCCCTGGCCGCAGGTGAAACAACCATCCTTGTGCAGGGTGCAGGTGCCCGGATGATTGCAATCGGGCACCGGCCACTGGAGCCCGTCGCCCTCAATGCGGCTGTATTTCATCCCCACCAGGGAGGGCGCCAGATGAGAGATTTCGTTATCCCAGATATCCTGGCCGCTGTTGGAGGTCCACTCCTGGCCCATTCGTTTGGCCAGCTCTTTGAATATCCACCAGTTGGGCTTGGACTGCCCCGGCGGTTGCGACGACCTTGCGCACCCGGCTGACCCGGCGCTCGCTGTTGGTAAAGGTGCCGTCGTCTTCGCTCCAGGCCGCGGCCGGAAAGATCACGTCGGCAAACCGGGTGGTCTCGGTGGGGAAGATGTCATGGCAGACCATAAACTCCGCCGATTCCAGACAATGCTCCACGTGCCGGATATCGGGCTCGGTGTTGGCCAGATTTTCTCCGAACACATAGAAGAACTTGACCTTGCCGTCCACCAAGCCGTCCATCATCTGGGGCATCATCAGGCCATTCTTCTCCGGGAGCTTCTTGACGCCCCAGGCCTCTTCGAACTTGGCCCGGGCCGCCGGGTCCTCCACCTTCTGATAGCCCGGGAAGACATTGGGCAGCGCCCCCATGTCGCAGGCGCCCTGGACGTTGTTCTGACCCCGCAGCGGGTTGACCCCGCCGCATTCAAACCCGACGTTGCCCAGCAGCATCTGCAGGTTGGCGCAGCTCATGACGTTGTTGACCCCGCAGGTATGCTCGGTGATGCCCAGGGTATAGATGAGCATCAGGCCGGCTTGACCGCGGCCAGGCGCCGGGCCACATCGATGAGCATCTCCACGCTGATGCCGGCGATGTCCGCGGCCCGCTCCGGCGGATACTCCATGACCTTGGCCTTCAGGGCCTCGAACCCGGTACAGCAGGACTCGACATACTTGTGGTCATAAAGGTCCTCAGTGATCAGGACATGCATCAAGCCATTGAGGTAGGCCACGTCGGAGCCGACCTTAATGGGCACGTGAACGTCAGCGAACTCGGCCAGCTTGGTGCGGCGCGGGTCGCTCACGATAAGATGGGCCCCGTTGCGCACGGCGTTTTTCAAAAACGTCGCGGCCACCGGATGGGCCTCAGTCATATTAGAACCGATCACGAAAAACATCTTGGCCTTCGCAAAATCCGCGAAGGAGTTGGTCATCGCTCCAGAACCGAATGAAGTCGCCAGCCCGGCGACGGTAGGAGCGTGTCAGGTACGGGCGCAGTGATCGATGTTGTTCGTACCGATCACGGCGCGGAATAAGTTTCTGCATTTGATAGGAATCTTCGTTGATGCTGCGAGCGCAACTCACCCCGGCGATGGCGTCCGGCCCGTGCTTGGCGATGGTCTCCTTCAACTTGTCGGCCACCAAATCCAGGGCTTCGTCCCAGGATGCTTCCCGAAACTCGCCGTTGGTCTTGATCAGCGGCATGGTAAGCCGTTCCGGCGAATAAATGAAATCGTACCCGAAGCGGCCTTTGACACAGAGGCGGCCTTTATTGGGCGCCCCGCCTTCCACGCCGGTAACCTTGACGATTTTGCCGTTCTTGACGTGCAGCCACAACTGGCAGCCGACGCCGCAATAGGGACAGGTGGTGCGGACTTTCCTGGTTTCCCAGGACCTGGCCAGACCCATGGCTTTCAATTCCACCAGGGCCCCCACCGGGCAGGACTGCACGCACTCGCCGCAAAAGACGCAGTCCGATTCGCTATAGGTGAGATCGGCCCGGGTCACGATCTTATTGTGCTCTCCCCGGTAGCCCATGCTGATGGCCTGATTCACCTGCTTTTCGTTACAGGCCCGCACACACCGGCCGCACAGGATGCACTTGGACAAATCCCGCCGGATCAAATGCTTATTATCTTCCAGACAATACTGCGTCTCCGGCGGATTGGCGTAACTGGGGGTGGATACCTGATAGCGGTACGCCAGGGCCTGCAACTCGCACACGCCGTTGGCTTCGCACACCAGGCAGTTATGGTTTCCGGAAGCCAACAGAAGTTCGATGACCATCTTCCGGGCCGCGTCGATCCGGGGCGACTCGGTACGAATCACCATACCCGGCGCCCCCGCGGTGGCGCAGGCCGGCAACAGGGTCCGGGCCCCTTCCACCTCCACCATGCACATGCGACATGCTCCGGTGGCCGTGGTATCTTTCAGGTAACACAGGGTGGGGATGGTGTAGATCCCTGCACTGCGGGCTACTGCCAAAACGGTTTGCCCGGCTGGAAATTCTACGCTCATCCCATCAATGGTTAAGGTGGGATTACTCATGCGCTTTCTAACCTCCGTCTCACCTTGGGTAGGTAATGTGCCGTAATTCTCTGGTTCTGGTGGCGGTTCTCCGGGACAGGAACCCGAATTCGCCAAAGCGCTATTTCTTTTGTAGTATAGCGCTACCCCAAAAATAAAGCCTGAGCTCCCTCAGGTGTCTTGATCCTGGAGCCATTCCTGAAACCGGTCCGCCATCTCCCAGAATTGGGCGATGGCCGCCTCCCCGGCTGGGGTGAGCCAGGCCCGGCCGCCGTTTTTGCCTCCGAAGGTCCGGGCTACCAATTCTTCCCCGGCCAGCCGGTTCATGTTGGCCACCAGGGTCCAGGCATGGCTGTAAGCCATCTCCAGCGAGCGGGCCGCCGCGGCGATGGAACCGGTTTCCCGAACGCGCTCCAGCAGCACCACCCGCCCCCAGCTCAAATAGGTCTCCCCCTGTTTCTCGATCCAGAGGCGCCCTTTGATCTGGGTCCCGCGGGATTCCGGACTTTCTGCCAGGGCGGTCCCGCGACCGTGATTGGGTTTCTTGCCTTTCATGGCGATATTTCTAAAGAAGAATAGCCAAGTTAAACAAAAAAAACAACCTTTTTTCCCAAAAAGAATGGACCGGCGCCCTGGATCCTCCTGGGGGGTTTGCTCCTTATCGGTCCCGGACTCCCATGCGGAGGCCTTCATGCTCCGCCAGCCGTGTCAGCAACCGGTCAGCTATCTCGCCTTCCCGGAATGCCCGCCCGTTTCTTCATGCAGATCATGTCTTGGACTAATTGGTTTCTTTGAAAAGTTTCGCATTTGGCAAGATTCAGTAACTTTCATTTCCCCTATTTCCCCTTGCCCCCGGCAAATCATATCCGGGTTGACTTACCCTCCCTGAGAACTTACAGATTATGAAAAATACCGGAGGCAGGTCAGTGCGAAGAAGAGCCTAAGGTGCATAGCGGTAAAAATTGCCCTCCTCTGATGACTAAGATTTCTTTAATGTGGAGCTCAACAGAAAGAAAGGGAGAACCCATGGCCGGGATGACCAACCATGCCGTCTTATTAAGCCCATTTGATTTGCGGGGACTGTTGCTGAAGAATCGCGTCGTTCTGGCGCCGTTGACCCGCTCCCGGGCCGGCGAGAGGCGTTTACCCAACGCCTTGATGGCCAAGTATTATGCTCAACGGGCCGCCGCGGGACTGATTATTACGGAAGCCACGGTGGTTTCAAAACAGGGAATCGGTTGGCTCAACAGCCCGGGAATCTATACCGATGAACAGGCCGAAGCCTGGAAAAAGGTTGTGGATGCGGTTCATGCCAGAGGCACACCGATATTTCTCCAGCTTTGGCACTGCGGGCGGGCTTCCCATAGCAGCTTTCATGATCGCCGGGAACTGCCGGTGGCCCCTTCGGCCATCAAAATTGAGGGTGATTCGATTCATACACCCCTGGGCAAACAGCAGTATGAAACACCGCGAGCCTTGGAAACGGACGAAATCCCGGCAATTGTCGAGGATTATCGGCAAGCCGCCATGCGGGCCGAAGCGGCAGGGTTCGACGGGGTGGAATTGCACGCAGCCAATGGCTATCTCATTGACCAGTTTTTGCAGTCCAAGACCAATCGGCGCACCGACCGCTATGGGGGAACCTTGGAGAACCGTTACCGGTTCCTGGATGAGATCGTCAGAGCGGTCCTCAGCGTCTTACCGCCTGGCCGAGTCGGGGTGCACCTTGCCCCCAACGGCAGTTTCAATAATATGGGGTCACCCGATTTTCGCGAGACTTTTACTTATGTGGCCAAATGCCTGAACCGATACGAACTCGCCTACCTCCACGTTATTGATGGTTTGGCGTTCGGCTTTCATGAACTTGGGCCTCCCATGACCTCGGAAGAATTCCGCAAGCTCTTTACCGGCCCGCTGATGGCGAATTGCGGCTACACCCGGGAAACGGCAGAAGCTGCAATTCAGCGCGGCCATGCCGACTTGATCTCCTTTGGCCGGCCGTTCATCAGCAATCCGGACCTGGTGGAGCGTTTCACGCATGGCTGGCCCTTGAATCCTCCAGCAGATATGGACATCTGGTACTCTTTTGACGAGGCAGGCTACACTGACTTTCCCAAGTATGGAGAAGAGGTCGGGGCCAAGCTATGAAGCTGGGGTGGCCGAAAATCCAGGCGTTGGTCGCGAGTTATGTCCCGCGGTTAGCTCCAGCCCCTCACAGGAGGGTACAGGATGAACTTGCCCCGTACCCCCTGAAAAATTAATTTCTCCCCTCAGACCTGTTAGGCAAGAGCTTACACTTCTTCATATTTGAAAAGCGGGCAGCCTTTGCAGACATCCATCCCCGGCCAGGGTTGGCCACCCTTGCCCAGCACTGATGGGCCGCCCATTTCGGCAACCCTGGCCAGCAGGCGGCCGGCGCTGGGTTTAATGTGCTCGCCCGGAATAAACAGGTTCATCATGCTCATGTCGGACTTGCCCGAAGTCTTGCTCCCGGCGCACATGGTGGTCATGTTGGCGCTCTTATTGGTGTAGGCCCACACCGAACCGGAGCACACCGCGGAATTGGGAGTGTGGTTAAAGGAGAGACTGCTCATCCCCATGGCGCCCATATAATCGTTGAGAATATGGTAGACTTGATAAGGCAAGGCCATGAAGAAGACTATGTGGGGATCAAGGCCGGTTTGATCAAACATGTCCAAAGGAGCCATGTAAATCCCCCGGCAATCACCCAGGGGAAGCTTGGCTTTCCCGAGCGGAGCCTGCCAGGCCAGTTTTTCGTCCCGAAGATATTTCATATGCCGCTTGGTGTCTTTTTCCTTATCCAATTCCCGAAAACCAAAGACCGGCTCGGCATTTTCGCACAATAGTCCCTCGGGTTTCATAAACATGGCCTTACGTCCGCTTCTTGCCATGGCCAGATATTGGCAATAGGTAAGTTTGGCTTTGGCTTTGGCGTTCAGGCGATATTGCTCGATCTCGGCCTCATCGAAACAAAATCTGATGCCTACCGGGTCAAAATCAATTCTGATCTGGTAAATATAGGCATCCCTAACATCGGCAAACGTCAATTCATGCAAAGGTTTAGCCGCGATGGCCTTCATAGTGTCCTGCAGTCCCATGTCGTCTTCTTCCTCCATTGAGTAATTTAGGTAATTTGAGCAACCTACGTAATCAAGGACGGGATCCTCTTCCCCAGGCGCACAGCCCGCCGAGGCGTTGAAACGCTATGGCCGGGGCGGTTGAAGATTGCATCTCCCGGGCCCTTCCGGTGATTTATGAAGGAGCCCGCCGGGGCAGAGTAAAAAAGAACGTTGCCCCCCGCCCCTCCTGGCTATCCACCCAAATCCGGCCGCCATGGGCATCGATAATGCGCTTGACGATAGCCAGGCCCAGTCCCGAGCCGCTTTCCACCCCGGCGCTTTTTCCCCGATAGAGCAATTCAAACAGGTGCCCCTGGTCTTGGCGCCCAATACCGGGGCCCTGGTCTCGCACCGAGAACTGCACCTCGGATTCGAGACCGCGGACCGCCAGACTCACCAGGCTCCCGGGTGGGGAATACTTCACGGCGTTTTCCAAAAGGTTGGACAAGGCCCGCTGCAGCAAGAGGGAATCGGCCTGGAGGACCAGGGGGTCCGGGGGAAACTCGGTTTGCAGGGTCACCCCCTTGGCCTCGGCCAGAGGTTGAATCTGACTTACAGCCTCCTGGCATTCCTCTTCCACCTGGATGGCGCTGGCCAGGGGAGTGATGAGGTGGAGGTCCAGCCGCACATAGTCCAGGAAGTTATTGATCAGCTTTTCCACCCGGGCGATTTCCCGGGTGATGGTCTCCACATAAGCCGCCTGGGCTTCGGCCAGTTCCCCCACTTTGCCCTGGGAAAGCCGCCGCAAGAGACCGGCCACGGCCACCACCGGGGTTTTCAGATCATGGGCGAACATGCCCACCAACTGACGGCGTTCATTCTCCATACGTTTGAACAGGCCGATATCCCTGAAGCTCTCCACGCCCCCCAGGAGGTTTCCCTGATCATCCCGCAAGGCGGCTGCCGCCAGCATTACTTCGGTGTCTTGCCCCTGGCGGTTTTTTAAGAC
The DNA here is from genome assembly GCA_963766185.1 of uncultured delta proteobacterium. Taxonomy (GTDB): domain Bacteria; phylum Desulfobacterota; class Desulfobaccia; order Desulfobaccales; family 0-14-0-80-60-11; genus 0-14-0-80-60-11. Next base: position 94,700 of record CAVXZU010000050.1, on the reverse strand, counting down.
CACTTCCCGGGAGACCACCTCGCCGGAATTCATGGCGGTTTTCAAGGGACATTCCTTGCCGCACAGGCTGCTCCGCAGCACCGCGCCGCAATGTTGTCCCAAGGCTGCTCCCCGGGTCACCCCGGTCAGCTCTTCCCCGGCCCGATTCAGGTCCGTGACGCGCAACTGCCCGTCCACCGTGATAATGCCATCAGGCAGACTCTGAATGATGAAATGTGACCAATTACAGGTTTCGTGCATCGGGAACCTAAAGAAGGCGTCCGTTCCCCGGTTTGCGGGGAACGAGCGCCTTGGGGTTAGGGTTGGTTGCCTTCCAACGCCGCGAGGCGCTTTTGGATGGCCTCTAATTCACTCTTCAAAGAGGCTGCTTCGGCTCTCAGGGCCGCGGCGTCATCGGGGAGAGAGTCCGGCCGCAACCGGCCCCGCCCCGTAAGGGCCAAAGCCTCCGGGTCCATAACCGCGACGACAGATACCGCCGCCAAAGCCCTGGCCCCCGGCGCCAGGGCCCATGCCCTGACCTCGACCTCCACCCCGGCGTAAACCGGCACCGCAGGGACCCCGGCCCCAACCGGTGCCCGATCCCTGTCCCCATGGTCCTGTTGCATCGTTACGTGGCATAACCATTACCTCCTTGCCCTTGCTCCTTGGGCGTCCTGGAAAATTGATCCATATATTGTCCATGACCTGCGGACACCGTTCACGAAGGCTCAATCATGGCGCTCTGACGGAGCGCTCATCTCCTGCTCCGATTGGCTGGCCCGCGGCGCCTGAGGCCGGGGCAACCGGCCGCGGCAGCGCTTCAGGTGGACGCACCCCCGCCAGTTACATTCCCCGGGGTTTTTCAGATTCGCCGCGTGTCCGGCTTGAGAGATAATCCGTCTACCAGTGCCCCACCTTGTTGGGCGCGGTCGCCGGGACGAGGTTGCCCTGGGAGTAGTGCTGCACCGCGTCCCTTACCGACCCCGACACCCCGAGGATCACCGGGATGCCCGCAGCCTGCAGCGTCTGGTAGGCCTTGGGGCCGCAGTTGCCCGTGAGCACCGCCGCCGGCCCGCATTTGGCGACCAGGGCCGCCGCCTGGATGCCGGCGCCATGCGCTCCCTGGAGGCTTTCCTGGTTGCTCACCACCTCGAATTCCAGGGTATCTGGACGGACGAGGAGAAAATACGGCGCCCGGCCGAACCTGGGGTTCACTCCCGCGTCCAGTTCAGGACCACTGGCACTTACCGCTATTTTCATCGTTCCTCCTGAATGCTCCCTGACAAACCGCAGGAAAGCTTTCCCCCGGACGGGAGGGGTCGAGGGAGGAGGTGGGTGGTTATCCATGCCGAGTAAAATCCTCAGATAACCGGCCCTCCCGCCAGCGGGGGAAAGTTTATGCCATGAATGATTCAGCGCCCTCTGCCGGTAAGGGCGCCCTAACAGCCGGGCGCCCGAGCCCCGCGCCTCAAACCTGGGCGGATTGGACCCGCACCGCCGGGTGATTCAGCGCCCTCTTCCGGTAACTTCTTACGCTTAGTCACTATCAAGGATTGTGCCAAGGACGGTTTACCCCGCTTACCTGGCCTGGTTGTGACGCAACGGCTGGTTGCCGTGAACCGGTCCTCGGGAATTGGGAACATAATGCACCCGGTTCAAGGACCCATGGCATCAAATTGTTCCTATCAGGCCAGGAGAGGTTTTGAGAGGTCTAACGAGCGCCGGCCGCGTCCCGGCGATGGTTATCTGCGGAGTCGGACGCGGTGGAGACGCAAGGGGTTTGAAGTGAAGCCGTCGACGTCCGAATGAGGTCCTTGGGGTTCAGTTGTAGCGTTTGCCATCAATTCCATCCGTTTGGAGGTTCTCAAATCCCCCTAAATCCCCCTATTGCAAAGGGGGACTTTATCAGCAATTCCTTGCAGTTCCCCCATTTTTTAAAGGGGAGCAGGGGGGATGATCAGGCTTTCCGGAGCAGAAAAAACTTTTGGCAATGGCGATAAATCATCCCAAGGCGCCCAGCACCTTCTTCAACCGGTTGAGCACCTCGGCGGCATCGCCCTCACCGGGTTCGACCGGCAGCCGTCCCAGTACGCCCAGGCCTTCGCTGGCCTCGTGAAACTCCTCCTCGGACAGCGGGCTCACCACCACCGTATTCACCATGGCATTGACCCTGACGAGCTTCTGCACCAGTTCCAGGGGCTCGTCGTCCTGAAGACCGGTGTCAATGATTACCAGATGGGGAGCAGAGGCCCGGGCCGTCTCCAGGACCTCGGCTCCAGAGCCCACCTGCTGCAGGCGAACCTCCGGGTTTGACGACAAAGCAGCTGCAAAAGCCTGCATGGCTCGAGGACGGGCGGTAGCGAGAACGATGCGCAGCATGGAAGAACCTCCTATACCAGTGAGCCATCAAAAGACTATTTTTGTCATTCTGAGCGCTATTCAGAATGACATGAATATTCATAGTTTTTTGACCGCAACTGCGTATGAGTAAACGCGGAGCGGAACCCCGATCAGGGCCCCAATCTCCGCGTGGCAAGGTTTGTTAAAGGGAACGGCTTGATCCTAACAGAGCAACTCTCTGATAATAATCGGCAATGGCCTCTCCCAACGTGTTGACCGCCAAACGGGCGCAGTGTAAATGGTCTTCCGGCAGGCCCCCCAGGGCCTCGGCCACATCCTCGGGCTCCAGTTCCAGCGCCTGGTCCAGGCCCCGACCCTTGGCCAACTCGCTCATGGCGCTGGCGCAGGCCAGGGTATAGACGCACCCCCGGGGGAACACCCTGATATCGGCGATGGCCCCCGACTCGATCTTGAGGGACACCTCCACGGAATCTCCGCATTTTCCTACCGCGGCGCCCTGTCCGCTGGGATTTTCCAGGGAGCCGATATTTTGGGGAGATCTCGCCACCCGGAGAAACTGCTCCCCAACTTCGCCCGGTCCGGGAAAATCGTCATCAGACACGTGTTTCTCCTCCCGGTGACCAGACCCTTCCCGGTTATTGGGCGCCACCGCCGCCACCGCAGGTGAAATCGGTGCTAAACTGCGGCAGTTTGCCTTGCAGGAGGGCCTCCACCGCCTCTCCCACGGTTTGGGCGCCGTTACCATGAAGCACCTGGATGCCCACCTGATTGAACCCCATGAGCGGCCGCATGCCCATGCCGCCGGCAATGAGAACCTGCACGCCGTTTTGGGACAGATGATTGACCGGGGCCATGCATCCGCCCTGCTCATGGGGCACGTTGGCCAGGGTGGCAACCTCCAGCACTTTGCCGTCGGCGATTTTCACCAGGGTGTAAAGGTCACAGTGGCCGAAATGGGCCCCCAACGCGGCATTGAGCCCGCCGGGATGATCTGAGGGAACAGCAACAATCGTATTAGTCACGTCATTCTCCTTCTCTTTTTATATGAAAGTGTGGCGCCGGTGCTTTCGCCGGCGTGGGGCGCAGGCCCAGCCTGCGGCCTTCAAAATATTCACCGTGAGTTCAAGCCCGCCAGGGACTCGATCCGGCTCCAGACCTGCCTCAATTCCCGGCTGAAATCCGTTTCCGGCAGCTCGGTTACCACCATCCCCTGGACCATGGCTTGGGTGACCAGGGGATCGTGGGGCAGCCGCCCGATAACCGGGTAGCCTTGTTTATGGCAAAAGGCCTCGATGCCGCCGGTTTCGTCCGGATTGAGGTCATGCTTGTTAATGATGACTGCCAGGGGCATCTGAAAGTGCCGGCACAGTTCACTCACCCGCTCCAGGTCGTGCCGCCCCGAGGGCGTGGGCTCCGTGACCGCCACCGCCAGGTGGGCTCCCGACAGCGAACTGATCACCGGGCAGCCGATGCCGGGGGCGCCGTCGCACAGCACCAGGTCAACCCCCCGGGCTTTGGCCAGTTCTCGAGCCTGCTGCTTAAGGACCATAACCAGCCTCCCGGAGTTCTCGGCGCCCGGAAAGAGTTGGGCATGGACCAGGGGGCCGAAACGGGTGGCGGAGACGTACCATTGGCCGCAGTGTTTCTCGGGGAACCGGATGGCCGCGACCGGGCAGAATTCCACACAGACCTTGCAGCCCTCGCAGCGCACCGGGTCAACCTCAAAACCGGCCCCATTCTCCCGAATCGCCCCAAACTGGCACAGGGTGGCGCAGAGACCGCAGCCATCACATTTCTCGGCATCGATTTCAGCCTCATTACCCGAGTAAAATTCCTCGACCCGTTCCCTGACCGGTTGGAGCAGCAGGTGCAGGTCCGGGGCGTCCACGTCCAGGTCGCAGATGATCTTGTCGCCGGCCAGATGCGCGAAGGCCCCGGTCAGGGAGGTCTTGCCCGTGCCGCCCTTACCGCTGATAATGATGATCTCACGCACGGGCGGCCTCCCGGGCCTGGCCGAGTTTTGCCAGATCGCGAACCTGGTCCCGCAGGGAGACAAAGATCGCTTTAAGTGCGGGGGATACCGTGGCGATGATCCGGCCCCGGGCGTAGGCCTCGGCAATGGCCCGGTCGTAAGGAATCTCGGCCAGAACCGGCAGCCCCTTATCCCGGCAGAACCGGTAAATGGCGTCATTGCCCACACCGGCCCGATTGACCACGGCCCCCAGGGGTTTTCCCAGGGGCGCAAAGGCTTCCCAGGCCAGCTTAAAGTCGTAGACGCCAAAGGGGGTGGGCTCGGTAACCAGGAGGATCACATCGCTGTCCAGCACCGCATTGACCGCGGGGCAGCTTACCCCTGGCGGCGCGTCGATGATGGCATCTCCGGTTTCTGCAGCCAGCATCTGAGCCAACCTGGCCTTCACCAGGCGCATCAGGGGCGGACTCATGGCTTCGCCGATGCGCAGCCGGCCGGCGAGAAAGCCTATCTCACCGGCTCGTCCCCAACTGATTTCCCCCAGTTCCCGCTGGCCGGCAGATATCGCCTTTTCGGGGCATATCGCCATGCAGCCGCCGCAGCCGTGACACATCTCGGGAAAGGTTAAAATCACCTGGTTGAAAACGCTTACGGCCTTGAACTGGCAGAGCTCGGAGCAGGCGCCGCAATAGGTGCATTTGGCCTCATCCACTGCCGGCACCGTCATATGGGCCACAGTGGTCCCGGCAATGACGGGTTGGAGAAAGAGGTCGAGGTTGGGCTCTTCCACGTCCAGGTCCACGGCCACGACCGGCCCGTCCCAGATAGTGGCCAGGGAGGCTGCTACCGTGGTCTTGCCGGTGCCGCCCTTGCCGCTCGCCACCGCGACGATCAATGTCCAGCCCGGTTGGCCGCTTGCGCCATCTTGACCTGGCCGTTCTTAAACCGCTCCACCGCCTCGCGCACGGTCAGCCCTTCCAGGTTTTGCCCCACCTTGATGCCCGCGGCGGACAGGGCCTGGAAGGCCTTGGGACCGACATAACCGGTGAGCAGGCAACTCACGCCGGCCCGGGCGATCAGCTCTGCGGCCTGGATCCCCGCCCCTTGAGCCATCACCTGGGACTTGCCATTATCAATGTACTGAGTCTCCATCGTATCCAGGTCCACCACGACGAAACCCGCCGCCCTGCCGAAGCGGGGATCGACCTGATCCTCCAGCGAAGGACCTTCACTTGTTACCGCAATCTTGTTCATGCTTTAACCTTTCCTGTTCGTTAGCCTTATAGGGCTTATCGCCAATGGCCCTGACCCGACGTCAGGACTTCCTTATCCCAAGACAGCCGCGGCCTGCCGCGCCCTTCGTTCTGCAACCATGGTTATAAGAGCAATCTTCATGCCACTTCCCCGCACCTCGAGGCAAATGCCGAGATGCAGGGGGAAGAACCAGCGGATAACCAAATTTTTCCCTTTCCCTGCACTGATTAAGGCGCGGGTCCAGGGAGACGCAAATAAAAATGGACCTGGCAAGGCTTTAGCGGGAACAATATGAATCTATCTTCAGAAAAAATGGGTATATATTGTTCCCTAACCGTGAAATAAAGGCATTCTTCGTCAGGGAGAGAGAGCTGCCGTGAAGACAGGAAAATCACCCATCGCCGCCCCTGCACCTCGGGGGTGAGGCTGAAGATCGCCTGCTTCTCCACTGCGTCCACCAGGCGTCCCAAGGGTGTGGCCAACCAGCGGTCATAGGCCGCCGCCTGAGCATCGAAAACTGAACGCATAAGACCTGAATTATTTCACTTGCCGGCTTTCTCGCCTGGGTTAAGGCCGTAGCGGAGGATTTTTCGCCGCAGGGTATTTTTATCGATGCCCAACTCCCTGGCGGTGGCCATGCGCCGCCATTGATGGCGTTCCAGCGCTTCCCACAAGGCCCTTTGCTCGATTTCGTAAAGGGTCAGCCCCGGGTGAGGCAGGCCGGATTGAGATTCCGGCCGCAGATGTTCCGGCAGATGCTGCGGCAGAATAAGTCCCGAAGGGCAGAGGATGAAGGCGTGTTCAATGGCGTTTTCCAGTTCCCGCACATTGCCGGGCCAATCGTGGTGCATGAAGATGCTGAGGGCCCCGGGGCTCAACCCCAGGATTTTTTTCTCCCGAAGCCGATTAAACCGCTCGATGAAATGTTGGGCCAACAACGGGATGTCTTCCCGGCGCTCAGCCAGCCGGGGCAGGGTCAGCTTCACCACATTGATGCGATAGTAGAGATCCCGGCGGAACTCCCCCTGCTCCACGAGGGCGGCCAGATCCCTGTGGGTCGCAGTAACAATGCGTACATCAGCCTTAAAACTCTTGGAGGAGCCCAGCGGCATGTAGGTCCGTTCCTCCAAAACCCGGAGCAGGCGCACCTGGAGGGCCGGGGAGATGTCGCCGATCTCATCCAGGAAGAGCGTGCCGCCCTCCGCCAGGGCAAAACGGCCCAGCCGGTCTTTCCGGGCATCCGTGAAGGCGCCGGCGCTGTGCCCGAAGAGCTCCGACTCTATCAAACTGTCAGGGAGGGCCCCGCAATTGACTGCCACAAAGGGGCCTTTCTCCCGACGGCTCAGGTTGTGCAGGGCCCGGGCCACCAGTTCCTTGCCAGTGCCGGACTCCCCCTGGAGGAGCACCGTACTCTCGGAGCGGGCGATTTCCGGCAGGAGCGCAAATAACTGTTGCATCAGGGGAGACTTGGACAGAATGTCGCCCAGGCGATACTGCCGATGGATTTCCCGGCGCAGTTCCTCCACCAGGCTCAAATCCCGGAAAGTTTCCACTCCGCCGATAACTTCCCCTTGATCATCTTTGAGGAGCGCGGTGTTGATGCTGATGGGGATTTCCTTGCCGTCGGCCCGCAGGATGGCCACGGACTGGTTGACCACCGCCTGGCCGGTTTCCAGGGTGTGCCTGAGCACGCAGGCCGATTCACACACATTGGCTCTGAAGACTTCGCAACAGGGGCGGCCCAGAGCTTCGGCCGCCGTGATGCCGGTAATCTCCTCCGCGGCCTGGTTGAAGAAAGTTATGCGCCATTCCAGGTCCACGGTGAAGACGCCGTCGGCTATACTATTGAGAATGATTTCGGCGTGGGGAGGGAGGTGGGACGCAAATTTGCCCTTGGCTATCTCCTGGTCTGAGCCGCTCTGAGTATGCCCCTCTTGAGATTTTACCTGACGTTGGCTTTTGATAATCGTTCCCGGACCTCCTGGAACAGTCCCGGTAGGTTACCTTATCATATGCCATTATCGCTCTACCTTCAACCCTGGCCTCAGAAGCTTATCTCACCTTGGTTCTCTGCATAAGAAAGTTCATGCTTCAGCCATTCATGTTCTTTCTCCAACTCCTCTATCCGCTTCACCAGCCATTCGACCTCTTCTCCGGTAAAATCATGGCTCCCCTGGGCCAGTTGCGCCTTGACCCGGGCTATTTTCCCGTGATACATCGCGGACTCCTTACCTGCCCCTTCCAGCAAAATCCTGATCGCTCCGGGGACCTGCGGTTTACTCCCGCACCATGGGTTGGCCGCATTGAGGGCACTTCTGCTGCATACAGGGAATACCCCGTTCATGGGGCGCTTTGGCCCCACAGGCCGAACAGATGCAGGAATCTGATACTCCTGTGCCGCCGCCCGGTCCAGCTCCAGCCCCTCGGCATCTTCCGCCCTGTCCGCCGCCCTGTCCGCCGCCCTGTCCTCTTCCGCCACGTGGCATAATTGGTTCACCTCTCTGATTTTTTGTCTTTCCCGGGCACTTCTCGTTCCATAACCCCTGCCGGTAGCGCCTGGGCCCCCGGCAGCCCGGCAACCAGAATTCCGGCTGATCCAAACGATTTTGCCGATAGGCCTGGATGACTTCTTCAATCTCTCCTGCCACACCGGGAATTACCTGCACCCCCAACCCAACGGCCCAGCTGTGCAAATCCAAACTCAAGGCCCCGCAAATCAGCGTCTGCACCCCATGCTGCTCCCGCAAGAGATGCAGCCGTCCCGCGGGGTCCAACTCCGGCGTCCAGAGTTCCTGAGCGCTTCCCCCCTCAGGGTTTTCCGGAAAAATCACGGTGCGGGAACACCAGTTTAACACCGGCGCTACTCGTCCCCTCATTATTGGCATGGCTATCATCGTCTTTTTTGCGTTCCGCGCTGAGATCAAGAGTTGAGCTGCTATAATTTCTAAAGCATATTATGTGCCAACCCGATGAATAACCCCGATTCTCCTCATGCCCGGCTCAGTCCGGGTGTAACATGCACCCTGATGATTCCGACACGCGAACTGGGAATGACAATAAGCAGGGGATTGCCGTGACTGCCTGACCGAGAGCCAGGAAAAGACTGCTGGGCATATGAGAAAACCGCCGCCGAAAGGCAGGTTGATATTCTTCCTCTCCACCTTTAACCCTGGTAGAATGGGACAGAGGCAGGTCAAAATGCCACCTCCTTTGAGCTTGATCGTCGGGGGGGTATTAGCGATCATAACCGTGATGGTGTGCAATGCCGTCCCGGCTACCTGCCAAGAGAAAGCGGCGGATTTGGCGCTTCCCCAAGAACTTTCCCTCTACGCCGGCTCCAAGAGCTGCATCGAATGTCACGGAAAGTTTTACCAGCTCTGGGCCACCTCCCGGCACGGGCACGGGTGGCCCGGGCCGGGGAGCTTCCCGGCCCTGGTCACTGCCGCCGGGGATAGCTACCGGCTGGTGCGCATCAGGGCGGCAGCCTCCCTGGCCCATTACCCGGAGGCGTGGGTCAAGGGCGCCGACCGGGATACCGTGAAACGAGCCACCGTGGAGTACCTGGCCTCTCTCACCGCCCGGCCGGACCAGTGGACGTCCCACTACAACCTGGGGAACTACTACCTCAATCGAGGCAAGGCCAAGGAAGCCCTGGCGTCTTACCACACCGCACTGACGATCGAGCCCCGGGCGGCCATGGCGCTGGTCAACGCGGCCATGGCCTCTGCACAGATGGGTGAGAAGGGCCGGGCAGAGCAGTTCCTGGCCAAAGCTTTGAAAGTCGCCCCGGACAATGCCGCGGTCCACTTCAACCTGGGGCTGCTCCAGGCGGAGGAGAACCGGGTCAAGGAGGCGGAGCGGGAGCTTAAGGAAGCCTTCCGGCTCGACCCCAAGCTGGCGGCGGCGGCCTATAACCTCTGCATCCTCACCGGCAAAGACCGGCCGGCGGAGGCCCTGTCCTGGTGCCGGAAAGCGGCGGAGCTCAATCCCCAGGAGCCCAGGTACGCCTATACCCTGGCCTTCTACCAGAAAGAGCAGAAAGACCTCCAGGGTGCAGAGGCGACCTTAAAAAATCTGATCGCCCAGTGGTCCGGCTTCGCGGACGGGTATCTGCTGTTGGCCGAGGTTTACGCGCAGCAAGGAACTCGGCCCCAGGCCGAAACGCTGCTCCGCCAGGTTCTCCAGAGGCAAGACCTCGCACCCCGGGACCGGATCCGGATCGCGGCGGCGCTGCGGAACTTGACCACCCCGCGACCATCGGAGGACAACCGTCCCGGCAGGCGGTAAGGAGGGTGGAGTGGGGGGCCTTCCCGGGTCTCGATTTCTCTATCAGATCTTGAGACCCGCCAGACGCAAGCCGTCCAGGAGATCCGCCACCAGGTTGGGAAATTTGGCATAGCAGCTGATGAGAAAGGGGCCGGCCGCCGGGAAATCCGGCCTGAGGTCGAGCAACTCCGACACGGCCCGGGCTCCTTCTGGCTCTCTTCCCAACCGGCCCAAGGCCGCGGCCCTGAGCAGCGGGTCCCAGAAGAATTGGGGCATCTGGAAGGCCAGGGCTTCCTGATAGGCGTCTTCATACCTTTCCTGGAGATAGTACGAGAAAAACGGGGCCATATGGAACCACCCCGGGTAGTGGGGATTGAGCTCCTTGCCTTTTTGCAGGATAGCCAGTCCCCGGTCCCACTCGCCATACAGCGCCAGGAGCCAGCCGAGAAACCCGATGGGTCCAGGCAGCGTTGGGGTTGAGGGCCAGGGCGGTTTCAGCCTCCGCCAGGAACAACTCCCGCTCATTGCAGAAGAAATGGACATGGGCCCGGGCAGCCCGGGAGATCTGGTTTTCCGGTTCCAGGGCCGCCCCCTTCTGAGCCGCGGCCAGGGCCTGTTCCAGGGGGGAGTCCAGGGGAAATAAGTGCAGCGAGTAGCTTTGGGCATAGAGGAAAGCCAACAGGCTCCAGGCGAAACCGGACTCGGGTTCCCGGGTAACGGCCTGCTCCAGCACCTGCAGAGTCTCGGCAAAAGTCTGGGGGCTCAAGATGGTGGCATGGTGATAAAACTGCAGGAAGGCCTCATAGGTCTGGAGGGATTCGGGGGGCTTCCGCCGGGACTCCCGGGACAGGGTTTGCAGGATGATGCCATAGAGACTGCCGAGTCGGGCCGCCACCTGCCGGGCGATCTCCTCTTGTAAGGCAATGAGGCTGTCAGCCTTGAGCTCCCGGCAATATTGCTGCCCCCAGACCCGCTGGCCGTTTTGCGTATCGACCACGTGGAGATCAATCTTGACGGTCTTGGCATCCTTCCGGATACTGCCCTCCACCAGGAAGCGCACCCCCAGGTCCTGGCCCGCCACCCGGGGATCGATCTTTTCGCCTTTCCATCGCCGGGTGGACTGATAGGCGATGACCCGCAAGTCCTGGTAGCGCGCCAGTTCACTGGTCAATTCTTCGGCCAGGCCTTCGGAAAAATACTCCTGCTCGCGGTCGCCCGTCAGGTTGAGTAAGGGCATAACCGCCACGGAAGGGCCTGAGGGCTGCGCCGCAATCGGCTCTTGGCGAACCTCGGGAAGGACCAGGCCTAAACCCTTCTGCCTCGAAACCTGACAAAATACGGGCACATAAGAGCCTTTGGGCACGTCGATGACCACCGCGTCGCTTTTCCCCTGGACCCGGTAGTACTGTTCCAGGGCCCGGCGCAGCCTGCCGGCCTGAATCCGGACGATGGGGTCCAGGTTCGGGTCAAAGTCCGCCTTCCTCCCCAGCACCTGGGTAGCCACGGTGTAACCCTTGATCTCGGCGGCTTCGCCGGCCAGGGTTTTCTCGACGATGAAGCGGAGAAAGTTGCGCAGATTTGGGGAGTTAACCAACTGGGGGCTGGTCAGGATTTTTTCCAGGTGCAGCCGGATGCCCGCCTCGGAGGGGCTGAAATCGGTGGCGAAACCGGGGAGGGGTCGACGGCTTTCCTTGACAGCCATGGCGCAACTCCTGGAGGCGAGCGTTATAAGCTAAGAATAGAGTTAACATACCAAAAACGATCTGGAGCGTAAAGCACGGTAATGTTACCGTAACATTACTTATAAAGATTTGACAAATATGATAGCTGAAATTAAAGAAATTCGACGCCACCAAGGTGAACGGTATGACCCCGGCCCGCCGGAAGTACACTTCCCCAAAAGCAGCCCTGGCATTGGTCCTGAAAAACTTTCCCGAGGCGCCGGCAAGAATTCGCGAGCTTTTTCTTCAGAGTCCATCCTTCCAGTCCCTTTGCGAAGATTACCGGGATTGTCTAACTGCCTGGCAGTACTGGCGGCAGGCCGCCTCCGAGGACGCCCCGGCCTTGTATCAATCCTATGCCGAACTCCTCCAGGAACTGGAGCAGGAAGTCCGGCAATATTTGGAGAATGAACAAGCTCCAGGTCCAAAGCCTTGGAACGGGTAGGCGACAGATTATCCCGGAGGATGGCGACGACAGAAGTTTCGTTAAGTAAGGGCATAAGCTCCACGCTGCGGCTGGAGCAGCGACATCATCATAAAGGAGGTTGCATGAAATATCGGCAAAGCAAGTTGGCAAGGGTGTTGTCCCTGTTAGTCATGGTGGCCCTTCCGTTAATGGCGTTCTCTACCCCGGCCCTGGCCCAGAAGGCCCAGGAGCTTAAAGACGCCCACAAGATGATGACGGACGGCTGGAAGATGTATAACCAAGGCCAGGACATGGTCATCAAGGGCAAGGAGATGAACGACCTGGTGGCGGTGCAAATGGGTTTGCAGGACAAGATGGTGCAGGGAAACAAGATTATCCAGGATGGCCGGAATACCCAAACCCAGGCGGCCACATTATTTGCCCAGGGAGACAAGACTTTCACAACCAACATGACGAACCCCGGCGTGGCTAAACAAGGCCTGAAGATGATGAGCGATGCATTCAAGATGGCCGATTCTGGCGGGAAGATGATCGGAGAAGGGATGAGAATGAACATCAAGGTGGCCGAGGGGGCCGGCGCCATTGAGAAGTTCGCCCAGGGGAACCAGGTGATGGAAACCGGTATGAATACCAGTGCCCAAGGGGCCCAGTTGTTCATGCAGGGTGAAAACCTGTTCTTGAAGCTTAAATAAACCAGAGGAAGTGACGGCCGCGCTCGCTAACCGGGCGCGGCCCTGTTTCTGAGAAAACGGGCTCACTTCAATCACGGGGCGGGCGGATCAAAACAGCCCAGCCGAAAGAAGGCAAAGGGTGAAACCTTGAAGATACTGGGACCAGCCATTATCTTTATTTTGATACTCGTGTGCGGGTCCCCCTCAGGATATGCCGAAGAGCCTACAGGCGCTCCTCCGGGGACGGCCGGCCTGACCCCGGCGGCGTCTGAAAAAACTCGCGAGGATGACCGCCTGCCCATCTTCAGACAGGATGAATGGCAGTTTTTCCTGTCCCCGTACATGTGGATCACGGGAATTAATGCCAACCTCACTACCCTGAAAACGACCACGACCACCTCCATCCCCTGGTGGGACGTGGCCAGCACCCTGTTTTCCAAGAGTATCGGGACCATGGGCCGGGCCGAGGTCTGGAAAGGCCGGTGGGGGGTCTACCTGGACGGTTATTTTGCCTACGTCGGGACCTCGGGCAGCCAGACGGGGGCCACCAAAGAGAAAACCTTCGGTCCGGTGGATTTTACTATCAATAAACAGGTTGACTTGGGACGCCTCACCATCAATGTGCCGATCCAGGGGCGGATAGGCCCGGGAAACATTACCCTGACCCCGTCGGGCTCCGTAAAATACATCAGCCGGATCGGCAACCTGGACCTGGGCCTGCGCTTCTTGGTCGGGACCTGGGCTCTCAGCGCCGAGAAGCCGCTCCCGGCCGTTTCCCTGGAACTCCTGGGTGGCCCCCGATTTAACTCGCTCAACCAGTACATCAGAATCAATCTGAGTGCCATCAAAATTGCCAACGTCCCCATCGATATCGGCAGATTTTCTCTGGTGGGCAAGCACCAAAAGGTCGAAAACGGCTCTTTGGTAATTGATTACAACAACCAATATTTTGAACCTTTCCTGGGGGCCCGCATCAGCATGTGGCTTACTCCGAAATTTATCCTCAACCTGAAAGGCGATGTCGGCGGCTTCGGCCTCGTGGGTGACGACCATGTCGACTGCAATATGGAAGCCCTTCTGGGTTATCGGGTCAGTCAGCATGTCTATGCCTGGGCGGGCTACCGGGCCCACGGCGCCTGGTACGATCTCGGGAAAGACCTGGTACAGATTAATCTCGCCGCATGGGTTCATGGCCCGGTCCTGGGGATGACCTATGCCTTTTAAGGCGGCCGCCTAGTTCAACCCCAGGCCCATTAACGCCTCCGGGCGGCAGCATCCCGGGAAGGTACCGCAACCACAGTATTCATCGAACTGCGGCACACAAACTATCCAGGAGCCAGGTAAAACTATTTAATTTAACACTACTTCTCGCAAAGGAGGGAAGGATGAAGGGACTACCAACAACCATGCGCGGCTGTATCCTGGCCGGCCTTATCCTGCTACTGGCCGCGGCGCCGGTCCTGGCCCAACAGAAGACCCCCGCCGCCCCGGCTTCACCGCCGGCTGCGCCTGCCCAGTACAAAATGACCACCCCTATTCCGGCGAGCATCCCCATTCCGGACAAGGTGGAGACCCGGTTCGGCACCCTTAACTTCTTCGATGGCGTCCCGGATAAGGCCAGCACCGAAAAAATCTACGACAACCTGGACTTTCAGCGGGCGGTGCAGGCCTACCTGCTCGCCCTGCCTGCAGTGAGCCAGTGGGCCAACCGGAAGGGAATCATCGAGTGGGGGCCGGCCAATGCCACCGTGCCGATTTTTGAAACCATGATGAACGCCAGGACGATTGAGTTGACCGCGAACAACAACACGCCCTACACCTGGTTCTGGGTCGATCTCCGGAAAGGTCCGCTGGTTTTGGAGGTGCCCCCGAAGGTTCTCGGTCTGGTTGATGACATGTGGTACCACTGGGCCGGCGATGTCGGCATCACCGGGCCGGACAAGGGCAAAGGCGGCAAATACCTGCTGCTGCCCCCCGGCTACCAGGGCAAGGTACCCAAGGGCTATCACGTGATCCGGTCGGCGACGTTCAGCAACTGGATCGCCTGGCGCAGCTTCCTGGTCAAGGGCGACCCGAAACCGGGTGTGGATCTGGTGAAGAAGTTCACCAAGATTTATCCGCTATCTCAAGCCGGGAAACCCCAAACGCCTAAATTCGTGAACGTCTCCAACCAGGCGTTCAATGTGGTCGCCCCGGCGGATTACACCTTCTGGGAGGCCCTCAATCAGGTGGTGCAGGAGGAGCCCACGGACCCCATCGATCCGACCACGCTGGGTTTCTGGGCTTCTCTCGGGATTAAGAAGGGAAAACCCTTCGCGCCGGATGAACGCATGAAGAAGATCCTCACCGAAGCCGCCCGGGTGGGTGACGCCACGGCCCGGGCCATTTTTTACCGGTGGCGGACCGCGGACGGCTATTACTACCCGAACAGCGCCTGGCGCCTCGGGTTCATCGGCGGCTACAAGTTCGAGGAAAACGGGGCCCGCCTCCTGGACGCCTACTCGGGGTTCTTCTTCTATGCCACCGGCGTCACCCCGGCCATGGATTCCAAGATGGTCGGGGTCGGGTCGCAATACATGGCCGCGTTCGTTGATTCCCACGGCAATCCCTTTGACGGCGGAAAGAATTATCGTCTGCACCTGCCGCCCAACATCCCGGTGAAGAACTTCTGGTCGGTCATCCTGTACGACAGCCAGACGCGTTCGATGCTCCAGACCGATCAGGAGTGGCCGGCGGTCAGCAGCCAGACCAAGGGACTCCTGGTCAACGCCGACGGGTCGGTGGACGTCTATTTCGGGCCCAAGCCCCCGCCCGGCAAGGAGAAGAACTGGGTCCAGACCATCCCCGGCAAGAGCTGGAACACCCTGCTGCGCCTCTATGGCCCGCTGGAGCCCTGGTTCAACAAGACCTGGCGGCCCGGGGAGATCGAGCCCCAGCCGTAATCTGCGGTCAGTAGCCATCATTTTGGGAAGAGGAGGACAATACCATGAGAAGAAAAATGTCAACCCTGAAAGGACTGAACCCTGTGTGCCTGTTATTAATCCTGCTGGCAGGCGCCCTGATTCTCGCCTTACCGGCACTGGCGGCGCCACGCAAGCCGGTTCCGGTTCCCAGCGCACCGCAGGACATGACCTTCACAGGGCTGCGCGGGGTCCAGTATTGCGAGGTCTGGTTGCTATCCGGGACCCCCGCAACCGGCATCATCGGGAACTATTACAACACCAGCAACCTTAACAACAAGGCTGACAAGATGAACACCTGCCCGTCCGACCTGTGGGCCAAGGTGAACGCCGAGGCCCTCAAGGCCGAGTACGACGTCAACATCGTCTACAAGAACGGCCCCCGCGGTTGGACGATAGATTCGCTCACCATCCCGGTTGGTCCCGTCCAGACCTTCGAGGGCCTGAAGACCCGCTGGTGGGGCAAAGGAGTGCTGCCCAAGGGCGCCAAGTTCAAGGGCGGCGTGGAGCCTTATCAGCCCCTCAAGTCGCATCGCAAATCTACCTTTACCTTCCTGAAGGGAAAGCCGGTGTTCATCCTGGAGGACCCCGAGGGCACGCCCTGGGTGATGCAGGCATTCTCGAAGATCATCGATCCGACGCTGACCTACGACTCTCTCAAGAATCTCGGAGCCAAGCTCAAGCTTCCTCCCGGCTGGAAGTACCGGGTGGCCGTGCTCGATAAAGACCTGGTGATCTCGACGCCCCAGGGCTACAACTGGATCGTCCAGGACAACCTTCAGAATACCTACGACGCCTGCAAGGGAGGAGCGAGTAATTATAAACCGTAAAACCGTGGTCCGGCCACAGACGCCCGATCACGCCCCGGGGCGATCGAACCCCGGCCATAATCCATCCAAAGGAGGATACCTATGAAGCGTACATTGGAAATTTTTAGGGCAGTTTGCGCACTGCTGGTACTTTCTGCTCTCCTGGTGCTGCCAGCTTTTGGCGAGGCCCAGGGGCCACAGGCACTTACCCCCCAGGAAGCCCAGAAGATAGCCGTAGACGCCTACATCTACGGCTATTCCCTCATCACCACGGAAGTTACCCGGGTGCAGATGAGCAACGTGCCCAAGGTCGAGGAAATGCGCGCCCCGACAGGCGCCTTCTTCAACATCAAGGGCTATCCGCCGGCCACCTACCGGGGTGTTTCGGCGACCAATGCCGACACACTCTATTCGTTGGCCTGGCTTGACCTGTCCGAGCCGCAGGTATTCAGCCATCCCGAAATCAAGGACCGCTTTTTCACCTTCGAGCTGGTGGATCTGTGGATGATCGTCAAGAACAGCGTGGGCACCAACACCAGCGGCTCCAAGGCGATGACTTATCTCTTCACCGGTCCCGGCTGGAAAGGTAAGGTGCCGAAGGGGATGACGCATATCAGCTTCCCGACGCGTTACATGGTCATCTTGGGCCGCACCTACGCGCTGGACACCAAAAAAGACCTGGCCAAAGTGCATGCCTTGCAGGCGCAGTACAAAGTCGTGCCTTTGTCGGCCTACGGCAAGCCCTACAAGTTCAAGGCGCCGCCGGTTAATCCGAATCCGGGTTTCAGCATGACCGAAGCCCCCCAAAAGGCGATTGCCGCCCTGGGCACGACCGGCTATTTCAACCTGATGGCCAAGCTCATGGGGAGCATGGCGCCCCCGGCCCCGGAGGACGCGCCCATCCTGGCCCGGATGGCCAAGATCGGCATTGTGCCGGGCAAGCCCTTTGACCCGAGCACGCTCGAACCGGCGGTGCAGGCGGTCCTGAAAGAGGTGCCTGAGATGGCAGTTAAGCGTATGACCGCAGCCTGGGAATCGCTGGGCAAGGCCGTGAACGGCTGGCGGGTGACCACGGTGGGCGGCCGCTACGGCACCAACTATCTCGAGCGCGGCGCCTGGGCCGCACTCGGCTGGCCTTCACAACTGCCCAATGTCTCGGTGTATCCCACGACCTATGTGGACAGCTCCGGGGGGAAACTCTCGGGCGCCAACCAGTACACGGTGACCTTCCCCAAAGGGCAACTGCCGCCGGTCAACCCCAAGGCCTTCTGGTCCATCACGATGTACGAGAACACCCCCACGGGCCTGTGGTTCTACCCCAACTCCCTGAACAAGCTCACCGTGAGCCCCCGGAACAAGCTGAAATACAATAAAGACGGGTCCCTGACCCTGTATTTCCAACATAAGTCCCCGGGGAAGGCCAAGGAAGCCAACTGGCTGCCCGCACCGGAAGGGCTTTTCGCTCTCACGCTGCGCATGTATTGGCCCAATACCACACCGCCATCAGTCCTGGACGGCACCTGGAGTCCGCCGGGGGTGGTGAAGATTAAATAGCGCCGGCACGGCCCCGGGGAATGAGAAGGAAAGGCAGTTTGTCTCCGGCGGCGAGGAAACAAGTGTCGGGGGAAGCATGGAGGCCCAGTACCGCCGGGATCGCACCACGGCCGCCGCGCTTCCCTCGACACTTGCACTCCGCCCCTTTTGCCCCTCGACACAATGTTATCGGTGGCGGCAGGTTCGACGATGGTGATCGCGGCAGCCGACCCGCCCCGGCTCATGTTCGTGCAGAGCGGGGATGATCTCAAAGTCGATGCTGCCAAGAGCACCTTCCGGCTGGTGAAGGTCAACCAGCAGACAACTTGACATGCACAACTTGGCAAGCGCTCTAACTGGTCGGGCTAAGACAATCCGGGCCCAAAACCAGGGCGGCCGGGGATCATCCCCAGCCGCCCGTCTGGCGCTCTATAGCAAGGCGCGTCAATTGCGCCGATAACGTTTGGCAATCATCGGGCCCGGCTAATCAAAGCCCCCCTGGCGTCGAAGACCTCGATCTCTACGGTGCGGCCGCCATCCAGGCGGTGCGTGGCGCAGCTCAGTCACGGGTCGTAGGCGCGTACCGCCATCTCCACTTTGTTGAGCCCTTCCTCCGTTACCACCCCATGGCTGATGACATCCTGGGCCACCTGCCGGATGGACATGTTCATCGGCGCCACGTTGTGGGTGGTGCCTACGATGATGTTGGCCCGGGAGATGAGACCGTTGTCGTCGGTGGAATAATCGTGGATCAGCGTCCCCCGGGGGGCCTCGACGCAGCCCACGCCGCGGCCGGCCCGGGGGGTGACTTTGCCCCGTACGTTGGTGTCGGTGAGCTCCGGGTCTTCCAGGATTTCCAGCACCCGCTCGCAGGCATAGACCAGCTCAATCAACCGGGCCCAGTGGTACAGCATGGTGGACTGGGCCGGCCGCCCGAAGCGGGAGCGGAATTCCTCCAGTTCGGCCTGGGCCAGGGGGGTGTTGATCTTTTCGCAGACGTTGAGGCGGGCCAGGGTGTTGACCCGGTAGATGCCCCTGGGCTCTTTCAGGTCCATGGAAAAGCCCTCATTCCAGGACCGGGCGTAGGGCAGCTTGGAATAAGACCAGTCTTCCACGTGCTCGCCGAGGAAATCGGCGTATTGGTCGTAGTTGAAGTCCTGGTAGGAGCCGTCGGGTTTCATGAGGCGCAGCACCCCTTCGAACAGGCTCAGGGAGCCGTCCTCGGGCTTTACCGTGCCCAGAAAACCCGTGGTAACCTGCCCCAGGCCCACGGTTTCCGGGTCCAGCTTATAAAAGATGTTATTCTTGGCGAAATCGATGCAGAACCGGGCGAATTCCAACTGCTCCCGGCTCCCTTCCAGGAGTTCCTGGCGCTCGGCCTCGGTCATGGATTTGGCGAAGCCGCCGACCACCACCACCACCGGATGAATGACCTTGCCGGCGAATTTCTCGATCATCATCTGGCCGGCCTGGCGCATCTTGACCACCCGCTTGGCCAGTTCCGGGGCCGCCTGGACGATCCCCAGGACGTTCCGCACCGCGACATCGGCGCCTGCCCCCATGATGAAATCCGGGGCGGCCAGGAAGAAAAAGTGGAGAATCTTGTCGTTGATCTGGGCCATGACCTGCATCAGTTCCCGGAGTTTGTGGGCCGTGGGCGGCACCTCGGCCCCGAAACAGCCGTCCACCGCCTTGTTGGAGGCGGTGTGGTGCATCCAGGGGCAGATGCCGCAGATGCGGTTGACGATGCGGGGCACCTCTTCGGCCGGCCGGCCCTCGATGAATTTTTCAAAACCCCGCAGGGCCATGATGTTCAGCCGGGAGTCGGCCACGTTGCCCTCATCGTCCAGCTGAATGGCAATGCGGGCATGGCCCTCGATGCGGGTGAGGGGCTGGATGTTGATGACCCGCTTTTTGGAGCCGCCCCCATGGGCAAAGGCTTGATCGGCGTTGGTGTCAATGATTTTTGGTTCCATAGTCTTCCTCATTATTCGTACGGGTGGCACCGGCGTCTTGGCTGGTTCGGACCTGGTGCGCAGTGTCTACGCGGTGTCGCCGACAGGGCGCGCGGAGGCGCACCCTACCATGTTCGCGACTCAGCGCTTACCTCTTGGCGTGCACCAGGCCGTGGCTGCCGGAAAACCGCAGCAGGGAGGCGTTGTCGGTCACCGAGGCGCAGTCGATACCGTTGCTGGCCAGGGCGTTGAGCATATCCAGGAGTTGGTTGCCGTCGTGCTGCACCGGCCCGAAGCAGCCCCGGCAGGGCACCCGGGCCACGAGGCATTTAGGGGCCACACCCTGCAACCCGGCGCAGCCGGCCCGGGTCACCGGGCCCATGCACAGATATCCCTGCTCCAGCAGGCAGTGCATTTCGCTCAAGGGACGGCCCGGCTCAAAGTGGGCGTTTTGGGTGAAGCGGCGCACTTTTTTTACCTGGCCCTTGCCCTCCCGGATGGTGGGGCAGGTGTCGCAGACGCTTTTGGTGGGCAAGTTGGGGGCCCGGCCCTCCAGCAGGGCGACGATGGCCTCGCCGATCTGGTCCGGGTGGGGCGGGCAGCCCGGCAGAAAGAGGTCCACCTTGATCTTTTCGTCCAGGGCGTAGGTCCGGTCCAGAAGCGCCGGCAGGGCCGGATCATTGGGGTTGGCGTGGGGATCGGTGGTCTCGCTGCCCCGGTAATAGCGTTCGCAGAGATCGTCGTTCTCGAAGCCGTTGATCAAAGACGGGATACCGCCGTGGGTGGCGCAGGTTCCCAGGGCAATGACCACCTGGCAGCTCCGGCGCATGGCCTCGGCCACTTCCAGGTGCTCCTGGTTGCGGATACCGCCGCTGATCAGGCCCACCACCGCGGGAGGAATATCCAGGTGATGGGTATCGCCCTCGCCGGTTTGCCCGAAATATTTGTGGTCCATGAGGACCGGGATATGAACAAATTCCAGTTGGGGCAGGACCGCAAGCAGGGTCTCCCCCAGGTTCAGGATGGCAATCTCACAGCCTGAACACGAATTGAGCCATTCCGAAGCGACCTTGACTGGCAAGGGTGACCTCCTATCCTTTCACCTGCACGGGTTTTTCCAGTTCCCGGTGCATGTCCTGGGCCTGTTGCTTTTTCTTCTCGGACCAGGCCATCACCGTGGCCAGGGCCAGATCGGCCAGGCGGGGATTGTCCTTATAATTGAATTGCTCCAGGTCCGTGCCCTTGGCATCCGCCAGAACAGCCCGGCCCAGGGGCGAGCGGGCCATCACCGTGGTCCAGCCCTCCGGGGCGCCGATGCCGCCGAAGGAGAGGTCGGCAAATTCCGCGGCGTAATCATTACAGTACCGGCAGGCGTACCGTTTCATGAACTCCAGTTGGTCCAGGGGAATGAAGCGGATCTCGCCATTATGGAGGTGGATCATCAGCTCTTCTTTGACGTTGACCTTGCGCACTTCTTCCCATTTGAAATTGCCAATCACCTCCAGGCGCTTCCTTTGCTCCGGGCCGAAGTGGAAATTGCCGGTACAGAAGAGGCCCAGGTGGAACTTGATGGACCCGGCCGGCACGATCTCCAGGACTTCCATGCGGCGCAGGGTGTTGATCTGGCAGGGCGTGCCCACGAAGGCCACCCGGTTCAGGTGGAGTTTAGCCACGTCCTCCAATTCCACGATGGAGGGCGAGTAGGTGGAATAGACCTCGGAAAAGAGGTTCATGCCGGCGGAGGTGTCGAAGTGGAAGCCCGCGGCATCGAGGATCTCCTCCCGGGAAGTGGCCAGCCAGGGCTGCCGCTGGAAAGGGCCGACCTGCCGGGTGACGATGGCGCCGTCGATGCGCCCCAGGTCGAAGAGATGGAGCAGCAGGCTGGTCACCACGCCGCCGTCCGTGGCCACGGCCCTGACCTCGGGGGCGGTGGCCCGGGCGATGCTGGTTTCGAGAATGCGGCCCATGGGGGCGCTCCACTTCACCCGGCGCTTGGTTTCCTCATCGAGTTCGCCGATTTCCGGACAGATGGAATAGCACAGGCCGCATTCGATGCACTTTTCGATGTCCTTGTAACGCGGCTTGCCGTCTTCGCCCAACTCCAGGGCCCCATAGTTGATGGCGGTGCAAAAGGTCACGCAGCCGCCGCAATGATGGCAGACGTCCCGGCTTCTGGACCTCCTGGATCAGATTAAAAAAGGTCTTCATGTCCCCTCCCTCAGGCTGCCTGAGCCCGGGCGGGCCGCAGGGGGTTGGGGCCGAGTTCCCTGATCCGGCCGATGAACTGGGTGACGAGTTCGGTAAACCTGGGGGCCTCGGCGGACGACGCCCACTCGATGGCGAACCGCTCCGGATCGATCCCCTGGACCTCCAGCACCGTCTTGGTTGCTCCTACCCTGGCCAACGCTTTATGATTACCTTCCAGGTAATGGCAGTCGCCCAGGTGTCACCCCATGACCAAAACGCCGTCGACGCCTTTGTTAAGGGCGTGCACCACCAGGTCGGGATGCACCATCCCGGTGCAATTTACCCGGACGACCCGGAGGTTGGTGGGATATTGCAGCCGGGAGACGCCCGCCAGGTCGGCCCCGGCATAGGCGCACCAGTTGCAGAGGAAGCCAAGGATTACGGGTTCGAAATTGTCTGACATTGTCCTCTCCTCTCCTGATTATCAGAGGGTCCCAGGGGCGGCGCGGCGGCCGCCCCTGCGGCTAATTCAAGCACTCGATGACCGCGTCCACCTGGGCCTTCAACTGGTCCATGGTGAAGTGGTGAATGGCCACCCCTTCCTTGGGGCAGGTGGCTTCGCACAGGCCGCACCCCTTGCACAGGGCCTTATCCGAGATGACCCGCCGGTGGGCGTGGCCATTATCCGTGTATTCCTCCAGCTTCAGGGCCTGGTAAGGGCAAACGTCCAGGCAGAGAGCGCAGCCGTCGCACTTCTCCGTCACCTGGGACTTGATGGCGTCCAGCTGCATCACGTCTTTGGACAGGATGACCCCGGCCCGAGAGACCGCGGCCTGGGCCTGGGAAACGGCTTCGTCCAGGGGTTTGGGATGGTGGCAGAGGCCGGCGATAAACAGGCCGTCCACCATGGAATCCACCGGCCGCAGCTTGGGATGGGCCTCATTGAAGAAGCCGTCGGCGTTGACGCTGGCCTTGAAGAGCTCCACCAGGTCCCGGTTCTCGTTGGGGATAATCCCGGCAGCCAGCACCAGGTAGTCCGCGCTCAGCCTGAGGGGCCGCTGCAGGATGGGATCGACGATCTCAACCTCCAGGGCGCCGCCCTCCTTGAAGACCTTGGGCTTGCTGTCGGGGTAGAACTTAATGAAGACGACCCCCAGCTCCCGGGCCCGGGTGTAGAGCTCTTCCCGGAGACCATAGGTGCGCATATCCCGATAGAGGACGGTGACGTTCATGTCGGGGTTGAGCTCTTTGAGCTTGATAGCGTTGTGCACCGTGTGGGTGCAGCAGACCCGGCTGCAGTAGGGCCGTTCGGGCTCCCGGGAGCCCACGCACTGAATGAAGACGGTGCTGCTGGCCTTCTGGACCTGGGCGGCCCGTTCCACCAGCTCAGCATCAAATTGCAGGTGGGTCATGACCCGGGGGTCTTCGCCGTACAGGTATTCCGTGGGCTTGAGTTCCCGGGCGCCGGTGGCCATCACGGCGATGCCATACGAAACCGTCTGTCGGGCGCCGTTGACTTCGACTTCACTGGCAAAGTTGCCCACGGACCCGGTGACCGTCTTGAGGGACGCATTTTTGAGCACCGTGACCCGGGGATGATTTGCCACCCGGGCAATCAGGTCGGCAAGCCAGGGCCGGATGTCGTCGCCTTTCCAGGTCTTATTCAGGCTCCAGGCATTGCCGCCCAGCTTGCCGCCCTTTTCTACCAGAGTGGTGGCATAGCCCCGTTCCCCCAGCTCCAGGGCGGCGGTGAGGCCGGCGACGCCGCCACCCAACACCAGGGCCTTTTGCACCACATCCAGGGAACCCCGCTCCAGGGCGTAGTTCCGGGAGACCTTGGCCACCGCCATGCGGATCTGGTCTTTGGCTTTGGCCGTGGCGGCCTCGGGTTCCTTCTGGTGGACCCAGGAGTTCTGGTTGCGGATGTTGGCCATTTCCAGGAGATAGGCGTTCAGACCCGCCTCCCTCAGGGTGTCCTGGAACAGGGGCTCGTGGGTCCTGGGGGTGCAGGCCGCGATAACGATGCGGTTGAGGTTAAATTCCCCGATCTTCTGGGCAATGAGTTCCTGGGTGTCGGTGGAACAGGTGAAGAGATTGTTTTCTACCGCAACAACCCCCGGCAG
This sequence comes from uncultured delta proteobacterium, assembly GCA_963766185.1. Taxonomy (GTDB): domain Bacteria; phylum Desulfobacterota; class Desulfobaccia; order Desulfobaccales; family 0-14-0-80-60-11; genus 0-14-0-80-60-11. The sequence continues at coordinate 70,482 of CAVXZU010000050.1, read as the reverse complement.
GCTCCGGGAATATTCCGCCAGGGCCTGGACGTCCACCACCCCGGCGATGTTGATGCCGCAGGAGCAGACAAAGACGCCAATGCGAATCTCCTCTCCGGAGATGTCGCGTTCCGGCGGGTAGGTCTTTTCATGGGTCAAGGTCCCCCGGGCTTCCACCAGGGCCCGGGCGGCCTCGGCGGCGGCGGCGGACGCTTCGGTTACCGACCGGGGAATGGCCTTGGGGGACCGGAAGGCCCCGCAGACATAGACCCCGTCCCGGCCGGTGGCCACCGGCGCAAAGCTGCCGGTCTTGACGAAATTATGGTGGTCCAGGGTGATGCCGCATTTCTCGGCCAGGGCCAGGGCGTCTTTGGGGGCCTCCAGGCCCACCGACAGCACCAGCATGTCGAAGTCTTCAGCCACCACGTCGCCGCCCTCGGTGACATAGTTCAGCTTGACGCCGATATTTTTGGGGCCGGGCTCGATGGTGTGGGGCCGGGTTTTGATGAACCTGATCCCTTTGGCCTTGGCATCCTGGTAGTAACGCTCGAACCCCTTGTTATGGCTGCGCAGGTCCATGTAGAAAATGGTCTGGCTATGACCATCGCCGCCGGCGTGCTCGGCGGTGACCAGGCACTGCTTCACCGCATACATGCAGCAGACCGTAGAGCAGTAACTGTGGCCCTTGCCGGTGGTGTTCCGGGACCCGACGCACTGGATCCAAGCCACCTTGTGGGGTTCCTTGCGGTCCGAGGGCCGCACTAGGTGGCCCATAAAGGGGCCCCCGGCGGAGAGCAGCCGTTCGTACTCCATGCCGGTAACCACATCCGGGATGCGGCCGTAGCCGAAGGTGGACAGGGCGGAAGGGTCGAAGGCCTGGTAGCCCGGGGCCAGGATGATGGAGCCGACCTGGAGAGCCCGAGTCTCCTCTTTATCGTCGAAATTGATGGCCCCGGTGGGACAGAACTTGACGCAAGCCTGGCATTTCCCCTTGGTGAAGAAAAGGCAGTTGTCGTCAATGGCGTACTTCAGGGGTACGGTCTGGCTGTATTGCAGGTAAATGGCCTTCCGTTTGCTGATCCCGACGTTGTAAGGGTCATCCACCTTTTTGGGGCATTTCTGGGCGCAGAGGCCGCAGGCGATGCACTTGTCCATGTCCACATAGCGCGGGCTTTTTGGTTACGGTGACCGTGAAATTGCCTTTTTGTCCGGAAACGTGAGAAACTTCGGAGAGGGTGAGAAGCTCGATGTTTAAGTGCCGACCGCACTCAACCAGCTTGGGCGAGATAATTCACATAGCGCAGTCGTTGGTAGGATAGGTCTTGTCCAATTGGGACATCTTGCCGCCGATACCGGCGCTCTTCTCCACCAGATAGACGAAATATCCCTGGTCGGCCAGATCCAGCGAGGCCTGAATACCGGCAATACCGCCGCCGACCACCATTACCGACCCGATCACTTTATCCGACACGGGTTCCTCCCTTGCTGCTCGGGGATGTGAAATTTGCGCTTTAACGGCATCGACAGGCTGCCGGGTCAATTCCCTGACCTGGCATTGATCGGGATTGAGCTGGAACTCCCGGCAAAAGGCCTGAAAATCTTCAGGAGTGAACACCAGGCCTTTGCCGGGGCCCGGGCGGGCTTTGATCCGGCCGGTCTTGACCCAGTTGCGGATGGTGTTCCGGTGTACCCCGATCTCCTTGGCCAAAGTCAGAATATGCACCACGATCATCAGTCGTCTCCTGTCGTCCGGATCCGGTCTGGGGTCCCGGACCTGGCTGCTGCCTCAAGAACCTGAGGAAACCCCCCAACCGTCGGTATCCCAGGCCTGCCGCCGGTGGGGCTGAGTTCCCCCCTGAATGAGGGAACCCAAACAGTGCTTTTTGTGCTAATTGTGCTATCTGTGCTCTCTATTTTAAGCGCATTTAATAATATTCGTCTTCCCTTGTCAACCGAAAAAACGCCCATCTCGGCTGTAAAGCAAAAAAAAAATTCCGGTCGCCCGGCGCGAAGCTGGGGAAGTTTCCCCGCCGGTAGACCGCGAGTGATGGGGAGGGTGGCCCCCACGGCCTGCGCCGGTCAGGCCAGGGGGCTTGGGGCCCGGGTTCCTGCCGCCGCCAGGCTGACGGTCCCCAACCTGGTCGTGCGGCTCTGGGGGAGCCAGTAACCGGCCAGTCATCGACCCCCGGGGTGGGGCCTCCACACCCCTCCTGGCGGCGGTGAAGTCGCGGCAGGACCCCAGTGGGGTTGAGTTGTCGCCGGAGTACCTTACGAAGAGAATTTCACCCCTGGAGACGCCGGCAGAGGTGTATGATTTTTCTGCTGCCAAAAAGGGTGCCTGATCCGAGTGTGGAACCATGACCGTATGACCGGTTTCTATGAGGCGATCACCTAGATAACTCACGGGAATTGTAGAGAAGTTAAGCTAGCGGCGAGATAACAATGCTCGGGGCCTGGGCTGACGTTCTGTTCGGTGAGGCCGTGGGGATGAGATTCCCCCACGCTATTCGACTGTTTACCTTCGATAAACCCAGTTGTCGGAAAGATTCAGAGGGATATTATTGGAGAGATTATCTGAGGCCGTCATGGGTTTCCGTTGGGCTGGGAGCAGCCCAGGGGACGGCTCCTCCGTATCTTATGTACTGAGGGAGGTGTTTAATTTGTAACCCACGCCGTAGATCGTGCTGATTACCTCTTGACCCGGCAGATAACTGGCAATTTTTTTGCGCAGGTTCTTGATGTGGGAATCGATGGTCCGCTCGTAACCCTCAAAATCATACCCCTGAACCACATAAATCAGTTCATTGCGGGAAAAAATGCGATTGGGATGGCTCAGGACGGTTTTAAGGAGATTGTACTCACAAGGAGTCAGCTTGAGTTCATGTCCTGCCACCAGCACCTGCCGGGTCTCCGGAATCAGACTGATCTCTCCCACCATCAGCGTCTTGTCGGTGGGCGGGGCGCAGACCCTTCTCAGCACCGCCTTGACCCGAGCTACCAGTTCTCTGGGGCTAAATGGTTTGCAGACATAATCATCGGCTCCCAATTCCAGGCCGAGCAGCCGGTCGATCTCTTCAACCCGGGCAGTAATCATGATTATGGGGACATCCGAAAACTTTCTCACCTCCCGGCAGACCTCCATGCCATCCATGCCCGGGAGCATGATGTCCAGTAAAATCAGAGCGGGCTGCTTCTGCCGCACATAAGGGACCACCAGGTCGCCGCGGTCGAGACAGGAGACTCGGAAACCGGCCTTTGCCAAGTAGTCTTGGATAATTTCCGCAATCTTAATCTCATCCTCGGCGACCAGGATTTCTTGACCGATCATGTCGTTTCTCCACTCGCACCGGCTCGCTATCCAGGATATGCCAAGTTCCCGGCGCTCTTTTCCCGGGCGGCTCTTCAGCCGGAAAGGGCTGGAAGGGCAATAGTAATCCTCAGGCCTCCGGCGGGGGCCCGGGACGCCGCAATTTCCCCTCCAAAAGACTCCACGATACTCTTGCAGATTGCCAATCCCAGCCCGCTTCCGCCCTGAGCCCGGCTTCTCGCCATATCCACCCGATAGAGCCGGTCGAATAAGCGCGGGAGGCATTCTTCCGGGACCCCGGGGCCGGAATCCTCGAAAGTCAGAAACAGGCGGCCGGCTTTGAGTTCGGGGAAGATTTTCAGCACGCCCGGAGCGTTGACATACCGCAACACATTCTCCAGCAGGTTGGAAAAGAGCTGCTGCAGCCGATGGGCATCGGCCATGATGGCAGCCTGCTGCAGCTCGCCGAGCTTGGCCTCGATCCGTATATCCCGTTGTGCGAAGCGGGGGGAAAAAGCTTTCAGGGTCTCTTCCAGGACCTCCAGGGGATGGACCTCCGCGAGTACGGCCGGGAAGGGCTGCGATTCAATCAGCGACAGGTCATGGAGGTCATGCACGATCCGGCTGACATGCAGCACCTCGAAATGCAGCGATTCCAGCGCCTCCGGGGTGGTCTCCCTGATGCCGTCTTGCATCGCCTCAATCTCGCCGCGCAAAATCGCCAGAGGCGTCCTGAGCTCATGAGAGATATCAGCCATCCATTGCCGGCGCATCTGCTCGTATCTTTCCAGGGCCTGAGCCAAGTTGTTAAAATCCGCGGCGAGCTGCCCGAACTCGTCTTGAGACCGAACTGCAATCCGGGTATCGAATCGGCGGGTAGTCAAAGCCCGGGTGGCCTCCACCAGTTCTTTTACCGGCGACAAGAGATGCCGCGACAAGACGATGGTCACGAGGACCGCCAGCAGCAAGGCAACTCCGCCTACGGCAGCAAACGTCTGGAACAGGAGCCGCAGAAATTCAACATCTAGTGGATTACTGGGGCGCTCGTGCCTCCGTATCCCCAGCCACCCGACCACCTGGCCATCCACCAGGATCGGCTTCAGTTGATCGCGATCCGGCGAGGCAGGCTCCGTTCCGATCAGCGGGCGTTTGGCGGCATCAAAAAGGGAGATGTCCGGCGGCCTGCCGTGGGGGGGCGGTGGACCCGGCGGGCCGGGGGGGGGTGGCTTGCCGAAGGGCGGTGGCAAGGGGGGCTTGCCGGGGCCTAACGCCCCGGGCGGAGGCCCCGGCCCCCTCCCCAGCAATTGGAGCCAATGGTCCAGGTCATCGAGAACCGGAGCCCAGCTTCGGTTCTTTTGGTATTCCTGGCTCAACACCTTCGCCAATTCATTGAGCCTGGCGTTTTCCACTTTATTGACATAGTCTTCGAAGTGGCGAGAGGCAAAGTATCCCGCAATGAGCAGCATGAAAATCACGATCACGAAGCTGTTCAACAGGAGCGTCAGGAATACTTTGTGTCTGAATTTTAGCTGCATGCAAGAGCACCCGGGTTAACCATTTCATGGCCTGCCGAGGTGGCAGGCGCCCCGTCTGAGCCGAAAGCTTGTTCAATTAAGTCGCATATTCCGATGGCCGGGTCAATCTTTACCAACCCTCCTGGCCCCATCTCCACATTCATTCCATCCCGCCTCCATACTTTCTCCACAATCGCCTGTTACACTCCGCCTAACTTGCCCGGTGAGGGGGACGCCCACCGAAAAAACTCCCTCCGGTCTGATTGGCGGGTCCGTCCCCCTCAGCGTTGCAAGGGAGGTCCCCAGTCCATCCCGCCTGGACTCGTCGGATGTAAGCGTCAGGCGGCAGATTTCTGCACAAGGAGGTGGGTCATGGATGGTTATGCAATGGAACTCGGTTCGGATTGCCTGGCCAACCCTCATCTCGCCACCGCCCGGGGCCCCACATGAAAATCTTATGTTCCTGGTGTGGAGCCGTCATCCGGGAGGAAGACGGAACCGAGGGCTTTGACAGTCATGGAATTTGTCTGGAGTGCTTATCTCAAGAGATGGCTAAAATCAATCTCACCAAGGCCGGGCAGTGCGGCGGCAAGGCACGGCCAGGGGGTAATCCCCAAAAATAGTTTGCAGATTACGAGTCTTCATCAGGTAATCACCGAACATCATGGAGGAAATGGATATGAAAATTTCTCAGATTCTACTCAGCTTCGCTCTGGCTGTGGTGCTGATTTTAACCTCGGGACTGGCTTTTGCCGGTCCACCCGAGGGGATGTTCCCCCCCGCGGCTGGCATCCCCTGATGGCGCCCTCCAGCCTTATGGCGGATAAACAGCACCTTTATGTCATGGTGGGCCCCAAGATCATGCAATATGACCTGGCCAATTTGAAGCTGCTGCAAACCGTAGACCTGCCCAAGCCGGCGTTGCCTAAAGGAGAGGAGGCCAGGCCCTGTCCACCGCCTCATCCTCCCCTGGGAGGCCTCCGGGGGCTCTGGGCCGCTGAGGGTTCCCTCTACGTGCTGGCCGGGCCGATGCTCTACCGGTTCAGCACCCCTGACCTGACGCTCAAGACCACCGTGGAACTGCCGAAACCGGAACCCCCCAAAGCCGTCAAGTAATCCGGAGTGTTCCCGGCCGGCAGGGCCGCTTGGGTTGGCCCGGAGCCGGGAAGTATCCGGTAACCTCAGCAGCAGGAAAAAATGATCATGCAAGCTGATTCCATCATTGCCGTTGCCATTGCTTATGCCATCCAGAAACGTCCGGAATTGGTGCAGGCGGATCTACTCAAACTCTTGCGCCAGAAAGCCACCTTAGAAGCTGAAAACCAGGAATTGCGGCGCCTGGTTGTCGGTAGCAGGTGACGGGGATGAGGCATGGCGGACGGTGGCGCAAATCCAGCCACCCGCTCCAGCGAACGTTGGTCAACGAAGCGGCCAAACGACCTGGAGCCGGCAACCTCAACCCCGAAGGCGGTTCGGCCCCGAAACCGCATAAGGCGCGCCAAGCGCTTCGGGGCAAATCCCATCTTCCAACCTAACCGTTAACCTCAACTCCCCGGCGGCGGGATCTACGGCGCTTTTAAACCTGCCAGGAAAACGCCGACCCGACGCCGGGGACCGTACTGCCGGTTCCACCTCAAAAGCACCCTCGAAGCAAAATTCCCCATAACCGAGTGGCGATTTTACCAGGTTTGTGGCGGCAATCACCCTGGGGAAAAGAGGAAGGCACGGAACCAACTTAAAGAATCTGGCCATAGTTTAGGCGTTTGCACCTCAGGGATGGAGAAATGATGTACGGCATAGCCCTCAAAATGCTCTTTGGCGATCGGGGAAAATACCTCGGCATTATCATCGGTATTGCCCTGGCCTCACTCATCATGATTCAGCAGCCGGGCATTCTGATTTCCATCTTGAGCCACACCTACAGTTTCATTTCCGACATCAATCTGCCCGACATCTGGGTCATGGACCCCAAGGTGCAGTTCATCGACGACTCCAAGCCCCTGCTGGATACCCAGCTCTATCAAGTGCGCGGCGTGCAGGGGGTCGAGTGGGCCGTGCCGCTCTATAAAGGCAGCCAGCGCGTCCGCCTGGACAACGGGGAGACCGTGGGGAGTGTTATGCTGGGACTGGATGATGCCACGCTCATCGGTGGGCCCGCGGTCATTCTGGAAGGCCGACTCGCCGACTTGCGCCTGCCGGACAGCGTCATCGTGGATGAAGCCGGCGCCAAGGGCCGGCTGGCCAAGCCCTCGGCCACCCCGGGCGGCAAGTCCATTCCCCTTCAAATCGGCGACGTGCTGGAGATCAATGACAAGCGCGCCACAGTCGTGGGCATTGCCCGGGGAACACCCACCTTTCAGTCCCAGCCCATCCTGTATACCACCTACACCCGGGCTAAAAACTATGCCCTGAGCGAACGCAAGCTGCTCTCCTACATCCTGGTCAAGGCCAAGGCCGACGAATCGCCCCAGGCCGTGGCCCGGCGCATCTCCCGGCAGACCGGCCTGGCTGCGTATACGGCGGAAGAGTTTAAACGCCGGTCATTGCAATATTTCATTCACAACACCAGCATTCTCACCAACTTCGGCTTCGTGGTCATTGTCGGGTTTATTGTCGGCGCCGCGGTCACCGGCCAGATCTTCTACAACTTCACCCTGGACAACTTGCGCTACTTCGGGGTCTTCAAGGCCATGGGAGCAACGAACCGGATGCTTCGGAGAATGATTCTGCTTCAGGCGTTGCTGGTGGGCTTCATCGGCTTCGGCATCGGCGCCGGGGCGGTGGCGACGTTCGCGGCGGCGACCCGGGGCAGCAGCGACCTCACCATGCAGCTCAACTGGCAGTTGCTGCTGGGGAGCGGCACGGCGGTGCTGCTCATCGTGATCGTCGCCGCCCTGGTCAGTGTCCGCAAGGTCATCAAGCTGGAACCGGCCGAGGTCTTCAAAGGCTGAGTTATGCACAACTTAGAAACGCTGGCGGTGTGCTGCCGCGGCATCACCAAGGCCTTCGGCGCCGGCGAGGCGCAAGTTCAAGCCCTGCGGGGGATCGACCTTGAGGTGTATCCCGGCGAACTGCTCATGCTGGTAGGTCCCTCGGGATGCGGCAAGACGACGCTCATCTCGGTCATCGCCGGCATTCTCGACCAGGACGACGGCGAGTGCGCCCTGTATGGTCAGGACTTGCAGCGGTTCTCTCAAAACGAACGTGTGGTCTATCGCGGCAAGAACGTCGGTTTCGTGTTTCAGTTGTTCAACCTGGTGCCGACCCTGACCGCGGCGGAGAACACCGCCATTCCGTTGCTGATCAACGGCGTGCGACCGGACCAGGCGCGGGCCCGGGCCGTCGACGGCCTGCGCCTTGTTGGCCTGGAAGGACGAGAGAACTCCCTGCCTTCTCAACTCTCCGGCGGCCAGCAGCAACGGGTGGCGATCGCCCGGGCCCTGGTGCACAACCCACGGCTGGTGGTGTGCGACGAGCCCACGAGCGCCCTGGACCACCAGACCGGCAGACGCGTGATGGAAGCGCTCAAGAGTCTGGCGGTCAGCCGGGACCGCGCCCTCATCATCGTCACCCATGACGCCCGCATCTTTGAGTTCGCCGACCGCATCGCCTCCATGGATGACGGCCGCATCGACAACATTAAAGCCAACAACGGCCACCAGGAAAATGTTTAACAAATTATCTATGAGCACAGCCTCATTTATGACCAAAGAAAAACTAAAAACCTAAAACGAGGTTCATGATGCCAAGGATTGTCAGATTAATATTGCTCCGGGGGCTTCTGCTGCTGGTGGTCGCCGCCCTGCTGTCGGGGGGGTGCTCCACGTACTCCTCGGTGAAGAAGTGGGCGGGTTATAGGACCGATGACGAAACCAATGACGCAGAAGAAGAAATGGTCCCACCCGAGGCCCAGGCGGAAACGGTCGTGATTGACGGCAAGCCCTACGTCCGCAGCAAAAACCCCTATTGGCTCAGTGACGCGAACGCCCCCGAGTATCTCTACGTGGAAAAAGGCACGGAGTTCACGGGGGCCCAGCAGCACCTGGTCAATTCCCTGGCCAAGGCCATGGGCCTGCAACAGGCCAAGGCCGCGGGCAAGACCATCCCTCCGGAAAAGCTCCAGGAGATGGTGCGGACCGAAGTGGACCGCATTCTCAAGGAGCAGGGGCTGGGAGGGTTTGTCTCCCAGGGCAAGCCGGGGGCCTCGGCCATCGTGGGCCGGGCCGTGGCGGTTATTCCCGACCTGGATACGCCCAAGAGCTATGACGGTATGAATCGCACCTTGGCCATGGCGGTGAGCGGGGCCTTGGGGAAGATGAAAGACCTTAAGGTGAGCACGCCGGAATCGGTGCGGGAGGCCCGGCGCCAGGCCACGTTGGCGGGCAAGCTGAGCCTCGCCCCCAATATCAAGGCCCTGGGGGATGCCCTGGGGGTCCAGGGGATTGTTCTTACGGGGATCATGCCGCCGGCAGATGGAACCCAAGGGGCCATGGCCCTCCAGGTCTATGACACCTTCACCGGCCTCCAGCAGGATGCCATCGTGGCCCCCGGGGCCGCGGGAAAGGTGAGGCCCGAGGCGGTCGACAAGTTCGCCCAGGACAATAGCTTGCGGGTAGCCGGCGACCTTCTCAAAATCGGCTGGTTCGGGCGGGTGGACTTTATCAAGGAGGGGAAGGTTTACCTGAACCTGGGGCGGAACTCGGGCCTCAAGGTAGGGGACCGTCTCAAGGTAGTGGAACCGGGCAAAGAGGTGGTCAATCCCAACACCCACTCCGTACTGGGTTACACTGCGGATGTCCCCCAGGGCGAGATCAGGGTGGCGGAACTCCTGGGAACAGCGGCGCCGTGGCCCTGTCGTTAAGCGGCGGCCCCTTCAAAGCCAACGACAAGGTAAAGCCAAGCAAATAGGGTGGGTTGTCTGTTTTCGGTTTTCGGTAAAAAAGCGAGAAACACTATTCAAGTAGCTTAGCCTAGAGAGAGAACCGCATGGCCTTTAAAAACAAAATCCTGCCGGCATTTGCCGCCATCGGCCTGATCATTGCCATCGTGGTGGCGGTGCAGTCCCAGAAAGAGACCCCGCCGGCCCAACCGGTAGCGCAGCCGGCCCAGGCGCCCGTTCAAGTCCTACATCGGCGGGGCCGGGATTGTCGAAGCCAGGACCCAAAATATCAGCATCGGCACCTCGCTGCCGGGCATCGTCAAAACAGTCTTCGTCCAAGTCGGCGACAAAGTGAAGGCAGGCGCACCCCTGTTCCGGATCGACGACCGGGAACTACGCGCGCGACCTGCTGATCAAGCAGGCCAACCTGGTCAAGGCCAGGGCGGCGGTGGCAGAGGCCAGGGCCTCGTTGAAGGATTACCAGGCGCAGTATGAACTGGTGCGCCATGCCACCGACCGGCGGGCGGTCAGCGTCGATGACGTCCAGAAGCGGCGCTATGCCGCCGAGCTGGCCCGGGCCAAGCTGGCCAGCGCCAGGGCGGCGGTGACTGCCGCCGAGGCCGATCTCAAGGCCACCCAGACTTCCCTGGAGCGCCTGACGGTGCGCGCTCCTGTGGATTGCGAAGTCATGCAGGTGAACCTCCGCCCGGGGGAATATGCCCCCACCGGCGCCCTGTCCACGCCCCTGATGCGGCTGGGGGTTTTAGACCGGCTGCACCTGCGGGTCGATATTGACGAAAACGACGCCTGGCGCTTTAAGCCCGAGACCCGCGCCGTCGCCTCCTTACGCGGCAATCGTGACCTGAAGGCCGATCTGGTCTTTGTGCGGGTGGAGCCATACGTCACGGCCAAAACCTCCCTCACCGGCAGCAGCACCGAGCGAGTCGACACCCGGGTGCTGCAGGTCATTTACAGCTTTGACCCGAGCGCCCTGCCTGCCTACGTCGGACAGCAGATGGACGTTTTTATCGAGGCGCCCGAAGTACCGATCTCCGGGCTCGCGGGTGCTGCCGGGGCGGGAGGGCAGAAATGAGCCGTCGCGGGCTTGGCGGTCATCAGTCTCGCCGTCTTCCTGGGCGGTTGTGCGTCGGTGGGGCCGAACTACCAGGCTCCGGTGTTGGCAGCCCCGGCGCACTGGCAGGAGAGTCAGGAGAAGGCGGGGGTGGCTCTGGCGCTGGAAGAAATTGCCTGGTGGAAGGCGTTTGGCGATCCGGTCCTCAACAATCTCATCGAGCAGGCGGCCAAGACCAATCTCGACCTGGAGCAGGCCCGGGCGCGCCTCATCCAGGCGCGCACCAACGTCACCGCGGCCGGGGCCGCCGCCTGGCCGTCGATACAGGGCGCCGGCTCGGTGACCCGCAGCGGCGGCGGCATCGATACCACCACCTCCACCTCCCCGTCCGCCCTGGCCACCGCTTCGGGCACCATCCTCCAGGCCGGATTCGATGCCAGTTGGGAAATCGATGTGTTCGGCGGCACCAGGCGCAGCGTCGAGGCCGCCCGGGCGAAACTCCAGGGCAGCGTCGCGGACCTGCGGTCCACCCGGTTGACTTTGCTGGGCGATGTCGCCAAGAACTACATCGACCTGCGGGCCAATCAGGCCCAACGAGAGATCACCCGCCGCAACGTGGAGGCGCAACAGCAAACTGTTGAGGTCACCCGCGCACGCTTTAAGCTTGGGCTGACCACCTATCTCGATGTAGCTCAGGCGGAGGCGCAGAAGGCCGCCACCGAGTCCAACCTCCCGAGCCTCGAGACCTCCATCAAACAATCCATCCACCGGCTGGGCATCCTGCTGGGACAGGAGCCCAATGCCCTGAAGGCTGAGTTGTCGGCGATTCGCCCCCTGCCGCAGACTACCGGCGTAATGGCGACGGGCCTGCCCTCGGATCTGCTGGCCCGCCGGCCCGACCTGCGGCAGGTGGAGCGGCAACTGGCGGCCGCGTCGGCGGATATCGGCGTGGCCAAGGCCGAGCTCTATCCGAAGTTCGACCTGACCGCGGCGCTGGGATTGCAGGGCAGCACGGTGTCGAATCTCGTAAAGGCATCGAGCGGCCGCTACTGGTCCCTCGTCCCGGGAGTCACGTGGAATCTCTTCGATGGCGGCAAAGCCAGGGCAACGGTCAAGAACAAACAGGCCGTCTACGAGGAGAACCTGGCCAAGTACCGCGCCTCTTTCCTTAAGGCCCTGGAAGAGGTGGAGAACGCCCTGGCCGCCTACTATGCGGAGCAGACGAAGCGCCGTATCCTGGCCGAGTCCGTGCGCGCCAACGATGAAGCCGTGGCCCTGGCTAAAGAGCGCTACCGCAGAGGGCTAACCAACTTTCTCGATGTGCTGACGGCACAAAATTCCCTTTACACCGCCCAAAGCAACCTGAGCACGTCGGAGGCAAAGCTCTTAACCGACCTCATCTCCCTGTACAAGGCCCTGGGTGGCGGCTGGGATGCGGCCGATGTCAGGGTGGCAGAAGGCCCGGTTACACCGGAGACGAAGCGCTGAGGCAATTTCCCGGATCAAAACCTGAGCTGCGTCTGTCAAGAATATTTGGCCAGACAGGAAACCAGGAGCATAAAACCTTGAGCAATACGATTAAAGCCTCCAGTCAGGCACAACCTAAAGCCAAAGTATGCTGGTCAATCACGACTCGCCTTGGAAAAATTCATCGCGGCAGCACGGCGATTATCCTGGTCATGCTGATTTTTCTGAGCCCTCCCCTGTCTGCCCAGGTTGAACAGCCGGGAGACGGCAAGATGGTACTGCCACCGGGTACTGCTTATGAAGATCCTGCGGGGATGAATTCAGACACGTCTCGGCAAGAGAATAGGCCAAAACTGGACGTTTTTGTGGACTCCTCTTATGTCGGCTCGGGTAACGTCAAATACGGCGGGACCACACGGAGTAAATCCGATGCCTTCTCGGTAAATTTGGGCCTTAACCGCGCATCCCCTTACAGGACAAATGGTTTGCCACGCTGGGTCTGGGCTCGGACAACTTTTTTCTGAACTCAGTCGGCGGCGCGCCGGTTCCTGACCAAATCAACACCATGCACTTCAGTGCGGGGCTTGGTTATCGATTCAACCAAGCATGGACGGTGGTCGTCATGCTCAGCCCTGTGCTTTACAACCTCAGCGATATGCACGGCAACGACCTTGGGTTCGCGGGAATGGTGCTGGCCGACTATCACGTCAATCCGGACCTGACACTCGCTTTCGGCGTCGGCTTCAATCCGGACAGCGAATACCCGGTATTGCCCGCCGCCGGGCTGATCTGGAACATCCGACCAATGAATCTCACCCTTAATCTCATGTTCCCGAGGCCAAGATTGATCTATCGTATGACTCCCCATCTGAGCTTCTATGCGGGCGGCGGCATGGTAGCCACCACCTTTCGCACAGACAGTGACCAAGGCGATAAAATCGGGTTGCCGCGTTTTAACAACGCGCTCGGTACGTATCGCGATTTTCGTTTGGGTGGGGGAGTTGACTTTCAAATCATCCGTGGATTCATGGTCAGTGTGGAAGGCGGATACTCGGTGGGACGCCAAATCGACTACACGCGTCTTGACGAGACGGTCAAGTTCGATCCCAGTCCTTACATTCAGGCGGGGGTGAAAGGTCGATTCTAAGCCCATCGTTGCCCTTTGGCGCTGGGCTCGAAGGAAATATCCAATCATGCGGCGTTGATGCGTTTCAAAAACAGATTTTTAGACAAAATTTTCACATCAGGGTACCGATTTCCCCTTGTGGGGTTGCAGCAGCTAAGGCCGAAGTATCAGTGAAATAACCGCGCCACCCAGTCCCTGTGCCGGGCAGATAAGGGAATTTATTGCATGAAACGCAGCAATGTCAGCATGATCGTCTGGGTGCGGGTTTTCGCTCTGACTCTGATGGTGACGCTCGTCATGGGCGGAACCGGAGTCATGGCCGGTAGTCCCACAGACAACTTGAAAAGCCTCATTGGTGAAGTCTTAACCATCCTGAATAATCCGGCCTACCGCGCCCCCGCCCAGCGGTGCAAAGCGGTGGACTTGGTAGAAAAGGTGGCGGACCGCTACTTCGACTTCCGGGCAATGGCCAGGAGCTCCTTGGGAGATGCCTGGGATGACCTGAACCGGACTCAGCAAGACGAGTTTGCCAAACTTTTTACTGCGGTCTTGAAGAATTCCTATTCCCGGGTTCTGTTCGCCTTCGCCAAGGGCAAGGTGTCCTACCTGCCGGAAATCCGCCAAGCTGACTACGTCGAGGTACCGGTCGTCATCCGCCCCCCCAACGACAAGTTACCCCTAATTTTTCGGATGCGTAAAAAGGCCCGGGCTTGGAGGATCTATGATGTGGTCGTTCAGGAAGTAAGTCTGGTGGCCACTAATCAGCGGCAGTTCGCCCGGATCATCCAGGAGTCTTCTTACCAAAACTTGCTCAAGGTTCTCAAGACCAAGATACGGCAAGCCCAAGAGTTTCGAGGCTAGTCCTGACGGAAAAGGAAACGCCTTTATGGGCGGACCAAACCGAAACAAGTGCCTGCGAGCTCTCAGGAGCCTCGACGTTTTAACCCGCAAGACCACACCCTTGAGGAGGATAAAAAAATGCCAAAAACGGCTTTGAAGCCAACATGTTTCTGGTTAACCTGGCTGATTCTCATCATGGGCCTGGCCATGGCCCCGCAGGGGTGGGCCCAGCCTGGCGGCATGGGCAAGGGTGGCGGCATGGGAGGCCTTATGGGGGGCGGCGGCAAGGATGGCGGCGGCGGTCCCGGCCCAGGCGGAGGCCGGGGACGGAAGGCCCCTCCACGGTTCGATCTCACCAAAGCCACTACGATTACCGGCCAGGTAGAGAGCCTGGGAAGTTATAAGCTGGCTAGTTGGCGGTCTCTGCCTGGCATGGCGGTCCAGGGATTGGTCCTGAAGACCGAGCACGGCAATATCGAGGTTTACTTAGGGCCGCCGTCGTATGTGGCCAAGCAGAAGTTTATGCTGCAGAAAGGCGATACCCTGGAGGTGCATGGCTTTAAAGTCTTGCATGAGCACAAGGCCGCTTTTTTCGCCGCCACAGTGAAGAAGAATAACCAGAGGCTGAATTTGCTGGACGAGGACGGTTCGCCGCTCTGGAAGCAACAGGATGCCGGCGGATCGGGCCCCGAAAAAGCCGGCCGCGGCGGTAGGGATCCCAGCCAGGTGGGGGGTGGGATGACGGGAGCCGGAAGCATGGGGCGGGGGAGATAAATGCTCGGCAGGGAAAATATTCTCACGCCTGACCGGGTAGCCGCCAAAGGCGTGGCGGCCGGTTGGGGAGGAAACCTTATGCACGCCTATTATGAAGACTTAAGCTGGTTCGTCCGTCAGCGCTGGACTGCTGACGATGCGCCCCCCCTGCCGCCGACCCCCTGGCTGGAGGATCTTTTTTCCACCTGCTATCAAGCCAGCCTGTTGCGGGAGGAAGAGCGGCCGGTCCAGGTCCGTCTCGTACTGGCCGGCCCCGAGTCATTCCCGGCGGCAGACATTCCGCCTCTCGGACTGCACTGCCAGATATTTGCCCAGCCCCGGCCCTGCGATGAGACGGAGCTGAGAAAACTTTCTCCGGCGGTGGATTTCTCCCGTTCCCTCATTGGGGTCACCTTAAGCGATGACCGCGAATGGGAAATCTGGGGCATCGTACATTCCGGCACCCGCTGGCTCCAGGCGTATCGCGGCGGGCGCAAGATTCCCCCGGTCTTCTCCCAGGTGCCGGTCATCCTGGTGACCGGTCCCGGACGTCTGGCGGTGCTCAAAGGGAGTGAAACCGTGGCGACGCTGGTGGAAGGGCGCATCGTCACCCCCGACATCAACGTCTTCGAGGCCCGCTGGCTCCGGGAGCATTTTGCCGAACTGCGGACGGAAATATTGACTTGCCTGGCCAGGTCCCATGGCGGCAGCCGCAACGGCGATATCAGGGTCGACCCCAATCTGATCGGCATCATCGGCAAACACCAGGCCATGCGCATTATCAGCACTATGCGTGAATCCCGCCAGGGGGGCACCCTGCTTTATCTCCCGCACCAGCGTCTGGAGGAATTCACTGCCAAGAACCCTTACATTACCATCAAATATCAATTCCAAGGGGCCGCCGCCAGGCAGCGCCTGGTCAAGCTCACGCTTCAGACCCTCACCCGGTTTATCGAGGCTCACGACCACGAAACGGCGCCGGGCAAAAAGCTGGGGTGGCAGGAGTATGTCGATAGTAACAGCGGCATTCTGGCACTCCTGGAAGAAGCGCTCTTCGAAGCGGCGCATCAGGTGGCCGATTTTGCCGCGGTGGACGGCGCCGTGGTCCTCACCAGCCGCAACCACCTGCTTGGCTTCGGCGGCATGATCAAAGGCGACTTCGATCAGGTCAATGTCGTGGCCCGGGCCCTGGATGCCGAAGGGGATCAGTGGCGGGAAGAACCCACGGAAAATGTCGGCACGCGCCACCGTTCGGTTTACTACCTCTGTCACCGGATTCCTGAAGCCTTGGGAATCGTGCTGTCCCAGGACGGCAACGTCCGGTTTATCAAACGACGCAACGGCCACATAACCTATTGGGAGCAGGCCATATCCTTTGCCCTGAAAATTTCATGAGTCGACCACGACCAACCAAGGCAAGCTTTTAAGGAAGGTGAGGAGAGCTGCCGCCGATTGGTGGATCAAGGAGAAGGGGCAAGTTCCTGGAACTGCCGGTGGTTCGGCAGAACAAAACCATCAAGCATATTGAACGGGCCTGTAGGAGCCTGGAAGAATTCTTTGGGACTATCTTGGTCCGGGAGATTAAGCCCACCATGGTTGAAAGGTATCAGGGCCATCGGACGGAAGGAAATAGCCGGCATGGGAGACCCCGGTCGGTGGCCAGCGTCAATCGGGAAATCACTGTTTTGAAGCGCATGTTCAATCTATCGATCCGGGAAGAGCTCACGGACAAGAATCCCTGCTGGAAGATCAAGATGCTGGCGAAGAATAATGCCCGGAACCGGATTTTGTCTCCTGAGGAACTGGAGCGGCTGATTTCCAATCTTCCTAACCACGCCGCCCGGATCATTCATTTTGCTTACCTGACCGGGATAAGGGCCGGAGAGATTTTCAATCTCACCTGGGATAAGGTGAACTTGAAACAGCGGGATAGCAGATTGGAGGCCGCCGACACCAAAACTTCCGAGCCCAGGGTGATTTACCTGAACGACGAGGTCCTGGGTATTTGACATGAGGCTGGCCGGGTAAGAAGGCTGGGGCATAACCGAGTCTTCACATACCAAGGCCGGCCAATCATGAGTATCCCGACGGCCTTTCTCAAAGCCTGCAGCAGGGGAGGGATTGAGAATCTCCGGTTACATGATCTCCGGCACACTTCTAACCCGGATAATTCCCCAGACAACAAAGAACTTGGAGGCACAGGCTTTCCAGCCTGTGCAAAAAACACTCTGCTTTTCAGGGTTATTTAATTTGCTGTTATATTTTAGTAGGTTCTGTCACATTTCGAAAAGTTCATGAAGAAAGCGGGCTAACACCAACATGAGGAAGGCGGGCGTGGCCCACTCGGTGATCATGAAGCCCACCGGGCACAAAACCGCGGCTATGTTTCACCGCTATAATACGGTGGACCCTGCCGATGCCGTGGATGCTTACCAGAAGTTTGAGGGATTTTGGGCCCAGAAGCCCGAGGAGGTAACTTCTGATAAGTTATACTCCGGGCCAAAAAAGTGCTCCGATAGTGCTCCCGGGAAAAAAATGGGGTAGCCGCAGCTACCCCAAATGCTGATTAAAACTGGCTCCCATTCGTGGACTCATTTCGAACCGAGTTGACAACCCATTCCGAGGAAATATTTATACTTTTCGGTATGTTCCCCCAAAAAAGCCCTATTGATGTATAATGGTTATTAAGTACTGGTATAGGAGGCGGAGATGCATAAGTTGACTCGGATAACCTTTAATCCTGAGGTCATGGGTGGAAAAGCCTGCATCCGTGGGATGCGTGTGACGGTCGGGACCATTGTGGGATTGATCGGCGCTGGCAAAACTATCGACGAAGTGCTTCAGGAATATCCTTATCTGGAACAAGAGGATGTTCTGCAAGCTTTGTCATATGCCGCTTGGCGGGTGGAAGAAAGGGAAGTTCCCATAGCTTCCTAATGAAGATTCTGATTGACATGAACTTACCGCCCCGGTGGGTCAAGGTATTTACCACAGAGGGTTGGGAGGCGCTTCACTGGTCCCAGGTGGGCACGCCCACCGCCAGCGACCGGGAGATTATGGCCTGGGCCAGAGAAAATGGCTATATCGTCTTTACCCATGACCTTGATTTTTCCGCTTTGCTGGCTGCTACCCAAGGAGAAGGGCCGAGTGTAATCCAGGTTCGCAGGCAAAATGTCCTCCCGGAGGCCATTGGGAACCTGGTGCTCAAATCGATGAACCAATTCCGCCGCGAACTGGGAAAAGGCGCCATAATCACTATCGATCCGAGCCGAGCCAGGGTGCGTATTTTGCCATTGAAAGGTCCTTAGGTAGATGATTAAAAAAATATTCTTAATACTTTACTTTTTGTTTCCTATCTTATTCTTTATAGGTGTTTTTTATATTTCGTTTTCATTTAAAGAATTGGCGAACCCGCTTATCGCCGCTGGAACTGTTGGGGCTGCTGTTGCGGCTGTTTGGGCCATAATTTATTTAGAAATAATGAAACCATATTTTAAGTGTCCAAAACTCGAGATGAAAGAGCCAGGACATGAGCCGAAATTTATAAAACAAGCACCTAAAATAGATAATGAAGGAAAACTGATCAGTACGGATTATTATATCAATATAATGTTAAAGAATACTGGAAATAGAACTGCTAATAACTGTCAGCCATTATTGATTGGTATGTCGAAGATCGAACAAAATAAACGGATTGAAGAAAAAAATTGGCTTTCTGTGCCCCTGCGGTGGGCTGGAGGGGAGAAAAAAGAATTCGGCACTAATAAAATAAGAGAGGAGAGAAATATCATCCCCCATCGTCCCTACTACTTTAATTTGGGTAAAATTAGTACCGAACAACCGGATGACTTTGAAATCTTGTTTCTCCCAAGTCTTGCTGGTCAACGGCCAAAAATTGGTCCCGGGAAATATTGTTTCAAAGTAACTGTAACCGGAGAAGAAGTTGTGGACCCGAAATATTTCTATGTCATATGGCGTGGAGGGTGTACCGACGACTTAAATGAAGTGGCGCAGAGATTTAAAGTGTCCATGGAGGATTATCCACCTTCTTAACAAGTTGAGAACAATTTTTTAAATATATTCTGTCTAAATAAAAACCCCTTGAAATCTCAAGGGGTTTTAATTTTTATGGCTCCCCGGGACGGACTCGAACCGCCGACAAGGTGGTTAACAGCCCCTTAATCCGAAGACAGCAGGGACGGGAAATCACTGGCTATTTTAGTTTCATCAATTAGTTCGGTTCACGGCCCAATTTACTTGATCATACCCCGAACACCCCCATTTTACTCCCTCTCGGGCAGGAAAGTGCTCCCATAGTGCTCCCAAATTCTGACCAGTAGAGTCAGGTAGAATGCGGTAAAGAGAGTTTCTGGGAGGGCAAGCTGCTCTCTTAGAACTCATTCCTGGAGCTTGGCTTATTGCCCAGAAACCTGGGGCCGTGGCGTATAGTCCTTATGGGTCCCCCCGAGTTCCGAACCCGTACGATGGCCGTGACAATGCAGAGGACCAGTATCGAGAATATGCAGTTTCCATTCTGCCTCTGCCGCCAAGGGAATCATTTTAAAGTGTGGGTACCTGGTCAACGTTGAGACCTTCTCCACAAATCCACTAATTCCCCTCTTTCAACCACCGGTGTTGACCGATCCCCATAACCCTTTCAATCCCAAATATGCAGGTTCCATACAGGTTTCAAGGTATCGCCAGCGTTCACTGAAGCTTTCTGTGGCCTGGCATAAGAATGAATACTCTACGCCTTATCCCAGGTGGCATTCCCGGGTGAAGAGGCTATCTTCTCCAGTTTCCCCACATAAACCTACCTCAAAAGACCCCAAAACGCCTTCGAGATGGCATACCCTGTGGGTATCCGAGGGGTAGGTGCTGATCGTTCAAATTCGGGGCTTCAGACAGTACTTCACGAAGAGAATTTCACCTCCGGCGACACCGGTAGAGGTAGGTGATTTTTCTACTGCCATGAAGGGTGCCTGATCTAAGTGTGGATCCATGACCGTATGACCGGTTTCTATAAGGCGATCATACATGCAACTTACTGGAATTTTTGAGAAGCTTTGCTATCTGGCAAGGTATCCTCTACCAGAAGTTTTTTTTAATCTCCAGTTACGCTCCCCCCCTACTGGGGGAAGAGGGGATAGAAGGGAAGATCTTTTGGCAAATTTTAAATAAACCAGCAAAGCTAATCTATGGATATATTGCAAGGTCTCAGGCTAACTATTCATAAATCAGCCGCCGATGCTGACCATGGCAGAGCTGTGGCGAGGGAAAGAAGCGGGTGGCAGGGAGAATCTGGCGATTTTTTGACGGATAACCCCGGAAAAGAGCGTAGTCAGACATTCATCCGAGGCCCCTTGCCGCAGAGGAGTTTTTACCTCAAGTTCGGTGTCACCAAAGAGACAGGGGCGCAAGGCGCCGGCGGCGGTAAGACGGAGGCGGTTGCAGGTGCGGCAGTGGTGGGAACTGATGGGGGTGATAAAGCCCAGTTCCCCCTCAAAGCCGGGTAACCGAAAGATCTGGGCCGGACCGTCCGTGACCCGGCGGTCGGTCGCGGTCATGGGGCCCAGAACCGCCAGGCGGCGGCGGACCTCCCCCATGGGGAGAAAGTTCTCCTGCCACTGGCTGGGCGAAACCGTAGGCATCAGCTCGATGAAACGGACCTGATAGGGGTGATCCCGGGCCAGGAGGGCCAGGTCCACCAGTTCATCGTCATTGATGCCGGCCATCACCACACAGTTGATTTTCACCGGCCCGAAGCCCAGGGTGACGGCCCGCTCCAGTCCGCCCAGAACCTGCCCCAGTTTATCCTGGCCGGTGATTTCCCGGTAGCGTTCCCGGCGGAGGGTGTCCAGGCTAAGGTTGAGGTGGCGCAGGCCCGTCTCATAGAGGGCCGGGGCCAGGTCAGCCAGGAGCACGCCGTTGGTCGTCAGGCAGACTTCTTGAATCCCGGGCACCTGGTGGAGCCGGTGGAGGAAACCCACCACCCCCCGACGCACCAGGGGTTCGCCGCCGGTGACCCGGACTTTACGGATGCCCAGCCTGGCGGCGATCCCGGCCAGCCGCAGTAATTCCTCATAGCTGAGAATTTCCCGGGTGGGCAGTTTTTCCCAATCCTGCCAATAGGTGCAATAGAAGCAACGGAGCTGGCACCGGTCCGTAATGGACATCCGCAAGTAATTGATTTCCCGGGGAACGGCCTGGTCCATGGCTCACCTAACCTTTGCCGAAGGAACAACGGGGGTAGGTACATTCCGGGCAGTCGCGGCAGAGGCCGCCGTGGCCCATAAAGGCGAGTTCGGTCTTGCCGATATGCTCTCCCGCCAGAATCCGGGGCAGCACCAGGTCCAGGGCGGTGGCCCCATGATGCAGGGCGCAGGCCGGCACCCCCAGGAGGGGGACTTCTCCCAGGTAAGCCACCAGGAACATGGCGCCGGGCAGCACCGCGGCGCCGTAGTGCATCTCGGTGGCCCCGGCCAGACGGATGCCGTGGCGGGTGACGTCGTCCGGGTCGACGCTCATGCCGCCGGAGAGGAGCAGCAGATTGCAGCCTCGGTCCAGGTGGGCGCGGATGGCGCCGGCGATGGCCTCGGCGTCATCCGGGGCAAACGAAAGGGCCGCCACCTCGGACCCCAGGGCTTCGATTTTCCCGGTTAAGCGTGGGGGCGAAGCGGTCCTGGATGAGGCCGTGATAGACCTCGTTGCCGGTGACCACCAGGCCGGCCCGGGCTTTCTGCAGGGGCTGGACCGCGAGCACTCCGCCGTTCTGGGAGGCGATGGCCGCAGCCCGTCTCAATGGGCGCCCGCTTCATGATCAGGGGCAAGGCCCGGGTGCCGCCCACCAGTTCGCCTTGCTGAACCAGGGTGTGGCTGTGGAGGGTGGCGCACATGACCTCGTCCACCAGGTTAAAGGCGGCCAGGGCCTGGATGTCCACCCGGAGCAGGCCGTCCTGGGCGGCATGCAGGTTGATCTTCCCTTCCCGGGGGTTGTTCTCCCAGGCGATGCCCTCCCCGGCCAGGGCCCCGGCCAGAATGGCGGCGGCCTCGTTTTCGTGGATTTCATCTTCCTCCAGGTCAATGACATAAAGGTGATTTTTCCCCAGACGCTGGAGGCGGCAGATATCTTCATCACAAACGTTGTGGCCCTTTCGGAAGGCGGGGCCTTTGAATTCCCCCGGCCGGATTTCGGTGATGTCGTGGGCCAGCTGCGTGCCCACTGCCTCTTCCAGGCTTATGGTTTTAATCATGTTACCTTCCTCGAAACTCGCCCCGGTGCTGTCTCAAGCCTAACTCAGCAGTGACGGGCGGTCCTTAAGGTGGGCGTCGTTTTCCAAGGAGTCCAGCTTCCGGTCCCGGGACTGTGGCGACCAGTTCATGGCATCCCAGACAATCTCCCTGGGGGCCTTGAAGTAGGCCCCGCCGGCGCAGGGATGGCACAGAGCCTGGCCATCCCGGATGACCTCCCGGTGATCCCGGACCACCTGGCCGCATTGGGTGCAGGTCACTTTCCGCCGGGTCGGACCCGGCAGGTCATAGGGGCTCAGATCCACCTCCACTTCCTGGACCCGGAACAGGACGCTGTCCGGCATGACCCGGTAGGCGGCCAGTTGCTGGCTACGTTTGTCAGGTTCCTCCGGCACGTAGACCGGAGCCAGATCTCGGGACTCTTCCGTTGAGATGATCCGGAAGGCCTGGTCAGTTGCCAGGTTGACAAAGGTGGCGGCCATGATGCCGTAATCCACGAACTTGAGGGACCGTCGCCCCAGCTTGACATTGGTCACAAAAGCCACGGCGTCGCCGGTGCAGCGGTCCATTTCCACAAAGACGATGAGCTGTTTCAGTTGGGGATAGGTCGGCGGCGCCTGAAAATCCAGGAGCCGGAGGCCCAGCATGGCCATCCGCACCCCCACCACCTGGCCGGGGCAGAGATGCCCGTGGGCCGCCACCGAACCGGCCAGGAGTTGCTCAAATGGGGTTTGGCCCGGGGGACTCATGGTCATGCTCCTTGGGCCAGGGAGGCGTTGGCAGCCTCGGCGACCGGACAGAGGTCTTCCGGGCGGAAATTGAGCTTGTCTTCCAAAGCTAAGAATTGGTTCAGGAAATTGCCCAGGAACCGGTAGAGACTGGTTTGGGCCTGGGAGGCCAGGCGCTCGGCCAGAAGCCTGGCCCAGGTCCCCAGATGTTCCACGAAAAAGCGGCACTGCTGGTGGCGATAGTCCTGGGCGGCGGCGGGGTCGCCTGCCTGTATGGCCTCCAGGGTTTTGCGGCAGAGAAACGCCATGAATTCCAGTTCCACCCCCACATGGTCGGGGAGTTCGCGGAATTCAGCGCTGGGGCCCAGACCATCCTTGAGGTAGAGCCGCTCCACGGCCGCAGTCTCCGGGCCGCACAGGCGCCCGCCGCCGCCTGCGCCCTGGGACCGGTAGACCGACTCGTAGGGGCTCAGGTAACGGTTCCCAGGGACCCGGAACAGGGCCTCGAAATCCAGGGCGGCCGCTTCCTGAGTCAACCTGCCTTCCCGGGCATCCCGGCGCACCTGGGCCAACTCCTCCTGGTAGGCGGCATCCGGGAAAATTTCCCCTAAGTGCTCCAGCCCTTCCCTGGCGGTCAGCGCCGCCAGTAACTGCCGGCTGGGGCCCTTGATAAAGGCCTGGCTGAAAAAGCCGTAAACCGCGCTCCTGGCCTCTTCCCATTGGATCTGTTCGGCATTGGTCATGTCAGTCTCCCTGCCCCTCAGGCCTTTTTGACCCCGACGCGGCTGTCATAAAACGAGGCGCTGCCCCCGATGGGGTCGGTCATGCACACGTCTTTGAGATGCGGGTCCACGGTCATAACGGGGTTGGCGGAGGCGCCCCGGCCGATCCACTCTCGCTTCGGGGTATTCTTGCCGTCCAACTTGAAGGACTTGGCCCCGTATTGCCAGTGGCCCAGGGAGTGGGGAATGGTGATGATTCCCGGCCGCATGCCTTCGGTGACCATGGCCTTGGCCTTGACGCCTTCGGGGTTGTCCTGGGAAAAGACCACTACCAGGTCCCCGTGCTTGATGCCCTGCTTGGCGGCGTCCCCGGCGTTAATCTGGATCCATTCCTCCGGAGTGATCTCCATGAGCCAGGGGGCCGCAGCCGTCCGGGCCTGGGCATGATAGACCGGATGATAGGTAATCAGCCGGAAGGGATATTTTTTCTCATCCCGGACCACCGGTTTTCCCAGGGAATCCCGGATGGGTTCGTAATAAGGCAGGCCGTCGAAATACTCGCCGGTCATGGAGTTTTTGGTGGTGGCCAGCTTCTCGTTGTAGATCAGGCAGATCTTCTTGTAGGCATGGTGGGTGTGGTCACCCTTATAGGCCTTGCTGTAATCCTCGAAGCGGCCGCCCCGGTCCAGGACGTACTTGACTTTCTCCGCCTCGGTGGCCCCGGGGACCGCGGTGTCCGGCTTGTCGCCGTAAGCGACATTGGCCACCATCTTCTTGTACCAATCCCAGGGGGTAAGGAGCGGATCATTGGGACCGAAGCCGTCCTTGCCGTAGCCCGGCAGGCCCATCTTGACGCCGATGTCGATGCAGATCTGCTCCAGATGCTTGGTGTCCTTGTGCACCGGCTTCCACCACCGGCTGGCGCACTCCGCTGGTCTGGGTCAGGATGGTGGGCGCCACGTGGGGCATGGCGTAGTCTTCCAAAAAATGCCTGGTCGGCAGGATGTAATCGGCCAGGGAAGAGGTCTCGCCCATCACCACGTCGATGGCGATGAACAGAGGCAGGACCTTGGGGTCCTTGACCCCGGCGGCCAGTTTGGTGCCGGCCGGGGCCGAATACAAGACGTTGTTCCAGTAGGTAAAAAGGATCTTGGTCTGGTAGGGGTACTTGGCTCCGACGCTGGGGAAGACCTCCTGGTAAACGTTATCGTAGGCAAAGGGAAACCAGGGGCGCTTGGCCGGGTAGCCGTTCTTTTTAAATTCGGCGCTGTCCTCGTAGTTGTGCTTGTGCCGGTCAACGGGAACCCCGGTGGCCTTCACTTTCCCCGGATGGAGTTTGGCCAGGTTATAAGGGTTGGCGGGCTGGCCCCCCATTTCGTGCCAGTGGGAGCCGCCGTGGCCCTCGCAGCCGCCCTTCCAGGAGACGTTGCCGATGAGAAAGTTCAGGTTGGCCAGGGTCCGGGCGTTATAGGTACCGTTGGTGTGCTGCACGGCGCCGCGGTAGAAGTCGGCCACCGCCTGGCGGCCCACGGAGGTAAAGTCCGAGGCAGCCCGTTCGATGACCGCGGGCTCGATGCCGCAGATGGCGGCGTACTCTTTCACGGTGCGCTCACCGACCCGTTCCTTGAGCATGGTGTAAACGCTTTTCACCGGAATGCCATTTACCGTGCCGGAGTATTCCAGGTCGGCGACCGCCAGCGTCCGGTTGTCATGGGGAGCGCCGTCTTTCCAGACCACGAAGCCCTTGTCGTCACCCGGAACCTTGGCGTCGGCGGGACGCAGAAGCTTGCGGTTGTCCTGGCGCACCAGGTAGGTGGCATTGCACCAGGTCAGGTGGCCGTCGACCTCCGCGGCCTTCTGGTTGGGGAACGACAGATAGCGCTTGTCCACCCGGTCGTGGTCCATCATCCAGCGCATCATGCCCAGGCCAAACGCGGCGTCGGTGCCGGGCAGGACGGGAATCCACTCCGCGGCCTTGGCGGCGGAGTTGGAAAAGCGCGGATCAACAATGACCAGTTTGCCGCCCTTTTCCCGGAAGAAGTTGAGCTTCCGGGCCATGGCCTGCATGGGGAAATTGGCCTCATAGGGCGTGGTCCCGAAGAAGATGATGTACCGGGAGCTCATGATGTCCGGTTTGAAGTGGGCGCTGCCGTCGCTCGAGAGTTTGTAGCCCACGTGGTGGGAGGTTTCACAGATGGAGGTGTGGTCTATGCGGTGGTTGATGGTGCCGTAGGAATCCCTGAAAAAGCGGTCGGTGAACTCTTTTTTGCCGTGTTCGATGCGGCCGGGCATAAAAACCACCTGGTTGGCCTTGGGGCCCAACTCCGGGGCCTCGGGGTCGATGGGGGTCTTCAAGTCCCGGCAGGCCGCCAGGCCGTCCACGTGGCCCTCACCGAAGAGGTCGCCGCCCTTGATGATCTCCTCATAGGCCTGGTCCCAGGTGATGGTCTTCCATTGGCCCGAGCCCCGGGGCCCCGTCCGCTTCAAGGGGTGTTGAATGCGGAAGGGGTCATAGAGCGTCTGCAGGGTGGCGCCGCCCTTGGCGCATACCGTGCCGTTCACCCTTTCCGCGGCTTTGGGATCGGTTTTGTAGGCGATCTGCGGTTCCATAACATTGGGGTGATAGGGATTGCCGTCGATCTTCACCAGGACGCCGTCCACGACCTTGCATTGGAGGCCGTCGGCGCTGTGGCAGCCCAGACAGACGGTGCGCACAAACTTGACCTTGGACCCGTTAACCGGGTCCGGGTCCGGTCCCCCGCTGATCCAGCGGGCCGGTTTTTCACTGGCATGCATGCAGCCGCCGGCAGCCGCCAGGGCCCCAAGGGCCAGCACTCCTTTGACGAATTTTCTCCGGGAATCGTCCATCTCAAGCCTCGCTTTTCTGAGCAACTGGTTTTTCATAGGGCAGGATCTTGTAACTGATGAGGAAGAGGGCCAACAAGATCGCCATGATTACCAGGCCAAAGGCAGTTTTAAATGGTTCCGGCGCCATTTGTTCCCATTGCAGGTGGGTCAGGGGGATGAGTTGGCTGCCGATGGAAAGGTTAGCCACCGCAAAGAAGGCCCCGATCATGGTGGCCGCCCCTGCTACCAGGGAGGCCAGGGGATTTTCTCGCAGGGATTGGAACCACACCAGGGCCAGAGGCAGGATGAGGCCGATGGCCAACTGGAATAACCAGAATTGGACGGCTTGCGGACCACCCAGAAAGATGTAGGCGGCCAGTTTACCGCCGGAGCCGGTGAAACCGAGTTGAATCAGGTAGACGAACCAGATGGCGAACTGGGTCACCAGGGCGTACTTCAGGATAACCCCGAAATCAGCCAGAAACCGGTTCTGCTTGGACAGGGCCGGACCCGGCGGGGGGGCGATGGCGGTTTTGAGGCGGCCCAGCAGGATCATGAAGCCGGTTCCTGAAGAAGCCGCCAGGCTCACGAAGATAAATACCGTGGCCAGGGAGTGCACCATGACCCGGCCCTTGAAGGAAGACAGCCGCATGCCCACGTAAAGCAGGGCCAGAAAAGAAAACACCAGGGTCAGGTTAGCCCAGAGGGTCTGAGATGCCTGTTGCCGCTGGCGAATCTCCGCGGCGCTGCCCTCTTCGATGCCACCCCAGAGCAGGAACCGGTAAA
This sequence comes from uncultured delta proteobacterium, assembly GCA_963766185.1. Classification (GTDB taxonomy): domain Bacteria; phylum Desulfobacterota; class Desulfobaccia; order Desulfobaccales; family 0-14-0-80-60-11; genus 0-14-0-80-60-11. The sequence continues at coordinate 43,211 of CAVXZU010000050.1, read as the reverse complement.
CCCCGGAACCGGCCCGGTCTTCCCGCACCGCCACCATCATCTCGGGCCGGAACAGGTAAAAGGAATGGAGCGCATAGGTCAGGATGCACAAGGGAATGATATAGACGCCGTAGGCCACCGGTGCGGTCCAGTTCCAGTGATAGAACATGGTGTAGAACCGTTCCGGGTGGGTCATGTCCACCAGCAGCAAAGAGGGCATCAAGAGCAGGATGAGCCAGGGCAGAAAGGTCCCGACTTTTTCCAGGGGCAGAAAATCCTCATCCCGGTAAAAGCGCCCGGCAAAATAGGAGACCAGGTGGGCGCCCACGGCCGTGCTGATGAGGAACAGGTACATGGCGATGAGATAGCCGAAGACCACCCCGTGCTTGACCCAGGATATCCATTGAATATCGACGTTCATGATTTCCTCCGGGATAAGAAGGAGTAGTCCAGGTTCAAGATGGCTTCGTCGGCAAAGACGTAGTGGACCTTGGGTTTGGTGTCCAGGTAAGTCCGGATGCCCTGGATCGGATATTTATCCATGTACAAGGAGACTGCGCTCTTGGGATCATTCATGTCCCCGAAGATGCGGGCCCGGCCGGTGCAGGCATCGACGCAGGCGGGCAGGAGACCCTTGGTAATGCGGTGATAGCAGAAGTCGCACTTGTCGGCGGTGCCGGTCAGCGGATTGACGAAACGGGAATTGTAGGGACAGGCCAGCACGCAGGTGTGGCAGCCGACGCAGATTTCCCGGTTCACGTGGACCACGCCATCTTCCGGGGTCCGGTAGGTGGCCCCGGTGGGACAGTAGTTCAGACAGGGGGCATCCTCACAATTGTTGCACAACCGGGGCAGCAGACAACTTCTGACGTGGGGGTATTCCCCCTTGATGATCTGCTTGACCCAACTCCGATAGACCCCTTCCGGGACATTGTTTTCGCTCTTGCAAGCGATGGAACAGCCATGGCAGCCGGTACATCGGTTGGTGTCGATGACCATCCCATACTTCTTCGTGGGCGTGGCGGCCTGCACCAGGTCACCTGCCTGGAGAATAATTGCCCCGGCCCCCAACGCCGTCGCCGTGGTGCCCAACCCCCGGAGAAATTCCCGGCGGTCCATGTCCTTGCCGAATTTTTTCATGCCGCCACCTCCATTTCTGCTTTACGGATAAACTTCATGGCTTGGCCGATTGCCGGGCCGCCACGGTTTCAGCAATGCTCTTCATCCAGTAACGGAACTCCTCCGGGTCCAGGGGCTTGGCCAGGCAGCCGTAAATATGGGAACTCATGGCCTCTTCCAATCCCGGGTGATACGAGCGGTTGGACAGGGCCAACACGTGAAGCCCCGGGGCCTTTCGCTTGAGTTCCCGGAACCAGCGGTTGTCGGCGGGTACGGTGTCCATGTCCAGAATCACGATGCCGTCCCCGTAGGCCTTGAGGTTGGCCTCCAGGTCAAGGAGTGAATACAGCGGGGTAGCATGATAATCGAACTGCTGCAGCATGGCGCAGAGCTTCCCGCACTGTTCCTGGTCGCCATCGACCACCGCTACGGCCGGCTTCGGCAGATCGCTCATGCTGGCACCCTTTGCCTGGTTGCCCCGGAAACCTGGGGACTGGGGAACCTTCTTGTAAAATAGATAAGCAAGTCTTGTGCCGGGGGCCGGGGAGGGGCCCGGACCCGGTCACCATGGGAAGTCTATGCAGGTAATTGGTTGATATAAATAGGGAATATTATTTAACGGGCCATGGCCCCTGAGATCCGGGCTTCGCCATCGCCTCAAATGCGGGCCTCTTTGCCGCCAACAGTGTCCAGGCCGGCCCGACACTTTGCCATAATAACCATTTTAGCTTTAATTGTCGGGAGGTTGGCTGTGTCGCACAATCAGACACAACAGGTGGACCTGATACACACTGCGGCCATCCGGACCCTTGGGGGCGGGTTTTAAACTGAATTGCCTTCAAAGACTATTTTTTGTAGCCGCAGGCTTTAGCCCGCGCCGGCCCCGGCGAGACGTCGGTGGCACCAGAACGAAGGCGGGCTGGGATCGGTGAGAATTAATGAGTGGTGGGCTTGGTGCGTGAGATATTATGACGCCGAATCATGGAATAGATGGTGCTGCGGCTGACCCCCAGGCGCTTGGCCGCCATTTTCTTGTTCCAGCCGCATTCTTCCAGAATCTCGAGAAGCAGGCGCATTTCCTGGTCCATCAGGGCGTTGGACGATGGCGCCAGGCTATGCCGCAAGACCGAGGGCAGGTCCCAGGCCTCCACCTGGCTGCCTTTGGCCAGGACCGCGGCGTGCTCCACCGTGTTTTCCAACTCCCGAACATTACCGGGCCAGGAGTAATCCAGGAGCAGGCGCATGGCCTCGGAGCTGAACTCCAGGATCTCCTTGCCCCGCTCCATAGCAAAACGGCGCAGGAAATGGAGAGCCAGCCGGGGGATGTCGTTATTCCGGTCCCGGAGGGGCGGCAGGAGGATGGGGATGACGTTGAGGCGATAGAAGAGGTCTTCCCGGAAGGTCCCTTTTTTCACTTCGGCCAGGAGGTCCTTGTTGGTGGCGGCCAGGATACGCACGTCCACGGTCAGGGTCTGTTCCCCACCCAGGCGTTCGAATTTGCGGGTTTGCAGGACCCTGAGCAGCTTGATTTGGGCCGGCGGCGGAATTTCGCCGATCTCATCGAGAAACACGGTGCCGCCATGGGCCTGCTCGAACCGCCCCGCCTTTTGGCGGAGGGCCCCGGTGAAGGCGCCCTTTTCGTGGCCGAAGAGTTCGCTTTCCAGCAAGGTGGCGGGATAGGCCGAGCAATTGATCACCACAAAAGGACCCTGGGCGCGGGGGCTGTGGCCATGAATGGCCCGGGCCACCAGCTCTTTGCCGGTGCCGCTCTCCCCCTGGATGAGGATGGTAGCATCCGAGGGCGCCACGTCCTCGATCAGCTTATAGATTACCTGCATCTTGGGGTCTTTGCCGATGAGGCCGCCAAAGCCGGCGGCGTCGTCTACCCGGCCCCTCAAGGCGCTGATTTCTTCTTCATGCTGCATAGCCCGCCGGAGCGCTCCGGCGTTCTGGCTGACGATCAACCGCACCAACTCAAGTTCTTCCTGGCTGCACGAGCCCTCCGGATCGGCAATGACCAGGGCACCGACGACCTGACCATCATCGAAGGGGATGATGGCCTGGCGTTCGCCGGCCGGAAAATCTTCCGGGACCAGCGGGGGTTTGAGCAGGTTCTTCCGGGAGAAGGCCAACTTGTTGGCGCCCGCCAGGTTCTCCCTGGCGACCTTGAGGACAGCCTCATCTTTGATCTCCCAGGCGTCCCGGTAGGATACGACCGACAGGCAATCCTTGCCGGCATTAAAAACCAGGAGGGCGACGTGCCGGCAGCGTATGGTCTCCTGCAATTTGCCGATCAAGGTGGCGCCCATTTCAGGTAAGGCACGCAGGGCGCTGATCTCCCGCACGATCTTGCAAGCGGTGATGGCCTGATTATGGGCCCGCTCCAACTCCATGGCCTGCTCTTCCAGGCGCCGGGTATATTCCTCCTGGCGCTGCACCATGTGATTAAAGGACGTGGCCAGGGTGGCGATCTCATCCCCTCCACGGACGGCAACCCGGATCTTGGTCTCGCCCCGGTCGATTTCTTTGGTGGCTTGTACCAGGGCCGCCAGGGGCCGGGTTATCCGGCGCACGAACAGCAGACCCCCCATCAAGGCCACCAGCAGGATGGCCAAAGTGGAGACGCCGATTTCCTCCCACAACTTTGCCACCTGCCGGCGATACGGACTTTCGGAAAATCCCAGGCGCAGCACCCCGGCTTTGCCCTCGTAAATGGGCCAGGCTGCATCCAGGAAGGACTCGTGGCGCTGTGAGACGATCTCTTTAAAGCTGGGTTGATGAGACGGGCCGATGCCGTTGGCCTTGAGCAACTGGATCGGCACCCCCTGCTCAAAAGTGTGAGCCAGAACCCGGCCATCTCGCATGACAAAGATATAGGCAATGGCCGGATTGCTCTGGGTTTGCTGGTCGAGCATTCTCTGCAGGGCCACCAAATCGTTAAGCAGAACCTTATCGGCGGCGTCCAGGGCCACGGTGTGGGCCAGGTTCTCCGCCTGGCTGAACATGGTCCGGCGCAGAGCGGCGCTATATTGTTGAGTGGCCAGGAAAGCGATGATCAGACCACTGCCAATCACCAGCGCGGTGAGGGCGATCAGCAGTCTGCTTTTAAGGCTTCGGGGCCGCACGGGGCTCATCCTTCAGCCGGGCCAGTTGCTGTTCCATCTGCCTGACCGTGTCATACAACTCATCCCGGGGTGGGATAAAGCGGTCAATCATCAATTCCGCCAGGATTTTCCTTCCTTCTGGGTCCTGGTGCATGGCAAAAAGCACGGTCTGGATCCGTTCCCGCTCGGCCGGGGGGAACTGCCGGGACGCGACCAGGGGCGGTATGCCGAAGGGTTCAGATTTTTTGATGATGCGGGTTTTGGCAGTAAAGGCCGGGTTCTTTTGGGCGTAAAAATCCCAGATCAGGCCGTCCACCGCGGCGGCGTCCACCAGGCCTCGACCTACTGCCATGATGGAATTGTCGTGACTGTAGGTATAGATGATCCGGCCAAAGAACTGTTCAGGCCGGGTGTGCAGCGCCGCCAGCCAGTAAAGAGGCACCAGCCGGCCGGTATTGGAGTCGGGGTCAGTGAAGGCAAAGGTATGACCCTTCAGATCCTCAAGCCGGTGAAAGGCGCTCTCTTTATTGACGATCAGGTAGGCGGAGTAGGTGGGATGGCCATGGACCTCGGGGACGGCCAGGAGGACAAACCCATAGCGGTCTTTGCCCGTCACATAGGGTCCGGAACAGATAAAGCCCAGATCGATGCGGCCCTTTCCCAGCAGTTCGTTGACTTCGCCATAGGTCTTCCGCTGCACCAGTTCCAGGTTTTTGCCCAGCTTGTGCCCGAGGTAGGTGAGGAGCTGCCGGTAAACCTCCATGGTCTCCTTGGGGGAAATCATGGCGGCCACGGCCACCCGGAGCGGAGGTTTCGAGGACTTTTGATCCCCGGGACGGGCCACCGGCACGGTCTTCGTGAAGTCAACCGCAACCTTGTCGCTGTCGCGGCTGCAACCACCAGCCATCAAGGCCAGCCCGAGAGCCAAAACTACGGGGGCAGGGCCGACAGATCTGAGAAGCAGACGCAGTAAAGTCATGGGGTTAACCCTGAAAAATATTCATGGTTCCGGCGTTTTCCTTATGGCGCATGGTATCGACCTTTGCGGTTTCAGGCCACCTCAGCCAGGGACAGCCATACCGGCCTGGGGGCCACCAGGGTTGTGCCCCGTTTTCCCCTGGTCGCATTTGCTCCCCAGGTTCCGTGCTCTTTGAACTCAGGCGGCGCCGGTTTTCGGGGTGGCGCCGGATTTTTCCTGATAGTTCTTGATGGCCAGGGTCAAGGCCTCCGCCCCTAAATTGGAGCAGTGCAGCTTATTGGGGGGCAGGCCCCCCAGGGTCTCGGCCACCTGCTTATTGGTGATCTTCTTGGCCTCCTCCAGGTCTTTGCCTTTGGCCATCTCGCTCACCATGCTGGACACGGCGATGGCGGCCACACAGCCAAAAGTCTGGAACTTCACGTCTTCCAGGCGGTTGTCTTTGACTTTGATATAGAAAGTCATCATATCGCCGCACACGGGATTACCCACCTCACCGATACCGTCGGCATCTTCGATAACCCCGATATTGCGGGGATTGTTAAAATGGTCCATCACGATGTCGCTATACATGGTCATGCTCCTGGGGTGTTACCTTTATTCCGACCCAACAGATCGGCTAAAGTAATGGACTGCAACTTATCAAACATGGCCCGGGCCGCTTCCTGCCAGATATAGCGGGTGGCGCAGTCGGAAGACCGCTCACAGACCAGGGGGTTATCGGAACAGGCAGCCAGGCTGGCGGCACCTTCCAGCAAGGCGACGATTTCCCCGACAGTGATCTCGGCGGGCGGCTTTGCCAGGATATGTCCGCCTTTGGGGCCCCGCACGCTCTGAATATAATGAGCCTTCTTCAGAGGAATGATGATTTGTTCCAGATACTTCACCGAGATGCCCTGCCGTTTGGCCACGCTGGCCAGGTGAATGGGGCCATCGTGATAATGCTGGGCCATGTCCAGCATGAGCCGGGTGCCGTAGCGGCTTTTGGCGGAGAGCTTCATGTTCAGGATCCCGCGGCTTCGGTCATTTTCTTCCGCCAAACCGGCGAGAAGGAACGCAGCCTCTCCACTGCCGGGGGCAGGTGCTGCAGGACATGGCGCACCTCTTCTTCCCGGTTATCGCGGCTCAGGGTAAAGACCAGGGAGCCCTGGGCCACGTCCGGCTTGACGCCGATGGCCCCCAGGACCGGCGAAGTCTTGAGCGCCTTGGAGGCGCAGGCGGAACCGGTGTTGGCGTAGATCCCCTGGCTGCTTAACAGGAAAATCAGGGCTTCACCCTCAATGCCTTCAAAGCAGAAACTGGCGTGCCCCGGCAATCTCTTTTCCGGATGGCCGGTAAACAGGACCTCGGGAATAGTCTCCCGGACTCCGGCGATCAACAGATCCCTCAGCTTCGTCAGGTAGACCGCTTTCTCGTCCAACTCCTGCCAGGCCAGCTCCGCGGCCCGGCCCAGGCCGACGATGCCGGGGACATTCTCGGTGCCCCCCCGCCGGCCGCTTTCCTGAATGCCACCGTTGAGCAGGGGCACCAGACGTAGCTTGTTCCGGAAATACAAGGCCCCGATGCCTTTGGGGGCTCCCAGAGGCGGCCCTGAAATAGTTAACAAGTCGACGCCCAACTCTTTGACGTCCACCGGCACCTGGCCCACGGTAGCCACGGCATCGGTGTGAAACGGGACGCCGGCGGCCTGGCAAACCGCCACCAGTGCCGGGATATCCTGGAGCGTGCCGATTTCGTTACTGCCGTGGCCGATGGAAACCATGACCGTGGCCGGGGTGAGGGCCTTATGGAGACGTTCCGGATCAACCCGGCCGTAGCGGTCCACGGGCAGAAAGGTGACTTCAAAATCGAAGAACTTCTCCAGGAACCTGGCCGAATTGAGCACCGAATGGTGCTCGATGCCCGAAACAATCAGGTGTCTGCCTCTCTTCTGAAAAGTGGCCAGGGCCAGGCCCTTGATGGCCAGGTTATTGGCTTCGGCGCCGGAGGAGGTGAAGATAATCTCGTCGGGGTGAGCGCCGATGAACGTGGCCACCTTGCCACGCTGCTCTTCCATGACCGCTTTGATTGCCGATCCCAGGTCGTACACTGCCGACGGATTGCCGAAACGTTCGACGAAGAACGGCAGCATGGCTTCCATAACTTCGGGGCGAACCGGCGTGGCCGCGGCGTGATCCATATAGGCTCGTTTCATGGCCGTTCCTCAGGATTGCTTCTTAATGTAGAGCTTATAGCAATCGTCGCAGGCATCTTCACTCATACCCAGGAATTCTTGCCCGTGTTTGGCGCACCAGGCCGGGATATCCTCCAGGGCGCCGTCGTAATCGGTTAAAATCTCCAGCACCTCACCTTTCTTCAGGTCTTTGATTAACTCCATCGGCTCCAGGAGGTGCATGGGGCAGGCTCGATAAACCAAATCAGCCGTGGCATCGGCCTTACATGCTTCGAGGAATTTCATGTTCCGCTCCTCACAACCCATTAAACTATTCTATATTAATTGTGTATAGTATAAACCATTGGGAGGGCGCGTCAAGGGGATTCGATAATTATTTTCAGAATAGGGCCGGATAAAAGGTTTGAGGCCGTTAACCCGCGATGGATGCAGCCGGGAGCCGGATAGATCATTTAGCCGGGCATTGCCGGCCGAGAATATGCAGAGCCAGCCCCGGGGGCCCTCTTTATAACCTCAACCCCCAAGTAGATTTTTGCCAACATACGGACCGTTTTTAGCCCCGATTTCGAACGATAAGTGTCTACCCCTGCTCTTACCATTCACCTGCCCCTCAGCGCCCCAATTAGGGCAATTTTAAGGGCCTTACGTGGACAAATCCGGGAAAAAATTTCCAGGGTCGAAAATACCAAAGCCGATCTCCAGGTACCCCTCTGGGAAAGGCACTCCCCGGCCAGCAATACTAAACATCCTGCTTGGGCTCCTGGATGGATATTGGGTCCCATCCCATGGGGTCCCCTCTACTGCGAGCCCCCACCCCCCAAAATGAGGAGGTGATTGCCTGGGCACTCGATCGCATGAGGCCAGGCGCCCTGTATGCGTAGAGCGTTACCTACGGGCAGCTGATGCAGGGTAGATAATGCGGCCAAGTTCATGCCGTTGATCGACTCCGCCGAAAACTTCAGAACCCCGGAGCTTAACTGCCAGGATGATTTTGCTGGTCAGGGTGTGATTGACGGCGTAACTCCACCGATCTCCGGCTTGGCTGATTTTGTCGAAGGAACGGCCGCGGCCCTTGATTAACCCGGACAGGAAGAACTGCCCCGACAACCACCTCAGCTGGAGGTTGTGACCAACCTGCCCGGCCTATCTTTCCTCCAGCCCCCAAGACCTTCACTCCGCCAAATTCGAACCTCAAACGAATCCGTCAGCCTGACGCTACAAAAACCTGGGCTTTTCTCAAAAGGTAAATTCATTAAAGGAGAAGACCCTATGTTTAACGTCTGTATTCTCACCGGTCCGGTGCTAACCGAGCCAAAGCTCACATTTTTTGAAGGCCACCCCGATACCATATTTTATCTCGGTATCAGTATAGGTCCGTATAGAGCGGGAGTCATCAAAGTTGCCTGCGGCCATAACTTGGCACCAGTAGCTGCAGATTACATCCATCGGGGAGATCGGCTGGCGGTTGTGGGCGTTATCGGTCGATATGTCTATGAAGACGATAAGCTGGAAGGGCCGCAGGAATTGGTATTAGTGGCCCGGGATTTTGAGCTGATCAGGAGTGACAGCCCGGTAAGTAAATATGATTCCATGCCGTAAACCCAACCACATGGAAGTGGAGACTCGATAGGAGGCCATATCTATGGCACAGCGCACCACCAGATGGAATCCAGTATGGCGGGCACGGCGGACCAAACCAGGCCCGCGACTGACCCTGCACAGGCGTAAATCGCAACCGGGAGTACCGGCAACCCCGGCCGGGGTGCCCCAGGCCCAGAAAGCGGAAACGCACCAGTTGAATCTGAAGCGGGGCCTGCAACTTGAAGGGCCGGAGTATCTGGCCATAGAGGCCTAACCCGTCCACCAGATGAACTGGAGGCTCATCTTGATGGCATTACAAGGTGTTATGGGGGCGGCGACATTGACGCCGCCCCCTATTTGTCGGGTACGCCCGGGCTTTTTGCCATGAGATCGGGGCGTCCTCAAGGTCTATGGAGTTGGCTTTTGTGGGCTGGGCAAAGATTTTAAATTTAAAGAGAGGGAGTGATACCATGAAAACTCGTATGTGCAGGTTGGAGTTTGGCGTAAATTGTCTGGCGGACATCAGGGTCTTGTATTATGCCTGGGACCGGCTTTGGAGCTTGGAGGGTGGGGTACCTCCCCAGTCCATCCTGGTCTACGTCACCATCGAGGACCGGCTGCCGGGCGAGCAAGTGAGTCTCAATTTTACAGCCAGGACGGAAATGCTGGACAGGTTCATGAGCATCCTGGAGCAGGACGGCCTCAAGTTTAGCCGCGATGAACTAATACCCGGCTTCCTGATCATGTGCCGGGTGGATAAGGACCGGGGCGGGTTAACGGTCATCGGCGCCAATGATGGCCATGAACCCGGCAGCGGATCGGAGGATTAAGCAGTTCTGCCACAATAAACCAAGGGAGTGCGGGAAGAGTTTCTTCCTGCACTCCATTAATGATCAGTGAATTAAAATCGCTAAGCTCTGTGGAAACACCAGGAATAACCAGTAGTTATAATGACAGTGCGTAATAGGGTGATGGGACAGTGGGATACGCCCGGTACACATGCACAAACACCTCTTCTGATTTCATAGTAACTTCTTCATCGCTATAGTAATCTGCAGGCAGCCCGGTATCCTCGTTATACAAAAAATTATGGATTACAACTCGAACCGAGTCACGAGTCGCCTCTCTATCTCGCCATTGATATATCTTTAGCTTTTCAGCTTTCAGCGTTGCGAGTAGTTCAACTGCGACCTTCTTAATCTTTTTGATGGCCACGGGGCCTAAGTCAGACTTTTTCAACAGGTCAAACAAAGCCAAGGATTCCTCATCGAGGCCTTCCCTCATGGCCCGGGTCTCTTCATTATCCAATTCCTGTACCAGCTTGATCAGGGCCTCAAAAGTCTGTTCAATGGTCAACCGGTCTTTCTCCCGGTTGTACTCGGCCACAACCTTCTCATAATGGCGCTGGAAATCCGTACGCAACGGGTTTTGCTCCAAGAGCCGGCGAAGTTTAATTTCAATAGCCTGCTTCAGGTTCTGGATGTTGGTCCGCTTAACCGGGCTGCACTCAAACTCTTTCCGCAGCCGCTCAAAGTCAATCTTACTGATGTCATAGGGGGACCTATCATCCTCTTCGCCGTTTAATCTCGTTTCGATGGCGCCATCAACTACCTGGTGTAGTCCCCGGATAATATCAGTGATGTCGGTCTGATCACGGTCCTGCTGCAGGCTTTTATAGACAATGTTTATGGCATGGTAATCGGGGCGGTGCTCATTCACTCCCCTTAGGTTGACGCAGGCCCTGAACTTCTTGAAGACCTCCCGGCACATAACCTCGAAGCGTTTCCGGGTTTCGTCATTTTCGTTGGCTGCCTCTTTTGCCGCCGCGATAGCGGCATTCCGCTCAAACCCGTTCATCATGATGATGTCGTCCAGTGAGGCCCCGTGTTCGGTCAGATAATCCCGGACCATGGCGATGGCTTCCTCCAGGTCGGCCAGCAGTTCTTCCTCCGGCCTTATGGGATCCTGATCGCCGCCGCTATCGCCAGAGCCACCAACCCCCGGATCGACAAAGGTTGCCAGGGCCTTCCGCAAATTCTTGAGAATGCCGCAGTAATCAACGATGAGGCCATTGTTCTTGCCCTCGTTCACCCGGTTGGCCCGGGCGACTGCCTGCATGAGCGTATGGGCCTTCAACGGCTTGTCCAAATAAAGCGTGGACAGGCTGGGCACGTCGAAACCGGTAAGCCACATGGCGCAGACGATGGCGATCCGGAACGGGTGTTCTTCCTCCTTAAAGGCCTCATCCAAGTCCAAACGTTGCATGTTCCGGAATTGCGGTCTTTGCCGCATGGCTTCCGGAAGCTCTATCCCTTCCTTGATGAGCTTCCGGTGCGGGATAATGTCCAGGTCCCACCGGCGGAACTTATCGACTTCACCCTGTTCTTCGCTGACCACGACTGCCATGCGGGTCTCACGCATCCAGTTAATCTGCCGGCGGCGATAGACCTCCTCCTGTTCATCGGCGGCCGTGCCCAGGTCCGCCGCCAATTTCCGAAGGCGTTCCTCCCAGTATCTGGCGATCAGGTTATACATCCGCACGCAGGTAATCTTGTCGATGCAGACCAGCATGGCTTTGCCGGTCTCCCAGGCTTTCGCGTAATGCCTGACAAAGTCACGGGCGATCTGGTCCAGGCGCTTATCTGCCGTGATGATGTGATAGTCCCGCCGGAGTTCCCGCTCCAGGCGCTGCTCAACATCAATGTTTTGGGTCTCTAACTCCTCCAGTTTGGCGGCGATCCGTTCATTCAAATCCCCCACTGCCACGCCCAGCTTTTCGCCCCGGGCGTCGTAATAGAGAGGGACGGTGGCCTTGTCTTCCACGGCCCGTTGAAAATCATAGGTGGAGACGTAATCTCCAAAGACCCGCCGGGTGATCTCATCATCTTTGAACAGCGGCGTGCCGGTAAAGCCGATGTAGCTGGCGTTGGGCAGGGCATTGCGCATATTCAGGGCCAGCGTGCCGTATTGGGTCCGGTGGGCTTCGTCAGTGATGACGATGATATCGTCCCGCCGGGTATAGCCCAAGTCCGGGTTCACGTCCCGGTTGAATTTCTGGATCAGCGAGAAAACAAAGGTTTTGTGCTGGGCCAGCAGTTGTTCCAGGTGCTCGCCGTCGGCGGCCCGGCAGGGGTCCCGGTCATGGTCCACCAGGCCGCAGCCGGCGAAGGTTTTGTAGATTTGGGAGTCCAGATCCTCCCGATCCGTGAGGATGACAAAGGTGAAGTTGCCGCCGAGCTTACGGTGCACCTTCCGGGTGAACATGACCATCGAGTAGCTCTTGCCCGCCCCCTGGGTGTGCCAGAACACTCCCGGCAGGCCAAAGGGCAGGCGCGGGTCGCTCTTGATTTTCTCGGCGTCGATCTCATCCACGTTGAACGGCGGATTGGCCATGACAAAGTCGGCCTTCCCCAGCAGTTCATGGGGGTCTTCATAATAGGTAATGGCCCTCTGAATGTCACCCTCCAGGCCATGCACGGCCAGGTTCATTTTGGCCAGCCGGATGGTGGTGGCGTTCTTCTCCAGGCCCCGGAAGGTGAGCTTTTCGGTGGGGTTTTGGTGACGCTGCTCCACAAACCGGGCGCTCTGTACAAACATGCCCCCGGAACCGCAGGCCGGGTCCAGCACCGTGCCGCCTTCCGGCTCCAGGACGTTGGCGATCAAGGAGACCAGGGAGATCGGCGTAAAGAACTCGCCGTTGTCATGGGCCTTGTGGTCGGCGAACTGGGTCAGAAAGTATTCATAGATACGCCCAAACACGTCCCCGGAGGCAGTTTTCAGTTCATCGGGATTAAGCGTGCGCAGGAGTTGGCCCAGCACGCCGTTGTCCAATTCCTGATATTCACTCTTGGGCAGCACGCCGCGCAGATTCTCGTAGTCGGCCTCAATGGACTCCATGGCCTGAATAATGGTCTTGGCCCGGTCATCGCTGTCGGTGAGAGCAACCAGGCTGTCGAACTGGGCCTGGGGCCGCAGGAAGATAGCGCTTTTCTCCGAGAAATCCTCTTTGGTCAGGGGCCGTTTTTTGCCGCCCCGGCTGGGCAGGTTGGCTTCGATCTTGTCTTTGACGCCCAGGTACCGGCTGTAAGCATGCCGCAGGAAGATCAGCCCCATCACCGGCAGGAAATATTCGTTGCTGGCATAGTTTGAATTGGCTCGCAGGGTATCGGCGGCAGTCCAGAGGCGTTTTTCAATGGCTTCGATGTGTTCAAGCTGGGGCATGCGTGGCTTTTTCTCCGAAATGCTCTTCCATGGAAATCAATTTTTCCGTCGCGGGGATGGGCAACATGACTTCAATGCCGGGGCCATCAAGCCGGTGGGGGCGCCCCCGCCCACTTTAAATAATATATCAAATGCCTTTATCGTCTGGCATGTCAAGCAGTTTCTCGGACTCGCCCGGTAGGAGTTCCATAAGGCTTTAGAGACAATCCATAAACAGGAGATCGCCACTATCAACCGCCCCTATTGACAGCTTAAAGACCTGTGTTTTCCTATCCTTAAGGAAAGTCTTGTCGACCATGACCTATCTGCAGAATGGATGTCAAGCCGGGGGTGTTGACAGCCATAAAACCTGTGGGAGAGTGGAAGGTAAGGAAACCCAGGGCCAGGTTAGGCGGCTCTCTGAAGGCGCATCACTCCTATGGCCAAGCTTATATAAAGATAAAGATCACGGTCTGGCCGCCCAGCTGGCAGGCTATGAAAGGTGAAGGTCACACGGGTTGACAGGCTTAAAAGCTATGTTGTCATGAACTAACTGGAAGAAAAGACTTTCCAGTTGGAGGGTCATGAAGCAATGTTCATTGCCGCTATCAGCCCTGAAACTAAGGCTGGACCTTGGATACCTGCCCATTGGCATATAGTGTCAGCCGGGCAACCGGAATCCCAGTCCTGGCCGGGGCCGACTGGTTTCAGGACATGCTGAGCTTAGCTGTGGCCACTTGGCCAGGGGTCAGGGAAACATGGCAGGGATGCAAGCCCTCGCCCGAGGAGAAGCACTATCTGACGCAGTATGGAGAGGCCTATCGGCTCAATGGTTAATTTACCCACGTAAGACCGATATCTTGGCTTAAATTGAAGCGATCACAATGAACTTAAGGGTAACCCCACCCCCGGTATTTTCGGGGCGATTCCGGGTCTTTTTAAGGGCCCGTACGTGGATGGAGGTGAATACCGATTTGAATAACACTATGGCTTTGGAGAAAAGGATGTTGAGCATCAGGGAACTCTCGGATTACCTGGGGGTGAGCCCCCAGACCATCTACAACAAGTTGTCGGCCGGCACCTTTCCCATCAAGACCAAGCGCATCGGCCGGCGATTGAAGTGGGATCGCCGGGATGTAGACCACTACCTGGACCGGCTACCCACCATCAACTAACCCTCAACAATTTGAATTGACAGCAGGGACGGGAACTGGCATATCTCCGACAGAGGAGGTGATCCGTTTTCAAGCCAGTGCCCCCGTCTCTTGCTGTCTTCTTAACCTATAAGGAGAGGCAAGAATGAGTGTTTACCGGAAGTACAAGGATGGTCAGGGCCGTAAGACCGGGCCCTGGTTTATCAAGTACCCCTGTGGCCGGGACCCCTTGACCGGCAAGATCAAGTACAAGATCGAGAAGGTTGGTGAGTTCAAGAAATTGGCTGAGCGGGCCTACCAGAAGAAGATGGTGGAGTGGGCCGAGAAGAAGTATCTGGACATCAGGGAAGAATCCAACCTGACCTTCACCCAGTTGGTGAAGTGGTTCCTGGAACTCCCGGTGGCCCGAGAGAACAAAACCATCAAACATATTGAACGGGCCTGTAGGAGCCTGGAAGAATTCTTCGGGACTATCTTGGTCCGGGAGATTAAGCCCACCATGGTGGAAACCTATCAAGGCCATCGGATGGAAGGAAATAGCCGGCATGGGAGACCCCGGTCGGTGGCCAGCGTCAATCGGGAAATCACTGTTTTGAAGCACATGTTCAATCTTGCGGTCCGGGAAGAGTTCACAGACAAGAATCCCTGCTGGAAGATCAAGATGCTGGCGAAGAATAATGCCCGGAACCGGATTTTGTCTCCTGAGGAACTGGAGCGGCTGATTTCCAATCTTCCTAACCACGCCGCCCAGATCATTCAATTTGCTTACCTGACCGGGATAAGGGCCGGAGAGATTTTCAATCTCACCTGGGATAAGGTGAACTTGAAACAGCGGGCTAGCAGATTGGAGGCCGCCGACACCAACACTTCCGAGCCCAGGGTGATTTACCTGAACGACGAGGTCCTGGGTATTTTACATGAGGCTGGCCGGGTAAGAAGGCTGGGGCATAACCGAGTCTTCACATACCAAGGCCGGCCAATCATGAGTATCCCGACGGCCTTTCTCAAAGCCTGCAGCAGGGGAGGGATTGAGAATCTCCGGTTACATGATCTCCGGCACACTTTTAACACCAACATGAGGAAGGCGGGCGTGGACCACTCGGTGATCATGAAGCTCACCGGGCACAAAACCGCGGCTATGTTTCACCGCTATAATACGGTGGACACTGCCGATGCCGTGGATGCTTACCAGAAGTTTGAGGGATTTTGGGCCCAGAAGCCCGAGGAGGTAACTTCTGATAAGTTATACTTTGGGGCAAAAAAGTGCTCCGATAGTGCTCCCGGGAAAAAAATGGGGTAGCCGCAGCTACCCCAAATGCTGATTAATATTGGCTCCCCGGGACGGACTCGAACCGCCGACAAGGTGGTTAACAGCCACCCGCTCTACCAGCTGAGCTACCGGGGATTGTGTGGTCTATTCTGGCTGGGGGACAAGGATTCGAACCTTGATAGGCAACTCCAGAGGCTGCAGTCCTGCCGTTAGACGATCCCCCAAACGCACCTTTTTATATACGCAGGCCCGGGAAGTTTGTCAAGAGGTTGGACGCTCTTAACGACTTATTGTCCAGGCAGCCTCCTCAGGGGTTGCCGGGCACTCCCGGTCATCGGGGTTGGAGACACACGTGCCTCGAGACCGCCAGAAAAAAGGGGATAGCCAGGAGCTGGGCGGTTACCGAAAAGGCCACCAGGGCGCCCAGGGAAAAACCATAGAGAAATCCCATGAGGGCGCTGCCCAGGAGCCAGAACAATCCGAAACCGCAATTAAAGAGGCCGAAACCGGTGGCCCGGCGGTCCCGGGGCACCATCTCAGCCAGGGCCGCCTTGATAATGGACTCCAGGCTCCCCATGCCGATGCCCCAGAGGACCATGCCCAACAGGGCGAGCTTGAACCCCCCCAGAAAGACCAGGGGCGCAAACAGAGCCGACAAGACCGCAGTCCCCATGATCACCTTGAGCCCCAGGCGGTCAAAGAGGCGGCCCAGGATGAGGGCGGCCACGCCGTCTACCGCCATGGCGATGGCATAAAACAGGGGGATCCAGCCGGGGGAGGCCAGGCCCGTTTGGCCGAAGTGATAGGCGATCAGGGGGAAGTCGGCATAGCCGGCTCCCATCAGCCCCACGGCCACGACATAGAGCCAGTAAGGGCGGTTGAACCCGATGGGGTGGAGACCCGGGGCGTTCACCTCCAGGTGCCGGGGGTGGGGATAGAGCCGCGCCGCCAGGGTGATCACCACCAGCGCCAGAACGGCCGGCAGCAAGAGAACGGCAAACCCCTGCCGGTAACTTCCCTGGAAATATAAGACTGCGGCCACGATGAGCGGCCCGGTGACTGCGCCAATCTGGTCCATGGCCTCATGGAAGCCGAAGCCCCAGCCCCGCCCCACCGCGCTCACGGCGTGAGACAGCATCGCGTCCCGGGCCGGGGTGCGGATGGCCTTGCCCATCCGTTCCGCCACCAGGAGCACCGCGGCAATTTCCCAATTGCCGGCCAGGGCCAGAAGCGGCACCGCCAGGAGGTTCAAGCTATACCCGGCAAAGACTATGGGCCAGTAACGGCCCAGACGATCGGCAAGATAGCCGGAGGCCAGGCGCAGGGTGTACCCCAGAAACTCCCCCAGGCCCGCCACCACCCCCACCACCAGGGCGCTGGCCTTGAGTTCCCCGAGGAAGGGGCCGCTGATACTCCGGGCCCCTTCATAAGTGATGTCGCTGAAGAGGCTGATGACCCCCAGCAGGACGATGAACCTCCAGGCAGCGGATTTCACCCTTCCAGGATCTCCCAATAGCGGTCAAAAGTATGATCGCCGGGGGTGTAGGTGTGGCGCAGGGTTTTCCCCTGGCCCCGGGGCAGGTGGTCATTGACCTTCCAGAACCGGAGGGCCAGGGCTGGGACCTGCGCGGCGCCGGCGGCCTCCCCGGCGGGGTTCTGGACCCAGATTTCCATCTCCTCGATAACCTTCCACACGGTGCCCGAGCGCTTGTGCCGCACCCGCTGGCCCACCCGGGGCAGTTTCAGCTTGTCCCTCAGGGTGAAAAAGCGGTAGCCGCTGAGTTCTTCCCTATCCAGGACTTTTTCGCCCCACAGGGAGATGGCGACGGCCCCGGGGGGGGCGGTGATCAGGACCGAGAGCACCGCCATGGCCAGGATGAGCTCGCCGCCGGGGACCCCGGCCTCCAGAGGAATGGCGCCGATGGCCGCCTGGACGGTGGCCTTGGGGATATAGCTCATGATGCAAAAGAGCTTTTCCCGCCAGGTGAGCCCCGCCCCCAGGACGGACAGGTAGGTGCCCAGGGACCGGAAGATAAGGCCGAAACCGATGATCGCCAGGCCGGCGGCCCCGGCGCCCCAGGCCACTTTGGGATTCACCTGGGCCCCCACCAGCACGAAGAGCAGGAGTTCGGCAAAGACCCAGAGGCGCTGGAGTTTTTGCGCAATGATATGCCCCAGGCTATCGGACTTCTCCAGGATGACCAGGCCCATGGTCAGGACCCCCAGCAGGGAGGCGATGGGGACCAGGTCTTTCGCCAGGTCGCCGATCCAGGTGAGGACGATGGCCACCCCCAGCACCATGATGGTGCGCCGGGGACTGGCCAGTTCAAAGTGCTTGAAAAACAGGTAGAGGAGGTAGCCGGCCACCAGGCCCAGGAGGGTCCCCAGGACCACGGCGACGGGGATGCTGGCCAGGTCCCAGAGGATGCTGCTCTTGACCCCCTGGTAGAGGCTCAAAAACTGGGTAAAGACGACGATGGCAAAGACATTGTCCAGGGCGGAGCCGGCCAGGACGAAGGTGGGAATCCCCTTTCGGGCACCTTTGCCCTGCTCCATGAAGAAAATCATCATGGGCACCACCACCGCGGGGGAAACGGCGCCGATAATGGCTCCCAGCATGGCGGCCTGGAGCCAGGAGAAGTTGAACAGGTACACGGCCGCCACACTCACCGCGGCGATCTCAAAGGAGGCGGGGACGAAGCTCATGAGCAGGGCCGGGCGGGCGGTGCGGTTCAGGGTCTCCCGGCGCAGGGTGAAGCCGGCCCGGAGCAGAATGACGATGAGGGCGATTTTGCGGAAATCCGCCGAGACTGCGATCATTTCCGGACGCAGCAGACCCAGGACATGGGGCCCCACCAGGATACCCACCAGGAGCATGCCCACCAGGCCCGGCATTTTCAGGCGGCGGAAGAGGTAGTCGGCCCCCAAACCCAGGATGATGATCAATGCCAGACTGATCGCCATAAGAGTCTCCTTCAGCAGGGGTAAGGGGGCAATCTTGGCCCGGCCAATAAAAAAAGCCCCTGAACCCCAAGGGGTAATCAGGAGCCATCAGCGTCAGCGCGGTTTGGGCCGTGATACCGATTCGCAATCAAACATCCGGCAACCGGCTAAAGCCTGCGGCGGCCACCAAAAACTTTCGGATTGCACTTCAGTATAAAAAATTTCCCGGGCGAGCTCCATCGCCATTTCCTGATTATTTTGAACACGAGGGGTGCAATAGTCAAGGGCAATATGACCGGGCTGGCAGATTATGATCGGGGCTATGAGAGGCACCCGCCGCCCCCGGCACGGGGCCCGGAAGCGCCGACCCCCGGCCTCTGGCGGGGCATAAGGCGATTGGGGGCGATGCCCCACCTGATCCTGGAGCTGAGTAGACAGCTCAGTACCAGGCAATGATAATTTATGAAAATTTATCCATTGATTAATCTCGCCTACCTTACTTGAAATAGTGTTAAAAAGTCTTATTTTTAGACTACCACCCATCACCTCACAAGGAGGCGGCCATGAAAGATTTTGATAAGATCATCCGGGAAAAGGGCCTGCCCGAGGTCGGGCAGGAAGTGCGCAGCAAAAAATACGGCACGGTTTGGCGGGTCATGGAGAAGAAGGAAATTTGGGCCAACATCGAACCTGATCCCAAGACCGGGGACCCCCGCATGATTCCCGCCATTTATCTGATGTATTGGCGGGTCAAGCCGGGAGAGCGGCCCGGGGTAGGCAAGATGATGGGGTTTGAATACACCTTCTATGACAACACCTTTGCGCTTAATTGGGAAATGGTGAAATAATCGGCGCTTTGATGTAACCCAGTTATGTGCCCATTAACCTGATTCCCCTGGAGGCGACCATGAAAGAATATGAAGAAATCATGCGGCGCAAGGGCCTCCCCAACGTGGGGCAACTGGTTCGGAGCAAAAAATATAACACCATCTGGCGGGTTATGGAGAAACGGGAGACCTGGCGGTCCCTGAGAGAAGACCCGAAAACCAAAGAACCCCGGTGGGATTACGCCATTTATCTCTCCTTCTGGAGGGTTCAGTTGGGAGTGGAGCCGGGGCAGGGAAAAACCATGGGGTTTTTGTACGGCCTGAAAGACAATACTTTCGAGGAGAATTGGGTGATAGATTCTTAAGTAAATTTAAATAGTTCTCGGATGAAAGCAGGGGCCAAAGATCGTGGCCCCTGGTTTTTTTGTTGATGAGGTGGTAGTTAAGGATTAGGAGATAAGTTCCTTGCTATCCTAATCCAGAGATGAGGCAGACCATGACTCAAATCATTCTGGTACGCCACGGCCAAACCCCCTGGAACCTGGACAAGATTTTCCGGGGGTCCAGGGACATTCCCCTGAACGACCAGGGCCGGGAAGAGGCCCGCCTGGCGGGGGAATGGCTCAAGGGCGAGACCATCCACGCGGCCTACGCCTCGCCCCTGTCCCGAGCCCGGGACACCGCCTCCGCCATTGCCCGGCACCACAATCTGGCGGTGACGGATCTGCCGGGACTCACCGACCTGTGCTACGGGGATTGGGAGGGCCTGCCCCTGGCAGAGGTCAAGGTCAGGTATGCCGAGCTCTACCGCCAGTGGGAAACCGCCCCGGCCACCGTCCGCTTTCCCGGGGGCGAAACCCTGGACGAAGTCAAGGTCCGGGCCCTTAAAGCGGTTGAGGAAGTGGTGCAGCGCCACCCCGGGCAAGTAGTCTTGCTGGCGGCCCACCGGGCGGTGAACAAGGTGCTCATCGCGGCCTTCATCGGCTTGGACAACTCCCACTTCTGGCGGATCGGCCAGGACACCACCGCCATCAACCGCTTTAACCGGGTGGGGGACACCTGGCACATCATGGGCCTGAACGACGCCTGTCACCTCCGGGACCTGGCTCGGGGGGAATACGTGGATTTTTAGGGGGGCTTGAGGGTTTTTAACTCGTTCCCAAGTTGCACTTGGGAACGATAATGAAGGCCAGGCTGCTTGGCTGATTAAAGCGTTCCAAAGCACAGCTTGGGAACGAGACATTCAAAAAGAACGTGCCGCCAGGAACAAAGGCGCGGATATATTGCGGCTTAAGCAGGCTAAACCAAATTGCCTAAGGCGGGATGCGTTTCACTTTCCCGCCCTACAAGAAGAAATATGAGCAGCAAATTTTTGGTGCGTAGGACGCACCCTACACGAGACCCGTAGGGTGCGTCCTACGCACCAATCGGCGACCTTTATTAAATAGCTATCCACTAAATATTATTCTACTTTTTTACCTCGTTCCCAAGTTGCACTTGGGAACGAGTATCGGCGTTCATTATTCGTTAGCTATCCACTAAATTTTATTACCCTTTTTCCCCTTTCCCCTCTTCGCCTTTTTCCCCTTTTTCTTCCTCCACCAACAGCAGATTGACGTGGCGGCGCCGGATGTCCACGTGGGCCACCTTGACCTTGACCAGGTCCCCCAGGGCGAAGATGCGCCGGGTGCGGCGGCCGAAGAGGCGCATCTGGGATTCCTCGTAGCGGTAGTAGTCGTCGGGCAGGTCCACCAGGCGCACCAGGCCCTCGGCAAAGACCTCCTCCAGGGAAACGAAAAAGCCGAAGGCGTTGACCCCGGTGATGCGGCCCGAAAAGGTGTCCCCCACCCGGTGGGCCAGGCAGCGCACCTGCATGCGGGACAACATCTCCCGCTCCGCTCCCACCGCGGCCCGCTCCCGCCGGGTGAGATGGCCGGCCTGGGTCTCCAGGTCTTCCGGTTCCAGGGAAAACGGGGGCTTGCGCTTCTCCAAACGGGCCAGGAGCAGCCGGTGAACCAGCAAGTCGGGATAGCGCCGGATGGGGGAGGTGAAGTGGGTGTACCAGTCGGTGGCCAGGCCGTAGTGGCCCAGGTTCTCCCCGGCATAACGGGCCTGCTTCAAGGAGCGCAGCAGCATCAGCTGCACCATGGGGGCCAGGGGGGTCTTGCGCACCTCGTCGAGGAACTCCCGGAGGACCCGGGGGTCCCGGTGGACTTCCTTGGGCAGGTCGAACCCCAGGCTCTTCAGATAGGTCCGGAACGCGGCCAGCTTCACCGCGTCGGGACGCTCGTGCACCCGGAAGAGGGAGAATTCCCCCAGGAAAGTGGCCACCGCTTCGTTAGCGGCGATCATGAACTCCTCGATGAGCTGGTGGGACACCAAGTGATCCACCCGGCGGATGTCCGTGGGCCAGCCCCGGTCGTCCAGCACCACCTCGGCCTCGGGGAGACTCATGAGCAGGCTGCCCCGTTCGGCCCGGCGCTCCCTGAGGAGGTCGCAGAGCGCGGTCATTTGGGTGAGCATCTTCACAAAAGGCCGGTAGCGGCTGAGAAGCTCCCGGTCTTTTTTGACCAGCAGGTCGTCCACCAGGCGGTAGGTGAGGCGGGCGTGGTTCCGGACCACGCTCCGGGCGAAGGTAAAGTCTTTCCGGCGGCCCCGGCGGTCGAAATTGAGTATGGCGGTCACCGCCAGGCGGTCTTCCCCGGGGATGAGGCTGCAGACGTTGGTGGCCAGCTTCTCGGGCAGCATGTGCACCGCCCGCTGGGGGAAATAGACGCTGGTGCCCCGCTGGTCGGCCTCCTGATCCAGGGGCGAGCCCGGGGTGACGTAATGGCTGACGTCGGCGATGGACACGTACAGGGTGAAGCCACCCCCGGGCTTTTTTTCCAGGCAGATGCCATCGTCGAAGTCCCGGGCGGTCTCCCCGTCGATGGTCACCATGGGAAGTTCCCGCAGGTCCAGCCGGCTTTTCAGGGTCAGCTCCGACAGGTCCGGGTTGAGGTCCGCCGCCGCGGCCAGGACCTCCGCCGGGAACTCGTCCGGCAGCTCATACTTCAAAATCACCAGCCGGGCCTGGACCTCGGCGTCTTCAACGTCACCCAGGACCTCGGTGACCACTCCCTGGGGATTGAGATGCCCCGTGGGATAGTGGGTTACCGCGGCCCGGACCATCTGTCCCGGGGTGGCGCCGTTTAAGTGCTCCGGGGCGATCACCAGGTTGAAGAGGAGGTGCTCGTCTTCAGGCTCCACAAAATAGGTGTCGCCAGCCTGGGACAGGGTACCCAGCACGTCCGTGAGCCGGCGGGAGAGAATTCGGATCACCCGGCCTTCCCGGCGGCGGCCCCGGCTGCCTTCGATTCGCACGACCACCCGGTCCCCGTGCCAGGCCTCTTTCAGGTTCGCGGCCACCAGGTAAATGTCCTTGCCCCCGGTCTCCGGGGCGACGAAGCCAAAGCCGTCGGGGTGAACGGAGAGCTCCCCCACCACCAGGTTCATCTTCTCGGACAGGCCAAAGCGGCCGCCCTTGAGGGAGACCAACTGTCCCCGGGCCACCAATTGGTCCACCAGCGCGGCCACGGCCTCGGCCTGGTCCTGGCCGGCATTGAGCACCTGGAGCAACTCCTCCATCAGCAGGGGCCGGGCGGCCTCCTGAAAGGTCCGCAGGATATGGTCTTCCTTGGCCGCCGGTTTCTTTTTCCGCCGTCTTCTCGTCGTCATCGTCTGCCTCGCAACCCGGGCCTTAAAGGGGTTGAGGTGTGAGCCACCTTCGCCGCCGCGTTCGTTGATATCGTGTATTTAAAAAACATTCATTATAATATCAATATGTTAAACGGTAGTCACCAAAAAACGGCATTGGGGTAAACCCCGGCCCCGGCGCCGACATGGTTGGCGAGCCCCGACTCAGGGTCAGGCCCGGGAACCTTATGGCGATCCCGGTTGTTCTGTCATCCCCACCAACGTTAATAATCTCAACTCATGAACAAGGCGCGATGCTTCGCTGCCCTCAGAATGACAGGTGAGCAGAAATTGAGGTCTTGAAAGAGATTGGAGGCAGCCGCGAAAATAAGTATCTCTCGAGGGGGGGCGGGGCAGAGAGCCAGCGCGACTTCAAGAGAACCCACTGGGGCACCGCCAGCCTGCCTTCCGGGAGTGTCCGCCTTTTCCGGCCCTGATGGCCTGAATTGACGGAAGCGGGGTGGTCGAACGCCGATCACGCCAGGTCAGAGGGTAAATCAACCAGGTTTGAAAGCCTGATGATTAACGTTTTAAGCGTAACATATTTTCTATAAGAAGATCGTCCATAAGGCGCTGTGTAACTTTATCAGTTTTTATATTGTAAGAGCCTTTATTGATAAATTCTCTTATATTATTGATTTTATCATTCCTTATTTCGGAAGTATTTGAAACGATCTCGTAAGCTTTTTTACTCAAATCGTAATGCTGGTACATTATACTTATTTTATCAAATGAATCATACTCTCCATTGTTGGTTTTATGAGGCGAGTGGAAAACGGGTGGTGAAATTATTTTTAGTGCTACCGCATATTGCGATAGGTGGACGTTTACCTGCTCAGTGCGAACAACAGAAACATGAAGTCCAAGCTGATGATCTTTAGGATTAGCATCTAAAGTATCGAAAATTAAGTAGCAAGTATCGTCGTTTCCCAGTGGCGGCTGTCGATCACAAACAAAATAAATGCCTCCGAGACTGATATTAACTAATATGCCTCGGTCTGTCCATAATTCCTGGGATTGGGGCAGGTGAATATGACATCTCCTGGGTTCGAAGATATGAATCCGACCGAACCGCCGTCGTTCGGGAGAAGGCGCCGAGGAACTGCCGTTATCTGTTTTCATAGGAATTTTACCATATGAGGAAAAAGTCTTGGTTGATCAAACCTGTTTCCTGGGATATCGGCACGCTCATCAAAAATATTAATTTTTTTCCGGCATAAGGGGTGCGCCTGGGGATTACCCGGCCATCCGGGTGGACGGAGCTGAGGGGTAGCTGCGGTGGCGCTACGTCGATGCTATCTCGTTTTTCTCAGGTTTTTTCTCTATGGACAGGTGAGACAAATTGACCCTCGAACCCGTCCCGTGATTGCATGATGCCATGGTACGAGTGGCCCGCCCCGGAGCCGCGGTGCAGCCTGGATTAAACGAGCAGCCAGACCAGGGTGGCCACCAGCCAGCTGGCTTCGTTGGCCAGTTCGCTTAAGGCTGAGCCGCGGCGGTTTCGGTCCCAGCCGGCTTCTTTGATGGAAAACCAGAGTTGCCCGAGCCGGGCGAGAATGGTGATATGGCCGGTGAGCACCGCGGCCCCGGCCAGGCCGGCGCCCCCCCGCAGGAACATTTTGTAGGCCAGGGCTAATTGGGGAATCGCCTTGAAAAACACTGCCAGCCAACCCTTGACCATGGGGTCGACGAGGCCCAGTTCCAGGCGGTAGGCCACCACCAGGGTCAGAGCCACCCCCAGCCCCACGAGCATAGCGGTGATGGTATCGGTCCGGCCCCAGACATGGCTGCCTTTCCAGAGCATCACCGCCAAATCCGCCGCCACCACGAAAGTCCAGGCGGCATAACTGATGATGGTCTGGAGCGTCACCCGGCTGGGTTGGTTCCGGTGCGCCCGAATGGTCAGGGCCAGATTCAGCAACAAGAAGATCAGCCAACTGAGGAACCAGCTGAGGTTCACCCCCTGGCTGGTAGTCAACATACGGTAGAATTGGCTGCCCCCGAAAATAAAGGTAAAGAGCAGTTGCACCCCGAAGAGGGCATCCGTGGTCAGCCGTCGCGCCGAAAATGTGCTGGTCTTCATACCGGTCTCGTGTCCAAGATAATACCCGGGGGCCGCTTTGTCACCGATGCCGGTAGCGTTCCCGGCAATTTGCTCAAAATCTGCGGCGATGGACCAGCCGGAGCCTCGTTGCCTCAACCATGCGGGTAGCGGATCAACCAGGCCAGGGTAACGAGCAGCCAACTGATTTCATTGGATAATTCGCTCATGGCGGCGCCTTTCCGGTACAGGTCCCAACCGGCCTCGGCAATGGCAAAGCCTAAGAGCCCCAGCCGGATCAGGATGGAAAAATTGCTGGCCAGCAGGGCTACCCCGGCCAATCCCTGGCCGCCCTCCTGGAAGATGGTATAGGCCAGGGTGATTTGAGGCAGGCCGATAAACAGAATCCCGAGGTAACCGTGGACGATGGGGCCGCCAAGGCCGTGGCCTCGGCGGTGCCCCCAGAGGATGATGGCCGTGATGCCGACTGCTACGGTAATCGCGGTGATGGTGTCGGCGGCGCGCCAGATGTCCGTGCCCTTCAGGAACAGGACTACCAGGTCCGCGGCAATGATCACGGTCCAGAGGGCATAGCAGCCGACGGACTGGAGGGTTACCCGGCTGGGGAAGGTGAAGTAAGCCCGGAGGGTCAGGACCAGGTTGATCAGCAAAAATGCCAGCCAACTGGCGAGCCAGAAGATGGGGATGCCCTGGGACGTATGGAGCAGGCGCAGGAATTCACTGCCGCCGAAAACGACGGCCAGGCCGATTTGGGCGAGGAACAAGATATCAGCGGTGAGCTGTTTGGTCATGGGCATCGGTTTTCATGCCGTCCTGGGCGCCGGCGCCGAACCTATCAGGCCGGTTCCGTTCGGCGCCATGGAGACCGCTCTGAGGCGGGCACGGAGGCCCGCCCCACCAGCACGGGGCAATGGGATCCAGGTATTATCCGAGTAAAATCGAGATTGTCATCCCCCTCACCCCCCCGAGGGGGCAAGGCGAAAAATGGCATTCCTCTCCTGCTTTCATGAATAGATTTGTGCTTCGCTGAACAATCTTATATAATTTTCGGTGATATAACCCATTTTTATGGAAAAGGCGGGGCCTGCGAGTGTCAGAATTGCAGGTGGAACGACTCACCGAACTCACACCGGAGCGGCGGCAGGCCATCCTGTCCCGCTCCCAGGAAGACGTCAGTGCCGTGCTGGAGGTGGTGGCGCCCATCTTGGCCGCACTGCGCGCCGAGGGCGACGCCGAATCCCTCCGGCAGCATCAGCAGTTCAAAGCCGACATCACCGAGGCTGACCTGGTGGCCACCCCCGAGGAAATCGAGGCCGCCTACCGGGTCCTGGACCCCCAGGTCATCGCCGCCCTCAAGACCGCCGCCGGCAATATTGAAAAATTTCATCGGGCCCAGTTGGACCGGGAAATGTGGGCCATGGAAGTCAGGCCCGGCATCCTGGCCGGACGCCTCTCCCGCCCCATTGACCGGGTGGGCTGTTACATTCCCGGCGGGTTGGCCGCTTATCCCTCCAGCGCCCTGATGAATATCATTCCCGCCAAAGTGGCGGGTGTGGCCGAGATCGTCGCGGCCACGCCCCCGGGGCCGGGGATGGCGGTAAACCCCGCCACCCTGGTGGCGGCGCACCTGGCCGGAGCCAGCCGGCTCTTCAAGGTCGGCGGCCCCTGGGCCATCGGCTCCCTGGCCTATGGCACCAAGACCGTCCCCCGGGTGGACAAGATCGTGGGGCCGGGCAACAAGTATGTCACCGCGGCCAAACTTCTGGTCTTCGGCCAGGTGGACATCGACTCCCCCGCGGGGCCCAGCGAGGCCCTGATCCTGGCGGATGACACCGCCACGGCCCGGTTGGTAGCGGTGGACTTTCTCTCCCAGGTGGAGCACGACCCCGAGGCCGCCGCGGTCCTGGTGACGCCGGATGCGGAACTGGCCCGGCAGGTGGTGGCCATCATCGCCGCGGAACTCCCCCACCTGCCCCGGCGGGAAATCATCACCGCGGCCCTGACGAAGTACTCCGGGGTGCTCCTGACCGCGTCTCTGGATGAGGCCCTGGAGTTTGCCAACCTCTATGCCCCGGAGCATTTGCAGATCGTCACCCGGGACCCTTTTGCCCTCCTGCCCCGCATCAAGCACGCCGGCTCCATCTTTCTGGGGCCGTATGCCCCGGTGCCGGTGGGCGACTACGCCTCGGGGACCAACCACGTGCTCCCCACGGGAGGCTGCGCCCGGATGTTCTCGGGCCTTTCCGTGGATGATTTCATCAAGAAACCCACCTTCCAGCACCTGACGAAGGAGGCGCTCCGGTCCCTGAAGGATACGATTATCACCCTGGCCGAACACGAGGGCCTGCTCCTGCACGCCCGGGCCGTGGCCGAAAGGTTTCGCGATGATTAAGGAAACGGCGCCGGGGCCGGAAAGCCGCTTTGCCGCCTCTGCCCAGGCCGGCGGGAATAACTCTGATGACCCAGAACCCCAGACCAGGACCATAAGCCATGTCAACCCGTAAAGTCCCTACCGTGATCCTGCCCTTGACGGAAATCGCCGACGTCCAGAACCACGTCAGCCCCCACACCATCGACATCGACA
The DNA here is from genome assembly GCA_963766185.1 of uncultured delta proteobacterium. Lineage (GTDB taxonomy): Bacteria > Desulfobacterota > Desulfobaccia > Desulfobaccales > 0-14-0-80-60-11 > 0-14-0-80-60-11. The sequence continues at coordinate 15,504 of CAVXZU010000050.1, read as the reverse complement.
AGGTGGGGGTCAAGAACATCTCGTACCCCATCATGGTGCTGGACAAGTTCAACGGCACCCAACACACCGTGGCCCGCATCAACATGTACGTCAACCTGCCCCACCGCCACAAGGGCACCCACATGAGCCGCTTCATCGAGATCCTGAGCGAACACCGCCGGGACGTCAGCCTCAAGAAGATCGGCCCCATCCTGGAGGAGACCCGCCGCCGCCTCCACGCCCAGTCGGCCCACATCGAGATGACCTTCCCCTATTTTATCGACAAGGAGGCGCCGGTCACCAAGGCCCGGGGCCTGATGGAGTATATCTGCAACTTTAACGGCTCCATGGATGAAAACGGCGTCCTGGACCTGGTGGTGGGGATCACGGTCCCGATCACGACCCTGTGCCCCTGCTCCAAGGAGATCAGCCAGGTGGGGGCCCACAACCAGCGGGGCGAAGTGCGGATCCAGGTGCGTTACAAGAAGTTTTTCTGGATCGAAGACCTGATCCGCATGGTGGAGGAGTGTGCGTCCTGCGAGGTCTATGCGCTTCTGAAACGCCAGGATGAGAAGTACGTCACCGAGAAGGCCTACAGCAATCCCATGTTCGTCGAGGACGTGGTGCGGGAGATCGCCCACCACCTGAGCCAGGACGACAACTTCAGCTGGTACGCGGTGGAGTCGGAAAACTTCGAGTCCATCCACAACCATTCCGCCTACGCCTATATCGAGTCGGAATAGAATTTTTCTCAGTGCGCTATGCGGTTGCTCTCATCCTAACCGCTCCATGAGCCGCCACGCCGCGCTTCTTCTCCTCCCGGCCATGAAGCTCCATTCCGGAGATGGCCGCTTGAGCTGCAGCGTCTTCCAGGAAGCACCCCCTCTAACCATTATCCCTTTTAGCTCGTATCGTATCCCCCGGATACCTCGCAAAATGTTGGCTTCCATAACTCCCCCTCCCCTGGTGGGATGGGGACAGGTTGGAGCAACTCCCAGCGATTTCACCCCCACCCCAGCCCTCCCCCATCACGGGGGAGGGAGAAAAATCCTCAACTTTCGGCAAGATAATCCTGCCGATACACTATTTTTGCCGGAAAAATAGGTATTTTTACCCATTGGCTTTGACCCAGGGGGTTATTATTTTTTAATTAATTACGTGGTTATCCATGGTTAGCAGGTTCTGGCGCATCTCGGCGGCGGCGCCTGCCAGCGACAGATTTAAAGACCATGGTCCCAATTCCCACCAGGAGGCTGATATGGGCTGCTTCGAAAAGATACATGGCGGTTACAAGGTGGACGGCCTGGAGCTGAAGGCCGCCAACTGCGGTTGCGGTGGGTTGTCCGGCCCCGGCGGTTCGGGAGTCGGCGATTGCTGTATGACCTTCTCCCGGGTCAAACATGAAGGCAACACTGTCCAGTATTTCGGCAAAAAGACCACGCCCAATACCACCGACAATTTTGAGTGGGGCTATACGGTCAAGAAGGGCGACCACAAAATCGAGGTGCGGATGCTGGATACCCACGGCCCTAAAAAGTTCACGTTTGGCGGCTCCCCGCCCCCGCCGGCGTCCGCGTGGAAGGAAAAAGGCTGGCAGGTAGTGGACCAATTCGAGCGGCCGGTGACGGGAACCGGCGAACCGCTGCCGGCTTGGTGCGACAGCCCGGCCTCGGCGTGCGAGCGCCCGAATATAGCCGTGGAATCGCCCAAAGGGGATAAGAAGAAATAAGGCGGAGGCTGCGGTCGGGCGCTTGGACCTTATGGAAAATGCGCCCACCGCTCCCCGATGAGAAGGATTAGGTTAAATCCCCCCTGACCGCTCCTCAAAACAGCCGGGAGATTTGCGCCTGCGCCGGAATCGGGGTTCCGAGTCCCACGGCAGACCCGGAACCCAAGCGCAGGCGCTATGGCCTTACTCTTCCGATTTCTTAGACTTTTTCCCCTTCTTCCCGGATTTACCCGCCGCTCCCTTCTTGCCCCCCACCAGTTTTTCCTGGTCGGGGTGGGGCCCCAGCCACTGGACCTGGCCGGAATCGAGGTCATAGAGGGCGCCTACCAATTGAGTCTGGCCGTCCCTGACCTTCTCCCGGATGATGGGGCTCAGCCGCAACGTATCTTCCATGGCCTGCCAGACGTTGTCCGTGATGGCGGCCTTGAGGAGCACGTCCTTGGCGGCCTGGGGGTTGGCCTCCCGGGCCTTGTCCACCGCCGGTTTGATGGGCTCCACCAGGGTGGCTATATTGGGGGGCAGCTTGGCGTCGTCCACGACCGCAGTGACCGCGCCGCACTGGGTGTGACCCAGGACTACCACCAGCGGGGTGGCCAGGTGGTCCACGGCGTATTCCATGGAGCCGATCTCATCCGTGGCGGCGACGTTGCCGGCCACCCGGACCACAAAGATATCGCCGATGCCCTGGTCGAAGATGATTTCCACCGGCTCCCGGGAGTCGGCGCAGGCGAGGACCGTGGCCAGGGGATGCTGGCCCTGGGCCGCGGTCAGGGCCCGGCGGGCCCGGTCCTGGCGGGGATGTTGGAGTTTGCCGTCCACATAACGGCTATTGCCTTCCTTGAGAAGCCTCAGGGCCTCTCCGGCGGAGACCCCCGACGCCGCAGTAGTCGCCAGGGCCGGGACCGCCAGGGCCGCGGTCAATATGAGCATAAGCAGAAAGTAGCTGATTTTTTTCATCATAAGCTCCTCCAGGTTGCATGAGGTTTATATGAGACTGATGTGACCCGTCTTATACCATACCAGGGATGAATCCCGATACTAAATGTTGCGGCTCCCGGCCCGATTGAAAAATCCAGGCCAGGGGCCGTCTCCGGCTGCCGCCGACAGGCTTTCCGGTCACGCTCACTTGCCGCAGGATGGGCATGAGGCCGCGGGCCCGGGGCTCTTGCCGGGGCCTTCTTCCCCCCGCATCAGCTCTTTGGCCAATTCCATCATCCGCCTCAGTTTCCGGTCTACCTGATAGTTCACCGTATCCGGTTCAAAGCTGCCGTCCGGGAGGCGTTTGCCGGCCGGGACTCCGGTGAGGAGTTCCAGGGCCTCGTCGGCATGGCCCACGGCCCAGACGTGGAACTTGCCTTTCTTGACCGCGTCCACTACTTCTTTTTTCAGCATCAACTCCGGGACATTGGCCTTGGGGATAATGACGCCTTGCGTGCCGTCCAGGCCCCGGGCTTTGCAGACCTTATAAAAACCCTCGATCTTCCAGTTGACCCCGCCGATGGGTTGGGCTTCGCCCCGCTGGCTCATCGACCCGGTCATGGCGATATTCTGGGCCAGGGGCAGCTCGGCCAGGGCGGAGAGCAGGGTGCAAAGCTCGGCCAGGGAGGCGCTGTCGCCTTCCACCAGGCCGTAGCTCTGTTCGAAGCAGAGGCTGGCCGACAAGGTCAGGGGCTTATCCTGGGCAAAGCGGTTTTTCAGGTAACCGGCCAGGATGAGGACCCCCTTGTTGTGGATGTTGCCCGAGAGCTGGGACTCCCGGTCGATGGTCATCACCCCATCCTTGCCCAGGCCGACGCTGGCGGTGATCCGGGACGGGCGGCCGAAGGCGTGGTCCCCCAGGGCATAGACCGACAGCCCGTTCATCTGGCCCACCACCTGCCCCTCGGTCTCGATGAAGAGCATCCCTTCGTCGATAAACTCCTGGAGCTTTTCTTCCGGCAGGTCGGCCCGATAGGTCTTCTCGGCGATAGCCTGGTCTATATCGGAGCCCAGGATCGTTTCGTGGGTGTTGTTCCGGGCCCAGTAATTGGCCTCTTTGACCACGTCCTGGACCTCTTTGAGCTGCAGGGTGAGCTTTTGCTGGTGCCCGGCCTGTTCCTGGGCATACTCCACCAGCCGGGCCATGCCGGTCTTGTGGAGGGGCATGAGGCTATGGTCCCGGCAATAGCCGCCTAAAAGCTCGGAAAACTGCCTCAGGTGGTCGTCGGTCTTGCGCATCCGCCAGTCGAACTGGGCCTTGATTTTGAAAAATTTGTGAAAATCTTCGTCATAGCTATAGAGCAGTTGGTAGATATAGGGGTCCCCCACCAGGATGATCTTGATGTTCAGGGAGATGGGCTGGGGCTGGAGGCTCCGGGTGGCAATCATCCCGAACATCTCCATGGGGTCTTCGATCTTGACCTCCCCGTTTTTCAGGCAGCGTTTCAAGGCTTCATAGGAATAGAACCAGCGGAGCAGGTCCAGGGCCTCCAGAACGAGGTAGCCGCCGTTGGCCCGCTGTAAGGCCCCGGCCCGGATCAGGCTGAAGTCGGTCACCAGGGCGCCGAACTGGGCCCGGCGTTCCACCGCCCCGAACAGGTTGGAATAGGTGGGGTTATTCTCCATGATCACCGGGGCGCCCTTGGTCTCGGAGTGGTCCACGAAGACGTTCACCTGGTACTGCACAAAGGACGGCTCCGGCACGGGGAAGGGAAAGGGGCCCTGGCCGGTGGGCCGGCGCTTCAGGTCGTCGATATTCTTCAGGATGTCTTCCTGGACGTCTTTGAGGTAATCCACCACCTGGGGCAGGTCCTGGTACTTCTCCCGGAGGTCCTCCATATGATGGCCCACCACGTAGAGGGCCACGTCCTGATCGAGCTTTTTCTCCTGTTCCTGAAACTCCTTTTCCATCTTGCGAATCTTACGGATGGCCTCATTCATTTCGGTGTGGAGCTGGGCGGACTTCTGACGCAGCACTTCCCGGTCCTCGTCGTTCAAGGCCTTGAGGGCTTCCTCGTCCAGAGGCTTGCCATCTTTCCCGGGGAAGATCATCAGGCCGGTGGGGGAAATGTTGAGGATAAAACCTTCTTCCCCGGCCTTGCCGTCCAGTTCCTGGAGGATCTTGTTGCGTTCCTGGGCGAAGCCGTGCATGAGGGCTTCCCGGCGACCGGAGTAGTCTTCGCTCTCGAAGACCTCGGGGATCTGCATCTTCAGATTGGAGATGAGCTCTTCCATATCCGCCTTCAGGAGCCGGCCTTTGCCGGTGGGGAGGTTCAGGCTCTGGGGCTGCTCCGGCTCCTTGAAATTGTGGACATAGATATAATCCGGCGGCGTGGGCTCGGTGGCGGCCAACTCCTGGACATAGGCCATGATGGTTTCGGTCTTCCCGGCCCGGGGCGGCCCGGCCACGAAGATGTTGTATTCCAAGTCCTTCACCCCCAGACCGAACTCCAGGGCGTGGACGGCCCGGTCCTGGGCCACGACCTTTTCTTTCAGGGGGCTGACGTCCAGGGTGGTTTCGAATCCCAAGGCGTCGGGGTCACAGACGGCGCGCAAGCTCTTGGGCTTCAGTTCCCAGCGGTTTGGCGACATGCTTCCTCCTCTTCACTCTCTCTGCCAGGCGGCGGGCCGCTTGGAATCTCAAGCCGCCGCATTATGGATGGCCGCCGTTCAAGCGGTGTAGTGGACAGGCCTGGGGGTCATGAAAATCCGGACCCTCGATCTGGATGGTGTTGTGCTCCAGACCGAACCGGTGGCGCAGCAGTTCTTCCAGCTCCAGGGCAAGACAGTCCCGGTTGATCCCGTTGTCGATAGTCACGTGGACGCTCAGGGAGTAGAGCCCCGAGGCGATGGTCCAGATGTGCAGATCGTGCACCTCCTTCACCTGGGGATGACTTTTGAGGGACTGCTCCACCTCATCGAGGACGATATGCCCGGGGGTGGACTCCAGCAGGATGTCCGCGGCCTCCCGCACCATCTGCCAGCTGCTGAAGACGATCAGCACCCCCACGATGACGCCGGCCGCAGGGTCGACCCAGTACCAGCCCCGCCACCAGATGGCCACGCCCGCGGCGATGGCGGCCACCGACCCGAAGGAGTCGGCCAGCAGGTGCAGGAAGGCCGAGCGCAGATTGAGGTTGTGCTCCCGGGACGGCATGAGCACGTACATCCCGAAGAGGTTAACCAGCAGGCCCAAACTGGCGATAACGATCAGGGGGCGGCTGCTAATGGCGGGCGGATGAAAAAACCGGCCCGCGGCCGCGTAAAAAATATAGCCGGCCATGGCCCAGAGCGCCAACCCGTTGACCAGGGCCACCAGGATTTCCAGGCGGTGGTACCCGAAGGTCTTTTGGGGGGTGGGAGGCCTGGCGGTCCACTTGAGGGCCAGGAGGCTCAGTCCCAGGGCGCCCACGTCGCTCAGCATGTGCCCGGCGTCGGCCAAAAGGGCCAGGCTGTTGGTGAGGATGCCGCCCCCCAGCTCCACCGCGAAAAACGCCAGCTGGGTCCAAAAGGCCAGTTGCAGGCGCCGCCGGCTGCTCTCGAACCGGTGATGGTGGACGTGGGCCGCGTCGTTCATACCTGTTCCCGGTGAATTTCCAGCACCTGGTACACCCTCAGGCCCCGGGGGGTCTGGACTTGCAGGCGGTCACCCACGGCGCGCCCCAGCAGGGCTTTTCCCAAGGGCGAGGCCAGGGAGAGGTGCCCGATGGCAGCATCGGCCTCCAGGGGGCCCACCATTTTATACTCGCGTTCCTGGCCGGTGTTCAGATTGACCACCCTGACCCGGGCGTTGAATCTTACCTTATCGGGAGACAGGTTGCTCCCCACCAGCACCTCGGCGTTGGCCAGGGTCTGCTGCAACTGCCTGATGCGGCGCTCCAGCTGCCGGCGTTGAACCAGGGCGGATTGAAAATCGGGATTTTTTTCCACCCGGCCTTCCTGGGCGGCCTCCAGGATCTCCTGGATTACCTGGGGACGTTCCACCTGGCTGAGAAACTCCAACTCCCGGATAAGCTTCTCATAGCCGGCCCTGGTCAAGAGAATCTTTTCCATACCACCTGACTGCCAGTAATTGATTTATGCTTCAAAGTAGTGGCGCGGGCGCCCCTGGTCCACCCGTGCAGCATAAAGAACCATGAGGGAGGACAGCCGCCCCCGGCTGTCCCGACGCGGAAACCTTCTTCCGGGCCCTGCATGGCGGCCACAGGCCGCCCTATAAAAAATTTCCCAGACAGTCACTTATGGGCCTGGAACTCAACCAAAAATTATGAAAAACCGTTGTAGGGGCGGTTCGCGAACCGCCCCTACGGGAACTTTTCAGAACACCGAGCCGGTTACCTTTCCCCTACCCCAGCCCCCGGAGCGCCGGGGGGCCACCGAAAGTTTTCACATGCTCTTCAGATAATCAGCTTCGGCACAAACCGGCAGTTTCAGTAAATTTCCCCTATTCTTATCTAAAAAGAGAGGCGGGGTCAACACGGCGGGACAGCCGGCCGGGCGAATTTCTCCCCGAAACCGCGCCTTGACGCGGCGGTCGGCGCCGTCTATGATCAGGGCACACCGGGCACCGGGTGGACCAGACGGTCCCTCCTGCGGTCCATGGGTAGAAGTCCCCTGATGGGAACAGTTCCTCATGGGCCGCTGGCCCAGCCACAAAGCATGAAAAGTGGTGGGCTTTTTATCAGGTGCGCAATGCGCAGCCTACAGAAAACACCTTGAACCTTGAACTTTGAACTTTTCAGAGCCAGGACCCGATGGAGGTCACCTCCCAACCATGTTTTACCGGTTATCGCCCGAGTTGGTGTTGCGGTCTCCCTGGCGGCCTTACCGGGCCCGGAGGGGCGAGCGGGTGCTGGTGTTGACCGCGGCCACAACCTTCCCGCCCAGCCATCCCACCACCCGCCTCTGCCTGGAACTCCTGGCTGAGACCCTGGCCCAAGGACCCTGCCCCCGGCTTTTGGACGTGGGCTGCGGCTCCGGGGTGCTCCTGCTGGCCGGGGTGGCCGCCGGGGCCCGGCTCGGGGTGGGCCTGGACCTCGCCGGGAAAGCAGTGGCCGTCACCCGGAACAACGCCCGGGCCAACGGCCTGGCTGCCGCCGTCCAGGTGGTCCGAGGGTCCACGGAAGGTCTCCGGGGCCCCTTCGGCATGATGGTGGCCAACCTGCCCTGGGGCGTTCAGATGGACAAAGTGGCGGAATTTACCCGGCTGGCGGCCCCGGACGCCCGCCTGATCCTCTCGGGTTTCAAGGACACCCAGGAGGCGGACCTCAGGGCCGGTTATGAACAAGCGGGCTGGGTCCTGGAGACCCGGCGCACCCGGGACGAGTGGGTCATCGAACTCCCGCCGGAGAAGAGTTACACCTGGGTGGCCTGGCGGTTGAGGCGTCTGCCGGGCAGTGACCAGCCATGTAGGGCGGGCATTGCCCGCCAATTCCCCGATTAATTGGTGCGTAGGACGCACCCTACGGTAAACTTATCAGGATAGAGAGAATCTAGTTAATGCAGAGGGGCGCGGCGAGCCGTGCCCTCAATCTGGTAAGGAGCACCTTATGACCCCCGATGAAGCCTACCGGTGGCTGGCGGAGCATTGCTTAGAGATCGCCTACTTGCAATCCATGGGCCACGTGCTGGGCTGGGACCAGCGCACCCACATCCCCCCCAAAGGGCATCCCCACCGCCACAACCAGTTCGCCATGCTGGCCAAGTGGATTCACGTCCGGGCCACCGATCCCCGGATCGGGGAGGCCCTGGCCCGGGTGGAGGCCTCGGACCTGGTGGCGGACCCGATGGCGGCGCCTGCGGTGAACGTCCGGGAGTGGCGGCGGGATTACGACCTGGCCGTCAAAATCCCCCAGGACCTGGCCGTCGCCCTGGCCAAAGCCACCGCCGAAGGGGAGACGGCCTGGGAGCGTACCCGGCCGGAGGACGACTGGGAGACCTTCAAGCCCTTCCTGGCCACGGTCGTCGCCCTGAAGCAAGAGGAGGCCCAGGCCCTGGGCTACGCCGCCGAACCCTATGACGCCCACCTGGACCTCTTTGAGCCCGGGGAGACCGCCGCGGCCCTGGCGCCTCTCCTGGCCGAACTCCGGATATCTCTCCTCCGGATTTTGGCGGCGGTCCAGGGGAGCGCACCACGGCCCCAGGGCGAAGTGGTGCGCCGGCATTTCCCGGTGGAGGCCCAGGACCGTTTCGCCCGGCTGGCGGCCCAAACCCTCGGCTACGATTTTGCCGGCGGCCGCCTGGACCAAACCGCCCACCCCTTTTCAACGGGCATCGGCCCCGGGGACGTCCGCATCACCACCCGGTTTGACGAGCACAACTTCACCCAGGCCTTTTTCGGCACCCTGCACGAAACGGGTCACGCCCTCTACGACCAGGGGCTGCCCGGCGGACCTCTGGGGCACCCCCCGGGGGGACACCGCCTCCCTGGGCATCCACGAATCCCAATCCCGGATGTGGGAAAACCTGGTGGGGCGCTCCCTGGGCTTCTGGCGGTTTTTCTATAAGAGGGCCCAGGAAGCCTTTCCCGTACTCCAGGATGTGCCCCTGAACACCTTTCACTTTGCCATCAACGAAGTCAAGCCGTCGCTGATCCGCACCGAGGCCGACGAAGTGACCTACAACCTGCACATCCTCCTGCGCTTCGAGCTGGAACGGGCCTTGATGAACGGCGACCTGGCGGTGGCGGACCTCCCCGGGGCCTTCAACGACAAGATGAGCGCCTACCTGGGAGCTGACGCCTTCCGGTCCCGGCCAGGGGGTCATGCAGGACATCCACTGGTCCGCGGGGCTGTTCGGGTATTTCCCCACCTACACCCTGGGAAACCTCTATGCCGCCCAGTTCTATGCCCGGGCCGAGACGGAGCTGGGCCCCCTGGAGGAGCGCTTCGCCTCGGGGCGATTTTGCGCCGCTGCTCACCTGGCTCCGGGAGAAAATTCACTCCCAGGGCAACCGCCTCTGGGCCCGGCCCCTGGTTAAGGAGGTGACGGGGGAAGAGCCGACGCCGCAATACCTGGTGCGCTACCTCCAACGGAAATTCGGGGCGCTGTATGATTTCCCGGCGGGGGTTCTCTAAGCCCAGGTTGCTCTCAGAGAGATATTGGCAATTCCGGAGAATGGTTCCCCGAGCGCGAAAATCCATAGGGCGCGTCCTAGGCGCCATTTTTGGTGCGTAAGACGCACCCTACAATGGGAAATTATTCTTTAAGCGCCGATTGGGATAACGACAGAAGTCATGCAGACCAGAGCCGACTGGGGGCAAGGTGTCCTTGCCGGGGTTTAGTCAGCCTGTGGAAAAGGTAGATTTAGGGGTGATTTAAGGATGTTATTAAAATCCCCCCTACCCCCCTTTAGCAAAGGGGGGGTTAAAAAGCTGTGCCTTTAAACCTCATGGAAATTATGAAGCATCACAACTGCCCCAGTCAATCATCACTGATACTCAGGAGAGGCTAATGAAGATCACCCGGTTCGGTTTATGCTTGCTTGTACTGTTGGGGTCGGCGGCTTCGAGCCAGGCGGACCCCTATGGCCTGCCGGCCGGGGCTCAGATCATCGAAGTCCAGCCCCTCCAGTCCATGCAGCACCCGCATCGGGCCCTCGTGTTGTGGATGCAGAGTCCCCTCAAGGTTCCCCGGGATAATCCGGATGAGATGTATACCTGCCCGGAATATACCCGGGGCAGCCACTACAGCGGCGCTACCCGGGTATCGCTGGTCGACCAGCAGACCAAAAAAATCATCAACACCATCAAAATTCTTAATTTTCAAGGCGACGATACCTTCGATATTCCCTACCGCATCGAGAGCGGGCTCTACTACCACGTGTCCGGCGTGCCCAAGGGCCAGGAGGGCAAGCCCACCATCATGTGGCTCAAAGACTACAACGGCGACGGCTACGCCGGGGAATTCGCCCTGTTCGATGCCGTCGCCTGCATGGGACTGCCCACTACGTTGATCGGCTACTGCGAGGCCCAAGACCGGGTGATCCGCTATCCCGTGACCTTGACCGTGATTTCGGGAAACCAGAAGTCCACCCGGACCGCCTTATGGGTGGATTATCTGTTCAGCAAGCGCCCGGTGTCTCCCGGCTATTGGCGATATGCCATCGATTACCGGGGGAGAGGCGGGACCCTGGATACCTACGAGGTCCGTTATCTGCCGCCAGCCGGGAAGTTCACCGGCAAATTAACGTCCACCCCGGACGGCCCCTGATTGCCCCAGGCGATTTGCGCACAGGGCCAGGCGACGGAACGAACGGCCTAGCCCCCTCCGGCCCGCAACCGTAGCGGAGCCGCCATTCCCCCGGGAGCCGTCAGGAACGCAAAGTGGCGGCGGCAATCGAGATTGATGCCGCCGCCACCGCCCCGGGATGACCGTTACGCCTATTTTACCAATACGGGGATACTGGCAAACGCTCCGGTGTTGGTTGGCGCCTCGGGATTGACCACGTCGTTCGAAGGCCCGCCGGAAGTGCTCCCCGGAGGCGACACCGTGCTGCTATCCGTCACATTCTCGATGGTCACGGTGTTGCGGTTCCAGGTACTGTTCGGATGATGGCGCAGGAAGTCTTTTTTGTTTTTGTACCTAATTCTATTAATCGTTCTAGGGTAGTGATAGTCGCCATCGTCACTGCTGGAGCTGTACGTAACGTCGGTGATATCCACATTGACAAAGCCGTTCACGTAGGTCTTCGGAGGGGGCATGGTATAACAGGCATGGACCTCCGAGGGCCAAAAGGGGACCAGCAACCGGGCCAGAAACATGAACCCTCCTGGCCGCAACCGGGAAGCCGAGGGATTGGGGGTGGTCCCGTAAACCGGCAAGGTGACCCGCCAGGGGGTGCCGGCGGGGGGCGACGTATTGGCATTACCGGTGGTCTTGTAGTTATAGGCCTTCTGCAATCTCTGAAAAATGGGGGCGATATAGTTGCGGCCATATTTAAACTCACTTCTGGTATGGATTTCCTGCGCCAGCTTTAAATCGGCCACATACACCGGATTGTTCGAAGTGTAATTGGGGGTATACACCTTGGTCAGGATATCCCAGAGAGTGTTGGGCACCGAGTCATTGGCGCCGACGGTGAAAAGATAGGCTTGTTCCGTGTCCAGGGGAGCCGTGGTTACATTATCATCCACCAGGTCGCCCCCCGTGTCCTTGAAGATATACGTAGTGGAGGTGGTGGCCATGGCCTCGGATGGACCAAAAATACGGGCAAACCAGCCGGGGCGGCGTTTGGAGGCGGTAAGTACGGTGTCCGGCAGGGCCAGAGGCACCTGAACGCTCCCGGTTACCACCTCATTGGTATAGCCTAGATAGGCAATGGCGGTAGCCCCGACCGTTGAGGTGTTGAACCCCAAAATCCCGGCAAACAGGTTGGATACCGGGCCATAGACGGTCCCCGCGGCCCGGCGAATCGAGACCTTCACCCCATTGGCATTGGAGTTGCCGGCACAGGTTGGGCCGATTTCCGTCCACGCCGTGCTGGGGTCGCCCGCATTGATATTCCAGACCCCGAAGGTGATGGTCAAATCATTCCGGTCGTCATCCCCAACTGCCTCCTGATTTGAAACCAGGCTCTGCTTTTGGGCCACCTCCATGGCTTTCTGATGGGACGTCGCCGCATCCCGCACCGCCACCCCTCCAGAGTCCACGATCAAGGCACTTGCCGCGGCCAGAGCCGAGGCATCAGCGACGTTCTGGAGTTCATTCCTGACAGTGTAGAGATGCCCCATGTCGATAGCCAGACTAACGAACCCCAGAAACACCACGAGACCTATGGCGCTTATGATAGCTACCGATCCCTCTGTCTTTCCGATTAACGCCCCGAAGACCTTTCTCTTGCCCATAACAACCTCCCGTTCTCCTGTCAGGTTAATTTTTAATAATTATGTCCCGCAAGTCCATGGGCTGATTCCTTTTCTCTACCTCCAGAAGTTTTGGCTCCATCTGATCCCTCTATGCATCCCCCCATGCACGCCGAATTTATTCACAGAGCATAATGGTTGAAGCCGTAAGCGTTATGGTGTCGTCAAATCCGGGAATAAAACTTGATATTATGAACCAGTGTTTAACGGCAGTCACCTTAACTTGTATGGGATAACCCTTGGTTCCGGTCGTATATCCGTTGGGAGAGGTAGTGGGGAAGGTCACATCAGGGTTGGCGTCGCTGGGCAGGAGGCTCTTTAAGCCGAAGCCGCCCTTATTGCTGTTTTGGGACGAGGTGTTGAGTACATAGTTTTTGATGGTAGGAGAGCTGATTGCATTGGGGGCTATCCGCGCCCCGCTGGCATTAGTTCGATACGTTATCCCGTAGCGGGCCCCTTCTCGGCTGGCATTGGTGATGACCTGCTTCATGTAATAGGCATGGCCGAAGTCAATGACGCCGGCAACGAGCAGAAAAAATACCGTGGCAATGAGGGCAAACTCAACCGCTACGGCTCCTTTGCTCTGACGCAAGAAATCAAGGATAGGGGATTTACTTTTGCGAATCATGAGCCTTCTTCCTTTGCAACCCCTGGATAGATATGACGGGTAGGCACCCGAACCCCGCTCCCTTTACCAATAATCCTCTGGCTCTTACCGTAGGAGAAAGATTAAATGGAGTAAATCAGGATTTGCCTTAATTTATATTATAAAAAAACTTATTTTTTCATAAAAAAACCCTGAGCGTCGGCCTCTTTCCCCTCTCGATGGATTATTTTGGGGTAATAAATTTGCGCCATCCTCCTGGCAGAACCGGTAACTAAACGCCCCAGAGGGGTTGGCAGCCATCTCGCCGGATAAGCATGCTTTCCGCCTTACCCCGGCGGGGGGCGAGATAATCTCCTTGACTCATCCGGGCAGAGTGGATAGCCTGACCCATGCGCGGTTGCTTGATAGCGATTCCCACCTATTGGACCTACCCCGGGGGAGACGGGCCGGAAGAGATCGTCTTTGATCACCCCACGCCCCTGGACGCGCCGGGGACCCTGGGGCGGACCCTGGAGAGCTTAGCCCCCCTGGCCGCGGGGGGGGCGGAGGTCGAGGTCAGCGTGGTGGCCGCGGCCACCGCCCCGGCCCTGGAGGCAACGGTGGCCCGCCGGGTCCGGGAGGTCATCGAGTCCCCTCCCCTCCCCTACCCGGTAAAATTGTTTGCGGCCCCGCATCTCCGTATCCTCCGGGATTTCTGCCGGACCGAGGGGCGCGCCGAGTGGCTGCCCTTGCTGTCCCTGGCCGGGTATTCCCAGATCCGCAACCTTACCCTGATTCTCGCCAATATCTGCCAGGCAGGGGCGTTGCTCAGCCTGGACGACGACGAGGTGATCGCCGACCCGGATTTTTTGGTCAAAGTCGCGGCGGACTTTGAGTTTCTGGAACGGGAGCACCCCGTCTTCGGACTGGCCGGGATTTACCGGGACCAGGATGGCGGCGTCCTGCTCCCGGAACCGGCCGCCCCCTGGGCCGCGTATTGGCCCAAGATGCGCTGGCTAAACGCCGCGCTCACGGAATTGGCCCTGACCGGCCCCCGCTTGAAACCCACTTACCTCGGGTTCGGCGGCAACCTGGCCCTGCCCGCGGCCCTGGGACGTTTGCTGCCCTTCGATCCCGCCATTACCCGGGGTGAAGACACGGACTACCTCCTGAACGCCCGGATGTTCGGGATTCCTTTTTTTCTGGACAACACCCTGAGCATCATCCACCTGCCGCCGGACAAGCCTCATCCCACCTGGATGAGGCTCAGGCAGGACCTGGTGCGGTTTTGCTACACCCGGCTGAAATTGCGCCAGCAGGAGCCGGGGCCGGGACGAACCCGGGTGACCGCCGAGGATTTCAAACCCTACCCCGGGAATTTTCTCACGGAGGACCTGCCCGAAAAAGCCTTTCGGAGCCACACCCTCCTGGCCCTGGACTACCTGGCCCAGGGCGATTCCGCAGCCGCCCGGCAGACCCTGGAGAACCTGGCCCTGATGGACCGCTTGGAGCAGGAGGGCGCCGGGGTTTATGAGGCGTATGCCCGCACCGTCAGCCTCTGGCAGGCCCTCCAGGACTGGCTGGCGGCCCCTGAGGTCGCGGCCCGGGCCCGCCAGGCCCTGTGGGGAGCGGCGTGAGCAGCCCGCCCCTGGTGATCCGGCCCCAGGATTGGGAGCGCGGGGCGCGGCTCCCCGCCCTGGGATTGATCCCCGCCGGCAGCTTCGACCCGGAGGCGATAACCCGCCTGAAACAGGCGGAAGGGGTGCCGGTGCACCTGGTCTTTCCCCTGGGAAGCGCCCGGGAGGCCGGCAACCTGCACTCCCTCTTATTGATGCTGCAGCCGCTTTTCGGCAGCCTCATCGATCGGGTCTGGATCGCCTATGGGGGAGACCGCCCGGGAGGTTTGCGGCGCCTGACCGATGCCTTTCCCCAGGTCAGGGTCTTCCCCGCCACCAGGCTTCTCCCCCCGGACCAGCAGGGCGCTCCCCGGGGCAAGGGGGCTTCCATGCGGGCCTTCCTGTATCACCTGGTGGTGACCGAAAACGTCACCCATCCCCGGGCCGTGGTGGCGTTTATCGACGCGGATATCCGGCCCCCCTATTTTCATCCCCGCTGGGTGGTTGATCCGGTGGGGGCCATCCTCTGGTTTCACACGGCCGAGGCGGCCAAAATCGTCTATCAGCGGCCCCACGGCGGCCGGTTGAACACCATGCTCCGGTCGCTGTTGGCCCTGTGCCCCCAGGCCGGGGTCCAGGCCCTCCAGAAGTTAGTCTACCTGTTGTCCGGGGAGATGGCCGGCACCTTGAAGTTCTGGAGCCGCCTGCCCTTCAAGACCGGTTTTGGCGTGGAAATCCTGACCCTCATGTCCT
>CAVXZU010000049.1:0-10507 GCA_963766185.1 uncultured delta proteobacterium | reverse complement strand
CTCGATGAAGCCTAAACCCTTGTTTATCCCCAAGGGAGTGAGGGCTCTCAACTTATTTGAAATAATAGATTCGCGGTGCTCAGACTCTGGCCCAAAGAGCTTTTGCACTAGTTTCTTCAGAATACATCGTGTGGTGAAATCTTTGCAGGAGGAACTTCATGGCAGCAACGGAACCGGCGACGTCCGGCGACCTGATCTTCAAACCCTGCGCCCGGGCCTTTTTTGTCCATTACGTGGCCATGGCCCTGGTTTTATTCGGCCCCCGGCTCAATCCGGCGGTGGGGCTGCCCGTCTGGCTCGGGACCCTCCTGGGCCTCATTGTCCTGGGCGCAGTGATCTACCAGAAATACGGCCAGGAGTATCGGGTAACCTCCCGGGGGGTGGCCCGGGTCTGGCGCTGGCCTTCCCCCCGGGAGCAGGAGATCGCCTGGGAGAACCTGGGAGAGATCCTGGTGCTCCGGGGCTTGACCCAGACCGTGCTCCAGGTGGGCAACCTCGCCTTCCAGGATAAAGCCGGGGGCGCCGAGATGTTCTGGTACGGACTTGCTCAACCCCAAGGACGTTAAGGACCTCATCGAAGGAAAGCGGCCGTGATGGAACTGGAGGAAGGCTGGGGGGCGGTGGCCGCCGTCCCCCAGCCGGACCAGAAGCCCCCGGTGCCCTGGGAAGACCCGGAGTTGTCCGCCCTGAGGGGATTGGTCTCGGACCCTCCATGAAGTCCTGTTCCGGCCGGGGGAGTTTTTTGCGAACCTGGGCCGGGAAGGCTGGGCCGAACCGCTGACCTTTGGGCTCATCGTGTCGAGTCTCGGGCTTTTGGGCGTCCTGTTCTGGCAGTTCCTGGTCCTGGCGCCGGCCGGCGGGGATCCGGGGGACGCCGCCCTGCTGTCGGCTTCCCGGGGATTGGGGCCGGGCTTGCTGATGGCCATGATGGCCGGTTCTCCGCTCCTGGCCCTGGCCAACCTGGGTATGGGCGGTCTCTGCTGGTGGGGGAGTGTGGCCCTGGTGGGCGCCGGCCGGGATTTCACCCCGGCCTGGCGGATTTTCTGCTATGCCCAGGCCGGCATGGTCCTGGGGCTCATTCCGTTCTTTGGCATGTTGGTGGCCGGAATCTGGATTCTGGCCCTGATGTATTCCGGGGTCAAGCAGGTTTACGGCATCTCCGCCGGGGGCTCTCTCGGGGCCCTGGCTGTCTTTCTGCTCCTTCAGACCGCCGCTGGCCCTCAGCCTTTTACTGGGCCTGGTGCGCCGCCCTGGCCTTCCTGGGATTCCTGCTGCTGGGCTGAGGCGGTTGGCGCCGCCTGGGCTTCCCGCCGCTTCCGCCTGATTCTCAAACCATGGGCGAACCAGCCGATCACCGCACCCACCACCAGGGTGAGGTAGACCAGAAGATAGGTGGGCAGCTCCCCCAACTGAAATTTGAAGAGTTTGATCGCCGGCGCCAGTTGGGCGTTTTCCAGGGCAAAGTCCACCAGCACGCCGGCCAGGATGATTAACAACACCAGTTTGAGTCTTACTCATGGGCGCCTCGCTTTCGCTGGTCATTCTTTCAGGTAACGTTTCACCACGGCCTTGAGATCCTCCAGGTCCGAGGACTTGACCAGGTACTCGTCCGAGGCCCAGGTGGCAAAATCCTGTTTGTACTCTCCGTAGGCGGTGCTCAGGACTACGGGTAAATCCGGCCGCTTTTCCTTAATCTGTCTCAAGGCCTCGATCCCGTCCATCTCCGGCATTTTGATGTCCAGGATGACCAGATCCAGGGGAATTTTATCAACGACTTCAAGGGCTTCCCGCCCATTGGCGGCCTGATAGACTTCGTAGCCCTCCTCTTTAAGTTCTTCGCTGTAAAGGAGGCGAATGCTCATTTCGTCGTCCGCCACCAGGATCTTCTTCATTGATGTCCTCCTTTAGGGGCCTTGAGCACGCTGGCGGGAACCGCGCCCTGACCCACGTCTTTAACGAGACAATATTTAGCCACCGGCAGGGTGACGATAAAGGTCACGCCTTTGCCGATTTCGTTGTTGACCTCTATCTGGCCGTAGTGGCGGGAAATGATCCGCTGGGCGATGGCCAGCCCCAGCCCGGTGCCGTAATCCTTGGTGGAAAAAAACGGGTTGAAGATATTGTGGAGCACTTCCATGGGAATGCCGCTGCCGGTGTCGGCGATCGAGGCCGCGGCATAGAGGCCGTCCGGCTTTTCCACCGGGAAGGTGCGAATGCTCAGGGTGCCGCCGTGGGGCATGGCCTGGATGGCGTTCTGGAAGAGGTTATAAAAGACCTGCTTCATCTGCCGGTCGTCGCAATGGAGCCGGGGCAACTGGGCAAATTCTCTGGCCACCTTGATTTGATTGGCATCCAAATCCCGCTGGACCAATATCAGGGTGTCCTCAATGAGCTTGGCCAGTTCGTGGTCCCCGTAGTAGGACAGATTTTCCCCGGTGAAGTCCAGGATTTCCCGGAGGAGCTTTTCCAGGCGGGTCACTTCCTCCTGGATGACCTCCACATATCCCCGGAGGGGGGAATTGGGTTCCACTAATTTGGCGATGCGCCGGGCGAAGCCGCCGATGGAGACCAGGGGGTTGCGGATCTCATGGGCCATGCCCGAGGCCAGGCTGCTCAAGGCCGCCAGACGGTCACTCTCCAGCATCCGTTCCCGGATGAGGAGTAATTCCCGGTTGTTGGTTTCGATGGTGGAATAGAGATGGGCATTTTCCAGCACCAGGGCGGCCTGGGTCGCAAACATCTGGAGGGCGTACAGGCGCTCCGAGCTCCAGGGGGCGCCCGGAAGCCTGGTTGTCCACCAGAATCACCCCGGTGGCCCGGTCTTTCACCACCAGGGGCACCACAAAGAATTCCTGGGCCGTATACTTGCCCGCCAACGCCGGGGGCAATCCCGGCTCCTGCTCCGTCTGATGGTGATGATAGGCGGACTTCCTCAACACCGCCAGGGCCAGGGGGCCCTGATCCACCCGGAGGGGAATTTCCCAATCAGTCACCGGTATCATCGAAGGCGGCGGCAGTTGCAGGGCCTTGAGATTGGTCAGGTCGCTGGTCTCTGGGCTGCGGCAGGCCCCTTGGGCGCCTCTCAAGGTTTGGCTTCCTTCATCCACCATCAACATCACCGCCCGGTCAAATCCCAGGCCATGCTCCTGGGTGAGGCCCTGGAGGATGATCTCCTGGAGCCGGGCCTCCTGCACCGATGTCAGCATAACCTGGGAGATTTCTTGCAGGGCGGTGAGATTCCTGACCATGCGCTCGTTTCTTTCCGCCAGGTCCTCCACCTGTTGATAGGTGAGGGCATTCTCAATGGCGTTGACGATAACGCCGGCCATGGTGAACAGGAGTTGCCGGTTTTCCGGGTCGAAGGGGAGGTATTCCCCGTTGGGGTTGAATTTGTCATACACCCCCAGGGTGCCGGTCAGCGGCCCCTTGAAGGTGAGGGGCACCGCCAGGCAGTAATGCACGTGGCCCGCCTTATCCGGCGATTCCCCTTCATAATAGGGGGGGTCGGTGACGCAGGGTCCGGAGGATATCCGGGGCAGGGCCGGGCATGCCGCGGGAATCTCTCCATAGCGGGATGAGACCCGGGGCTCACCCGTGGCGGCATTAATAATGTGGAGGGCTGCCCCCCGGGCGGTAATTACCTTGGCGGTGGTGCTGACGATGCGCTCCAGGAGTTCATCCACCTCCATGGTGGAGCTCAAGGCCTTCCCTACCTCGAAGAGCACCGACAACTCGGCGATTCGCTTTTTGGCCTCTTCCTGGACGATGGCCTGGCGCAGGGCGGCCGCCAGCATCAGGCAGGTCAGCTGCACCCCCTGGCGCTCGGCCGCGGTGAGGGAACGATCCGTCCGGTCCATCAGGATCAGGACCCCGTAGAGAAAATTGTCGTCAGCCACCGGAAAGGCGGCCAGAGTCTGATAGTTCGGGTGGAGTTTTTCCAGGGCGGTATTGGCGGCCGAGACTCCCGGCTGCTGGCGGTGGACAAGGGAAAACTTGCGGGTCCTGGCCGTTTCACCCACCAGGCCTTGCCCCAGAGGGAATTCCAGGCGCAGGTCGGGTGGTACCGGTCCCTGGCTGCTCACGTTGAGGAGCAGGGTTTCCCTGGCTTTGTCCAGGCCGAAATAGAGAGCCAGGTCCACCGTCAGGTTGCGGGCCAGGAGGTGAACCATGTTGTTGAGGCGTTCTCCAAAGCTCACGGTAGAGGTGAGCACCTCTACCATTTGGGTCAAGAACGCAGCACGCTCCGAAGCCATGAACCCTCACCCGCCCAACAGGCGCTGCCGTTTTTCCACGGCCAACCCGTACACATCCACATACTTGGGAGCCGCAGTTTTGCCCCAGGAATAATCCAGAGCCATGTTGCTCTTCATCAGGGCTTCCCAGACGATGGGCTGTTGATAAACCGCCAGGGCTCGCCGCACCGCGCTTAAGAGTTCCGCCGGGGTATAGCCGGTGAACTTGAACCCGGTGCCGGCGCCGGTGGCGGGGTCGAATTCCTCCACCGTCTCGTCCAGCCCGCCGGTGGCCCGGACCACGGGAATGGTGCCGTAGCGCAGGCAATACATCTGGTCCAGCCCGCAGGGTTCATAACGGGAAGGCATGAGAAAGATGTCGGCCCCGGCGATGATCTGGTGGGTCATCTCTTCAGTGTAGCCGATCTTGAGGCCCATTTGCCCAGGATATTTGAGGCTCAATTCCTGGAGCAGATAATGGTGACGCTCTTCTCCGGTGCCCTGGATGACGAAACCCACTTCCAGGCGCATCAGGTCATCGAAAATGTTTTCCACCAGGTCGATCCCTTTGCGCTCAAAGAACCGGGTGGTCATGCCGATGAGCGGCCGGTCCGGGGGCAGGTTCAGACCGAAATGCTGCAACAGGGCCGTCTTGCAGGTCTTTTTCCCCCCGAGGTTCTCACGGTCATAGGGGGCGGCCAGAAACTCATCCCGGTTGGTATCCCACCGGTGATAATCGACCCCCTCCAGAATGCCGTAAAGCTCCTGGGCCCGATCCCGGAACAGCCCCTCCAGCCCGAAGCCATACTCCGGGGTCAGGATTTCTTCCCGGTATTTGGTGGACACGGTGGTGAGCAGGTCCCCATACACCAGCCCCCCCTTCATAAAATTGAGCTTGCCGTAAAATTCCAGGGCTTTCGGAGAGAGCAATTCCCAACCCAGGCCGGTGAGGGGCAGGTCATAGGAAGAAAACAGCCCCTGGTAACCCACGTTGTGGACCGTATACACCACCGGCAGGCGCTGGAGGCGGGGGCGGTCGTTATAGAGGGTCCTGAGATAGACCGGCACCAGGCCCGTTTGCCACTCGTGGGCGTGGCAGACGTCGAACTCCAGTTGCAGAGCGTCGATCATCTCCACCACGGACCGGGAAAAGAAGATAAACCGCTCGGCATTGTCGTCAAAATCCCCGTACGCGGTGCCGTAGAGACCTTCCCGGTTAAACAGGCTGTCCTGGCCGATGAAGTAAAAATTCAGATTGGGGTCGACCTGGGTGGTAAAAATCTCGGCGGGCAGGGTCTTCCAGGAGAGCGGAATGGAAAGCGTCTGTCCCGTGGAAGTGAGGGTGCGGCCCGATTCCCGTACCTGGCGATACAGGGGCAGGACCACCGATACCTGGTGGCCCAGTCTGACCAGGGCCCAGGCCAGGGCATAGACCACCTCGGCAAGCCCGCCGCTGCGGGCGAAGGGGTTGGCTTCCGGGGATACAATCAGAATGCGCATCTGTCATCCCTCGAGGATTACAGGGTCAACTCCCGAAGATATTTGGCCGCATCTTCCGGAGGGGTAGGATTGATATAAAAGCCCGAGCCCCATTCGAACCCGGCAATCAGGGTCAGTTTGGGCACAATCTCGAAATGCCAGTGGTAATAATTGAGTTGTGATTCCCGGATAGGCGCGGTGTGCAGGATAAAATTATACGGGACCTGCCCCAGGGCTTTCTCCAGCCGCTTCAAGGTTTCCGAGAAGAGCGCCGCCAACAGCCGGAAAGACTCCTCCTTGAGGTCCACGTAAGACGAAAAATGCTGCTTGGGCAGGATCCAGATTTCAAAGGGCGACCGGGGCGCAAAGGGACAGATCGCCAGAAATTCCTGGTTTTCTATCACCACCCGGGTCTGCTGCTGGATCTCCTGGCGGATCATGTCGCAAAAGACGCAACGCTCTTTGTAGTTATAGTAAAATTTGCCGCCGCTCAATTCCTCCTGGACCAGCTCCGGTACGATGGGCAGGGCGATAAGCTGGCAGTGGCTGTGCTCCAGGGAAGCGCCGGCGGCCCGGCCCTGGTTCTTGAAAATCAGGACATAGCGGAATCGGGGGTCCTCGCTCAGGGCCATGATCCGGTCCCGGTAGGCCTTCAGCACCCGGTAGAACCCCTCCACCGGGATTGTCGCCAGAGTGAGGTGGTGATCCGGGCTCTCGATGATGACCTCATGGGACCCCACCCCGTTCATCTTGTCGAACATCCCTTCCCCGGCGCGGTCCAACTCCCCTGCCGTGGCCAGGGCTGGAAATTTGTTGTTCACCACCCGGAGTTGCCACCCCGGGGTATTGGGTTCGGTTCCCGGGTCCCGGTAGGCCAGGACCTCCGGCGGTGTGGTGTGTTCGTTGCCTTCATCAAAGGGGCAGAACCCCCCCTTGGTGACTTCCGGCTCCACCACAAAGTCATGGGGCCGCTTGCCCCGCTCCGTAGATATAATCACCCAACGGCCGATGATGGGATCTTTGCGTAATTCAGGCATGAGTCTCCGTTCCTGGCCCTTGTCACCACAGAAGGGTGATGCTGCCCTCCGGGGGCGCTCCAGGGATGAAGGATGTCTTTCAGTATACTGCCCCGGGGATATTTTGCAAGAGATTTGGCGGACATGGAGCATTCAGGGCCTGAACTTGGCCCCGGTTGCCGGTGATGCCTCCCCGCCTGAAAGCCCTGGCAATTTCCCGTATCAATCTATTATAAGACAAATGCCGCCGGAATCCAGTCCCCAGGTGAAACCGCCGTTCCCGGCGGTCCGGAAAAACCCCTGGGGGCAGTGCTTACGGCTCACCGCCAAAAGCTCCCCTGGCCGGCTTTCATGTCCGGTTCATCAGTTATAGGTCGGCCTCTGGCCGCCATAAATCGGCGTGCACGGCACGCCCTCTGTGATGCTCCTGGAAATTTCCTTAAATTGGTGGCACAGGCTGGAGAGCCCGTGCCAAGGCAACCGGTTAGTTTTTGTAGGGTGCGTCTTACGCACCACGTGATCTGGTTGGCGGCGAACCTATCGGCCTGATCCACCCAAATTTTATAGTGGGATGCGCATCGCGCCCCATGAGATACCGCTCACTGCTTACGGCCCACCGTCAAAAGCTACCGGCGAAACAGGTACATAATCAGGGTCAGGATGATGCTGATGAGGATGCAGGTCCCCAGCGGGAAGTAAAAGCTGAAATTCCCCCGCTTGAAACTGAAGTCCCCCGGCAGCCTCCCCAGCCAGGGAAGCTTGGGGGCCAGCAGGAACACCGCCCCCACGATCACCAGGATCACGCCCAGCACGATCAATAAACGGCCCAAGTCAGACATAGTCTGCTAACGCCACCCTTCCTGTCATGAGAGAAATTGTCGCCAGGGAACTTTCAGGTGCCTGCCGCGACCGGCACCGTAAAACTCTTCCCTTTATTAGTAAGAGGAACCAGGCGAATTTTCAAGGGGAATACCATCACCAGTGAATTATCCCGCCCCGGAGATTGGCAGGGATAAATATTTCAGGTTAAAATATTAAAATCATGTTAATTATTCCGGCCATTGACCTCAAAGACGGCAAGTGCGTGCGCCTGCGCCAGGGCCGGGCCGAGGACGTCACCGTTTTCGGCGACGACCCCGCGGCCATGGGCCTCAGGTGGCAGGAAGCCGGCGCCCAACTCCTCCACGTGGTGGACCTGGACGGCGCCTTCAGCTCCCGGCCCCAAAACCTGGACTCCATCCGGCGCCTGCGGCAAGCCCTGTCCATCCCCATGGAGCTCGGGGGCGGCATCCGCACCCTGGACACCATCGCGGCCTATATTGACCTAGGCATCGACCGCCTCATCCTGGGCACCGTCGCCCTCAAGGACCCCGACCTGGCGGCCCGGGCCTGCGCCGACTATCCCGGCCGCATCGCT
Organism: uncultured delta proteobacterium; assembly: GCA_963766185.1. Lineage (GTDB taxonomy): Bacteria > Desulfobacterota > Desulfobaccia > Desulfobaccales > 0-14-0-80-60-11 > 0-14-0-80-60-11. The sequence goes on along the minus strand of CAVXZU010000049.1, from coordinate 2,363 downwards.
TTCGGCCTGGATGCCAAAGACGGCCTCCTGGCCGTGGAGGGCTGGACCGAGACCAGTAAGATGACCGCCCTCGACGCGGCCCGGACCCTGGCGCAGCTTCAGCCCGCGGCCTTGATCTACACCGACATCGCCCGGGACGGGGTCAAACGGGGCGTGAATATCCCCGCCACCCAGGCCCTGGCCGCAGGCCGTGGATGTCCCGGTGATCGCCTCCGGCGGGGTGAGTTGCCTCGACGATATCCGCGCCCTTCTGCCCCTGGAGGCCCTGGGGGTGATGGGGGTCATCACCGGCCGGGCCCTGTACGACGGCAGCCTGGACCTGGCCGAAGCCATCCGCCTGGCCCAGGAAGATTGACGGCGGCGTGTCACAATTCCGTATGACCTTTGAAACCCCGGGGTTTTTATCCCCCCTTTTCTAAAGGGGGGTAGGTGGGGATTAGGAATCGTCTGATAATCCCCCTCAATCCCCCTTTAAGAAAGGGGGACTTAAAAGCGCCTGACCTTGGACCCGGCGGGTCGCCTTGACGAGGCTCCGGGTGGGGCCTTGATGATAAAAGATTTGCTATGACCTGTGCCGACAACCACGATTTCCTCCATCGCATCCAACGGCCCAGCCGTTACCTGGGCCGGGAGATCAACGCCGTCTTCAAAGACCCCCGGGCCGTGGCCCTCCGGGTGGCCCTGCTGTTCCCCGACCTCTACGAAGTGGGCATGTCCCACCTGGGGCTGGGCCTGCTCTATGCCATCCTGAACCGGGAAGACCACATCTGGGCCGAGCGGGCCTACGCCCCGGCCCCGGACCTGGAGGCCGACCTCCGGTCCCGGCGCCAGCCCCTGACCAGCCTGGAGTCCGGCACGCCCCTCAGCCGCTTTGACCTGCTGGGGGTGAGCCTCCAGTACGAGTTGGGCTATACCAACCTCCTGAATATGCTGGACCTGGGCGGGGTGCCGCTCTTGGCCGCGGACCGCGACGCCGGCCACCCGGTGGTCATCGGCGGCGGCCCCGCCTGTTTCAACCCCGAGCCCGTGGCGCCCTTCTTTGACGCCCTGGTCCTGGGGGACGGGGAAGAAGTCATCCTGGAGCTGGCGGCCCTGGTGGCGGACTGGAAGGCCAACCGCGGCAGCCGCCGGGAGTTGTGGCAGGCCTTGGAGGAGATCGACGGCGTCTATGTCCCGGCCATGTTTGCCATGGAGTTCGACACGGCCGGGGTAGTAAAGGCCATCGTCCCCCAGGGGCGCCGGACTACAGTGGCCAAGCGGGTCCTGGACGATTTGAACCGCATCGCCCTCCCGGCTTTCCCCCTGGTCCCTTCCTGCCAGATTGTCCACGACCGCCTCAACCTGGAGATTTCCCGGGGCTGCACCCGGGGCTGCCGTTACTGCCAGGCCGGCATGATTTACCGGCCGGTCCGGGAGCGGGACCCGGCCGCGGCCCTGGCCTGGGTGGAGCAGGCCTTGGCCGCCACCGGCTTCGAAGAGGTCTCCCTCCTGACCCTCAGCATCGGCGACTACGGCCCCCTGGCCGGACTCCTCCAGTCCCTCATGGACCGCTTGTCCCCGGCCAAGGTGTCCGTCTCGCTGCCTTCCATGCGGGCCGACACCCTCACCCCGGAGATGATGGCCCAGATTCAGCGGGTGCGGCGCACCGGCCTGACCCTGGCCCCGGAAGCCGGTTCCCAGCGCCTGCGCCAGGTGATCAACAAAAACCTCACCGACGCTGACATCATGGATTCGGCCCAGCGGGCCTTCGCCGCGGGCTGGCAGCTCCTCAAGCTCTATTTCATGATCGGCCTGCCCCGGGAGACCCAGGCCGACCGGGAGGCCATCCCGGCCCTGGCCCGGCAGATCCTGGCCGCCGCCCCCAAAGGCAGCCGCCCCCGGCTCAACGTCAGCCTTTCCAGCTTCATCCCCAAGCCCCACACCCCGTTTCAGTGGGAGCGCCAGGTGGATTTGGAGGAATGCCGCCGCCGGCTCCACGGCGTCAAGGACCGGCTGCGCCACAAAAATATCCAGACCAAGTGGAACTCCGCGGCCCAGACCTGGCTCGAGGGGGTCTTCTCCCGGGGCGACCGGCGCCTGGCGCCGGCCTTGGTCGAGGCTTTTCGCCGGGGGTGCCGCCTCGACGCCTGGAGCGAACATATGCGGGTCGAGCCCTGGCGCGAGGCCTTCGCGGCCGCCGGCGTCGACCCGGACTTCTATCTGCGCGAACGGTCTCTCGAGGAGATCTTGCCTTGGGACCACGTGGACTGCGGGGTGAGCCGGGAGTTTTTCCTGACGGAGCGGGCCCGGGCCGACCAGGGCCTGGAGACCCCGGACTGCCGCGTCTCGGGCTGCCAGGATTGCGGCGTCTGCGACCAGGACCG
>CAVXZU010000048.1:0-40068 GCA_963766185.1 uncultured delta proteobacterium | reverse complement strand
TAGAAACAGGAGGGGTGCACCAGTTCATCTTGCAGGAGGACATCAAAGCGGGCCTGGGTGAGCCGGCGGCGGAGCCCGGAGTTCAGGTTGTCCAGCAGGCTGAAGCCATAGGGGCGCCAGGGGAGGCTGATGACGTCCACCCGGTCGCCGGCTGCCCTGAGATACCGGACCAGATTCCGGTCATAGATGAAGCCCCCGGAGATGATATCCAGGCTGCCGTAAATGAGCAGGCCGACATGCACTAACGTTCCTCGCGGTAAGCCGCCCAGGCAATATCGTTTTCCCAGATTTTGACCGTCACCGCGCTGAGGGGTTCCGGTATGCGGCCCCCCAGGGACTGGCCGAGGAGGCGGGCGAAGTGCTCGATTGAGGGGTTGAGTCCGGCGAATTCCGGGAGATCGTTCAGGGTCTGGTCCCGGTAATAGGCCACCAGCTCTTCCAGGTGGGCCTCTACGGCCACGATGTCCACCAGGTAGCCGTGTTTATCCAGGGTCTTGCCTTCCAACTGGACTTCAACCCGGTAATGGTGGGAATGGAGGTCATTTTCGGCGCCCCAATCGCCGCCGAAAAGATAGTGCCGGGCCACAAAGTCTCGTTTTACTGCCAGGGTGTATCTGTGCATGGTCAACTCCTTGAAGGCAAAGATCGGTTGAGAGCAGTCCGGCCGGCGCCGTTGAGCGATGTGGCAAAGGTGCGCAGAGCGCACCCTGCTATTGCGGTTTTGCCAGGCGTCGGAGGGGCGGTTCGCGAACCGCCCCTACAGCCCCGCCATGCTTCGGTCCACCCTTCAATACGTCAGGATTACCTGGATGGCGTCTTCCGGGTGACGGTCGAGCAACTCATAAGCCTGGGCCGCCTGGCCGATGGGAAACCGCTGGGTAATGAAACGGGCCGGCTGCACCTGGGCCAGCATCTGCCAGGTGGTGTGGTAACGCCGGGTGTTGTTCCAGCGGCCGGTAAGCTCCGGGGCGATGCTGCTGACCTGGCTGCTGATGAGCTGCATCCGGCTGCGGTGGAAACGGCCCCCGAGATTCAGGTCGGACCGCTTCATCCCGTACCAGGAGCCGATGACCACCCGGCCATTGAACCCGGTGGCGGCAATGGCCTGGTCCAGGGCGGCGGGGTTGCCGGAGATCTCGTAGGAGAGGTCCGCCCCGGGATAGGGGCCATGGCCCTGGAGACCGGCGGCCAGACGCGCCAGGGCGTCCGGGGCCGAGGGGTCGAGGCTCAGGTGGGCCCCCAGGCTTTCGGAGACCAGGCGGCGCCGGGGATAGAGATCCAGGGTCACCAGGGACGACAGGGGCCAGCGGCTCAACAGGGCGGTGAGGAGCAGACCCACGATGCCCTGGCCGAAGATGGCCACCTGCTCTCCCATGAGGGGTTGGCCGTCCAGCAGGAAGGTCACCGCGGTTTCCATGTTGGGGAAGAACACCGCAGCTTCGGGAGTCAGACCCTCGGGCAGCCTGAGCAGTTCGTCGGGAGTGGCGAGGAAATAGCTTTCGTGGGGATGGAAAGCGAAGACCAGCCGCCCGTCCCACTCCGGGGCCACCCCCCGGCCCAGTTCCATGACCTGGCCCACCGCGGCGTAGCCGTATTTCAGGGGAAAAGAAAAATCGCCGGCCAGGGCGGTGATGGTCTGCATCTTTGGCCAGGTCCGCCGGGGCCTGGCCCCGGTAGATCAGCAACTCGGTGCCCGGGCTGATGGCGGAAATGATGGTCTTCACCAGCACCTGGCCAAACGCCGGGGAGGGCAGGGGTTCGGTTTTTAATGCCACCTGGCGGGGTGCGGTGAAATAGAGGGCCTGCCGTTCCATTCATCCCTCCCAGTCCGGTTCGCCGCGCAGCACCAGGTCATCGCCCAGTTGCTGGTAGCTGAGGCGCTGGAGGCGGGGAAAGCGCCGCCGGGAGGAGCCCGACAGGTGGTCCACCACCCGGAGGCCGCCCACGAGCAGGGGCGCGATGGTCAAGACCACCTGGTCCACCAGCCGGGAGGCCAGAAAACTCGTAATAATCTGGGCGCCCCCCTCCACCATCAGGCTGTTGATGCCCATGGAGCCCAGGTGATTCGAGGAGATCGGCCAGATCGACCCAGCCGTTAGTCCCCGGCAACACCAGGACCCGGGCCCCCGCAGCCTCCAGGGCTTGCGCTGCCGCTCGGGGTCGGCCCCGGCGTTGGTGGCAATTAAGGGAGAGCGCCGTTTTTCAGGAGATTGGCGTAGGGGGGAAAACGGAGACGGCTGTCCACGACCACGGGTTGGGGGTCGGGGCCTTCCACCAGCCTGACGTTGAGGCGGGGATTGTCGGCCAGCACCGTGCCGATGCCCACCAGGATGGCTTCGTGGGCGGCCCTGAGGCCGTGGGTCAGGGCCATGGCCTCAGGGCCGCTGAGGGCCAGGGGCCGCCCGGGGCGGTCGGCAATGCTGCCGTCCAGACTCTGGGCGTAGCTCAGGGTGACGAAGGGGCGGCCGGTGCGCCGGCGGTGCTCCGGGGCGGACCGCAGGCACTCACTTACCTGGTCCAGGATGGGGATCATTACTTCCACCGGCATGCCGACTTCTCCTTGGCCCAGGCCCGGCGCCGCGCTGGTGAGGCTCCGGGGGTCAAGCTGTGAAAAAATTGTTCCCCGGTTGAACCGGGTCAGGCGCCCCTACCTGTAACATGAGGATAAAGTGGGGCATTGTCAAGTTTTCGGGTGGATTGATCGGCACAATCGCCGCATCTCTCCAGGAGCGTTCCGTCAAGAGGATGGCACTAAATTAAGCGAAAACCTGAGCCATTAGGATAGTAAAGTCCCCCTTTGAAAAAGAGAGATTTAAGGGTATTTCAGGGAGTTAATCAAAATCCCCCCTACCCCCCTTTAGCAAAGGGGGGTTAAAAAGCCGCGGTTTTAACGTCATCGCGGCTTCCGTAATGGTTGGGACTCCGCCTGGGGGATGGATTCGCCGGGCGGCCAGAGACGGCCGCCCCACCGTCTTGATGTTGAGGGTGGGGCGGGCCTCTGTGCCCGTCGCCATAAGACATGTAGGGTTGGTACTGCCCACCATTTCCTTTGATGAAATGGTGCGTAGGACGCACCCTACAACTGCAAGGTCTCTTCAGGCTGAAAGCTGAGCTGATAGCTGAATATCAGACCTGTTCCAGGGCGTTGAAAAAGAAAGCGATTTCGACTTTGGCGGTGTCGGGGGCGTCGGAGCCGTGGACGATGTTGGCCTCGATTTCCTTGGCGAAGTCCGCCCGGATGGTGCCGGGCGCGGCCTTGCGGTAGTCGGTGGCGCCCATGAGGTCCCGGTTGACCTGGATGGCGTTCTCGCCTTCCAGGATCATGGCCACGATGGGCCCGGAACTCATGAAGGTAGTCAGGCTGTCGTAGAAGGGGCGCTCTTTATGGACCGCATAAAAGGCCTGGGCCTGGGCCAGGGAAAGGTGCAGCATCTTCATGGCGCGGATCTTGAGGCCGTGTTTTTCAAAGCGGCCGATGACGTCGCCGATGAGGCCGCGCTGCACGCCGTCGGGTTTGATCATGGATAGGGTTTGTTCTATGGGCATAACTTCGTTCTCCTGGCAATTGTTTTGTAGGGGTATGCTACTATTCTGGTTCTGCAGGCTTGGCTTGGGAACGAGGATCGAAAAGAATGGTGCGCAGGGCGCACCCTACATGGCTCTTAACTGATCACTGATCATACTGGCCACTGACTACTGCCTATCTCTCCTCCTTGCGCTCCACGTAGCCGTGGTGGTCGAACTGGAGGGTGAAGGTGCCCCGGCCCTGGGTCAGGGAGCGGAGGCTCGTGGCATAGCCGAACATCTCGGACAGCGGCGCCAGCCCCGAGATGAGGCGCACCGGCCCCTTGGCCAGCAGGTGCTCGACCTTGCCCTTACGAGAGGCAAAATCGCCCATGACCTCGCCGGTGAATTCCTCCGGGGCGATGATCTCCACCGTCATGATGGGCTGGAGCAGTTGGGGATGGCCCGCATGGAGCCCCTGTTTTATGGCGGTCATGGCCGCGACCCTAAAGGCCATCTCCGAGGTCTGCCCTTCCTTGACGGTGGCCTCGGTCAGGGCCACGGCAATGTCCACCGCGGGGTGGCCGTACACCGCGCCGCCTTCCAGGGCTTCGGCAATCGCCTGGGCGATCAAGGGGACAAAGGCCTGGGCCGGATGTCCTTGGGGCAGGAGGGAGGCGAAAGAGTTGCCGGCGCCCCGGGGCCGGGGGGTCAGGGTCAGCCTGACTTCGCCGAAATGGCGCCGGCCGGCCAACTCCCGGTCGAAAACCCCGGTCGCCTCGACGCTGGCGGCGATGGTTTCCCGATAGACCACCTGGGGGCGGCCCGCCCGGACGTGGGCGTGGAACTCCCGCTCCAGGCGGTGAATGATGACCTCCAGGTGCAGCTCCCCCATGCCGGACAACAGGGTCTGGCCCGTGCCTTCGTCGGTGTGGACCTTGAGGCTGGGGTCCTCTTCGCAGACCCGCTCCAGGGCCGGGACCAGGCGTTCCTGGTCGTCCCGGGTCACCGGCTCGATGGCCAGGGAGATCACCGGCACGTAGGACGATATGGGTTCCAGGACGATGGGGTGGTGGCGGCTGCACAGGGTATCGCCGGTGGACGTGGCCTTGAGGCCCAGGAGGGCCACGATATTACCGGCGTGGGCTTCCTCCAGGGGCTCCCGCTTGTTGGCATGCATGCGCAGGATGCGGGCCACCTTCTCGGTGGTCTGCTTGATGGAATTATAGACTTCCTGGCCGAATTTCAGGGTGCCGGAATAGATGCGCACATAGGTGAGGCGCTGGCTCTGGTCCACCATGATCTTGAAGGCCAGGGCGGCCAAAGGCTGGCCATTTTCGGGGGGGCGGCTCTCCATGTCCCCGGTCTTGGGGTTCTGGCCCACAATGGGCGGCACCTGGGCGGGATTGGGCAGGAAATCCTTGATGCCCTCCAACAGAGGCTGGATGCCCTTGTTGCGCAGGGCGGAACCGCAGTAGGTGGGCACCCCTTTCAGGGCCAGGGCGGCTCGCCGGATGCCGCCCTTGAGGGCCTCCACCGACAAGGGCTGCTCCGCCAGATAAATCTCCATAACTTCGTCGTCCACTTCCGCCACCGCCTCCACCAGGGCCTCCCGGGCCGCGGCAGCCTGTTCCTGGTAGTCGGCGGGGATGTCGAGTTCCTCAAAATCTACGCCCAGGGTTTCTTCCCGCCACCGGATGGCCTTAAGGCTCAACAGGTCGATGACGCCCTGGAAGTGCTCTTCCTGGCCCCAGGGCAGGGTGAGGACCAGGGGATGGGCCCCCAACCTCTCCCGCAACGACGCCAGGGCTGCCTCAAAATCCGCCCCCATGCGGTCCATCTTGTTGATGAAAGCCAGCTTGGGCACCCGGTACTTGTCCGCCTGGTGCCAGACGGTTTCGGACTGGGGCTCGACCCCGCTCACCGCGTCGAAGACCCCGATGGCCCCGTCCAGCACCCGCAGGGAGCGTTCCACCTCGATGGTGAAATCCACGTGGCCCGGGGTGTCGATGATGTTGATGACGCAGCCCTTCCACTGGCAGGTGGTGACCGCGGCGGTGATGGTGATGCCCCGTTCCTGCTCCTCGGGCATCCAGTCCATGACCGCGGCGCCGTCGTGGACTTCGCCCATCTTGTGGGTGCGGCCGGTATAAAAGAGGATGCGCTCGGTCAAGGTGGTCTTGCCGGCGTCGATGTGGGCAATAATGCCGATGTTGCGAATGGCCTTGAGTCTTGGGGTAGTCACGGGGTACACTCCAAAATGAACAACCTCGTTTGTAAATGAATTTGGCCTTAGTTTCAACCTTTAATATTATTCAAGCGTGGTCGAGGAGCATAATGTCTTGTAATTCTAATGATTTCAGTTATTGTCCCTGCTGCGGCGGGCGGCTCGAAATTCGGCGCCGGGGCGACCGGGACCGCCTGGCCTGCCGGGAATGCCAACGGTTACTCTATGTCAATCCCGCGGTGGGGGTGGCGGTGGTGGTGCGCCGGGGCCAGGCCATCCTTTGGGGGAGGCGGGCCGGCGGGCCTTATGGCGGCGCCTGGTGCATCCCCTGCGGTTACGTCGAGTGGGGGGAAGAGGTGAGGGCGGCCGCGGCCCGGGAGTTCCTGGAGGAAACCGGCCTGGTGGTAGAGGTGGGGCCGGTCTTGGCGGTGCATTCCAACTTTCATGACCCGGAGCGTCTCACCGTGGGGATTTGGTTTGCCGGGCGCGTCACGGGCGGGGAGCTGAAGGCCGGCGATGACCTGGACGCGGCGCAATTTTTTCCCCTGGCGGACCCGCCCCGGAGCCTGGCTTTCCCCACCGACCTGATTGTGCTGGAGGAATTGCGGGCGGGCCAGGCCGGGCTCGTTCCCGACTGGGTTGGCTAGGACCCGGCGGTCTGGGCGCACCGGCGGGATAGCAATGCTGGCGGGCAGTGCCCGCCCTACAGGTTGGCTCGGTTCGGTAAATCTTGGCGGCTTGGCGAGAGATTATGCTCACGCCAAAGGCGCAAAGACGCAGAGGAGATCAAAAAACCTAATCCGGAGGGAACAACTCCACCGACCCCAAACCCTTCAAGTCTCGCAGGGAAACCATGGCTACCCGGGAGCTTACCAGGTCCAGGACCGCGAAGCTGAAGGTGGGATGCCGCTGCTCCTCGAGGGTGAAGGCTCCAGGCACGATGAGGTAGGTGGTGTCCGGGTCCAGGGTCAGGCAGGCCTGGCGCGCCTGAAATTCCTGGGGCCGCACCGCGTCGTTGGTATAGAGCAGGCGGCTGAAAGGCGGCGTAAAGCGGGTGACGCTGGGGACGTGGGTGTGGCCGTGGCAGGCCAGCATCGGCGGGCGGCAGTTGTGGGTTCCGTGCCCGTAGGCCCGGAGGCGCTCATTGTAGTGGGTCCAGATCAGGGCCCGGGTGTGGGCCAAAAAGATCCGCCCCTCCAGCTCCAGGGCAATGCCGCAGCCGGTGGCCTCGGGCATCTGGGGCCCGAAGACATCGTAGACCCAATACAGCCGGTTGCCGGGGTCCATGGTCAGCCAGGGCCGGAAGGGCTCCGGGGGGCAGTCCCCCAGGCAGGCCAGGTGACGGAGCCCCTGGTCCTTAAAAAACGCCAGCAACGCAGGAAGGCCGGCGAGGTAGGTATGGGTGTCAGCTACCAGCGCCAGCCTTTCCATAGTCTGTTGATTAGCCACTGAGAACGGGTAACGTTCCTTTACTGAGTTCTTTTGGGGCCGCAGGCGTGGCTTTCGGAGCCGCCTTTGAAACGCGTCACGAGGAGGGCCAGAAACTTGATGGCCTCTTCTTTGTCCTTATCGATGACGATGGCTTCTATCTGCTGTTGTTCCGCAGCCGAAAACGCGATCTGTTTGTCTGCCATAGTTTCTCACCTTACCTTACATTAATTGAGCGCCGCCAGGCAGCGCCTGAGTTGGTGGTTAGGACATAAGCCCGGCCGGCAGGCGCCAAGACGGGTTCATGTCAGGGTGGGTCAGCGTCGGGTGGTTGCGAGTCGATGACTGGATTGCCGGCGCCGGGTGAAAATTGGTTCACCCGACCCCATCATCTCAACCATGCCCCGGAGGGGTTTCGGCCACCTTGGGGCCACAGGCGTGGCTTTCCCGGGATTTAAGTATCCCCATCAGGTCACTCAAATAGCGCAGGGCTTCGTCCCCGTCCTTGTCGATGACAATGCCCTCAATTTCCTGCTGCTGCTGGACCGAAAAGCTCACGATCATATCAGCCATAGAGACCTCCTCATGCATTTTCCGTGAACACAATTTAAGCTCCAGGCGCCCGGGTGTCAAGAGAGGGGCGGGACATTTGCGTATTTAGAAAAATCAGCGATAATAAATGCGAGCCCGCGGGCTCTAACGTTCTCCAACCAAGTTGCAGACAAACGGCTCTTTTCCGGTAGGGGCGGGCCTAGGTGTCCACCTGCTTGTGGCTAAAAGGCCTTAATCCATTTTTCGTGAGGAGAGCTCTATGCCGAAGCTTTTCAGTGACCGCACCCTGCCGGCCCTCTGCCCGTTTTGCCGCGCCCAGATCCGGCCGCCGGTGGAGGTGGAAGGCGGCGAATGGCACGATTTTGGCGCCGGGTCCTGCACCTGCGGGGCGGTCTTTGTCCACGATCCCACCGCCCGCAACGGCGGCGCGGTCTTTTTGCAGGCCCTGCTCATGGTGGCCGACGACGACATGGACCGGGCCATGGGTTTAGCCGAGGGCGTGGATTATGACGTCGGCTACGTCCAGAAATACAACAGTGAACTCCACCGCCTGGAACCCAATTCCTTCGGGACCCTCTACTTCGTCCGCCTGCGGGCGGGGGCCGGGGATTAACCGGAGTTCATGGCCCTCGCCTTCAAGGTCTTTCGTAACCTTCGGCTCAACTGCTGCCAGGGAAAAGAGAGGGGACTGGCCTTCGCGCCCGCGGCTCTTTCGGTCGAGGGGTGATGGCCATACAGCTTTTCCAGGCCGGGCTCGACTGACCGGCTGCAGGCGCACAGGCTGGAAAGCCTGGGCCACCGATGTAAAGAATTTTTCAGGGCAGAAAACCGTTGACAGGCCGGAAGGCCGCATCATACTATTAAATCAGAGTTATGCCAGGCGCGAGCCACCCAGACTCAACTGGGCGGCTTTTTTTATTTTTATGTGGTTTTGTAGGCCTCAGAGGGCGGACACGCAGGTCCGCCCCTACAGGGAATTTCATAACTTGAGGGCGGCTGATGCGCCTGGTGATGATCGACAATTACGACTCCTTTACCTACAACCTGGTGCAGCTCTTCTATGAGTTCGACCTGGAGGTCCTGGTTTTTCGCCACGACGAAATCAGCCTTGATGGTATTGCGGAACTTCAGCCCGACTGGCTCTGCATCTCGCCGGGTCCCAAGGCCCCGGACCAGGCGGGCATCAGCAAAGCGGCCATCGCCCATTTTTACCGGCAGGTTCCCATCCTGGGAGTCTGTTTGGGACACCAGGCCCTGAACGAGGTCTTCGGCGGCGTCACCGTCAAGGCCCCGGTACCGGTGCACGGCAAGCGCCAGCCGGTTTTTCATCAGGGGCAGGGGGTTTTTCAAGGGTCTGCCCTCGCCTTTCGGGGCCGCCCGCTACCACTCCCTCATGGCCGAGCCCCACTCCCCGGACCTGGAAGTCACCGCCAGGACCGAAGACGGCGTCATCATGGGCCTCCAGCACCGGCATTTTCCCCTCCACGGGGTCCAGTTCCACCCGGAATCCTTTCTGACGGACCACGGCCACGCCCTGGCGGCGAATTTTTTAAACGAACGGGGTAAGGGGAGGGGGGTAGGAGTAGAGGGGATTTTGAGCCCCTCCTCCGCCCATGAGCATTTATTTTGCAAAGGTGCGCCGTAGCGAATGCAAAGTATTTTCCGCTATCGGAATCATTTTCGTCCCCCATAACCCCCCGAGAAAAGGGGTGAACTACCAGAATTGCTGTGTAAAGTCCCCCTTTGACAACGGGGGATCTAGGGGGATTTAGAACCTGAGCGCCCTGCATTTCGCCTGCAGGTCAGCCCCTAGGGAAGGCAGGGATTTTTGTCAGTGTTCCGACAAAAATATTCATGACCTAAGGATGCCATGTGGTCGGGCGAATTGCAGATATCGACATCAAGCCGTTTGAGCCGCCGCCGGGGGTTGGCGACCTGGCGGCGCTCTTCACCGCGGTGCGCCAGCGCCCCTATGCCATGTTGCTGTTGAGTGGCGGGGACCTGGACTGCGCCGGGTATTCCCTCATGGGCTGGGACCCGTTCCTGGTGATCCGGGCCAAGGGTCGCCGGGTGGAGGTGCGGCAGGACGGCGGCACCCGGGTCTGGGAGGCCGACCCCTTCGCGGTGCTGGAAGACCTCCTGGGGGCCCTGGAGTTGCCGGGGGAGTCCCCGGTCACGCCCCTGGCCGCCGGCGGGCTGGGCTTTCTGGCCTATGACCTGAAAAATCACCTGGAGCGTCTGCCCGCCACCGCGGTGGATGATTTACACCTCCCCGAAATGGTGTTCGCCTTTCCCCGGCGCCTGGTGGTCCACGACCGGCGGGGCGGGCGTTTCTGGCAGGTGTCCATCACCTATGAGGCTCCCGGGGGCGCGCCATAGCCCCGGAGAAGACCGAACTGTGGCCCCCGGCCGCGCCCCTGGGCGCTTATCGGGTGGGGCCCCCGGTGAGCAATTTCACCCGGGAGGCTTATTTGACGGCCCTCACCCGCATCCGGGAGTATATCCGGGCCGGGGACGTCTACCAGGTCAACCTGACCCAGCGTTTTTCTTTTCCCCTGTCCGGGGAGCCGTACCACCTGTTGCAGCGGCTCTTCCAGCTCAACCCGGCGCCCTTTTATGCCTATCTGCACTGTGATGATTTTCAGGTGCTCTCCACTTCCATGGAGCGCTTCCTGTACCAAAGGGGCGATTATCTCGAGACCCGTCCCATCAAAGGCACCCGGCCCCGGGGGGCCACTCCCGCGGCGGATGCCATCCTGCGGCAGGAATTGGCCGAGAGCCCCAAGGATGACGCCGAGCTCTCCATGATCGTGGACCTCCTCCGTAACGATCTGGGCAAGGTCTGCCGGCCCCGGACGGTTAAGGTCTTGGAGCACAAGCGGCTGGAGGCCTACCAGAACGTCTACCACCTGGTGTCGGTGGTGGCGGGACAACTCAAGGCCGGGGCCAGTGCGGTGGATATCCTCCGGGCCACTTTCCCCGGGGGCTCCATCACCGGCTGCCCCAAGATCCGGGCCATGGAGATCATCGACGAACTGGAACCCCACGTGCGCCACGTCTACTGCGGGGCCATCGGCTATCTGGGGCTGCATCGGAATATGGACCTCAACGTGGCCATCCGCACCGCCATCATCTCCCGGGGCCAGGGCCATTTCGCGGTGGGGGGCGGGGTGGTCTATGACTCCCGGGAGGAAGACGAATTTGAGGAGACCCTGCACAAGGCCAGCACGCTCTTTCGCCTCATCGCCGGGGACTTGTAGGGTGGGGTGAAAAGGGGAAGGGAAAGAGCGGGGGAAAAAGGGTAAAAGGCGAAAAGGGGAAAAGGAAAAAGATTGCTTTAAACTTAGGGTAAATCGTAGGATTATCAAGTCATAGGGCGGCCTGTGGCCGCCATAAAATCGGTGTGCACGGCACGCCCTCTAGCTGCTGGCGGATTGGCAGACCGGGAAGGCGGCCAGGGACGGCCGCCCCACCACCTCTTTGGTTGCCTAGGTGGGGCGGGCCTCCGTGCCCGCCAACATCTCCGGTGAGAAGCTGGAACTATGATTTCCACCGAACATGACCATGAATTCGTCTGGCTCAATGACGCACTGACCCCCAGTTCCCAGGCCCGGGTGTCGGTGAACGACCGGGGTTTTCTCTATGGAGACGGGTTGTTTGAAACGCTGCGGGCCGAGGCCGGGCGGGTGCTTTGCCTCCCGGAGCACCTGGAGCGCCTGGAGGCGTCGGCCCGGGTCTTTCACCTGTCTTTTCCCGACGCGGTCCCCTGGCAGGAGCGCCTGACCGCGCTGCTGGCGGCCAACGGCCTCAGCCTCGGCCCGGCCCGGATAAAAATTCTCCTCAGCCGGGGGGAGGCCGAAGGGCTTGGCCTGCCGTCTTCGTCACGGCCCACCCTGATCATCTGGGCCCAGGCGTATACGCCTCCCACCCCCGCCGAATACGCCGGAGGCTGGCCGGTGACGGTCTTTCCCGAAGGCCGCTCCACCTTCATGGGCCGCCACAAGAGCCTCAACTACCTGTATTATCTGGCGGCCCGGCAATTCGCCCTGGACCGGGGGGCCAAGGAAGCCCTCATTTTAGAGGCCGACGGCCTGGTCTCGGAAGGGGCCGCCACCAGCCTGGTCTATCTCCACGAGGGGCGATATTGCACCCCCGCCTCGGCCAGCGCCCTGCCCGGGGTGACCCTGGCGGTCCTGGGCCGGGGGCTGTCCGCCCGGGGCCTGACCCTGAAGGCCCGTTCCACCAGCCTGGCCCAGCTTCAGAAATCCCAGGGCCTCTGGCTGGCCAACTCCCTCATGGGCCTGATGCCGGTGGCTGCCATCGACGGGACGCCGCTGCCCCTGAGTGAGGCCACCGCTTTTCTGCAAGAGATTTTGGGGGATATGATCTGAGGGCGGGGACCAGGGGGGGGTGTAAATGGCCTTTTCCGTCTTATGCCGAGTTGCGCCCAAAGAGCTATTTTTTGTAGCCGCAGGCTTTACCGGCAAAAACTTCAAATTCCCCTAAATCCCCCTTTTCCAAAGGGGGACTCTCACTCATATCCCCCTTTGAAAAAGGGGAGCAGGGGGGATTTTTCATCCCCGGGGGCGAAACATTGGTCGTTCTTGAACGTTTAGCCTGCACCTGCACAGGCGAGACGCCTGTGCCCCCTGTTTGATTGTAGGGAGAGATGAGACTCTGTTTCCAAACCCCTGACATTTTTTGCAGGGGCGCACCAAGGTGTGTGCCCTCCAAGGGCGGACACGCAGGTCCGCCCCTACAGGGGGTGGGAGGGGAGTTGCGGGGGGTAGGGGACTGTGCTCCAAGGCGGGTGAACATCTTCTCGAAATTTAACAAATTCTCCGATCCCCCTCCCTCAACTCATCCCGCCATCTTCTCCAGGACCCGGCGGAGTTGCTCCCCGGTTTTTTCCCGGTCGCCGGGTTTATAGCTCGCCTGGGGAAAGAGTTTGAGGCCGTCCGTGTGGTAGCGGGGGATGACGTGGATATGGGCGTGGAAGACTTCCTGGCCGGCGGCGGCGAAGTTGTTCATGCCGAGGTTGAACCCCTGGGCGTGCAAGGCCGCCTGCAGGGCCTGGGCCACCCGGCGGCAGACCTGGCCCATCTCCGTCCACAGGGCATCCGGCAGTTCCAGCAGGTTGGGGTAGTGCGCCTTGGGGATGACCAGGGTATGGCCGTAGTTCACCGGGGCGATATCCAGAAAGGCCAGGACCCCCGGGGTTTCCAGGACCCGCTCGGCCGGCAGCTCCCCGGCCGCAATACGGCAAAAGATACAGTCTCGCATGTCTCTCCTTTCCGTTTCTATGGTCATTGGGGGCTCAACTCCCCCTCAGGTCTAAGGTGGCGCCGCAACGACAAGCCCAGGCGCACCAGGGCCGCCTCCAGATCAGCCAGGTCGTAGCCCGGCTCCGGCTGGGCCTGCCAGGCCAGGGTCAGGGCCTCCAGGGCCGCCTCCGGCGTTAGGCCAGGGGGAAACAGCCCCAGGTGCTCGCCGGCCTGTTGGGCCGGAGGGCTCAGGGGGGGCGTGGCCCGGTCCCAGATGCCCCTGAGTTCCCGGAGGAAAATATTGACCGTGGTGGGCCCGATCCCCGCACCCAACCCCCGGAGCCGGCTTTCCAGGTCCGTATAAGTCCGGGAGAGGTCGTGGAGCCGCTCCAGGGAGCCCTGATACTGCTCTTGCAGGGCGGCCATCACCCTGAGGAGCTTGGTGGCGGTCTTGAAATCGTACCTGGCGTAGCCGCCCTCGTCCAGCAGGACTACCAGGTTGTCCCATCCCTGGGCCAGGATGGCCTCGGGGGTATAAATCCCCCGAGCCGCAAAGACCCGGCAGGTGCGGCCGGCCAATTGGCCGGAGATCCTGGCCCCATAGAGGATGGCCGCCAGAAACCACCGCTGGCGGGCTGCCGGTCCCGAACGCAGGTCAATCCCCAGTTCAACGGCAAAGCGGCCTGAATGCTGCTGCAGCACCTCGGCGATCACCGGCATGACGCCGACTCCTCTGGGGCCCGGTGGCTGAAAGACGGCTTCCCCGAGTCCACAGCCCGGCTTCTGGGCGGAGGCTGCAACGTCATACCCAAGCCGCCGGTTCGGCCGGTCAGGCCGCCTCCTTCGGGGCAAAGCTTTCGCCGCGGATTTAAGGTCCTTGTCATTATAGTCGAAAAATAGTATGTATGACCCGTTTTCACCAAGGTTCTTTTGCAACCGGGGGAAGTTGAGCTATGTGCATGAACCTGCGCCGCTTCTGCACCTGTGGCCGCAACTCCGCCTATCTGAGCTGCCGGGACAACCTCTTGCCCGGCGAAATCCTGGTCAACCTGTTTTGCCCCGAATGCCGGCCCGGCAGAATCACTGCGGCTACCATGCTCCAGGACTGCGGCTGGGTCCTGGAATATGATGTGGACCGGGCCCAGGGCTATTTCACCATCAGGGGTATCAGGAACCGGGCCACCCCGGCGTTCATTTTCGATGCAGGTTACCTGAGCTGGCAGGGGCTGGCCCCGGGGGACCAGGAGGTCAACTCCCGGCTGCACCAGCGCCTGGCGCCTTTAGCCGAACAGGACCTGGCCCTTTATCTTCAATCACTGCGCTCTGAGTGGGTCGCCCACGCGGCCCGGCTCAAGGCCGCGGGCTGGCGCAAGGCCCAGGCCACCTGAGGCTTTGCCTTATTGCGGAAACAAGAATCCAAAGGAGACATAGCATGAGAAAAGCTTTTTGGATGTTGACGATCGTGGCGTTGGGCGGACTGTCTTTCCTGACCCTGGCTCCCCGGGACCTGTTGGCCCAGTGGGGCGTCATCCAGCGGGGCATTGAGGCGACCAGGCCCGGGCAGCCGGCAACCAGCCCGGCGCCGGCGCCTGCAGACCCTAATGCCCCATTTAATCGGGGCAAGATGGGCGCGACCTTTCAGGCTCCCATGACCTTCAAGAACGTGCGCCATTTTTCCTACACCATCCCCGCCGGCTGGCAGAAAGAGCAGGGGGACCCCACCGGGGAGAAGGGCGTCGGTTTCGGACTGCCCGGGACCACGGTGAGTTTTACCATCCATATTAACCAGATGGTGCCGAGCTTCCCCCGGAAAGCCGCGGTGGATGCGGGCTATAAGTCGGCCAAGGAAGAGATGACCATCCGCAAATACATGGCCGTGAAGCGGCGGAATCAAGGCGGCTCCCGGGGAGTCATCGGCTGGGAGACCATCGAAACCGCGGAAAAGGGCTCCGGCGGTTTTCAGCGGATTCAATGGCAGTGCTATGACAAAGACAACTACTACTATAGTTTTATGGCATGTTGTAACCCCCAGCAGTTCAACCAGCACCGGGCGGTAATGCAGCGCATCATCGATTCCATCCGGTTCCAGTAAGGCCGCCACGGGGCAGTCTACCCGGAAGACCGCCCCGGTCTTTCCCGGCCGTGAGCTGGCCGGGGCGATGACCCTGACCTGATAATCCCCGGAGACG
This sequence comes from uncultured delta proteobacterium, assembly GCA_963766185.1. Lineage (GTDB taxonomy): Bacteria > Desulfobacterota > Desulfobaccia > Desulfobaccales > 0-14-0-80-60-11 > 0-14-0-80-60-11. The sequence goes on along the minus strand of CAVXZU010000048.1, from coordinate 24,904 downwards.
GGCCCGAGTATTGACACCATGACCCTCAAAGACATTGAAGCAGCCCGGCAGCGGCAGGCCGGAGTAGTCCTCCGGACCCCGTTGCTCTATTTTCATGCCCTGAGCCGGGACAGTGGCCGGGAGGTCTTTCTGAAGCTGGAGAACCTCCAGACCACCGGGTCGTTTAAGCTGCGGGGGGCCATCAACCGCCTGACGAGGCTCAAAGAGCGGGGCGAGGGGGTCCGGGTGGTGGCCGCCTCGGCGGGCAACCATGGCCAGGGCGTGGCCTTCGCCGCCGCCCAGTTGGGCCTCCCGGCCGTCATCGTCATGCCCCAGGGGGCCTCCATTTCCAAGCAACTGGCCACCCAGGGTTACGGCGCGAGAGTGATCCTCCACGGGCGGGACCTGGGGGAGGCCCTGGAACGGGCCCAGACCCTGGCGGCCCAGGGGTATACTTTTATTCACCCCTTCGATGACCCCGAGGTGATCGCCGGCCAGGGCACCCTGGGGCTCGAGATCGTTGAGGACCTGCCCGAAGTGGACACCGTGGTCCTGCCGGTGGGGGGCGGAGGGCTGGCCGCGGGCGTGGCGGTGGCCGTCAAGGCCCTGAAACCCGAGGTGCGGCTCATCGGGGTCCAGACGGCCCAGGTGCCGTCCCTGGCCGCGGCCCTGGAGGCGGGAGCCCCTACGCCGGTGCCGTCCCGGCCCACCCTGGCGGACGGCATCAACGTCCCCCAGGTGGGCCGCTGTCCCTTCCCTTTGCTGGCGGCAACACCTGAGCGAAACGGTGCTGGTGACGGAACCGGAAATCGTCCAGGCGCTGTTCCTGTTGCTGGAGGGCAAGAAAGTCCTGGCAGAGGGGGCCGGGGCGGTGTCCGTGGCGGCTTTTCTGGGGCCTCTGAAGGCCCGGGACCTGGGCCGCCGGGTGGTGCTGGTGGTGAGCGGCGGCAATATCGACATCCCGCTGCTGGAGCGGGTGGTGCCCCGGGCCCTGCTGGCGCGCCGCCGGCTCCTGACCCTGCGGGTAGCCCTCACCGACTACCCCGGCTCGTTGGGCCGCCTCACCACGCTTCTAGGAGAGCTGGGGGCCAACATCCTTCACCTGTTCCACGACCGCCTGGCGAAGGAATTGCCCCTGGACCACACCCGGGTGGAACTCAACCTGGAGACCCGGGGCCCGGAACACGGCGAGGCGGTCCTGGCGGCGCTGCGGGACGCGGGCTATAAGGTGGAAGAGAAGCCCTAAAAAACGGTTTTCGGTTTTCGGTTGAGCCTGTAGGTTGGGCACCGCCCATCATATTGATCCTTAAGGTGAGCAATGCCCTCCAAACATTGCTATAATGAAATTTCTATGGAACATCCTCTGAATCTGATCACTTTGAAAAGCAAATTTCAGCGGCCCGTTTATTTATCATTTGAAATAGTGTTAAGCGATGACGTTATAGATGTCAAAATCATCAGCATTCCAAAGAATGATGGTCCGTGGATATTTTATTATAGTTCAACAACGCACGGGGCAGGGTTTATCCCCATCGACAAATTCGGAAAAGATTCGAAAGCTATTCCAGAGAAAGTTGCCAAAATTTTCTGTAAAGAAATCAAGGTTAAAGAGTCAGGAAGAATAGAAAATATCCAGAATAATTACGTCGATCTTCAAATCCCTAAATTTAATAAAATTGGTCCTGTTTATCCAAATTATCCAGAAATAAATTCAGATATTAGGAGAGTTACGGGATACGTCTTATTTGCTGACCTCAGGGGATTTTCTAATTGGTCCATGCATGCAGAACCTGAGCAGATTCATGAGCTTTATAGCGTGATTTCGGATATCATCGTAGATTATCCCAAAGACTACCTGATAGATTACTGGAAGTTGCTGGGGGATGGTATAATGCTTGTATGGGAAGTGGACAATAATGAGTCAAATACTGCAAATTGCGCCATAGGTGCTGCATATGAATTGCATAAACAGTATTGGTATTATCAGAAAGATTCTTTGCATCAAATACCCGAGGGTTTTGGCATAGCAGTTTGTGGGGGATATCTTACCAAATTCAGGTCTGCTACCTTTTTTGAATCGTGCGTCGTCAGTGATTATCTTGGTCCTGTTGTCAATCAGGCTGCTCGCCTACAACGTCTCGCAAAAGCAGGGGAGGTATTAGTAAACCGAAGAGCTGAAAAAGCGGCTAAGCATGATTGGTACTCCTTTATAAATGTCTCTGAGAATCTAAAAAGTGAAATTGAATGCCTGGAGGGATTATCTCCATATGAGAGAGAGGTCTTCAAGGTCAGCCATAAATATTTCGGTCCAACATGGAAGCATTTCATTAGAATTCCACCTGAAATGACAAGTTGACCGTAATTTAACCTAATAGCTATCGGTGATCAGCAGTAATAGAAAGATCGAAAACCGAAAACTGCAAACAGGAACCTCTAACTATGCCCATCTCCACCCGCATCCGCGGCGCCATCCAGAACTCATCCTGGATCAGGCGTATGTTTGAAGAAGGAGCCGAGCTCAAGGCCCGCCTGGGGCCGGACCTGGTCTATGATTTCACCCTGGGAAACCCCGACCTGGAGCCGCCACCCCGGTTTCAGGAGGAACTGGTCAAGGCGGCCGGCGACCTGAGCCCCGGCCTCCACGCCTACATGCCCAACGCCGGGCTGGTGCAGACGCGCCACGCCCTGGCCGGGATGCTCAGCCGTCTCCACGGCCTGGAGTTCAAGGCCCAGGACGTGGTCCTCACCTGCGGGGCTTCCGGCGGGCTCAACATCATCCTTAAGGCCCTCTTGGACCCGGGGGATGAAGTGGTGGTCCTGGCCCCCTATTTCCCCGAATACCTGTTTTATGCCGACAACCACGGCGGCGTGGCCAAGGTGGTGGAAACCGACGAGCACTTCCGGCCGGACCTGGACCGGCTGACCGCGGCCTTGAGCCCCAAGACCCGGGCGGTCATCATCAATTCGCCCAACAACCCCACGGGGCAGATTTACGACGCGGCCACCCTGAAGGAGTTGGGGCGGTTCCTGATCCACCATGCGGGGCGCCACGGCCGGCCGATCTATCTGGTGGCCGATGAGCCTTACCGGCACCTGGTCTATGACGGCGCCCAAGTCCCCAGCATCTTTGCGGCCTATCCCAACACCCTCCTGGCCACCTCGTTTTCCAAGGACCTGTCCATCCCCGGGGAGCGCCTGGGGTATGTGGCGGTGAGCCCCCGGGCCGCGGGCCGGGGGGAGTTGGAAGGCGCCCTGGTGCTGGCCAACCGCATCCTGGGTTTCGTCAACGCCCCGGCCCTGATGCAAAGGGTGGTGGCGGGGCTGACCGACGTCAGCCTGGATATCACCCCCTACGCCCGGCGCCGGGAACTGTTTTGCGACGTGCTCTCTCAGGCGGGGTATAAGTTCCTCAAGCCCCAGGGGGCCTTCTACCTCTTTCCCAAGGCCCCCGGGGGTGATGATCTGGAGGCCGTGGCCCGCCTCAAGGAGGAAAATATCCTGGCGGTGCCGGGGCGGGGCTTCGGCCGGGCCGGTTATTTCCGCCTGGCCTTTTGCGTGGCGGAGAAGGTCATCGAGGCCGCAGCCCCGGGGTTTGCCCGGGCCCGGGAAAAGATGTTGGGGTAAGGGGCTTCAGGCTCTTTCTCTGACAGTCTAAGGGGTATGAATCACACTTAGCAATCCATTTAATTTCCAGCATTTTTCTCCCCCTCTCCTGGTGGGAGGGGATTGGGGGGAGGGGGAATTGAGCGAAAACTCGGCAGATTATCACCCCCACCCTGACCCTTCCATCAAGGGGGAGGGGAAAAGTGGTTTCCTGTTGTCGCGTTAATTGCGCACCAGACCACTATCATCAGTAAACCACCTCATTATCGGGAGACCATTACGAAACATGGCCAAACGCCCCCGTCTGCCCCGTCCGGTGCCGGTCCAGGAAGTGGTCCGGGGTATTCTCTCCCCCGGCGACCGGGACAGCCTGGAACTGCGCCAGCAGATCCGCCGGGTCTGGGAGGCGGTGGTGCCGGCCGAACTCGCCGGGCAGGCCCGGCTGGTGGACCTGCGCCGCCGGGAACTCTGGGTGGAGGTCAGCGCCAGCCCCTGGGCCCAGGAACTGCAATTTCTCAAGCCGAAGATCCTGGCGGCCCTGGACCGGGCCCTGGGACCCGGCAAGGTCAAAGACCTGCGGGTGCGGGTGGGGGAGTGGGCTTCATAGGACGTGGGAGAAGGCGGCTTTGGCCAGGCGTGCCCCCAGGTTAAGATATTCATTGCAACTCTGACTCTCCCTGGGCTCGAAGATTACGAAAAATTATCCCGGCGGGTAATCATGATCAGATAAGTGCTGCCCCCAGAAAAATCCATCCGAAATATTCAAGATTTCCCCGACTCCATCCGAATAATACTCACAGCAGGTTGTTGAAAAACTATCCAATGCTTGAGGGATCGCGGCAAGCCAAGGGAAGCATGGGGTGAATGCGGCATGTTAAGGATTCTGTGCCTGGTTCCGATTGCTGCGGGAAGCCGTTTTCCCACCGCCTGGGCGCGGGACCTCAGCCGATTCTCTTGGATAGAGCTAAACTACCGGGCACCGTGACCGGGACCCCGGGAGGCTGAATATGGCAAAAAAGCGACCGCCGCTTATTCTGCTGGTGGACGATGATCCCCTGATTCGCGGTCTGGGCCAGGAACTGCTGGAGCACCTGGGATACCGGGTGGAGACCGCCGGGGACGGGTCCGAGGCCCTGGAGAAATTTCAGGGGCGGGAACGGGTGGACCTGGTGGTCCTGGACTATTGTCTGCCGGGACGGAATGGCTGCGAAGTCCTCAAGGAATTCAAGATCCTGGACAAGCGGGCCCGGGTGCTGGTGGCGTCAGGTTTCCTATCAACCCAGGATATGGCCAGCCTCAAGCAGGAGGGGGCCCTGGGCCTGATTAATAAACCGTACCGGTTGACGGAACTGCAGCACCGGATCAAGGCGGTGCTGGGGGGCCGGTCGGGGTTTTAGCGGCCGGAGTCTGGGGCTGGCGATCAAACCGCAGCAGCGCCGCCCCCTCCCGGGTGAAGCAGGCAGCCTCGCGCCAATCGGGGCCCAGGAGCTTGGCGGCGAACTGGCGCAGGAAGACCAGGTCCGGGATATGGGAGGCGATCAACCAGACCCGCTGGGGAGGCCTGGGGGCTTTTTGCCCGGGGTCCAACCCCTGCTCCACGCATGACCGGCCCCAACAGATGCCGGGTTTCGGTCCGTGGTAATAGTACTTGAAGGGCGAGACCGCAAAGTAATAGACGTAAACCAGGTCCTGGGGCTGAAGGTTGGCTTCCAGGTAGGCCACCAGGGGTTGAATCTCTTCCCGGTTATTGAGGGGTGAAAGGTCTTCCTGGAGCCCGGCCCGGAGGTTAAGGGCCACCAGGAGCAGCCCCGTCAGGGCCAGGGCCAGCCACTGCAGGCGCCGGCGCCAGAGCATTGCGAAGACGCCCCAGCCCCCGGCCGCGACCAGCAGGTAGAGGACCGGAGCGCTGAACAGCATGAGGCGGTTGCCGCCGTAGTGGGCCATGAAGGGATAACGGTGCAGGCAGGCGGCCCCGAAGGCCAGGAGCAGGGGCACCCCCAGGTAGAGCAGGACCCGGGCCCGGCCCCGGCGCACCATCACCACCATGCCGGCCGCCAGCAAGAGCGGCCCCCAGATCACCCCCCACTCCCCGAGAAAATACCAAAAATAGCGGTAGAGAGCCGGTCCCAGCCACCGGAAAAACGGCACCAGGCCGGAGAGATCCGGGAAGTCCCGGGTCCAATAGGCCACCAGTTCGGGGTCGATTTCCCGGCGAATAAACAGGAGGTAGTACCCGGCCGCGGCCAGGAGCCAGATTCCCGCCCAGGCAGGCCAGACGGGGACGCTGGTCCCGGGGCAGGGTGACCCACAGGACCGCGCCCACGGCGGGCAGGGTAAAAATCAGGGGTTGGGAGAAGCCCAGGCCCACCACTCCGGCCAGGGCCAGGGCTATCCAGCCCCGCCGCCCCTGGCGGGCCAGGAGGCGTTCCGCCAGCCACAGGGCCAGGACGGCAAAAAAGGCGTCCCCGCTATACTGTTTCAATTCTTTGGAGTAATAGACCATGATGGGGGAGAAGGCCACCACGGTGAGGGCCAGCAGGGCGGCGGGAACTTCCACCAGCACGCGGGCCAGGCGCCAGACGAGCCAGAGGGTCCCGACCCCGAAGAGCCAGGAGAGGCTCCGGAGCACCAGTTCACCGTGACCCCAGAGCTGCACCAGGGCCCAGACGGTGAGGAGATAGAACGGCGGGGTGGACTGGCCCGCGGCCAGGGCCGCTTTGGCCGTGGGCTGCATGGCCGCCAGGGCCACCCAGGCCTCATCGGTCCAGAGGTTGCGGGCCCCCAGATCATGGAGGCGGAAATAGACCGCCACCCCAAAGATCAGGGCCACGGCCAGGCCGGTAAGGTAGGGCCGGGATAAACCTTCGGGCTTAGGTCCGGGGTGAGGCATGGAGTCCGCCTTCTGGAAGCCAGAGTGGGGGAGCGGGGCCGGGCCCCAACGACAGCCACCGTGGCCAGGGGAGAAAATCCCGGAGAAGGAATGGACCCCGGCGCCCCCGGTTAAGAAAATTCACCACAAATACCTGGCATATGAGAACTTGTTGCAATATTATTATCTTACCATCGCAATTCCCTTATCATCAAGAGGAAAGAGGTCTCGGATTAAGGCTATGACCCGCCAGGAATTTCATTGGCCGCCGCCGGTGTTGCCCGGGGAGGTGGTGGCGGTGGCGGCCCCGGCCAGCCACGTCAGCCGCCCCCCTTGGGAGGCCGGGATGAATATTCTCCGGGACTGGGGTTTCAAGGTGCGCTGCGGTCCGGAGGTCTTTCAGCCCCGGGCCTACGGGGTGGCCACGGACCGGCTCATGGCCCGGCGTTTCGAGGAAATCTGGCTGGACCCGGAGGTCAAGGCCGTCCTGGCAGTGAGAGGGGGCTATGGCTGCCTGAAGCTGTTGCCGCACCTGGATATGGCGGCCCTGGCGGCCGCGCCCAAAAGACTGGTGGGGTTCAGCGACCTGACCAACCTCCTCTGGGACCTGCACCGGCGCCTGAAGCTGGTGACCTTCCACGGCCCCAACCTGGCGCAACTCCCGGACCTGACCCCGGCGGCCCGGGAAAATTTCCATACGTGGCTCACGGCCCCGGGCCCCCGGGGCGTAACCTACCAGGACCTCACCGTGCTCCACCCCGGGACGGCTGCGGGTCCCCTGGCCGGCGGCAACCTCACCACCCTGTGCCACCTGGTGGGCACGCCCTATGCCCCCCAAATGCGGGGTTACCTGTTGTTCCTGGAGGACCACAACGAAGCGCTGTACCGCCTGGACCGCATGCTCCACCACCTGCTGTTCGCCGGGGTCCTGGACGGGGTCAAGGGCGTGGTGCTGGGGGCGTTTACCCACTGCGGGTCCAGAGACGGCCTGCTGGAGGTCTTGACCACGGCCCTGGCGCCCCTTAAGGTACCGGTGCTCATGGGCCTGCCGGTGGGCCACCAGCCGGACAACCACACCCTGCCCCTGGGGGCCTGGGCCCGCCTGGACGCCGCCAGCGCCTCCCTGACTTTGTCAGCTTGATCTTTCTCTGAGACGCAAAGCTGCAGGGCCACCCCTCCTCACCCCAGCCCTCTCCCCCCCAAAATTGGGTGGAGAGGGAGAAAATCGACCCCTTTTACACGGATCTTCTTGTGGGGAAAGGCTATCCTTGATGGAGAGACGCAGCCGGAGAAAACTTTTTTGAGGCTCGGATCGATTCGGCCTCGATCCCGCCGCCAGCGCCGGGTGAGGGTTTCCCCCCGGCCGAGTGCTTGCCGCCCCAGAGGCAAATTTGATGAGCCGCCTCCCATTGACAAAGGCTTTTTACACCTTATTTTTTCTCTAAACGATAGTGCATTGAGGAGGATTTATGGCTCACACCTGTAAAAGCTGTGGCGCGGTGGCGGAAGACCCCGGCCATCTGTGCGCGCCCTCTGAGGAAACCACCACCTGCTCCTATTGCGGGAAGGAGTCGCCCCACGTCAAACATTACTGCAAAGGCAAGATGGAAGACCTGAAGTATGTCTGCGAGGGGTGCGGACGGCTGGCGACTTCCCCGGATTTGGTCTGTAAACCCAGCAAAGTACCGGCGTGATCACCTAAACACTTTACCCACACCACCATCTCCATACCCTGGGGGGTTGAGAATTTCTCCGTTCTCAGCCCCCTCCTTTTTTCAGGTGAGGTAGGAGTGGAGGCCGGACAGGAGGAAGCTGACGCCGAAGTAGGTGAACAGGACCGCCATGAAGCCCAGCACCGCCAGCCAGGCGATGCGGCGGCCGTGCCAGCCTTTCAAGAGCCGGGCGTGGAGCAGGGCGGCGTAAATGAACCAGGTGATCAACGACCAGGTTTCTTTGGGGTCCCAGCTCCAGTAGCGGCCCCAGGCGGTTTCGGCCCATACCGCCCCGGTGGCGATGCCTATGGTCAGGAGGAGAAATCCCAATACGGTGGTCCGGTAGATGAGGCTGTCCAGCACGGGCAGGGGGGGGAGCGATGGCCGGGGCCGCCGTTCCTGGATGAGATAGAGGATGGCGGTGCCGAAGGCCAGGGCAAAGGCGGCGTAGCCCAGGAAGGCCGTCACCACGTGGATGAGGAGCCAATTGCTCTTCAGGGCCGGCATCAGCGGTTTGATCCGGCTGTCTACTCCAAACGAAGCGTAGGCCAACAGCAGGCTGGCGAGCAGCGCCACCAGGGCCCCCAGGTAGCCCTTGAGGTAGCGCCGAAAGGCCAGGAGGCCCAGGGCCGGCAGGCACCAGGCGAAAAAGATCAGGGACTCATAGAAGTTGGACAACGGCGCCTGAATAATGATGAGCTGCAGTTTGCCGGCCCAGGCCAGGGCAGGGGAATGCGCCCAGGGCGATGCGGTAGGATTCGATCCAGCGTCCGATAAGCGCCCCGGTATGAATCCCCAGGCCCAGCCACAGCAAAATCCGGCCTGCCGCCTTGAGCCGGGGAGACGACCATAACTCCGCCATCAGGAACAAGATGGCCACCAGGAGATAGATCAACATGACAACGCCCAAAATCTGGCTGATCATGACGGAGTCCCTCGCTTCAACTCCATGAGGAGCCGTTCCTGGCGGGCGGCGAATTCCTCCCGGTGGCGGGGGCTGGTTCCCAGGAGGCGCCCCTGCCATTTCCCTTTGGGGGTTTTGGTCAACACCAGGGCCCAGCGCTCCACCGGCCGGAAGAAGGCCAGGTAGAGTCCGGGCAGAAACAGGAGAAAGCCGGTATAGACCCAGGCCACGCCGGGGTCGCGCTTCACCTGGAAGACGGAATAATACCCGAAGGGAACGGACTCGACGGTGAACCGGTAAGGGCCGGGTTGTTCGCCCAACTTCGGGTGGTCTTTCAGGATCCAAAAGACTTCAGGGTGGCCGGAGTCGGAACTGAAGGCCACGAGCACCGCCGGCCCGTACCCCTGGAGGTTGCCGTCCACCTTTATGGGGATGATCTTGCCCCGGCCACCGGGCAAGCTCGTGGGTTGGCGCAAAGGGGCTTCGATGGACTGGTCGAGATCCCCCCCTTGCACTTTGAGGCGAACGGGGCCGGTGGCCAGGCTGCCGTAGGAGGATTGATAAAAGGTCAATCCGCCGAAGCTCACGGGCTCATTGACCCGGCAGGTGGCCCGGGAGACTTCCCGGCCATCTTCCATGAAGGTCAGGTCCGAGCGGAATTCCTTGGGGCTGCCCCCGGGTTCATAATAGGCAACCTGGAATTTATCCAGGCGCACCTGGAAGTCGAGGGGCTTCTCGGTCCGGGGCCCCACCTGAAAGGCGCTGGCCACCTCTCCCTGGTCGATGGACAACCGGCCGTCCACTCCCCAAAATTTGCCGATGAGGCCCCCGGCCAGGATCAAGAGCAGGGCCACATGAATCAGGTAAGGGCCCACCGGGCGGAAGCGGCCCCGTTCCAAGAAATAGACCTCTTGGTCCGGGAGGGTTTCATGGCGGCAGTGACCCAACTCCCGGTTCAGGGTGGCCGCGATGCGGGGGTGGGGATCGACTTGCGGCGGCCAGGCAATCAGGCCCCGTTCCGGCAGGGTGAGGGCGGCCTCCGCCGTAAGGGGCTGCAAGGTGCGTTTTACGGCCTGGGGCAGGCCGTGGATGACGCAGGCCAGGATATTGAGCGCCAGCAGACTGATGGGCCCCAGAAACCAAAGGCTGAAATAGACGGTGGTAAAACCGCCCAGCCAGAGCAGTTTGCCCCAAACTTCACCGAAACGGATGAGGTACTGGTTTTGGGGCTGGTGCTGGGGCACCACGGTGCCGATGACCGATATGGCGGACAGAATCAGGAGGAGAAAGACCGTCAGGCGTATGGAGGTCAACGTCCCCCACAGCCATGACTTGGGTTTGGCATGAATCCGAGTGGCAGACATGGAGTTGTCGGTGATTGGGGTTCCCCGGCCAGGCCCTCATAGGGCCAGAGAGCGGCCGCACAACTTGGAGTCGGGAGGACGATTCTGGAATAACCGGGGCAACGGCTCAGTCTGCTTCCAGATCTTCTTCTTCCTTCAAATGATCTTCATATTCCTCTTCGGTGAGCAAGTCGTCGAACTCCAGGGCGGAAGCCATCTCCACTTTGACCAGCCATCCTTCCGTCAGCGGGTCTTCATTGATGATTTCCGGCACCTCCGCCGCCTCGTAATTGACTTCGATGACCTCTCCGGAGACCGGGGCCTTCAATTCCCGCCGTCCATTCTTGGCTTCGATCATGGTGAAGGGTTCATCCTTGATGAACTCCTCGCCTTCCTCGGGGAGTCGCAGACCGTAAATCTCCCCCAACCTATCCTGGAGATAATCCGTCAGGCCGATGGTGGCCTGGGTCTCATCATCCAACCGGACCCAGAAATGGTCCTGGCTAAAGCGCATCTCACCGATGGTACTCACCCCAGTCCTCGTAATAGTCGGTTGCCCCGAGAGGGGACGCAGGGGAAATATAATAACCCCAAAAAGGTTTGGCAAGGGTTTTTTGCAACTTATCTGTATCCTGTTGGTTATTACGGTTAATTTGGTTCCCCCTTTTTCTCTTTGCCAGGGGCGGGCTTTTTCCCTTGACAACCCGGCGGTCATTTAATAGTTTACTCTTAATTTCACAATCCCCGCAGAACCGCCGAAGGGAGGCTGGCTTGATGAAACAGATCAAAAAAATCCTTTTCCCCATTGATTTTGCTGCGAACTTTGAAACCCTGGTGCCCTGGGTCTCCACCTTTGCGGATAAATTCGACGCCAAGGTCTATGTCCTGTTTGTGGCGCAGGATTTGTCGCATTTCGCCACCTTTTACGTGCCCCATGGCAACATCGAAGATTTCCAGGAGCAGGCGATTGGCTCGGCCAGGAAGAGAATGGCGGCCGTGGCGGACGAATTTTCCAAGGCCTTTCCCAAGCTCGAAACCCGCGTCGAATTGGGGGTTCCGGCTGAAAAGATCCTGGCGTTTGTCGAGAAAGAAAAAGTCGATATGATCATCATGGGCGCGCATGGCCGCACGGGGCTGGATCGGATGATCTTCGGCAGTGTCGCCAACAAGGTGGTAAAAAGCGCCTCCTGCCCGGTACTGACCGTCCATCCCTAAAGCTTCTCTCTCACCTTTCGTTTTTGGAGTGCAACCCCTCCGGCCCCGGCCGGGGGGGTTGCCGCGTTGGGCCCGGCGCCGGGTGGCGCGGGTCTAAGGTACGCCACCCGGCGGCGGCCAGCGTTTCCCGCCTGGGACTCTGCCTCACAAAAAAAGTTCAAAGTTCAAAGTTCAAAGTTAAGATCTCTGCGGAAGACTCATGGAGGATAGCCGCCCTCGGATGTCCATACGCTCTTTTGGCGCAGGCGAGGGCGCCTAGGCTACATTTTGATGGGGAAGGATGGCGAAAGAGACTTTCGCAGCGGTCTCAAGTTCAAGGTTCAAGGCGCAAAGTTAGGAGCAGGGCCATCAGGAACGTTTCCTGGGTTCGGATGAGCCCAGGACCAGGCATCATGGTTGGGGAAATTGACGCAGGAATCATGACAACCGGGGTTGCCGAGCCGATAGAGTCGCCCTGGCCTGAAGGGGGATTGAAGGGGATTTCACGGCAAACCCCGGGGGACCCGCTAACTCTGACCCAATTCGGGCTTAATCCCGGATAAACTTTAATTGCCGCAATTTTTGGGTCAAGGCTTCCTGGGTAAAGACGCCTTCGTGGCGGCCGACTTCATGGCCGGCGGCGTTCAGGAACACCTGGGTGGGCACGATGGCTATGTTATAGCGGCGGAACAAGGCATCCGCTTCGTCGATGTAGAATTTATCCACTGCAAACTGGCCGGGATAGCGGTCCTTGACGGCCAGGATGACCCGCTCCGACGCCTTGCAGTAGGGACAGAGTTTACGGTCGAACTCCAGGATTTTCGGGAGGACGATGGCGGCCGTCTTTCCCTGGGCCAGGGCCGGGGGCAAGGGACTCAGGCACAGCCATCCCAACAGCAGGAGCATCAGGAGACTCAGGCGACCTCGTTGCATGGGAACGCTCCTTAGCCTTATTCCCGGTCGTCCCGCGCCGCCGGTGGAATCAGGAGGATGGGGCAGGGGACAATCCGGGAGATGTTGTGGGCCACGCTGCCAACCGAGATTTCCGCAATGAAGCCCTTGCCCTGGGTCCCCAGGAGGACCAGGGAAATGTCCGTGGTTTTGAGGACTTCCAGAATGACCGAGACGGGATGGCCCGCCGCCATCCGGGTCTCGACCTCGGGGACGCCCACGGCCTCCAGCCGTCCCTGGAGCAGGTCCAGGAAATTCCGGGCCACGGCCGCGGCTTCGGCGGTGTCCTCAGGTTCGCCGGATTTCCCCGGGGTGGCCATCAGGGCATGGAGCAGGGTAACCCGGGGCACCCCCCGGGGCGCCAACAGCTCCAGGTAGCACATGGCTTCGGCCGCGGTCTGGGAAAAATCCGTCGGGAACAGCAGGTGAGACAGGAGTTCGGCGCAGTGCCAGGGGCAGCTGGGCTCCTGGCCGTCAACTATCCGCACCGGCAGGAGCAGCAGGGGAAACCGGATATTGTGGAGGACGGCGCCGGAAAAGGTCCCCAGCACACCTTCCCGCCACCGGGATTTCCCGTGGGAGCCGATGATGATCAGGGAGGCGCCGTATTTCTGGGCTACTCCATTCAGGGAGCGCCCCGGCAGACCGATGGGGGTCTCGATAATCACCTCGAGGCCCTGGTCCGCGAGGACCCGCCGCTGGGCGGCCAGGCGGGAGGCGGCGGGGGGCGGCAGACTCTCCCCGGAGCCGCCAAAGAAATTCGGGGTGATGACGTAGGTCAAGATTACCGCAAAACACCCCAAACTCCGGAGTTCACCTCCGCAAGCCACGATCTGGTCCCAAGTGGGAGACAGGTCGGTGGCCATGACCACCCGGTCAAAGATGGGCCGCATCATGCCTCGCTCTTCCCTCCCTGGCCTTGGAGTACCCTGCTCCACCCGGATTATCAGCTTTCTTCTTCATAAGTATAACAGGAAGGGGAAAAAATCAATGGCCGGGAGGACCCGGGGATAGATATACTTGCCGTCCGGTTCTGGCCGGGGGCCCCTGAAAATTTTACTGTATCCTTTATGGGCAAAGGGTGTATATCAGAAAAAGGGAGAGGGACGACATGGAGTTGAGCTTTTCCCAGGATTGGCTCTGCCGCCGCCTGGTGGCCGAGAGCCGGGATGCCATCATCTTTGCGGATCAGGACGGCCTGATCCGCCTCTGGAACGCCGGGGCCGAGGCCATGTTCGGGTACCGGGCCGCCGAGATGGAGGGGCAGGGTCTCGACCTGATCATCCCCGAGGCGCTCCGGGCCCGGCACAACGAGGGGTTTCGCCGGGCCATGGCCGCGGGCGAGAGTCGATACGCCGCGGATCTTCTGGCGGTGCCGGGCTTGAGGAAGGATGGGGTCAGGATCTCCCTGGAGTTCACCATCACCCTGGTCAAAGACGACGCCGGCCAGGTCCTGGGGGCGGCGGCTATTATCCGGGACGTCACGGCTCGCTGGCAGCGGGACCAGGAAATCAAAAAGCGCCTGGCGGGGCTTGGCAGGGCAGGGGAAGGGGGTGCTTCATCCTGAGGACCGCGCCGTACCTCTTTCTTTAAAGTTGCCCGGATTCTCCACGGAACACCGTTCCGTCCGGAATGACATCAATATTCATAGTTTTTTTTAAATGCAACTTCGTATCAGGCCTTGATTATGGAAAAAACAACAGTATTATAAGTCTTTAAGCCTAATTAATCGGGGGATAACCACCCCATGCCCAAATCATTCCGACGGATGGCCAGCAAGGTCGGCATGCCTCCTGGTTCCCTGGTATATACGGGAGAGAAGGAGCAGACGGCGGCCAAAATCACTGTTACCCGTTACAACGGACAGACTATCGTTGAGCGCCAGTTGGAGGCTTTTGACGCGAGCCAGATGGTTGCCGATCCGGGAGAGGTGACCTGGATAAATGTCACCGGCGTCTCCAAAGTCAAGGACCTGGAGAAGTTGGGGGAGTGCTTCAAAATCCACCCCCTGGTCCTGGAAGACATCCTGGAGGTGGGACAGCGGCCCAAAGTCGAGGACTATGACGACTATCTCTATATCGTCTTAAATTCCATCCGGCCGGTGGGCGAGGATGAGGAACTGGCGGCGGAGGAGATCAGCCTGGTTTTGGGGCCTCATTACCTCCTGTCGTTTTACGTCGGCGACGACGATATCTATGCTCCCGTCCGGGCGCGGCTCCGGCAGGGCAAAGGGCGGATCCGCAAGCTGGGGCCCGATTATCTCGCTTATGCCCTCATCGATCTGGTGGTGGATAATTATTTTCTCGAACTGGAAAAATTCGGCGACCAGGTGGAATCTCTGGAAGACGAAGTGGTGGCCCGGCCCTCGCCCCAAACCCTGCGGGACGTGCACCGGTTCAAGAATGACATGATCATGTTGCGCAAATCCCTGTGGCCCCTCCGGGAAGTGATCGCCCGGCTGGAGCGCCGGGAGTCCCCCCTGATCAGTGAAAGCCTCGGCAATTATTTCAGAGACGTCTACGACCACACCATCATCGCCATTGACACGGTGGAGACCTACCGGGACATCCTGTCGGGGATGCTGGATATCTACCTCTCTTCCATGAGCAACCGGCTCAACCAGATCATGAAGGTGCTGACTATCATCGCCACCATCTTCATGCCCCTGACGTTCATCACCAGTCTTTACGGCATGAATTTTAAGAATATGCCGGAGTTGCAATGGCACTATGGTTATTACGGGGTCCTCGTGGTGATGCTGGTGATCGCCCTTGGCATGATCGAGTACTTCCGGAAAAAACAATGGATTTAACCCATAATTCTTCCAGGAGGATGTAGATTATGGCAGTTAACGTGGGCAAGCCGGCCCCGGATTTTTAAACCATACGCCTCTATCGGCGGCGAAATAAAACACGGTGACGTGGTCGGATTAGAAAGGCAAACGGGTGAGGCTCTCGTTCTATCCCGGGGATTTCACCTTGAGGCCTCTGCGAAAGTCTCTTTCGCTATCCTTCCGCGTCAAAATGTAGCGTAGGCGCCCTCGCCTGCGCCTAAATAGAGTATAGACAGCCGAGGGCGGCTATCCTGCATGAGACTTTCGCAGGGGTCTCACCTGTGTATGACCCACGGGACTGACGGCAGTTGCCGCCAGGTACGACGAGATCCAGTCCCTGGGGGCCGGGATTCCGGCCATCAGCATCGACAGCCCCTTGACGCACCAAGTATGGCAGGAAGGTGAATTGTCCAAGATGGTTCCCGGGGGGCGGCCAGCGGCCCCCGGGCCCATCGGCCTTAAAAGGCTCACGGAGTGAAACAGCTCTACGACCAGCGGGAGGTGGCCCGGCTCACCGGCATCTCCGAAAGCCAGATCCGCTACTGGGACCGGCAGGGGCTTATCCCCCACCGGGAAAAGGCCCGGGGCCGGCTCTGGTTCGACTTCCAGAGCCTGGTGGCCTTTCGGACGGTGAGGGATTTGCGCCGGCAGGGCGTCTCGCTCCACAAGATCAGGAATTGCGTAGCCAAACTGCGGCGGATCATGCCGGGCTTGAAGCAGCCCCTGGCGGAGGTGCGGATTTCCCTGGTCGCCGACCAGCTCATCCTGGGCAAGAACCGCCGGCGTTTTACCCCCGAAGGGCAGCTCTTGATTAATTTCAACGGGGGTGAGAGCGCCCCCGTGACCCTGGCCCGGGAATCGTGCGAAGAATTATTTTTCCAGGCCCTGGAAGATGAGGATGCCGGGCGGATGTCAGACGCCCGGGAGAAATATGAACAAGTCCTGGCCGCGGTCCCGGACCACGTGGACGCCCTGGTGAACCTGGGCACCATCCTTTTCCTGGGGGGAGACGAAACCGCGGCGGCCTCCCGCTACCTCCAGGCCCTGGCCCTCAACCCGGACCACGCCGAAGCCAATTACAATCTGGCCAACCTCATGGAAGGGCAGGGGGAGTTGGATGCCGCCGTCCTGTTTTACAAGAAGGCCATCCAGGTGGAGCCGGAGTTGGCCGATGCCCACTTCAACCTGGCCATGCTCCTGGAGACCTTGGGGAATGCCGGGAGGGCCCGGGATCACTGGCGGCGCTACCTGGAGCTGGACCCGGAGAGCAAATGGGCGGAGATCATCAGACGGCGGCTGGAGGAAAGCTGAGGCCGGGCGGAGTCCGCGGCCCTGGCCGGAACCGGACCATCGCCAGGTTATGCCGGAGGGGCAGAGAGCAGTGATTACGCTGAAACGGGCCTACGTGCCACCGGCCCCGGAGGACGGTTTCCGGGTTCTGGTGGAGCGCCTCTGGCCCCGGGGTCTGAAGAAAGAGGCTCTGGCGCTGGACCTGTGGCTCAAGGACATCGCTCCCAGCCCGGAGTTGCGCCGGTGGTTCGGGCATGACCCGGCCAGATGGGAAGAATTCTGCCGGCGCTACTGGACTGAATTGGCGGGTCGCCCGGCCGTCGTCAAGCTTCTCCGGGAGAAAGTCCGGGAGGGGCCCGTCACCCTGGTGTACGGCTCCCGGGACGAGGAACACAACGCCGCGGTGGCCTTAAAGAAATTTTTGGCAGGGGAGGCCGCGGCCGGGTAAAGAGAGCCTATCCGCCCAGCTGCACCCCAGCGTGAGGTGTTGCCATGCAGCGCTTAGTGGCCGGTTGGCGTCTTATCGCCCTGATTATCATTGCTGCCGCAGTCTGCGGCTCCGGAGGACAACCTATGCAGATCACATCCAGCGCGTTTCGGGACGGGGAGAAAATCCCCCTTAAATACGTCATGCCCGGCGCCGGGGGCCAGAATGTCTCCGTGCCCTTGAGCTGGTCGGGCGCCCCGGCCGGCACCCGGTCGTTCGCCCTGGCCATGGTGGACCCTCATCCTGTCGCCAATAACTGGGTGCACTGGCTGGTGATCGACCTCCCCGGCGACGCCGCCTCCCTGCCCGAGGGGGCCACCGGCGGGAAGATGCCCCAGGGTGCGGTGGAATTGAAAAACTCTTTTGGGGAGACGGGCTACGGCGGCCCCCAACCTCCCCGGGGCAGCGGCGACCACCCGTACGTCTTCACCCTTTATGCCCTGAACGTTCCCAAAGTCGAGGTCGGCAAGAGCGCCGGGCTGGGGGCCTTCAAGCAGGCCCTGGAGGGCAAGACCCTGGCCACCGCCAGCCTCACGGGCTATTTCGGCCGCTAAAGTCCGGACGGGGGCGGGTTGAGCAACCGCCCTGCCATCAGCTTTCATGGTTTCGAAGTGGCCAATTCTCCGCCCCTGCGTGGTTAGAGTATTTGCCAAAAATTCCTCGCGGTTAAGTCCCTCGTTTTCAAGGGGGGACTCTACCGGCAATACCTTGTGGTCCCCCCTGTGCTTAAAGGAGGCAGGGGGGATTATCAGGTTTTGCATAACAGAAAAAGCTTGTGGCAAGTGGTCCAGTCTGTCCGGCACCGGCGAGACACTGGTGCCGCTATTTTGCGTGGGACTTGAATATTTAGGTATGCGTCAGGAAGTGGCAAATTATTATTGTTATTTGTTGCTATTTCCTTGACATTGAATAGGTTTCTTGTAAAATGTGTCAAGTTTAGCATGTCAGACTGAAGCAGGGCCGCAAGTCCTGGACAAGAATCGGACGGGGGTGCTATTTCCCGCCGATTTTTTTTTGCCTGACTGCTGTGCGGCCTGCTTTTTTGGCGGGAATATCATTGCAGTATCTGTAGGAGGTTTCACCATGAAGGAAACTGGCACGGTTAAATGGTTTAATGACTCCAAGGGCTTTGGCTTTATCACCCGGGAGAGCGGTCCGGATGTGTTTGTGCATCACAGCGCCATCCAGGGCGAAGGCTTTCGCTCCCTGGCCGAAGAACAGACGGTAGAATTTGAAGTGGTCGACGGTCCCAAGGGTCCCCAGGCCCAAAACGTGTTCAAGCTTTAAGCGATAAAGTTTGACAATCAGAACTCCGGCGGTCCTGGGACCCCGGAGTTCTGTCACGTTGACCCTTCGAGAGGGCCAGGCCGGGTCCCCAACCGTAGCCGCGGGCCAAAGCTGCGCCCGGGGAGATGGCCCGAAAAGAATCGCCCGGCCAGGGCAGGACTGACAAGGAGAACGCATGAGTATGAAATTATATGTGGGCAATCTGCCCCACCAGATGACTGAAGAACAGCTGAACACGCTTTTTTCCGAAGCCGGGTACGTGGCCTCGGCCAAGATCATTAACGACCGGCAAACGGGTCAGCCCCGGGGTTTCGGTTTTGTCGAGATGGAGACCAAACTGGAAGGCCAGAAGGCTATTTCCATGCTCAACGGCCGGAGTGTCGACGGGCGCCCCCTGGCGGTCAACGAAGCCAAGCCCCAGGTAAAAGGCTCTTTCGGGGGCGGTGGCGGCGGCCGCGGCGGTTACCGCTAGGACGAGGCTTAGGCGGCCATCGGGGGTCCCAGTCTATTCCGGCGTCGGGACTTCCAGGCCAGCCACCGGCGGCTGCAGGGTCGCGTTTTTTTAGGAAACCTCTCGCAATGCCGATAGTTCCTATCGAGGGGTGCGGAGGATTTTCCCATGTATGTCTTCATGGCGTATGTCCGGGACCAAAACTTTTACCGGTTGCTGCCCCGGGAACTGCATAGAGCCTCGACTGACCCGGAACGCCTCCAGGTGATGGCCTTTCCTCCCCTGGGGATCCAGACGCTGGCGCCGGTCCTGCGCCAACATGGACACCAGGTGCGGCTGTTTGATATGTGCCACCCCCAGATGCAGGCGGAGGACATCGCCCGGGCGGCAGAAGCAGAGGCGGCCCGACGTCATCGCCCTTTCCTGCCTCTCGACCACCACCTACCCCGCGCTCAAAGACCTGGCCCGGCGGCTGAAGCTGGCCGCGCCGGATATTCCCATCATCGTGGGCGGCGCTTTTGCCACCATGAATGCGGACCGCATCCTGAAAGACTGCCCTGACCTGGACTGCGTAGGGGTCGGGGAGGGCGAAGAGCTGCTGCCGGATTACCTGGACCACCTTGATGATCCGGGCTCCGTGGCTTCCCTGGTCTGGCGCCACGCCGGCGGGATCGTCCGAAACCCCTCCCGTCCCCTCATCCGGGACCTGAATCAGTTTCCCTATCCCGACCGGACCAGCCTCCCCATCGATTATATCGAGTCATTGCCCCTGGACGTCCCGGCGGTCCTTTCCCTGGACAAATTCTGCACCATGCAGACTTCCCGGGGCTGCCCCTATTCCTGCATCTATTGCGACATCCCCACCCTGTCCCAGGGCAAATGGCGCTACCGTTCGGCGGAGCATGTCCTGGGGGAAATGCAACAGCTCAACGACATGGGCTATCGCTCGATTTACCTCACCGATGATCACTTTCTCCTTAACCGCAAGCGGATCAGCGAAGTTTGCCACGGCATCATGGACCGCGGCCTCAAGTTCCATTGGGGCTGTGAAGGTCGGGTGGATGCGGTCGCGGTTGATCAACTGCCGATAATGAAGCAGGCCAACTGCAATTTTTTGGCCTTCGGGGTGGAGGCTGGGACCCAAAAGGTCCTGGACCGGCTTCACAAGCGTCAGACCCTGAAGCAGGTCGAGGACGCGGTCAGTGAAGCGAAGCGGCAGGGAATCGAACGGGTGCACGGATTTTTTGTCATCGGCTCGCCCGGCGAGACCAGGAAGGATATCGCGGCCAGTTTTCGCTTTGCCGCCCGTCTGAAGCTTGACACTTTCGGCTTCAATCGCCTGTGCGCCTACCGGGGCACCCCCCTGTGGCAGGAGTATGTCGAGCGCGGCATCATTGACGACGAGCGCGATTGGGACAAATGGTTCAAATGCTCGGATATCGACCCCACCGCCTTGTCGAGTGCGGTGGTGAACCAGGTGCGCATGCGAGGCTATGCCCGGCTTTTTGCCCGGCGCCTTTCCCGGCGTCCCTTCCGCACCTATAAGCTCTTGCGCCTCTTTGGGCGCCACATGAAGACTGCCGATATCTTCAGACTGCTCTATAGCCCTTTCAAACGGCGGACCTTGAGCCGGCAGCCCGATCTCCCGGCGGCGATGATGGAGTTGGGACTCAAAGAGGCTCCCCTGGTCACCCCCGCCCTGCCGTGAGCCGGACTGCCCGGGTAGTTGAGGAAGCCCGGTCCGGGAGCAGGTGGGGGATGGCGGCGCCACCCGGGGCCTGCCTCATGCCAATATACCCTCAAAGAACTCATTTTCGTAGGGTGCGTCTTACGCACCAAGAATGGCGCCTGAGACGCGCCCTAGGGGTTTGAGCCCCTTGGGAAGCCTGCCCTCAGAGATCCCGGCGGTACACAAAAACGTAGGCCTCGTGGTTGATGTCGATAACCAGGTCGCCGCCCCGGGACTCGGCATAAATCAGCCAGGCGGGCTTGGCATCGCCGCAGCACGTCACCTGGGGGGAGAAGGCGCCGGCGTCCCGGTCATACCAGGCCAGGAGCATGGGGTCGGGCCCCAGTTCCCGGGCGCGCCGGTCGGCAAGAGACCGGGCCCGGGAAAAATCCAGGGGTGCATCGGGAACGTTAATGTCGATGGGATCTTTGAGCATTTCCCGGGTGAGCAGCATACATTCGGCCATAAGACCTCCCGGGGCCGTCCGGCCCGCCTGGCACAATAAATTACCGTAATCTACGCCAAGGGCCAGGGCGGCCTGTCCCCACAAACCCGGCCCTCTGATTTTCTCTCCGGCGCAGGTCCACCATCCTGCCAAAGCCTTCCTGCTCAAGGTTAAGGGTTCGCACCGAGAATGTAAAGCGGGCTGGGCCGGCAAACGTCCCCGGCAGGCCATTCAGGCCGCCGAAATCCCGCCGGCGGCGCGGTGGGTTGCAACCGGCGAATTTCTTTCCCAAGGTCACCGCCCCGATCATTTCCATTGCTATTGGAACCATGAATCATTAGTATCGGAATAGGGCAAGCCGGGCCCGACAGAGGTAAAGGGGTCCGGGGAGCTCAGGCTCGCCAGGTTCAGGGCAGTCAGGCAGGCGCCTGCGGGCCACCCGAACCTTATTCAAGGTCAAGAGCTTCTTATCATGGGGCGCGGTGCGCACCCGACAGGAAAGATTAACCTTGAATTTTTCGAACCAAGGCGGGTTCATGTTACCGGATCTGGGAAAGATCATCGCCGCGGACCAAAACGCTCAAGCTCAGGTGGCCCAGGCCCAGCAGGAGGCGTTGGCCCTGAAGAGCCAGGCCGAGGCCCGGGTCCGGGAGAGCCAGGCCCAACTCCAGGAGGAACTGGCCCAGGTCCGCCAGGCCGCCCAGACCGAAATCCTGGCCGGGGCCGAAGCCCGGGCCGCGGAAATCGCCGCGGCCACGGCGCGCCAGGTCCAGGAGTTGACCGAAAAGGGGCAGGCCCGCCAGGCCGACGCGGTGGCGGCGCTGGTCTCCCGGGTGTTAGGGACATGATCCTCAATATCTGGCGATATGCCTATGGCGGCGCCAAAGTCATGGCCCTCAAGAGTTATCTGCTTTCCCCCGAAGACTATCACTATCTCCTCAGGGCCCGGAACCTGGAAGACCTGGTGGGGTACCTCCTGACTACGGTTTACGGCCAGACCCTGTCCGGCTGGGACTGGCATAGGGCCGACGCCGAGGCCGAACTGAGCCGCCGCCTTTACGGCAACCTGGCCCAGGCTTTTCTCCAGGTGCGCCGGGGGCTGAAAAAGCGGGAGCGCCGTTTCCTGGATCTCTTGCTGTACCGGCTGGTGGCGGAAAACCTCAAGGTGGTCCTCCGGGCCCTCAACCTGGGGCTGGACCGGGGTCTGGCAGCGGCGCGGCTGTTGCCCCTTGCGGCCTTATCTACCCTGGATTTTCAGGAGATGCTCCGTCAGGAGACCATCCCCCGCCTGGTGGATTACCTGGCCGACACCGTCTGGGGACCGCCCCTTAAGAAGGGGTCGCCCCGGTTTGCGCGCGAGGCCGACCTCTTTCCCCTGGAAATGTCCCTGGACCTCTTTGTCTTCGCCTCCCTCTGGCAGGGGCTGGGCGGGCTTTCCCGGGCCGACCGCCGCATCGCCGGCGGCATTCTGGGCACCCTGGCCGACATCACCAATATCACCTGGACCGGCCGCTGCCGCGACCTCTACGGCTTTCCGGCGGAAGAAACCTACCAATATCTCCTGGAGGCCGGCAGCTTCGTCAGCCCCAGGGCCCGCCATGACCTGGCCTTTGCCACCAACACCGGCGAGATGATCCTCCATCTGCCCCGCCCACGCTATATCGAGCTGCTCCAGGGGGCCGGGGACCGGGCGGAAGTGGAGGCCCGGCTGCGGCAGCACTGGATGGCGGTCCTACAGAAAAACCTGGGGCGGCCTCCCTTCCAGATCGGCCTGCCGGTCACGTATCTCTTCTTTAAAGAATTGGAACTGGATAACCTCATCACCCTGGTAACCGGCATGCTCCTCGACCTGCCGTCCGAGAAGGTGGCGCCGTGGCTGTGGCGCCAGGTGGCCGGAGGTGGGCATGTTTAAAGCCGTTCCCCTGGTACTGGTGAACATTCAGGTGGCCCAGGAAGAAATCTCCCGGGCCACCGCGGTCTTGACCCGGCTGCGGATCATGCACCTCATCAACCTGGTGGAAACCCCCCTGGGCAAATTGGGGTACATGGGGGAACTGGAACGGGATCTGCTCAACCGCTATCAGCAGGTGGGGGAGGAAGTGGACCGCTGGGCCCAGGCCCTGGAAATCCCGCCCCAGGTGGTGGAGATGCCCCCGGACCTGGACCCCGCCAAAGATATTTATGCCCTGGAAGAAACCATGGAGCAGTTGCGACGCCGGGTGAGCCCCCAGCTCCAGAACGTGCAGGCAGTCGCGGATGAGCTCGCCAAGCTGCAGGAATACCAAAGAAACCTGGAATTATTGGCCCCCGCCGGGCTGGGGCCCGGGACCCTGGCCGATCTCCGGTTGGCGTATCTGGCCCCGGGATGGCTGCCCAGTGAAAATCTCCTCAGGCTGGAGCAGGCCCTGGAGCATTTGCATCACGCCCTGATTCCCCTGGTCCAGGTGGAGACCCGGACCCTGGTCCTGGCGGCGGGACTGGCCTCGGACCGGGAGACCCTGGACCGGGCCCTGAAGGGCGCCTTCTTCGAGCCCCTCTCCCTGCCGGCGGCGGCCACCGGCCCCCTGGCCGAAACCTTAGCCGACCTGAAAAAACAGATTATGAGCCTGGAAACCTCCCGGCAGCAACTGGATAATCAGCGGTCCCGGCTGCGGGACCAGGTCGGCCCGGAACTGGTGCGCATCCGCAACCGCATCGACCTGACCCGGACCCTCCTCCGGGCCCGGGTGTTGTTCGGCAAGGTGGACCGCGCCTATCTGGTGAGCGGCTGGATCCCCGCCACCCTGGTGGCTAAGCTCAAAGAGGCCCTGGCCCAGGAGCTTGGCGACCGGGCGGAGGTGGAGGTCCTCTCCCCCGAGGCCATCCCCGGGGCCCGGGAAGGAGTCCTGAAAATTCCCATCCTCTTCAACAACCCCTACCTGCTCCGGCCCTTCGAGCGCCTGACCAAGGCCTACGGCACTCCCGCCTATGGGGAGGTGGAACCCACGGCATTTTTAGCCGTCAGTTTCCTGCTCATGTTCGGCCTGATGTTCGGGGACGTCGGCCAGGGCGGGGTGCTCTTTCTCCTGGGCTACGTCATCTTCCGGAGATTTTTCCGCTACACCGACTACGGCGTCATCCTGATGGAATGCGGGGTGGCGTCGATCATTTTCGGGTTCCTCTACGGCAGTGTCTTCGGGGTGGAAGACCTGCTGCCGGCCCTGTGGTTCTCGCCCATGCAGGACATCGCCTACTTCATCAAGATCGCCGTCCTGTTCGGGGTGGGGGCCATCAGCCTGGGCCTGATCCTGAGCTTCATCAACGCCCTGCGTCTCAAGACCTCGCGTCTGCCCGGCGCCGGACTGCTGGCGGCCCTGATCTACTGGATCATGGCGGGGTTGGGAGTGCGGTACCTGCTCACCGGGGCCTTCGCCTGGGATTTTTGGGTGGCCGCGGGGGTGTGCGGCGTCACCCTGCTCATGGGGGTCATTTATGTCCTGCAGCGCCTGTGGCTGGCGCCGCCCCCGGCCGAAACCGTGACCGAAGGCGCGGGTATCAGGTTGATGGAGGGGATTATCGAGGTGGTGGACGGGACCATCCGCTTCGTGGCCAATACCATCTCCTTCATCCGCATCGCCGCCTTTGCCCTGGCCCACGCCGGGCTGTTCATTGCGGTCTTTTCCCTGGCGGACACCCTGAACCGCATGGGGGGCGGCGGGGCGGTGTACTGGCTCACCATCGTGGTGGGCAACGTGGTCATCATCCTCCTGGAGGGGTTGGTGGTCTCCATCCAGATTGTCCGGCTGGAATACTACGAATTTATGAGCAAATTTTTCCACGGGGGCGGG
>CAVXZU010000047.1:0-5074 GCA_963766185.1 uncultured delta proteobacterium | reverse complement strand
ACGCGGGCCGGTAATCGCCGGGACGCAGAGCGGGGTGGGCAAGACCACCATCACCCTGGGGCTCCTGTACGCCCTGGCCCGCCGGGGTCTGACCGTGCAGCCCTTCAAGGTGGGGCCCGACTTCATCGATCCCGGCCACCACGCCCGGGCCGCGGGCCGGCCGCCGCAACCTGGACGGCTGGATGCTGAGCCGGGAGGCCAACCGGCCCTGTTCCGCCGCCAGGCCCGGGGCGCGGACGTGGCGGTGGTGGAAGGGGTCATGGGGCTGTTCGACGGCTATGACGGGGCCACCGAGGCCGGTTCCACGGCCCAGATGGCCAAGTGGCTGGGGCTGCCGGTGCTGCTGGTGGTGGACGCCCGGGCCATGGCCCGGAGCGCCGCGGCCCTGGTGCACGGCTTCGCCAGCTTCGACCCCGCCCTGAGCCTGGCGGGCGTGGTCTTTAACCGCGTCGGCAGCCCCGCCCACCTGGAGTATTTGCAGCAGGCCCTGACGTCGCTTCCCGGGGTGCGGTGCTTCGGGGGGCTCCCCCGGGACCAGGAACTGGCTATCCCCGAGCGGCACCTGGGGCTGACCACCGCCGAGGACCATCCCTTGGACGAGGCCTATCTGGGGCGCCTGGCGGACTGGCTGGAGACCCACCTGGACCTCCCGGGGCTGCTGGCCGCCTTGCCGCAGCTGACGCTGCCGGAGGAGCCGGCCCAGGCCGCCTCACCGCCCCTGGTGCGCCTGGGGGTGGCCCGGGACCAGGCCTTTTGCTTCTACTACCCGGAGAACTTGGAGTTGCTGGCGAGCTTTGGGGCGGAGCTGGTCCCCTTCTCCCCCCTGGACCGACCGGGATTGCCCGCCGGGCTTGACGGCATCTACCTGGGCGGCGGCTACCCGGAGCTCTATGCCGAACAACTGGCCGCCAACGAGGCCCTGAAACAGGCGCTGCAACAAGGCGCCGCCGGGGGCTGCCCATTTACGCCGAATGCGGCGGGCTCATGTACCTGGCCCGGGAAATCCGGGACCTGGAGGGCCGGGTCCACCCCATGGCCGGGGTTTTCCCCTTCACAGTGCGGATGCTGCCCCGGCTCAAGGCCCTGGGTTACCGGGAAGTCACCCTGGCGGCGGACACCCTCCTGGGCCCGCCGGGACCACGGCCCGGGGGCACGAATTCCACTACTCGGAAATCGTCGGCGAGCCCGTCGGGGTGCCCCGCCTCTACCGCCTCACCCCCCGCCGGGGGGGCCCGGCCGTGCACGAAGGCTACAGCGATCACCGACGTCCTGGCCAGCTACGTCCACCTCCACTTCGGCAGCAACCCCGAAGTGGCCCGGCACCTGGTGGCCAGCTGTCGGGCGTATAAGAATAACTTGAGGGGAGGACCGGGGGATTTCAAATCCCCCGCCCTCCCCTCAGACTCCCCTCCCATCCCCCTTTAAGGGGTTGGGGGGAGGGAGATTGAGGGAGGGGGGAGGGGCTCGCTCCCCTCGCCCCCTCCCTCAAGATAATGCTTCCAAGAGGAGTCAACATGAACTGGCAACCCCGCCTCCCCAAAGAGATCGAGGCCGAAAGTTTCCGCCGCATCGAAGCCCAGGTGGGCCCGCACCACCTGCCCCCCGAAGTCTGGTTCGTGGTCCGGCGCATGATCCACACCAGCGCCGACCCGGAGTACCTGGCCGCGGCCCGCCTTCATCCCCGGGCCATTGCCGCCGGGGTGGAGGCCCTGAAACAGGGCTGCATGGTGGCCACTGACACCCGCATGCTCCTGGCGGGCATTTCCACCGGCCGCCTGGATCGCCTGGGAGTTAAGGCCTTCTGTCTCATGGACGACCCGGAAGTGGCCGCCGAGGCCGCCCGGCGCGGCACCACCCGGGCCGAGGTGGCCATGGAGCGGAGCCTGCCCAAACTGGCCGGGGGCATCGTGGCCATCGGCAATGCCCCCACCGCCCTGCTGCGCCTGCTGGAGTTGCTGGCGGCCGGGGCCCCGTCGCCGGCCCTGGTAGTGGGCGTGCCGGTGGGGTTCGTCAACGCCGCGGAATCCAAGGACGCCCTGGCCCGCCAGGATTGCCCCTATATCACCGCCCTGGGGCCCAAGGGCGGCTCGGCCCTGGCGGCCAGCATCGTCAATGCTCTGGCCATCATGGCCCTGGAGGAGGTACCCTCATGACCAAACCAACCGGGACCCTTTACGGGATTGGCGTAGGGCCGGGAGACCCCGAACTGATCACCTTGAAGGCCATCAAGGTACTCCACCAGGTGCCGCACATCTTTGCCGCCTGCTCCACCAAGAACAGCTACAGCCTGGCCCTGAGCATCGTCCGCTGCCACTTGAACGGCGCCGGCATCGAGCACCTGCCCTTTCCCATGAGCCGGGATGCCCAGGTGCTGGCCTCCGCCTGGGAGCAGAATGCCCGCCGGGTCCTGGAGGTGCTGGCCACCGGCAGCGACGCCGCCTTCGTCACCCTGGGGGACCCCTTGACCTACTCCACCTTCGGGTATCTCTTGAAGACCCTCAAGGGCCTCGACCCCGAGGTGCGCATCGTCACCATCCCGGGCATCACCTCCTACAGCGCCGCCGCCGCCCTGACCCACATCCCCCTCACCGAAGGCGAGGAATCCTTCTACCTGGTCTCCGGAGCCCTGGGCGCGGCCCAGCTTAAGGAAGTTGTGGATCGGTCGGATAATATCGTCATCCTCAAGACCTATCGCTATTTTGACGAAATCTACCAGGTGTTGGAGGACATGGATCTCCTGGACCGGGCCACCTGCATCAGCCGCTGCGGCCTGGAAGGCGAGACCATCGTGGAGAACCTCCGGGACCTCAAGGGCCGGGATTTGCCCTATCTCTCCATGATCATCATCAAAAAGCAGGGCAAGGGGTATTGATACCCCGCCCCCAACCTCGCCATTTAGCCCCCTGTAGGGGCGGACCTGCGTGTCCGCCCGGGGGCGGGTGTCCTGGGCGCGCCCCGGGAAATCATGTGAGGCGATGGGAGATGCAGAGCGTTTGCCATAAATTCTTGCCACGTGGAGATTCTTAAATTCCCCTAAATCCCCCTTGTTAAAAGGGAGACTTGAGAAGCAATTCCTTAGAGTTCCCCCCTTTTATAAAGGGGGGCAGGGGGGATTAGATAGGCGGCTGATAATCCCCCTTTGGGAAAGAGGGGAAAATAACCCGCTTTCCTCGTACCACTTTAATGATGGAACACAACACTGGTTACTTGATCGCCATTCGAAAAAAGTATGATAAGCCAAAAGAAACGGCACTAAAGCGCTCGTGAAAAAGTCACCCATATCCATTCCAGTCCTTGACGACGACGAGACCCTCCGGCCCCCCCGACCCCGGAAGGAACTGCGCCAGGGGTTTGCCACCGGCACCGCCGCCGCTGCCGCGGCCCAGGGGGCGCTGTACGAACTCCTGGCCCGGCCCTGTCCGGATCGGATCGACGTGACCCTGCCCGGCGGAGGGAGCCTCAGCATCCCCCTCCACCGCCACGGCAGGCGTGATAACCGGGGCGAAGCGGTGGTGATCAAGGATGCCGGGGATGACCCCGACGTCACCAACGGGGCCCAGATCGGGGCCCGGGTCTGGCACCTGGAGTCCCCGGGAACCGGTGAAGAACTCACCCTGTTGGGCGGCAAAGGCGTGGGCCGGGTGACCAAGCCGGGTCTGCCGGTGGCGGTGGGGGAGCCCGCCATCAACCCGGTGCCCCGGAGGATGATTCGCCTGGCCCTGCACCGGGTGTGGGATGAGCTCTGCCCCGGGGAGCCCCTGCGGCTCAAGGTGGAAATCTTCGTGCCCCGGGGGAAGGAGCTGGCCCGGCACACCCTCAACCCCCGCCTGGGAATCCTGGGGGGCATCTCGATTTTGGGCACCACCGGGCTGGTGAAGCCTTTTTCCCACCAGGCCTACCGGGCCACCATCGCCTCCAGCCTGCGGGTGGCCCGGGCCGCGGGGCTTACCCACATCGGCTTTAGCACCGGGGGCAAAAGCGAGGGCTACCTCAAGCCGCTCCTCCCCGGCTTGCCCGAGGAGGCCTTTGTCCAGATGGGGGATTACGTGCGCTTTGCCCTGACGGTGGCCGCGCATATGGGGTTTGCCGAGATCAGCGCCGCGGCCTTTTTCGGTAAGGCCCTGAAGATCGCCCAGGGTTTCGGACACACCCATGCCTCCCGGGGCTTGGCCGACTTGAAGGCATTAGGCCGCCTGACCCTGTCTCTGACGGGCAATGCCTCCCTGGCCCAGGCCGTGGCCGGGGCCAACACCGCCCGCCAGACCCTGGAAATCCTCACCGAGGCCCGGGCCGGTCTGGTGGTGGCCCAGGTGGGCGCCGCGATGCTGGCGGCCTTGCGTGAATATGCCGGGCCCGGGCCGGGGCTCAATGCGGTGGTGCTCGATTTTGACGGCGCGCCCCTCTGGCAGGGGCAGAGCCCCGGGGAGGTGGCGCCATGATTCCCGGTGCAGGTGGTGGGCCTGGGGATGTCCCCCGCGGACCTGACCCCAAAGGCTTTAGAAATCATCCGGGAGGCCCAGGTGCTGGTGGGGGGGCGGCGGCTCCTGGACTATTTTCCCGAGCACCGGTCCATGAAAATTCCCCTGGGCAAAGACCCGGAAGGGACCCTCAAACAGCTCCCGGCCCTGGCCGAAACCAGGCGGGTGGTGGTGCTGGCGTCCGGGGACCCTAACTTCTACGGGGTGGGGCCCCTGGTAGTTCGGGTCCTGGGGGCGGAGCACGTGGTGATCCACCCCAACCTCACCGCGGTGCAAACCGCCTGCGCCCGCCTCCGGATGCCCTGGCAGGACGCCGCCGTCGTCAGCCTGCACGGCCGCCCCTGGGAGACCCTGGCCGCGGTCCTGGGCCGGCCCGGCCCCCTGCTGATCTACACGGACCCGGCCCACACCCCGGGGGAGATTGCCCGGTTCCTCCTGGACCGGGGCCTGGCCC
The DNA here is from genome assembly GCA_963766185.1 of uncultured delta proteobacterium. Taxonomy (GTDB): domain Bacteria; phylum Desulfobacterota; class Desulfobaccia; order Desulfobaccales; family 0-14-0-80-60-11; genus 0-14-0-80-60-11. The sequence goes on along the minus strand of CAVXZU010000047.1, from coordinate 142 downwards.
AGGCCCGCTTCTGCGTGCTGGAAGACCTGGGCCAACCCACGGAGCGGGTCACCTGGATGACCGTGACCGAGGCCCAGGACCGGGAGTTTTCGCCCCTGAACCTGGTTGCGGTGGTGCCGGAGCCGGGTGGCATGTTGAACCC
>CAVXZU010000046.1:0-7198 GCA_963766185.1 uncultured delta proteobacterium | reverse complement strand
CTTAACGGTGATTCTGAACCGGTTAAGATGAAATCCAATTTTTCTTCCCGGGAACGCGGGTTTTCAGACCTTACCAAGCATCCTTGTTAAGAGCCCGCAGTCTGGTTTGGTTGTTTCAGCTTAGTCGATGGGTTTTCAAGGCCTCTTTCGACTTCTTTCTGAGCTGACTCGTTGACCTTGGGGGGACCGATTATCAACCTGCGCTTGAAGCTATCCTCCCCTATCTCCGCCCCCGCCTGTGCGTCCACCCTGAGGGCGGACACATAGGTCCGCCCCTACAACAGATAAATTACCTGTATGATCGCAATTCAATATGAAGCCCGCGCCCGGGGTTTTATAGGAGGCGCGGCCGGGCCGCTAGGTCAGCATCAAGGCCCCGGCCAGGACCAGAATCTCCACAACTTCGTTGGTGGCGCCCAGGATGTCGCCGGTGATGCCTCCCAGACGGCGCTGAAAGTAGAGGCTGCCCAGCCAGACCAGGGCGGCGGCGGCGATCAAGAGCACCAGGCCCGGGGCCCCCAGGATCAGGAGAGCTAAGCCCCCGGCGCTGAGGCTGGCGCCGGCGAGGACCCGGGGGCTTACCCCCAGGGTCATGGCCTGTCCCAGGCCGCCTTCGGCCCGGGCGTAGGGCGAGAGATAGGCCAGGAGGACCATGGACCAGCGGCTGATCACCGGGTAGAGGAGGAGAACTGCCGCGCCGCCGGCTTTGGGGGGCAAAGAGAGGAACAGGGAAAATTTCAGGACGAGGGCCAGGATGAGGCTGATGACCCCGAAGGCGCCCACCCGGGAGTCTTTCATGATGCGGAGGGAATCCGCCGGGGTGTGGCCCCCGCCCAGGCCGTCGACGGTGTCGGCCAGGCCGTCCAGGTGCAGCCCGCCGGTGACCCACACCGTCAGGGCCAGGAGCAGGCCCGCGGCCACCGGGGCCGGCATTTTTTGTAAGCCCAGCCAGGCACCCCAAAAAATCAACCCCAACAAGGCCCCGACCCAGGGGAACCAAAACATGGAACGGGCCAGGGCGGTTGAATCCGCGGGGCCCCGCCAGGGCCAGGGCAGTTTGGTGAGGAAGGTCAGGGCCAGGGGCAGGGTGGAGTTCATGCGTCCTGGTCGGCCACCCCGGCTTCCCCGAAGGTGGCCATTTCCCGGTAGACCCTGACGCCGGCTTCCAACAGGGTCAGGCCCAAGGCGGCGCCGGTGCCTTCCCCCAGGCGCATCTGGAAATTTAACAGGGGCTTGAGGCCCAGGAAATCCAGCATGATCTGGTGCCCCGGTTCCTCGGAGCGGTGGGCGGCGATGAGGTATTGGGTGGAGGCGGGGGCCAGGGCGTTGGCCACCAGGGCCCCGGCGGTGGCGATGAAACCGTCCAGCAACAGGGGCCGCCGGGCCGCGGCGGTACCCAGGATGAAACCGGCGATGCCGGCAATCTCCAGGCCGCCCACCGCGGCCAGGGCCCCCACGGGGTCGTCGGAACCCGGCTGGTGTATGGCCAGGGCCCGATTAATCACCGCCACCTTGTGGCGGAAGACGGGGTCCTCGATGCCGGTGCCCCGGCCGGTGACCGCGGCCACCGGCTTGCCGGTGAACACGGAGGCCAGGGCCGCGGCGGGGGTGGTGTTACCGATGCCCATGTCCCCGGCTGCCAGGGCGTCCACCCCGGTGGCGGTGGCCTGTTCGGCCATTTCCACCCCCACCAGGAGGGCCTGCAGGGCCTCCTCCCGGGTCAGGGCCGGTTCCTGGGCCATGTTGCGGGAGCCATAGGCCACCTTCCGGTCGATGAGTTCGGGGACGTGGCCGAAATCGTGATTGACCCCGATATCCACCACCGCCACCCGGGCCCCGGCATGCCGGGCCAGGGCATTGATGCCGGCGCCCCCCTGGAGAAAGTTAAGGACCATCTGGTAGGTGACTTCCTGGGGATAGGCGCTCACCCCTTCGGCCACCACCCCATGATCCGCGGCGAAGACCACCACCCATTTTTTCTCGAGGGTGGGCAGCAGCTCCCCCCGGATGCCGACATAGAGGGCCGCCAGTTCCTCCAGGCGGCCCAGGCTGCCCCGGGGTTTGGTGAGGGAGTCCAGGCGCTCCCGGGCCTGGTCCAGCCAGGTGGAGTCAAGGGGTTCGATCTGGGATATTATCTGGGACAATTCCGTCATCATGGTGATTCGACCTCAATTCTTAAGATAGCTATTAGTAGTAAGCAGTGAGCAGTGGCGCATTGGCTCTTGGCCCATCCGTAGAACATGGAATTACCGTCGTCGGGGCAGGTTTTAAACCTGCCTCTCCAGCCCAGGCAAGACGCCCAGGCCACCAGGAACTTTTAAAGACAGTGGGGCCTAAACCTGGCAATCCCGTTCACGGCGTTCCCGGGGAAAGGGCGCTCTTGATGAGCATCGGGACCCCCGCCACCACCAGGACCACCAGGTCGGCCACCTGGGCCAGCCGCTGGTGCAGCCAGCCGGCCTGATCCCGAAACTTCCGGGCCAGGGGATTGTCCGGGACAATCCCCCAGCCCACCTCATTGCTGACCAGGATGGTGGGTGTGGAAGTCTGGGCCAGGGTCGAAATCAGATTCTCGCCGGCGGTCTGGATGCTGCCTGGGGAGGCGTTCTCCATAAGCAAGAGATTGGACACCCACATGGTGAGGCAGTCCACCACGACGACCCCGTAATGCCCCTGGGCCTCGTTCAGGGCCGCGGCCAGTTCCCGGGGGACCTCCCGGGTCGCCCAATGGGAGCCCCGTTCCCGCTGGTGGGCTTCGATGCGGGCCTCCATCTCGGCATCCCGGGGTTCGCCGGTGGCCACAAAGAGGCGGGGAGCCGGGCAGCGGGCGGCCAGGCCCAGGGCGTAACGGCTTTTGCCGCTGCGCGCCCCTCCTAAAATCAAGGCCAGCCGAAAAGGTGACGAGGCGTTTTCCATACTGAATAATTTCCGGTGCCCGGGTTTTGCCGCCCCTGGATCAGTAGGGGTGCGCCCCCAGGGTCTTGATGATTTCCTGGTGCAACTGGGGCACCCAGGTGGAGGTCTGGTAGTAGCGGGACACATCCCGCCTGAAGGTGTCCCAGGCCAACTTGTCCTCCCGGGCGTAAAGATACAAGATGGTGCGCTTCACCAACAGCTGCCCCAGGGTGTCGAAGAACATGGCGTTCTGAAATCCCGGCGCCGAACCCGGCCGGAGAATGGCTTCGGGTTTGCCATCCTGGGGGGCGGCCTCCTGTCTTATTTTCTGGTCCACCGCCGCCACCTCGCTCAGGTATTCCTGCTTAAAAGGGGTATTATCCACCGTGAGGGCCGTGGGAGTAAGACGATAGTAGGACCGGGGGACGTTGACCAGGAGGCAGTCGGCGTGGCTGGCATGAAAATAGTCGAACCAGTTATCAAAACTCTCAAAATAGAGTTGTCCCTGCCGCTGGATGAAGGAGCCCGGGAAATCCCGGGGCCCGCCGTTGTAACCCTGAGTCTGGCCCAGATAGCGCACCGGTTGGCCGGCCGCGGCCCGGGCCAGGAAGGCGAATTGCCCGCAGCAATGGGCTCCCCCGGTGAATTCGGAGATGGCCCAATACGTGACGGGTCCCGCCTCCAGCCGGGCGCAAGCGATAAACCGGCCGCCCTCTAATTTCTGCACCTGCCGGCCGTCCGCCAGGATGGTCAGGTCTTGGCGGAACCCGCCGTCGACTGCCGCCAGTGCCAGGGTGACGCCGCCCCCGGCATTCACGGTGGCGGTGGTCTTCCCTTCCAGCACGTGCTCAAGGTCCACCACGGCCGCCAGCGGCGCCGGCGCCATTTCCCCGGCCCGGGCCGGCGTCAGGGCCTGGATCAGGAGAACCGACAATAAGAAGCCTAGGACCAGAAATCGATGCTTCACGATAGCGCCCTCGCAGATTTTCTCTCTAACCTGAAAATGTATCTTAATTGGGGGGAAGTGCCAAGTTGCGAAGCTAAATTAATGGAAAGGGCGGTTGATCCCGGTCAGGTAGATCCGGTTAATAAATGCCCCGGGGTGAGGGTCAAGGTGAGAGGGAGCGCCTTGACCAGGCCCGGCAAATCTGGGATGATAGCCGTGAAAATCATGAGCGGCTTGAGGGGGTCAGCATGGATTTTACTTTATCGACGGAACAGCAGGGGGTCCAGGCCAAGGCGCAGGGCCTGGCCCGGGATGTGAAAGACCTGTCCGCCCGGCTGGACCGGGAGGCCGCATTTCCCCGGGAGATTCTGGAGCTCTGGGCCCAAGCAGGCATGTTCGGCCTGGCTCTGCCCCGGGAATACGGCGGCCAGGGCCTGGATTATGTGGCCTACGTCCTGGCCCAGATGGAGCTGGCCCAGGCCTGCCCGGCTTCGGCCCTCATCCTCCACGTCAACCACTCCCTGTTCGGGGGGACGGTGGCCCAGTTCGGCACCCCGGCCCAGAAAGAGGCCTGGCTGCCGCCGGTGGCCCGGGGAGAGGCCTATGCCAGTTTTGCCCTGACCGAACCGGAGGCGGGCTCCGACCCGGCGGGGATGAAGACCGCGGCCCGGCAGGAGCCGGACGGTTGGGTGCTCACCGGAAGCAAAAACTTCGTTACTTCGGGGAGCGAGGCCCGTTTCGCCCTGGTGGCGGCGCTCACCGACCCGGAGCGGGGCGCTAAGGGGATCAGCGCCTTTGGGGTGGAAATCCCCGCCACCCCGGGGGTCACCCGGGGGGACCGGGAGGAAAAACTGGGGTTAAGGGGCGCGGTTTCGGTCCCCCTCTTTTTTGACCAGGCCCGGTTGCCGGAGACCAGCCTCCTGGGGGAGGCGAACCAGGGGCTCAAAGTGATGCTGGCTGCCCTGGACGCGGCCCGGGTGGGCTCCGCCGCCATCGCCGTGGGGCTGGGCCGGGGAGCTTTGGCCGCGGCCCTGAATTATGCCAAAAAGCGGCGGCAGTTCGGCCAGGCCGTGGCGGATTTTCAGGCCATCCAGTGGAAGCTGGCGGACATGGCCACGGATTTGGAGGCCGCCAGCCTCCTGACCCTGAAGGCCGCCTGGCTCAAAGACCAGAAGCGGCCCTACGGCCTGGCCGCGGCCATGGCCAAGCGCTTCGCCACCGATGCGGCCATGGCCGCGGCGAGCGAAGGGGTGCAGATCCTGGGAGGCTACGGCTGCCTGGCGGATTACCCCCTGGAACGCTATTTCCGGGACGCCAAGGCGGGCCAGATTTACGAAGGCACCAACGAAATCATGCGGGTGATCATCGCCCGGAGCCTGCTGACGGGGTTGATTTTTTGAGGGAGGGGGCGAGGGGCTTTTTCATAGGCGCCACTCCCCCCTCCCTCCCCCAACCCCTGATAATTTTTATGGAGGGGCGCGCCTCGATGTGCGCCCGCATGAGGGCCGACACACAGATCGGCCCCTACAAAAGCCGGGGAGGGGAGTGTGAGGGGAAGGCAGGGGAATCCCTGACGAAAAAAACCCCAGGCCCTGCCCCTCACGATACTGGTATAAAAGAGGAACCATCATGACCGAGACGCGGCTGAGCCGGGGGCTGATTCAGGTGTACACCGGAGATGGCAAGGGCAAGACCACCTGCGCCCTGGGGTTGGCCCTCAGGGCGGTGGGGCAGGGGTTCCAGGTGTATATGGTGCAGTTCATGAAGGGCCGGGAGACCGGGGAACTCCGGGCCGCGGCAGGACGCCTGGCCCCGGATATGACCATGCGCTACTTCGGGCGGCCGGGGCTGGTCAAACTCCGGGCCCCGGCCCCGGAAGACCTGGCCCTGGTCCGGGAGGCCTGGGACCTGGCCCGGCAGATCATTCTGGCCGGGGAGCATGACCTGGTGATCCTGGACGAAATCAACCTGGCCCTGACCTTCAACCTCGTCCCCCGGGAAGAGGTGTTTCAGGTGCTGCGGGAGCGGCCCCCGTGGGTGGAGGTAGTCCTGACGGGCCGCCAGGCCCCCCCGGAACTGGTGGAGATGGCGGACCTGGTTACGGAAATGCACCCTGTGAAACACTACTACGCGGCCGGAGTGCCGGCCCGGCGCGGCATCGAGTGGTAGGGGCCCTGGACCAAACGGGGAGCTGGGGTGATGCCGTACCACTTTGCCGCGTGTCTCCATGGTAGCGATTCATAATTAGTATGACAGGTAAAACTGGGATTCTTCTCCCCCCTTTTCTCAAGGGAGGTAAGGGAAGGATTAAATATAGCGTTTGCCAGAAGAGCCTCTTGCAAAACTGTTTTTATGCCATCCTGAACGGCGTGAAGGATCTCAACCCTCTGAAAATACAAGATTCTTCGCTCCGCTTAGCATGACAATGGCGGTCAATAAGTGAGTTTTGCAAGAGCCTCAAAAGTTATTTTCCCGATGGCGGCATCAGCCTAATCCCCTAACCTCCCTTGAGAAAAGGGGGAAAACTTATAAGGAATTGCTCATAAAGTCACCCCTTTGAAAAACCCGGCGGGATTTAGGGGAATTTAAGAATCTCCAAGTGGAAAGAATTTATGGCAAACGCTATAACAGATAAAGAGAGATCAGGGTGAGAGATTCGCGGCAGCAACACAACCCCCGAAGCCGGCTGGGCCGATGGGCCCTCAACGCCGGGTTGATCCTCCTCAGTGTGATCGTGGTGCTGGCTCTGGTGGAAATCGGCCTCCGGTTTACTCCCTATCGCTATCTGTTAACCCGGGACCGCCACCTGCGTTACTACTACCAGGCCGATTTAGCCAGGGGTTTTGACATCGTCCCCAACGTCCGGGGAAAACGCCTGTCCGTGGACAACCGGGTGGAGTTCGAAATCTGGTCCAATGAATTGGGGTGTTTTGACGAGCCGTATCACGGCGAGAAACAATTTATTCTGCTCATGGGGGACAGCTTTACCCACAGCTTTGCCCCGTTTCCGGATAAATGGGGGACCCAGATAGAGAAGTTGCTCCACTACCGGGTGCTGAAATGCGGGGTCACGGGGTACGGCACCAAGCAGGAGCTGCTCAAGGCGGCCGAGATTATCGCCCGGGTCCGCCACCGGCCCCGGCTCATCATCGTGGGCTATTTCTGGAATGATTTGAGCGACGACTACTCCTTTCCCAGCCTCACGGTGATTGACGGGTTTCTGGTGGATGCCAGCAGATATCAGGACCCGAAAACGCATCAATTGTCCAAGGAAATGCTGGAGAAGCAGTACACTTTTTGGGACCGGTGGTTCAGCGGCATCCACCCTTTGAGTTTTGGCGAGAAGATCAACAATGA
>CAVXZU010000045.1:0-8999 GCA_963766185.1 uncultured delta proteobacterium | reverse complement strand
ATGGTGCGGGAAGTATTAGGGAGATTGCTGGCCCATCTGGGCTACGAGTCGGAGTTTGCCAGAGATGGCGGCGAGGCATTAGCAATGTTTGTCCAGGCGCACGGGTCGGGACGGCTATTTGCTGCGGTGATTCTGGACCTCACCATCCCCGGGGGCATGGGGGGCAAAGAAACCATGGCGAGACTGCTGGAGATCGATCCCCAGGTAAAATCCATCGTTTCCAGCGGTTATTCCGATGATCCGATCATGGCAGACTTCCAAAAATATGGTTTCAGCGGCGTTATTGCCAAGCCCTATAGAATTTCAGAACTTGGCAAGATATTACAGAGAGTGATCATGAAAGAAGCATGAGCACTATGGTCAAAATCCCATGGAACCCGACGCTGGTAATGAATGGTTACTCTTAGGTATCGGCACTATAACTCATAATACTTAATATTTCATAGGGTTATCATATCCGCACCTCACGCCCGAACCGCCCCTTAAACTTTAGTTTTCTTCATGTCGGATTTAATCTTTTGTTGCCGATTTGATGCCGGTCAGCTCAAATCCTGGTCATGGACCTGAAGTTCTGCGGCAAAAACAAATTTTTCCTTCCCCGCTGCCCCCCTGGCTCTCAAACCAAGTTGAGAGCTCTGCCCCAAGCCATTTTGTCCTCCTGGCGGAGAACAGGATCCTCTTTTCTTTAACTTATGAGATGCTTCGGTCGCTCCCCTGCCTCAGCATGACAGGTGAGGGGACTTGAGCAGGGGTCTCTTTCAGGCCTCAAACCAGGGGCAGGTAGGCGGTGAGGGGGCGGGCCCGGTGTTCCAGGGTCGCCTGTTTGCGAAGTCGCCCCGAGTCCAGCATGAAGAGCCGGTGTCCCAGGGGGTAGAAGGCTTCCAGGGATTCGCCCAGGAGCAGGAGGGCGGTCCCGTACCGGACGCGGTAATGCCGGAGGACGTTGGCCAGCATGGCGGCCCCGTCGGTATCGGCGAGATCCCCGGAGATCACCGCCAGGATCAGCTCCGGCTCTTTTACCAGTTCCCGGGCCCACACGGCCCGGGCATAAATGGCGGGGGTCACCTGGGGCGGGTACTGGGTGAGATGGCCCTGGAGTTCCAGCTGCTCCAGCAACTCGGCGAAGGGGGCCAAGGCCTCATTTTCCCGGCATCCCTGGTAGTAACAGGGGCCCAGGGCGATATTCTCCCGGAGGGTAATGAGGTGCAGCAGCACCTGCCAGGGTGAGATATAGGCGATACGGCGTCTGAGACGGAAGAGTTGGTCCCGGCGCCGCAGGGCCGCGTCCCGGCCCCAATGGCGGACATGGCCGGCCGCCGGGTCGAGGAGTGTGGCCGCCACTTCCAGCAGGGGTTGACTCACCGCGGGGCCGGCCCCTTCAATCAGCACGACCTCGTTGAACGCCACCGCCAGGGACAGGGGCGCGGGCCAGGCGGTTGTTCCCGGCAGGGCGACCAGATCCAGATTCAAGGCATGATGCAGCATAGATACCGTCGGGTTACTGCGGCCCCGGCCCAGGGCCGCTCACAGGTAATAAGCCGCGGTCAGGATGATGTCAATGGTTCCGATGAGCACCAGGCTCCAGATGGCCGCCAGGGAGGTGTTGCGCGCCACCTCGTCCAGGTTGACGCGGCAACTGAAGCCGAAATAGATGGACACGGTGGCAATGAGCATGGCGAAGAGCGTGGTCTTGGCGAAACCCACGCTCAGGTCGACCCACTGCAACGCATTGACGAAGGACAGCCAGAATTTGGTCCAGAAGATCTCGGCGAAGGCCTGGGCAAAGAGATACCCCCCGATGATGGAGGTGAAGACGCACAGGATGTAGAGGCACAGCAGGCTGATGGTGAGCCCCCAGAAACGCGGCACCCCCAGGTAACGGTAGGGGTCGATGCCCATCATCTTCAAGGCCTGGACCTCCTGGTTTACGGACATGTTGCCGATCTCTACGGTGATGGCGCCGCCGGAATTGAGCAGGACGAAGAACGCGGCCCATACCGGTCCCACCTCCCGGACCACGATGGTGACCAGCAGCCAGCCGATGAATTCCTCCCCCTGGAACTTCACCAGTTGCTGGGTGGCATGGACGATCACCAACATGCCCAGCATCAAGGATGTAAAGACCAGGATATAGGCCCGCCGTATCGCGGTGAAATACACCTGCCGGCTCAGTTCCCGGAAGAACAGCCCCACAAAGGGGGGACCGATGAAGACCCCCAGGAGGAGGCGATGGAACATGGCGCAGATGTTCAGCAAGCGGCCGATCCGGGAGGCGAACCGGCCCCCGGCCCGCCCCAGGAGCCCGCCCAGGGCCCCCACCGCCCTAAATAACCGGCTCATGAGGTTCTTCCGCCAGGGGAGGTAATTCCAGGGTAAAGACCGCGCCGCCTGACTCCCGGGGCGCCACCGTGAGACTGCCGCTGTGCTGGGAGGCGATGGCCATAGCCAGGGCCGGCCCCAGGCTCCCCTGGATCCGGTCCGGATCACCGAAGGGGTTTAACCACTCCTGGCACTCCAAGGGTGAGTGCTGGTCTCCGGACACCCAGACCGTGAGGCGCACCCCCCCCGGCAGGCTGGGCTCCGCCTTGATACCCAGTTCTCCGGCCGGCGGCAGCAGATCCACCGCGAACGCCAGGATATAGAGTGCGGCCAGGCTCAGCTTGGCCTCTGACCCCATGACCGGCGGCAGGGGAGCGAATTCCTGCTGCACCGTGACCTCCGCCCTCAGCCCCAGGGTCGCCAGGCGCCAGGCCCGCTGTATCCCGGGGGTAATATCAATTTGCTCCCACGCCCCTTCCGGGTCGGACCAGAGGTGGGAGAGATCCTCAAGCACCAGGTCCTGTCTGACCCGCATCAACTCCAGGGTCTGCCGGGATGGCAGAGGCGCCCCGGTGTCGGCCCCCTCGCCCTGTTTCTGTTCCAATTCCTCCATTTGCGCCTGCATGGACCGGTAGGTGGGAAGCCCTCGGGCTATCACCTTCCCCAGGCAGGCCTGGGCTTCCCCGTCAATCAGCCGCTGCCCCAGTTTGGGGACGGCCGTCCCCAGCCGTTCCAGGACCTGCTGGATGATCACCACCTCGGACTGCCCCTGGGCATCCACCCGTTTGAGGTTCTCCAACCAGAGCTCGAAATCCTCGGGTTTGGCGCCCTGTAAAGCCGCGGTCACTATACTGAGGGTGCGCAAAGGCTCCGTGATGTGCCGCACCCAGAAGTAGATGAGGCTCATGGCCAGGATGCCGGAGATGAGCAGGCTCAGAATGATCTCCACCCAGATGTCCCGGCGGATGTTGGTCTGTTCCTGGTTCTGGAGAAAGAGCAGTTGGCGCATGCGGCCGGTATCGATGCCGATTTTGGCCACGCCCCAGAAGACCGCCCCCTCCTCGGCGCTCAGCACATGCACCGGCATGTAGCGCAGCAGCATCGCCCCTTCTTTTTTAGGACCCCGATTGACGGACCCCTGGAGGGTGTTGTCCACCCGCTGCTGGGAAATGATGCTGTCGATGAGGTCCTGTTCCACGCCTTGAAACGACTTCATGAGTTTTTGGGGGCCGGCCATGGGCTCCAGTTCCGGAGCCTCCCGGCGATAAAACATGTAGGTCAGATGCCGGCCCTGGGCGTCTTGTTGTCCCCGGATCAGCTCAACCCCTTCGATGATTTGATTAAAAGTGACCTTTTCCCAGATGAGATTCTTAATCCACTGATCAATCTCCGTATTCGAGGCCGGTGTCACCTGCAACAATCCCTTAATCGTGGCAAATTCCAGAACCAGAAGCCGGGAAATGGTGGTGGCTTCCACTTCGGTGGCCTCTTGCATGGAACTGATGGTGCGGTTCTGGAGCCCGCTCAGGGTGAGGTTGAGCAGGGGGAAAAACAGCAGGATGACCAGGGCGCACAACAAGAAGGTGGCCCCGGCCAGGACGAACAGCCGGTTTCGCAGGGAATAGCGGATGAAGTTCGCGGATGTAGTCATTTAATCAAGTGTCTGGTCTTTTTTTAGTTCCGCAATACCCCCGGCCAGGGCTGCCTCGGGGGTTTGCCGGCCGAACAGGGCCTCATTCATGACCTTTTCCAGCACATTGTTGATCCGGCGGCTGTGGGGCCGGGGGCGCATCACCATATCCTTCTGGGCAAAGGTGTCCTTGTACACCTGTAACACTGTTTTATTGGTGACCTTCTCCAGGGCCCGGACCAGTGACGGCACCTGTCCCATGGTTTCCGCCGCCAGGAGCTGAAATTGCTCGTCGGCCACCAACTCGATAAACTGCTTGGCATGCTCGATGACCGCCGGGTCGGTCACGGAGAACCGGTTGACGGCCCAGCCAAAAGAGCCGATGTTGGAATAGCGGTGAGGATGACCGGCCTGGGACGGGATGGGGGCCACTCCCACCTGGCTGATACTGGCGAGGCGACCCTGCGGCTGGCCCTGGCCCTTGGCGATCAAATCGCTCAGGTCTTTCATGCGGGTGCTCCAATTGATCATGAACAGGGTCTGGCCATGATAAAAAGCCTGTCGCAGGCTCCCCCCGGAATCGAATTGGAGCAGCGCCCCGGGCCCGGGAATAATGCTCCCCTGCATGGCGACCAGCTCTTTGAGCGCCGCCAGGAAGGCCGCGGTGTTATTCTTCTCGGGCAAGGCAAACTGGCCGGCGTCGTCATTGACCCGGCCGCCGAAGCCCCAGAGAATCGGATAAAAATCGTTCAGGGTATTGGTGGAATGAATCAGCAGACCATATTTCAGAGACTTTTCCTGGGGCAGGACCTTGCGGCAAATCGCCTTGAGCTCCTCCCAGGTGCGGGGAGGCGGCAGGTTATAGCGCTTCAGAATATCCCGGCGATAGAACAGGATGTTGCCCTTGATATAGGTGGGCACGGCCACCAGCTGCTTGCCCGGTTGGCCGGTGATTTGGGTCAGGGACACGGAAAAGGCCTCGGCCACCGCCGGCACCAGCTCCGTCCGGTCAAAGACCTTGGTGCGTTCCAGTTCATAGAGCCAGCCGGCCACCCCGTACCGCTGGACCCAGGGAGCATCCAGAAGCAACACCGCGGGTATCTTGCTCTCGGTGGAGAGTCCCAGCACAAAAGGCTCATAAGGGAGGAGGCTTTCCGGCACCTGGATGCCCTTGAATTTCCGGTCGAAATCCTTGTACGCCGCACCGTTGCCCTTCTCCGACAGGAGTTGGATCAATTCCCGGGTTGGGGCATCGAAGGTGTAGGTGATGGCCCGGGGGGGCGTAAGGTCCGGTCCGGGTCCGCATCCCAGAAATTGCAGGAGCAACAAGGCCCAGACTATCCGGGTGATGCACGGCACGGTAGTTGCGGACTTAAGACGCGGCGTGACCACTTTTTCCACCCTAATACGGTTTCACCGGTTTATCGGCCACCAGCATCGCCAGTTGGGGCCGGTATTTATCCAGGCTCAGGGGCACCAGGAGCAGGAGGCAGGCCAGCAGCCCCACCCCTTCGAGCAAAAACACCCAGCCATAAGCCCCGGCCTCACTGCCCGAGAGATAAGCAAACCGTTCTTTGAGAAATCCTCCGGTCATTTCTCCCGCGGCCAGGGCCAGGCCGCTGGCCAGATTCCACAAGCCCATAAAGACCCCGCTGAAGGTGGGGTGGGCCATGCTCATGGTCAGGTGGGACAGCCCCACGTTGTAAAAGCCCCGGGCCAGCCCCAGGAGACAGAGGGCGTAAATGCCCCAGGTCGGGTCGGGTCTAAAGGAGGTGAAGCTGAGCAACCCGAAGGCGGCGGCGCCCAGAACCAGACTCGCCACCAGAACCATTTTGTTTCCCCAGTTCTGCCGGGCGGTGACCAGGAGATGCACCCCAACCATGCCCACCAGGATGCCGTAGGTGGTGTAAATCCCGAACCGGCTGGTTTCGGCCACCGGCAGGGCCAACACTTCCCCGCCGAACGCGGTCAGGAGGAAGGACTGAATGGCCAGGAAAAAGATGCTGGCCCCCAAAAAGGCAAAAAAGGTCAGGGCCTGACGGTTGCTGGCCAAAAATTTCAAGGTGGGCCACAAGGCCATCTGGTGACGCCCGGGGGCGGCCTCGGCCCCGTTGGGGGGTTCGATGCCCCAGGCGCCCCAGAGGGTGACCGCCACCACCGCCAGGGTGACCACCGTAAAGAGGCGCTGAATCTTGTCGGGATCATACACCGGGAATATCCGCCCGGCGAGGGCCGAGCCCACGATAAAACCCAGCAGGGTCAAAATCCACACCATGGTCAGGGCGTCGCCCCGGTCGCGCTCCGGTATCTGGTCCACCAAAAGGGCATTGATGGCGGTGGCGGATACGGTGGTGCCGATGCCGAACAGGGAAAACAGCAGCACTCCCGCATACAACAGGGAGCGGCTGTGGGGCTGGGCTCCCAGCGCCAGGGCCCAGCTCGGGAAAAAAGGCATCACGGCCACGCTGAGCAGCATGCCTCCCCAGATGTAGGGGGCGCGGCGGCGGCCCCGGACGGCATAGTTGTCGGAAAAATAACCGGTAACCAGGCCAGCCGGCGTCATGACATGCTGGAAGGCGAAGCTGAAGGTGACCAGGGCCGCGGGCACCATCAGGTCTACCATCAACACCCGGTTCAGGACGTTGGCCAGTAAGACCACCAAAAATGAGGTGGCGAACCGTACCGCTCCTAATTTCAGCACCAGCCGCGAGATAACCATAGGTCCGTTTGCAGCATAAACCGGGTAGTTCGGGAAGTAAAGCCCGGAAGTGACGGCCAGTTAGGTTCGCACCGGTTTAGGGCGGCGCCGGCTGGAAAGCCAGTATCGGCCGGATCTTGGCGGCAGCGGATAAGCATTCATGAACTCATATGTTTTTCCCGCGAGAATCAAAATCCCCCCTACCCCCCTTTTTCAAAGGGGGGGTTAAAGTCCCCCGTTAGCAAAGGGGGATTTAGGGATAATACTGTTCACTTAATCGGAGAAAGCTCTGGGGAGATCACCTATCCTGTCATTCTGAGGGAGTGAAGCGACCGAAGAATCTCCAAATACGAGATGCTTCGCTTCACTCAGCATGACAAAAATTGTTTCTGTGCTTTAAGTGAACAGCATTGGATTTAGGGGGATTTTGATTTTTAGCTCAAGCACCCCGGCACATCTCCTCGTAGAGCTTCACATAGTCCGACACCATGGTGTCCCGGGAGAAGTTTTGGGCCACGTGGTCCCGGCAGCGCTGGGGGTCCAACCCGGCCAGACGTTTAAGGCTGTCCCGGAGTTCCTCGTAAGTGTGCACCACAAAACCGGTTTCCCCGTGGACCACCACTTCGGGCACCGCGCCCCGGTCATACGCCAAAACCGGGGTGCCGCAGGCCATGGCCTCCAGCATGGCCAGCCCGAAGGTCTCGTCCACCTCCAGGGGCAGCACCAAGGCCTTGGCCCGCTTCATCAGGTCAACCTTCCGGGCATGATCCGCCGGTCCCAGGTAGACGATCCGCTCCCCGTCCAGTTGGTCCCGGATGCGGCTGTCAAAATAGGGCTGGTCCGGCTCGAAGACCGGCCCGGCAATGAGCAGCCGCGCCCCGGTCTCCCGGGCCAGGCGGATGACCGTGTGGAGCCCCTTGTCCGGGTAAATGCGGCCCAGGAAGAGGAGAAAATCTTCCTTGGCGGCCTGAAAGGGATAGTCCGCCAGGTCGAGGCCGTGGGGGATCAGGTGCAGCCGGGGATGCCCCTCGAGCTGCCGGGCCTGAAAGGCGCTCACCGCCACCAGGTGTACCTTGGGAAAACTGAGGAGGTAGTCCCGTTTCATGGGGAACAGCGGCGTGTGGATGGTGATGGCCAGAGGCGCGGCCGGGGCCAGGGCCCAGAAACCCGCGGCGGACTCCAGGTGCGAGTGAATTACCTGGGGCGGCTGCTGGGCCAGGCGGGCGAAGGCGTAGGACAGGTGGAGGTTTTCGGAAAACTTGTCCGGCGGCCAGAAGGAGTGCAGGAAATGCCCGTACTGGGGCACTTGTAAGGTGGAATCCCCGGCGCTGAACAGCCACACCTCCACCCCCCGGGCCGTAAGCCCCCGGATGAGGCCGGCCACCATCAGCTCGGTGCCGCCGTAAGTCACGGGGGGCACCGGAATCCAGGGGGGCGCGATCTGGGCTATCTGCATCAGTCGCCTCCCGGGGTGAGGCGGGCCCGCACCTCCGGACAGGTCGCCAGGGGCGGCAGGGTGACGTCAGCCAGGGGGACCTCCATCCAGCTCAGGGGCTCGCCCTTATCTCCATCGGGCACCGGGATGCTGAGCCGCGGCGGCGCCAGTCTCCGGCCCTTGCCAGCGCAGCAGGCCCGCGGCCTGCAGGGACTCCATCAGGGTGTGGAACACGGTCCCGGCCATCTGGTCCAACCCCCGCTTGCCGGGCGTAGAGGTGAGGGGGGCGTGGCGGTGGTCCATCCGGCCCACGTAGACCTGGACCAGGTGTTCCAGGTCCGGCGTGCCGGGGGCCAGACCCAGGTGGTCCAGGGCAAAGGACATGAGGGTCAGGATTTCCACGCCAAAACCGGTCTTGAAGGGCAGGCGGCTCCAGAACTTCAAGGTGCCGGCCATCCCCCTGACCAGACGCCAATTTGGCAGGCCTTTCGGCGGTATAACTTCGCGACGCACCGGTTGCCAAGGACGCTGGGAAGAATCTATGAAGTCCGGAGTAAGTCGCTACTCGAGTCGGCCGCCGGCGCCTGGCTGGCCTGTTCTTCGATTTGCCGGGTTTCGTACCCAATCCGCCCTCGGCCTCCACGGACGCCGCCTCCTCGGGCGATGCCGAAGCGTGGACGCCTTCTGCGTCGGGTGGGCTTGGTTTCCGACGCCTCGACCATCTGTACCGGCACGCCGCGGGGGGAAGATTACCTCGCGGACCTCTCGTCGGGGATGGTGACTCCCTGATCTTCGGGAAGGGCCGTTTTGACAAGCCGAATGACGGAGGACCGCACCTTGAGCCAACTACGTTGGTCTGCGTCGACCAGAAATAAACTCGCAAGTTGACGAGCAATACGATGCTTGAAGAAGGGGAG
>CAVXZU010000044.1:0-6342 GCA_963766185.1 uncultured delta proteobacterium | reverse complement strand
AGCCTGCCGTAGGGCGCGATCTCTTACACGCCAAAAATGGTGCGTGAGACGCACCCTACTTGTCTGGTTCCCAAGTTGCACTTGGGAACCCATATATTCTCACAGCTTGGCTTTGCAGGCTAGACGCAGCCTGGCCCCCAGCCCCATTCCCAAACTCAGCTTGGGAACGAGAACAAACGGTTTTTTCTTAACCGCTAACTGCTCACTGCTGCTACTCACTATGAAAATGATTGCCTGCATCAAACAAGGCCCGAAACCCAGGAAGTGCGCCTGGACCCGGTGACCCATACCTTAAAGCGCGAAGGCATTGCGGCCATCATCAACCCCTTTGACCTCTACGCCCTGGAAGAGGGCTCAGGGTCAAGGACGCCCATGGCGGCAGGGTGACGCTCCTGACCATGGGGCCGCCCCAGGCCGAAGCGGCGTTCGCGGGAGGCTTTGGGTTACGGGGCCGACACCGCGGCGCTGTTGAGCGATCGCGCCTTTGCCGGGGCCGACACCTGGGCCACGGCCCTGACCCTGGCCAAGGCCGTCGACAAGCTGGGCGGCGCTGACCTGATCTTCTGCGGCAAGCAGGCCATTGACGGCGACACCGCCCAGGTGGGCCCCATGCTGGCCACCATCCTGGACATCCCTTACGTGGCCTGGGCCCGGAAACTGGCCTTCGGCGACGGTCAAGCTCACGGTGGAGCGCCTCCTGGACCACGGCTATGACGCGGTGGAACGACACTCCCGGCCCTGGTCACCGTAGTCAAGGAGATCAACGAACCCCGGGTGCCCTCCTTCAAGGCCAAGCTCAAGGCCAAGAAAGAAGCCATCCCGGTGTGGGGTATCGACGATCTCGGGATGGCTGCGGCGGACGCGGGCCTGGGCGGCTCCTTCACCCAGGTGGTGAAGGTCTTCCCGCCCCCGGCCCGGGGTAAATCGGAAATCTGGACCGGCGCCCCCGAGGAACTGGCGGCCCGCCTGTGGCAGCGATTGAAAGAGCAGAGCCAGGCGCAGATGTAGGGGGGCACCGGTGTGTGCGCCCTCAAGCGGGCGGACACACAGGTCCGCCCCTACGAAACATTGTAGATATTGGGTCCTCGTTCCCAAGCCCAGATTGGGAACCTGAAAAAAATGGTGCGTGAGACGCACCCTACGAAAAACCTAATCATGGCTTTTTTTGCTGATAGCTGAAAGCTGACTGCTGAAAGCTGCTTATCCATGGCCTTACAGGAAGAATTCGAGACAACCGGGGAATACTTTTTCAGATGGCGGAGTTATCTGCCGTTGGTCATGGCCGTTTTGTTTATCCTGGCCCTGGCGCAGTTCCGGTCGCCTTTTGCCAACCACGGCCTGAATCTGGCCTGGGACGCCGGCTGCCTGGCGGTGGCCCTTCTGGGCCAAGTGGTGCGCTTCTTTACCGTGGGGTTTGTGCCCCGGGGGACTTCGGGCCGAAACACCCGGGGCCAGGTGGCGGACACCCTGAACACCACGGGCATGTACGCCGTGGTCCGGAACCCCATTTATCTGGGCAACTTTATCATCTGGTTCGGGCTGTCCCTGTTCATGAAATCGGTGTGGTTCACCACGGTTATCGTCCTGTTTTTTACGGTATTCTATGAACGGATCATCTTTCGGGAAGAAGGTTTTTTACGGGAGAAATTCGGGGACGCCTTCATGAATTGGGCCGCTGCCACCCCGGCGATTATTCCGAATTGCAAAAACTGGCAGCCGCCGTCCCTGCCCTTCTCCGTTAAATCGGCGATTGTCCGGGAATACGGCACCTTTTTCGCCATCATCGCCACCTTTACGGTCCTGGAATTGCTGGCCGGGCTGTTCAACTCCGGGAAATTGACGATAGACGCTATCTGGGTCAAACTCTTTTTGGGCAGCGCGGTTTTCTATGTGACGGTAAGGTTTTTGAAGAAAAAGACCAAGGTGTTGGCCACGGAAGGCAGGTAATTTGGGGAAAACTGTCCCCTCGGCGGTCCTCGCGAGAGGAAACGGTGCGCCGTGCGCACCCTACCCTGCTGCGAGCCCGCTCCACCATAACCGAAAACCGAAAACTGGAAACCGAAAACTTATATAATATGAGCCTGATCTTTGCTTCTGACAAATGTATCGCCTGCGGCCAGTGTGTGGAGGCCTGCCCCTTCGGGGTCCTGACGCTGGAGGGCGAAAGCCTGGTGATCGGCGAGGGCTGCACTCTGTGCGGGGCCTGCGTCGAGGTCTGCGAGGTGGAGGCCCTGGCCCTGCCCGAGACCGAGGGACTGGCGCCCCGGCCCGGGACGCCCCCCGACGGCGTCTGGGTCTTTGCGGAGCAGCGCCGGGGCGAGTTGGCCCCGGTGACCGCCGAACTCCTGGGGGAAGCCCGGCGCCTGGCCGAAGTCCTGGGCGTCAAGGTGGCTGCGGTCCTGTTGGGGGACGGGGTTGCGCCCCTGGGCCAGGCCCTCCTCACCGCCGGGGCCCATAAGGTCTACCTGGCGGAGCACCCGCTGCTGGCGGATTTTCTCGAAGAGACCTATGCAGCGGCCGTCAGCGAGCTGGCCCGGAAATTTCAGCCCGAAATCATCCTGGCGGGAGCCACCTACCTGGGGCGGGCTTTTATCCCCCAGGTGGCCGCGGCCTTGAAAACCGGCCTCACCGCGGACTGCACCGCGTTTGCCATCGACCCGGACCAACGCCTCTTGCTCCAGACCCGCCCGGCCTTCGGCGGCAACATCATGGCCACCATCATTACACCCCGGACCTTTCCCCAGATGGCCACGGCCCGGCCCGGCGTCTTTAAACCGATGGCGCCCGCAGCCGCTCCCGCCGGGGAAGTGATCCGGGTGGACCTGGCCGCCCTGGGGCAGGCGCCCCGCAGCCGCTTTGTGAGCACGGTGGCGGAAATCAAGGAACGCGTCCCCCTCAACGCCGCCGAGGTCATCGTGGCCGGGGGCCGGGGCCTCAAAGAAGCCAAGCATGTCAAGCTCTTGGAAGAACTGGCCGATTTGCTGGGAGGTGCGGTGGGCGCCACCCGGGCCGCGGTAGACGCCGGCTGGATTCCCTACGCCCACCAGATCGGCCAGACCGGCAAGACGGTCTCCCCCAAGCTCTACATCGCCTGCGGAATTTCCGGCGCCACCCAGCACCTGGTGGGGATGCAGTCGGCCGACGTCATCGTGGCCATCAACAAAGACCCCCAGGCGCCCATATTTCAGGTGGCCGACGTGGGCCTGGTGGGGGACCTGTTCGAGATTATTCCGGCCCTGATCCAGGAAATCAAGAAGGACCGGGGCTGAAATGGCCTGCAGTTGCAGAGGCGGTTCGCGGAACCGCCCCTACGGGGCCGATTTTGCTAAAATTTTCTGAACCATTGGTTCAAGGGCCTGTACGTGAAAAAAAGTATAAGAAACCCCTTTCATTTTCGGCGAATTCGTTCTATGTAATTAAGCCAGCAGGCCTAACCGTCCCCAGGTGGAGGTTGGGGTTTGCCCTGGGTCCGATCAAGCAGTCAACCGGGAAGTCAGCCAGACGTAATGATGAATGATAGCAACCACATAGCTTTGATAACCGGCGGCGCCCGGGGCATAGGCCGGGCCATTGCCCTGGCCCTGGCCCAACCGGGTCTGACCATCTATCTCAACGACGTGGTTTTGGGCGATGAAGCCGTCAAGACGCAACAAGAGGTTGAGGCCAAAGGGGCCGCGGCCCGGCTGGTGGAATTCAATGTGGCCGATGCCGGGGCAGTGAACCAGGGGCTAGACCACATCCTGAAAGAGAGTGGGCGTCTCGATCTCCTGGTAAATAATGCCGGCATCACCCGGGACAACCTCATCGTGCGCATGAAGGAAACGGAATGGGACGCGGTCCTGGGAGTCAATCTCAAGGGCGCTTTCAATTGTATCCGGGCCGCGAGCCGGCCCATGGTCAAGCAGCGGAGCGGACGCATCATCAACATCAGTTCGGTGGTGGGCGTCATGGGGAACGCCGGCCAGGCCAACTACGTGGCCTCCAAGGCCGGCCTTATCGGGCTCACCAAGACGGTGGCCCGGGAACTGGCCTCCCGGAACATCACGGTCAACGCCGTGGCTCCGGGCTTTATTCAGACTGAAATGACCGAGGCCTTACCGGAGGCCACCCGAAACCTGATGCTGGCCCAGATTCCTCTGGGCCGGTTCGGCACCTCGGAAGAGGTGGCCCAGGCGGTGGCTTTCCTGGCTTCTGATGCCGCAGCCTACATCACCGGTCAGGTGATTCATGTCAACGGCGGAATGCTGATGGTTTAAGAAAATAGGAGGTTCTTGGACGATGGGAGCAATTGACGAAAAGGTGATCGACATCATCGTGGACAAATTGGGGGTAGAGCGCTCCGAGGCCACGCCCGAAGCCGTGTTTGTCGATGACCTGGGGGCCGATTCCCTGGACCTGGTAGAATTGATCATGGCCATGGAAGAAGAATTCGGCATGGAAATCGCTGATGAGGATGCGGAAAAACTAAGGACTGTTCAGGATGTCATCAGTTTTATCTCCGCCCGGGCCGGCTGAGCCGGAAACCATCGCCATTGGCTGCGATCACGCCGGCCATGGGCTGAAACGGGAAATTCTCAAATTATTGCACGAACTCAAGGTGGGCGCGGCGGACCTCGGCTGCGCCAGCCCTGATGAATCAGTGCATTATCCGCTGTATGGCAAAAAAGTGGTGCAAGCGGTGTTGGCGCGGCCCCATTCCCGGGGTATACTAATATGTGGCACCGGCCTCGGCATGAGTATCATGGCCAACCGCTTTCCCGGCATCCGGGCCGCTCTGTGTCATGATATCTTCAGCGCCATGATGAGCCGCCGGCACAATGACGCCAACCTGCTGGTTATGGGGGGCCGGGTCATCGGCGCCGACCTGGGGAAGGAAATTGTCCGGACCTGGCTCGGCACACCGTTTGATGGCGGCCGACACCAGGAGCGTCTGGATCTACTGGAACGATTGGCCCAAGAGGCCTGACCCGCAGGAGTTTTGACTGGATGGAAGACCTGGCCCACACCGACCCTGAAATTTTTGCTGTCATCGAGCGTGAACGCCAACGCCAGCTGAACAAGTTGGAGATGATCGCCTCCGAGAACTTCGTTAGTGGCGCGGTGCTTCAGGCCCAGGGTTCCATATTGACCCATAAATACGCCGAAGGGTATCCAGGCCGGCGCTTCTACGGCGGCTGCGAATATGTCGATACCGCGGAAAACCTGGCCCTGACCCGGGTCAAGCACCTCTTCGGCGCGACGTATGCCAATGTCCAACCCCACTCCGGCACCCAGGCCAATATGGCCGTTTATTTTTCCTTTCTCAAGCCCGGTGACACCATTTTGGGCATGGACCTGTCCCATGGCGGCCATTTGAGCCACGGCGCCGGGGTGAATTTTTCCGGGCGCCTGTACCACGCAGTCTCCTACGGCGTGGATCGCCGCACCGAAGAAGTGGACTTTGACGTGGTCGCGGAGTTGGCCCGTCAGCACCGCCCCAAAATGATCATCGCCGGGGCCAGCGCCTATCCCCGGACCCTGGATTTTGAACGTTTTAGCGAAATTGCCCGGGAAGTAGGGGCCTATCTCATGGTGGATATGGCCCATATCGCCGGGTTGATCGCCGCCGGGATTCACCCCAGTCCTCTGCCGGCGGCGGATTTTGTCACCTCCACCACCCACAAGACCCTGCGCGGCCCCCGGGGCGGCCTCATCCTGGCCCAACCCCAATACGGCAAGGCCTTGGACAGCCAGATCTTCCCGGGAATCCAGGGCGGCCCCCTCATGCACATCATCGCCGCCAAGGCCGTGGCCTTCAAGGAAGCCCTGGCGCCTTCTTTCCGGCGCTACCAGGAACAGATCGTGGCCAACGCCCGGACCCTGGCCCGGGAATTTATCCGGTACGGCTACCGCCTGGTGGCCGGCGGCACCGACACCCATCTCATCCTCCTGGACCTTACGCCCACCGGGCTCACCGGCGTGGAGGCTGAAGAGGCCCTGGATCACGCCGGCATCACCGTCAACAAGAACGCCATCCCCTTCGATCAGCGCTCACCCCGCGTCACCAGCGGCATCCGCATCGGCACCCCGGCCTTGACCACCCGGGGCATGAAGGAGCCCGAGATGGAGATCATCGCCGGACTCATTCACCAGGCCCTGTCTGGGGCCTCGGATGCGGCCCGGCTCAATAAATTGGACGGCCAGGTTAAAGAGCTCTGCCGGAATTACCCGCTCTTTGCCGAGGAATGGCTGATGGACCAACCGTCTCCGTCCTGCGCCGCCCGCGGTTCCTTCTGAGCTGAGCCTGCCTATAGCGTTTGCCATAAATTCTTCCCGCTTGGAAATTCTTAAATCCCCCTAATA
>CAVXZU010000043.1:0-18359 GCA_963766185.1 uncultured delta proteobacterium | reverse complement strand
ATCCACAGCCATGCCGGGATAGAAGCCTTTCACTCCTGGCGGGACCTTGAGGACGAACGCTTCGAAGACGGCTTCCACCTCACCCTCGGCAACCTCGACACCGACCTCACCCTGTCCTGCTCCGTGGTCGTCCAGGGGGTCCCGGGGCCAGATCCCCCCGGAGCGCCTCTTCTCCCCCTTCCCCATCCCCTGGGACCAGGCCCCCCCGGAGACCGACTGGACCGAAGAAGTGGACCGGAAAGTCACTCCCCTGCCCCCGCCCATCGAGTTCGGGCCGTGATGAAGTGAGCAGTAAGCAGTGAACAGTAAAGAGCCAATGCATAGCTGAAAGTTGAATGATTTTGTGATAATGGGAAGGTATCTCTTCTTAATAAATTTGTTTTAAAGAGGGGAAATTATGCTACCTTGCATATTATGGGCGGAACAAGCTTCAGACAGTGAACCGAATCTCCAATCTTATACGGATCAATCTAACTATTGTTAGGCAACTCAATGAACGACGAAGACAAGGGCTCGTGCTATGCTCCCGAAGAAACGAACCGGTCTCCGAGTGCAGTGGCTCGCGTCCTGGCCAATGTGGCTAATTGGCATCGTGGGGTTGCTGCTTTACATAACGATCATTGCCGTGGTCTCGTTGGTGGAGTGGTATTTTTCAACTCCGAGTAACATGTGGGTCAAAGCTGGTAATGGTTCTACCGTCGGGTGGTGGGACATCGTCTATTTCAATTTCGTAAGCATCCTGACCATTGGATATGGCGATTACAGCCCCAATTGTGGCGCTGCGCGTCTCCTCACTGTGTTGGAGGCTATTGCCGGTACGGCCATTCTCACTATTACTCTTGCGGCCCTGATTGCGAAATTTCTGTCGGCCCCGACCAATGCCGTCGTCTTTTCTCGCCACGCCTACTACTGCACCGATGATGAGGCGTTTCTTGTCATCTACCTTAACACCACGCGGACCCGCCTTGTGAACGTGGAAATTTCCTCTTACTTCAAACTGGGTGGAGATTGGATGATTCGGCCTTCAGCCAGAAGCCCGTTCGTCACCCGCGTGGTGCAAACGTTTTTCACCGATGGCGTGCAGCAAAATCAATTGGTTAACTTGTTGAATGAAGCGTCAGACGCATTCCGCTTCGCCATCAGCGGCCAGCTTGGCGGGGCTTCATATTCTGTTGCCATCGAATACAAGCCTTCCGACATAATTGTTCTCCCGAACCGGAACGTCCTGATCGAATACCCGGGCTTCTGGCAC
This sequence comes from uncultured delta proteobacterium, assembly GCA_963766185.1. GTDB lineage: Bacteria > Desulfobacterota > Desulfobaccia > Desulfobaccales > 0-14-0-80-60-11 > 0-14-0-80-60-11. The sequence continues at coordinate 17,107 of CAVXZU010000043.1, read as the reverse complement.
GTGGATTTGAGGTCACCAGAGTTTGAAAGGATGTTCCACTATCGCCCTCTAAACGCTCCGACCCTCCCCGAACACGTTGAAACTCTAAGGCGGGGCTGTGTTTAAGAATTATGACAAATACATACACTCTATCAAAAATAGAACATGCTGTTGAATTGGGGAACTACCCTTTTAAGGAGTTGGTTTAGAGGCCATCCAAAATTTACGGTGAACTAACGCCTAGAAATTTTTAGGCATGCATATGAACATGAATTGTATAGAATGTTCATGCCTGAAGCTGAGTTTTCTATAATCGAGAATTTTAAACGGAAGGCACCTGCGTTAAGATCAAAGCTGCCGGGGAATGAAGATCACATCTCATGGCTATATTTGATGCAACATTATGGAGCCCCACAAATGCGGGCTTTTGGATTGGACAAAGAGCGTGCTTGTTGGGCTTTACTTTGCGGTTAGTCAGCATCGTTCAGAAGATGGAGAACTATGGGCGCTATATCCTGAAGCATTAAACAAACATAATGGTTATTCTGGGCTTCCACTTCCCAGTTGCAAAATTCTTAGATACCTTGCAGCAGAACCAAGCCATAATAATCCTAAAAAACTGGCAGAAGAAATTGGGATAGAGAAAATTCCAGATCCTACTCGGTGCGATTCCACCGCTTCACTTTCCAAGAATGGTTGCTCAATTGAGTACATTTACTATTCACCCACGACCAAAGCCTTCCCAAACAATTCCAGAAATAATGACGGACGAGAAAAATCTGGTAAAATATAGAATACCTGCAGGATGTAAGAAGAAGTTTTTGGATGATCTGGCAGCCTTGGGAATAACAAAGATGACCTTATTTCAAGATCTTGATTCGCTATCTCATGATATCATTCAGGCTCATAATATTATTGGGTATGGCGCCCCAAAGCCGCCGAGGTGGGAATGATTTAAAATCAATTAAAATAAAAAAAATAGCATAACAAGCGTGTCAAGCGGACATGCGAGGAGCATAGCGGGCTATGGTGTGTGCGCGGTGACGCTGCCGTTACATGCAGAGTTCAACATCTCCCTACCTTTCGCTCCACCGCCAAGGAATTCTCGTATTCCTCTACTAATTAATCCCTGATAAAATAACTGCTATATATTTACAATAAATTCAGTAATAGGAAATTACCCATACCTAACGCTAACCGCTAACTGCTACCCGCTGAGCGCTATCATGATAGAAATCAAAGCCATCGGTATCGGGGGCATCGGCTGTGCCCTGCTCCCCTTTCTCTGCCGCTACCTGCAATATTCCCATGAGCCGGCCCGGCTCACCCTCATTGACGGCGACCGGTTTGAGCGGGGCAATGCCGCCCGCCAGGCCTTTTCCGGCCTGGGCAACAAGGCCGAGGTCAAGTCCCGGGAACTGGCCCTGGAGTTCGAGGCCCTGGCCTTCCGGTCCCGGCCCGAATACGTCACCGAGGACAACGTGGCCCGGTTGATCGGCGAGGGGGAGGTGGTCTTCCTGATGGTGGACAACCACGCCTCCCGTGACCTGGTCAGCCGCCACGCCGCCACCTTGTCCGACCTCAGCCTCATTTCCGGGGGCAACGACTACGAGGACGGCAACGTCCAGGTCTACGTCCGCCGGGAAGGCCGGGATCTCACCCCTTCCCTGGCCCGCTATCATCCCGAGATTGCCGACCCCCGGGACCGGAATCCCGCCGCCCTGTCCTGCGAGGAACTCATGGCAGCCGGCGCCCCCCAACTGCTCTTCGCCAACCTCATGGTGGCCTCCCTGATGCTGAACGCCTTCTACGCCCTCCGCCAGGGCCGCCTGAACTACTCGGAAGTCTACCTGGACATCGTCCAGAACCTCAGCCGGGCGGTGTCCCGGCCGGGGTGAGGGCCTGGTTATAGCGTTTGCCAAAAGTACTTTCCGATGGCGGCATCATTCAAATCCCCCCTAGCCCCCCTTGAGAAAAGGGGGGAACTATAAGGAATTGCTGGTAAAGTCCCCCTTTGAAAAAGGGGGATTCAGGGGGATTTAAGAAATTCCAAGTGAAAAGAATTTATGGCAAACGCTATAATGACCTAAATATTCAAGGTTTTTTGACTGCAACTTCGTATGAGGGGGTAGTGTCCGGCAGAGATATTGCGGGAGGCTGGCAGGACAAAAACGAACCATGGAGCCCCAGGGCTTTACGGTGAAAGTCCTGCCCCAGGGGCGAGAGGGCGGGCCACCGGCTCGCCCCTGCAAAAGATTTTCATTTGCGGGGGTGGCCATAGCACAAACCAGGTAGGTTTAGCCGGGAGCGGCGCAGCCTGAAACCGGCCGCCGCAAAAACCCCCTCGCCCCTGGAAGGGGTGAGGGGTGGCTTCGTTGGCTGCCCCCCCTCACCCTGCCCTCAGCGCCCAAAGTCTGGCGTCGAACCCCACCCCACCCAAAAAAGCAATGATATGAGAGCTACGGAGTACCTAACCAACTATAATCTATGGATAAAACAGGGGATATTCCGCACAGCTTGCCACGAACAAAACTTCACAGCAAATCCAATGAGGCGAACCTATGATCTGGAGAGCAGCCAGGGGCGCAGGCCGCTGGTGAGGAGGTAGAGCAGGGCCAAAACCAGGACGATGGTGGCCCCGGAAGGAAAGTCGATGGCGTAGGACAGGACCAGGCCGCCCACCGCGGAGCCCACCGCCACGCCGGTTGAGACCCACACCATGGATTTCAGCTGCCGGGCCAGGTTCTGGGCGATGGCCCCGGGGATCACCAGCAGCGCCGAGACCAGGATAATCCCCACCAGGTAGATGGTGACGATCACCACCAGGGCCATGATGACCAGGAAGAGATAGCGCAGGGCCTTCACCGGCACCCCGCTCACCCAGGCCATCTCCTCGTCGAAGGATAAGAAGACGATTTCCTTGAAAAAGGCCAGGATAACGGCCAAAACCGCCACGGTGACCACCAGGATCTGCCAGAGTTGCCGGGTGCCGATGGCCAGGATGTTGCCGAAGAGAAAGCCGAAAACATCGACGTTGTAGGCCCGGGAGAGATGGAGGAAGACCAGCCCCAGCGCCATGGAGGCGGCGAAAAAGATGCCGATGGCGGTATCCTCCTCCACCGAGGTGCGGGTCTGGGCGTACTCGATGAGCAGGGCCACCATCAGGGCAAAGCCGATGCCGGTCCACAAGGGATCGACGCCCAGGAGGAACCCCAGGGCCACGCCGCCAAAGGCCGAATGCGAGATGCCCACCCCGATGAAGGCCATGCGCCGCAGCACCACGAAGGTGGAGAGGACCCCGCAGAGCAGGCTTACCAGGATGCCGGCCACCAGGGCCCGCTGGAGAAACCCCAGGGCGAACAGATCAATCATCATGGGTCTTCACCACCCGGTGGGGGATTTCGCCGTGAAACAGGTATTCCACCGCGCAGCCGAAGGTGCTCTCGAGCCCCAGGCGGCCGATGGGCGGGGGTTGATGCACGTGAATCCGCCGGTTGATGCAGACCACGTCGTCCATGTGGCGGGCCACGGCGCCGATATCGTGGGAGACGATGAGGACCGTGAGGTTCAGCTTTTCCCTGAGGGTGTTGATGACCTCGAAGATGTCGTCCTGGACGCAGACATCCAGGGACACCGTGGGCTCGTCCAGCACCAGGATCCGGGGCTCCACGTTCAGGGCCCGGGCGATGAAAACCCGCTGCTGCTCCCCCCCGGAGAGGTCGCCGATGAGCCGGCCCGCCAGGTGGGCGATCCCCAGGTCCTCGAGCCGGCGCCGGGCCAGGTCCCGGTCTTCCCGGCGGGGCCGTTTGAACAGGCCGATGCGGCCATAGCGGCCCATAAGCACCACGTCGAGAACGGTGACGGGGAAGCGGGGATTTCCCAGGGGCCGCTGGGGCAGGTAGCCCACCACGTTCCCCTGATGGCGCAGCTTCGCCGGCGGGTCGCCGAAGACCAACACGTCTCCCCGGTTGGGCGCGATCAGCCCCAGAATCACCTTGAGCAGGGTGCTTTTGCCGGCGCCGTTGGGGCCGATGATGCCCACATAGCGGCCGGCCTCGATGGTGAGGTTAACGTCCTCGAGGATCACGGCGCCGTTGATGTTAACCCATACCCCCTCGAGCTTGATGGCGGTTTCGCTCTTCTCGAGTAGTCTCATCGCAGGGCCGCATCCAGCGCCGCCAGGTTGGCGCGCATCAGCAACAGGTAATCGGAGCCGTAGGGCGGCGCGCCGCCCATGGGGTCGAGCCTCAGGACCTTCACCCCGGCCTCCTGGGCGATCACCTCCGCCACCCGGGGATTAAGCTGGGGCTCGGCGAACACCACCTTGATCCCGTAGCGGCGGATGGCGGCCACCAAGTCCTGGAGATGGCGGGGCGTCGGTTCCCGGCCGGGGGCTTCTTCAATGGTTCCCACCTCGTGGAGATTGTACCTCCGGGCGAAATAGGCGAAGGAGGGATGGAAGGCAATAAAATCCCGGAGGCGCCAGGTGCGGGCCTTGGCGGCGATGTCCCGGTTCAATGCGTCCAAGGCGGCCAGGTAATTCGTGAGATTGGCTTCGTATCGGGCGCGGTGAGCGGGGTCGGCCTGGATAAAGGCGGCGGCGATCTTCCGGCAAATCTCCTGGGCCAGCACCGGGTCCAGCCAGATGTGGGGATTACCGGCCAGGCGGCTGTGGGGGGCGGCCGCTTTACCCGGGTGGTGGTCGTCGTGCTCTACGGCCCCGGCGGTGTGGGGTTCGTGGTGATGGGGGGCCATACCCAGCAAGGGGATGCCCTGGGCCGCCTCCACCACTACCAGACCGTCGCGGCCCCGGGACCGCAGTAATTTGTCCGCCCAGGGTTCCAGGCCGGCGCCGATATAGACGAACACCCGGGCCTGGGAGGCCCGGGCCATGACGGACGGGGCCGGTTCAAAGGCGTGGGGGCTGGCCCCCGGGGGGATCAGCACCTGGACCTGGACCAGATCGCCGCCGATCTGCCGGCAAAAATCGCCCAGGGGTAAAATGGTGGCGGCTACCGGGAGCGGCCCGGCGGGGGCCGCGGCCCGGGCCAGTCCCCCGGGCAGCGCCAGGCAGCACCATCCCAAGATAACCAAGGCCAGGACTTTCCACCCTCTAACGCGAAACCTGCGGCAGCTCAGCGCGATTTCATGAGGACAGGCAAAAAACCGGGGCTTGGACGGGCTCACAGCTTGCCCTCCCGGGTGGATTTCATGGTGGCGCGGATGGCAGAGAATCCCCGGATTACCCGCGCCATGATTACCTTGCCTCTGCCGATGACCAGGGCAAACAAGCCGCCCACCAGCCCGGCGCTGGCCGCGCCCACCGGACAGCCTGCCTGGCCGCAGAAGGGACATACGGATGAACTGGCATAGATGCCTGAAAAAATGAGCCACCAGGTAAGTAACTTTAAGGCGCGGCCGATAACGGGATACCGGTAAAATCTCTGCATCCCGGCAGGAAGGGCCGGCGGCGCGGGGTCATCATGAATCACCGGTCCGGCAATTTTAGGTTCAGGGAAGTGCATAAATCTCTCTCATGCGAATGCAACTAAGTTGTTCCGGGGGTGTTCCGGCATTTATGGCAGAGTCCTGCCACTTTGATATCGATATGGTCCGCCCGGTTGCCCACGGGGCCCTGCAACTCGGTCCATATCCGGTTGAGGGCCACGGGTTCCAGGCACTGGACTTCCCGGCAGGCCCGGCACTGGAAGTGGGGGTGGGGCGGGTGGTGCTCGCAGGCCAGTTCAAAGTGGTTCACCCGGCCCTCCAGGGAGAGTTTACGCACCATGCCCCGGCGGAGAAAGTCCTCCAGGATGCGGTACACCGTGACCTTGTTCACCCGGCGGCGGGTCCGGATCTTCTCGAGGATCTCCTGGGCCCGGAGGGCCCGGGGGGCCTCCCCCAGGATCTGCAGCACCGCCAGGCGCACCGGGGTGGCCCGGAGGCCTTCCAGGGCCAGCCAGCCGGGGAAATTGCATTGATCACCCATGCTGAGGAGATACTCCAAAATCAACTGAGTTGCAAGTATAATGTGGGTGAAAATCGACCGCGGGGGATGGATTACGGTTAGTGATACTACCCGGGCATGAAAAGATGCTGATCTGGCCCTCTGGACCTGTGGCCCACTCGTAACGTGAAAATTATCTGATGCGCTTCCCCCTCACCACGAAATTCGCATCTTGAAACTTTTCGTCCAGGGACTGGAACAAAAATTTGAATTTTGGGGTAAATTAAATTATAGCTGTAATTACAAGCAGATAAATGGACAGAACAGGCGGTTGGGGTTGTTGGCGGTATAAATAATTGAACCAGGACCTGAGCGGCTAAATTATAACATACTGTAATTACAAAGTAAATTATGGGAAAGGGAGTTTGGCACGCTTTCTGCAATAATACAAAGTGCGTATATGGACCCTTAAGGTACCCACATCCCCCCCTTAATCAAAGTTCATATACCATTTTCTCCTTTCACCGACTGGCCGGATACCTCCCCCATCCGGCCAGTTATTTTTTTGTGGTCCCGGGGGGCGTCGAAGAGGACGCCGGGCTCATGGCCACCCCGGGCTTCGGGGCCGGTCAGGAGGGCGGGGACTCTTCCTGGAGAGCCAGGATTTTCTCGCAGCACGCTTCGGCGGTAAGACGCCCGGCAAAAAACTCCTTCAGGGCGTTCAGAAAAGGGTCGGTGGCGAAGACCTCCTGCAAGCCCACGCGGTCCCCCAGGTCGGGAAATTTCAAGGCGACCTTGAAGTGACCCGCCATCTCCCGGAACACCTCCAACTGCTGGAGCTCCGCCTGGCGCATCTGGCCTTCCACCTGAAACAGCAGCTTGCGCAGGCCCAGGAGGTAGTCTTCCCGTTCCCGATATTCCCGGTGCTTGTGCCGGAGAAAGCTGACGTGCTGCTGGTGCACGAGGGTGCTGTAGGGGATAATTTTGGTCACGGCGGGCAATTCTCCTGAGGAATATGTATCATCTCACCTTGCGGATTCAAACGAAAAAAGGTATTTTTTTAGGTTATGAGCGATCAAATTAGCCTTGATTTCGACAAAATGGGGGGCCTGCTGCCGGCCATCGTTCAGGATGCCAACACCGGCGATGTGCTGATGCTGGCGTTCATGAACCAAGAGGCCTGGGAACGCACCCTGGCCACCGGCGAGGCCCATTATTACAGCCGCACCCGCCAGACGATCTGGCACAAGGGCGGCACCTCCGGCCACGTGCAGCGGGTCCGGGAGATTTTCCTGGACTGCGACCAGGACACGGTGCTCCTGAAGGTGGAGCAGGTGGGCGGGGCCGCCTGCCATACCGGGCACCGGAGCTGTTTCCATCGCCGGCGGCACGGGGACGGCTGGCAGGTGGTGGGCTCCCCAATCTTTGATCCCAAGGAGGTATACGGGGGTGGATAAGCTACGGTTGGGCCTCCCCAAAGGCAGCCTGGAAAAAGCGACCCTGGAACTCTTCCGGCGTTCCGGTTGGCATATTCAAGTTAATGGGCGGAGTTACTTTCCCGATATCGACGACCCGGAGATCGCCTGCTCCATGTGCCGGGCCCAGGAAATGAGCCGCTACGTGGAGAACGGCACCCTGGACTGCGGCATCACCGGCCTCGACTGGACCATGGAAAACAATTCCAAGGTGACGGTGGTGGCGGACCTGATGTACTCCAAGGCCAGCCTCAACCCGGTGCGGTGGGTGCTGGCGGTGCCGGCCGACTCCGAGATTCGCAGCATGAGGGACCTGGCGGGCAAAAAAATCGCCACCGAACTGGTCAACTATACCCGGCGCTATTTTGAGCAGCGCCAGATCCCGGTCACGGTGGAATTTTCCTGGGGAGCCACCGAAGCCAAGGTGGCCGCGGGGCTGGTAGACGCCATCGTCGAGGTTACCGAGACCGGCAGCACCATCAAGGCCCACGGCCTCAAGATCATCCACGAGCTCTTCCAGAGCAACACCCAGTTCATCGCCAATAACCAGGTGTGGGAGTCCGACGCCACCAAGCGGGAGAAGATGGAGAACCTCAACCTGCTGCTCCTGGGGGCCCTCCGGGCCGAACGCATGGTGGGCCTCAAGATGAACATCCCGGAGCCGCAGCTAAAGAACATCATCACCCTGCTCCCCAGTCTCCTGGCCCCCACCATCGCCAGTCTCTACGAGACCGACTGGTACTCGGTGGAGGTGGTGGTGAACCAGGGGGAGGTGCGGACCCTCATCCCCAGCCTGATCCGGGCCGGGGCCCAGGGCATCGTGGAGTACCCGCTTCATAAGGTGATTTAAGGCTGGCGAATCTGAGTTGAACATCAGGCACGGGCGTTGCGCCCGTGCTTTTTTTTGGGGGGGGCAAGAGATTCAGGCAGTCGACGGTCAGCTTTTATAGTGTTTGCCATAAATCCTTTCCACTTGGAGATTCTTAAATCCCCCTAAATCCCCCTTTTACAAAGGGGGATTTTACCAGCAATCCCCTATAGTTCCCCCCATTTGGCAAAGGGGGGTTAGGGGGGATTTGGGTTCTTGGAGCAGGGGTCACCGCGGCAAAAGCTTTTGGCAATTGCTATGGCTTTCCGCAAAAAGAACGGTGCGGGGTTTGCGATTGGCCGTTCATCCTGTCCAGATTTCGAGGTGTCGGTTGGACGGTACCGCCAAGCGTGGCGCGGGATATTTTATTGAATAGGGACAAGTTGCGTGATTTTGTCCAGTTATTTTCTCGAACAGATACGCCTCATATAGTAATTGCCTGCTCGCTTTGGATCACTATGACGGCGGCAAAGAGATCTCGGATGAGGTAAAGACTCTTGCTATAGGTGGGGGTCTGTTGATATATTTGAACGGGAGATTGAAATGATAAGAAAAATATCCGTCGTGCTTTACATTGTGGTGTTGATTGCCGTTGTCGTTAGTGTAGATTTGCTGTTCTTTAAAAATCGATTCTGGGAACGGCTGATAGTGAACATCGGCATTGTGTCGGTGTTTGTAGCCTTCTACTTGAGATTCTTAAAGAACCCATAAGCTATGTCCAGGGGGCCGGCACCAAACAAAAAGATATATTTTGTCCAAAGTTGCTCTTCAGGCCACGTCCGGGATATGAGGTTTCTTTTTCGGTCGTCCGCCCCGTTTGCCATTCCTGCGTGAAGCAGCGGTTTTAGCCGCCGAAGTTGATTCTCCCCCCGTCTTGCCCAACTGCGAAGCCATCCACCTCCGCGAGCCCAGAAAGCCTTCCAGCAGGCCAGGCAAGTAGAGATCGGCGTCAAGGTCTGGGAAGTATATGCCGAAGCCTGACGGTGAAATCTCGATTTTGCTAAGCTGTTGTGGCTTGGCTGCTTCGAGCCCTTGTGCGTCACGGGGCTTGAAGGCGATTGACAAGCCTGTGCTCAGGTCGATTACCAAGCGTCCGATGCGACGGTCATAGCGCGCCGCCACAGCAATCGGCGTTTTGGCCAGTTGTTCTGCGGCCCGCTCGTTTGCTGCTTCGATTTCGTCTTTAGGGCAATCCATGCATCCTGCTCCATTCGGCGCATAAGTGCGTTGTTCTTTTTGCCAAAGCCGCCTTGATCTTTGCAAGCTCACTCGCCGGAAAATGATAATTCTCCCGTAATTCCGGCGTTCCTGCGGGGCAATTAAGCTCGAAGACGGCTTCACAGCCATTGCCTAGAGCGTGCACGTGGGTCGGTCTACGATCGTTCGGGTAAATCGCCACACGCAGCCCGCCAATCCTGTCAACAGTTGACATGATAGCATAAACCTAAGCGCTTGGGTTAGGTTTTTCACTGTATCCGAAACCAAATTACCTGCAAATTAAGCGACTATGGACAAGATTTTGTCCAGTTTCCTAGTGCGTGGGCTCCTCACCGGCGCGGGCCTCCTTGTATTTTTCTACAACGATGCCTTGATTAGCATTGTCCGCATATTAATAAACAAGGCAGGGTCTAAGGACCCTGCCTTGTTTTGCTTACGCAGCAAGATCGGTGTTATTCGCTGAACCGCCAATCCCGCCGGCGGCCAGGGCCTACCGGGAATTTCGGGCCGGAGAGGCCGGGCGCCGCCGCTACCTCTGGGCCGCCGCCTTGCGTTCAATTAAGGCGATAAAGTCCGGGTCGATGCCGTACCCCAGGCTCTTGGCCTTTTTCAAGTCCGGCAGGGCCTCGCGGTACTTCTCCTGGCTCTGGTAGATCATGCCCCGCTGGTTGTAGGCCCGGGCGAAGCTGGGGTTGAGCTTGATGGCCTGGTTGCACAGTTCCATGGCCTTGGCGTTGTTGCCCTTGGCGTAGTAAACGGTGGCCTTGTAGGAGATGATGGCCGGGTCGTTGGGCTTGAGTTTCAAGGCCTGGTCAAAGGCCTGGAGGGCCTGGTCGTAACGCCCCGCCTGGCTGGCCTGCATCCCCTGGTTGATGAAGCCCTGGACGTCCTGGGCGGCGCTCACCCCCGGCAGCAGGAGCAGGAAGAGCAAGACTAAGGGTAAATATGCGGTTCGCTTCATTCTGGTGTTCCTCCTGTTGAGAAAAGTTCAAAGTTCAAGGTTCAAGGTTTGGGTTAATTCACGCCTGGTTGCCGAACCCTATGATAACCGGCTGCCTATTTCAAGGCTTTATGGGGGAGCCCAAGGCCCATCAGCTCCTGCCGGGAAAAGGTAATGAGCCTATGGTGGCACAGGCATCTCGCCTGGGCATGATGCAGGTGCGCAGGGCGCACCCTCCACGGCTTGCCAGTGCAGCAGCACAGGTTGACAACCTATGCCACCAGAGGCAGCGGGCGGGATGCCCGCCCTACCAAGCCAAGACCTAAAACCCGGAACCCGCTTTTATATAATCCCCCACTTCCTGGCCCGGTCTTCATAAGCGGGTGGAAAGTTGGGGGAGAAGTTCTGGTAAACGGTGATGGGGTAGCGGGCCCCGATCTTTTTGGCGGCTTCTTTCAGTCCCATCAGCAGCCCTTCCAGGAACCTGCCGGGGAAGGCCACCACCATCTCGTCGTCCTGGGTCATGGAAAAGATGCGGTCGCCCATGCCGGGGATGACCACCCGGAACTCCTCGGAGCGGTAAGGGGCGATGAGGTATTCACTGCATTCCACCTTGCCGCCGAATTCGCCGTTGACCCGTACCCCCAGGCTGAAGGTGGCCGCCTGGATGAGGCGCATGAGCTGGGCCGGGTTGCCGTAGACCACCACCACTTCCGGGTCCAGGCTGAGGCGCTCCAGGGGGCAGAGGTAGATGGCTCCCACCTCCTGGGGGTCAAAACGGGGCAGGGCTTCGACCTCTTTGAGGGCCGGCCCCAGGGCGGGGTGGAAGCCCACTTCGCAAAAGAGTTGGCCCAATTCCATCACGGGGTCGGTGGCCGGCGTAAAGCCAAACATCAGCATGCCGGGAATGCAGATGAGATCTTCCTGGGTCAGACCCACGGGCCAGCCATAGACCCGGGCCAGGGTGACCCCCTGGCAGATGGTCACTTTCTTGCCGAAGACCTTTGAGGGTTGCCGGGTCTTGGGAGGCAAGTCAGCGGGGTCTTTAAAGAAAATGGCGCCAAATGGCTCGGTCCTGAGGCGCAGGGCCTCTTTCAACTGGGTCGCGGCAGCTTTATAGTCCATGGTCCCTCCTGGCACCGCTTATTCTGGAGGATTGATTGCCTTTATGACATAATAACCAAAATGTAAGAGCAAAACTCGCGGATGCAAGGGGAATTCTCTTCCCGGCGGATTTCAGGCTGGGAGGGGGGAAGAACCGGCATCAGCGTCTCCGTGGCGGGGAGATCGTCGTACCGTGGAGTAATCCTATGGACCTGGTGGCCTGGGGACAGGAAACCCTGAATTGGGCTTTTTTCTTAGGCATTATCAATATCGTCATCATTGACCTCATCCTGGCGGGGGATAATGCCGTGGTCATTGCCATGGCGGTTCGCGCTCTCCCCCGCCGGCAAAGGCGCTGGGGCATCATCCTGGGCGCCGGGGCCGCGGTGCTGCTCCGGGTGGCCCTCACTTTTTTTGTGGCCCAACTGTTGGAGATACAGTTTATCAAGCTGGCAGGCGGCGTGCTCATTGCCTGGATCGCGGTCAAGCTGTTCATTGAAGGGGCGCCGGAGCAAACGGACAAGGATGCCAAAAGCCTGTTGCAGGCCATGTGGCTCATTATCGTGGCCGACATCACCATGAGCACCGACAACGTCCTGGCCGTGGCCGGGGCCTCCCACGGCAATCTGGTGCTTCTGGTCTTTGGCCTGGCCCTGTCCATCCCCTTTGTGGTCTTCACCAGCAACTTGCTGTCTAAGCTCATGGACCGCTATCCCGTCATCATCTATGTCGGGGCGGCGGTGTTGGGCAAGGTGGCGGGGGAAATGATCTTTACCGATCCCGCCATGATGCGTTGGCTCGCCCTCCCCAAATGGGTCTTATATGTCATGGAAGCGGTGTTTGCCGTGGGAGTGATCGTGGCGGGAAAACTGTGGATCCGGTTGGTGTTTCGCAAAGACCAGGAGAGAGAGGTCTCCCCGGTGCGGTCGGGCAGGGAGTGAGAGGCTATGGCAACCTTGACTATTTCCCGGGAGTATGGCAGCGGCGGTTTTGAGATCGGTCGCCGGGTGGCGGCGCGGCTGGGCTACCAGTTGGTGGACAAAGAGCGTCTGTTTCAGGATATGGAAGGGGCCGGGCCGCGCTGGGGGCGGGTGGCCAGAGAAGTTGACGAAGTCTGTCCCACCCTGTGGGAACGTCATGATTGGCAATATCGCGGTTATGTGTCTCAGATAGAAAGCCTGATTTTGGAATATGCCCTGGGCGACAACGTGGTGATCATCGGCCGGGGCGGTTCCTTTTTGCTGCAGACGGTGCCTTTTTGCCTGAGGGTGCGGCTGGTTGCCTCCCTTGAGGCGCGCCTGGAGGCAATCATGGTCCGGGAAGGCCTGAGCCCTGAGGCCGCCAGGCGCCTCATCGCCAAGGTGGACGGTGAACGGGCCTGCTATATCATGGCTAACTACGGCAGTGATTGGGATGCCGACAGCTTGTACGACCTGAGCCTGAACACGGCCAGCCTCACGTATGACCGGGTGGTGGACATTCTGGCGGATGGTCTGGCGGCCAAGGACCACCGGGCTACCCCCGAGGCCAAGGCCAGGCTGGCGCTTATGGCCCTGGGCTATCGTTTAAAGGCGCGTATCGCCGGGGATCCCCGGGTGCTGGTGCCCACCCTGGAGGTCTTTCCAGAAGGGGACACCCTGGTGGTATCCGGAATCATGCACACCCCTAAAGAATTTCACCTGTTGCAAGAGATGGTCCGGGAGGTGTGCGGCGACCAGCCGGTGCGGTTCGATCTGCACCGGAGAGTTTGAGGACCGGGAAGCGGTAACTTATAAACTCACTATTGCCAACGTCATAGCTCAGACAACCGGTGACAAACTATTATGGCGGTTTTGGGACCCCCCCAAATCATGAAATTCCTTGTATGGGCGGTTCGCGAACCGCCCATACGGTGGGACTTTTACGGTTAAGGTTCATGAACCACCAATGTTGCACCCCCGAGGATAAAAATCCCCCCTGCCCCCCTTTGGAGAAGGGGGATTTAGGGGAATTTAGATTTTCACGTTAAACCGAACCGCCGGTTGGGTGCGGTCGTGGTCCGGTTGATGCAGGGATATGAAATTATGACCGAAGTTGCTGAAAAACTGCCGTTCCATACCATGGGTCCAGAGCAGGTGCTGGAAGCCCTGGGAACCGGACCTGGGGGGTTGGACCGGGACGCGGCCCAAACGCGTCCTGGAGCGTCACGGCCCCAACGAGCTGGCGGCGGGCAAGAAAATTTCAGCCTGGGGTATCCTCCTGCGCCAGTTTGCCAATCTCTTGATCGTCATCCTGCTGGCGGCCACGGTGATCTCCTTTTTCTTGGGGGAAAGCCTGGACGCCTACGTCATTCTGGCCATCGTGCTGGCCTGCGTGGGGCTGGGTTTTGTCCAGGAGTACCGGGCGGAACAGGCCGCCGCGGCCTTGCAGAAGCTGGCGGCGCCGGTGGCCACGGTCGTCCGGGAAGGCAAAGAACGGGCCATTCCCGCCCGGGAAGTGGTGCCGGGGGACGTGCTGGTGTTGCACACCGGCGACCGGGTGGCGGCGGACGCCCGCTTGCTGGAAGAGATCAATCTGAAGGCGGACGAGGCCCTGCTTACCGGGGAGTCCACCGCCTCGGGCAAGAATCTGGCCCCCGCGGCCGACCCCGGCCTCGCGGTGGCCGACCGGAAGTGCATGGTGTTCGGGGGCACGGTGATCACCTACGGCCGGGGGCGGGCCGTGGTCACCGCCACCGGCATGGACACGGAGTTCGGCAAGATTGCCCGGATGCTGGGGGACGTGACCGAGGACCAAACCCCCCTGGAAGCCCGCATGGGCAGCATCGGCCGGGTTTTGTCCCTGATCTGCCTGGCGGTGGCCGTGGGGGCCTCAGTTCTGGGAGTATTGCGGGGCCATTCCTGGTTGGAGATGCTGATCTGGGGGATCAGCCTGGCCGTGGCCGCGGTGCCGGAATCCCTGCCCGCGGTGGTCACCGGGGCCCTGGCCATCGGCACCACCCGCATGGCCCGGAAGAACGCCATTGTCAAGCGCCTGCCGGCGGTGGAGACCATGGGCTGCACCACGGTGATCTGCACCGACAAGACCGGCACCCTGACGAAGAATGAAATGACGGTCCGGCGCCTCTTCCTGGATGGGGAGATGGTTGAAGTGAGCGGCTCGGGATATGCGCCCTCGGGATCGTTTGCCATCGGCCGGCGCCGCGGTGAGCCCCGGGGACCACCCGGTGCTGGCCGAAATCGCCCGGATCGCCCTGTTGTGCAATGACGCCGCCCTGGACGAGACCGACGGCGCCTGGACGGTGCGGGGCGACCCCACCGAGGGGGCGCTGCTGGTTTTGGGCCGGAAGGCGGGGTTGGACCCCGAGGCGCTCCAGCCGGGAATTTCCCCGGGTGGCGGAGATCCCCTTTTCCTCGGACGTCAAGCGCATGAGCACCTTTCATCAGGAGGCGGGTGGGGTCCTGATGTTCGTCAAGGGGGCGCCGGAACGGCTGCTGCCCCGGGCGGGGATGATGCTGACCGCCCAGGGCGAGAGGCCCATGAGCGTTGAGGACCGGGAGGCCGTCCAGGACCAGGGGGCCGCCATGGCCCGGGAGGCCCTCAGGGTCCTGGGCCTGGCCTACCGGCGTCTGCCGGAAGTCCCCGACCTGAAATCGGCTGCGGCTGACCCGGAACTGGTGTGGGTGGGGCTGGTGGGCATGTTCGACCCGCCCCGGCCGGAGGCTCGCCAGGCGGTGGATCACTGCCGCCAGGCCGGCATTCGGGTCATCATGGTCACCGGCGACCACCCGGTCACCGCCTCGGCCATCGCCCGGGAGGTGGGCCTGATTCCCCCGGGACAGGAATCCCATGCGGTCATCACGGGTCCTGAACTCAATCAGCTGAGCGACCCGGAGCTCAAAGAGGCCCTAAAGGAGGTCCGGGTGTTCGCCCGGGTGGCCCCGGAACATAAGCTCCGGCTGGTGGACATCCTCAAGGAGCAGGGCGAGGTGGTGGCCATGACCGGGGACGGAGTCAACGACGCCCCGGCCCTGAAGCGGGCGGATATCGGCGTGGCCATGGGGATCACCGGCACCGAAGTCACCAAGGAGACTGCGGCCATGATCCTGGCGGACGACAACTTCGCCACCCTAGTGGCCGCGGTGGAGGAAGGCCGGGCCATCTTCGACAACATCAAGAAGTACCTGGTTTTTCTGCTGAGCTGCAACCTGGTGGAGATCCTGGTGCTCACCGGGGCGTTTTTCCTGGGACTGCCCCTGCCCCTCATCGCCTTGCAGATCCTCTGGGTCAATCTCACCACCGACGGGCTGCCGGCCCTGGCCCTGGGAGTGGACCCCAAGGCCCCGGACATCATGTCCCGGCCGCCCCGGCTCCCGGCGGAAGGGGTGTTCAGCCCCACCGTCAACGCCCTGCTGGCCATCATCGCCCTCTATCTCACGGCAATGCTCATTCCCTTGTTCGCCTACTATTACTACGGGAATCCCTGGGGGCTGGGCGACCCGGAGATGGTCCTGACCGAGGCCCGGACCATGGTGTTCCTCACCCTGGTGCTGGTGCAACTGGTAAACGCCTTCAACTGCCGCTCCGACTACCTGTCGCTGTTTAAGGTGGGGGTCTTCGCCAACCGCTTCCTCATCCTGTCCGTGCTGGCCTCCCTGGCCATGATGGTCATGGTGATTGAATGGGAGCCGTTGTCGCGTCTCTTCCACACCACGCCGCTCCGTTGGCAGGATTGGGTGGTGGCGACCGGCCTCAGTCTTACCCTGATCCCCGTGGTGGAGCTGACCAAGTGGATGGTCCGCCGGAGGGGCCGGTCCCGGCGGCCGGCGGCCCTGGCAGGATAATACTGGCTGAAGAACCATCAAAGATTAATTTCCCCGTCATTCCTCGGTGATATCACTCTCCCCTCAAGGGAGGAGGAGTCTTAAGGCCAAAACCGTGTCAAGGTGGCCGCGGGCCATCACCCCAGGACGCACCCCGCACAGAACTTGACCCCTCCCGCGCCCCCCCTGTCAGGGGCTTGGTTCCCGGGTTTACCTGCATCGCAAACTTTACAGATTTATTAAATCGCCGCTAAAGACCGATGATAAAAATATCCGGTGACGGCGTGTCCAAGGAGAGACCTCTGCGTAAAGCCATCCGGTCATTCGGCGCGGAGCGAATGATTTCTTATTTTCTTGTAGTTATGAGATTCTTCGGTCGCCCGCTCCCTCAGAATGACAGGTTGGGGACTTGAGCGGAGGCCACAACTAGCCCGGATAATTCGCCAGACAGCAAAGACCTTGGTGGCACAGGCTTTCCAGCCTGTGCACAAAACACTCTGCTTTTCAGGGTCATTTAATTTACTGTTATATTTTAGCAGGTTACGTCATATGTCGAAAAGTTCATGAATAAAGCGGGCTAGCCGTCAAACCGGGAATAATCCGGATTGTCGGGGCGGGGCGCGCCCCGCCCGGGCAGAGGCGCCAACCACCAAGCCGGAATGATCTTTTCGACGGCACCTTGATATGCAGGGCTCTCTGCACTGCGCCGGTTCGGGCTTAGAGCCATTGCCAAAGGTTTTTTCCGTTATGGCCCAGGTTCAAAAACCAAAATCC
>CAVXZU010000042.1:0-28897 GCA_963766185.1 uncultured delta proteobacterium | reverse complement strand
ATGTATTGCTTGGCCGGAGGCGAAGGAAGAGAACGGCACCATCGTCCCTGCGCTGTTGCGAACATAGAGCCTTTCCAGGTCCCTGGGCAGCATGCGGTAGGGGGCGTCGGCCTGGACGTAGACCCGCTTGACCCGCCCGCCCTGGATGAAGTCGTTGACATAGGCGCTGCCGAAGGCCGCCGAGATGGTGGTGTGGATGGACGTCGATGGGCACCCCCAGGGCGCCGGCCTTTTCCCAATCCACGTCGATCCGGTATTCGGGCACATCCTCCAGGCCGTTGGGACGAACCCGGGTCAACCGCGGGTCCCGGGCGGCCATGCCGAGCAGCTGGTTGCGGGCCGCCATCAGGGCCTCATGGCCCAGACCGCCGCGATCCAGCAACTGGAAGTCGAACCCGCTGGCCTGTCCCAGTTCGATCACGGCCGGCGGCGGGAAGGCAAAAACCATGGCGTTGCGGATCTGCGAAAACTGCCGCCATGGCCCGTCCCGCCACGGCCCGACCTTCAGGTCCGGCCGGTCGCGCAGCTCCCAGTCCTTGAGCTTGACGAATGCCAGGCCCATGTTCTGCCCGTCGGCCGGAAAAACTGAAGCCCGGCGACTGTCATGCAGGATTCCACCGCCTCCTTTTCGTCTATCCAGGAAATAGTTGCGGACCTCTTCCAGGACCGCTTCGGTCTGCTCCAGGGTCGAGTCCGCGGGCAGCATGGCCTGGACAAACAGGATCCCCTGGTCTTCTTCCGGCAGATAGGCGGTGGGCATCCGCATGAACAGGTAGCCCATGGCCGCCACGATCAGCAGATAAAGAAGGACAGTAGCGCAGTTTTTTTGACAGGGAATGGCCGACCAGTTTCACGATACCGGTCCCGGAGTCGGAAAAAGACACGGTCGAACCACCGGAAAAAGGGCCGCAGGAAGAAGACGGCGTTGTCCGCCGGCTCGTGCCCCTTGGCCACCGGCTTGAGAAGCGAGGCGCAGAGCACCGGCGTCAGGATCAGGGCCACCAGCACCGAAAGCAGCATGGCGGCGATGATGGTCACGGAAAACTGGCGGTAGATGACCCCGGTCGAGCCGGGAAAGAACGCCATGGGGCCGAAGACCGCCGACAGCACCAGGCCGATGCCGATCAGGGCGCTGGTGATCTGGTCCATGGACTTGGCGGTGGCCTCCCGGGGCGAAAGCCCCTCCTCGCTCATGATCCGCTCCACGTTTTCCACCACCACGATGGCGTCGTCCACCAGCAGGCCGATGGCCAGCACCATGGCGAACATGGTCAGCATGTTGATGGAGAACCCGAAAAGCCCCAGCACGGCGAAGGTCCCCAGAATCACCACCGGCACGGCGATGGTGGGAATCAGGGTGGCCCGGATGTTTCCCAGGAAACAGATACATCACCAGAAAGACCAGCAGGATCGCCTCGAACAGGGTCTTGACCACCTCTTCGATGGCCACCCTGACAAAGGGCGTGGTGTCGTAGGGATAGACGACCTTCATGCCGGGGGGAAAATAGCGGCTCATCTCCTCCATTTTGGCCCGGACGGCATCGGCCGTATCCAGCGCATTGGCGCCGGCGGCCTGCCGGATGGCCAGGGCGCCGGAGGTTTGCCGTTGTAAACGGGCTTGACATGTCGTAGTGCTCGGTGCCCAGCTCGGTCCGCCCCACATCCCTGACGCGCACGATGGAGCCGTCCGGGTTGGTGCGCAGGGGAATGGCGGCAAACTCCTCCGGGGTCTTGAGCAGGTTCTGGACGATGATGGAGGCATTCAGCCGCTGGCCTTCCACCGCCGGCGCGCCGCCGAACTGGCCGGCGGACACCTCCACGTTGTAGGCCCGCAGCGGCTGCGATGACGTCTTCGATCGTCAGACTGTAATCGGTCAGCTTGTCCGGATTGAGCCAGACGCCGCATGGCATACTGGGAGCCGAAGTTCTCCACCTCCCCCACCCCCGGCACCCGCGCCAGCACCTTCTCCAGGTTGGATTGGGCATAGTCCGCGCAGGTCGTTGCCATCCATGCTGCCGTCTTCCGAGATCAGGCCGACGATCATGCAGATAGTTGCGGGTGGACTTGCTCACCTTGACGCCCTGGCGCTGCACCACCTCGGGCAGACTCGCCATGGCGAGCTGGAGTTTGTTCTGCACCTTGGCCCAGGCCAGGTCCGGATCGGTTCCCGGCGCGAAGGTCAGCTCGATGCGGGCGGCGCCGGAGGAATCGCTGGTGGCCGAGAGATAGAGCATCTTGTCGAAGCCGGTCATCTTCTGCTCGATGATCTGGGTCACGCTGTTTTCCACCGTTTCGGCCGAGGCCCCGGGATAAAAGGCGTCGATGGCGATGGACGGCGGCGCGATGGGCGGATACTGGGAGATGGGCAGATTGTAGATCGCCAGCCCGCCTGCCAGCATCATGACGATGGCGATGACCCAGGCAAAGACCGGACGGTCCAGAAAGAATTTGGATAGCATCGCGGCCTCCGTCAGTTCGACTCTGGCGGCGCGCGGCTTCGCATTGTCGGAGCTTCGCCGCGGCCCTTGGCGGACTTCGCGAAGGGAACGGCCTTTACCGACGACGCCCGGCCGCACCTTCTGCAGCCCTCGACGATGACGCGATCGCCGGGGGCCAGCCCCGATGCCACCAGCCATTTGTCGCCGATGGCGCGATCGAGCGTCAGCATCCGCTGCTGGACCTTGCCTGCGGCATCCACGATCAGGGCCACGGGTTTCCCTTTGGGATCGCGGGACACGGCCTGCTGCGGAATCAGGATGGCCTGTTCAGTCGATGCCCTCCTTCACCACCGCCCGCACGAACATGCCCGGCAGCAGCAGATGTTTCGGATTGGGGAAGACGATCCGCAAGATGACCGACCCGGTGGTCGGATCCACCGTGACATCGCGGAACTGCAGGGTGCCTTCCAGGGGATAGGGGGTGCCGTCCTCCAGCAGGATCCGGACCTTCTTCCGGTTTTTTCGTCGGCGGTGAGCCGGCCGTTCCAGGTTGCGCTTCAGACGCAGCAGTTCGGTGGTGGATTGGGGCACGTCCACGTAAATGGGGTCGAGTTGCTGAATGGTGGCCAGGGCCGTGGGCTGATAGGCCGTCACCAGCGCGCCGTCCGTCACGCTGGATCGGCCGATGCGCCCGGAAATGGGCGCGGTGACACGGGTGTAGCCCAGATTGATCCGGGCCGCTTCCACCGCTGTTTTCCAATATTCGATCTCGGCCTGGGCCTGATCCACGGCCGCGGCGGCGTCATCGTAGTCCTGCTGGCTGACCGCTTTGTCGGCCAGCAGTTCCTGGTATCGTTCGGCCCTCAACGGATCGAGGGCAGATTGGCCTGCGCTTTGCCGAGCGATGCCTTGGCGGAGTCATACGCCACCTGAAAAGGAGCCGGATCGATCTGGTAAAGCAATTCGCCGGCTTTGACATCGGAGCCTTCCGGAACAGGCGCTTCTTGATGATGCCGTTGACCTGCGGCCGGATTTCCGCCACGAGGTAGGCCGATGTGCGGCCCGGCAACTCGGTGGTCAACTCGACCTGCTGCGGATGCAATGGTCACCGTGGCCACTTCCGGAACCGGCGGGGCTTTTGCCGTGCCCGCGGTCGTAGCCGGCCAGCCAATCGTTAGCACCGTCAAAACCACGGCCCATCTCAGTGGTTCATAACCATTCCTGTTCAGTTGCATTAACCATCTCCCCCATATCTCGTCGTAAGGCTATTCCCTAGCTAAGCTGGCTTGACGCCCCAGCTTTAAGGATTTCTTTTGCCAATATGCGGCCTTGGAACTGTCCCTGGGCACGCCTTCGCCTAATAAATACATCTTGCCCAACGCCGCCTGGACCGGAGAGCATCCGCGCGCAGCGGCCTTCTTATACCATTCGGCGGCCTGCTGCAGATCCTCGGCACTCCCTGACCAGAGTAATACAGGGAACCGAGGCGGTATTGCGCGTCGGCCTCCCCCTGCCCGCAGCTTTCTCGAACCAAGCCACCGCCTGCCTTATGTCGCGGGGTTACCCCGTAACCCTGCTCATACATCAAGCCCAGGTTGTACTGGGCTCCCGGGCTGCCTTGTTCAGCTAATTGCCGCATGCGGGCAAATTTCTGTTCCCGGGGCGCGGTATCGGCACAAGAAGCAATTCCAAGAGCCAGGAGAAAAATAACCAAAACCGAACCCCATGTTTTCATAACCATTGCCTCCAAACGAATGGAAAATGGTACTAATTGTTAATGTGTTAACATTATGAAGAAAAAATAAGGCCGTAGCGGATGACTGAATACTGACGCGGAGGGGGCCAGCCTGGCAACATCAGCAGAGAACATGGCGGCATCCTGCGCTTCCCGCCGTCAGGCTAGCCTGGTGGCCAGATCTGGCGATAATCTTAAACGGTTTTTTAGCTCTGGATTGGTGCAGGTAATCTGCAGAATCATACGTCTGAAACCATCTTAAAACTTCGCCGCTTCTCCAGGGCCCGCCAATAAAGCTCCAGAAATTGGCCCCGGGAGTCCAAAAAATTGTATAGTTTATGGTTATCATATTAACCTAAGCTTTAAAAAAAAATTATGAAATATTCCGATAGATTTTATTAATAACGCTTTCCATTGCTTCTATTTCCCTCGCCAATAAGCCTTTCAGCACTTTTTCTTCCAATTGCAGTTTGATGGGAAGGATCGTTTCTGCCAGCCTTTTTCCCTCTTCGGTGAGGAATATGGCAAAACTTCTGCGATCGATCGACTGGCGCAGGATTAATTTTTTCCGCTCCAGGGCGTCCAACATTCGGCTAATGTTGGGCTTGTCTTTGAAGAGGACATCGCCAATCTCCTTTTGAGAAAGCCCCTCCTCTTCCCGGAGAAGCATCAAAATCCCATATTGCTCCGGGGTAATGTCAAATCCGTGCTCCTTCAAGACCCGTTGCAAAGCTCCCCGCATCGCCAGGGCGGTGCGGTAAATGATAAAGCCGGTGGATTTTTCGATGCGGTATCTTTCGGTCATAGGCCTTCCTAAACAGTTAATATATGAACTGATAAAAAAATCAAGAAAATTCAGCCACCGACTCGCGGATCCAGAGAAGAGGCATCACATCTCCGGCTGAGGATGGAAACCTGACCCCAAATTGGGAAACTTATGAGAGGCAAGATAGTGCCGGAGAAAGAGAGGCGTACAGAGAGAGACTATCGAGCCTGAGCTCAATCTATCAAAAAATCATTTAGTTGAAGATATGATCCGCAACCGCGCCCGTTCCCTGATCCGGAATCCAGTCCTCGATAGCCGGCTCGGTCCAGGCCTTGACCGCATCCACGTGCAGCGTGTCGAAGAGACCCCGGGACACTATTCCTCAAAATGGCGCCCTTCAGTGCCGCCTATTCCCCCCGCGGCAGTTACAAGGTCTTTAAGAGCCTGGTAAGGCTGGGCGCCGACCACCTTCCGTCCAGCAACCATGAAAGTTGGGACGGCTGTAATGCCGCAGGTGCGGGCATACTCCCAGTCACGGTCCACCGCGGCCTTGAACGTCCGCTCGGCCAAGACCTGTTCCGCCATTTGGCCATCAAGGCCAATTGTCCCGGCGATCTCTTTCAAGACTGCAATGTCGGCGATGTTCCTGCCATCCACGAAGAAGGCTTGAAATACAGCCAGGTGAAACTCATCCCCTTGGCCCAAGGCCTCGGCCCATTTCCCGAGCTCTTGCGCCCGGCGGCTATTGTAGGTTTTCAGGCGCATACCCCAGGGAAGTCCCAAATCGGCCGCGACTTTCTGCAGATGCCCCATGGTTGCAGGGAGATCCAGGCCCCGTCCCCTGAAAAGCTCCTCGAGGCTCGTCCCCTCTGCCGGTGTTTCCGGATGCAGGGGGAAGGCAATCCACCTGATCCCCAGCTCGTACTCTTCCTTTAGCCGTTCAACACGCCCGGTGATGAAGTAGCACCAGGGTCAGACGTAATCGGAGAAAACCTCCAGGATGAATCCATCTTTTGGGTCCATGGTATATATCCTCGCCAGTGATCACCAAGATTATGCGGCAGCTGGCTCAGGTCAAAGGAATCATGACCCCTTCCGGCAACCGAAAATTGACCCCGCTCCCGGGCCTCACAGTGCCCTGGTTATCGACCACCGGCACCCGAAGCCATCGCCGTTACCCCCGGGGGCAGGCCAGCCCGGTCACACAACCAATCAGCCCGCGGTCCGGACCGGCGCCTGGAGCGCAAGGTCAGGCCTGGTCTCAGGCCAATCCGGGGGAAAATCAGCCGGATTGCCTATGGGGCTAGCGTCGGGTCGCCCCGCAGTGCACATCGGCGCGTCATTACTCCACTTGGTTGGCAAAGCCGCCGATGGAGTCCAGCTTTTTTACCCCCGGGGGCAGATTGAACCGGCGGTCCGGAACCTTTGCCTCCCTGATGCTCTTGTATTCCAGGGAAAATCGCCGCTCCCGGCACTCCATCTTGATGGGCAGGCCCAATTTTGTCGCCACCCAGTACGTCTGTTTTTCCAGGTGGCGGCTGACGGGCACGCTGACCTCATATTTTTCGGTGTCGTAGCCGTTCAGCCGTTCGTGGCCCACCAGGCGCTTGCCCACCGCCCCGGGGGGAATCTGGATAAACTGGCCGGGCAGCTTGATGGTCTGTGGCATCTCCATATAGCTTCCCTGGAGGGGGAGAATCACCCAGACCACCTTCAGGTCCGGGCGCACAATGGTGATGGTCTGCCCGCGCTCATCGGTAAATTCCTGGCGCAGCTTGCCGTTGCTGACCTGAATCTTCCCCGGCATGATCTTGGCGTCATCCTTGACCAGCATCGAGGCGGAAAACTCCGCTCCCCAGGCCACTCCCGGTATCGTCAGGATCAGCAACAACCCCCAGAACCCCAGGTGCTGGCCCCTCACCTTCCTGGTCTGCTCCATAACTCTCCCTCCCTCTCCCGGGACCGCCAGAGGGTTGGTTGCCCCTGCACCCGGCACACGGATGGCTTCGAACCCTGCGGCCCACCAAAGGCGCGCCTGTGGCCCGCACCGTGCGGCAGCCCAATGCCCGGCCACGGAGGCAACTGCGGCGCCGGCCTCAAATTTCCCGGCTGCAGCCGATCCCCTGGCCGGTGAGCATATAGTATTCCTCCCCGGCGCAGGCCAGGCAGACCTTCTGGCCAGCCTGGACCCGGATGCGGGACTCCATCACCCCTTCTCCGCAGCGGGCGCAGACCTCCGTGGCAAAAATCGGGGCAAAGGCCGGCATCTGGATGGTGCACGTCTCGATCAGGAACTGCTCGGAGATATCCACCTCTTCCAACTCCCGCCGGGCCACCGCCCCCCACAGGTGGTGAAAGCGGTGCTGGTCCTCGGCGTTCCCCTGGCGCTGCACCACCACTTTCTCGAACAACGGCCCCGCGGCGGGATAGCGGTCAAACATGCGCTCCCGGAAATCAGGCTGCACCACCAGGCGCACCGCGGCGCCGTCGTGGCGCCGGGCCACGGTGACCGCGGTTTTGCCCAGGTCTTTGTAAATCAAGCCGTTGTTGCCGAAGGTGCAGCCGGTGACCACCTGGATGCCGTCGGTGAAGCAGTTGTTGCACTCCACGATGGCCACCACCTCCTCCATGCCGGTGTTCTCCTGGTCCAGATAGTCCATGGCGTACTGCCCGGCTTTGACCCCCAGGGTGAGGCCGGGACAGAGGTGCCCGTGCAGGGTCTCGGCATGGTGCAGCAACCCTTGCAGGTCGCGGCTGCGAATCATGGTTTCTACGGCCGCTCGGGCCGAGGCGTGTTCGTGCATGATGAGAAATCCTCCTTCAGGGAGATGCTCAGAGATGGGCCGGGCTGGTTTCGGTCACCGGTAATCCCGCCCCCTCCCAGGTCTTGCAGGGAAGAGCTCTCGATGGGCGTCAAGAAGCCCATGAACATCATATTGTGGGGTAGGTCCAGTTTCCGGGACCGGGTGTCCACCACCTCCGGCGTGGGTTGGTCCATGGCCAGAGGCGCAATGATCTCAGCTTCCCTCAGTTCGCCCATGTTCAACATATGTATATGTAAATGATTTTCCTCGTTTTTGTCGATGTTTTCATTATGGCGCATAGGGATTTGCGCCCCGGGGCAATCGGTGCTAAAATTCGGCATCATTCCGGGTTTGGCCCCCGCCTGACGGGAGAGACATGCATCTGAAACAAACCATCCTGGCCCTTTTAAGCCCCGAGGCCCTGAAGGAAGTCTGCGGCCATCTGGACGTGGACCTCAATTGCCGCACCAGGGCGGCCATGGTGCGCCAGCTCTTGCCCCAGGAATCCATTTCCGTTGAACGTTTGCTGCCGCTCCTGACCGAATCGGAGTTGCAGGCCGTGTGCGCCGCCTGCGGGGTGCCCGCCACCGGCCGCAAGGCCACCCTGGTCAAGAGGCTGGTCAAACAGGCCCGGGGCCCGACCTTTGTGGCCCTGGATTTTGAGACCGCCGACTATCCCCGGGACAGCGCCTGCGCCCTGGGATTGGTGCGGGTGGAAAACCACCGGATTGTCCGGCGCACGTATCACCTCATCCGGCCGCCCCGCCGCAGATTTGCCTTTACCTATCTGCACGGCATTACCTGGGAAGACGTGGCCGGCCAGCCGACTTTTGCCGAACTATGGCCGAGCTTGACCCCGTTCTTGGATGGGGTCGATTTTCTGGCAGCTCACAATGCCTCGTTTGACCGCTCGGTGTTGCACCGCTGCTGTGAGACCGCGGGGTTGACCCCCCCGGGGCTTCCCTTTGAGTGCACCGTGCGCCTGGCCCGGCAGACCTGGAATATTTTCCCTACCAAGTTAAATAACGTCTGCGACCACCTGGGAATTACCCTGAAGCACCATCATGCGGCCTCCGACGCCGAGGCCTGCGCCCTGATCGTCATCGCGGCGCACCAAATTCCCCCGAAATAATTTCTAATGGTCCATATCTTAATTAGCTGGACATGAAAGTAGGTACGGATAGCCGAACTCTGCAGCTGAAGTCCCCCTTTGAAAAAGGGGGATTTAGGGGGATTTCAACCGGTTATAAAATCCCCCCTAACCCCCCTTTAAGAAAGGGGGGCACAAGACCAGCTTTTTCAGGGTCATGTTAATGGTGAAACACACTCTAGTTTAAAATTCTGCCTGCCAAAGCAGAAACGGGGCGCCCTCCCGGTTCAGCCAGCGGCGCCGGGCGGCATAGTCCGGCAATACCTTCGCTACCTGGCCCCAGAAGCGGGGGTTGTGTCCGGCAACCTTGAGGTGCGCCAGTTCATGCACCACCACGTAGTCGATGACCATTGGCGGGCACAGGATGAGGCGCCAGTTGAAGCGCAGCAAGCCGCCCGGGTGGCATTCGCCCCAGCGCCGCTTCCAGCCTTTGAGTTCCACCGGGCCCGGGGAAAGACCCATCGCGGCGGCAAAATGGGCTACCCGGGCCTGCAGCTGCGTCAGGGCGCGCCCGGCGTACCAGGCGACCAACCGGGGCCAGGGATCGGCCCCGGCGGGCAGCGGCAGGCGCATCTCCGGCCCGTTCAGGCTTACGGCTCCGGTTGCGCCCTTAAGCACCGTCAGCCGGAAGGCCTCTCCTAAGAAATAGGCTTCCCCGGCCTTGATGTGCCCCCAGGCCGCCTGTCTTTCCGCCACCTTGGCCTCGATCCAGGACCGGTGCTTCTCCAGGGCCCGGGCCAGGCTTGCCTGGCTGGCGCCCCGGGGCAGGGTGACCACCACCTTGCCTTCAGTGGTGACCTGGATGCCGATGGTCCGGCGCCGGGAGCTGTGGCGGTATTCGATGTCCAAATTTTTCAGGTTATTCACCCTATGAGCACTTGTCATCCTGAATCCAGGGAAAGAATCTCGCCTGTGGAATCGCGGTGATTCTGCACTCCGCCGGGGTCAGCTTGACCATAAGGTTAAATCAAGCCGCTGCCCAAGGCCCCGGCAATGGCCAGGAGCATGGCGGCCACCAAAATCTGCACCATACGCAAGGTAACTTTTTTCAGCAGGCGATTGCCGAGCCAGGCCCCGCTAAAGGCCGCCAGGACCGCGGCGGTTAACAGGCCGTGGTTCCCCTCCAGAGACAATCCGGGTAAGTTGAGACTATAGATGATGATCCGTGGAATATCCACCATAAGGGAGATGACCACTCCGGTGGCGATATAACTTTCTTTGGTTAACCCCGCCCTGAGAAGAAAAGGGCTGCGCAGCGCCCCTTGATGACCCGAAAGACCTCCGAAAAAACCGCTCAAGACTCCCCCCAGGGGAAGATACCGGGGAGGAAGGGAAAACGGCGCCCCTGCCGGAGCCATTTCCACCAGGGCGAAGACCGCCATGAGCATTGCCACCACCAGCTTTACCAACGTGACCTGCGCCTCCCGGCCCCAGACCTGGTAAATGTAGAGAGGTTGGAGGTCCGAAAGCCACAGGAGCACCGAGGCCCCCACGAGAGCGCTGAGGATGGCGGGGAGGCCGAATTTTACCACCACTTCCTTGTCGGCGTGGCGGCCCAGGAGCCAGAACTTGAAAAGATTGTTCAGGGCGTGGACTACGGCGGTTAAGGCGATGGCCAGGTCGATGGGAAAAAACAGGGCCATGACCGGGAGCAACAGGGTGCCCAGACCGAAGCCGGAAAAGAGGGTCAAACCCGAGGCCAGGAACGCCGCCAGGCAGATGATGAGATAGGACATAGGCTATATCAGCGATCCGCAGCCAGCCAAGGCTGGCGTATAAGATAAGAGGCCAGGGAACCCCCTGGCCTCTGCGATTAACTTTGGATGGCTGGTTTACAACCTATACCGCTCTTCCACGATCTTCTCCACTTCCTCTTCCGAGGGCATGCTGTCCCGGTAGCCCGCCATGTACTGGTTCCGGAGCCACCGGAAGAGGCTGACGGTTTCGTTGATCCGGACGATCTCCGGGATGTCGCCACTCTTCACGGTCTTGATGTGCTGGTTGTACTGGCCCAGCATGGAGACCACGTCGTAAAAGGTGGCGGGGTCCCGCTTGATGCCCCGCTTGAAGGATTTGCCCTCCTTGGGATAGATCTGGTCCGGGGCCGGGTTGCCCGAGATGTCGATGCGCTGGAAGGGCCGCCGCACCGCCACCTGCCATTTCCGGGACTCCACCATCATCCGGGAGATCATCGGCCCGGCCCAGTCGTTGGTCACGTGCCCCGTGGGGCAGGCGGAGAAGAACTCCACCAGGGAGGGGCCGTTGTAGGCGATGGCTTCCTTGAGGATCTTGATGGCGTAGAAGGGGTTGTCGATGGCGAGCTTGGCCGCATAGACGTGGGAAATGGCCATGGCCTGGCTGATGATCCGGCGATGCAGGGTGGTCTTGCCGGCGTACTTCTTGCCGATGGGGGAGGTGGAGCGGTCGGTCCCGAAGCGGGTGGCCCCGGACTTCTGCATCCCGGTGTTCATGTAGCCTTCGTTGTTGAAGATGACCCAGGTGATGTCGAAATTTTCCCCCAGGGCGTGGTTGAAGGGGCCGTTGCCGATGTCGTAGATGGCGCCGTCCCCGGCAAAGACGATGATCTTGGTCAGGACGCTGTTGTAGCGGTTCTGATAGGCCTGGTCCAGGCTGAACTTGGCGCCCAGGGCCGCGGCGGAGGCGGTGCCGAAGCCGTAGTGGCCCGAAGGATACATCCGGGTATTGAAGGGGTTCACCAGTTCCGAGACCTGGTCGCAGCCGGTGGCGTTGATGGAATAGATGTTGAAGCCGTGGTCCAGCATGTGCTCGATGGCCCGCTTGTTCTTTTCCGACAGGATCTTGAGGCCCTGGTAGAAGGTGGCGATGCCCTGGGGATTGTTGCGCAGGGACTCCGCCGCAAAGAAGGTCAGCAGGTTGATGATGCCCTCGGAGCAGCCCGGGCACAGGGTGTGTTTCCCGGGGAAGAGCTTGGAATAGACGAAGAGCACCTGGTGGTTCAGGGAGAGCTTGTCCACGTAGGGAGCCAGGTTGACGGTGTTGTCCCAGGCCCGGCAGGCCTCGGGGAGAAAGTCCTCGTCACTCACCGCGATTTTGTCCGCCATTTTCAGGGCGTCGGTGGGGCACACCTGGGCGCAGACCCCGCAGCCCTTGCAGGCGGCCGGGTCGGCGTTGATGTTCAAGGCGAAGCGCTCCCAGGGGATGCCCTTGGGGGGACTCTTAAACTTCTTGAAGTACCGGGCCGCTTCGTCCACCGGCCGGTCGGTGACCGTGGAAATGAGGGCCGAATCGGGGCACGAGGCGGTGCACAGGCCGCAGGCGATGCACTTGGCGGCGTCATAGACCGGCAGCTGGGCCCCGATGTAGCTCACATCCCGGTAGCGGCTGGTGCCCGCGGGCACAATGGGCAGGAAATGGTCCCAGGGGACCTTCTTGCCATCCAGGATGGGTTTGACCATATTCTCGTAGAAGACTTCCTGGTAGTTCTCCGTCAGGTTTACCGGCTTGATGATGCCCATCTGATCTTTATCGCTGAGGGAGCACCGGGAGCCCCGCGGTCCGGGGGCCCTGGCCGAAGTTCTCGGGCAGCGGCGGGGTATAGACCGGGGTGGTGGCGTCCAGGGCCAGGGCCCCGGGAGCCTTGTCGCTGACGTGGCCGGAGGCCTGCTCGGCGCCGTATTTGAGCAGGGAGACGTTGGACTCCAGCATTTCCCGCTTCTTGGTGCCCAGTTTCTTTTCCAGGATTTTCTTAAAGCGCTGCTCGAAATCCCGCTCGGGCAGGATGCCCATCTCCCGGTTGATCAGGCCCAGGAAGGCGGCCCCGGGGAGGTTCCGGTTCAGATGCTGGAGCGCGGCCCGGGTGCCGTCGATGGTCATGAGCTTGATCTGCCGGTACTTGATCAGGGACTGCACCTGGGGCGAAAAGGTGGCCATGATGTCGTAGCAGCTCTTGGGCGAGTTGATCACCAGGAGGCCGTTTTCTTTCAGACCGCCCACATACTCCTTCAAGATCTGGTCCGAGAGGAACTTCTCATTGAAGAAGGCCAGGACGTCCCGTTCCGTCAATTCCGAGCTGTTGCGGATGGGCTGAGAGGAGAGGCGCAGGTTCATGAACACCGGGGCGCCTTTCCGGGCGGCGCCGTACCGGGCCCCGGACTGGATATATTTCTTGCCCGTGCCCACGTCCTGGGCATAGATGAGGGCCGCGGACTCCAGGGCCGTCTTGACGCCTTCGGCCCCCACCCCGATAAAGGTCATGCCCAACTCCCGCTCCAGGTAGCCGGGCAGGGGGGTGGGCCTAAGCGTCATGGGGCCTTCGATGCCCACGTAAAAATCCCGCTGGAACCGCCGCTTCTTTTCGTAAAAGGAGAGCATGTTCTCGATCACGGCGGCGGCGTCGTACTTGTTGAAGTCTTTGCTGCCCAGGCCGTAGACCCCGTGGAACAGGGTGGGCATGTCTTCCCGGCCATAGATGCGGTGCTCTTTCTTGCCTTCCCGGCCGGCCCGGATGGAGATTTGCAGGGAGGCCTGGACGTCCGCCAACAGGAGCTGGTTGTGCGTGGTGCCGGCCCGCTCCATAACGGAGATGACCTTGGCCTTGCGCATGCCGTAGGCCAGCTCTTCATAGCAGGGCGGGTTGAACAGCACCGGCCGCACCACCCCGATCTTGTAGCCCTTGACGTCCCGGTAGTAGTCCACCACGTCCTTGACCACGCCGGCGGCGGAGCCCAGGATGACCACGACCATGTCGGCGTCCTCGGTGCGGTAGCAGTCCACCACCTTGAGGTTGGTGCCCAGGATCTTGTTCATGTTGTTCATGGCAATCACGAAGCCCCGCTTGAAGAAGCGGTAGGCCAGGTCCTGGGACACCTGGCCTTCCATGGTCAGCTCCGTGTCGGTGAAGGTGCCGGTGAGGGTGCCGTGCTCGAAGTTGGGCTGATACATCCGGTTGGGCGGCCCCACGTAATACTCCAGGAAGGCGTCGGAGAGTTCCTTGATGTTTTCGATGGCGTGGCTCTTGATGAAGCCGTCGCCGATCACCATGGTGGGCAGCATCACCTGCTTGAGTTCGCCCACCTTGAAGGCCACGGGCAACAGGTCGTGCAGTTCCTGGTTGTCCTCGCTCACCAGCTGGGCCCAGCCGGCATTGCGCACCGCGTAGAAGTCGGTGTGGCCGCAGTGGATGCTCAAGGAGCCCTTGTTGACTTCCCGGGCCATGACGGTCATCAACACCGGCAGGCGTTTGCCCGCCACCGAAAAGAGGTTCTTGGTCTTGAGGAGCAGGCCCTGGGACGAGGTGTTGTCGGCATAGCGCCCGCCCTGGGAGGCCATGGCCTCCACCGCGGCAATGGCCGACAGTTCGTCGCTGGGCTGAAAATACATCAGCTCGTTGCCGAAGAGGTTCTTTTGGCCGTGGGCCGCCACCCGGGCGAAGGTTTCGGCGATGGGGGTGGAAGGGGTGATGGGATAGCCGCAGAGACCGTCTACCAGGCGGGTCAGCACCGAAATGGCCGCCTGGTTGCCATCCATCAGGACGTCCGCCCGTTTGCGCATATTCTCCAGCAGCTTTGGGGGGATGGTGGCCAGGTCGAAGGCAAAGAGTTCGTTGGCGTCAAAGCGCTCCCATTCGGTGGGCCAGTCGATGGGCAGCACTTTGCCCTTCCGGACTTGCCGGAGCCGGCGGTAGGGGAGCTGCTGTCGCAAGGTATCGATTTCGGTGCTGGGTCTCATGTCGGCTTCTCCTTAACAAGAATCTAGTCCTTTCTTTATCGCAGAAAAATATATCCTTGGCAAATGAATTTCAAGTTCTCTCTTGAATTATCCTTCAATTTATCGTAAATATTTTTATGAAGGATAACAGATGGCAGCCGAATATTCTTTCCGCGAATTTCTGGAAAACCAGCAGCGTACCCTGGACCAGGCCGTCCGGGCCCACCAGGCCTATCGGGAGGCCCTGGAGGCCTGCCGGCCCTTCAAGGGCGGCATGCATTGGAAGAAGATCGCGGGCCGGGAATATTTATATAAATATCGGGATCGGTACGGGCACGGCCACAGCCTGGGGCCCCGGTCGCCCAACACCGAGGGGATTTGGGCCGACTTTGCCCGGCAGCGCCTTGAGGCCGCCGCCCGCCTCACTACCCAACGCCATCAGCTGCATGAGGCGGCCAGATTTTGCCGGGCGGCCCAGATTAACCGGGTTCCCGACCCGGTCACCCGGATCGTGCGGTATCTGACCGAGGGCGATCCGCCGGGGGCGCCCCTCATGGTGATCGGCACCCAGGCCTTGGCGGCCTACGAGTTTGCCGCCGGGGTTTTTATCGAAACTGCCAAGACCTCGCCAGGCTGGTGGGGGGCCGGCAGGGGGCTTACTCTGGCGGCCCCGGCCTTGGCCCCCCCGGCCGAACTCCTGGCCCGGCTGCGCCGGGCGGACCGCTCCTTTCAGGCGCTCCCCAGCCCGGGGTTGGTCGCGGTCAGTAAGACCGGCTTTCAGGTCAGTTTCGTGAGCCCGCCAACGGTCCGGGCCCCGCACCGGATAAGGGTCAAGGAGGCCCCGGGGGTTACGGTGCCCGCCGAGGCCGGCGACCTGGCCGCCCTGGTGAACTCCCCCAGGTTTTCCCAGGTGGTCATCGGTCGGCGGGGCGATCCGGTAACCATGGCGGTTCCCGACCCCCGGGCCCTGGCTCTCCACAAGCTCTGGCTGAGCCAGCAAGAAGACCGGGAGCCCTTGGCCCAAGCCCGGGACCGGTGCCAGGCCGTGGCCCTGGCGGCCCTGATTGTCCGCTATCTGCCCCAGTATTATTTCTTCTCCACCCAACTGCATCTCTTCCCGGCCGAAGTGGCGGGCCTGGCCGAGGGGTTGGTGGAAGGCTATGAGGTGACGGAGGATCTGGAGGTCGACTAGAAGCCATTACAAAACCGATTTTAAGCGTCATGTTGCCTCAACCAGAGGAGCTTAAGTTGGGGCATCACCCCCCTTTTCTAAAGGGGGGCAGGAGGGATTAAATAAGTTCCAGATAATTTCTCTAGAGCGTTTGCCATAAATTCTTTCCACTGGGAGATTCTTAAATCCTCATAAAGTCCCTCTCTTTCAAATGGTTACTTTAGCAGTAATTCCTTATAGTTCCCCCCATTTTCTAAAGGGGGGTTAGGGGGGATTTAGAATGATGCCGCCATCGGAAGATACTTTTGGCAAACGCTATAAATCACCATTCCTGGCGCTTAGCCACCGCGGTTACTGATCATAATTCTCTCCATACCGCGATATGAACTACGGAGCATAGCTCAGAAGCATTTCCGGCGGGACCGGCACGGTGAAATCGATGGACATCATGACACTCAGAATGAATATGGTCAGGATGGAGAAGATAAACAGCTTCCGGGCCCAGAGCCGCTCATCGGAGGGCTTGTAGCCCGACCAGGCCAGATACAGCCAGGATAGGCCCAACACGGTGGCCACGGCAAAGGTGCGGTACCCGGTGTACCCCCCGACGGTGAGCATCAGCGTGGCGGCCATAAAGGCCAGGATAAAACCGGCAATATGCTTTTTTGCCGCCGCGGTTCCCCGCTTGACCGGCAGAATCGGGATACCCGCCGCCGCGTAATCATCAAACCGATAAACCGCGATGGCGTACCAGTGAGGCATCTGCCACAGGCTGAAGATCGACAACACTATCACTGCTCCCAGGTCAACGCGGCCGGTGACGGCGCAATATCCCGCCAGGGGCGGTGTGGCCCCCGCGAGGCTGCCGATCAAGGCGGCGTAGACGGAATTGCGCTTCAGGTACAGGCTGTACACCCCCACATAAATCACCAGACCCGCCAGCACGATGCTCACTGCCAACAGGTTGGTTGCCGCCCCGAGCAGGGCCAGGCCCGCCAGGCCCAAAATCGCGGCGTAGGACACGGCGACCTTCAATCTGATGAGCCCCCTGGCCAGGGCGCGGTTCTGGGTCCGGATCATTTTCCGGTCTATTTCTCTATCGACACAGTTGTTGAAGATGCAACCGGAAGCGACCACCAGGGATATGCCGATGAGCGTCGCCGGGAGAGCCGCGCCGTCAATCCGTCCTTTGGAGGCCAGAAAAAAGCCGGCTGCCGCGGAGATCAGGTTGCCGGCAATGATCCCCGGCTTGGCAACGAGCACATAGTTTTTGATCTTGTCAGGCATGCTCACATCGTTAGCTTTCAGCCGTCAGCTGTCAGTTATCAGCAAAAACAATAAATTGGCACATGAGGTCGATAATGGTTGATTTGTTGGGCAACGGAACCAATTGTTTTTATGTAAAAAGCTGACCGCTGAAAGCTGAACGCTTTACCTCACATCATGCGGTAATTCAGGGTATACATGATCCAGAGGGTTCCGCCGACGAAGAGGATCATGATCAAGAGAGTGAATATCAGGGCCAGCACGTTCCAACGCGCCGCCGAGGAAGAGTCCAGATGCAGGAAGTAATGCAGGTGCACCAGGATCTGCACGAGGCCAGCCACGCATATGCCGGCCAGGGCCGCCGACGCGGACAAGGTCCCGCGCATCACCAAGGCAAACGGAATGGCGGTCAGAATGAGGGAAAGAACGAAGCCGGTGAGGTACGACTTGAGACTTCCCCGGCTGGCGCCGAAGCTGTCGATGGGTGCTTGACTCATTTACACCACCCCCATCAGGTAGACGATACTGAAGATGCCGATCCAGATGAGATCCAGAAAATGCCAGAACATACTCAGACGCATCAGCCGTGATTGCACCGGAGAGGTCAACCCTTTGACCGCGACCTGACCTATCATGACCGCCATCCAGATCAGCCCGAACGTCACATGGGTGCCGTGAGTCCCGACCAGGGTGAAAAAACTCGACAGGAAGGCGCTCTTGTCCGGCCCAAAGCCCCCGGCAACCATGCGGTGGAACTCGTTGATTTCCATGGAGACGAATCCGAGCCCCAGCAGAAAGGTAACCGCGAGTCCGATGAGAACCCACTTCTTCCTGCCGTCGTGCACGGCCAGCATGACCAGGCCATAGGTGAAGCTGCTGCACAGCAGGAACAGAGTTTCACCCAACAGGTACGGCAGGTCAAACAATTCCTTCGGGGTGGGGCCATTGGCATAGTTATGGCCCAAGACGACAAACGTGGCGAAGAGCGTCGCAAAAATGATGAGGTCGCTCATCAGATAGATCCAGAAAC
Source organism: uncultured delta proteobacterium (assembly GCA_963766185.1). Classification (GTDB taxonomy): domain Bacteria; phylum Desulfobacterota; class Desulfobaccia; order Desulfobaccales; family 0-14-0-80-60-11; genus 0-14-0-80-60-11. The sequence continues at coordinate 10,848 of CAVXZU010000042.1, read as the reverse complement.
CGAAGGTCTGAATCGAGACGGATTCAACTTCTTCGTGATGAGCAATGCCGATGGTCGAAGCGTCGGTGGCCATCATTTACCCCTCCGGTACAGGTTCTGGAATAGTCTGTTGGTCTGGCGTGGAGTCTCGGTGCGACCAAGGCCAACTGGCGAAGCGTTCAATTTCGATCCGCTCCACCTCGGCGGCGGGTATGACGTAGTGGATGTCGTCGTCGCATGAGCGGACAATGACCGTGACCAGCATGCCCAGAGCGGTCAGGACGGCCAGCCACCAGATGTACCAGATCATGGCGAATCCGCACACGAAAGCCAATCCGCCGATGATCATGCCATGGGGCGCGTTTTTCGGCATCTCGATGTCGACATAGTGATCCGGCCGCTGATGGGCGACGCCTTTTTCCTTCATGTCCATAAAGGCATCGATGTCATCGACGACGGGTATGGTCGGGAAGTTATAGGCCGCGGGAGGAGACGAGGTCAGCCACTCCAAGGTGCGGCCGTCCCAGGGATCGCCGGTGGGATCGCTGAGGGCCCGGCGCTCCTTAATGCTGACGAACAATTGAATTCCCTGAAAGAGGATGCCAAGGGCAATCACGGCCGTACCCAGGGCCGCGACGAGCAGATAGGGATGCCAGGCCGGGTTGGGATAATACACCATGCGCCGGGGCATGCCCATGAAGCCCAGCACATACAGGGGCGCAAAGGCCAGATAAAAGCCGATCAGCCAGCACCAGAAGGCGCGTTTGCCCCAACTTTCCTTCAAACGAAAGCCGAAGGCCTTGGGGAACCAATAATAATAACCGGCAAAATAGCCGAACAGCGCCCCGGGGATCAGCACATTGTGGAAATGGGCGATGAGAAACAGGCTGTTGTGCAGCACGTAATCAGCGGGTGGCACAGCCATCAGTACGCCTGTCGACCCGCCGATGGCGAAGGTCACGATGAACCCCAGGGTCCAGTACATCGACTGATGAAACCTGATGCGGCCGCGATACATGGTGAAAAGCCAGTTGAAGATCTTCACCCCGGTGGGGATGGCAATCAGCATGGTCGCAATCCCGAAAAAGAGGTTGACGTTCGGGGCTGGCGCCCATGGTGAAAAAATGATGCACCCACACGGAAAAGGACAGAATCGTGATGACCGCAGTGGCATAGACCATGGATGTATAGCCGAACAGCCGCTTTCCCGAGAAAGTGGCGACGACCTCGGAAAAGATCCCGAAAGCCGGCAGGATGACGATATAAACCTCGGGATGCCCCCAGGTCCAGAACAGGTTGGCATACATCATCATGTTGCCGCCGAAGTCGTTGGTGAAAAAATGCATCCCCAGGTAGCGATCGAGGGTTATCATGGCGAGAGCGGCCGTCAGAACCGGAAAGGCCCAAACCATGAGCACGTTGGTGCAAAGACTCGTCCAGACAAACAACGGCATCCGCATGAGCTTCATGCCGGGAGCGCGCATTTTCAGGATGGTGACGAGAAAATTGATCCCGCTCATGGTCGAGCCGATACCGGCGATCTGGAAGGCCCATATCCAATAGTCCACCCCGGTGCCGGGGCTGTACCGCATTTCGGTCAGCGGGGTATATCCCGACCATCCGGCCTGGGAAAACTCACCACAACCCAAAGATACCATGATCAGCATGGCCCCGGCGGCGGTGAGATAGAGGCTGAGGGAATTCATAAAGGGAAAGGCGACATCCCGGGCCCCGATTTGCTGGGGCACCACGATATTCATCAACCCCACCAGAAACGGCATGGCCATGAAGATGATCATGATCGAGCCGTGGGCGCTGAATATCTGGTTGAAGTGCTCCGGGGCCAGATAGCCCAGGGAGCCGCCCGTGGCCATGGCCTGCTGAGAGCGCATCAGAATGGCATCGGAGAACCCCCGCAGCAGCATGACCAGGGAGAGGATAATGTACATGATGCCGATTTTTTTGGGGTCGAGGCTGGTCAGCCATTCCCGGTAAAGGTAGGTCCACTTGCGGTAGTAGGTGACCAGGCCCATGATCACCAAGCCCAGAAAAACCGCGCCAATTACGGCGCTAAACGTGATCATATTGTCATAGGGAACCGCTGCAAGGGTTAACTTGCCAAACATGTCAATTTCCCTCCGCAACGTCGGCTCTGGCGTGTGTGGAAACGGAGCCTCGGCTCATATGACCGGGCATTTTGCCCCAATTCGGATCGAATTTGCGCAGGATATACAGGAACAGATCGGGCTTGACTGCCGAGAAATAGGTCACCGGGTAGTAGCCGTCGTTGGGCTTGGCGAGCTGCTCATAGCGGTCCAGATCAAGCACTTCCTTCGATTGTCTGACCTTTTCCACCCAGGCCTGAAACTCTTCAGGGGAAACCGCCTTCGCCTTGAAATGCATGTTAACGTAACCGCGACCGCTTATCTGCTGATTGTGCCCGGCATACGTGCCGGGTTTATCAGCCAGGAGATGCAAGCGGGTCTGCATGCCTCCCATGGCGTACATCTGGCTGCCCAGCTGCGGGATGAAGAAGGAGGTCATGACGGTGTCCGAGGTGAGTTTGAAGCTGAGCGGAACATTGACGGGAAAAGTGATTTGATTGACGGTGGCGATGTTTTGATCCGGGTAGATGAAGAGCCATTTCCAATCCAGGGATACGGCTTCGATGGTGATGGGCTTGTGGGCCGAGGGGATGGGTTTATAGGGATCCAGAGCATGGGTCCTGGGCCAGGTCAGCATCGCCAGAACCGTGACAATGGCAATGGGAACCGCCCACATGACCAAATCGATTTTCGCGGAATAACCCCATTTCGGCATATAAGTTGCGGCGGTATTGCCGGCTCTGTACTTGCGGGAAAACCAGAAAGCCATGATGAAAACGGGAATGAGGACGATCAGCATGAGCCCGATGGCCGCCAGGATGAGGAACCGCTCCGACTCGCCGATCGGGCCTTTGGGGTGGAACAAGACTATCGTGCTGCAACCTGCGAGGCAAGTTACGGCACCCACGGCACCCAGGGATAACAAGCCGGCCAAGACGAAATATTTCTTGCTCTTCATGGATCCCCCTGCGTCTCAAGGGTCTTTACCTGAGGAAAAATCAACCGCTTGCGGGATGCATCTGATCGCCGGAAGGATTATCAGGATCCCTTGGAGGAGCTTGTTGCACCTGAAAAATCCCCGGGCAGTCTATCAGAGGTGGCACACTTGGTCGAACCGGGGGAAGCAATTCCCTATCTCATTGCAATTAACACAAAAATAAGTAACGTAACCGCATGATTTTGTTTAAGAAAACATATTCCTCCGGGGACCTGCACGCGCTGAATCGTAAGTTTATCACCCCGGAGACCAGGTAATTCTTACATGAAAAATTAAGACACCAGAGCAAGGGTTGCAAGGTATCGGCCAGGATTATAGCGTTTGCCATAAATTCTTTCCGCTTGGAGATTCTTAAATCCCCCTAAATCCCCCTTTTTCAAAGGGGGACTTTAGCAGCAATTCCTTATAGTTCCCCACTTTTCTCAAGGGGGGTCAGGGGGGATTAGAATGATGCCGCCGGGGGAAAATACCTTTGGCAAACGCTATAATGAACCCCCGGTGAAAAAGTCTTGATATGAAACGCCTCTGTCGGCGGGGAATCTGGGGGAGCGAAGGATGGTCAAGGTTTGTCGGCCACTTATACCGATGCGTCATTAAACCGCAATTCTTTGTAGGGGCGGACCTGTGTGTCCGCCCTCTTCGGGCTCTCCCCTAACCCCCTAGGGGCGTTGGTGATGATTTTGAGGGGAGGGGGGGACCTCTAAGCAAAAGTCCCCCGGGGTCTCCCCTCAAAAGAACTTCCCAGCCTCACCCCAACTGCCGCCAGAGGCGAATCAAGGGCGGGGTGGCGCTGGCAACGTCCTCCGCTGCGGGGAGCGTGGCAAAGAAAGCCCGGGCGATAGACCGGCCTTTGTCTGCCTGGGCCGTGGGCCAGTCGCCGTAGGTCAGGGCCCCCACCTTGCAGGCCGCCACACAGGCCGGCGCCTGGCCGATCCTCTCCCGGTCCGGGCACTGGTCGCACTTCAGGGCCACCGCAGCCTTGTCCGGGGCGACGTGCACCGGCGCGTAGGTCAGGACCCCGAAAGGGCAGGCCATGGCGCACATGGCGCAACTGATGCAGCGCTGGGGGTCGATGTCCACCGTGCCCCGGGCGAGGTCCCGTGTGATGGCCCCGGCGATGCAGACCTCCTGGCAGGGGGCCGGGTCGCAGTGGCGGCACTTGTTGGGGAAGGCCAGATGGCGCCCTCCCGGATAGATGCGCAGCCGGGGCTGGGGCCGGGTGGCCTCGAAAATGGCCCCGGCCAGGCTTTTCGTCGGGGAGTGCTCCACCGCGCAGGCGATCCGGCACTGGAGACAGCCGACGCACCGCTCGGGACGAACAATGACGGTTTTCATATGTTCCCTCTATCGGTGTGAGGCACCATGAGCTATCCGGTTATTAACTCTCGTTCCCAAGCTCCTGCTTGGGAACGACTTTGTGGCCCAAGCTTTGCTTGGGCGCCTCCTGATGTGAAACCCGGATAGTATTACTCATTGGAATAATTCGCAAAGCGGAGCTTTGCGTGCAAGGTGGTTCCCAAGCAGGAGCTTGGGAACCAGAAAAAGTTTCTCCTATGGTGCGTTCTTCGCACCATGAGCTTATGGCACTGGCGCACACGGAGGCCCGCCCCACCATGGTTTCTTATCCCCACAAACCGCCCGGGTTGAGATTCCCCCGGACGGGCAGTTGCTGGGCCATGAGCTGAAAATAAATCCCCGCGTCCTCCACCGCACCCACCAGGGTGAGGCCCACCAGTCTTCCCTCCCGGTAGATGAAGCTGCGGTAGTGGCCCCGGCGCTCGTCCAGGTCACTCACCGTCTCGCAGCCCTCTGCGTCCAGGGGACCCAGCCCCCCGGTGATGATATGAAAACCCCGCAGGGACAGGCTGTTCTGGGGCAGGAGGCCGTCGTAGGCGAGCTCCGCCCCGGCCAGGTTGGCCCCGGCCACCCGGCCCTGGGCCACCGCCGCCGGCCAGATGTGGTAGCCGGCGCGTTTTCCGGTCAGGAGGTGATAGGCGTAAGCGCAGTCTCCGGCGGCGTAGATGTCCGGGTCGGCGGTCCCCAGCTGCTGGTCCACCGGGATGCCCTCCGGCCCCGCCAGGTCGGTCCCGGCCAGGAACTCCACGTTGGGGGCCACCCCGATGGAGAAGAGCACCGCCTGGCAGGGGAGTTCCCGGCCGTCGTTGAGGGTGAGGGCCCGGACCCGGCCCGCCTCGCCCCAGATGGCCTCGGGCCAGGCGTGGCAGATAATCTCGATCCCCATCCGGGTGATGGCCGCCTGGAGCAGGGCCGCGGCGGTGGGGTCCAGGACCCGGGACAGGGGCTGGGCCCCCCGGGCCACCAGGGTAACGGTCAGGCCCCGCCGGGCCAGGGCGTCCGCGGTCTTGAGCCCCACTGCCCCGGCCCCCACCACCACGACCCGGCCGGTTTGGGGCAGACCGGCGGCCAGGCGCTGCCAGTCGGCCAGGGTGCGCAGGGTGTAGACGCCGGAGAGCTCCTCCCCTTTAAGGCCCAAAAGGCGCGGCCGGGCCCCCGAGGCGATGAGCAGGCGGTCATAGGGGACGACCCTGCCGCCCAGGAGGTGCACGGCGTGGCCGCCGGGGTCAACCCGCACCACCGGCTCCCCCAGGACCGGCTCAAGGTTCCATTCCCGGAAATAGTCCTCGCCCTTGAGCCAGACCTTCTCCCGGGAGACCTCGCCGCTCAGGACATAGGTCAGCAGGGGGCGGCTGTACAGGGGTTGAGCTTCTTCGCTGATAACGGTGATGGGGCTGGTTCGGGGCGTAGCGCCGGAGCGTCTCCGCGGCCTTGCACCCCGCGGCGCTGGCCCCGATAATCACGTAGCGCATACTGTATCTTACCGCGGATCGCGCCTTTCTGGAAAGGAAAATAGCGCCGGACTTCCGGTCTTGCGGAATTTTGGCGCATATAGTAGGTTTGGTTCGAGGTTGGTCTCGGGGAGCCATCGCAGACTGGGCTCCGTCAGAGCCGCAATGACCGTTGTGAGGATGGGGTTATAGCACCAAAGTCTTTTCCGTTTTGGGAGGCATCCTCATCCCCCCTGATCCCCTGGAGAACATGGGGGAACTATATGGATTCGCTGTTAAAGTCCCCCTTTGCAAAAGGGGGATTTAGGGGGATTTAAGAACCTCCAAGCGGAAAGAAATTGTGGCCAACGCTGTAAAGGCAGCCCCGGCCAGCCTGCCCCCGGAAGAAGAATTGCAACCCTATATCCCAGACGGAGGAACCCTATGCAACCCATATCCCGGGCCTTGATGAGCGTCACCGACAAGAGCGGCCTGGTGGAATTCGCCAAATTCCTGGCGGGCTACCAGATAGAAATCCTGTCCACCGGCGGCACCGCCAAGCTCCTGCGGGACAACGGCGTCCCCGTGGTGGAGGTCTCGGACTTCACCGGCTTCCCCGAAATGCTGGACGGCCGGGTCAAGACCCTGCACCCCAAGGTCCACGGCGGCATCCTGGGCCGCCGGGACCTCATGAGCCACCAGGAGCAGATGGCCGCCCACGGCATCGTCCCCATCGACCTGGTGGTGGTCAACCTCTACCAGTTCGAAAAGACCGTGGCCAAGCCCGGCTGCACCCTGGAGGACGCCATCGAGAACATCGACATCGGCGGCCCCACCATGCTCAGGGCTGCGGCCAAGAACTACCCGGCCGTGACCGTGGTGGTGGACCCGGCGGATTATCCCCAGCTCATGGCCGAAATGAAGGCCAACCAGGGCGCCACCAACCTCGCCACCCGCTTCGACCTGGCCCGGAAGGTCTTCAAGCTGACCCACGAATACGACGGCGCCATCACCCGCTACCTGGCGGACCAGAGCGTCACCGGCTGAATGGGCGCACCCCCCACCATCACCATGAGCCGGGGCCGCAAGATCGACCTGAGCGGCCCCCAGTACTACCAGGACCTGCTCACCGGCATTGCCCTGGAAATCTTGGGCGAGCTCAGTCGAGTTGGAGAAGCTGGATCTGGCTTCCCTGGGGGAAGACGCCCTGGAACAGGTGGTGAGCATCACCCAGATCCGCCTGCTCAACGAGCTCTATTACGGCCTGGGGCAGCTCCGGGCCGCGGGGCTGGACCCCGATGTGAAGCGGGCCATCCAGGACCTCCGGGACATCTGGAACCGCTACATCGACAGCACCAACCGCCCGGCCGCCCTGAAATTCCAGGTGGAGGCGGGGGAGGAGCAGGTGCAGTAGGAAGGCAGGGGTCAGGGGTTAGGGACCAGGAAAAGGACCGTAGGGCGGGAAAGCGAAGCGCATCCCGCCTGTTGCCTCATTCGATCTCCAGCCGCCGAACGTCACCATCTGCCGCCCATTCAAGGTTATAAACACCGCATCGTACGTAACGATGAAAGCTTGAACACGGCCAATCCGCAACCTTCGTCACCTGACCGTGTTTTACGGGATTGTGGTGGATGTAATCCTCGTGACGCGGCATAATCCCGCTCGTCGCGGATGACGTGTTCCCAAAAACGTCGCTGTCAAATGCCACGTTCTCCCTTCTTCAGGCGCCACACAGAAAGTCTTTCCCCTCCGGGGATTTTTGCTGCAAATCGTGCTTTTATGTCATGCCATCGCGTTGAGAAATCCGCGTCCCCGGAAGGCAACGTCCAGATACAATATAGGTGACCGGGCAAAATAACGATGGCCTTGACCGTGAACGGTCGGCGTTGGCGGGCCGCCATGAACGACGCCCGGAGATTGTCAATGTATTCGGTCAAGAGTTTCCGGCGGCGTTCCAGGAGCGTGACCGAGAAAAAGAACGTGCCTCCTGGCACCAAGGCGCGTATATATTGCGGCATGATTTTAGGTTAACCCAATTGACAACGGCGGGATGCGTTTCACTTTCCCGCCCTACGGCCCCGAGATCAGCGGCCGGTTGCCTAAATACACCAACTGGCCCCTGACCCCTACCCCCCGCTTTTCAGCGCTTCGGCTTTCTGATAATGCACCCCGATGTCCCGGCGCAGGGCCAGGCGGTTGCCCTTCTCATCCTCCCGGGGGATTACCCTGATCTTGCCGTTGTCGAAGGCGTTGAGCAGCTTCTGGCGCAGGGGCTCGGCGGCCTGCCCCATGGTGTGCCCGGCCTTGACGGTGGCATTGGCCAGGAGATACGCCACCCGGGAGCCGTCGGACTTGAAAACGCCCTCGGCATAATCCATGGCGGACGGGATGACCGTGAGCTTCTTTTTGTCGAAATAGTCGAAATCCATCTCCACCACTTCGCCCTTGGTCAGGGACCAGGGGTAGCCCTTCTGCTGCTTGGGGCCGCCGGGGCCGGTCACCAGGGCCATGCACAGGGAGACCTGGTCGGACCGCACTTCCGGGGCGACCTCATCCAGCCTGCCCTCCGCCATGGCCGTGACCAAGGCCCCCAGGTTGCGCAGCCGTTTCACCACGGGCTGGAACTCCGGCTCCCCCGGGCGGATGTTGATCTCGCACACCCGGATGGCCGTGGGCTGAAAATTGCCGTCGAAAGAGGCGAAACAGCCCGGATAGAGCACGCCGGGGCGCAGGGTGCCCTGCTCGGCCATGAGCCGGATGAGGGGCCGGGCGATGGTCTCGTCGGCCAGGGCCAGCAAGGCGGGGGATTCCAGGGGGTGGGGCGAAATCGACCCCATGCCGCCGGTGATGGGATTGTCCAGGCCCGGGGGCCGCTCAAAGCGTTCCGGGTAGTCCATGGCGGTGGGCAGAATTTGATAATGGCCCGCTTTATCCACCAGGATGGTGAAGCTGATCTCCACCCCGGACATGCGGGCCTCGATGAGCAGGGGCCAGGGGGATTTTTTGCCGCAGCCCCGGGCGTAGGCCTCCTTGTAGTCTTTCATCAAGCCGTCGTAGACATCTTTGACGTCCCAGGTGTTGAGCATGATCCGGGCGCCTTTGCCGCCGGCGCTGTAGGGATATTTCAAGACCGCGCCGCCGAATTCGTGGAGGTAGGCCAGGCAGGTCTTCAATACCGCCGGGTAATCCCGGGCCTCCACCTCGGCCCAGGCCGGGGCCACCAGGACCCCCGCCTGCTCACAGTAACGTTTGCCGGCGATCTTGTCGGCCTCATACGAAACCCCGGCCGCGGCCAGGCCGATGATGCGGTCCCCGAACCCGGCCTCGGTCACCCGGTCCACCAGCCCCTCGAACAGCAGGCCTTCCGGCATCACCAGGGCCACGTCCAGGTCCCCGGCCTCAAAGGCCCGGATCAGGGCCGCGGCATAGGACGGGGCCGAGTTGTCGGGCACCGGAATAAAATCCACGGGCCAGCCCATTTTTTGGGCAAAAGGCTCCATGGCCCCGGTGCCTTTGACGACCACCCCGCGGTATTCCCCGGGATAAAGCTCGCTCCGGGAGCGGCTGGTCTCCAGGGCGGCCAGCAGGGTCCTGCCGTCCGTTCCCACAAAACCGATTTTCTTTTCTGTCATAGTGCGGCTCTCAGTAAAAGTAGGCGATTTATCTGCATCATATATTATCTCCGGGGGGCAAATCCATCAAAAACCATTCCGCTCCCGGGGCCGGGAGTTGATATTTCCAAGGATGTTCACTAATTGACATCAGGCTAAGAATTATTACCTTAAGTAGGGATAGCCGCAGGGATTAAAATTGAGCCAAGGAGGAGAGAAAAATGCCGACTTTCGTAGTATTGGCCAAATGGACGGAGAAGACTTTTGGGACCATGAAAGATGCACCCGCCGCGGCCGAGGAGATGAAGAAAATGGTCACGGATATGGGGGCGCAAATCAAGGGCTGGTATTTACTCATGGGGCAATACGATGAGATATGTATTCTGGAAGCCCCGAATGCCGAAACCGTAGCCAAAATCCTCATCCCGATGGGCGCGAAATACGGCGCCAAAACCGAGACCCTGCAAGCGTTCAGCGAAGCCGAAGCCCTGGCCCTCTTTGGCGGTATGAAATAAAGTAATCCGGTACCTCTTGTGCGCCGGCCTTCCGGCTGCTGCTTTTTCGGAGCTTTCTGGCCTAAACTCCTGTGATATGATGCTTGGAGCGGAGGACAGGCATGGAAGAATCTGTCAGCATCCCGGGGCCGGGCATCACCCTGGAAGGCCGGTTATCGTTGGGCGCCGCGCCCGGCGGGGCGGTCATCACCCACCCCCACCCCCTGTTCGGGGGGGACATGGCCAACAACGTGGTGCTGACCGCGGTCCGGGCCCTGGCGGCCCGGGGGATGTCCGCCCTGCGTTTCAACTTCCGGGGGGTGGGGCGGAGCACCGGAACTTACGGCGGGGGCATGGATGAGGCCGACGACGTAGCCGCGGCCCTGGCGTTCCTGAAGTCTCGTATCCCCGGCCCTCACTTTGTTCTGGGCTACTCCTTCGGGGCCGCGGTGGCGGGCCGGGCCCTGCTGCAGGGATTGGGCGCCGACGGCGCCATCTGCGTGGCGCCCCCCATCGCTTTTATGGACCTGAGTTTTCTCCCCCGGGTGCCGGGGCTCAGGCTCATTATCGTGGGGGACCGGGACGAACTCTGTCCCCTCCCGAGCTTGCGGGAGCTCCTGGCGGAAAGCCAGCCTGCCCTGGGGGAGACGCCGGTGGAGGTCCGGGTCATTGAAGGCGCCGACCACTTCTTCGGCATTGGTGAGGCGGAGTTGTTTCAGGTGTTGCGGGACTTTCCCCTCTAGCCGCGGTTCACGGGCCTCGGGCTTCCGCCCAACCGTGAAAAAGCGGCAAGCGGAATGAATGAATGGCAAATTTTCTGTAGCAATTGCCAAAAGTTTTTTCCGTTATGATCTACGCTTCAAAAACCAAAATCC
>CAVXZU010000041.1:0-40028 GCA_963766185.1 uncultured delta proteobacterium | reverse complement strand
TTGAAGTTTCACGGTCAAGCCTGCGTCTGCAAATAATTGCCTTTTGATCGCAACTCGGCCTAAGACACGCCCTGCGAAGGGCATTTTCAGATCAGGGTTCAAGGAAGCTTGCCGTGCATCCGTCAGGCCGGCTCGACAAGATACCGCCGCCGCCCTTTCCCCGGCGGGATTTTTCTGGTAATATTCATTGTTGAGAATTGGTATGAACAGGGTGGAATTAAACGCCCCCACTATGAATAAAGGTTTTGCTGAAAGCTGACGACTGACCGTCTTTTTATCATTACCCAGGAGGTCGCAATGTTACCGGAAAGCATGGAAATCAAGCTAAAATTAAAGGGGTTGCAAGATCGGTTGGAGACCCTCCGAGGTCATCTTTGATCTGGCGGGCAAACAGGTCAGGTTGCGGCATTTAGAGGAGCTGATGGGCGCCCCGGAGTTGTGGGACGACCAGGCCCGGGCCGCGGACATCCTGCGGGAGCGGGCCTCCCTCATCCAGGCGACGGAGGAATATGAGGCCCGGCACCAGCAACTGGAAGACCTGGAAATCATGCTGGATATGGCCCTGGAGGAAGAAGACCGGCCGACCCTGAAGGAAGTGGTCAAGGACCTGGCGGGCCTGGAGCGGGAGTTTTCCGACTGGGAGCTGAAGCTGCTCCTGGGGGGCGAAGACGACGACAAGAACGCCATCGTCACCATCCACGCCGGGGCCGGCGGCACCGAGGCCCAGGATTGGGCCGAGATTTTGCTACGCATGTACCTGCGCTACGCCGAGCGCAAGAGTTTTAAGACCGAGACCATCGACCTGCTCCCCGGGGACGAGGCCGGGGTCAAGAGCGTTACTTTCACCGTGAGCGGCCCTTACGCCAACGGTTATCTGAAGAGCGAAACCGGCATCCACCGGCTGGTGCGCATTTCGCCCTTTGACGCCAGCGGTCGCCGCCACACCTCCTTCGCGGCGGTGCAGGTACTGCCGGAGGTGGACGACCGCATCGCCATCGACATCCAGGACACCGACCTGCGCATCGACACCTTCAGGGCCAGCGGCCCCGGGGGCCAGCACGTCAACAAGACCTCCTCGGCGGTACGCCTCACCCACCTGCCCACGGGCCTGGTGGTTTCTTCCCAGTCCGAGCGGAGCCAGCACCGCAACAAGGAACTGGCCATGAAGGTGCTCCGGGCCCGTCTCTACAACCTGGAAAAACGCAAGCAGGAAGCCAAGAAGCATGAAATGCAGGAGTCCCAGAAAGAGATCGGCTGGGGCAGCCAGATCCGTTCCTACACGCTCCAGCCTTACCGCATGATCAAGGACCACCGCACCAAGCACGAAGAAGGCAACGTCGATGCGGTCTTGGACGGCGACCTGGATCGCTTTGTGGAGGCCTATCTGCTCAATCCGGGGGAGGAATAAAAGAAGCGGTCAGCGGTCAGCTTTCAGCTATCAGCCAGGACCCCTAGGGCAGCGCCCCGGCGAACCTGCACCTCAGGCAAAGCGGGCGTTGTATAACCACATCAAGGCGGACAGTGCCCGCCTTACATTCTTCCAATTTTTTTCTCCTGGATTTTATGGATCAATGCGATGCTCTATAACCGTTGCGCCGACGTGGATGAGGAGTTTTGGCGGGCCCTGGCTCAGGCCGACCCGGAGGAGATCGCCCGCCGCACCGGCGTTCGCCGTGACGGGAAGGTCTTCCGCTTCCCTTTCTTTAATCAGGAGGCGGTGGTGGATGTGGACCGGCAGCGGGTGTTCCGGGCCGGGGCCCCGGAAGAGGAACCGGGTTTCCGCCTCTGCCTGGTTACCGTGCTTTATCTGCTTTCCGTGGATACCGCCGGGCTGGGGCCGCCAGTCAGCCCCCTGGAACTGACCGGCGCCACCACCTTTTTCCAGAAGCGGGGGCCGCATGCCATTCCCAGCGCCCCCCTGGAAGACCGTTTCGGCCGTGATCTGGCGGGTTTTCTGGAGGTGGGCCGCCGACTGGGGGCGGAGCCGCGGGCCAGCGGCGATGGCGCCCTGGCCTTCCCGGTCTATCCGGGGCTTCCCGTCGAAGTGATTCTCTGGCTGGCGGATGATGAGTTCCCGGCCCAGGTGTCGTTCACGGTGCCCTCCGGCCTGGACCGCTTCTGGCAACTGGACGCGGTGCTGGGCCTCATGGGGCTGGTGGTGAAGGAACTGCTCCGGACGGCTGGAACCGCACCCGGCTAGTCCGGATTCGGTGGCCGGGATTCTTATAGCATGTTCGTAATATAGGGGCGGGTTTTAAACCCGCCCCTACGTGTGATATCAATAGATTATCTGATTTATTTGTTTCATTTCAAAGCGAAATTGAGACCTCTGCGAAAATCTCATGTAGGATAGCCGCCCTCGGCTGTCCATGCTCTATTTAGGCGCAGGCGAGGGCGCCTACGCTACATTTTGATGCGGAAGGATAGCGAAAGAGACTTTCGCAGAGGTCTCAAATTGGTATTAAGGCCTTAGGCCTTAAAGTACCCCTAGAGAAAATGTCTCGGGGGGACACGCAGGTCCCCCCCTACGAAAATCTGCCAGTGAACGCCAACCGGTATTATAGCGTTTGCCAAAAGTATTTTCCGAAGGCGGCATCATGCTAATCCCCCCTGATAACCCCCTTTAATAAAGGGGGGAACTATGGGGAATTGCTAATAAAGTCCCCCTTTGAAAAAGGGGGATTTAGGGGGATTTAAAAATCTCCAAGCGGAAAGAAAATATGGCGAACGCTATAAATCCTCTGCGTATTCTTATCCGGGTAGGGGTATTCCATATGCCTGGCGGTGACCCGGGCCACGGTTTCCCCGCAGTAGCGGGCCACCACCTTGAGGGCCAGGTCGATCCCCTTCGGCAATGCCCGCAGAGGTGAGGACGTGGCCGTCCTCTCGATCTCCTCAAACACCACGATACCGACCCGCTTTCTCTCTAAGGTCGCCTTTGGTAAAGCCTGATTTGAGCCCGCCCACCCGGGCGGCCCTATTTCGGCTTTCAGGTGCCGCCGGGTTTGCAGGGCGGCGCCTCCAGGGGCGCGGCCTCCGGTTCGGGCTGGGAGACGAAGTCCTCCCGGACCTGGCCGGCTGCGAGTTTTTCCCCGTAAAACAAGGCCCCTTCGGTGTAGGGGGAACTCTTGAAACCGGTGTAGCGGACCTGCTTCACCCGGTGGAAACCGGCCTTGAGCAGCAGCGCCAGGAAATCCTTTCCCGGCATGGCCCCGCCGATTCACTGGAACCAGTTTTCTATCCTGCCGGCCTGATCCGGGGGGAGCGCCGCCACCAGGACCATGTCGGCGAGCATCAGCCTGCCGCCGGGCTTTAAGACCCGGTGGGCCTCCTCAAGGGCTTTTGCCTTGTTGAGGGTCAGGTTGAAGACGCCGTTGCTGATGATCGCGTCAAAGGTTTCGTCCGGGAAGGGGAGGGCCTCGGCTTCCCCCACCTGGAAGGTGACGTGGTTAAGTCCCAGCCGCGCCTGGTGGGCCCGGGCGCGCCGGATCATGGCGGGGGTGACGTCAATCCCGGTGACGTGCCCACCGGCTCCCACCAGGACGGCCGCCACCAGGGAGTCCACCCCGGCGCCGCAGCCGATATCCAGGACGGCGTCGCCGGGATTCAGGGGCCCCAGGCTGAAGGGATTGCCCACGCCGCAGAAGGCGGCCAGGACTTCCGGGGGGAAATCCCGGATAACCTCCGGGGGATAGCCCTGCAGGTCCAGGCCGTCTGGACCGGTGGGGTACCGGAAGCCGGAGCCGGAGCCGGCCGCGGCCACCCGGTCGTACTTCTCCTTGATCCCCTGCCGCACCTTAAGAATTTCCGGTTTGGTTAATTCCGGGGTCATGGGATTTCCTTTATATGGCTGGTGGCACAGGCTTTCCCGCCGGTGGGGCGCCAGGGCGCGGTGGGCGCTCCGGTTATGGTGCGTGAAACGCACCCTACATTTCTGGGCGGAGCACCACAAAGAATGCCGGTGCCACCAAAAACCTTCAGGACAGGTCGCCCCTATCCATCACATGAGGTCCCGGCCGACGGCGAAGGCCTGGCCTAAGAATTTCCCGATGCCGTGATAGGTGCGAATCTCGGGGCCGAAGACGATGGGCCGGACTTTTTCGATGTCCGGGAAGCCTTTCTCGCCCAGGACGGCCTCATCGGCCTTGACGTCGAGGATCTCCCCGATGAACAGGGTGTGGAGGCCGATTTCCAGGGTGTGGATCACCCGGCACTCCAGGACCAGGGGGAATTCCGCCACGTAAGGGGCATCCACCAGGGTGGACGCCACCGGGGTGAGGCGGGCGGCGGTGAACTTGTTCACCTCTTTGCCCGTGGCCATGCCCAGGTAGTCGGCCTCCCGGACGTGGGTCTCGGAGGGCACGCTGATGGTAAAGGCCTGGTGCTGGACAATGTTGCCGTAGGAATAGGTGGCCTTGCGCAGGGACACGCCGATGGCCGGGGGCTTGGAGCAGCAGATGGAGGCCCAGGCTGCGGTCATGGCATTGGGCTTGCCGTCTCGATCATAAGTCCCCACCACCCACACCGGGGTAGGGAAGGCCATGGTCCGGGGGCCGATGGATTTTTTCATGTCTATCCTCCTCTGCTTGGGATGTTAAGTCTTGTGGGGAAAAAAGCAATACAGGAGGTCACCAAACCTCGAGTCCGGCCGGGGCCATAAAAAGAGCCTGGAGAACGGGTAGTTCTCCAGGCTCAGAAAGTGCTCCGGCTTGGCGATAAGGTTCAGGCCGCCGGTTTATTCCTCTTCTTCCAGCTCGATGCCGTCCCGCTCAAACTGGGCGTCGCGTTCGGCGTGGGCCTTGTCGATCTCTTCCTGGTTCCAGGGCTCGAAGTCCAGGCAGAGGGAGACCAGTTCCCAGAGGTAGAGGGTCTCTTGGTAGTTGCCCATGTCCATGCGGCCTTCTTTGTGTTCCTTACCCAGAGCCTTCATGATCTGGTCACGGCAGTTGTGGCACGGGGCGATGACGAGCTCGGCGCCGGTGTCCTTGATCTGGTCGGCCTTCATCTTGCCGTAGGCCAGGCGCTCGGCATCATAGGGCATGGCCCAGGCGCCGCCGCCGGCCCCGCAGCACAGGTTGTTCAGGGGGTCGTCGCACATTTCCCGGTAGAGGCTGGGATCGATACATTGCTGGGCGATCCAGCGGCTCTTTTCGCCGTTGTTAGGCTCATCATTATAGAGCAGCACGGACTTGCGGACGTAGTTGCAGGGATCGTGTACGGTGTAGGTTTCGTGGAATTTATGGGTGTTGAGCTTTATCCTGCCGGACTTGATGTACTCCTCCAGCAGATCCATGACGCTGACGACCTTGAATTCGTCGAAGACTTCGGGGAACCAATTTTTGAACCCGACCCGGGTTGCATAGTAGGCATGCCCTCATTCGGGGTACAAAATGGTTTTGGCCTTGAGTCGTCGGGCGTTCTCGATGACCCGGCCCACCTGCTCCTTCCAGGACGGATCGTCACCGGAGAACAGGCCCCAGTTGACGCCTTCCCAGTTGGTGGACGACACGGTCCAGTCTTCCTTGGCGGCGTAGAAGATCTTCCACCAGAACTTCATGTCATCCGGCTCGCCGAAAGGCTCCTTGGAGTTGATGGTGACGATGATGTTGGCCCCCTCTTTGTCCACCGGCACGTAGAAGCCGGGGCAGGGCTGCTCTTCTTCGTTTTCCATCTCCACGCCCAGCTCGGCCAGCAGGTAGAGGAAGTCGTCCCGGGGAATCCCCAGGTTGTTGCCGCGCTGGAGATTCATCATGGTGCCCTTGTGGATCGGTCCCGGCACAAGGTCCCGGTCCCGCAAGGTGCGGCAGGCCCGGAAGGTCTTCATCAACTTGATGCCCATAGGACACTGGTACTCGCAGCGTCCGCACAGGGTGCAGACCCAGGGCCACTTGGAATCAATGACCTCCTGCTCCAGGCCCAGGACGATGGCCCGGATGGCCTTCCTCGGGTCCCAGCCGGGAACCAGCCCGCTGGCGGGGCAACCGCCGGCACAGGTGCCACAGGTATAGCAGCGATCCGCCGCCTCGGGGGAGACCCCGATCTTGCGGTGCTTCCTGTCCACCTTGATTTCTTTCACGGCCTCTTCTGGCATTTTCCCTCCAAGTAAATTGTGGTTAGTATAATCCCAATTGGTACCAGCCCCAGGCTTGCGCCGCCCTGGTTCTGATCGCCAAGTTAGAGACTTAGCTTAATAATATGAGGCAGTTCTTACCTTAGCCCCTATTACATATATATAAAATTCTTGCCAAAAAATAAAGAGTTTTCTCTCCCTTCACTTTGATTTTAGAGGCAGGGGCGCTCATGTCAAGAAGAAAATACTATTTTTCACAAAAAGCCCCCGAGGTCCTCGGCGCGGGGAGATGAGAGGTTTCCCGGGGAGCTCCGCGGCTCTCTCCCCCTGGTGCGGTTTTTATCCGGGGCGCGGGTTTTTTGTGTTATTTTTAGCAGTGAGGCGGGATCAAGACTTGTCGAGGAGGGATCAAGCTCACCATGTTCAATGAATTTGCCCCGCGCCTGGAAATATTAGAGAAGCTGGCTGACCGTTTGGAACAACGGCAGGACGACCTGATTGAGGCGGAAGCCGAAGACATCGGCACCCCCTGCTCCGCGGTCACCATGGAAGTGACCATGGCGGTGGAACATCTGCGCACCATGGCTCAGGAGGTGCCTCTGGTGGCGGGCAAGGCCCCCTATGGCACGGTGGCCGCCATCCTGCCTTACGATGCCCCGCCGGTCATGGTGGGCCGGGTGGGGGGCGCCGCCATCCTGGGGGGAAATCGGTTCCGGTTCAGCTGCTCTTCGCAAACGCCCTTAACGGCGCGCCTCTTCCAGGAAATCGTCGCGGGCCTGCCGGGCTTCACCGCGGTGGTGGGTATGGACAACCGGGATTTCGGGCGGGCCTGCGTCAATGATCCCGAAGTCAGGGTTTTTTTCATTTCCGGGGGGGGTGAAGTGGGGGCCGCCTACTCCAGCCAAGCCCTGCACTTCGACAAGCTGTTTTTTGCCGGGCCCAGTGGTCTGCCGCCGGCGATCCTGTTCAAGGACGCGCCCCTGGAGGCGGCGGTGGGCTTTGTGGTGGGGCGGGCCTTTATCAACGGCGGCCAGTACTGCACCACCCTGAAGCGGGCCTATATCCACCGGGAGATCTATGACCGGGTGAAAGAGATGATCCTGGAGAAGATGCCCGAGGTCCGGGTGGGGGACCCCCGGGACCCCAAGACCAGGATCGGGCCGATCCGGGTGGAGCGCACCCGGACGCTCCTGGACCGGGCCCTGGGGGAGTTTCACGACCCCCACTTCCTGGTGCCGCCCCGGCGGGACGGGGAGTGGCAGGGGCCGTTTCTGGTGGAGACTGCTGCTCCCCCGGACACCGAGATGTTCGGCCCGTTCCTGGCCCTGGTGAAGGTTGACAGCGACGAAGCCGCGGTAGCCCGGGTGCTGCCCAGCCGCTACCCTTTCCTGGTGGCCTGGTTCGGCTCCCCGCCGCCGGGGGCCTGGGAGGCCCTGACTGAAAAATTTGGCATGACCTACGACAACCCGGAGTTCATCTTCACCCCCCTGCGCCTGCCCTTCGGGGGCAAAGGCGAGAGCGGCTGGATCATCGAAAATCACCAGGGCCGCCTGACCAAACGGGACGGGGCGTTTATCTATAGTGAAGAGCTGGTGCGGGGTTAGTGAGCAGTGAGCGGTGAGCCGTGAGCAGCATAGGGCGGCCTGTGGCCGCCATGAGTCGGCGTGCACGGCACGCCCTATAATGATGGCGTTTTTATCTGCTTTGCTGATCGCTGCATGCTGAACGCTTATTTATCGCCAATGCCGAAAGTTCTTGCTGTTATGGCACCTGCTCTAAAAACCCAAATCCCCCCTAACCCCCCTTTGTCAAAGGGGGGGAACTAGAAGGAATTGCGTTAAAAGTCCCCCTTTGGCAAAGGGGGATTTAGGGGTAATACTGTTCACTTAATCGGAGAAAGCTCTGGGGAGATCACCTATCCTGTCATTCTGAGGGAGTGAAGCGACCGAAGAATCTCCAAATACGAGATGCTTCGCTTCACTCAGCATGGCAAAAATTGTTTCTGCGCTTTAAGTGAACCGCATTGGCTTTAGGGGGATTTAAGGCAATCAGTTAGTGCAATGGATTTATGTGAAAGGCTATAACCTGAACGGATCAATGGCGATCGACGTCCACCCTCCAGCGGATTGGCCCAAGACCTACCAGGAAGCGGTGGTGTTGCAGGAAGAGCTGCGGCATCGGGTGGAGCTTATCCCCCTGGCGGGCCCGCCCCGGCTGGTGGCCGGGGTGGACGCCATCTGCGACCGGGGGGATCGGCACATCTTCGGGGCCGCGGCGCTGTATCGCTATCCGGAACTGGAGTTGCTGGAGGAGGCGGGCGCGGCGGGGGAGTGTCCGTTTCCCTACCGCACGGGTCTCTTAAGCTTCCGGGAGGTCCCTATTCTGGCGGCGGCCTTGGCGCAACTAAAAGTGCGCCCGGACGTGGTCCTGGTGGACGGGCAGGGCATGGCCCACCCCCGGGGGTTGGGTTTGGCATCGCATCTGGGGGTGGTGGCGGAGGTGCCCACCATCGGGGTGGCGAAAAGCCGGCTGGTGGGGGAAAAAGTTGAGCCGGACCTGGCGGCCGGGTCATCTAAGGCATTGATCGTGAAAGGAAAACAGGTTGGATGGATACTGCGGACCCGAGAGGGCATTAAACCGCTCTATGTCTCACCCGGACATCGCATCACGCTGCCGGAATGTTTGGAGATCACCCTGGGGTGCGTCAGCCGCTACCGGCTCCCCTTGCCGGTGCGGCAGGCGGATCTTCTGAGCCGCCGCCTGCGAGCCTAGGCCGTGGGCCAGAGGCTCTGGGGCGCCTCGCCGATGGCGGTGGCGTCGAAGAGCCGCTTCCGGTACAACGGGCAGACGTGATAACACGCGTTACTGCACCGCTGCTGGCCGGAATCCCACTCCCACCACAGGCAATTCTCGCAAACCCCCCGGATCTCCTGGTTGAGGCAGATTCGTCCCACATCCCCGAAATTGACCATCAACCCATCTCCCCCTGAGGTCCCGAT
The DNA here is from genome assembly GCA_963766185.1 of uncultured delta proteobacterium. Taxonomy (GTDB): domain Bacteria; phylum Desulfobacterota; class Desulfobaccia; order Desulfobaccales; family 0-14-0-80-60-11; genus 0-14-0-80-60-11. The sequence goes on along the minus strand of CAVXZU010000041.1, from coordinate 30,959 downwards.
TCCGGAAGCACGCTGAAGTTGCTTCGCTCATCAAGAACCCTTAACCATCAATAAACCAAAGTTAAAGCAAATGCAAATATTTTCTTTAGGCAAGCCTGGAGGGAGCCACCAGGCCGGGGGCAGGGGAGGGCCGGGGGAGGTCGGGGCTTTCCGGCTTAAAAAAAATCGCTTTTCTTAAAGATCAGGGGACGGCTCTCGGGGTGGAGGATTTTGGCGTCCAGCACCTCACCCACAAACAGGGTATGGTCGCCCGCGGCGAAGGTGTGCACCAGCTTCAGGTCCAGGTAGGCATAGGCCTGGGGCAGAACCGGGAGGCCGCTGGCCGCCGGGATCCAATCCAGCCCGGCGCATTTGTCGACTTTGCGGCCACTTTTGTAGCCGAAGCGTTTGGCCAGTTCCACCTGGTCGCTGGTGAGGACGTTGATGGCAAAGACGCCGCTTTCCTTGATCAGGGTATGGGTATAGCGGGGCGGGGCGATGGACACCATGACCAGCAAGGGCTTGAGGGAGACCTGGGACACCCATGCCGCGGTCATGCCGTTGATTTTATCGCCCACCCGGGTGGTGACCACGTAGACCCCGTGAACCAGGGTTGCAAAGGCTGCCTCTTGCATCGCCAGTCTCCTTCAGGTTAGGGGGGGGGAGTCGGGGCGCCAGCTATTGGTGCGGCCGGTAAGGCATGGTCATCGGCGGCGGCCCAGTCTTCGCAGCGCCAGAACTTACCCACGCCCTGGTTCAGGCGGGCGCAGAGCCCTTTGTAGGTATAGGACCAGGAGCGGCAGGTGGAACAGACCTTTAACGGACGCGGTTTCAGATTTACAGTCATGGGTTTCGAAGGTCCTTTCTCAGTTATCTTGCGGCTGGTAGCCGCCACCATGGAGCGTCCCGAACTATCGTGCCGCACCGCGGCGTAACGTTCTGGTGGCATAGGCGAACCGGGCATAAGCCAATGACGAGTCACCCTCGGCCATAAAAAATCCCCCCTGCCCCCCTTTTTGAAAGGGGGATATTAAAGTCCCCTTTGGAAACGGGGAATTGAGGGGGATATGAAGTTTTTCACGGTAAAGCCTGCTGCCCCATGCTTCGCAGCTCGCGCCGGTGGAACCCCTGGGGGCGATAAGGGAAATCTCGCGCGTGAAACCATGTTACTGTGCATCGGGTGAGAGGTCAAGGCGGAAATGGTCATAGCCCCGGCCGGAGATGTCGACTTCGCCCGCCGGCGTTTCCAGGATAACCCGGTCCCCGTCATTGATGCGGCCCAGGGGCAGGGGCGCCGCCAGCCCGGCCCGGGAGAAGCAGGCGGGAAGGCGCCCGGCTGCCTCTGGCGGGCAGGTGAACAGGAGGAGATAGTCTTCCCCGCCGTAGAGGGCCAGGTCCAGGGGGTCGCACCCCAGATGGGGGGCCGCGGCCGTCACCCGGGGAGAGACGGGGACCCCGGGGGCAGGGAGGCGGGCCCCGACGCCGGAGGCCCGGCAGATATGGTACAGGTCGGTGGCGATGCCGTCGGAGGTGTCGATGAGGGCCGTGGCCAGCCCCTCTTGGGCCAGGAGGCGGCCGGCCCGGAGTTGGGGCCGGGGGCGGAGCTGGGCCTCGGTCAGCGCCGCGTTCAGGTCCGGGGGCACCGTGAGACCCCGGCGCAGGATCTTAAGACCGGCGGCGGCTTCGCCCAAAGGCCCGGAAACGAAGATCAGGTCCCCGGACCGGGCTCCGGCGCGCCGCAGCATCTGGGTGGCGGGGACCCGCCCGGTCATCGTTATGGTGACGATGAGCCCTTGGGGGGAGGAGACGGTGTCGCCGCCGATCACGGCCACGCCATACTCCCGGGCGGCTTGGGCCAGGCCGGCGGCAAAGGGCAGGGCCCCGCGGCGGTCCCGGTCCGGGGGCCAGCCCAGGGACAGCAGGGCTGCGACCGGCTCTCCCCCCATGGCCGCGATGTCGCTCAGGTTCACCGCCAGGGATTTCCAGCCCAACTGGACCAGGGAGGTGTAGGCCAGATCGAAGTGGACTCCCTCCACCAGGGTATCCACGGTCCACAGGAGATAATCGGGGCCGGGGATCTCAATGGCGGCGCAGTCATCGCCGATCCCGAGAATGACCCCGGGGGGGGCGGGGCCGAACTCCCGGGCCAGGGCTTTGATCAGGTCCCATTCGCTGGTGAGGGTATCTTCAGGCGGCATCTCTTCACGGGTGTGGAAGGTTCAAGGTTCAAAGTTGAGACCTCTGGGAAAGTCTCCTTCGTAATCCTTCCGCATCAAAATGTAGCGTAGGCGCCCTCGCCTGCGCCTAAATAAAGTTTGGACAGCCGAGGGCGGCTATCCTACATGAGACTTTCGCAGCGGTCTCACGGTTCAAGGTTTTTCGCAGGATGCGTGCTACGCACCGTTTAGCCGGCTGGCGGCGGACCCGCCCCCGGTCCGGGCCAGGGGCGGTGGCGCAGCCGTTAATCCCGGCTTCTCAGCTTGGCCAGCAGCCGGAGCATTTCGAGATAGAGCCAGACCAGGGTGACCATGAGGCCGAAGGCCCCATACCACTCCATGTACTTGGGGGCTCCCTGGGCGGCGCCCTGCTCGATAAAATCGAAGTCCAGGACCAGGTTCAAGGCGGCGATGACCACCACGAACAGACTGAAGCCGATGCTGGCCCAACTGCTGCCGTACATGAGGGGCATCCGGATGCCGAAAAAGCCCAGGATTATGGTGAGGAGATAGAACAGGGCGATGCCCCCGGTGGCCGCCACCACTCCCAGTTTGAAGCTTTCGGTAACCCGGATCAGCCGGGATTTGTAGGCCAGGAGCAGGGCCAGGCAGGTGCCCAGGGTCAAGCCGGCGGCCTGGATGACAATGCCGGGGAATTGGGCCTCGAATATTGTGGAGACGCCGCCGATGAACAACCCTTCCAGGAGGGCGTACAGGGGGGCGGTGACGGGCGACCAGGTCTGCTTGAAGATCGTGACCAGGGCCACGATGAACCCGCCGATGGCTCCCACCGCCACATAGGGCGTTACTGCCTGGGGGGTCATGCTCCAAATCCAGGAGGCGGTAACCAGGACGCACAACAACAGCAAGATCGCCTTGTTGGCGGTTCCCTGGATGGTCATGGCCTCGTCGCCCCGGGCGACATGCCCGACCGCGGTAAAGGTATTGTCCCCGAGAGCGGGGTTGCTGGTCCTCATAAGTTTTTCCTCCGACATCATTGATGACTTCCAGTTTACCAGGATATCAGCGCTCGGGAAACAAAAAGGCAGAGGTTTTGCATGCGAAGTTGCCGTCAAAAAACAGTGAATATTCATGTTATTATGCACGGAACCGAGCTTCTTGAAGAATGACGGCGGGGTCGCCGGGGCATACCGCCGCTGGCGGGGTCGGCCATTAGGTCGGGGGAGGCAGGTTCAGGCCTGGCGGCGGCCGCCAGGCCATGAGAGGCTCAGACGATGGCCTTGGGTTCGTCGCCGATGGTGTCGTAGTCGGTGACGCCCATGGGTTTGACAAAATAGGTCTGGCAGACGTAATCCAGTTCCTGGGAGGTAAGTTGGGGCTTTTGCTCCAGGAACCGGGCCCGGTCTATCAGGTTTTCGACCAGGTCTCGGGGGTGGCAGGCGCAGAAGGGTCGGGAAGAAATGACATAATAACGGGCCATCATGTCCCGGACGGCTTCCGCATCAAAGTCGATCTGGTATTGGCCGCAGACTCGGCGGAAGATCTCCAGATACTGATCCGGGGAGACATATCCGATAAATATTTTATGGCGGATCCGTCTGAGGAAGGCCTCATCCGCCAGGCTGTAGGGGTTCAGGTTCGTGGAAAAAATGATGAGCTGGTCAAAAGGCACCCCGAACTGCTGGCCGGTGTGGAGGCAGCAGAAATCCTGCCGGGATTCCAGGGGATAAATCCAGCGGTTGAGCAATTGCCGGGGGGTAATCTTTTGGCGGCCGAAGTCGTCGATGATGAATACGCCGTTATTGGCCCGCATCTGGTGGGGGGCCTCGTAAAACTTCAGATGAGGATTAAACTTCAGTTCCAGGGCATCTTCGGTCATTTCGCCCCCGGCGATGACGATGGGCCGCCGGCATAACACCCAGCGCCGGTCGTGAGCCGGGGTCTCCGGGGATGGGGGGACGGGCTCGTGGCTGAGTTCATCGTACAGGCGGATAATCTGGCCGTAGACGAACAGGGCATGGGGGACATAGACCGCATCCTGATAGGCATGGCCGATGCAGCTGGCGATCACCGTTTTGCCGTTGCCCGACGGACCGAAGAGGAAAATCGACCGGCCGCTGTTGATGGCCGGGCCGAGTTTGGTGATAAGATAGTCCGGCACGACATAATCGGCGAACACGTCCTTGAGGCGGTCCTTCTCCACCTTGACCTGATTGATCGATTGGGCCTCCACCCAATCCCAGTAATCCTCCAGGGGCACCGGGACCGGCCCCACATAGCGGTTGGACTCCAGGCACTGCTCGGCATAGATTTTTCCGGCATCGGTCAGGGAATAGCGCAGATCAAGGGCCAGTTGGGAGGTTTGGCTCAGGGCATCCCGGGCTTTGACCTGGACATAGCCCTGGCCCTTTAGGTAGGAGAAAAGCTCGTCTACCATGCGCCGGGATATTTTCAGATCGTGGGCCATCTCCTGGGAGGAGATGGAATCCCGGAATAAGCATTGTTTGAGCAGGAGTTGGATCAGCAGCCCTTTGGGCACCCCCAGGTCCTCAAAAGTCTCGGGTATGGGGGGGTAGGCGTGAACAAACTGGGCCAAGACCTCGGGTTCCACCAGGTCGAGATCCAGGAGATGTTTGGCCAGGTAACCCCTGGATTTTTTCTGCCGGAACAGGGCCGGAGCCAACTGTTCGGGTTCCAGGACTCCGGCTTTAACAATGCGCTGGGCCAGGTTCATGTTATTGTTCCCTCAAATATTTCCATCAGAGCAACCAGGTTCACTCTGCAATCAATCAGCAGGAGCCGCGATTTCCGGGATTGGGTCCCCCCAAAAGGGAGAGGCCGCACCAGATCGGGCACCGGTCTATTCTAAGGGGACGTTAATTGTCCCGTTACATTCTCGAAGACGCCGTTGAGGGCGTCGCCGAGAGTGTTCATGCTCCCTATGAGGGCGATGCCGAGGATCGTCAATATGAGGGCGTATTCCAGGGCAGCGGCACCGGCCTCATCGCTGATAAATCTGATAATCAGGTCCATAATGCTCTCCTCCCCCCAGGGGATAGTCGAAGGGATTTTTGCGGTCTAGATGTTATATTGGCTTTAGTGGCCATGGTTAGAGTCACATCTCCTGCTGCCCCCGGGTCTCCGGATCATGACCGGGAAGGCTGGGTGATAATCGTATTCATGGGTAAGTCCTCTTCCTCCGAAGCTTCCTGGGCCCCGCTGGCGCCCACCCGGGCCAGCCGGGATTGCCTCACGAGCTTCAAGGCGATCTGCTCCAGTCCCACCATGGCTTTGCTCTTCTTTCGGTGGAGAGGGAAAGGCACCATTTGACTGATGGCCGCCTCAACCCCGGGATCAAAGGCGACTTGCCCCATAATGTCGGGCTGGATATTCAGGAAATCCCGGCACACCGAGCGGATAATTTCGGGGGCCTTCAGGTCGGCATTGTTTTTGACCATATTAACTACCAGAAAGAGATGAAAATCCCAGAGAGCCTGGGTCAACCGGGCGTGTTTCTCCGGGTTGACCTCCTTAACATGGTCCAGCAGGTCCTGCATGGAGCTAAAGTTATTGCCACCCTCGGCTTCGCCTCCCTGGTACAGGAGCTGGAGGACTTCATCATCCTTGGCGAAATCCCTGGATAACTTGCGGTACAGGGCGCTCTTGATGAACCCGTAGGCATTCTGGAGGGAGGTGGTCTGGGAGGTGAACAGGGCAATTTTCCCACCGGAAAAGTTAAAAAAATCCAACGTATTGAAGGAGGTGCCGGCCCCCTGGTCAAACAACACATATTGGGCCGGCAGCTCTTCGATCTGATGCAGCAGCCTGACTTTTTGCGAGAAGGTGGGGTTGGCCGCGCCCATCAGGTCGTCGGCCCCGCAGATGAGGCCGATGCCCTCGACCGCAGTTTCGATAATGGTATCTTCCAGCCGGGTCACTTTCTTGGTCAGGAAATGCTCCAAAGTGATATGGGGGTAACGAACCCCCATCAAGGTGTGCAGATTGGCCCCGCCCAGGTCGCCGTCGATGAGGATGACCTTCTTGCCCAGGCGAGCCAGTGCGATCCCCAGTCCTAAGGTGACCAGGCTCTTACCGATACCCCCTTTACCGCCGCCAATACTCCATAGCTTGATTCTGCTTAAGTTCGTCGGCACGACTTATTCTCCATAAGACTCAAAGGGTTTTGCCAATGCGGCCACCGGAAGCCCGGTTTTGCCAGAGAGGCCAAATAAACTTCCCGGCAATCCCCAGGCTGCCGACCAACCAGAGGGCCCAGCCGCACATCTTGTAAGTGGCGGAGCCGGCAAACTGGAGCACCAATCCCCCCACCAACAACACCAGCCCGGCGATATAGAAGCGGTGCATCAGTTGCGATTGCCCCGGAACGTCCCGGACCTGGTCATATCTGTCCCAGAGCCCCTGGATATCATGAGAGTTGTGGGATAAGAGACTGCTCAACCATCTGAGAGCCTCGCCGGAAGGCTTAATCAGGTCCAATCCCAGAGACAAGGGCGGCTGACTGTTGCCACCGACCTTGGTCCAGACTATTTTTGCATTGATATTGCCAAGTTCCTGGTCATCAGGGGCTTTCACCCGGAGGATGCAATTTTCCCCGCGATAACGATCCCAGTCAGCTATGCCCCAGGGATTGGGCACCGCCAAGGTAACCCCCCCCATGGACAGGTTCTGGAGAAGAACGGGGATAAGTAGGGGAGTCGGTTTCTTCTGGCCGGGAACCTCCAACACGAGGTCAGGATGACCAGTGGTGTTCGCCTCCGGTTTTCCGTGACCCGAAGTCATGCCTTCCTCCTTTATGCCGGTTTTACCGGCGGCGCCTGAACCTCACCCGCAAGGGGACTACTGCCCGGGAACTTGCCCGCCAGTCTCCCAACCGGCGGTCGATGCGTCTCCCGATCACGCTCCAGCCTGCATCCGGAAAAACTGCCGGGCCATAATACCGGCGCGGTCTAACTTTTCACGGAAGGGGAGGGCGGCATTTTCCGGGTCGATGCTGACATAATTCTTGAGACAGAAGACCACCATCTGAACTTTGGCCTGGTCCCCGGCCAGGTCGGGGTTATGGTTCAGAAAATCACCGGCTGCCGCCTGAATTTCCTGGAATTGCTGTTTTTTATAATTATTTTGGCCGACCATGGAATCCCAATTGAATTCAACGGTGGATCCCGAGGTGTTTTGCTCCTGGTCAGGGAGGCTGGGGGAGGAGCCGGCGAAATACTTTTCCCACTGGGATACCAGGTCGTTAATTTCCCCGGCCTGGTGGCGCACACCCGTCAGCATCGCTTCGTAGCGGCAGCTCTCCATGATGACCTTTTCCCCCAATCCGGCCAACAACTGGAAGAACTGCCCGGAAACTGACTGATCAAAATGCAAAGGAGATGCCGCCGCCCCCTTCTGGACGCCCGGATCGGTGAGTCCAGATCCGGAAACCATATCCAGAATGCCCTGGGCCGGGGCGGGAGCCTCCCGGTTTTCGGCCGGCTTATCAGGCCAGGCTTCAGCCTCTCTTCTGGCCGGCAGCCCCGGCGCCGAGGCCTTGACGACAAATTCCTCAAGATAGCCCCGCTTTTCCGGGTCCTGGCGGGCCTCCCCGTGGGGAGCGTGCCACAACAGGCCGAACAGCAAGGCCGGATCTTTGAACCCGAGCCCCAGGGCAGTGTTGATAATCTCCTGATAGTACTCAGCCTGAGAGGTTGGGGGCACCAGCAGGGCTTTCAACAGAGAACCGTGAGGGGCGATCATCTGGTAGATGTCTTTCCAGGACTGCACCTCGGGTGACACCATGGCGGCGGGGATCAACTCCTTGAGAAATTGCCAGACTGCCGGTTTGGGTGGCTGGGGCGGCGCTTCCCAAGGCGGCTGGACCCAGCGCCAGGGTTCCCGGGCCTGGGGCTCCAGGGAGGGCGGGACCAGCACCAGGCCCCCCTCGCCATAGATCAGCACCTGGGGGGCCAGGAAGAAAGAAGGCGGGGTTTGCACTTCCGGTGGCAGGGCATAGTAGTGCTGCTCCCGGCACCCGCCCATTTCGGCGACGCAGGCGGCGCGCCATTCCCCACACTGGTCCAAGGAGAGGGCGCCTTCTCCATTGTTCACTTCCAGCACCAGCAGGTTGGAAACCTTGCCCGTGCGTATGCCGAGATTGATCTGGCCCTGTTCCGCACCCATCTCGGAGAACTGCTCGGACCACTGCTCCACCGGCTGACTGAGATCCAATTCCAGGGGGCTCCCTTCCGGCGACTTCAACCCCACCAGGACCCAGCCCAATTTCTGGTAATGCGGCGCGTAGGTTACCAGGAGATCCTTGAGGTCCAGGTTCTCTTTCAGATTGAAGATGCGGCCGATTTCTTCCTGGCCGACCCTGACGGAAAAATCCTTGGTAGCCACGTATCAGTCCTTGTACTCATGAGATTGAGCCAAAGTTGATCTCTCGGAGCTTGGCTGGTTTTTTGAGGACAAAACGACAAGACCAGCACCACCGGACCAACCCGGCTCAGATTCCAGACCCGCCAAACCTGACCACGGCAAGAGGCAGCCCTGAAGGCTGTGATGATATTTTTAATAGAGTGGGAGCTTTTGAGCAATCAGGGCAACCCTGATTATCCGATTCCATTTCCCCTAATTCCCCAGAGGCATTCTGGCACTAGGCAGGGGCTGGAGGCGAAAAACGGTGGGAACTCTGGGGGTAAACCCGGAGGGCAGGGGTCCAGTCGCCAGGGCAACCAGGCCATGGGGGTCACCCGGGAAGAGATGGGCCCTGGAGCAAGGTCACTAAGCTTGTCGGTCCAGATGCGCTAAGACAATGGTCATAACAACCGTTCCGAAAAACATCCAGATGGGCCCAAACAACCAGAGGAACAGCAACACACTTAAGTAATACCCCCGCATACCCATAGTGTAATGCAGCATGCCGCGGTTCAGGATTTCCGTTATGTAATCGGGGGTTATTTTGTGAGCCAAGTTAAACGGGACGTTGATCATAAAATTAACGTGGTTTAAATAGCGGATGGACAGGCAGAAGCTAAAGAAAATAAAAAAGAAATCGACAATCAGGACCATCAGTTTAAATAACCACAGGACCCGGTGTTCTCTGACCAATTCATTGAGACTGGGGGTGATCTCGGCCATTTTTTGGGGACTGGCTGCCACGCTCAGCAGCCCCAGGCAGATCAGGATGCCGGTGGAGGCCAGGAAACTGGCAGCCATCGTCCAGTTGCGCAGGGTCTGGACCGCCAGGATATCCCGGCGTTCTTCCATGATGGATTCCACCCAGTGGCCCCGCAGGTGATTGGTGATGCCCACCGCGGTGGTCATGGGTTTTCGGTATATCCGGTAGATCCACTGGGCGTGGTAAACCAACAGGATGAGAAAGGAAGCGGCAGTGAAGTAAAACTCCCCTTGGGTTGAGTCAGGCATGGTTTGGTCCTTCCTTGGGGCCCACCGGAGCGGTCAGAATAATGGCAGTTTACCGCAAGTTGCCCCTAAAAGATAAGGCTAAATGCTTTGGAATGATAAAAAAATCAGGATTGGTTCCTGGGGCGGGGCTTGGCCAAATCGTCCCTTCCCGGCGGGACCGGGAGGTTTGAGAGCGTTTTGACTGCCGAGCCGGCGCCTACTCGGGCGCCGGGGTGATTGCAATCTTGGCAAATATCACGTATATAATAAAAGATTGTTGTTGCTTAGATTGCGGACACTCTTATAAACTAAAATGGTAATAGAACAACATCAAATAAAAGCTACAAGGTAAAGCAAACTGGGGGGAGCATTCTCAATGGCCATCACTGAATCTGTGCCTGGGACTAACTTTATTCACCACATTATTGATGAAGATTTGAAAAACCAGAAGAATGACGGCCGGGTGGTCACGCGCTTTCCCCCGGAGCCCAACGGCTACCTCCACATCGGCCACGCCAAGTCCATCTGTCTCAATTTCGGCCTGGCCGCCGATTTCCACGGCGTCTGCAACCTCAGGTTCGACGACACCAACCCCAGCAAAGAAGAAGTGGAGTATGTGGATTCCATCATGGCCGACGTCCGGTGGGTGGGGTTCGACTGGGGGGACCGGCTGTTCTTCGCCTCGGACTATTTTGAGCAGTTGTACCAGTATGCCCTGCATCTGATCAAGACGGGCCGGGCCTATGTCTGCGACTTGAGCCCGGAGCAGGTCCGGGAGTACCGGGGCACGTTGACGGAGCCGGGGGCCGACAGCCCCTTTCGCAACCGGTCCGTGGCCGAGAACCTGGACCTGTTCACGCGGATGCGGGCCGGGGAGTTCCCCGACGGGTCCCGGACCCTCCGGGCCAAGATCGACATGGCTTCCCCTAATCTGAATATGCGGGACCCGGTCCTGTACCGCATCAAGCATGAGAGTCATCACCGCACCGGTGACGCCTGGTGCATTTATCCCATGTACGACTACGCCCATCCCCTGTCCGATGCCCTGGAGGGGATCACTCATTCCATCTGCACCATGGAATATGAGGACCACCGGGTGCTGTACGACTGGGCCATCGACAACTGCCCGGTGCCGTTTAAGCCCCGCCAGTATGAGTTTGCCCGGCTCAACCTCTCGTATACGGTCATGAGTAAGCGCAAACTCCTGCAACTGGTGAATGAGCAGCACGTCAGCGGCTGGGATGACCCCCGCATGCCCACCCTGGCGGGGATGCGGCGCCGGGGCTATACCCCGGAGGCCATCCGCACCTTCTGCGAGCGCATCGGGGTGGGGAAGCGGGAAAACCTGGTAGATCTGGCCCTGCTGGAATTCTGCGTCCGGGAAGACTTGAACTACCGGGCGCCCCGGGTTATGGGGGTGTTGCGGCCCCTCAAGGTGGTTCTGACCAACTACCCGGAAGGCCAGGAGGAGGAACTGGAAGCCGTAAACAACCCCGAGGACCCCGGCCAGGGCACCCGGAAGGTGCCGTTCTCCCGGGTGTTGTATGTCGAGGCGGAGGACTTCATGGAGGACCCGCCCAAGAAGTTCTACCGCCTGGCCCCCGGGCGGGAGGTGCGGCTGCGCTACGCCTACTTCATCAAGTGCCAGGAGGTGGTCAAGGACCCGGTAAGCGGCGAGGTGGTAGAGCTGCGCTGCACCTATGACCCGGACACCCGGGGGGGGTACGCCCCGGACGGCCGCCAGGTCAAGGCCACCCTCCACTGGGTGTCGGCGGCCCACGCGGTTGCCGCCGAGAGTGCGCCTCTATGACCGCCTCTTCACCCGACCCGTACCCGGAGAGGAGCACGGCGGGGATTTCAAGGCCGATCTCAACCCGGCGTCTCTGACGACCCTGACCGCCTGCCGCCTGGAGCCGGGCCTGGCCAAGGCTCAGCCCGGGAGCTTCTACCAGTTCGAGCGCCAGGGTTATTTCTGCGTGGATGGGAAGGACAGCGCCCCCGGGGCCCCGGTGTTCAACCGGACGGTGACCCTGAAAGACCCCTGGGCCAGGCTCCAGCAGGCGCAGAAAAAATAGCCTGATAAGGCTGACCGGCGGCAGTAAAACCTGGCAGGGTCGTTCGGGTCCTGCCTTTCTGCCGGCCTGAACCGACCGGCCCAGTGATAGAGCGTTTGCCAGAAATTCCTGCCGTTTGGAGGTTGCCAAATCCCCCTAAGTCCCCTTTTTCAAAGGGGGACTTTAATAGCAATTCCTTGTGGTTCCCCCCCCTTTTCTTAAAGGGGGGCAGGGGGGATTATCAGGCTTCCCTTAACGGCAAAAACTTTTGAGCCGCTTGCAAAACTCCTCATTGGCCACAATTGTCATTCTGAGCGGAGCGAAGAATCTCGCATTTTCAGGAGGTTGAGATCATTCTCTTCTTTCAGGGTAACAGAAAAACAGTTTTGCAAGCGCCTCTTTTGGCAATGGCGATAATCTCCCGGCCGCCTCCGGCGCCGGGCAGCCCCGGGCATTCATCATTACTGGGAGTTGTGCCGATAAAAATTTCAGGCTGCTCAGTTTTATCCCGCCACCGCCACGTGCGGTCTATTGCCAACCTGGGGCAGAGTTTACCGGGAGCGGCGATCCTGGTAAAGTTTTATGCTCTATGGTGACGCTAATCATGATATGATCGCAGCATTTGACCTGGAAGACGGGTCTTGACCCACCCCCCAAGGAGGCGGGGTTCCCCAAGCTGCGCCGAGGCCCAGCGTAAAAGGGATCAATGGAATGACCAGGAAGTCAGGCGACCGGCCCCTGGATGAGTTGGAGCGGCGATTTCAGGCGCTCCGAGATCAGATTGGCGCGCTCCCCGAGGCCGGCCGGTCCGGGCTGGAAACCGCTCTCCAGGAGGTCGCCCAGGCCATCGCCGCCCTGCGCCCGGCGGGGGAGGCCGGGGAAAGCCCGGCAACCGCCTCTCCCGAAGGTCCGGACATGTCCCTGGGCCAATACGAAACCATTCTGCAACATATCTTCAAAGCCATTCCTGATCTACTCACCGTCATCGACCAGGATTTCAATATCGTCACCAGCAACTGGCATAATCAAGATCATGTCCCGGAGGAAGAGCGGCGCGGCGGGGCCAAGTGCTATCGGGTTTACGTTAACCGGGACCATCCCTGTGAGTTCTGTCAGGCCCTGGCGGTCTTCGTAACGGGTCAACCCCAGACATTAGAATGGCTCAGTCCCAGAGACGGCAAGACCGTGGAAATCCACGCCTTCCCCATAATGGATGAAACCGGCCGGGTGGTCTTGGTGGGAGAGCACGCGCGGGACATTACCGAGCGCCACTTGGCCGAAAAGGCTCTCAGGGCGAGCGAAGAACGCTTCCGGGCCATCTTCGAGGGCGCCCAGGATGTCATTTTCATCAAGGACCGCTCCCTCCGCTATACCCAGGTCAATCCCGCCATGGAACATCTCTTTGACCGGCCCGCGGCCGACCTCATCGGCAAGACCGATTCGGACCTGTTCGGGCCCGCAGACGGGGCTAAAATCCGGACCGAGGACCGTCGGGTGCTGCGCGGCGAGGTGGTTACTGAGGTCAATACCAGACTGGTCCAAGGGGAGTCCAAGACGTTCCATGTGATCAAGGTGCCCCTGTACGATGACGCCGGGCAGGTCATGGGGGTATGCGGCATCGCCCGGGACATCACCGACCTGAAGCGGACGGAGGGGGCCCTTAAGGAGAGTGAAGAGCGGTTTAAACTGCTCTTTGAATATGCCCCGGACGCCTGTTATCTCATGGATTTGCAGGGAAATTTCCTGGATGTGAATCTGGCCGCGGAGGAAATATCCGGCTATGGTCGGGAGGAGGTAATCGGCAAAAATTATCAGGTTCTTCCCCTGTTTGATGAACGGCAAAATTCGCTGGTGGCCGCCCTCCTCCACCAGGCGGCGGACGGTGAAATTTTAGGGCCGGTGGAACTCAATCTGAAGCGTAAGGATGGGGAGAACGTTGTCATCGAGGCCAAAGGCCTGGCGCTGCACAGGGAGGGGGAGAACCTGCTGCTGGGCATCGCCCGGGACGTCACGGCCCGGAAGCGGGCCGAGGAGGAGTTAGTAAAGAATCATCTGGAGTTGCAGGAGACCACCCAGCGTCTGGAGCAGTCCAGGAACATCCTGCAATTGGTTTTAGAATCGATACCCGTAAGGGTTTTCTGGAAGGACGCTGATCTCCGCTACCTGGGCTGCAATACCCTGTTTGCGCGTGATGCCGGCCTTGATCATCCAGAGCAGCTCCTGGGCCGGGACGACTTTGCCATGGGCTGGCGGGAACAGGCCGAGCTCTACAGAATGGATGACCGGCAGGTAATGGAATCCCGTCGCCCCAAGATCAACCTGGTGGAGCCGCAAACCACCCCGGATGGTGGCAAAATCTGGCTGAGGACCAGCAAAGTCCCGCTGCAAATGCCCGACGGCGAGGTTTTTGGGGTCCTGGGGGTCTATGACGATATTACCGTCCACAAAAATGCTGAAGAAGCCCTGCGGCAAAGCGAGACGCGCTTCCGGCATATTTCGTCCACCATTTCCGATATCTCGTATTCCTGCACGGCCGGGCCGGATGGCAGCTATGCGATTGATTGGATGGCGGGCGCCGCAGAGCGCATCACCGGTTACTCGGAGGAAGAGATCAAGGCGCGATGCTGCTGGAAATTCCTGGTGATCGAGGCGGACCATCACCTGTTTGAAAAGCATATCAAAGAGTTGGCCATCGGTTCGTCCGGTACCTGTGAACTGCGCCTGCGCCACAAAAACGGTGGGATCGTTTGGGTGGCCTCGTTCGCCGAAATCGTCCGGGAATCAGGACAGCCCGGGCTTCTCCATCTCTATGGAGGATTGGTTGACATCACCGCCCGGAAGCAGGCCGAGGAGGCTTTGCAGGAGAGGGAAGGAATATTGCGGGCCCTCATCGAGTCCAACCCGGAGTCTTTGTTGCTGCTGGACACCCGGGGCGTGATTTTGGCGGCCAGCAAAGTGGCGGCCCAGAGGCTCGATAAAAGCCTGGAAGAAATCATCGGAGTCGATGCCTTTGCCCTGGTTCCTGCCGAGGTCGGCCAGAGACGGTTCGAGACTTTCCAAGGGGTGGTCGCTAGCGGCAACCCGGCGCAGGTTGAAGACGTCAGGGGAGATCTCCACCTGGATATCTCCATGACCCCCATTTTTGACCAGAATAAGGTGGTGCAGGTTGCGGTCTTAGCGGTGGACATCACCGCCAGGAAACAAGCGGATGAGGCCTTGAAGGAGAGCGAGAAGAGATTCCGGGACATCACGGAGAACGCTGCGGAGTGGGTTTGGGAAATGGACGCCCAGGGAAAATATACCTATTCCAGTCCGATGGTGGAGCAATTGTTGGGTTATAAGCCTAAGGAAATCCTGGGCAAATATTTTTATGATTTCTTTCCCCCGGAGGTACGGGAAGAACTGGCGAACGTCGCGCGGGCGGCATTCGCTGCCAAACAGCCATTACGAGACTTTCTCAACCCCAACCTGCATAAAAACGGCCAGACCGTCTGGCTGTCCACCGGCGGTATTCCTTTCCTGGATGAGCAGGGTAACCTTTTAGGATACCGGGGGGCAGATATCGATATCAGCCGCCGGAAACAGGCGGAAGAGGCCCTCAAAGAGAGCGAAGCGCGCTATCGTGCCCTGTTCGACGCTTCCCCCGACGCCATCACCGTGATGGATATGGAGATGAACTTCATCATGGGGAACCGGCGCGGGTTGGAGGTCTGGGGAATCAGGAAGCCGGATGAGGCCAGTTCCAGCGCTCCCGGTATGGAATATATTGTGCCGGAGGACCGGCCCCGGGTCATGGCGGCCATGCAAGAATTGATGACCACCGGCCGGCCGCAAACTTTTGAGACCACGATGATCAAGCGAGACGGCCACCGGTTTCCCAGCCTCAACAGCGCCGCCTTGATCCGGGACGCTGAGGGCCGGCCCCAGGCCATCTTCGGGGTTGCCCGGGACATTACTGCACTCAAGCAGGCCGAAGCGGGAATGCGGGAGAGCGAGCGCCGGTTCAGGCTCATGGCCGAGACCATCCAGGACGTCTTCTGGATGGCCACCCCCACCTTAGACCGGGTGATTTACGCTAGCCCAGCCTATGAGCAAGTCTGGGGATCTAGCTGTCAAGAGCTCTATGAGAATCCCCAACGCTTGGTGGAGAGCATCCATCCGGATGATCGGGACCGGGCTTTAGCTGCAATGGTTACGGCCAGTGAGAAGGGTAGTCCCTCAGACCACGAATACCGGATTATCAAGCCGGACGGGGCGGTGCGCTGGCTTCATGACCGGGGCTTCCCAATTCGTGACGAGCAGGGCCGGGTTACCATGTTCACCGGGGTGGCCAGGGACATTACCGAGAGCAAGGCCCTGGAGCAGCAACTGCTCCAGGCCCAGAAGATGGACGCGGTGGGCCGGCTGGCCGGAGGGGTGGCCCACGACTTCAACAATCTCCTGATGGCCATCATGGGCTACGGCGAACTCATGCGGTCCAAGGTCCTGAAAGACGACCCGCTTTACGGCCACCTGGAGAATATCCTGAAGGCCGGCGAGCGGGCCACGGCCCTGACCCAGCAGTTGCTGACCTTCAGCCGCCAGAAGATCATCCACCCCCAGGTGATCGACCTCAACCAGGTGGTTCTGGATCTGGAACCGATGCTGCGGCGGCTCATCGGCGAGGACCTGGACCTGGAAGTTGTGACAGACGGAGGAACGGGGGCCGTGAAGGCGGACTCCGGCCAATTGGGCCAGATCGTCATGAACCTGGTGGTGAATGCCCGGGATGCCATGCCCCAGGGCGGCCGGCTCACCCTGAAGACCGCGCCGGTGGATTTTATGGTGGGCCGCCACAACCGATTCGGCCTGACGCCGCCGGGAGCTTACGTGAGGCTGGAGGTGCACGACACCGGGGTGGGCATGGATGACGCTACCCAGGCCCATGTTTTCGAGCCCTTCTTCACCACCAAGGAACCGGGCAAGGGCACCGGCCTGGGTCTGTCCACCGTGTACGGCATCGTCAAGCAAAGCGGCGGTTACCTCGACCTGGTCAGTTCCCCCGGGGCGGGCAGCACCTTTACGGTTTATTTGCCCCGCCTGGAGGGGGTTGTGGAACCGCCCGCGGTAAAACCCGTCATCACCGCGAACTTCCGGGGGGAGGAAACGGTTCTGCTGGTGGAAGACGAGGACGTGCTCCGGGGCTTGCTGGCCAAGTTCCTGCGGCTCTATGGCTACACGGTGCTGGAGGCCCGCCACGGCGGCGAGGCCCTGTTGACCTGCGAACGGCACCCGGGGCCGATCCACCTGATGGTGACCGACGTGGTGATGCCCCAGATGAGCGGCCGGGAACTGGCCGACCGCCTGACCCCGCTGCGCCCGGAAATGAAGATCATCTATATTTCGGGCTACACCGAAGACGCCCTGGTCCAACACGGCGTGGCGGATTTTTCGGTGGCTTTTCTCCAGAAGCCCTTTAAGCCCATAGAACTGGCGCGCCGGGTGCGGGCTGTCCTCCATCCTCCCGCGAGCCGGTAGCGGGTGTCCGCGGACCGGTCAAAATCCCTCGCCCAATTTTCGCTGTTCTTCCCAAAAATTAAGATGGTTCCCTGGGGCCCGGGTCGCGCCGTTTCGCGGTCCCAAAGGTTTCTTCCGACCCGCCGGTCTGATAGGATAAAGGGGGATGCTTGAAGGCGGGGCCGCCGGGGAGAATTTGCCGGCAACACCCCCAGGCGAGGTTTTTTATTGACATTATGGCCGGATGGCTTCTCAATTGAAATAACGCACCGGGGCACCAGGCCCGGCGCAACCAGACCCAGGCCGGGAGCAAGCGGGCCTGAGCTTTGGGCCCGGCCGTAAAGCCGTGAAAAGCATCCTAGGGCGGGCCTGAGTCCGCGCCAACCTAAACTCAGGGTGCGTGGAACCTGTTGCAAAACCTGTCTTACGCTGAAAAGATTTTCTCTCAACCGATGGAGGGATGGAAACGGGAGTTTTAAGTTCCCCCTTTTTAAAGGGGAATTTAGGGGGATTATCAGGCGCTTATTAAATCCCCCCTGCCCCCCCTTCAGAAAAGGGGGGTGATTCTTTCCCAGCTTAAACTCCTCTGGTTGAGGCAACATGACGCTTAAAATCGGTTTTGAAATGACTTCTGGAACGCACCCTGGGAAAGACCTTTTCGGCCAGAACTGAGAGAGATGGGCAGCCATGGTAGACAAACTGGTATTTAGCAAGATCCTGGTGGCCAACCGGGGCGAAATTGCGGTGCGGATCATGCGAAGCGCCCAGGAATTGGGCCTCAAGGTGGTGGCCATCTACGAGGAGACCGACAAGGACGCCTTCCATATCATGCGGGCCGATGAGGCGGTGTGCATCGGGTCCGGCCCCCGGAAGGACTACCTCAATATCGACAAGATCATTGCCGCGGCCCAGCAGACCGGGGCCCAGGCCATTCATCCCGGCTACGGCTTTCTGGCGGAAAACCCCGATTTTCCCGAAGCCTGCACCAATGCGGGCCTGGTGTTTATCGGGCCGCCGCCGGAGGTCATTCGGAACCTGGGAAGCAAGGTCATCGCCCGGAAAATCGCCGAGGCCACCGGGGTCCGGGTCATTCCGGCTACCGGGATGCTCCCCCAGGGGGCCCCGGGGGAAGAGGCCGCCCTGAAGTTCGCCGCCACTCACGGCTACCCCATCATGATCAAGGCGGTGTCGGGCGGCGGCGGCCGGGGGATTCGCCAGGTAGAGGATGGCGACAGTTTGCTGAGCGGTCTCAAGCGCTCGCGCTCCGAGGCCCTCATGTCCTTCGGGGACGACAACATCTACCTGGAGAAATGCGTGCGCCGGCCCCAGCACGTGGAGGTCCAGGTCCTGGCCGATTCCTATGGCAACGTGGTGCACCTGGGGACCAGAAACTGCTCCATTCAACGCCGCCATCAGAAACTCGTGGAGATCGCCCCGGCCGGTCTGGAACCGGCTTTGACCGGGGAGATCTGCGACGCGGCGGTGCGGGTGGTCCGGGCCGCCGAGTATCTCAGCGCCGGGACCGTGGAATTTCTGGTGGAGCATGACGGCACCTATTACTTCCTCGAAGTCAATACCCGCCTGCAGGTGGAGCATACGGTCACCGAGGTGGTGACGGGCATCGACATCGTCCGGGAGCAGCTCTTCATCGCCATGGGGGAACCCGTCAGCTTTTCCCAGGACCAGGTGCTGAACGCGGCTTTGCCATCGAGCTCCGGATCAATGCCGAGGACCCCAAAAACGACTTTCTGGCCAGCCCCGGGGTGATCCAGGTCTACCGGTCCTCCGCCGGCCACGGCGTCCGGCTCGACGGGGCCATCTACCAGGGGTACAAAATCACCCCGTACTACGACTCCTTGATCGTCAAACTCACCGTGTACGGCTTCACCTGGCGGGAGGCGGTGGACCGGATGGCCCGGGCCCTCAACGGGTTTCTCATCATCGGGGTGAAGACCACCATCCCGTATTTTCAGCAAATTGTCAAAGAGCCGGATTTTATCCGGATGCAGCTGGACACCGGCTATATCGATGACCACCCGCAACTCATGGAATACCGGGAGCAGGAGCGGGAGGTGGAGAAACTGGCCCGCCTCATTGCCGAAATCAATGCCCATGAGAAGAATCCCTATACGCAGTGAGGCGCCGGACCAGGCCCGGGCCGGGAGCAACCCGCCCGGCCGGTACGTTTTCTATAGTGTCCTTTATGGCCCTTTGGCCCACTCGCAACTTAATGAACCGGGCGCCCGTCCTGCCAGCCGCTGAAGGCAGTGCGCCCCCACATCAACCTTGAACTTTGAACCTTGAACGTTGAACTCTCAGGACAGGGGAAAGAACCATGCAGGGACGAATTTTCCGGGGAATGAGCCCCACCGAGATTCTGGAGATGCTCCGGGAGTCCGAGGGGTACTACCTGTGCAACAACGAGCGGGATGTGTCTCAATCGGACTTCAAAAACCGGCTCATGCCCATGACCACGGTGCGGGTGGCGCCCTACCGGGAAGCCGCGGGGTTCTTTTCGGTGGAGGTGAGCGGCGGCGCTTCCGTCCACGTGGACCTGATGCGCAAACAGGTGAACCCGTTCGAACGGCTGCGGATCATCCGGAAGGCCATGCCCCGGACCCTGCTCCAGACCGTCTGCCGGGGCTCCAGCCTGTTCGGCTACCGCCATTATCCCGAAAACGTCATCCGGTTGGCGGTGCGGGAGTTCGCCCGATATGTGGATGTCTGGCGGGTCTACGATTTTCTCAATCACGTGCCCAACCTGGTCCCGGTGATGGAAGAGGTGCAGAAGGCGGCCCGGCTCCTCATGCCCAGCATCTGCTTCTCCACCGGGCCGGAGCACACCGACCGGTATTATGTGGGCAAGGTTAAGGAGATCCTGGCGGTCACGGGTCCCGACGTCATCATCTCCATCAAGAATTACGCCGGCCTGGGGACACCCAAGCGCATCGCCCACCTGGTGGAGTCTATCTGTGCGGCTTTTCCGGGATTGGTGGTTCACTATCACGGCTGCAACACCGACGGCAACGACATCGGGCGCATGAGCGCCGCGGTCCTGGCCGGGGCGAAGATCGTGGACGTGTCGGATCACGGCTATGGGGCGATCTACGGCCAGGCCCCGGCCCTCACGCTGATCCAGGCCTTGGAGGACCACGGTAAAAAAGCCGTGGGGGTGGATATCCCGGCGCTCATCAAGTCCTCGGATCTTCTGCGCCAGGAGCGGAAGATCTATGAGCCGTTTGAGAGCCCCTTTAGGGGGCACGACCCCACGGTGGCGGCCTACAAGCTCACCGGCGGCGCCGTGGGCAGCGCCTTTGAGCAGGCGGACAAGGGGGGATTTTTGGAGCGGATGCCGGAAATTCTCACGGAAATGGCCCGGGTGCAGGCGGAGCTGGGGAACTGGTGGTCCGTGACCCCGGGGTCCCAGATCATCTGGACCACCGCGGTCAACAACGTCCTCCATGGGCGCTACGAGCGGCCGTCCCTGGACCTCAAGAACCTCCTGCTGGGCCGCTACGGGCCCCTGCCGTTTTTTAAACCCGAGGCCTGGATCTGCGAAAAAGTGCTGGAATATCAGCGCTACGACGGCAAGAAGTGGCCCGATATCCTGGCGGCGGAGGGGGGGATGCAGAAGTCCGGGGATGCCGACCTCTATCTGGAGTGCCGGCGCCTGGAAGCCGAGTTGGACCGGCCGGCCTCCGATGAAGACCTGGTGCTCTACCTCCTGTTCCCTTTCGATGCCCTGTCATTTTTCAAGTTTCAGGCCCAATGCGGCAAGGCCTGGCTGCTGCCGCCGGAGGTCTGGTTCCGGCGGGGCGGTTTCAAGGACGGCGAATGCCTCACCTTCCCGGACGA
Organism: uncultured delta proteobacterium; assembly: GCA_963766185.1. GTDB lineage: Bacteria > Desulfobacterota > Desulfobaccia > Desulfobaccales > 0-14-0-80-60-11 > 0-14-0-80-60-11. The sequence continues at coordinate 9,988 of CAVXZU010000041.1, read as the reverse complement.
ATTCGGGGTGCCGCACCACATCGAGGTGATCTCCACCCGCCGGGAAGGCGCCAGCGTCATCACCACCCTGATGGTGGACCACAGTTTCCAGACCTTCAGCGTCCAGGTGGAAGGCCCGAATAAAGCTGCAGCCAGCGGCTGAAGGCCCCGGGGTCGCCCCCGGCCGGCTGCGACTCCCGGCTCTCCTTGCCAGTTCAGACCGGTACGCCATAACCTGAAGCGGGCGTAGGGCGGGAAAGCCAAGCGCAAGCCGCCTTCAGCAGCTCTGCTGACCAGGTGTGGGATGCAAAAAATCAGGTAACGATTGGTTTTTTTTAGTGAAAGTTGTGCTACCATGGGGTTAATGGGAGGATATGTCTCCCAAGGCGGCAATCATCGGGGATTTTTCCTTGGTAACGAGGTCCCAAAACCCTTTTTTGCCTGCGGTGGCCAAGTCGCCGCCTAAGTTAGGTTAATAAGATCATGGAACAGAACAGAAAATTAGCAGACTTAGCTGTGCGGCTATTGTCAGTAGCATTAATTATAATTGTTGGCATGACTGGATTTGAACTTGTTAAAACCTTATTTTTACCCAATTTATCTCTTTGGGATTCTCATATCATTACCATTATTTTTAGCGGCGTTATTGGTGTGGTGGTTGCTTATTTCATATTAAAAAAATATTTTAAATTATTAAATCGGCTTAACCAAAATCTGGTTGACCGTCAACAATCTGAACAAGCTTTGAAAGACGGGTATATTTATTTAGTAGAACTGGTTAATGAACAAGCAGCCGATCTCGTCAAAGCCAAAGAAGCATTACGATTTGAATTTTTAGAACACGTGCAAGATGCAGAAGCGCTACGTTTTAGTGAAGCACAATCTCGCGTCCTGGCGGAGGAAGCGAGCAGCATAATTTTGCGTCTTGATCTTAAAGGCCAGGTTACTTTTTTCAACAAATTCGCCCAAAGGTTTTTTGGTTATTCTGAGGATGAAATACGCGGGTATAGCGTTATAGGAACAATCGTGCCGGAGACCGATACTGCTGGCCGTAACCTTGCGGTAATGATTGCCGACCTGATAAGCCACCCGGACCGATATACCATCAATGAAAATGAGAACATGAAGCACAATGGCGAACGGATTTGGGTATCCTGGATCAATAAAGCTATCTTAGACGACTACGGACAGGTTATTGAAGTTCTATGCATTGGCAATGAAAAGACCGCACGGAAAAAAGAAGAAGAAACGATGGATACCCAACAAAAGTTATGATTGTGAGCCTCTTGTAAAACTGGTTTTATGTCATCCTGAACGGAGTGAAGGATCTCAACATTCTGAAAATACGAGATTCTTCGCTCCGCTCAGAATGACATAATTGTTAATAGTTTTTTGACTGCAACTTAGTATCATCACCCATCGCCTGAGCCTCCTCTTCCGGATCACCTGCCCCTTGCAAGCTTATCTTCCAACTCGCTGGAATCTATTTTCTGGTACATATAAAACAGATTGTGCTGAATGATCAATCCAAGGATTTCAACCCGGGTATTCTTATCATCCTTCAGGTTGCATTCGATAATTGTCTTATTAATTCGTTCCATATAATTGGCTTGATATTTGCCAGTAATTGTATTGAAGTTTTCTTCACATCTAAGATCAGCAATATTTGCTGAAATTACCATTAAGATAGTAATAAAACTAATTATGATAATCTTATTTATCATTGGTATTATGATCAATGTTTGTTTAGTATAATTAATCAAATAAAAAATCTGCGCCCTGGCGAGTATAAACGATAATTTATCCAGTATTAGTTAAATTATATAAATTATAAGACCGACTCAAAACATGAATAACTGCTTTATTTGATGCTCAAATGACTCAACTATCCGTTGCATAAGCAAATATGCTCGTATCGGCGAGCAAATATACTTATTCCCGGCAGACAAAACCTTATCCCTTAATAACTCATATCGGAATAGATCAGCGATGAGCTAAGAAAAAGATGCGACATTGGGGCGACGTGAGAGCTTAGTTGAAAGTCCGATCAACTTATAGTGAGGGGTTTTTCTCTGAAATTTCCAGGGGCTTTGGCCCGGGGCAGGGGCGGGGGCCGATTTTGGGGGGGCCGTGTTGCAGGGCGGCGGCAGGGGCCGCCGCCCCGGGGGGATTTTATCACCGATTTACCTGAACAAAATCCCCATTAACCAACGGTAAAACAGGTGCGGGGCCGACCCCCAGGCCGGCCCCGCACGTTTTTGCATGGCAAGCGCCCCCGGCGTTATTGCGGGCCGGAGGGCAGGCCGTAGAACCGGGTCCGGTTCACGAAGGAGATGGCGATCAGCCCCTCGTAGCCCATGTCCTTCAGGTACTCGTGGGCCTGGGCTTCGTCCACGCCCAGGGACTGGGTGATGTCGTTAAGCTGCAGCAACTTGCCCTGGCTGCGCATCAGGTTTTTGACCCGGGCCCGGAAGAATTCCTCGGTGAGGATTTCCGTCAGGGTGTGGTCATAGGCGGCCGGGTTGGGCATGTGGCTGGGGTAGGCGGTTTCCCAGGGGCGCCGCAGGCTGACCCCCAGGACCCAGCGCACCCGGGAGACATGGAGGGTGTCGTAGAGGGCCTGGAGCCGGCTCCGGGTCTCGGCTTCCCGGGCAATGGGGCCCAGGGTCGCCATGTTCTTCATGAAGCTCTCCACCGTGGTCACGAACCGGTCCGGCTGGGTAATGTCGCTGTGGGCCAGGGCGATGCGCTCCCGTTCCAGGCCGCAGAGGGACAAGAGCTTCTTCAGGATCCACACCCGGCTCCAGGTGTGGTCGATGCCGTAGCTGTGGTGGCATTCTTCGGGGTTGCAGCCGACGAGCAGCAAGCCGTTGGCCCCTTCCAGGAAGGCGCGGCCCATGACCACCGGGTCGATCTGTCCCAGGCAGCGCACCGGCAGGAGAAAGAACCGCCGGTTGTAGCTCAAGCCCCGGAGCCCCGCCTGGTCGGCGGCGGCGGCGCCGCTCCACTGACAGCCGAAGCCCATGACCTCATCAGGAGCCAGGCTCCGGGCCAGGGCGGCCACCCGGGCCTCGTGCTGGGCCATGGTGCAATTGGCCAGGGTGAGGGCCATCTCGGGGCAGGAGGCGGCGCAGGTGCCTTCACCGGTGCAGAGCATGGGGTCTACCATCCGGGGGACATTGTGGCCCAGGCCTTCCACGGGGCCGCTCACCGGCTGGATGGCCAGGCAGTCGCAGACCTCCCGGCAGAGGGTGCACACCGTGCACTTGCTCTGGTCCACGGTGGAAATAACCTGGGGGGCATAGAGTTCCCCGGCCTGGGCGTGCTTGACCAGGGCAGCGGTTTTCTTGGCCACCCGGCGCCCCTGGCTCAGGGCGCCGCTCAGGTCGCAGGGCTGGCAGGCGGACCCGACGATGAGTTTCTCCCCCAGGACCACCTGGTCCGGGCGCACCATCTGGGGAGACCGGTCCAGGAAGGCTTCTTCCTTGACCTCCAATCCCAGGATCTTGGCGGTTTTCAGGGCCTCGGCCCCGGGGGCGCGCCGGGCGGAGAGCACCAGGAGATCCCAGGCCAGATCCTGCTCGGTCCGGTCGGTGGCCCGGTTGTAGGAGATATAGTCAGGCTTGACGGTGGGATGGACATGGTTGTCGTAGGAGACCAGGGCCAGGCCCAGTTCCCGGGCCCGGGCCCGATCGAAGGTCCCCAGGGGGACGGGCATGGTGCTGTCATAGAGGATGGTCACCTGGGTCTCGGGGAAATGTTCCCGGAGATGGGTGGCCATATTCCAGGCGCTTTTCATGGAGAGCGGGGCGGCAAAAGGCTGGCCGGCGTCCAGATCGTCGATCCAAAAAATTACCCGGCCCTTGATGGGGCCGCCTTGCTGAATGAGTTCGTTGATCTCGACCTGACAAATCACCTGGTCCCCATCATGGCCGAGTTCCCGGAGTTGATGGACGTGCTCCCAATCCAGGGCGGCGATGATGGCCCCGGCTTTGAATTCCACCTGGTCCTCGCCCTCGGCAGCGGCGAAGGTCACGGTGTAGTCCCCGAACCGGCCGGAGACCTGCTGCACAGCCCCGACCCGGGTCTGGTTGACCATGGGGCTGGCCTCAACTTCCTGAATGAGGCGCTCCAGGCGGTCATAGGAGTGGTATTCCCCGATGTAGAGCTGGCGGGCGCGCCCCATTTCCTCCGCCGGGTCGTAGCTCAGGGGCAGGAGGGTGTCGACGCCCGCGGCGGCCAGTTCCTGGGCGGCGCTGTAGGCGGCGACGCCCCCGCCCAGGACCATGACCGGCCCCTGATAGTCTATCCGGAGGCGGGGCGCCGGTTCGAGGGTCTCGAGCCAGGCCTGGGAGGCCCGGATGAGCTTGGCCCCCTTTTGGGCCAGTTCGGCGGGGGCGGCGCTGTGGACCTGGGCCACGTGGTCCCTAAGGTTGACCATGTCGATCTGGGTTTCCGCCAGCCCTAGGGCCTCCAGGGCCTGCTCGAATTTCTTATGGAGGATGCGGCTTTCGCAGCCGGCCACGATGAGCCGGTTGAGGCCTTTGGCGGCCACCACCTCCTTGATCCGTTCCAACCCGGGCCGCAGACACGAAAACGGCAGGATTTCCACGTGCGCGATCCCGGGAGGCTCATTCAGCAGTTGGGCCAGGAGGGCCGGGTCAACCTTGGGGACAATGCGGGAGCCGCACTCACAGAGGAAGACCCCCAAGCTGGGGCGACGGCGTTACTGGCTTTGACGGCTTGCGATGGGTTCATACTGTCACCTCCCTCAGTGAGCGAAACCATGACCGGTGCGGCGGGACAAGTCGCCCCGGACGGTATCCAGGCGCTTCTGCAGGGCCCCGGTGGGACACACCGAGACACAGCAGCCGCAGCCGATGCAGGCATTGTTGGGGACGCGGTAGGGGGTTTCCAGGACCTTTAATACCCCCCGGGACCCGAAGGTGAGGGCCTGGACCCCCACCACCTCGCTGCACACCGCCACGCAGCGGCCGCACCGCAGGCATTCTTCCTCGGGGTTGGTGATGGGAAAGCGGGTGGAGGTGACGCCATGCTCCGCGGCCAGCTTCTTGATCTCCCGGGAGGCCGGGCAATCGGCCAGGAGCATCTCCAGGACCCAGCGCCGCACATTGAGCACCCGCTCCGATTTGGTGAAAACCTCGAGTTCCTCGATGGGCGGGTTCAGGCAGGAGGGGATGACCCGCCCCCGTTTGCCATAGCGGGTTTCAACCACGCACAAACGGCAACTGCCCCAGGGAATGACGGCCGGGTGGAAGCACAGGGTGGGGATAGGGATGCGGTAATGCCGGGCCGTTTCCAGGATGGTCCAGCCGGGTTTGGCCTGGACCGGTTGGCCGTCGATGAAGAAGTTGATCACTTCATTCACCGGATTTTCGCTGGCGCTCATACACTCACCTCCTAGTCCACGACCACGGCATCAACGGGGCAGACATCCATACAGGCCCCACAGCGGATACAGGCGTCCTGGTCAATGGTATGGGGTTGCTTGTTCTCCCCGGCGATACACGCCTGGGGACAATTTTTGGCGCACAGGGTGCAGCCGTTGCAGATCTCGGGGTCGATACGGTAGGTGATGAGATCCCGGCAGACCCCCGCCGGGCAATGGTGGTCGACGATGTGGGCCAGATACTCATCCCGGAAGTAACGGATGCTGGTCAGGACCGGGTTGGGGGCGGTACGGCCCAGGCCGCACAGCGACCCGTCCACCAGGGCCTTGGCCAGGCTTTCCAGGGCATCGATGTCGGCCGGGGCCCCCTTGCCCTGGGAGAAATTGTCCAAAAACTCCTGCATGCCCTTGATGCCCAGGCGGCAGGGCAGGCACTTGCCGCAGGACTCTTCCTCGAGAAAGCGGAGGAAGTACCGGGCCACGTCCACCACGCAATCCCGGTCATCCATGACGATCATGCCGCCGGAGCCCATGATGGAGCCGGCCTGGGCCAGAGAGTCGAAGTCCACGGGGAGGTTTCTGAGCTCCGTGGGCATATAACCCCGGGGTTGGAGACCGACCTTATCCAGTTTGAGTTCTTCAGGGGGCAGTTCCTTGAGTTCGTAGGGGATGATGCCCCCGGAGGGTCCGCCGGTCTGGACCGCCTTGAACCGCGTCGCGCCCGGGACCCCGCCCCCGATTTCCTCGACGATGCTCCCCAGGGTGACGCCCATGGGGACTTCCACCAAACCGGAGTTTTTTACCTTGCCCACCAGGGAGAAGATCTTGGTGCCGGTGCTGTGGGGCACCCCGACTTTGGCGTACCACTGGGCCCCATGGTCGATGATATAGGGGACGTTGGCCCAGGTCTCGACGTTGTTGATCACGGTGGGGCGGTCCCACAAGCCCTCTTCCACCGGGTAGGGGGGCCGGGTGACGGGTTCTCCCACCCGGCCCTCAATGGAAGCCAGGAGGGCGGTTTCCTCCCCGCAGACAAAGGCGCCGGCGCCGCGGCTGATGTGGACATCGAAATTGAACCCCGTTCCCAGGATGTTCCGGCCCAGGAGACCCAGGGCGCGAGCCTGATCAATGGCGATTTGGAGAGTCCGCACCGCAAAGGGATATTCGGCCCTGACATAGAGGTAGCCCTGTTCGGCGCCCATGGCCCGGGCCCCGATGGCCATGCCTTCCAGAACGGCATGGGGGTCGCCTTCCATGATGGCCCGGTCCATGAAGGCGCCCGGGTCGCCTTCGTCGCCGTTGGCGACGATGAAGACCGGCCCCGGGTTTTCCCGGGCATTTTCCACCACCTTTCGCCACTTAAACCCGGTGGGGAAGCCGCCCCCGCCCCGGCCCCGCAAGCCGGCGACGGTCACGGTATCGATAACCTCATCCGGGGACATCTGGCTCAAGACCTTGACCAGGGAGCGGTAGGCCCCGGCCTTGAGGGCGTCTTCAATATCCAGGGGGTCGATGAGCCCCACATTTTTGAGGATGACCTTCTGCTGTAATTTATAGAAGGGCACTTCCCCGGCAGACTGATAGCGGTTGCCGTTGTCGGAGTAGAGCAGGCGCTCCACCACTTTTCCCTCTTTCAGGGTCTGGTCGACGATGTCGGGAACATCCTGGGGTTTGACCTGGACGTAGAACAGATTATGGGGGGAGAGGTTAACCAGGGTGCCCTGGCTGCAAAATCCATGGCAGCCGGTCTCTTTAATGAGGGGCTTGACGTCCGCGGCGAGGTGGCGTTCCTGAATGGCGGCCTTGAAGGCCCGGGAAACTTTATCGGCTCCCTGGGCCAGGCAGCCGGGCCCCAGGCAGACCCTGACCACCGGCCGGTCCGGCACGGCGAGCAGGCGGGCTCGCAGGCTTTCCAGCTCAGCAACACTTTTGAGCTTAGCCATAAATTCCTCCTCAATCCGACTCGTCGTCAGATTTTTCCAGGCGCTTTTTTAAGTCGCGGATGGTGGCCCGGCCTAAATAATCGTTGTCAACCATGACCACCGGGGCCAGGGCGCAGGAGCCGAGACAGTTAACCGTATCCAGGGTAAACCTGAGGTCATCGGTGGTTTCGCCCCGGGCCACGCCCAGGTTCCGTTCGCAGGCCTCCACCAGGCGTTGCCCGCCCTTGAGATGACAGGTGGTGCCCAGACAGACCTTGATTTCGTGTTCGCCCCGGGGCTCCAGGCTGAAGGATTTATAGAAGGTGGCCACCGACCAGGCCTGGGTAAGGGGCACCCCCACATGATCACAGATCAGGGTGAGGTGCTCCTCGGAAATGTAGCTGTATTCGGCCTGGACGTCCTGGAGGAGGTTGATCAGATGTTGCGGGTGACGGGGATATTGTTCCAGAATAATTTCAATGTTTCTTCCGGCGGTTTTCATCCCTGGCCTCCCATGTTGTTTAAAAATTCAATGTTTCTGAACTAAAGGGCAATATATGTGCCAATTAGGTAACTTATTGAAATTGTAGAATTAATTTTTTCAGGGACCAAAATATTGTGTCAATGCTGACATAGCTTGAAACATTTAACTAATTTATTTTTATGATCAATTCATTATTTAGTGAAACATGAATGAAACAGAGGGCCGTTCGGGCTGGGGCGGGCAACCGGCTTAGAGCAGGTCGTAGGCCTTCATCTTGCGCCACAGGGAACTGCGGCTGATCCCCAGGACCCGGGCCGCGGCCTCCCGGTTGCCCCGGGCCTGGTGCAGGGCTTTTTGAATGATCAGGCGCTCGCTGTCCTAGCGCTGCCGGTGCAGGCGGGCCGAGGGCGCCGGGGGAGGGTGGGGGGATTCCAGTTCGGGAGCAGATCTTTGGTGATCACCGTGCCTTTGACAAAGACAAAGGCATATTCCAGCACCCGCTCCAATTCCCGGATATTGCCCGGCCAGGCGTAGTTCTGGAACAGGCTCATCACCTTGGGGTCGACCCCCCGCACCTCTTTGCCGTACTTGCGGTTGAGCCGGGCCAGGAGGTGGTTTACCAGGAGAGGGATATCCTCCTGCCGGTCCCGGAGCGGCGGCAACGAGAAGGGGACCGTCCGCAGGCGATACAGGAGATCCATGCGAAAGCGGCCGCGGCGCACCTCCTCCATCAGGTTGCGGCTGGTGGCGGCGATAATCCGGGCTTCCATGGGGATGGCCCGGGAGCTGCCCACCCGTTCGAGGACTTTGGATTCCAGGACCCGGAGCAGCTTGACCTGCAATTCCAGTTTGAGCTCGCCGATTTCGTCCAGGAACAGGGTCCCGTTTTTGGCCAATTCAAAGCGGCCCACCTTGTTGCTGATGGCCCCGGTAAAGGCTCCCTTGATGTGGCCGAACAATTCCGATTCCATCAGGGTCTCCACCAGGGCCGAACAGCTGAAGGCCACAAAGGGGCCTTGGGCACGGGGACTCTGGAGGTGGATGGCCTGGGCGAAGAGGTCCTTGCCGGTCCCGGATTCCCCTTCCAGGACCACCGTCGCCTCGGAGCGGGCGACATCGGGCAGCATGGCCAAAAGGCGTTTCATGGGGGGGCTCTGGCCGATGATCTCAACTTCCCCCGGGAAGGGCGACCGGACTTCCCGCCGGGGCAGGGCCACACCCAGGGATTGAAAGGTCTCCACGCCGCCGACAATCGCCGCTCTTTTGTTGCGGATGGGGGCGGTGCTGATGAGGAGACTCACCCAGCGTCCCCCTTTATCCTGGATGCGCACCTCCTGATCTTTCCGGGTGACGCCGTCTTCCAGGGTGGCTTTCAGGGCGCACCCGGTTTTGCAGTGATCCGCCTGAAAGACCTCCCAGCAGTAGCGGCCCACCACCTCGTCCGGGCTAAAGCCGGTGAGCTCCTGGGCCGTGCGGTTGAACGCGGTTATGGTCCGCCGCTGGTTGACGATGAACAGACCCCGGTCCAGGTGCTCGAACACCGCCCCGGACTCCACGCCGAGCCCGAAATTGTCCCGGGCCGACCAGGATTTGGTCAGGGTATCGTCATGAAAGGCCAGAACGGCCCCGATAATCTTCTGGTCCTGGCCATAGAGCGGGGCCACGGAATATTTCAGGAACCGCGCCTGTCCGACGGGAGCAGGATCTGGGTCAAGACCTGGGCGCGCATGACGCCCGATTCCAACGTTTCCTTTAAGGCCAATTCGGCCTGGGCCAGATAGGGTTCAGGGAAAATTTCGGACAGGGCAAGGGTTTGGCCGGGGGCAAACCTGGCCCTAAAGAGCCTTTCGGCCTGGAGGGTAGCGGACAGAATCACCTGTTCCGGGGAGAGGATGAGAATCCCATCGCCCCCGGGCAGGTCATCGTAATCGTAATGGTCCTCACTCACCCTGAGCCTCGGCCGGAATCGACCGGCACCCGCCAATCCCGGAGGTTTGGTGGTTGAGATTCCGGGTGGGGAGGAGAAACGCGTTGGAACCATTTTACGCCCAAGATAAGGATATTTCAAGAAGTTCTTCTCACCGGCATAGGGTCGACCCCGAGAGCCTCGTTAATCGGGAGCCCAAAGGCTCCAGCCCGCATCCGCGGTCCCGGCCTGGGCGGTGGGCAATGTCGGTGGCTGCTATGTGGGGG
>CAVXZU010000040.1:0-12577 GCA_963766185.1 uncultured delta proteobacterium | reverse complement strand
AAAGACTGAGAACTATGGCACAACCAAAGAAAGTAGTCCCTATGGAGTCATGGTCCCCGGGCCAACCCTGGGAGCCCGTTCCCACCCCGTCCCGGTTCAGGAATGCCCTGAGCAAGTACCGGGTCTACCGCGACGAAGCGAAGTGCATCAAGTGCGGCCGCTGCGTCGAAGTCTGCCCTTACGGGGTCCACACCAAGGCCGGCAGCTACCTGCGGCGCCCCAAGAGTTACCGGTGCCTGGGCACGTCCTGCCAGAACAATGATTTTTACTGCGTCAAGCAGTGCCCGGTCCAGGCCCTGCGGGTCAGTATCTCCCCGGTTTTCAGCACCCTGGGCGACAGCCGCTGGACCCCGGACCTGCTCCTCTCCAACTGGTGGCAGGCGGAGACCGGCGCCCTGTCCCACACCGACCTGGACTACCGCCTGGGCGCCTCCGGCGGCGGCTTCGACAAGCTGCGCTTCCTGTTCCCCAAGGCCCGGCCCGACTTCCACTTGACCCACGACGACATCTCCCTGGAAGTGGAACTCAACCGCCGGGGAGACGGCCGGCCCCAGATCAAGCTGTCGGTTCCCTGGTACGGCGGCGGCATGTCCTTCGGCTCGGTCTCCATCAACACCATCCTGTCCCGGGTCCAGGCCGCCATCCGCTTCAACACCATGGTGAGCACCGGCGAAGGCGGCTTTCCCGAAGCCCTTTATCCCTATGAGGACAACATGGTCACCCAGGTGGCCACCGGGCTCTTCGGGGTCCGGGAGGAGACCATCCAGCGGGTGCGGATGGTGGAGTTCAAGTACGCCCAGGGGGCCAAACCCGGCCTGGGCGGCCATCTGCTGGGCGACAAGGTCACCCCCTCCGTGGCCCGCATGCGGGAAGCGGTGGCGGGCAGTTCCCTGTTTTCGCCCTTCCCCTTCCACAGCGTCTACTCCGTGGAAGACCACAAGAAGCACATCGACTGGATCAAGGAAATCAATCCCCGGGCCCTGGTGTCCGTCAAGGTGTCCACCCCCACCGACGTGGACATGGTGGCCGTGGGCAGCTATTACGCCGGCGCCCACATGGTCCACCTGGACGGCAGCTACGGCGGCACCGGCGCCGCGCCGGACATCGCCAAGAAGAACATCGCCATGCCGATCGAGTACGCCATCCCCAAGGTGCACCAGTTCCTCCGGGCCGAAGGTATCCGGGACCACGTCACCCTCATCGCCTCCGGCGGCATCCGCACCGCCTACGACATCGCCAAGGCCATCGCCCTGGGGGCCGACGGGGTCCAGATCGGCACCGCCGACCTGGTGGCCCTGGAATGCCTCCGCTGCCACAACTGCGAGTCCGGCCGGGGCTGCGCCCGGGGCATCGCCACCACCGATGAGGAACTGGTGGACCTGATGACCGTCCAGTGGGGCGTCAACCGCATCAGCAACCTGTATTATGCCTGGACCTGGCAGTTGAAGGAAATCCTGCGCCGCCTGGGTCTCCGGAGCATCCGGGAACTGGTGGGCCGCACCGACGTCCTGGCCCACCTGGACTACTTCGACCGCCCGGTGGACGACGATCTGAGAAGAAAGAGTTAGTTCAAGGTTCAAGGTTCAAGGTTCAAAGTCATAGGGCGGCCTGCGGCCGCCGGGATTCGGCGTGCACGGCACGCCCTATGCATAATAGCAACATTTGAATGAGAGAATAAAAGCAAGGTGAGGAATAAGGCGGAGTTAAAGGCATCAAGAGCATGATTACCAGCTCTTAAACTGCTCGCAGCTCACTGCTCACTGCTCACTTTCCAGAGGAACTACATGAAGTCCAATGCCAACTTGAATACCCACCCGGGCCTGGCCCTCCTCGACACCCGTCGCGATTTTACCTCTCCTTTCCCTCCCGGCCGCATCCATAAAGCTGCGGACGAAGGGGGCTGCGGGGTCACCGGCTTTGCCTGCAGCATCCCGGTGGCCGGCCGCCACATCTTCCAGCCCTCGGTGCAGATGCACAACCGGGGCAACGGCAAAGGCGGCGGCATCGCCGCGGTGGGCCTGGATGCCGACACCCTGGGGGTGTCCCAGGAAATCCTGGATGACGATTACCTGATTCAGATCGCCTACCTGGACGATGAGGCCCGGGCCGAAGTGGAGTCCCGGTTCATCACCGAGGCCTTCCGGGTGGCTCACGCCCGGCGTCAGCCCACCATCGGCGACTGGCGGGATTTGCCGGGCCTGATGGTCAAGCCCCCGGAGGTCTGGCAGTACTTCGTGCGGGTCAAGCCCGAGGTGCTCCAGCATTTCATCCTGAAGCACAAGCTTTATCATATCCCCGGGCGCCAGGTGGAAGACGAGTTCGTGGCCCAGAACTGCTACAAGCTCAACGAGGCCTATTATGCCTCCCTGGGGGAGAAAAAGGCCTTTGTCCTGTCCCAGGGGCGCAACCTCATGATCCTCAAGATCGTGGGCTACGCCGAGGAAGCCGCCCTCTATTACGATCTCCTGGATTTCAAGGCCCACATCTGGATCGCCCACCAGCGCTACCCCACCCGGGGCCGGGTGTGGCACCCCGGCGGGGCCCACCCCTTTGCGGCGCTGAACACCGCCCTGGTCCACAACGGCGACTTCGCCAACTACTTTTCCGTGAGCGAATACCTGAGCCAGCGCCACTTCTATCCCCAGTTCCTCACGGACACCGAGGTGGCGGTCCTGACCTTCGACCTGTGGCACCGCCTCTACGGCTTCCCGCTGGAGTACGTCATCGAGTCCATGGCCCCCACCACGGAGCGGGACTTCGACCTCCTGGACCCGGAACGCCAGCGGATTTACCGGCATCTCCAGGCCACCAACATCCACGGCTCCCCGGACGGCCCCTGGTTCTTCATCATCGCCCGGACCGACCCCGAACGGAACCGCTTCGAGCTCATCGGCATCACCGACACTTCCATGCTCCGGCCCCAGGTTTTTGCCCTGCAAGACGGCGAGGTGCAGATCGGCCTGGTCTGCTCCGAGAAGCAGGCCATCGACGCCACCCTGGAGAGCCTGGCCGCGGAAGATTCCCGGTTCTGCCCGGTGGCCGACCTCTATTGGAACGCCCGGGGCGGCAGCGCCACCGACGGCGGCTCCTTCACCTTCTCCCTGGAAGCCAACAACGGCCACCGGACCCTCTCTTGCCACGACAAGTTCGGCAAGCCCAAGACCGTGCCCTGGCACCAGCGGCCCTGGGACGGCACCCGGCTGGAGATTACCATCGAGGCGGATTCGGAGTTGAGCCGGCTGATCCGGTCCCACCTGGAGGACGCCTCCGGCCAGAAACTCTTCCAGTGGGTCAAAGGACGCCTCCCCATCTGGTCCTATGCCAGTTTCCGGGAAGCGTTGGCGGTCATTACGGCCCAGGCCGCGGGAGGGCGACGGCCCCAAGGCCGCGGCCCTGGCGAGCCTTGACCCTGCTCCTGGACCGGCGGTACGATCCGGGCGACAAGAAACGGAGCCACTTGCAGCGCCTGATCATGGAGAGCCTGACCGAAATTTTTCAGGCTACTCCCCGCCTGGGCGAAAAAGCACGCCAGCCGCTACCGCTGGGTCGATTTTGAGACCCAGGACCTGCTTGCAGCGCCCCGCCCCGGAACGACACGGTGCTGATCCTGGACGCGGCCGGCTTCCCCCCGGAAGGGGACGGCTGCGACGCCCGTTTCCTGTGCCGGGCCTTCGAACTCGGGCTGGCGGCAATTCCTCACTTACGGCTACAAGGGCCAGCGTTTCCTCGGCTGCGGCTTCGGCGGCGACACCGATGACGTCAGGATCGACGCCTACGGCAGCACCGGTGACTACCTGGCCTCGGGCATCGACGGCATGGCCATCTGCCATCCACGGCAACGCCCAGGACCAGTTGGGCCAGATCATGAAGCGGGGCAAGCTGGTGGTCTATGGCGACGTGGGCCAGACCTTCATGTACGGCGCCAAGGGCGGCGACGTCTACGTCCTGGGCAACGCCGCCGGCCGGCCCTTCATCAACGCGGTGGGCCGCCCCCGGGTGGTGATCAACGGCACCGCCCTGGACTTTTTGGCCGAGTCCTTCATGGCCGGCAACCCCCATGCCGGCGGCGGCTTCATCATCGTCAACGGCCTGGAGTTCGACTCCCGGGGCCGCCTCCGGGCCCAGCGCACCCCCTACCCCGGCGGCAACCTCTTCTCCCTGGCCTCGGGGGGCGCCATCTTCATCCGCGACCCCTACCAGCAAGTGGTGGAGGAGCAGTTCAACGGCGGCGAAATCGTGCCGCTCACCGCCGCCGACTGGGACCTCATCCTGCCGTATCTCCAGGAAAACGAGCGCCTGTTCGGCATTTCCATCGAAGAAGACCTCCTCACCGTGGAAGCCCGCCTCCGGGCCCCGGACCAGGTCTACCGCAAGGTCCAGGCCGTCAAACTGGCGATCCTCACCAAGGTCGAAGACTCCTGGGAATAGCACAGCCTCACGCCAAGACGCAGTGAAAAGGGCGGACCTTCCGGGGCCGCCCCTTTTCTTTATGGAGCCGGGGCCTTCGCCTCATTAATTTGATTTATAGCGTTTGCCAAAAGTTTTCTCCGTTACGTCCCATGCTCAAAAACCAAAATCCCCCCTACCCCCCCTTTGTCAAAGGGGGGAACTCCAAGGAATTGCTGTTAAAGTCCCCCTTTGACAAAGGGGGATTTAGGGGTAATACGGTTCACTTAATCGGAGAAAGCTCTGGGGAGATCACCTATCCTGTCATTCTGAGGGAGTGAAGCGACCGAAGAATCTCCAAATACGAGATGCTTCGCTTCACTCAGCATGACAAAAATTGTTTCTGCGCTTTAAGTGAACAGCATTGGATTTAGGGAGATTTAAAAATCAGCAAGTGGGATGAATTTATGGCAAACGCTATAAAACGCGCCTCAAGAGCCGCAACAATCCCCGGCTGGTTCTCTTGGGCCGCCGCCGGGTTTAACGCCGGAAGGTGGGTCAGAATAATTATTCCCTGACCCGGGCATTCTTTATTTATGAAAGACTGTCCCAGGATTTGATAAAATCTCCGTGTCAGGATATTTCTTGCTTCACAGGTCGGCGATGTTCCCAAGGTACGGCAGAATAATCGCGAGTTTTGGCCCTCGGGCTTCCTCTCCTGGCAGCCGCCTGCGCCACCGCGCCCTATACCGGCCGGCGCCAGATCATCCTGGAGTCCGAAAAAACCGAGATCTCCACCGCCACCCAAACCTATGAAGATCTGCGCGCCCGCAATGAAACGTGCCAGGACCCGGCGGTGAACAGACTGGTGACCCGCGTGGGCCGCCGCCTGGCCGCCGCGGCCGACCGCCCTGATTATCATTGGGCGTTTGTGGTCCTGGAAAACCCCCAGGAGACCCGCGCCTTTTGCTTTCCCGGGGGCCAGACGGGCATCTTCACCGGCGCCCTGAAGTACACCCGGGACGAGGCGGGCCTGGCCACGGTGCTGGCCCATGAGATGGGCCACGCCCTGGCCCGTCATACCGGAGAGCGCCAGAGCCAGGCCACGATGGCTCATATGGGGGGCTTGGGCCTCGGCATGGCAGTTGGCGGGGTGGGCGGTATAGCCGGCCAGGCCATCGGCGAGGGTTACAGCCTGGGGATCGAGCACGGCATCCTGCCCACATATAGCTGGACTCAGGAATTGGAGGCCGATAAGATCGGGCTCATCCTCATGGCCAAGGCGGGCTATGATCCGGCCCTGGCCCTGGATTTCTGGCGGCGCATGATGACCGATGAATTCGTCAAGCTGAACCCGCCCCAGTTCCTCAAAGGCCATCCCCGGAACGACGCCCACATGAAGGCCCTGGTGGATTTTCTGCCGACGGCCGAGAAGGATTATAGGCCGGTAGCGAAAACCCCGGCCGCACCGGCCGCACCGGCCGAAACCTGCGCCCCTGAGCCTCCGGCTCCCAGCCAACCCGGGCCGCCCTCAGCGCCGGCGGCGCCGAAGCCCGCGCCGGCCCCCTCGCCCCCGCCGGCGGCGCCACCCGCCCCCGCAGCCGGGCCTCCGGCTCCACCCGCTCCTGTCCCGGCGCCAGAGGTCAAGCCCATGGAAACGGGGAGTTAGCCAGCCCTGGCCTGTGGGCAATGGATACTATCGAGTGGATCCAGGGCTGGCGATGAACAGGATTGACCTGCCCCGATAACGTATCCAGATACCGAGTTGCGGTCATACAGGTAATTTTGATTTTTGCAGGGGCGCACCTGCGTGTGCGCCCTGAGGCCAGGGCGGACACATAGGTCCGCCCCTACAGGGCCAGAGACATGGCGGCAGGCCCCATCGAAGTAAAGCCTGCCGGATAGGACCGGGATACTGGACCCCCGCCCATCATTTCCGCATATTGCCCCCCGAGGCGGTTACCAGGTCTTGAAGAGCCTGGTAGGGCTGCGCGCCGACCACTTTCCGCCCATCCATCATGAAAGAGGGAACTGCGGTAATGCCGCAGGTGCGGGCATACTCCCAATCACGGTCCACGGCTGCCTTGAAAGTCCCCTCAGCCAGGACCTGTTCCGCCATCCGGCCATCAAGCCCAACCGTCCCGGCGATCTCTGTCAAGACCGAAATATCGGCGATGTTCTTTCCCGCAGCGAAGTAGGCCTGAAATACCGCCAGGTGAAACTCATCCCCTTGGCCCAATGCCTCAGCCCATTTCCCGAGTTCTTGGGCCCGGCGGCTATTGCAGGTTCTCGTGCGCATACCCCAGGGAAGCCCCAACTCGGCCGCGACTTTCTTCAGGCGCTCCATGGACAAAGGGAGATCCAGTTCCCGTCCCTTGAAAAGCTCCTCGAGGCTCATCCCCTCTTCCGGTGTTTCCGGATGCAGGGGAAAGGCAATCCACCTGATCCCGATCTCGTACTCTTCCTTTAGCCTTTCAACACGCCCGGTGATGAAGTAGCACCAGGGTCAGACGTAATCGGAGAAAACCTCCAGAATAAATCCCTCGTTTTGGTCCATGGTATGACATCCTCGCTCGTGATATCCAAGTTTATGCGGCAGCTTTTGCCACCGCAGTGAAAAACGTTTTTGGGGACCCCTCTCCCGGGCTTAAACCCTGAAACGATCCTGTTCTCCCGGGCGGCCTTTCTCCGGGGGGCAAATTAAAGGTAACCACTTTTTGTCAAAATTCCAGGCAGAGAAGATCCAGCCGGTACACCCCCAAAATTTCTCTTGACAGCGTTATCAATTTTGGCTAATTTTGTGAAAAATTACACAAGAGGTGGGATATGGTCTTTCCCGTGTCCGGCGTGGAGGTCAACCCGCTCATTCCGCCTTTAATTGCCCTGCTGGTCTCCACCTTCACCTCCATGGGCGGAGTCTCCGGGGCCTTCCTGCTGCTGCCTTTCCAGGTGAGCATCCTCAACTTCACCAGCCCGGCGGTTTCTCCCACCAACCTGGTCTTCAACATCGTGGCCATCCCTTCCGGGGTCTACCGCTACATCCGGGAGGGCCGGATGAACTGGCCGCTGACCTGGGTGGTGATCCTGGGGACGCTCCCGGGCATCTTCGCCGGGGCCCTCATCCGGGTCAACTGGATGCTCGACCCGAAAAATTTCAAGCTCTTCGTGGGCTGCGTGCTCCTCTATATCGGCCTGCGCCTGCTCTATGAGCAGACTCCCCGGGCCAAACGCAAAAAGGGCAAAATCCTGGAGTTCGAGGCCCGGGTCCAGGAGCGCTTGAAGCAGGTCTTGGCGGAGTCGTCATGCTCCGGCGTCGGACAGTGCCTGCCCCCTGCCGCCCGGGTCAAGACCGTGAGTTGGAGTTTAAGACGGGTCAGCTATGAGTTTTTAGGAGAGACCTTCTCCTTCAACGCCCCGGCCCTGTTCGGCCTGGCCCTGGTGGTGGGGCTCATCGGCGGCACCTACGGCATCGGCGGCGGCGCCATCATCGCCCCCTTCCTGGCGGCCATCTTCGAACTCCCCATCTACACCATCGCCGGCGCGGCCCTGATGGGCACCTTCCTCACCTCGGTGGCCGGGGTGGGCTTTTACTCGGTGATCGCCCCCTTTTACCCCAATATCGGGCCGGTGGCCCCGGACTGGGCCCTGGGGGCGCTCTTCGGCCTCGGCGGCTTCGCCGGTATGTACATCGGGGCCCGCCTCCAGAAATTCTTCTCCGCCAAGTTCATCCGCATCGGCCTGGGGGTAGTCATCTCGGGCCTGGCCCTGCGCTACATCCTGGGGTTCCTGATGAGTTGAGCCTGGCCGGGAGACCTTACCTTCCGAGAGCCAATCCCGGATTATTTTTTTGTGTCTCCAGGGAAAAGGGTATACCATCGGGTATATCCTTTTTTTGGATGCAGGAGGGCGCGGTTTATGCGCCACTCTATGGTGCGTAGGACGCACCCTACATTTCCGCCGGTAATATCGGTTAAAAGTCATCTCAAAACCGATTTTAGACATCATTTTGCATCAACCAGGGGAGCTTAAGTTGGGAAAGCATCACCCCCCTTTTCTAAAAGGGGGCAGGGGGGATTAAATAAGCGCCTGATAATCCCCCTAAATCCCCCTTTAAAAAGGGGGACTTAAAACTCCCGTTCCCATCCCCCCAGCGGTTGAGAGAAAATCTTTGCAGCCTAAGAAAGGTTTTGAAACAGGTTCTGACGTTTTTTCATCGCTTTGTTGTGGCCGGATGGTCTTGAATCGTGGTTATGCGATTGCGGGCCACCCGGAAACGCGTCGTTCCGCCAGCGAGGCCGCCATGATCCTGGAATATTCCGAAAAGGGCATCGTCTTCTTCCCCGACTCCGATCCCGCCGGCACCCCGGCGGATTTCGGGTTGGCCTACGAGGACGTCTTCTTTGATGCCGCCGACGGCGTCAAGCTCCACGGCTGGTGGGTGCCCCAGGCCGGGGCCCCGGTCCTGGTGTGGTTCCACGGCAACGCCGGCAACATCAGCCACCGCCTGGAAAATATCAAACTGCTCCACGACTTGGCCGGGGTCCAGGTCTTTATCTTCGATTACCGGGAATACGGCCGCTCCCAGGGCCGCATCAGCCGGGAGGGCACCTTTCTGGACGCGGCCGCGGCCTACCGTTACGTGGCCGAGACCCGGGGCATACCCGGCCGTGACCTTGTCCTGTTCGGCCGCTCCCTGGGCACGGCCCTGGCCACGGACCTGGCCATCCAAAAACCCTGCCGGGCCCTGATCCTGGAGTCGGCCTTCACCAACTCGTCCGACATGGCCAAGATGCTGGTCCCCTTCCGGTTCGACTGGCGCCCCAAGGTGCCTTATGACAACCTGGGGAAAATTGCTCAAGTAAAAGCGCCGGTGCTCATCGTCCACGGCGAACAAGACGAGATCATCCCGGTGGACATGGGCCGCCGCCTCTTTGCCGCGGCCAACCCGCCCAAGGACCTGTATATCATCCCCGGGGCCCACCACAACGACGTCTATGGGGTGGGAGGCCAGGCTTATTTTGAGCGGCTGAAGAGTTTCATTTATCAAGCGAAAAATAAATAGGGCGGCCTGTGGCCGCCGAAATATGGCGGGCACAGCCCGCCCTATAAGTTCTCTTATGACTAATCTGCATCGCCGGGCTCTACGCCTATCCTACTTCACCATCGCCTACAACGTGGTGGAATGCGCCCTGGCCCTGGTGGCCGGCTCCCTGGCCGGGTCCATCGCCCTGGTGGGCTTCGGCCTGGACAGCCTGGTGGAGTCCCTGTCCGGCGGGGTGATGATCTGGCGGTTCGCCCGGCACGAGACCCTGAGCGCCGCCGAGGAAGAGCGCCTGGAACGCCGGGCCGTCAAGATCGTCGGATATACCTTCTTCATCCTGGCGGCTTACGTGCTCTATGAATCCTTGGAGAAATTAATCTTCCAGGAGGCCCCCGCCCCCACCCTGCTGGGCATCGTGATCGCCCTGGCCTCCATCATCGTCATGCCCGGGTTGTTCGCCCTCAAGTACCGGACGGGAAAATCCCTGGGCAGCGCCAGCCTCATGGCCGACTCCAAGCAGACCCTGGCCTGCGCCATGTTATCCGTGGCCCTGCTCATCGGCCTGGGGCTCAATTATTGGTTCGGCATCTGGCAGGCCGACCCCGGCATCGGGCTGGTGATCGTCGCCCTCCTGATCCGGGAGGGCTACCACACCTTAAAGACTGAAAAGCTCTGCAGTTGCGCCTCCTGCGGCTGTGTGCCCCCGTCCTCCGGCGATTGATCTCCTGGGGGTTTTATAGCGCTTGCCAAAAGTTCTTTCCTCTTATCCCCTCTCCCTCCAGCGGGGGGAGAGAGTCAGGGTGAGGGGGGATAAGGACAACCTTTTGGCAACGGGCATAGGTAAATGGCCCCTGCCCTTCTCGCCCATAAACCCAAACGAAATTCAGGATTTTACCCCCCACAATTAGGAAAATCCCCAATTGTCAGGCTGAGACACCGGCCATATGCTAAGGGAAAAAACCAGACCTACAGGGTGTGCTATGGACTACACAAAGCTGATGAAGAGTATCTCGGGAGTCAACGCCGCGAAGCTGGCGCTGTGGGCCGCGCTGCTTTTCATGGTGTTGGTCGCGGGTATGGCGGTCCTGGGCTCCGGCCCGTCCTGAGGGATCTTGCCGGATTTCAGTTAAGCCCTTGGCGCTTTATCCAGGCGCTGGCTGACGCCTTTGAGGAGGAGAGGCCAGGCAATGGTGGCGTCGCAGAGGACCTCGGCGTAACGGCCGCCATCCTCCAAAGAGACAAATTTGCCCCAGGAGACCCCCTCCTTGAAGGTGCAGCCGCTCAAGCCCCCCCAGTGGGCCGGGTGCCTACAAGCACGTCATTTTGTCTAACGTCAAACGAGCTTAAACAGAGCCTTGGCATTATCGTGGAATATTGCTTGGTGATATGATTCCGGAATTAGTTCACTGATAAAGTCACGGTAAACCTTCATCGGAGACAAGGGCCAGTCGCTACCGTATAAAAAGTGGTCAGGCCGATCCGTAAATCCGATGGCCTCCCGCACTTTTTCGCCTAACTTCTCAAAGTATCCTTCTTGTCGATAATTCTCATAATCGGCTGCTGAGCCAACCATGAGGCCCGAGAGATCTGCCCAAACATTCTCCCTGATTCCTGGTCTATTGTTTTTGTAAACCACTTCAGCTGTGTCAACTAACCACGGGTTCCCCAGGTGAGCGATCACAAAGTTGGTTTCTGGAAAGTCCACCGCCACCTCATCCACATTAAAGGGATGAGCATACTTGAGCTTAGCCAGGTGCGAATAAGTATCTCCCGAATGAAAGATTACCGGAATTTTATACTTGGCTGCCAGCCGATAATACGGATGATAACCGGGGCTATTCGGGTAATGGTGTATATAGCCGAGGTACGCCTTAAGGGCAACCACGTCACCACGCCTCAGGGATTCCTCGACCTCCTCGAGGTGCCTCTCGTCTACGCGTTCCGGGTTGGCAAAGCCGATCGGATGCAATCCCGGAACCAACGCAGCTAAACGCCGCGTCCCTTCAACCCCCAGCGGATCATTCTCATCGGTCGATGGGGAGGGCATGCCCAGGGCATGTTCAATGTTCGCCTCTTGCAACTCAGCCTGGATCACCTTGGCAAGTTGCTCGGGCGAACTCTGAAAGGAGGTTCCGTCAGGCGCCTCATCTAAAACCACTCCAGGAAGGTTTAAGGCCACGACATGGACATGAGTATCAATTAATTTATTAACAACAATAGTTTTCTTTTTGCCAAAATTTTCGGATTGGTTAACCCCGTTTTTTTGTGGCATCAATTAACTCCCAATAAATAATTAAATATACAAATAAAATCAAATAAGCCTCGAGACTGCATCAATGCCTTGCAATAATTATTATATAAATTACGCCTTTTTAATTTTTACAATTCTATTAATAATTTCATCTTTGAGTTTTATTAAACCCAATGCATTATTATCGTATTTAAAAATTAGTTCTGTTAAATGAGTTGGTATTTTCTTATCTATTTCAGAATCGTGAGTAATTATTATTGATCTATTTTCAATTTCTCGAGCTATATCTAATCCATATTTTACACTCCCTTTCATGTCGTAATTTGTAACATCTGCAACAATAAATAACGAATCGTTTATAGTAAATTCCAATTCACAAATATTGTAGTAATCATCAAACTCTTTATCTAATGGTAATGGCTCTAATTGATGACTTACTAAGAATTTTTTAATTTCCTCATATACTTCGCCTGACCATTTTTCTTCAAATGGCATCAATATTACAATGGTAATGTTGTTATGCTCTTCTAACTCTTCAGCTTCTTTTTTCTCAAACTTATTCTCGAGCAATGCATTAGGTTTTCTCGTATATTGATCAATTAGATTACGTATTCCTATAAATTTATATTCTTCTATATAATCATCCAGCAATCTCTGATAATTTTTATTCTGCTTTAATGTACCGACCCTTCTCATGATTTCAAACCAATAATCCCAATAGCGTACATCCTTAAATCTAATCAATTTTGATTGTTTTAATGTGTATAGTTTTGCAAAAAAATCAAAAAAAATATCAAAACAATCTCTAATCAATTGTTCTTCCACAGTGAAGCTTTCATCCATGTCCACTATTTTTAATGCCTTTATTAGTTTAGCATTACAAAAATTTATTTCCCTGC
>CAVXZU010000039.1:0-70463 GCA_963766185.1 uncultured delta proteobacterium | reverse complement strand
TAGGTCATCGGCCACTTATCCGCCACCAGGACGCTGTCACCCCAGCCCTTCCCCGCCTCTACCACCAGGGCCTCCAGGGGAAAGGCCCCCAGGACGCCGTCGGGTACCAGGATCAGGTGAGTGCCGGGTTCCACGCCCTTGAGGGCCGGGGCCAGGAGTTCCTGATACAGCCCCGCCGCCGCCTGCGGGGAAAAACGCTGGAGATCGCCCCGGGTGAGTTTATCCTGGCGAAACGGGGCCAACAGGGGCGCCAGGCGCTTCTCCAGGGCCTCCTGCCCCAACGCCAACCGGAAGACCTGGGTGCGGCCGCCGGGCTCCACCCGGAAGAGGAAGCTCTCTTTATCCCCCAGGGCAAACTCCAACAGGACTTCGCCTTTCCTCAGGGGAATCTCCCCGGGCTTTAACGGCTGGGGATAATGCAGGGCGGCATAGCGGGGGTATTGCTGCCGCAGCTCCTGGACGAGCTTGTGGAGTTCCCCGGTAAGGTGCTCCTTCTTGGCCTTCACCTCTTTAACGGCCGCCTCGCCTCCTTTCAATGCCTTCTCCCATTGGGATTCCAGGGCGGCGAGCCGGTTCCCCAGGGCCTCCTCCCGCTGGCGCAGCTCTGGGGAGAGCTGCGCCGCGGTGGTCTGGCGGGCCGCTTGGGCCATTGACTCCAGCAATGCCCGGCCTTTCGTGGCCTCGGCAAAATAAAAGGCCGCGGCCCCGGCTTCAGGGCCGTACTCTTTCAGGGCCGGGGGCAATGCCTCAGGTTTTATGGCCATCTCCCCCAGGACGCTCACCAGCCCCCGGTAAGGGCGAATATTACCTCCCCAAAGACCACCCTGGAAGAAGCCGGCCCGCTCCCCCGGGGTCCGGCGGCGCAGGTCCTCAACCCCATGCACTGCCTTAAGGAGGGTCAGGGCCGCCTCCCCCCGCCGCCCCACTCCCGCCAGGGCCAGACCTTGCAAGGTATAGTACTGCACCTGATACCTGGGAGTGTCTCGCCAGGTGGGGGCCTGATCCTGGAGGAGCTTCAGAGCTTCCTCCGGTTGTCCCCGGGCCAGGGCAAGATCCACCAGGCCAATGGTGGACTTGCCCCGCCGGAAATAAGTCTCCGCAGCCGCATAGTTTCTCTGGGCCAGGTAAAGAACCCCCAGGTTGCTGAGGCTGGTGGCGGTTGAGGGGTGCTCCGGGCCCTGGGCCTTTTCGAAGATCTTTAGGGCCTGTTGGTACAGGGGTAGGGCCTTCTCATAGGCCCCCATTTCCTTATACAGCGCCGCCAGGTTGTTGAGGCTGGTGGCGGTTGAGGGGTGTTCCGGGCCCAGGGCCTTTTCCCGGATCTGCAGGGCCCGCTGGAATAGGGGCAAAGCTTTCTCATAGGCCCCCATGTCCTCATATAGGATCGCCAGGTTGTTGAGGCTGGTGGCGGTTGAGGGGTGCTCCGGGCCCTGGGCCTTTTCGACGATCTTTAGGGCACGTTGGTACAGGAGTAGGGCCTTCTCATAGGCCCCCATTTCCTTATACAGCCCCGCCAGGTTGTTGAGGCTGGTGGCGGTTCAGGGGTGCTCCGGGCCCAAAGCCTTTTCGCGATCTTTAGGGCCCGCTGGAACAGGGGCAGGGCCTTCTCATAGGCCCCCATTTCCTGATACAGCACGCCAGGTTGTTGAGGCTGGTGGCGGTGTCGGGGTGCTCCGGACCCAGGGCCTTTTCGCAGATTTTCAGGGCCCGCTGGTACAGGGGCAGGGCCTTCTCATAGGCCCCCATGTCCTTATACAGCGCCGCCAGGTTGTTGAGGCTGGTGGCGGTGACGGGGTGCTCCGGGCCCAGGGCCTTTTCCCGGATCTGCAGGGCCCGCTGGAATAGGGGCAAAGCCTTCTCATAGGCCCCCGTGGCCTCATACAGCCCCCCCAGGTTGTTGAGGCTGGTGGCGGTTGAGGGGTGCTCCGGGCCCGAAGCCTTTTCCGTGATCTTGAGGGCCCGCTGGAATAGGGGCAAAGCCTTCTCATAGGCCCCCATGTCCTCATACAAGAGCGCCAGGCTGCTTAGGCTGGTGGCGGTTGAGGGGTGCTCCGGGCCCAGGGCCTTTTCACAGATTTTCAGGGCCCGCTGGTGCAGGGGCAGGGCCTGGTCATAGGCGCCCATGGAGTCATAAAGTGCAGCCAGGTTGTTGAGGCTGCTGGCGGTGTCCGGGGTGCTCCGGACCCAGACGCTTTTCGAAGATTTTCAGGGCTCGCTGGTACAGGGGCAGGGCCTTCTCATAGGCCCCCATGTCCTGATACAGCCCCGCCAGGTTGTTGAGGCTGCTGGCGGTGTCCGGGTGCTCCGGGCCCAGGGCCTTTTCGCAGATTTTCAGGGCTCGCTGGTACAGGGGCAGGGCCTTCTCATAGGCCCCCATGTCCTTATACAGCTCCGCCAGGTTGTTGAGGCTGACGGCGGTGTCCGGGTGCTCCGGGCCCAGGGCCTTTTCCTTGATCTTGAGGGTCCGCTGGTACAGGGGCAGGGCCTTCTCGTAGATCCCCATGGCATGATACAACCTCGCCAGGTTATTGAGGCTGGTGGCGGTGGTGGGGTGCTCCGGGCCCAAAGCTTTTTCCTTGATCTGCAGGGCCCGCTGGGATAGGGGCAAAGCCTTCTCGTAGATCCCCATGGCCTGATACAACAGCGCCAGGTTGTTGAGGCAGACGGCGGTATCAGGGTGCTCCGGGCCCAAAGCCTTTTCCGTGATCTTGAGGGCCCGCTGGAATAGGGGCAAAGCCTTCTCATAGGCCCCCATGTTCTGATACAGCAGCGCCAGGTTGTTGAGGCTGGTGGCGGTGTCCGGGTGCTCCGGGCCCAGGGCCTTTTCACAGATTTTCAGGGCCCGCTGGTACAGGGGCAGGGCCTGGTCATAGGCGCCCATGGAGTCATAAAGTGCAGCCAGGTTGTTGAGGCTGGTGGCGGTATTGTGGTGCTCCGGGCCCAGGGCCTTTTCCCTGATCTTTAAGGCCCGCTGGTACAGGGGTAGGGCCTTCTCATAGGCCCCCATGTCCTGATACAGTTCCGCCAGGTTGTTGAGGTTGGTGGCGGTGTCGGGGTGCTCCGGTCCCAGGGCCTTCTCCTTGATCTTCAGGGCCCGCTGGGCCAGGGGCAGGGCCTGGTCATAGGCCCCCATGGCCCGATATAGGACCGCCAGGTTGTTGAGGCTGTTGGCGGTTGAGGGGTGCTCCGGGCCTAGGGCCTTTTCCTTGATCTGCAGGGCCCGCTGGGCCAGGAGCAGGGCCTTCTCGCAGTGGCCGGCCCGGTATAATTGGACCACCCTTTGATTTAAAGCCTTGGCCTCCTCCAACTCTGCAGTCTGGCTTTGGGCCGGGGTTGCCAGGAGAGCCACCAGCAGGGCCACCCACAACAAGTTGCCAAACCAGCGGGGCTTCAAGAGAATTCCGTTGACGGTGGGCACCATGCTCCTCCCATGCTCATTCGATTAACCCCTGCCTATTAAGATCCTTCCTGGCACGATTATTTTCTCATTTCACAACGATTAGCGCCCAATAGACAATTTTTGTAGGGGGACCGGTGTGTCCCCCCAAGAGGGCGCCCACACCGGTGCGCCCCTACGTTGTGTATGTATATTTTTGACCCCAACTCGGTATCAATCCCATTGGCTTGCATTCTCTCAGAAACTTACCCCTCCCCGTGCAGAATAAGCCCGGCCCAATAAAAGGGGTGAGATTTTTGGGACCGGATGGTCTGGCGGCCTTTTTGGGGGCCTCCAGTCCGGTTGCCCCTTCATCTTAAGGGTACGTCTGGTTGATAATCGCCAAAAGGCCCTGGCAATTCTCTATCACAGTGCTTTTCAGGTCATCTGGCACGATGTTGTTGTGGTACACCATGTTGCGCACCCGGCGGATATCCGCCAGCTCGGCCCAAAGTCGCTTCTTTTCACCTTCTGCGCCAAACACCGGGGCGAAGATTTCCCAGAACTGATCCAGGATTTTCCGCCAGTCGCCAAAGGTGGTGGCATTCAAAAAAGTTATGCCATCGGGTGAAGATTGGGTTCTGAGGTCATCTCTAATTCTGGTCAAGGTCCTGGCAGACCTGGCGTCTTTGCGGCCCAAGACTTCCAGGACCTGTTCCTCCCAGTTATCGCCGTAGTTTTGCCGGAAAAGATTGGCGGCCAGGCGGCGGAGGCCCAGTTCCAGGTCCCGAAAGGGCTCGAAGAGGCCCAGTTGCTGCAGGCGGGCGGTGAGCTCGGCGTGTTCGGCGCTGATGGTTTGGAAATCCTGATCCAGATCACGGCGTAAACGCCAGAGTTGTCTGCCACCCAGGACCAGCACCCCGGCGTTGAGGGCGGCCACCGGCAAGATCAGATACAGGTAGGTGAAGGCAAAATAGCCTATGAGGGGCAACCCCAACATCAGCCCCACCAGTAACAGCCAGGTGGACTTCCGGGTCCGATGGCGAAAGACCAGGACCAGGGGGGCGATGAGGGCCACCAGCAGCAAAAAGGAGACCAGGTCCGGAGCCCGGCCCGGGCTCCCCAGGAGCTGGGGGAGGGTGCGGATGAATCTGCCCTGGATCAAAGTCTCCAGGGCAATGGCGTGGAGATAGAGCCCGGGCAGTTCCCCCACCGGGGTGCGAAAACTGTCTTCCTGACGCGCCACAGCCGAGAGGTTTCCCAGGAGCACCAGCTGGCCGGTGAGGTCCGGCGGGGGTGAGGCCTTCAGGAGGTCCTGAACCTTCAGGACCGGAAAGACCAGGGTGGGGTCCCGGGGGAACTTGAGGCGCAGGCGGCCATTCGCCTCGGAGGGCACGGCCTTCAGCACGGCCCCCAGGCCGGCGGCCCGCAGGATCGCCACCCCGAAAGCCTCGTCCTCCTGCGGCCGGTCCCGCCACAATTTTGTCTGACGCATGACCGGGTCCTGGGTAGTGACCAGGAAGTTGCCTATGCCGGTGCGCAGTCCCGGTATTTGGGAAAAAGTCAGGCCGAGAAGGGGGCGTTTCAGGTTCCGGACCAGGACCACCCGGGGAGCGTCTCTTTGCAGGCTGGCGGCTAACTCTTCGTCGCCGGGCCCCGGACATTCCAGGAGAACATCCACCCCGATGGCCGCGGCACCGGCCTGGGAGCACCGGTCGATGGCCTGGGCCAGACGATGGCGGTCGGTTCTCCCGGCGGTTGAGCGGCCTAAATCAATGAGCACAATTTTACGGGATATTTCCCGGTCCCAGGGAGCCAGCCGGGTATAGAGGTCGCAGAGGAAATTGTCGTTGAATATCCGGGCGGTGAGCCGGCCCAAGTCCTTGGACCCCAAGAGCGTGAAGACCAGGGCCAGCCCAAAGGCCCAGATGAGCGCCTGGGAGAGAGCCTCCCGGTGGGGGAGCCAAGATTTGTCAGGCGGGGTCCGCAATCTAGACCTCCTGGGTAAGACTCACGGTACTGAGATATGTTCAACCGGTCAAGAGCCTAATCGCCTTGAAGGCCCATGGCTTGCTGGGCCTTGCAGCTGGCGGCCTGGATCAGGGGATCGGCCGGCGCCAGCTTCCGGGCCCGGGCCAGTTCCCCCAGGGCCGCCAGGTGATAACCCTGCTGGGCATAAAATCCGCCCACCAGCAGGAGCACCTGGGCCTCGGGCAGGGCCTTCCCCAAATCTCTCTTCAGATCCCCGGCCCCTGCCTGGATTTTCTTGATTTCCTCCGGTGCGGCAACCTCGAATTGGCCCTGAGCCCCCTCCCGGAAGCCGGCCGCCCACACTTTCCAGACATAGCTCTGTCCCGATTTCAAGCTGGGGCGCCGTTCGGGATAGGGCAGCTTGGCCGTGCAGGCGGTAACCTCCCACAACCGGCAGCCGGTTTCCGGGTTCCCTTGAAAAAGCGCCACCCGGTACCCCCGGACCCCCGGGACCGCCTGCCAGAAAAAAGTCGGTCTCACAGTCAGCAGCCTGGTGTTGTGAGGCAAGAGCCAACCCGGGACGTGGTCCCCGGGCCCCATGGTAGCCAGAACGTCACTGGGCTTTTCCTCGGATTTCTCCAGGATAAAATGCATGATCTTCCGGACCCGGTCCAACAGGGTGCTGTCTTCTTTGGCCTTTTCCAGGTGTTCTAAAAGCTGCTGGCGGGCCAGGGCCACCGGGTCCCGGGGAGCCTGGGAGGATTTTAGGGGCTCCGGCGCCGCCGTCTGGGACCTACCGCTGGAGGCTGGGGCCAGGGCCAGGATCAGGGCCAGGCATACCGCTAACATGAGGGGCAGGGTGGAGGGGAGCCGGGGGATGAGGGGGAACCGGCCTTGGTTTCTGTGGGTCATGGGAAAAATCCTTTTCTGGTTAGCGGGAATAATTTGCGAACCTCATATCGTCTCTGATGGTTATTCCCCCTTGGGTAAATCCTTTTGGCCCAGGCTTATCCAGGTCACGGTGTCTTTTAAGCACTCTTCGACCTCCTCCGGCGTCAGATAGGTGCCCTGCCTGGGAAAATCAATAATACCACCGGGGATGGTCCCTTCCCGACTGTCATACCAAGGGTCTTCATTAGTATAGAGCGGCCGGCAATCTTTTGGGGCGGTGCTGCGCTCAGGGCCCCGTCCTAGCTGTCTGACCAAGGTTTCTTTTTCGTCCAACAGGTGCCCGAGGCCCCACAGAGTGGGGCGCTGCTCCGATCCCTCCGCAGAAGTGGTAGCTAAAGTAGTGCGTCCCGGCTTCCAGCCCTTCTTGGTGTCTTCGGCTCGCCCCTTATGGAAGACTGTGCCTCCATATCCTTCCAAGGCGGCCCAATGTTCTGCGAACACGGGATAACCTTCCTTGCCACCGAATGGTCCTGAAATGAACACCTTCACCTCTTTTAAGGCAAGCTGACCATCCTGGTCAACCTGGAAGGGATAGATCGGTATTTTCAAGGGCAATTCTCTGGCAAGTCCGTCATCAATTATTTTTCGAAAAATATCGTAGTCTTTGCCCGCGTTCACCTGCACCCTTTCGAAAGGATGGGGGCCGGAGAAGGCCTTCTCGAAACAAGTCTTGGGATCCGCGTCGGAATCGGTCCGGGTTTCTTCCAGCCAACGGGTGAGATAGCGCAATACCATGAAACCGCGCCGCACTTTAAGAAGATCCCTCCCCGGGGCCGTGCTAATAAAATATTTGAAGATACCCCATGGCGTGGAAGGAAAGTCCCAACCAATGGGCAAAAGGTTGCTGTCGGCCAGGCTCACATATTCGGCCAGAGGTTTCCAGGAAGGGGGCAGACAACCCCGCACCAAAATCTCCTGACAGAAGAATGCCGCGGTGATGGCGTCCATGTCGGGTTGCTGGTGCGTTACCAAAATGACTTCCTTGAGGGGCAAATGCCCCACATGTTCCCGCACCAGATGCGGATTTTCAAAGACCAACAGGGCGGTGGAAGCCGGGCCGAGGCGGGCGTGATTGTCGATAATGCCGGGCATGACCTGGTTGCCCGTGTCCAAATAAACCATGCCATAGTGCGGTTGCTGAAGCACTGTGCCAAACGGGGCAAATTCAATTTCCGTCAGGAAGGTGGGGGTCTTGGCACCCCCTTCGGCCATCCAGGGATCCTCGGTAGCCGTGACCATCCTGGCATCATTCAGGCTGGAAACCGCGGCAAAGAAAGATTCACTTTGAACGGATAAATCTTCTCCGAGGTTAAAAATTTTCCGGTCAGAGTTAAAAGCGGCAGTGATCTTCTCTGCTACTCGAGAGTCCAGACCGAATCGGGCGGCGATTTTCCATACTTCCTGTTCTCTTGTCGACTCTTCCTGCCGTTTTTTTGACCAGCGGCGGGAGAGCAGGATTTCTACTTGCACCGCACCCGGTATTAAAACATGACGGGAAACGGCGGTGCGATCCCATTCTTGAAAAGTGTCGCAGAGGGCCAAAAGAATCACCAGAGGATGGGTTTCCAGTCTAAATCCAAATTCCTTCATAATATTGCTGCCGTTAGGCGGCTGCATCACTTTCTCCAGATCGCTATAGCTGAGGTTATGAGCCGCGATGGCGCCTGCGGCTTGCATTACCCATTTGGGAAAGTGTGCCGGTTTGGCCGCTGAGGCCTGCCGATATAAATTCAGCCACAACAGGGCGCTGACCATTCCGTGGTCCAGAAGGTTGGCCTGGGGATTCAGGCTTTTGGCGTCAAAAATAGCTTCCAGCGGCGAGGGAACCGTCGTTGAGGTTTGGCCGGCAGGGGAACAAGATTTTCCAGGCCAAAGTTCCTCTGAAATCAAACGCCAGTAATCCTGTCCTGGATGGGAGCACGCCAAATCCTTTATCCGGGGAAAGATGGCAGAATGATTCACCTGAACCGGAACCAACCCTTTTAATTCGTCCATCAGGTTGACAATGAGCATCTCAAAGGGGTAGCCCAGATCATGGCAGGTAGCGGTCATGGCCCAAGTGGTGGTGGCGGATTCTTCCTGCTCCAGGCGCTCACGCAAAGGCCGGCAGGAGTTCCAAAGATAAATCCCTAAGAGGAAGACATAGAACTGGTGGACGACGTGGTCCCGCCAGAAGCGCTCGTTTAAATGGCGGCCTCCCAGTTCGGTGGCATAGAGACTTTTTAAGGTGGTTTCGAAGAGGTCGCGCATTTCCAGCTGTTGCCAGCAGCGGCCGGTGAGTTCCAGGGCCAGATCGATGCGCCGCAGCGGATTCAGGCAATTGAGGAACTCGCACACCTGGCTGCGGGTTTCCACCCGGTGGGGCAGTGAGGCTGACGGGTCGCCCGGCATAAACCGCTCCAGCTGGGTTTTCTCCGGATACTCGTTAACCCGGCGCTTTTTTCTTTCATCGTGGTCTTTGTTCCAGGGCTCGGGAAGCCGCAGCGCCTGAAATATGGCCCAGTTGATGCCGATCAGATTGGCTCTGGTCTCATTGCGCCTGCCCACCCGCACCACCGCCTGGCCGTTTTTTATCTGCTCATGACGCAGTTCCCCCTGCACCAGGGGCAGCACCCGAATCACCGGCAAGGCTCCGCCCCCCGGCGCCGCCAGGCTGAAGGTGGTCAGAAAGGGCGGTTCGGCGCCTCTCAGCAGCCTTTCCACGGACTCGAAGCGGGAGCGGTTCCATTCCGGCGAATAGGTGACATAGGACAGCTGGGTAGCGGAGAGCCACCGGCCCAAGGCGCTTTCCCGGGGGGCGCCGATAATGGCCTCCACCGGCAGGGGCCGGAGGGCTCGGCTGAGTTTTTTCCGGAGTTCTTCTCCCAACCCGGGGAACCGGTCGGTTTCCAGCTGCT
Source organism: uncultured delta proteobacterium (assembly GCA_963766185.1). Taxonomy (GTDB): domain Bacteria; phylum Desulfobacterota; class Desulfobaccia; order Desulfobaccales; family 0-14-0-80-60-11; genus 0-14-0-80-60-11. The sequence goes on along the minus strand of CAVXZU010000039.1, from coordinate 61,268 downwards.
GGAGGGACAAAGGCGCGCTGCCGGTTGCTTTTACCCCCCCCAGCCAATCATTGGAGATGCCGAAGATCAGCCAGCCGCCGAAGCTGTTGGCCATGGCAAGAATGGTCTCCATCACCCGGCTGAAAAAGGCCTGATCATCACTATCGGCCGGGGCCTCAAACAAGGCGCACTCCTGGCAGTTGCCCAACAGCAGTAGACGCACCGCCTGGTCTTCGGACGCGGCATCGAGGGGCTGCACCTGCCGGTAATAGTGGGAGTCGGTCGGGGTTTTCATGCAGATCTCCTGGTCTTGTTCCAGGAACCTCAATAGCGCTCCCGGTTGTCTACGATGAAAGGGTTGAACCTGAGGGGCTTCTGGCACCGGGGGCACTCGGACAGGAGCCGGGGCTCCTCCCAGGCCTCGCCGGGAAGCGACAGGCAGGGGGAATCATCAGGGCCAAGCCCCGCCTCCCGGTTGATGGCCCGGATTACCTCTAAGATAGGTTCCATGACCGGGAAGCGCTGGCCGCACCAGAGGCATGATTGGGTTATTTCCAGGTCCCATCGGCCACCCTGACTTGCAATATCCCAGAGCCAGAGGCGCACCGGGGTGACTAAAGGGGGGTGCATAGGAAAGTTTATGAGTCCGCAGACAAATGACCTCGCCTGATGCTGTGCCAAAAACAAATTGTCCATCCGCCTTGATCGCCGAGAGAGAGGTAACATACCCCCTGGATTGATAAACAGCCAGGCAGGCGCCGGTGTCCAGGTCCCACAGCCGCAGGGTGTTATCCCTGGCCCCGGACAAACCCCCGGCCCCGGACAGGGCCCGGCGGCCGTCCGGGGTCGGGGCGACGCTCTCAACACTACCAGTGTGTCCCTCCAGGATCTTTAAGCAGGCGCCCGTGTCCAGGTCCCACAGCCGGAGCGTCTTATCATAGCTTCCGGACAGGGCCCGGCGGCCGTCCGGGGTCAGGGCGACGCTCTCAACCCTACCAGTGTGTCCCTCCAGGATCTTTAAGCAGGCGCCCGTTTCCAGGTCCCACAGCCGCAGGGTTTTATCAGCGCTCCCGGACAGGGCCCGGCGGCCGTCCGGGGTCAGGGCCACGCTCAATACACTCAGGTGTGCCCCTCCAGGGTCCTCAGGCAGTCTCCGGTGTCCAGGTCCCACAGCCGCAGGGTTCGATCATAGCTCCCGGACAGGGCCCGGCGGCCGTCCGGGGTCAGGGCGACGCAACAACCACATCGGTGTGCCCCTCCAGGGTCTTTAGGCAGGCGCCCGTGTCCAGGTCCCACAGCCGCAGGGTCTTATCATAGCTTCCGGACAGGGCCCGGCGGCCGTCCGGGGTCAGGGCGACGCTCTCAACCCTACCAGTGTGCCCCTCCAGGGTCTTCAGGCAGGCGCCCGTTTCCAGGTCCCACAGCCGCAGGGTGCTATCAGCGCTCCCGGACAGGGCCCGGCGGCCGTCCGGGGTCAGGGCCACGCTATCAACGTACTCGGTATGCCCCTCCAGGGTCTTGAGGCAGGCGCCCGTGTCCAGGTCCCACAGCCGCAGGGTGTCATCATCGCTCCCGGACAGGGCCCGGCGGCCGTCCGGGGTCAGGGCCACGCTCTTAACCCATCCGGTGTGCCCCTCCAGGGTCTTTAGGCAGGCGCCCGTGTCCAGGTCCCACAGCCGCAGGGTTCTATCACCAGCTCCCGGACAGGGCCCGGCGGCCGTCCGGGGTGATAGCCACGCTATTAACTTAACCGGTGTGCCCCTCCAGAGTCTTCAGGCAGTCGCCGGTGTCCAGGTCCCACAGCCGCAGGGTTTTATCCCAGCTCCCGGACAGGGCCCGGCGGCCGTCCGGGGTCAGGGCCACGCTATCAACATAATGGGTGTGACCCTCCAGGGTCTTTAGGCAGGCGCCCGTGTCCAGGTTCCACAGCCGCACGGTTGTCATCCCAGCTCCCGGACAGGGCCCGGCGGCCGTCCGGGGTCAGGGCCACGCTAACAACCCTATCGGTGTGCCCCTCCAGGGTCTTCAGACAGGCGCCGGTTTCCAGGTCCCAAAGTCTGCAGGGTTTTGTCATCGCTCCCGGACAGGGCCCGGCGGGCATCCGGGGTCAGGGCGACGCTTATAACCTCACCGGTGTGCCCCTCCAGGGTCTGGAGGCAGTCGCCGGTTTCCAGGTCCCACAGCCGCAGGGTTGTATCCCGCTCCCGGACAGGGCCCGGCGGCCGTCCGGGGTCAGGGCGACGCTATCAACACTATCGGTGTGCCCCTCCAGGGTCTGGAGCAGGGCGGGCTGGGCCTGGTAGGGGAGCCGCTGGGCGGGATGATGCAGGAGGAGTAGCTGGTCAGGTTCTTCCCGGACCAAGGCTTCGGCAGCCTGCGATACCGGTCCGTCTTGAGCGGAATTCCAGGCCTGCTGCAAGCAAAAACCGGGATGAGAGGCGAACTTCATGAGGGCGTGGCTTCCTGAATTGACAAACTGACCAAAACCCCGCACCCGGTCCAGGCGGGTAGGGTGGTTAAGGATGCGTTCCGTTTCGGGCTCGGTCTTCTCCTCGCTCCAGGGTTCCACGGAGGGGATGATCTCCGGGAGGGGAATGTCTTCTGCCGTCGGCATGGGGTATTTGACGGGGTCCTGGGCGTGGCGGTCCCGGGCCTCGTTCCAGGCCCGGGCGTAGATGATCATGTCGTCCGCGTACTTCTTGACCCGGGCCTGGTGCTCCCGCTCTTTCCGGATTTGCGGCTGGGCCTCGGGAAGGGATTGGAGGGCCAGGTTGTAGTCAGCAACCAGATCATAGGTCATCCCCGCGGCGCACTTGACCTCGATGAATTTGAGATCAGTGAGGAGCCCCTCCAGGTCGTCCCAGCACTCCGCTTCAATGAGGATCTTGGGTCCATAGACCAGGGCGTAAAGGCGGGCCGGGTGCTCTGCCGGGACCTCAGCCCAGCCCTGGGCCAGGGCCGCGAATTCCTCCCGGGCCAGTTGATTCTGTTCTGTCAATTCCCCCATTTGGTCAGTCCTGAGGTGTTCCCGGAAGGTAGGATGATAGGGTTCGTAACCGAAGTTCTGCCTTCCTGGAAGGGGGGCCAGACGAACCATGCCAGAAATAGCCTCAAAACCCCGCCGCAGGGTATCCCGACCCTGCGGACTTTTGGTCAATACCTTCCGGCGAGTCATCAAAATGAACAGGCTTTCCTCATCCAAAGGGGCGTGGGCCCAGGCCAGGGTCACCACCAGAGGGGTCAAAAGGGCCTTCAGGTCGCCGATGGACAATCGGTTCAGCAGATCATCATAATAGGCACTGAGACTGGGGGGCAATCGGTGGGGCAGGTCGGCGAAGCGGTAGTGCCCGGAGTCGATGTCCTGGATAACATAGTGCACATACAGGGGCAGCCCCTGGGCCCGAGCCACCACCGCCTCCACCGCCGGATTGGTGACCGTTTTCCCGGACTCCTGGTCCAGGGCCAGGAGGTCATATTTCCGGGACAGGGTGCTCTCCAGCAACTGCGCCCTGATGTCCGCCTCCGTCATGTCCGGCAGGCCCTGGGGGAAGAGGTGGGTGCAGCGCTCCGGGGAAAAAACCTGGGGCAGCCTCCCCTCGGGCCGCCCGGCACAGACCCAGACCACGTTCTCCCGGCTGAGGAGAAAGGGCAGTTCCAGAAAACCTTCGTCCAGCCGGGCGATCTCGTCCAGGCCGTCCACGAAGAAGAGCACCCGGGGCGCCCGCCCCCCGGGCTTCTCCGGCGCGAGTTTGCCGATCTCGTCCAAAAGCTCCCGCACCTGGTCGAAGAGCTTTGCCGGGTCCGCGGCCGGGGTCTGCTCCTCCCGGTTTCGCCATTTGGCCAGCTTCGCAAAGACATGCCTGAGGAAGGCGCTGCGGTTGCCCCGGGCCTCGTCGCTCAGCTTGAAGCGCCAGGCGATGCGGCAACGTCGAGATGAATTGCCCAGATCAACCGCCAGCTTGGCCAGCAGGAAGCTCTTGCCGATGCCCCCGGGGCCGCTGAGCCAAAAGACCCCCGGTTGGGCCTTACCGATGATCCTCTTGGTTTGTTTCAGTTCTTCTTTGCGACCGATGAGCCTCGCAGCGTCCTGGCGCAGCTCCTCCTCAAAATCCAAAGCCTGGCGGGGGGTGGAGAGACGCTCCCTGAGCCGGAAGAGGGCGAGAAATTCCTCCAGGACGTCGGCCCGCTCCCCGTGGGGCAGATCGCTCCCCAGGGCGGCATAGAAACAGCGCTTCCGGTCGGCCCGGAAAAAGACCAGGGGGCTCTCGGCGCTAGCCTCCCGGGGACCCTCCAGGGTAGATAGGCTAGCCCGGCCGTAGTCGCACAGGGGCCAGAGGTCCAGCCAGGTGTCGCCCCGGAGCAGGACCACGTGTTCATCGAGATGCTGAAGTTTCTGAGCGAGGCTGGGGGAGAGAGAGAGCTCTTCTCCGGCCAGGGTGGAACCCGCCAGCTTGAGGGCTTTCAACCGGCTCCAATAGCAGACCTGCGCCTCCTCCAGAAAGGCCAGGTGCGGCGCCAGCTCTGCCAGCCAGGGGTCCCAGTGTTCCAGGTCCTCCCGGGCCAATTCCCTGGACCTGCCACCGCCGTGCACCAGGAAGTTCCTGAACCTGACCAGACCCTGGGACCCCCACATCCCCGGCTCCAAATTCTCCTTGACGAAGCGGGGGAAGGCCGGCCCCAGGACCGAATCTTCCCAGGCCACCGCCTCGGTCAAGGCCAGGAGCAAGGTCCGCCACTGCCCGAAGGTAGGCTGTTCGATCCGGGGCTGCAGCACCTTGAGCAATGACTCCGGCAAGGGCCGGCCCCGAAGCTGCCGCCGCACCTCCCCCAGGGCCGCCATGGTGAGAAACTTGGTGAGCACCTCCACCGCGTCGCACAGCCGGTGCAGGCGCAGGACTGGATGATCTTCCCGAAAATACTCTGCCAACGGAATGGCAATAGCGCTGGGGAGGTGAGCCATCATGCTTTATACCCCCTGTGGGCCCCTTGGCCGGGAAACGGCATTAACCAGGTTTATGCAGAACCATAGAAGGCATCAACCCCTGCTCCCTTTTAAGAGGGCATCTACTTCCTGAAAGATGGTGGACAGCACCAGGCGGAATTCCTCGGCGGTCTCCTCTTTCCAGTACCGCAGGACCTCTTTGCCGTCATTTTTTTGCAATAGCCCCTGCAAATAGGTGAGTTTGCCCTTGAGGTGGTGCACCATCGTAAAGGTCATTTCGCTGTGGAACAGGAGAGGGTGGAGGCAGAGCATATCCAACTCGTTAAGGCGAAGGTCAAGGCCGGGGAGTACTGCAGCTAAGGTCTCACGGTCGAGCCTCTCTGCCTCCACGATGGGGCGCAGGGAAACTTTGGTGGCCCGGATAACCTCGTCGGCCCGGCGCAGGTGCCGGAGGCATTCCACCTGGTGCAGGATGAGGTCCCGTTCAGCCGCCGGCCCTCCACTCAGGGCATGATCCTGGCCCTCGTAAAGGAAGACCCAGCGGAGCTGCTCCACAGAGAGATTGTCAGCCCGGAAGAGGCCGAAGAGATGGGTCAGCACCATCTTGAGCTCCCGGGCATTCCCGGGCCAGCGGCAGGACTTGAGCTCGGCGAGTATTTCCGGGGGCAAGACTTTTGGATGATCTTCGGTGATCTTCTGCCAAAAGTGCTGGGCCAGAAGAGGAATGTCATCAGGATGATCTCTGAGGGCCGGGGTGCGAATGAGAAAACCCCGCAGCCGGTAATAGAGATCCTCCCGAAACTGCCCGGTTTGGATCATGGCGTGAAGGTCGCGGTTGGTGGCGGCAATAATCCGGGCCTTCACTTTGGTTCCCTGGGTAGCCCCAATTTTCCTGATTTCACCCTCTTCAAGGGTCCGCAAGACCTTGGCCTGGTGTTCCGGATGCAGATCGCCGATCTCGTCCAAAAACAGCATGCCCTCGCCGACTGTCTCCCAGAGGCCGGATTTGTCCTCCTTGGCATCGGTGTAAGCCCCCTTCACGTGGCCGTAGAGCTCATTTTCCAGAAGATTATGGGGAATGGCGCCACAGTTCACCGTCACAAAGTCCGGTCGACGGGGGACGCTGTTTTCGTAAATCGACCTGGCCACGATTTCCTTGCCCGTGCCGGTATCTCCCATGATCAAGACCGGCTCATTTATCTGGGCGGCATGCATAATGAGCGCCCGGACCAGACGGGCCTCGGCAGATTCTCCCACAAAGGTTTGCCGGAGTTTGGCAGGCGTCTCATGACGCCCTTCCAATTCCAGAAGCAGGCGGGACGTATAGCCGAAAGAAGTCCCTGAAGTTAGGGGCGGAACGGCTGTCCGGTCTCCGTCCAAGGTCCCTTGCCACAACTCCCCAAAGATCTCGTCCCCTACCCCAATAATGTAGAGGTTGCGCTCGCCCAAGGCCGAGGCGTTCCGCAACAGGTCTCTAATGCTGCGCTTCAGCTGTCCAGCGGCGCGGTAGCGGCCGTCAATGAGGGGAATTTTTTGGTGCTTCAGCAGGAGCTGCGACAGGCTCTTGGCAGGATGCTTGACGCCCCGGTCAATCACCAGGCTCTCAAACCTTGCCAGATTCGGCAGGTTTGACGTACGCACCACCAGGGCGGCGGGCCGCTCCTTCTCGGTAAGTTTCTCGAGGTCCTGGGGCGCCTCCAGAGGAATGTCTTCTCCGCGCAACTCCGGACCGGCATACGGGGGTGGGGAAAATTTCAATACCTTCATACCCGCCTCATTCTTAAGGTTGATTTATAAGAATCACCACTCATTAACCCTCTCTACTCTACTCACCTTACTCGCCTCATGAATTATAAGCTATTGATATATCGCATATTTTAAAATGGCACGGGTTTTGTATTGTTATTCAGACAAAACATCTAACAACTCAACGAAAACTGAGGAAATGGTGAGTTGACTATGGAACAAAATTACTCTCATGTCAACCCCTGGAATGGGTCGGAATCCCAAGAAACTCTCCGGCAGGTGGCGGATCTCTGCGTCCAGACCCTCAATCTGCCCCTTAAAGTGACCCCGGATAGCTTGGCTTTTTACTCCGAATCAGGAGATGGAGGCTCCCGCCAGGGCATTCTCTCTTACCACGGCAAGCTGGTGGGTATCGACTTTATCGTGCTGGAATGCGAGCTTTTCCAGGGCCCCCAGGACTTGCGCGTCTCCAGCAAAGCCATGTTTGAGCACCTGTCAGCCGCGGGAGACAAGGTGAAGCTGGCCCCCCCCAAGGAACACCCTTCAGGGGAAGCATCCTATTTCGTCAGTCTGAAGATCAAGGCCGTACCCCTGTCTCTGACCCGGGCCAGCGCTTTTGTGGACGAGTTAAAGCATCTCGATCTCCTGGCCCGAAGCCTTCAGGACGAGGTGCCGGTGGTGCGGTATGAGGCTGAATTGGCCAAGCTCTACCAGGAAGTGGCGGAATTTCTGGAGCCGGTGCCGGTGTGGCAGGGGCCTGAAGTAGAGTTGGGGACCCTCTGGGGGGACTGGGCCGGGGAGACGGTGGATTACCTCATGGGCTCCTCATCGGTGGCCCTGGCCGCCCCGCTCCCCACCGAGAGCGACTTCGCCCTGGCCGTCTTGGCTCACGTGGTCCAGAGATTCAAGCGGACCCTGGGAAAAGTGAAGCTCCCGGCGGTTAACGCTCGCACCCTGGTCGAGTTGAGCCAGAAGGCCCCGGGCCTGGTGGTGGTGCCGGCCATGAGCCTCAGCCTGGGCACCAGTCTCTACGATCTGGGCAATGAAATGCAGGCCTTGCTGAGCACCCTGGCCTCCCAAAACCGCCCCGTGGTCTTTGTGGGGGCTCTTGACGAGCTGCAAGCGGTGTTTCACGGCGGCCAGGGAGGGAAGACCGACCCCCTGGTGCCGATAGTGCGCCACGTGCCGCCGGCCACCACGGAAACTCTTCGCCCGCTTTGCGGTGCGCACCGCGGGCATGCAGGTGGGGGGGCTGCCGCCAGGGTCCGAAGCCCGTTTACTCCAAAGGGCGCTGGCCGAAATGGAGCTGTTGCCGCCGCCGGAACAGCGGCGGATTTTGCCGCTCGTGGCCCGCCGGGGCGTCAATGCCTGGGCCTCGGGCGGCGCCCTGGCCGCGGGTGACGCCTTTGCCGCCCGGGTGAGCGGCATTTCGGAAACTTTGGCCGGGCTGAGCCCCCGGCCCCGGGTCGGGCGGCCACCCACCCTTCAGGAGCACTTCACCCGGAGGCTTACTGATCCGGCGCTTTATGGGTTTTTCCAGGACAGCCTCCTGGGTCAGGACCAGGCCCTTCAAGAAGTCTGTTGCCGGTTGGGGAGCGAAGTGCTGACCCGGCCTCCGCATCAACCGTTGCGCTACTGTGCCGAAGGCACCCCGGCCACGGGGAAGTCGGAGAGCACCGTGCTTTTGGCTGATTGGCTGGGTATCCCGTATATCAACATCGATGCGGCCAGCATGCCCAGTTCCCACACGGCCGCGGCCCAGTTGCTGGGGTCCGGCCGGGGCATCGTCGGTTCACACCAGAGCGGCCGCCTGGAGCAGGCTGCCAAGCATCACGCCGGCGCCGTGATCGAGGTGAGTGATCTGGACCATGCTGTCCCTGAGGTACGGGCCGCCATGGCCGACCTCTTCCTGCAAATCCTGGAGACCGGGGAGGCGCAGAGTGCCACTGGATCTATGTTTTCCTGTGCCAACTTGATTTTCGTATTCACCATGAACTTGCCCGGCGGCCAGGATGAAAAGGTGCACCGGGGCATCGGGTTTCAACAACAGCGCCATAACCGGGAAATACGCCAGCGGGTGGTGTCGGAGCTCAAAATCATGCTGTCCGGCGCCTTTTTAAGCCGGATCGGCAGTCCGATTCTCTTTGAACCTCTGGTGGGAGAGGCCCTGGTCGCCATTGTGGCCCGGGCTATTCAGGCGGCCCTCCAGGCGGCCGCCGGACGCCTTAACCTCTCCATCCGGGAGGTGGTGGTGCCGTTGGAAGCGGCCCGGCAGGTGCTTGTTTCCCTGGAAAGCAGTGTGACGGCCTTCGGGGCCCGCACCATCCTGGAGCATGGCCGCGCCCTGGCGGCCCAGGCCATTTTGGACCGGCAACGGCAGGGAGGAGACTTCACGGGAAAAACCGTGGAGGTTTTGGCCACTTCCACGGGGGAGTTAACCTTACAACTGCGGTGAGAAAGGAGGTGTAGCATGGGTACTGCCATATATCGTGTGGATAGAAAGAACGAGTATCGCCGGGCGGGGCCGGATGATCTTATTGAGTTGCTTCCGGTTCCCGGCCAAAACCCCCTGTTTTTACCCAAGTGGTTTCTGGAAGTCTTGGCCTATGCCATCGCGGCCCATGAAGTTACCCATGTCAGCGGCCCGACGGGTTCGGCGAAGAGTTCGGTTATTGAAGCCTTCCATCTGGTGCCGGAAAATTTCCGGATCGTGTGCGAGGCCTTGGGGTTCAAACCGCTGCTCATCAAACTCTATCCCGTGGAAATGGCCACCTTCGAGGCGCCGGGGGAATTGTATCAGCGGCGTTCCCTGAAGAACGGGACCACCTTTGATGAACCCAGTGTGCTGGTCCGGGCCCTGGAGGACGCGGCCCAGGCCAATGGCTGCTTCTATCCCTTAATCTGGCTCCGGGAGATGGGGCGGGTGCATTCCTCCAGCGTGCAGGGGGGGTTACTCAATCTGATGAGCAAATACGACATCCTCCTGCCGGACGGCCGGCGCCTGGATGGCAGCAAGGTTGCCTGGGTGGCAGACAGCAATTACCAGGCCGATGGTGATTCGACCCACACCCTGGTTACCCTGGACGATGCCTTGAGGCGCCGTTTCACCATCAATCTTACCCTGGGTTACCTGGATTTTCTCCAGGAAGTCCAGGTGGTACAACACATTCTAAAGGAGGTCCGTGATGAGAAAGATGCCAATCAACGAACTCATTGAAAAGGTCGTCATCCTGGGAAACAATATCCGCAAGCAGCGGCAGGAGGGCAACCTGCAATCCATCACCCCGCCGACGATCTATGGCTACCTGGCCTTTCTGCGCATGGCCCAGGCCCTGCCTCACCTGGGATTACGGCAGATCGCCATGGTCACCCTGTTAGGCAATGCCAGCCTGGAGGATCGCAAGGAAGCCTCGAATCTGTGCGGGATCTTCGGTCTCAAGGAGAATCAGCATCCCGAGTCCATCAAGGATGCCGATCTATTATAAGGGGACGAGCCATGAGTGTGCCAAGAACTTATAGTGTTGCCGGAGATTATTATGCCGCCTGCCGGCCGCGGCGTTCCAAAACCGATTGGGCCGGGGTGGGGCCGGGTGACGCCTTTAAGAACAACCTGGACTACCACGTCAAAATGCCGGCCCAACGTCAGTTCTACCAACTGGTCCATAAGGTGCAGAAGGCCGTCATCGATCATATCGGCGCGGCCCCCGAGGCCTATGAACCCAAGGCCAAACCTCAGTTGAGCCCGCTGATGACCAGCTATCCGTCCACCTTGGCGGCTTATGCGGCCATCGGCCACACCGCTTTTCTCGAGTTTGAAGCCCGGGTCCCTGAGAAGATTTTGTTCACGCATCTGAGCAAATACCTGGAGAACCCGGCCGAGCATGATGACCTCAGGGTGGACCCCGACAGCTATCGCGAGGTGGCCAAAATCGTCACCAAACTGGTCCAGGTGCGCCTGTTGCTGGAGGACCTCTCCCGTTATTCCTTCGTGGCATCGGTGGAGATCTACCGTCTGTTCTCGGCCTCCCAGCAGAACACCAAATTCCGGTCAGTCTCGGAAATTCTGCGGGCCGTCATTCTGTACGGCGACATCTTGCCCGATTGGCAGGATCAGGAACTCCACCCTATGACCCGGATCATGCTGGGGGACCTGATCCGGAATTGCAACCCTTTCTTTGATGCGTTGCCCCACACTCCGTCGCACCGCCTGGCGTATCTGGGGATCGACTGGGTCAAGGCGTTGTGCCTCTCCCTGGCCCCGTATCTGCCGGAGCCGGAATCAGAGGCCCCGGAACCGGAGTCTGTCCCGGGGGAGGCGGGGGAGGAAAGCTATCGCTTTAAAAAAGCGAAGGGTATGCGGCAGCCCACCGAGCGGCTAAGGCCCCTTGACGGTCCCACGCCGCCCACGCTCTTTGATCCGGCCAATCAGGAACAAGCCGTCAAATCCCTGGTTGGCGGCAACCACCCCGGCAAGCCGGCGGAAGATGATGTTATCCAGCAGCTCATCAACGATTTTGCCGACGCGGTGAGCAAGGCTGGCGGTCAACAACCGGCCTGGGAGGACATGCGTTCGGATGTGCTGGAACACATGCTTAGAGGCGGCGGCTTCTCTCAAGGCCCGATCCAGGGTAATCCCGTGGAAGGCCATGAGGTGACCGTGCGCTTGGGCAAGGACGAGGTGGCTGGCGGTGAGATCTTTGACCGGCCGGTGGAATTGTCGAACGACGACCAGGCCTATGCCGAACTCCTGGGGAGCTGCGCCCCCATTGTCCAGGTCCTGAAAAAGAACCTTTATCCCAACGTGAAGGAGATACCGGAGACGGAACGGCTGCGGACCAGCGGTTCTTTGGATGCCAACCGTCTGCCCATGGCGGATTATTCTCAGGTTATTTTCAGACGCTATCGCATTCGGGAGAAAGCTGACCCCCGCGGCAAGCCGGTAGTGCTCATCGCCTGCGACGGCTCCGGCTCGCTCAACCACAAGCAGATGCAGATGCTGAAGCTCCTGGCCGCTGCCTGGCTGGAGTCCACCGCCAAGAGCGAAATCCAGGTGCTGGCGGGCCTGTATCACAGCGGGTCCATCCGTCCGGGGATGTCCGGCCCTCTGGTCCAGTGGATCTACCACCCCCGGAAGACCCCGGTGCTGACCCGCAAGGAGGCTACCCGGGCGCTGGTGGCACTGCCTCCTTCGGGAACCGGGGCCCAATCTGACGCCCTGTCCCTGGCGTTTATGCTGGAGGAGGCCCGCCATCTGGCCCGGGGCCGGATGATCTACCTGATCCTCCTGTCGGATTGCGCTTGGAACAAGAGTTTCAATACGGAGAAAGACGGCAGAGAAGAGGTTTATGCCTTTTTCGAAACAGCTTATCAGGAGCACCCCGGGAAACTCAACACCACCCTGGTGGCCCTGGGGGTGAATGGCGAAACCGGTTTCGAGGACCTCCTGAACAAGGTTCTGGTGGTCAATGAAAAGCAACTCACCGAGCCGGCTGCAGTGGCCGGACAGATCGGCACCTACGTGGCCTCCTGCCTTAAGGAACGCCGCCGTTGGGTAAAGAAAATGTAGGATATTCCTGAGCTTTCGGAGGTTCCATGGCCTATCCAAAATTGCATTCGCGGGATTATACGGGTGATTATGAAGACGATTATTATTATGACGGCCGCACTTACGTGTATGGCCACCGTCGTCCTGTCATCGACCTTTCCGAGGCCCTGGAACCTCTGTATGCTCATCTCCGGAGCTACGATGCTCACCGGGTGGAGCTGGAGAGGGAAGGGGGAGAAATTCGAGATTTACGGCGACTGACGGAACTCTTGCGCCAGGAAATCTCCTTTAAGGGACGCTTCAAGGACCACCAGGTCAGTCTCATCAATCAGACCGGCCTGCGGGAGATGTTGCGGGATGTAGGAGATTACAATCTCCATTTAGGGGTGCGGCAGCTCGACACCCGTCTGCCGGTTTATTTTCTCTGCCGGGTGGAGCACCGCTACCGCTCCCACTATGACCTGCTGCTGGAAGATCTCTACATCAGCCCCGGGTATCCCTTGCCGGATGACCGCTTCGTGAAGCTCATGCGCCGCGGGCACGAACTCTATCATCTGCGCCTGTCGCCCTTCCGCGGTAAAGCCGAGAAGATCCTGGGCAAAGAGAAAACCCCTGGCGTCGATGAACTGCTGAGCGATGTGGGGAACCATGTCTTCCAGGCCGCCTGGCACGAAGACCAGCGCCTGGGGGTCATGGTCGCCCAGCACTTTGAACTGCCCCTCTTCCTCCAGGCCATTGAGGTCCTCTACCTCTGCCTGAGCGGGGAACTCTGCGAAATCAGGAGTGCGACCACCCCCCAAATGTTCCGGTTCTTTGAAGAGGTCTATCCTCAGCCGGCCATTCACGGGTTCCTGAAGCTCCTCCTCACCCTGGAGGGGGGCGCCCTGACCGGGTTTACCCAGCAAGCCCTTGAACTCTATAGCAAATTGTCCCAGGCGTTCAACCGCTTACTGAGCTCTAAGGTTAATTGGGGCTTTCGCCGGCAGCCCGTCACCCTGCAAAAGTTGGTCTTTGGGAATTTTTCCCGGCTGCCTCTGGTGGCGAAGCATCTGGTGGAACATCCTGAGGTCAGAGACGCCAGGCAGATTCTGGAGCTGGAAGCTCAGGAGGTGGTGGCAGCCCTGATCGGGGCTTCCAAGACCAAGGAGGACCGCGATGCTGAACCCAGGGCCGACTAGCCCGATATCAGGGAGGCGCCGCGTAACGTATTTTATCCTCGCGGCCGGCGCTGTGATGGCGCTCCAGGCGCTTTGCCTGGAGTTCCACATCCCGGCCGTCAAGCCGGACTTCTTTGCCAGGGAAGCCGTGGACATCAAACTCACCCCCACATGGCGCTACGGCTACGTGCAGCTCTGGCATGGGGCGGTGCTGGTCAAGGCCAGAAACCTTGACCAGCCCGCCACCTGTGGCCGGTTGGCCCCCACCGTCGGGCCTGAGCCGGGAATCGCCGCCATCATGCGCCGGGACCTGGACGCCCTCCCCGGCAAGGCGGCGTTGGAGGCCTGCCTCTACCTGGCCCTCCTGGCGTATGTCTTTTTCGGCTGGGGGTGGCTGAAGCGGCGCTTCTTAGCCCAGGGGCGCACAAGAGGGCGTCTTGTGATGGCCCCTGTCCTGGGGTGGCTGGGGCTATGGCTCATCGCCGGTGCGCCCCTGCTCCTCTGGGGTTACGGCACGCCCTTGTTCACCAACTGCATGGGGCCCGGGGCCCTGAGTTCCAGCGGCATGTATCTCGGCCGGGTCCCGCCCTATAGTTCCACGGTGTCCTATCACTTTCTGCTGGCAATCCTGGCCCCCTTATGCCTCCTTCCCCTGATACCCATCTCCTTCGCCTTGGCCTGGCTGCCGAAGATTACCGCCGGCCAGGTCCTCTGGCTGAGGAGCCTGCCCTCTTTCCTGAGCGCCAGTTCCACAGTGCCCTATCATTATCTGCTCACAGCCCTGGCCCCCGTAGGCCTCATGCTCCTGGCGCCCATCTGCTTCGCTTTGGCCTGGCTGCCCAAGATTACCGAAGGCCAGGTCCTCTGGCTGGGGGGCCTGCTCTTTTTCCTGAGCTTCGGGTTGATGCGCGCCCTGACCCGGGGCTAGTTCGAGCCAGGGGCTCCAGGCCTGGCCCGGTGATTGCCACCCGCACCCGGAAAGTTTCCCGCGGTGCGGAGAAAATTTTCAGCCAGGGAGACTGCCACCATGAAGATACGCCTCAACCTGATGCTCCTGGCGGCTGTCATGTTTTGCCTGACCTTGACGCCGCCGGTTCTGGGCACCACGATTTGGCCGAGCCGGTTTACCTGTCCCAACTGCGGTAGGGTATACCAAGATTGCGTCATCATGAGCACCAACACCTTCGGCGGCTGGGACAGCGAGTTCCGGGCCTATGCCCTGGGTTTCGACCCTCTGGGGATGCTTGTGCACACCTGCCCGAAATGTGGTTGCCCGGATCGGGATTCCCTGGGCCTGGATGACCACGCCCGACTTTCCCGCCGGGAAAAGGCCAGGATTCGGAGCCTGTTGTTGGACTATTGCCGCCGTCAGCGCCTCAAGCCCAAAGACTTCACGCCCTCCCACGGCTATGCAGTATTGGCGGAGATTCTCCGGCTCCGGGGTTGCCCGGAGCGAGCCAGTGCGGCGGCTTATCTGAAGGCCGCCTGGGTGGCCGACGACCTCGAGCACTTCCCCCGGGCGGTCGCCTGCCGCCTCAAGGCCGCCCATTACTTCCAGCAGGCTTTGGAAAAGCAGGAAATCGAGGCAGAAGATGTCCCCGAATACCACTACCTCATCGGCGAAATTTACCGGCGCGCCGGGAACTTTGACCAGGCGTTAGCCTGGTTCGATAGGGTGGAAACCGGAAGTTGCCCATACCCGTGGCTGTTGATGCAGCAGCGGGATTTAGCGGTCCACAAAAATGCAGAGAAAGTAAAGATCAGATGACAATTCGTCAAGAGCGCTCCCGGTTGTCCACGATAAAGGGGTTGAACCTGAGGGGCTTATGGCACAAAGGGCACTCGGACAGGAGCCGGGGCTCATCCCAGGCCTCGCCGGGGAGAGAAAAGCAGGGAGAATCGTCAGGGCCAAGCCCCGCCTCCCGGTTGATGGCCCGGATTAGCTCTAAGATAGGTTCCATGACCGGTAAGCTCTGCCCGCACCAGAGGCATGTTTGAGTTATTTCCTGGTCCCATCGGCCACGCGGCACGTGGGTCTACAAGATCCCAGAGCCAGAGGCGCACCGGGGTGGCTAAAGGTGGCTGCATAGGAAAGTTTATGGGCCGCAGTAAGATGACCTCGCCTGATTCTGTGCCAAAAACAACTTGTCCATCCGCCTTGATTGCCGAGAGAGAGTTAACCTATCTCCCTGGATTGATAGACAGCCAGGCAGTCGCCGGTGTCCAGGTCCCACAGCAGCAGGGTGTTATCCCAGCTTCCGGACAGGGCCCGGCGGCCGTCCGGGGTCAGGGCCACGCAACTAACCGGTTCGGTATGTCCCTCCAGGGTCTGCAGGCAGGCGCCGGTGTCCAGGTCCCACAGCCGCAGGGTTTCATCCCAGCTCCCGGACAGGGCCCGGCGGCCGTCCGGGGTCAGGGCGACGCTCTGAACCATAATGGCGTGCCCCTCCAGGGTCTTCAGGCAGGCGCCGGTGTCCAGGTCCCACAGCCGCAGGGTTTTATCCTAGCTCCCGGACAGGGCCCGGCGGCCGTCCGGGGTCAGGGCGACGCTATAAACCCTATCGGTGTGCCCCTCCAGGGTCTGGAGGCAGGCGCCGGTGTCCAGGTCCCACAGCCGCAGGGTTTTATCCCAGCTCCCGGACAGGGCCCGGCGGCCGTCCGGGGTCAGGGCCACGCTATTAACCCTCTGGTGTGCCCCTCCAGGGTCTGCAGGCAGGCGCCGGTGTCCAGGTCCCACAGCCGCAGGGTGTCATCCCAGCTCCCGGACAGGGCCCGGCGGCCGTCCGGGGTCAGGGCGACGCTAAAAACCTCACCGGTGTGCCCCTCCAGGGTCTTCAGGCAGGCGCCCGTGTCCAGGTCCCACAGCCGCAGGGTCTTATCATCAGCTCCCGGACAGGGCCCGGCGGCCGTCCGGGGTCAGGGCGACGCTTTTAACGACTCGGTGTGCCCCTCCAGGGTCTTCAGGCAGGCGCCGGTGTCCAGGTCCCACAGCCGCAGGGTTTTATCACAGCTCCCGGACAGGGCCCGGCGGCCGTCCGGGGTCAGGGCGACGCTAAAAACCCCACTCGGTGTGCCCCTCCAGGGTCTTCAGGCAGGCGCCCGTTTCCAGGTCCCACAGCCGCAGGGTTTTATCATTGCTCCCGGACAGGGCCCGGCGGCCGTCCGGGGTCAGGGCAACGCTATAAACCTCACCGGTGTGCCCCTCCAGGGTCTTCAGGCAGGCGCCCGTGTCCAGGTCCCACAGCCGCAGGGTGTTATCCCGCTCCCGGACAGGGCCCGGCGGCCGTCCGGGGTCAGGGCGACGCTTTTAACCATCGGTGTGCCCCTCCAGGGTCTTCAGGCAGGCGCCGGTCTCCAGGTCCCACAGCCGCAGGGTGTGATCATCGCTCCCGGACAGGGCCCGGCGGCCGTCCGGGGTCAGGGCGACGCTCATAACCCTATCGGTGTGCCCCTCCAGGGTCTGGAGACAGACGCCCGTGTCCAGGTCCCACAGCCGCAGGGTGTCATCCCAGCTCCCGGACAGGGCCCGGCGGCCGTCCGGGGTCAGGGCAACGCTAAAAACCCCATCGGTGTGCCCCTTCAGGGTCTTCAGGCAGGCGCCGGTGTCCAGGTCCCACAGCCGCAGGGTTTTATCCCTGCTCCCGGACAGGGCCCGGCGGCCGTCCGGGGTAACGGCGACGCTATGAACACAATCAGTGTGCCCCTTCAGGGTCTTCAGGCAGGCGCCGGTCTCCAGGTCCCACAGCCGCAGGGTTCCAATCCCAGCTCCCGGACAGGGCCCGGCGGCCGTCCGGGGTCAGAGCAACGGTATTAACAAAATGGGTGTGACCTTCCAGGGTTTGAAGCAGGGCGGGCTGGGGCTGGTAGGGGGGCCGCTGGGCGGGATGCTGCAGGAGGAGTGGCTGGTCAGGTTCTTCCCGGACCAAGGCTTCGGCGGCCTGGGATACCGGTCCGTCTTGAGCGGAATTACAGGCCTGCTGCAGGCAAAAACCGGGATGAGAGGCGAACTTTATGAGGGCGTGGCTTCCTGAATTGACAAATTGAGCAAAGGCCCGCATCCGGTCCAGGCGGGTAGGGTTCTTGATGATGCGCTCGGTTTCGGCCTTGATCTTCTCTTCGCTCCAGGGCTCCACCGAGGGGATGATCTCCGGGAGAGGAATGTCTTCAGCCGTCGGCATTGGGTATTTCACTGGGTCCTGGGCATGCTGGTCCCGGGCTTCGTTCCAGGCCCGGGCGTAGGCGATCATGTCGTCCACGTACTTCCTGACCCGGGCCCGGTGCTCCCGCTCTTTCCGGATTTCCGGCTGGGCCTCGGGGAGGGATTGCAGAGCCAGGTTGTAGTCAGCCACCAAATCATAGGTCATACCCGCGCCGCACTTGGCCTCGATGAACCTGAGATCAGTGAGGAGCCCCTCCAGGTCGTCCCAGCGCTCCGCCTCGATCAGGTGGGCCGGGCCGAAACGGAGGGCATAGTCCAGGGGCGGCGAGCCCTGGGGCAATTGGCGCCAATTCTTAGCCAGATTGCAGAGACGTTCATTGGCCTTGACCCGGCTGCGGCGGATATGGGGCTGGCCAGGAGATGCTGCCGGAGGGAGGTGTGGTAGAGGGTATAACCCAGGACCCCCGTGGCGGTGGGGGCCCGGCGCAGCATAATGGCGCTGTGGCGCAAGGCGTCTGAGAGCAACTCCAGCCCGTCCGGCTGCCCCACCAGTTCGTGGTCGGCCAGGAGCACGGACAAGGTTTCCAGGGGCAAGGGTTCCCGGGCCAGGGCCAGCAGGGCGGTGATGGCCGGCACCGTGGCCGACAGGTCATCCCCCATCTCCTCCACCAGGCGGTCATAGTAGTGCTCCAGCCCCTGGGGGAGCTGGTCTTCACTGCCGGGGGCGAAATTCAGGCGGCCGGCCTTCAGGTCGTTCACCAACAGCTTGAGGTAAAGAGGGAGGCCAGCGCTCCGATTGATGACCTCTTCCACGTAGGGGTTGGACCACATGCCGTCGACCTGCTGGTCCCGCCGGAAAAACTCAGGCACCCGGTGGCCCAGCTCTTCAATGAGGAAACCCCGCACATCATCGGCCTTAAGGGGCGGCAGGAGCCCTGCTTCCGTCGGTGGCACCCGGAATGCCGGGAACTCGCTGTCGGCCTCGAAGAGCCAGTGGCAGTGCTCCCGGCTGAAGCGCTCCAGCAGGCGCTCTTCGTCCCGTCCGGCGCAGACCCAGAGGACGCCGGGGAAGCGGCAGGCGAAGACGAGGTCGAGAAAGTCCGCCTCCACCCCGGCGATCTCGTCCAGGCCGTCCACCAGGATGACAATTTGGGGGAATTTCCCTGAGGCGAGTTCTTTCAGGAGATCCTTGAACTGCTGCAGCCTCCTGACGGGCTCGGCCTCTACCCGGACGGTGCGCCCGGCCGCCTGGCCCAGCCGCAGGATGGCGGCCTCGGCAAAAGAGGTGGTGCGGCAAAGATCACCGTCGGAGGCCTGGAAAAAGTAGGGGATAGAGACCACATCCGGCCGGAGGGCGCACTCCCGCACCAGCCGGGCCATGAAGGCTGATTTCCCCATGCCCGGCTTGCCGGCCAGCCAGAGAATGCCGCGCTCCTGCTGGTCAATGAGGGTCAGGGCGGCGGCCACCTGCTCCTCCCGGCCGAGGAAGAGCTCCAGGAGGTCGTCTACCCGGGTGTCGAAGGTGTAGCGGCCCAGGGCCTCTTCCCGCCGAAAACGGCGGCGCCAGGCCTCCAGCCGGAAGATGGCCGCAAAACGCTCCTCCCAAACGGGGTCGCCCCGGGAGTGGGAGGCCCGGGTGCCCAGGGCGGTGTACTCGGCGCCCATGGTCTCGTTGGCCCGGACATAGAGGTGCAGCCCTTCCTCCCCCCGGCCCACCAACTGGTCCTTGACCACCTGGAAGACCTGGCCATAGGCGTGCAGGGGGCAGAAGTCCACAACTCCCTTGGGGGTGACCAGGAGCAGGCGATCCGAGCCGGCCTTCTGGAAACCTTCCGGCAGCCGGGCGCGGTTGAACTCCACTCCGGTGGGGGGCCAGCCGCAGAGCAGACGTCCCGGGCCGTCAGCCGGAGAGGCCACCAGCTGGACCCCCTGGTCTGAGGCAAGGAAGGCCAGACCGAGCATGAGCGACTCAAAGAAGGAGGCGTGGGCCTTCAGGAGGGCCGTAACCCGATCATCCGAGAGTCTGCCGCTATGAACCAGCTCGTTGCGCATGGGCAGCAGCCTGTCCAGGGAATCCTGCCCGGCTGCCCCGAGTTCATCCACAAACCTCTGGACGTAAGCCGGGAGCTCAGGCACCAGGCAGTCTTTGCCGCCCTCGACGTCAGGGAGGGCCTGGACGGCCTCGGCCAATAAGACCCGCCAGTGCCCCAGGGTGGGGCGCTTGAAATACTGCACCAGGTTCTTCAGCAACCTCTCCGGGAAATCATCCTCGGGCCCGGGGCGCCGCTCCCAGACCTCGGCCAACAGGATCACCATGAGAAACCGGGCGGTGATCTCCAGGGCGCCGCAGATGCGGTGCAGGGCCAGGTAGTCGTGTTGTTCGTGGACATATTCGGACAACATCAGGGCCAGGGTGGAGGGGAGCCGGGGGATAAGGGCCAATAATGGAGCCCCCCGGGGGATAATTTCATCGGGTGCTGGGGGAAGAGCGGCGCTGGGGAAGAATTGGCTGCAGGCCAGGCAAAAACCGCCACTGTCATCCTTGGCCATTTCCAGATCTCTATGACAGTGCGGGCACTTCATGGCGGCCCCTGGGGAGCAGTTATTTATCTATGGGAATTGTTCTGACGTTCCGGCATGATTTTCAACCAAGATATTCTTCTTCTGTAGGGCTATGGGTCTCGGCTAAAGGTCTCGATTGCAACCCGACTGACTGCCGCCTTCTTTTCTGTGTAAACCCCCACGGCCTTCGGGCTGAGCAAGGATTGCCTGAATCATAGACCAATCAAGGGTAATGTCAAGAAAGCTCGTGTAAGGACACTGGGGGATCGGAAGGGTGGCCAAAATATAGGAGCTACGCCAATTGAAAAGTTGATTAGCGCCGGGGAATCTTAACTTCCCACGCTCTCGGAAATTTACTGGAAAGACATAACCGATAGCGATTCACTGACCAATAGATTAACTTCTCGGCAATCCCAGTGAGTTATGTATATGATCGCCTTATAGAAACCGGTCATATGGTCTTGGATCCACACTTAAATTAGGCACCCTTCATGGTAGCGGAAAAACTATATAGCTCTGCCGGCGCCGCCAGGGGTGAAATTCTCTTCGTAAAGTACCGTCTAAAGCCCCAAATTTTAACGATCAGCACCTACCCCTGGGGTACCCACAGGGTATGTCTCTCGATAGCGTTTTGGAGTCATTTGAGGCAGGTTTATGTGGGGAAACTGGAGCAGTCAGCTTCATGCACCCGGGACAACTGCTAGGGATTGAATGTATAGTATTCATTCTTATGCCAGGCCACAGGAAGCTTCAGTGAACGCTGGCACAGCCTTGAAACCTGCATGGAACCTGCATATGTGGGATTGGAAGGGTTATGGGGATCGGACAACACGGGTGGTTGATGGAGGGGAATTAGTGGATTTGGGAAGAAGCTCTCGACGTTGACCAGGTACCCACACCAAAAATTGGTTCCCTTGGTAGCCGAATGCAAACTGCCTCTCCCGAATTCAGGTAGCACTCAAAACCTGGGAGGAGATTGAGGATAAAGTGGGGGATCCATGAGGACTATACGCCACAGCCCCAGGTTTAAACAAAGCTTCAGGAATGAGTTCTACGAGCGCAGTTTGCCCCCCCAGGAACCCCATTTACCGCATTCTACCTGACTCTACTGGCCGGAATTTGGAGCACTGTGGGAGCACTTTCCTGCCCGGAAGGAGGGAAAATGGGGGTGTTTGGGGTAGGATCAGGTAAATTAAGTCGTGACCCTAACTAATTGATGAAACTAAAAAAGCCAGTGATTTCCCGTGTCTGCCATCTCCGGTTTAGCGGACTGAAAATCCGCGTGTCCCCAGTTCGATTCTGGGCCCCGCCACCACTGATTTCAAGGACTTAGAGGTTCCTTATCAAGGAGCCTTTTTTATTTGGTTGCGTATAGGGTGCGTGTCAGACCGGGTTCTCAGAAGGCGTTCGGGCGATTTTTCGTTTATCGATGGCACGATGGAAAATTTCTAAATTTTTGGTGAGCGCTTTATCGTGGTGATTGATTCTACCCAGCGACTTTCCCGAATTGCTCAAGCTGCTATAACCTCAAGTACTCTCTTGGCCTCTGTACCCTCAAGTTTGATCGGCTCGTTACTCCAAGGTTCTATTAACTTATCTGAAACCTATCCCTCTTAATTTATAAAGGAGCTGAAGGGTCGCTTCACAGGGGAATTTTTTAGGCGGAAACAGAGAAAAGGAGGCTGAGAGAAGGGGGAAAGAGCCTCAAAGGGTCATTTTCCGATAAGAATGCTCCCGGAGACGGCCTCGAAGCCGATTTTGGACGCAGTTATCGCACAGGGTTAAGCACAACGATTGGGGGAAGGGGGGATTAACCAGGGCTGGCCCGGAGGTTTTGCAACAGCCCGGCCAGCAGGTGACGGTAAGGATAACCCGAGGCCAGGTGCACCCAGACGCGGCGGCTGGTCTCCCGGATGCGGGCCCCGATCTTCAAGAGCTTGAGCCGCAAGGTATTGACCTGAGCCGTAGCCAGTTCCGTCCCCTGGAGGTGATGGCGCAGCCGCCAAAACAGGCAATAGGCGGCGGTGTGGAGCAGCAGCCGGAACTGATTGGCCAGGAAGCGATGGCAACTCAGGCGATCGGCCTTGAGTTCCAGTTTCAGTTCCTTGATGCGGTTTTCCACGTCGCCCGGGAGCACGTAGATGTCGTCATAGACAACCTGGGGGTTGCGGCTCAGGTTGGTGACCACGAAGCGCTGATTGGCGCCCAGGCGGGTATACTCCACCTTGGCGATGATCCGGCGGGGCTGGTCCCGGGATTCCGTCTGGTAGCTGAAGGCGGTGAAGGGCCGCTGTTTCTCCCCCGTCTCCTGGTAGTGGCGTTGCGCCTTTGCTATAAGCGGCGCGGTCTCTGCCAAGAGCCGGCTGTTGGTGATGAAACCGATAACCTGGCGGGTCTCGGGCTGGCCTTCCAGATAGCTGTAGAGGGCGGGCACGGCAAAACCGGCATCGGCCCGAAAGAGGATCGGGGCCTTGGGATAAGCCTGCTTCAGCTTTACGCCTTACCTCACCTTCCCAAAGATCATTGTGCGTAGGGTTTTTAAGAGAATAGCCAGATCCAATCACAACCAAGGTAATCCCGTGGGATAGGGAAGGCATGCCAAAAGGAGTTTTCATTTACCGAGCCGCCTGGGCCGCCCGGAATTCCGCCAGTTGCTGATTGATCAGTCTCAGTTTTTCATCCCTGTGGGTTATGGGAATAATCTTATCCTTCAAAATATCTTTGGCCACCAGTAGACCCGCCAGATGTTCACCGTTAATACTCCAATGACCATCGTATTGCCAGTACAAATCGTCAGATGGCGAAAGAAGATTGCGGGGCGACTGATTCGCAAATTCTTTTAAAAGCGGCAGAAGATTTATATAGCTAATCCCCGCATTTTTAAGAAAATTAATTATCTTCTTATTAGGTGTTTCCGGGTTTAATCTTGCACCTTGCCAATCAAAAAGGAACTGGTAAACTTGCTCCCTTGTAGGGATTATAACAATTAAGAGTTTTGCATTATTCTTCACCGCCAGTGATTTAAAAAGATCGACATTCTCAAAATGATTTTTCCAGGCATTTTCGATCCAGGGGAATTCATAAAATGAAAGAAATAATTTATTATTTATATTACTTTTTGGCGCACTCATAATGTGAGCTTTAACAAAATCTGCAAATATTCTTCCAATAATTGAATTACGTTTTATAATATTTTTGATTTTGGTAAATGATCTGGACGAAAATAAAGAGGAATCTTTTTCCAAATTCTCCCTTAAGCCCACCTCTCCTGTTTTAATATTCTGCAATTCTTTCAGATGCACCACATAACCATCAATGACAGTCTGGTTGGGGAACAGGTAATCGTCCTCCAAATCATTCAGGCAATACCCCAGAATGATGAGACGGGGGGCGGTCTTGATAATTCCAATAATCTCTTGAGCTTTCAAATACTCTTGTTTGGTGCCATAGCCGTCGACGCCGCATTTTAAAACCCGATATCCCAATAATTTCTCCAATTGAGACCCCCATTTATCCGCAAAGGGGGCATGCCCATGAACAAAACTGTCACCCACCAAAAGAATATAGTCCTTCTCCCCTCTATAAGGATCATCGAAACAACCTAATTCATTAGACCAGACAGGGAAATAGATTTTGTTCTCAACATTGGATTGGAACTTAGCAACATTAGGCTTTATATCATACCCCTTCTTTAAATCTGATTTATAATAATAACGAAATTCCTCATAGCGTGACATAAGAAGACTGTAATGAGTAAATCTCAAAGCTACTTCCAATAATAAGATAACAATTAGTACGCTGCCAAATATTATTCCTAAGTTAACTAATTTATTTTTGATCATATTTAATGTTGCTCCCGGCTTCATTGCCGATTACCATATAAATAATTGATAATGCAAAATTTTGCGCAACCCTGCCAAACCCGTCCAACAAGGTTTTGGAGCCTCTTTGGCCAAGTAAAATCTCTTAGACAGTCTTCTTCTCGAGGCCAATTTTTCTCGGTTGTGGCATATAGCAAAAATTGGGCGATAAGTCAATTTTCCCAGAGTTCGGGCTATCAATCCCTCGGCGAACGTACAGCTTGCCAAAAGTGAATCTTCTCAAAAATTCCAACTAATGACGGCTAGGCATGATCCGCATAATGAAATATCCCAAATAATTTACGAAAGGTGCTTAAAAAAGCAGCGGGTATCTGCTAAGATGCTGTTGTCGCTCAACAAACAACTCCTCGGCAAGGATACCCTATGGAAACAGTCTGCCATAACCAGCCCCGGTTTGAAAGTCTTTTTTCCAAGGAAGTTATTGCCGATTTTGCCGGGGGCCCGATCATCTCTGATGCAGGCGGCCTGGTGCTCCGGGAGTTGGACCAGCGCTACCGCATTGCGGAAAACGCGGCCCGCTGCCTCCATGATCCCCGTGATTCCCATAAAGTTAATGTGCAGTAGTCCAAACGACAAGTTTTCATTAAAGGGATTGGCACAGAAGGGTTTGTCAAGGGACATTTTCGGAGCGGCCAAGGACTGAGGAAACCAAATCTTTATCAAGCGCTGCGATGTTCTCCACCAAGGCATCAGCAAGAACCAACCCGGCTCTTGGGCTGGTGTGCAGCACGGCGATGCACCGCAGGCCGGCGGCGCGGGCGGCTTGAACCCCAGCGGGTGAATCTTCCACTGCTACCGCCTCTGTGGGAGAGGTTGATAACTTTCGCAGGGCTACCAAGTATCCTTCCGGATCGGGCTTGCCCAGGGCAAAGTCCTCAGCTGTAACAACGCAAGCAAACTTTTCGAGAACATCGTTGTCCGTAAGGACCGCGGTTAATTCTGCCTTGCTTGAGCCCGTTACAATGGCCAGTCTAAAGAACTTCGATAGCTCCCGAATTACTTCTCTGACCCTTGGATAAAGGAGGTCTTTTGATTCAACCAGGGATAAGTATGTTTGCCGTTTCCCGGCTATCAGCTCTTCCATCGACAACGGCATCAATTCGCCGGGGAAGGCCCACCTTAATAATGATGCAAGTCCATCTAAATCAGTACGCCCGAGAAAATGCCGATCGTATAATTCCTGAGTGAGATCGATACCGATAGTCCTCAGCACCATGGCAAATGCCTCATGGTGTATGGGCTCATCGTTGACGATAACACCATTGTAATCAAACAGTAGGGCGAACTGCGATTTATTGGTCATGGAAAACCGGTTCGTGTTCCACGCGATTGAAAAGGAACTGTAGCGGGACAGCTACCACTATTGCTTTTGAGAACTTTGCAGCCCCAGGGATTGCAGGTAATCGATCCTGCTAACCTGACGGCCGGCTTTCCAGAGAGCTCCGGTCCCATCTGAGGCCAACGGTGGCCGCGCAAAACTGGCCCACCGGGCCAAGGCGCGCACATTAATCCTGAAATGGTCCACTTTGCTAAGGTTGTATCTGGGACTGGCGTATTCGAGGGCCCGATTCCGGTCAGTGTTCAGCTCCGGGTGGGATTCGGCAATCAAGGTGACATCGGCCGGAGCCAGAAGGCGGGAGGCCAGCAGGGTCTGGAAACGGTTCGCCAAGGCGTCTGCCTCTCCACCTAAGATGCTTTTATGAGCCTGCAATCGGGTCAGGAAGGCGGGGTGAATGATCTGCTCATGGTCGGAAGCCACCAGGATTCCCTGCCCGCCCAAAATCCAGAGGCTGACAAAGGGAAACACATGCCTCAGGGTGGATATCTCATTCAAGAGGTCTTCGGTGCCGATATGATGGAGTTGGACCCATTGTTGGAAAACGCCGCCGGGCTTGAGCCGCCGCTTCGCCAGGGCATAAAATTCAGAACTATACAAATTAGCGGCGCCGGCAAACCAGACGCTGGTTATTTCTATGGTTATCAGGTTGTACTGCTTTTCCCTCAGCAGCAAGGCGTTGCGGCCGTCTTCAAGAATAAGATGGACATTGGGACGGTCGACAACCCCTCCATTAATATGGCCAAAGAATTGTCTAGCCGCCTGGACTATGCCGGGGGCAATTTCGGCGATGTCGATGGAGCGGAAGCCCATTTCCTCGACGATATGGGCTGAATGACCGGTGCCCAGTCCGATCACCAGAGCGTCATCAAAGGCCGAGACAAACATCATGGGTGCCAGGGCGAAACCTGTCTGGGCCGCCATTTCCAGGGAATCATTTCCCTGGAACTTGCCATTGGTCAGGAGAGTTCGAATTGTTTCGCTCCCTTGATTTTCCACCACCGTGGTCATGCCTCCACTCGTGTCCTCCTGGAAAAAGAGAAGGTTGGATTGTTTTGAGACAAAACGAGGGGTAAAATAGACGTGTATACCCGAGGTCAGCATCAAACGGTTCCAGGGGCCCTGCCAGACTACCGCCATAAGGACCGCCAAAGAGATTATTATCCTCAAAAGGCGCACACCACCATGCAGGTAAGCCAGGCAAATCGCCAGCGCACCCAGCGCCGAGAGCACGATGAGCAGGCGCATGGTGCCCTCGGACCCCAGGTAGGGGATGAGCAGAAAGCCACAAATCAGCGCACCCAGGATGCATCCCACCGCGTTTATGGCTCCCAGCCGGCCTGCCACCGTGCCGCGCTCTTCGGCAGGGAAGATATCCAGCCTGAAAAGCGCCGGGTAGATCATCCCCAGAAATATGGCCGAGGGCAGCAACATGAGCAGAGCCAGGGCCCACCTGACACACTCTCCCTGAAAGAAGGTATGCGCAGAACTGCCTATGGTCAGGAAGAAAAGGGGCACCCTGGGCCAGAAGCTGAAAAATAACATCAGCACCACGGCAGAAGCCACTGCCAGACTGCTCAGGTCCGCCAGCGTGAAAGCCTTCTGGGGGGGATAAAACCTGGTAACCGCGGCAGCCCCGATTCCAAGGCCCAGCAAAACTATCGCCAGCATGGTGCCAAAGGCATAGATGCTGTTGCCCATAACCGCCGAAATCAGGTGGGTCCACAGAACCTCTAAGGAAAAGAAGAGAAAACCCGAAACGAAGGCCACGACCAGGAGAATCCTGGCATTCCCCGGAAGGGCCGGCCTCCGCGGTGGAACAAGCTTCTGCCCGGCATCCCAGGCTTTTGGCGGTATCTTCATCCCCCGGCCGAGCCAAACCGCCGTGAGGCAGACCACCGAGTTAGTGCCACAAGCCGCCAACAAAGCGCCATCCACCCCCAACCTGGGAAAGAGGAAATATAAGCCGATGAAGACCCCGAGGAGACCACCCAGCAGATTAATCATGTAGAACCTGGACATAGCCCGGCCCCGTTGCGGCACCCGCATAGCCTCCAGGGAATCCACGATGGCCGGGAACGATGCCCCCATAAGAAAGGTAAGTGGCAATATCCAGCAAATCGCCACGAGGATTCTGAGGAATTGCAACAGCCAAAAGTGATCGAGACCAAGGGCCAACAAGGGGACAAAGACGGGAATCAGGTCATCGAAGAATAGATACATCAAGAGGGCACAAAGACCTACGCCACCTTCCAAAACGGCGTAGATCATTAATGGTCGGCTGGCACGGTAACGGATAAGGTGGCCATAAGCCAGCCCTCCCAAACTGAGCCCGGCAAAGTAGACCCCCAATACCGTGGCCGCAGCCGGCGTGCTGGAGCCCAGAAGAGTGCTCAGCATCTTTTCGAAGGCCTGCTCGAGCAGCAACGCCACCGCCCCGGTCAAGGCAAAGAGCACGGCCACCATTCTCAGGTGTACCAGCAATCTGGGGCGGCTCGTCCGTTGCACTATAATAGTCCTCTCTAAATCAAAATTATGAGCCTTCCGACGCCGCTTGCCTGACGTCGTTAACTAACAAACCTTGCTTCTCAAACGTTAACTATCCAGGAAGCCTCCTTTTCGATGGAAAAAACGAGCCTTGGGGACTCTCTGGCGGCTGACGACCATTGGTTCCTTCCAGCACCCTTCATTCCGACTTGCAAGGTTATTTTTGCAAGGATTTGCAATGAATTTGGCCCAGAATAAATTGAGTTAAAATAATTGTTGAAGGGAATATGACTCAGGGGAGATAAGAAAGAAATCAGGGATGGTCAGGAAAGCTGTCTTCGGTTTACCTGAATTTATCTCAGGGAAAGCCTTAGATGCGACCGAGGAGAGGTTCTTCTGGAGGGAAAGGGTCCGACTCGATTGGCTCTAAGCGTCCTCATTGTCCATGGCTGATGGCTCTGTCCAACCAATTTATCAGGAATGCTCATCACCTGGATGAGCGCTAATACCTGCTATCTTCACGCCTTGGGCTTGCGCCGAAAGTGAACGTGCATCAACCTTTTCTCTGTATAATAGTTTACATTAATTTCGCACAAATGGGAACTATTTGATGCTCCGAGTCATAATTGATCCGCTACCCGGATGATCATGCCCCGGACGCTGTGGAGGTTCTTAAAGCTTTCCCGGTGGGCTCTTGCGGTTTCCGGAACAACCAGGTGCCTGACCGCCCCCGCCCAGACCCCGGGCCCAGAAAGAAAGTGACCATAGGTATGGGGGTATCATTAATCCAAAGCGAGAAACAACAGAAAAATGAACAGGGCTACTTGGTTTGATAAGAGGGTGGACACCAGAGCCTCGGAAAAGGGAGTGACGAGGTGGTCGTCGCTCTGGGTTTCTAGGGGCACTGGAGAAGTTTTCATTTCATCCCATAAAAATATGGGTGGAAGGATAGATTTCATCGGGCCTCGTCCTTATGGGAAAACCCTTGATTACTCTATACTAAATTTATATATAACATAACACATAAACCCTATATTGTCAAGATGTAACCATGGAGAGATAATCGCGTTCCGTGAGGCTGGGCCTCACTTTGCGGGGTTTGGTTTTATGCTCTCTCATCGCCGGCCTGGGCCTATTGTGCCCTGGGCCTGGGTCGTGGTGCCGGCACATCTGAGGCAAGAGGCCGAGGAACCGGCGGGCTGGCTATAAGCCGGGCAGGCCCTGGAAGGTGAAGGGCGCGAACCGGAACGAAGTTGAGGGATGGGTGATCAGATTACCAGCGTCGTCCCCCGGTTAAAAAAATATACTTGCCGAAAAATTATCGAACCTGTTAAAATGGCGGGTAGGTTGTGCGTGACACGGGAGCAAATCCTGCTACGCAGCGCAAATTTTAAGTGGCAACCATGCGGGTTCCAAGGCTTCACGCCTTGGACCGTGGTAGTGAAAATCCGCGTGTCCCCAGATTGATCCTGGGCCCCGCCACCACTCATATCAAGCACTTCGAGGCTGCCGGACGCAGCCTTTTCCTTTGATTAATGGAGAGAAAAGGAGAATCAGCATGAAATATGAGCATGTCCCTGACCACATTCTGGAAATGTATGAAAAACTCAGAGCGCAGTATTTCCCGCATTTGGCGAATGCGAAAATTCTTTTTCTGATTAATAAAAAGAAAATGGTAAGTAAAGGCAATATAGCCCTGGGCAAGATAGTAAGACCCAATGATCTGGTAAAGTTTTTATCAAAGGATGAAGCGCCGGAAAATGGGTATGATTATATTATGCTATTGGATAACAAATTGATTGCACATTGTGATGATACTGATATCAAAAGAGTAATGAGACATGAATTGAGACATACATTTTTTGATTCAGATAGTCTGACTAATCCCTACAAATTAGTAGATCATGACTTTAGTGATTTTTATGATGAAGTTGAATTGAATAAAGATGATCCAACCTGGGCCAAGAGGGTGGCCCAAACGGTGTCTCTCATGTATGACCAGGAAAAAGATGAGAAATAACCGGTAATACTCCCCTGCAGTCGAGACCTTCCTGAGGCCACGCGGTTTGGCCTCAGGCCGCGTTCTGGAGGGCCTCACCAGAAGCCCTCTTCCCCGGGACTCAGAGAGCCGGGAGTTGCCAACGGGCGGCGGCGCGCTCGAGATCGACTTCATTCCCGGGTCCCCCACCCCCCGAAGATTTCCGGCCGCCAGCCGTAAAGGCGCCAGAGACTATGGCCCCTGAACGGATTGGCGCCAGCCCCGCCTCAAGATCAATCCTCCGAAGTGCGGTAGGCCCCCCCGAGGCCGTATCCTCCCCGAGCTTCAGGTTCCAGCCCCGCGAAGTGCCCGATACCTCCTGCCTCAACCGGTTGGTCGCCGCCATGTTACCGGGGTCCGTTCCCGTCAATCCCGCCTGGGGACCATGCGGTCAGGCGGGTTCCGGGCTGACCGGGGAAAATTCAAGGAATATCGCCGCCATTCCGAGAATAAAGGAAAGCCCCCGCCGGGCGTCAGGTCCAGTGTCTCGACCAAGGCCGGGCAGCTTGGGATGAAGAGAACCATGGCTTGCCGAACCCCCCGGTGCAGGCCGAATCAAGGGTGCAGGGCCTGGGGCCGGCCCAGGCCGCCGGTGCCAATGGTGCGCCGGAGGCGGGGCGATCCGGGGAACTTCCCCCCGAAAAGATGGCGCCGGGGCGAGGGGTATGATCCGGGGAACCGGGACCGGGGAGCAATCTGGTGGTCCCGCCCCCGATCATCTTTTCTGATTCAGCTCTAATAAATTTACAAGGTAATATCGATTATGAGAGTCAACCATTATAAGTTGTTGCATAAATATCTTGTAATTGTTGACTTGCTGGCGATGGCATTCTCTTTTCTTTTAGCAGTGTCAGTGGTGGTATCGGAAGTTGATGGGATACCATTGACTGAATTCCTCTCAATACGCATTAGCATACTTAATTTCATTATTTTTGTAGGGTTTACTCTTGCTTGGTATATCATACTAGCCCTTTCAGGAGCACACTATGTCAGAAGACTGAGTAAAAAGAAAAAAGAAATAAGAAATATAATTCAGTTAACCTCTCTTGGTACCATAATATTATTAATTTTCAAGGTGATATTTAATATAAAATTGGTAACATTGTCATTTTTGATGGTATTTTGGTTAATGACCACTATCCTGGCAATCTCCACGCGCCTAGTTATCAAGTTTATCATCAGGAAATCCTGGGCAAGAGGCATCAATCTTCAAAATGCGGTCATTATAGGTACCAATAGACGGGCGGTGGAATTCGCCCACAATCTTGAGCAGAGTCCCGAGTTGGGTTATCGGGTTATGGGGTTTGTGGACCAGGAGTGGCAGGGCAACCCGGACTTCCAAGAATCCGGTTACCCGCTGCTGGCTGATTTCAAGAATTTCCCCAGCTTCTTGCGGACCCATGAGGTGGATGAGGTTATTATCGATCTGCCCCTCAATTCTTTCTATCACGAAGCTGCTTACATCGTCGGGCTGTGCGTCCAGCAAGGGATCCTGGTGCGGTTTCTGTCCGACAGTTTCTATCTGTTGTTCAACATGAACCTGGCCCGGGCCGAATTGGAAGAGGTCCAGGATTATGTAGTCCTCTCGGTCTACACCGGGGCCATGGGAGGCTGGCCGATTCTGGCTAAACGGGCCTTTGATTTCCTGGCCGCGCTGCTGCTGATCATCTTGCTGTCTCCTCTCATCCTGCTGGTGGCGGTCCTGATCAAGCTCACGTCACCCGGCGGGCCGGTCTTCTTTGTCCAGGACCGCATCGGGCTCAGGAAGCGCAAGATCAGGGTCATTAAATTCAGGACCATGGTGCCGGGCGCGGAACAGGGTATAACGGCCCTGGAAAGGTTTAATGAGGTCAGCGGCCCGGTGTTCAAGATCAAAAACGACCCCCGGGTCACCCTTCTGGGCCGGTTCCTGAGGAAGACCAGCATCGATGAACTCCCCCAATTGTTCAACGTGCTCAGGGGAGACATGAGCCTGGTGGGACCCCGGCCGCTGCCGCTGCGGGATTATGCCGGGTTCAGTCAAGACTGGCATCGGCGCCGGTTCAGCGTCAAACCCGGCATCACCTGTCTCTGGCAGATTTACGGCCGGGGCTCCCAGACCCTGCCTTTTGAGAAGTGGATGCAAATGGATATGGACTATATCGACCACTGGTCCTTATGGCTCGATTTCAAGATTCTGGCCCAGACCTTACCGGCGGTCATCCATGGCCAGGGAGCCTATTAACCCCAGGCGGCGCGTCCTGAAAATCGCCTCAATTGCCCCGGTCCTACAGGCTGGCAGCCTGCCGGCATCGTCCATACCCCCCCACCCCCGAACCAGCCGTCCATGAGCCGATTCCGCGCCAAAATCGCCAGTGCGGATTCGAGAATTTGACTGGAGGGCGCCAGCCTCCCGCCCACGGGGGCCGGTCCCGATGCCACCAAGTCCGTCGGCGCGCCAGGTCCATACGTAACGGATGGGCCTAAGGCCTAGAAGCCACAGCCTCGAAAACCGGCTCGCCAGGGGATTTCCTGCTCCACTCCAACAATTCTTAAAGTTCCGCCTGAGGGTGCCGATACATAGAACAGATAATTCACGTCACCGACAAAGGCAAACTCCACCGAAAGGGGAGGGCGCAAAGTCTCCGGCCTAAAGCCTGTGGGCTAAGGAAGCGGGATTGCCGAAGTGGTGAGGGGATGAGTATCCCCAAAGCTCACACCATGTGCAGAGACCCGGACCGGTGGGCGTGGATTCACACCCTGGCATTAGGAGGTGGGAATCAAAATCATCATCAGGACCGGCAGTGGGAATAATTAGCGGAGTGCAATTTTGCAGCATCGAACGACTAAAGGAGAACCATAATGAAAACTTACCTGAATAAAATCATGGCGTTTATCAAAGATGAGGAAGGCGCTGCGGCCATCGAATATGCTCTGTTGTTGGTGATGGTTGCTTTGGCGATTATCGGAGTGGCGGCCACCCTTGGCCCGAAAATCGCCTCGGTCTTCACCCAGGTCGATACGGCAATGACCCCTGTGGCTTCGTAATAACTTGCCCTGGTTTTAGGAAAGGGGCCGAAGCCTTAGGGCTTCGGCCCCGGCTTTACCGGGACAACCAGCCCTGCCAGAGGGGGGGACTGCTACCAAGTTGTTGTCAAAACAGGTGTCAGAGGCCGAATTCTGGAGCCACACGCAAGGCTCTCGGATAGCAACTCGGCATGAATAAGGGGAATGGGCCCCAGCTCCTGGTGCCATCCTGGTGGTAACGAAACCAGCTGGGGTCATAGTTCTCACGGCTCCGGCCCCGGGTCGGGGCTTGAGTTGAACGTGAAACCGGGAGGTCTGATCTCCCGGATCGGGAAGTTGCTGCGGAAGTAAACCCCCGCACCATTATGTAGGGAGTACCAACACGATGCCTCGTTTACCCGGTTGGGCCTGGCTGGTTTTGGCCATCGGTTTTGCCACTCTGGCCACCTATATGGCCATGGGATATCTAAAAAAGCAAGCTGCCGTTCGCCCTCCGGCCCAGGAAAAAATCTTCGTGGTAAGAGCCAGCACCAAGGCGATGAAGGAAACAATTCTTTCCGTGGCGCAACTCAAGCGGGTCGAATGGAACCAGCCAAAGCCTCCCCAAGATTATTTTTCCGAAGTGAAGGCTGTGGCGGGTCGGGAGACGACGAAAAATCTGGCGCCGGGTGAGATCATTACCCGAGAAAACACCAAAGAATCTATTCCGGGAATGGCCGGAAAGGTAAGCCCCAACAACCGGGCCATGACCGTGAAGGTGGATGAAGCCTCCGGGATGGCCGGTTTTCTGGCCATCGGGAACCGGGTGGACGTGGTGGTCGTCGTGGATAAGGGGGCATACAACAAAGACCCCATTGCCAAGCTCCTCTTCCAGAACCTGAAAGTTCTGGGCACCGGTCAAAAGCTGGAAAACCGCCCCGGAGACAAACCTCAGATTGTGCCCACGGTGACGCTGGAAGTTACCCCGGAACAGGGAGAACGTCTGGCCCTGGCCGCCCAGGAAGGGCGCATTTCATTGGTGGTGCGGGGTCAGGGAGACCAACTCCTGGTGGAAACCCTGGGGACGGGCGCCAGCGCGTTATTTGGGCAACCGAGGCAGACCATCCCTCAGGCTCTCCCCGCGGCGGCCAAGGTTTCCCCGCCGGCCCGGACGGTGGAGATGATCCGAGGATTGGAACGGGCGCCGGTAACCTCCTGGTAGATAGGCACATAACCCGCTCAGACTAAGGATTGTCAACCGAGATGTCCACCCAATTCAGCATCTATTATAATTCCCAGGAAAACCAGGAATACCTCCGTCAAATTATCGAAGCCTCCGGTATGGGGAAGCTGGTGGAAAGCAACGACCTGGCCCATCTGCCTCCCCAGTCAGTGAATGGCAGCGATGTGGTCCTGTTGGAATATCAGGAAAACAATCCTGAATTGGACCACTGGATCGAGGGGATCGTGGCCAATCCCAAGAGTCCGGCCATCTTTCTTTACTTTAAGGAAATCTCCACCGACAACCTGTGGAAGGCGATTCGCCTGGGAGCCAAGGAATGCTTTACCTTCCCTATTCAGGCGGAAGATTTTCAAGAAGCGGTAAAGCGCACCTGGACCCGGACCGAAGTCCGGAAAGCTGTGGCAAAACCCACCCAAATCATATCTTTTCTCGGGTGCAAGGGAGGAGTAGGGACCACCTTTCTGGCCGCCAATCTTGCCAGTCTCCTGGCGCAAGAGCACCGCGGCAAGGTACTGTTGGTGGACTTGGATCTGGGATTTGGCCAGCTCAACTATTTTTTTGATGTCCACCCGGAACACACCTTGGCGGAGGTGATCGAAAATATCGACCGCTTAGATAATAATTATTTACAAAGTATATTCTGTCCACTCGGCGATGATTGTTACCTGCTTGCGGCTCCGGCCCGTTTGGAAGACGCCGAGGCCATTAACGCCGACCATCTGGAAAAGATTATCGGCTATCTCAAGGAAAACCTGGGGTTCCGGTGGATACTGATCGACTGTTGTCACCAACTTGATGAAATAACCATGAAGGCCCTGGAGTTCTCCGAATCCCTGATGCTGGTGACCGCCCAATCCATCCCGGCCATTTCCAACGCCAAGAAAATGCTGGACATCCTTACCGTTCTGGGATTGAGGGAGCTCGAAGTCGAGGTCTGGGTAAATTACTGGGACCGCCAACATGAATTGACCGTGGCTGATGTGGAAAACTTTTTAGGGCAGGCGATTGCGGGCACGATAAGTTGTGACTACAAACAGGCCAGTTTTAGCGTCAACGAAGGCAAACTCCTGGTAGCAACCTCTCCCCGGCATCCCATAGCCGTAGACCTGAAATTGATGGCCGGCAAAATCAGCCGGGAAGATACCCCGGAGGAAACCAACGGCTCCGGCTGGAAATGGCTTCAGCGCCTCTGGAGCAAGAAAAAATCATGAGCCTCCTGGACCGCATCCGGCAACGGCAATTAGAGGGGCAAACGGCCCCACCCCTGGCCCAAGACCAAGGCCAGAAGAAAGAGTGGGACCGTCGGAAGAAAGACGATATTTTCAATGAATTGAAGGCGAAAATACACGTCAAGCTCCTGAGTTTGCTGGACCTCACCCGCCTGACGACAGCCTCAGAGAGTTCGATCCAAGAGGACTTGCGCCGGGGGGTTGAGATGATCCTGGCGGAAGAGAAAATACCGCTCCCCTCCCCTGAAAAGGAGAGACTCTGCCGAGAAATCAGGAATGAGCTCTTGGGGTACGGGCCCCTGGAACCCCTCCTGGCGGATGCCAGCATCAATGATATTCTGGTGAACGGCTACAGCAAGGTGTTCGTGGAACGTCGTGGCAAGCTGGAACCATCGATCATCCGATTCACCGACAACGCCCATTTGCTAAAAATAATAGAAAAAATAGCTTCCGGGGTGGGACGCCGCATCGATGAATCTTCTCCCATGGTGGATGCCCGACTGCCGGACGGCTCCCGGGTCAATGCCATCATTCCCCCCCTGGCCCTGGATGGACCGGCCCTCTCCATCCGTAAATTTGCCCGGGACCCCATAAAAGTGGAGGACTTAATCGGTTTCGGAGCCATCACCGAAGACATGGCCGAGGTCCTTCACGGTATGGTTCAGGCCCGTCTCAACATTCTGATCTCCGGCGGCACCGGTACCGGGAAAACCACGTTCCTCAATGTTTTGTCGAGTTTTATCCCTAACGACGAACGCATCCTCACCATTGAAGATTCCGCCGAACTCCAGTTACAGCAGGACCATGTGGTTCGGCTGGAAACCCGCCCCGCCAACCTGGAGGGTCAAGGAGAGGTTACTCAGCGTGATTTGGTGAAGAATGCCTTGCGTATGCGGCCCGATCGCATCATTTTGGGGGAGGTGAGAAGCAGTGAGGCCCTGGACATGCTCCAGGCGATGAACACCGGTCATGACGGCTCCCTGGCTACCATTCATGCCAACTCTGCCCGGGATGCCCTCACCCGTCTGGAAACCATGGTCTCCATGGCCGGCCTCAATATCCCCGAACGAGCCATCCGGCACCAGGTGTGCTCGGCCATCAATGTGGTACTGCAACTAGCCCGGCTGAGTGACGGCAGTCGCAAGATGATGAACCTCTTTGAGATCGTCGGCATGGAAGGCGAAACGGTCACCATGCAGGAGATTTTTGCTTACAACATGATGGGGCTTACCGAGGACAAGAAAGTGCAGGGCCGCTTTATGGCCACCGGGATCCGCCCCAAGTTTATGAAACGCCTGGAAGCCATGGGGCTCAAGTTGCCCAGCAGTCTCTTCCATGAATAGGTGTAACCCCATGAAAAGAAGAAGATGCCCCTTAAAACCTGCTTCTGAACCTGGCCTGAATCCCGCCTTGGATGCTGGGGCAGATGCCCGCCAGGGAGGCATTGATGTTTAGTGAATTGTTCCAATCGCTGAATATTTCGTTCTTGATTCTGATTTTCATGATTTTCCTCAGCTTTTTTTTCCTCATCCGGGGCATCCTCTTGTACCTGGCTAACCCGGAGCGGGCTCATCAGCAGCGGTTAAAGAAGAGGCTCAAAGCCATGGATGGCCTGGAGTCGTCCCTCAACGTTAACAGCCTCCTCAAAAAGGCCAGCCTGGAAAGATCCTTTTTCGACCAGATACTGGATAATTTCAGCCTTTTCAGCCGGATTGAGAAAATGATGTTTCAGGCGAACCTGAAATGGAAAACCACCACTTTTCTGGTCGTCGCCGGGGTGTCCGGGCTGGTGGTGGCGGGGATCGGACTGGCGAAATGGGGTGTCTGGGGGGGGCTGGGCGGCGGTTTGCTGGGTTTGGCCATCCCCTACAAGGTGTTGGCCCGGAGAAAGCAGCGGCGGTTGAAAAAGTTTGAAAGGCAGCTACCGGATGCCCTTGACCTGCTGGCCCGAGGACTCAGGGCCGGCCATGCCTTTCCGACGGGATTGCAGCAGGTGGCCAAAGAGATGCCCGATCCACTGGGGACGGAGTTTTTCGAAACCTTCAGGGAATTTAACCATGGTTTAGACTTGAATACTGCCTTGCTCAATCTCTGTGAGCGCATCGACCTGCGCGATTTGGCCTTCTTTACGACGGCAGTCTTGATTCAGCGGGAAACCGGAGGCAATCTCACGGAGATTTTGGAGAAGATCTCAATCCTTATCCGGGAACGATTCAAGTTGACCGAACAGGTCAAAGCGCTAACCGCGGAAGGCCGGCTGTCAGGGGTTATCCTCCTCGTCCTGCCACCATTGCTGGCTGGCATGCTGATGGTGTTCAACCCGAAATACGAATCACAATTATTCTTGCATCCGATCGGCCAGGTCTTGTGTGGGGTAGCTCTGGGATTTCAGCTGGTGGGTATGCTGTGGATTCGCAAGATTGTGAACATCAAGGTGTAATATGGAACTTATTCAAGTGATTTTCTTCGGGGTCTTGATCGGCGGCATGATCACCTTCCTGGGCGTCTATCTCAAGCAGCGCCATTCAGGGGTACGGCGACGGCTTCAGGCCAATCCACGGGTCAATGCCGATTTATTGCGGCCCCAAAGGAAAGACCAACCTAGCTTCATAAGCGCCAGTCTGGCCGAAAAGCTCGAAAAGAAATTCGATCTGAAAAAAGACGGCGCCACGACTAAAAAACTTCAGGCAAAGCTCACCCGCGCCGGAATCTACACGGAACGGGCCGTGCCTCTCTTTCTCGGGATCAAACTGGGGGGACTGCTGGTCCTGCCGTTACTGGTCTTATTCATCCTGTGGGGCAACACCAACCAGCGCGGCCTGCTGATGGGGATTCCCATAGCCCTGTGCTCCTTGGGATTTATCCTCCCGGATCTTATCCTGAACCGCCTGATAAGTTCCCGCCAGCAAAAAATTAGGGAGGCAATTCCCGATGCCCTGGACCTGCTGGTGGTCTGTGTCGAAGCCGGCCAGGGTTTGGACGCCGCCATCAAGCGGGTGTCGGATGATTTGCAGGAAAGCAGTCCCATCATCTCCCAGGAATTAATCCTGGTGAACCTTGAGACCATGGCCGGGTTGGAGCGCCAGCAGGCCTTGCGGAATCTGGGGGAACGGACCGGGGTGGAAGAGTTGATTTCCCTGTGCAATGTCCTTATTCAGAGCGATCGCTTCGGGACCAGTATCGCTTCGGCCCTCAAAACCCAATCGGATTATATGCGCACCGCCCGGCGTTTGAGACTGGAGGGCATGGCCGCCAAGACCCCGGTCAAACTGGTTTTCCCGATGTTGCTCTTCATTTTTCCGGCCATCGTCGTGGTTATCTTGGGGCCGGCAATGATTCAGGTCATGGGGATGTTCAGCAAGTAAGGGTAAACCAGGAAACCAGCAGGGGGGATAGGGGGAGGGTTCAGGCGCAGCCATGACCTCCCCCCTCACTGTTTCAGGTTACATCTTCAACTCATCCCGGGTGTTAGCCACGGCCGTGGCGGATTTCTGCAGCATGGCCTCTTCTTCCTTGGTCAGTTTCACGGTCAGGATTTTTTCGATCCCCCCGGCTCCCAAAATCACCGGGACGCCGAAGTAAAGGTCGTTCAGGCCATACTCCCCGGCCAGATAGGCCGACACCGGCACCAGGCGTTTCTGGTCCTTGAGGATGGATTCGGCCATCTGCACTGCGGCGGCCGCCGGGGCATAATAAGCCGAACCGGTCTTGAGCAGCGCCACGATTTCCCCCCCGCCTTTGCGGGTGCGGTCCACCAGGGCGGTGATGCGCTCCGGGGACAACAGATCGGTGAGAGGCACCCCCGAGATGTTGGTGGCGCTGGCCACGGGTACCATGTCGTCGCCGTGGCCTCCCAGGACCATGGCCTGGATCTCCTCCACCGCCACGCCCAATTCCATGGCGATGAAGCAGCGGAAGCGCGCCGTGTCCAGGATGCCGGCCATACCCATAACCCGCTCCCGGGGCAGGCCGCTCACCTTTTTGGCCACGTAGCACATGGCGTCCAGGGGGTTGGCGACCACGATCAGGAAGGCCTCGGGCGATTTAGCCATGATTTCCTTGGTCACCGTACCCACGATGTTCTTATTGGTATTGATCAAATCTTCCCGGCTCATCCCCGGTTTCCGGGGGATGCCGGCAGTGATGATCACGACCTGGGAGTCTTTGGTGGCGGCATAGTCATTCGCCCCCACCACCTCGGCGTTAAAGCCGAAGATCGGACGCGCCTGCATCAGGTCCAGGGCTTTGCCCTGAGGCATGCCTTCCAGCACATCTACCAGAACCACATCGCCTAACTCCCGGGCCGCAGCCCAATGAGCACATGTAGCTCCCACGTTGCCCGCTCCTACAACGGTAATCTTCGGGCGACCCATAACCTACCTCCTCATGAGATGTTATTGGGGGGAAAGGACATGGGCAGTCCCGGCCTCCCCGGCAATACTATTTGTCAACCGTTTTTTATTAACCCGTTTACGTTCATCCTGCAATGAAAATCTCTCGGCCTGACGTTGACAGCACGTGGCCCCGCGCCTATAATCCCTTACTGGATAATGCCTATGGGGATTTTTGTCTATCTGCGGGCCTCCCGGCTCCCCTTTCTCACCGGGTCTCTCTTGCCGGTGGCTGCGGCCACGGCCCTGGCCTATTTTACCGACCACGCCTGGAATTTCCTCCTGTTCGGGCTCACGGCCCTGGGAGTGGCGTCCCTGCAAGTGGGAGCCAACCTGATCAACGATTACTACGACTCCTTTGGCAGCGATCCCTTGAACCGCAATTTCACCCCGTTTAGCGGCGGCAGCCGGGTGATCCAGGATGGGCGGATGACCCCGGGGCAGGTCAGGACCATGGCCTACCTGTTGTTCAGCCTGGGAGTGGGATGCGGCCTGGTGCTGATCTTTCAGGGGCGTCCCTGGGTGGCCGTCATCGGCCTGCTGGGTCTGGGCGCCGCCTTGTTCTATTCCGCCTCACCGGTGCAGATCATGAGCCTCGGCCTGGGGGAGGCCATGATCTTCCTGGCCTTCGGGCCGCTTCTGACCTTGGGGGCCTATTACGTCCAGACGGGGAAATTCAGCCTCGTGGGCGCCGCGGTCAGCCTGCCCCTGGCTTTTCTCATTACCGCCATCATCTGGATCAACGAATTTCCCGATATGGAGGCGGACCTGGCCGCGGCCAAGCATCATCTGGTGGCCCGCCTGGGCCTGCAAGGCTCCCGCTGGGTCTACGCTGTCTTGATGATTGCCCCTTTTGTCAGCCTGTTTGTCCTCATGGAAATTTTCCATTTGCCCGATCTCATTGTGGCGGCCCTCTTGCCCCTGCCCCTGGCGGTGCGGGCCGTGCGCCTGGCCTTCCGCACCCCGCCCACGGACCCGGAGTTTGTCCCCATCCAGGCCCTCACCATCCAGACCCACTTTTTGACGGGCCTGACCCTTACCCTGGCCCTGCTGTATGCGGCCTGGTGGCGGTGAAAAAGAGCTGTCAGCTTTCAGCGGTCAGCTTTCAGCCAAGACCTCTGCATAACGAACCAAGGTAGGGTGCGTTCCACGCACCTCCAATGGTTGGCGGGCGAAACAGATGTGGTGCGTAGAACGCACCCTACGACCGCAGAAATATAGGGCGTGCCGTGCACGCCGATTTATGGCGGCCATAGGCCGCCCTATGTCATGAGGAAAAATTATGCCAAGCCAAATGACCTCACCCATTTTAATCGAAGTAACCCGGGGCCCCCGGGTGGAGAGCTGCCATCGGGGCCACATCGCGGTGGTGGATGCCGCTGGCGCCCTGCGCCACAGCCTGGGCGACGCCGAGGCCTGGGTCTGCATGCGCTCCCTGGCCAAGCCCTTTCAGGCCCTGGCTGTTCTCAACAGCGGCGCGGCGTCGGCCTTCGGGTTCGGGGCGGCGGAGATGGCCCTGTTTTCCGGGTCTTTGAGCGGCCAGGACTTCCAGGTGGAACTGGCCACCCAAATCCTGGCGCGGCTGGGGCTGACGCCGGAGGCCCTCCAGTGCGGCGTGCATCCGCCCCTGCACCGGCCCACGGCCCAGGCCCTGGTCAAAGGGGGCTTGAAACCCACGCCCCTGCACAACACCTGCACCGGCAAGCACGCCGCCATGCTGGCCCTGTGCGTCCACCACGGCTGGCCCGTCACGGACTACCTGGACCCGGCCCACCCGGCCCAGGATCTGATTTTGGGCACTGTGGCCCGGATGGTGGGATTTCCCAAAGGGCAGATCCAGGTGGCCATCGACGGCTGCGGCGCGCCGGTCTTTTATGTGCCTCTGAAAAACATCGCCCTGGGATATGCCCGCCTGGCCGGGGCGCTGCCGGAGTCGCCGGCGGGCCTGCTCATGGCTGCCATCCTGGCCCATCCCAGGCACATCGCCGGGGACGGCCGTCTCGAGACCACGGTCATGGAGGCTTTGCCGGGCCAAATCTTCGCCAAGTCCGGGGCCGAGGGGGGCTATGGCCTCGGCCTGATGGCAGGCGGCCTGGGGGTGGCCTTCAAGATCGACGACGGCAGCCAGCGGGCCCTCAACCCCACCGTGGTGGCCATCCTGGACCAGATGGGGGTGCTCACCCCTCCAGCCCGAGAAGCCCTGGCCGCCTTCCGGGAGCCGGCCATCCTCAACCACCGCAAGGAAGAGGTGGGCCGGATCAGGCCGGCCTTTACCCTGAAGCAATGAGGCCAACTTGAGGCTCTGGGAAAAGCTCTTTGGTCATCCTGAGCGCGGCGCCGGATCTCGTATTTTCCCGTCGTTATGAGATGCTTCGGTCGCGCCGCTGCCCTCAGAATGACAGGTCTGGGGACTTTCGCAGGGGTTTCCATTGGGCTTGAGAAAGGTAATCCCCCTCTTTAGGGTTCGGTTACGCCCCAAGAATGGCGCGTGAGAAACGCCCCGAATGGATGAAGCGCCGGAGAACCCGCCGGGGTGCTGCATAAAACTCCTTGAATCTCTCCCAAATCATGCTATATTTCAACGATATGGGCAGCCATAGATCATCCATCATTCGGGTTGGAATATCATGAAAGTGTTGTGGGCCCCATGGCGCATGGAATATATTCTGGGGGAAGATAAGCCCCCGGGCTGTATCTTCTGCCCGGAAACCGGGGAAAACCTGGCGGAGCGGCTGGTGTTGTTCAGCGGCAGCCACACCCGCATCATGATGAACAAGTATCCCTATATCAACGGGCACCTGCTGGTTTCCCCCCTCCGCCACCTTCCCGGGTTGGATGACCTGACCCCGGCGGAGACCCTGGACCTCATGACCAAGGTCCGGGAGTCCCTGGCTATCTTGAAGCGGGTCATGCACCCCGACGGCTTCAACGTGGGTCTTAACCTGGGGGTGGTCGCCGGGGCCGGGGTGGAAAGCCACCTGCATTTTCATATCGTTCCCCGGTGGGCCGGCGACACCAATTTCATCCCGGTCTTTGCCGAAGTTCGGGTGATTCCGGAACATTTTCGTCAGACTTATGAACGCCTGGCGCCCCACTTCCAGGCCCTGCCAGATGAGGATCAGACATGCGTTTCGTTAAAGTAATCTTCTCTACCGTTATCGTCCTCCTGGGTATTGTCTTTATCATCGAAAACCTGGACGTGCTGAAGCATACGGTGCGCCTCAAGCTGGAACTCTACTTCGCCACTTTCCAGACCCCCGAGGTCTATCTCTGGGTTATCGTCTTGTTCTCCTTTTTTCTTGGGGTCATCACCACCGCCTTATACGGCGTCTACGAGCACTATCAGCAGCGCCAGACTATCCGCCAGCTCCGGCACAATTTGGAGATTTTGGCCAAGGAACTGAAACAGGCCAGCGCCTCTGCGTCGGCCTCGGCTGCGGCATCCGAACCCCAGATTGCCCCCGAGTCCGAGTAATCCGGGGGAGCCCCAGTTTTCCAGGAGGGTGGCGGACCTTTTCGGTTTCTTTCACCCTCCGCGTGCATTGCCCCAAGCGCCATGACCGGCCCCCCTTCTGACAAAATCACCCCCATGTTGCGGCAGTACCTGGACCTGAAGGAGCGGTACGCCGATGCCCTGGTGCTTTTCCAGATGGGGGATTTTTACGAGACCTTCTTCGGCGACGCCGAGACGGCTGCCAACGCCCTGAATATCACCCTTACTTCCCGCTCCCGCCAGGGGGATGAGCGCATTCCCATGGCCGGTTTTCCCATCCATGCGGCTGCCAGCTACATTCCCCGCCTGTTGGAGCAGGGGTTCAAGGTGGTAGTGTGCGACCAGACCGAGGACCCGGCCCAGGCCAAAGGCCTGGTGCGCCGGGAGGTGACCCGCATCCTCACCCGGGGCACCGTGGTGGACCCTGCCGCCCTGGACGCCCGCACCGACAACTACCTGGCGGCGGTGAGTTTTAAGGGGCCCAGGTGGGGCCTGGCGTTTCTGGAGTTGTCCACCGGGGAATTCCGTCTCACCGAAGGCGAGGGCCATGATGCCCTGGCCGATGAACTGTGGCGGCTCAAACCCGCCGAGCTGGTGGTCCCGGATAATCTGGACCCGGCTCTCCTGGCCCCGGCCCTGATCCCCTTCGACACCCCTCCCACCCGGCGGCTGGTATCGTCCCATGCCTTCGATCCCGAGACCGCCCGGCGGGAAGTGGGTGACGCCCTGGGCACCCTCTTCCTGGATGGCTTCGGGGTGGACGCCCACCGGCTGGGGGTGGCGGCGGCCGGGGCCATCCTCCGGTATCTGAAGGATTCCCACACCCCTGACCTCCCCCACCTGGATCGCCTGCTGGCCTACCGCCGGGACGACTTTCTGGGCCTGGATGAGGCCACCTTGCGGCACCTGGAGATCTTCGAAACCTGGCGCAGCCGGTCACGCCAGGGGTCCTTGCTGGAAACCCTGGACCACACCGTCACCCCCATGGGGGCCCGGCGCCTGAGCCAGTGGCTGCGTTACCCTTTGCAGGATCTGGCCCAGATCGACGCCCGCCTGGACGCGGTGGAGTTTTTCAAGGACAACGGCCTCCTGCGCCAGCGCTGGCGCCAGACCCTGAAAGGGCTGGGGGACCTGGAACGCCTCACCGCCCGGGTGGCCCTGGAGCAGGCTACTCCCCGGGAGGTGGGGGCCGTGAAGGAGGCCCTGGCCCGGGTGCCCCTCCTGCAGGCCTTATTGCCCGACGAGCTCCCGGCCCTGGTGGGAGAAGTGGCGGCTGACCTGGACGGGCTGCCGGCACTCCAAGACCTGATCGGCCGGGCCCTGGTGGAGGACCCTCCGGCCAATCTGGCGGCCGGCGGCATTATCCGGGAGGGCTACGACCCCGAGCTGGACGAACTCATTGTCCTTAACCGGGAGGGGAAAGACTGGATCGCCCGCCTGGAGGCCACCGAAAGGGCCCGGACCGGCATCAACTCTTTGAAGGTGCGCTACAACAAGGTCTTCGGCTACTACCTGGAGGTGTCCCGGGCCAACCTGCACCTGGTACCCGCCGACTACACCCGCAAGCAGACCCTGGTAAACGCCGAGCGCTTCATCACCGGGGACTTGAAGGAGTATGAGTCCCGGGTTCTGGGGGCGGAAGAGGCGCGCCTCAAACTTGAAACGGCGCTGTTTCAGGAATTGCGCCGGCAGGTGCGGCAGGAGACCGCCCGCCTCAAACAGGTGGCC
Source organism: uncultured delta proteobacterium (assembly GCA_963766185.1). GTDB lineage: Bacteria > Desulfobacterota > Desulfobaccia > Desulfobaccales > 0-14-0-80-60-11 > 0-14-0-80-60-11. The sequence goes on along the minus strand of CAVXZU010000039.1, from coordinate 16,367 downwards.
CGGGCCCTGGGAATTCTGGACGTCGCCGCCGCCCTGGCCGAACTGGCGGCCCTGCATCAATATAACCGGCCCCGGGTGGTGGCCGAACCCACGCTCCTGATCAGGCAGGGCCGGCACCCGGTCATTGAGCGGGTCCTGGCCTCCGGCAGCTTCGTGCCCAACGATATCACCCTGGACGCCGACTCCCAGGTGCTCATCGTCACCGGACCCAACATGAGCGGCAAGTCCACCATTTTGCGCCAGGTGGCGCTGATCACGCTCCTGGCCCACCTGGGCAGCTTCGTCCCCGCCGCCGAGGCGGTGATCGGGCTCACCGACCGCATCTTCACCCGGGTGGGGGCGGTGGATGACATCGGCCGGGGCCAGAGCACTTTTCTGGTGGAGATGCACGAAACCGCCCGCATCCTCCACCAGGCCACGCCCCGGAGCCTGGTGATTTTAGACGAGATCGGCCGGGGCACCTCCACCTTCGACGGCCTGGCCCTGGCCTGGGCCGTGGCGGAACACCTCCACGACCTTAACGGCGCCGGGGTCAAGACCCTGTTTGCCACGCACTACCAGGAACTTACCGAACTCAGCCGCCTGAAGCACCGGGTGCAGAACTTCCAGGTGCTGGTGGCGGAATCGGCGGGGGATATTATCTTCCTCCACCGCCTGGCCCCCGGGGCCGCCTCCCAGAGTTACGGCATCCAGGTGGCCAAACTGGCCGGCGTCCCCCGGGAAGTCATCGCCCGGGCCCAGGAAGTCCTGGAAAACCTGGAATCCGGCAGCCTGGACCCCACGGGCCTGCCCCGCCTGGCCCGCTCCCGGCGCCGCCAGACCCGGGAAACTCCCCAACCCACCCTGTTCGACCCGCCCCTGGAAGAACCGCAGTAAGCCATCGATTCCGCAGAAGACTTGAGGCCCGGGGTACCGTCGTCCTCCTCCCCGGTTTGCCTAAAGCTGGCATCGTGCCGCCGCAAGGCGATAAATCCCAGGCCCGTCCCCTATCTTCCATCCGTCCGTTGGATAAACAAGTCTGGCCGCGGCCTGCCAGCAGGCGTTGGTAGGTGTCACCTGATGGCGCCGGGTGTTGCAGGAGCGGTATCCCTGGGTATTTCCGGCAAAAAAAGCTGAACGGGTCACTAAAGAACTCTTGGACCGGGTCGAGGTCACCAGTCCTTGAATCTCAGGAATTCGCGTCTGGAGGGTCCCGGTCCCGGAGCCGGGCCATGGAGGGCAAAAAATTCATTTAGGTAATGCCGCGGATTGCCGATGAAATAGAGAAAACTTTCCTTTTTTATTTATGCTCCTAGGCGCAATTAATCTCTTTCCCAGACGGAGGCGGTGAAGACCAAGAGGGTGGGAACCCAGCCTAAGAGTGATTCACCTCTCTTGCCATCCGGAGGCTCTCAGGCCGGTCCCGATTGCGTGTCACTGAACCGGAACAAACGGCCCTCTCCTGGCCCAGGGCTTCCGAGGCTGCCAAAGCAAGGTGAAGCTGGAGCGTTTACGGAAAACTGAGGCTGGTCTCCAGGTGGCGGGTAAGGCGGGGATGTCCGGTATTGAAGCCGCGGAGTGCATCAAGAAGTCGCTGCCCTCGACCCAGGTGGTGAGGCTCAGCCTGGATGGTGGCGACAGACGTTGCCGCGAGGCGAAAGACGGGGCTTTTGCCTGGGTAAACCAACGCAGGGTCAAGATGGGTATTCTATCCGCCATTAAGGGGATACCGGGAGAAGAAAAGGGATATGCTCGATCGCCGGCATGAGGAAATCCTGGTGGTAGAGGACAGCGCCAAACAGGCGGACCTTCTCCAGCGCACCCTGGTGGGTGAGGGTTATCAGGTGACAGTGGCGGAAAACGGCGCCGAGGCCCTGGCGATAATCCGCCAGGCCAAACCCTCGCTCATCATCAGCGACACCGCCATGCCCGTCATGGACGGCTACCAGATGTGCCAGGAGATCAAGCATGATGAAGACCTCAAAGATATCCCGGTAATCCTGCTGATGGATTTAGCGGACATCCAGGACGTAATCCTGGGTCTGGATGCCAGGGCGGACACCTATGTTGTCAAACCCTATGACGACCAATTCCTTCTGGGCAGGATTGAAGCGATGTTTACACGCCCTGGCCCAGGTTCGGCGTTGACAGCCCGGGAGCCGTTAGAGATCGAATATGGCGGGGAGACTCAGGTCATAACCTCGGGGCGGCGAGAGATCTTTGACTTCCTGATTTCCACCTACCAAAACGCCATAGGTCAGGACCGCCGACTTATCCAGACCCAGACCAACCTGAAAGCGATCAACCAGGAACTGGACCTGAAACTGACTCAGCTTCAGGAGTCGGAGGAGCGCTTCAACGTCCTGATGCAAATGATCCCCGACATCGTATACCGGATCGATGCCGAGGGCAGGTTTATCTTTGTCAACGATGCCGTGCAGCGCCTGGGCTTTCAGCCCGAGAATCTCCTCGGCAAGCACTTCAGTGAAATCATCCTGGCTGACGATGTGGAACAGGTCAGCCGGGAGCACGTTTTGCCTCATTTTAAGGGGAAAGTGACCGGACCGGACCAGGCCCCAAAACTGTTTGACGAAAGGCGGACGGGAGATCGGGCCACCAAAAATCTGAAAATCAGATTGCAAGCCAAGAGTCAGGCTCAGGTCCGCCAGTCGATGGTGGGAGCCATGGGCAAAGAAGTGTTTGTGGTGGAAATCAACAGTTCGGGGATGTATGAAGTATTGCCCCAAAGCAAAGATAAGAAGCGTTCCGGTCCCCTGGCAGTGAGTGTGGAACAACCCATGCAAGTCAAATACATTGGCACTGTGGGAGTCATCCGGGACATTACCGCGCGAAGTTGGGGGAAGCCGCGCTGCACTACAGCGAGGAACGCTTCCGGCTTTTGGTGCAAACCGCCGGCAATCTCATCGTCTTGTTGTCACCGGATTATCTCATCCAGGAGTGGAATGCTGAGGCGGAGCAGGTTTTTGGCAAGGCCCGGCATGAGGTTCTGGGACAGAACTTTCTGAGCCTGCTGGAATCTTCCGAAGTGGACCAAGTGGCAATAAGTCTCAAAAAGGTCTTAGCCGGCATCCCGGAGAACGATCTGGAGACCTCGCTTAAGCATCAAGACGGCTCCGTAACGTTCTTGTTGTGGAATTTTAACTGTTTGTTGAGTGACGAGCAGACCCCTCTGGGCATTATTGCCGTAGCCCAGGACATGACCGAGTGGAAACGGGCGGAGGTCGAAAGGGTGAATTCCCTGGCCATGGCGGAGATAGCCCGGTTATCCGCCCGGATCGCCACGGAAACCATTGAAGGGATGATGGATGCAGTGCTCATCATCAGCCCGGCTGGCGTGATCATCAACTGCAACCAAGGATTTGAAGAGTCTTTTGGCTGGAGCCGGGAGGTCCTGGGCGATTTATTGGCTGATTACGTGGTGGGAGTGGAGGTTCAAAAGGTCCTGGAGGAGATCCTCCTGGGACAACCAGGCACGAATTACCTGAAGAACATCGATTGCCAAATAATAGACCGGGACCAGAATAAAGTGCCGGTCTTAATCAATGCCACCTTATTGAAAGACCAAGAAGGGAACCCGACCAAAATAATTATCGTAATCAGGGATGTCACCGAGTGGAAAAAGAATGAGGAGGCGCTTAAGCAGAGAAATTCCGAGATATCGGTGCTCTATGCGATATCGTCAACTCTCGCAGAGAGTATGGATGCGGAAGATATCTTCGCAAGATTGGTTAATGCCCTATCTAAACTTGAGATGTTTAATGGTTGTCGAGTTGATTCATTATTTGTGATGGAAAACGGGCGCATGAAACTCGTGCCGCATCCTCAGCACTCTCAGGAGTTCATCGAGCTCCACCGTGACATGAAAATTGGTGATTGTCTCTGTGGCGAGTCAGCAAGGCTCGGAGAGACCATCATCTCCACCGATTGTGTGAAGGACGCCAAGCATACCATGAAGTGTCATGACCCCGATTGTCGCGGGCATATCGTGTTACCCCTGATACATATGGAAAAAGTAAAAGGGGTTTTATCCATTATCTGTGCGCCTCCTTTTGAAGTAAAAGAAAACATGGAAAAGATCCTGCACACCATCGGGTCGCAGATCGGCATCGCTCTGGACAATGCGGCGCTCCTTGAGAAGACTAAGGCCCTCTCCCTGGCTGACCCCCTGACCGGCATTGCTAACCGGCGCCATTTAGACATGATGCTGGAAAATAGTCTGGCCCGGTCCCGCCGGCAGAGCAAACCTCTTTCCGTGGTGATGGCCGACATTGATTTGTTCAAGAACTTTAATGATACGAAGGGTCACCTGGAAGGCGACAAGCTTTTGTGCAGAGTTGCCGCCCTCATCTTCGCTGAAATCAGGGAGACCGACATGGTGGCGAGATATGGCGGAGAAGAATTTCTCATTATGCTGCCGGAAACCGACCGCGAAAATGCCTGCCTGACGGCCGAAAGAATAAGAAGGAAAATCGCCGAAAAAACCAGGGTTACGATAAGTCTCGGCGTGGCCTCATATCACAAGGGGATGAACAAAGAGGATCTGATCAACCGGCTGACCAGGCTATGTACCGGGCCAAGCAGAACGGCAGAAACCAGGTGCAATCCATGAATCAGAACCATTGAACCTGAATCACTGCGGCCCAGCAAACCACAGATCGCCGCCAAGACCGGTTTACTGATTCCGGGAGCGGGACTTGGGAAGGCTCCCGGAGGTAATCAGCGGCCGACAAGACCTTACCGTCCGGCGCCCCGGCGCCAGAGTCGCCCCCCCACCAAGCCCCCGCGTCCAGGCGGCAGTTAGCCGCTACCCTGGCCCCAATCCGGTTGGGTGATCAAGAGGTCGCGTGCAGGATTACAGGGTCACGCTACCTCTTAACCTTATTGCTGCGGGTGGAATGCCAGGTCAGATGCTTGACCGGTTTTGGGGTCAAAGAAGTGAATCCGGTCTGGATCAAGGGCTACTGCCAGTTCTTCCCCCAATGTGCAGGGAACTGACGGGTCCAACGTGGCCACGAAGGGGACCCGGTCCTGGTTGGCCAGGGGATCGGGCAGCGAGAAATGGACGTAATTCACCGGACCCAAGGTCTCGATCACTTCCACCCTGATCGTTAAAATCCACGGCAACCCAGCCTTTCCTGGGGAGACGGGCAGAAAATGCTCCGGCCTCAGGCCGGCGATGAGGTGCTTTTGCAGGGAAGCCTGCAATCCCGGCCGTCTTTCCAGGTAATCCCCGGGCAGGGGCAGGGTCTGGCCGCCGAAATGCAGCATCAGGCCATTTCCCCCTTGGGTTATACGGGCGGTTATAAAGTTCATGGCGGGAGAGCCGATGAATCCTGCCACAAACCGGTTGGCCGGGTGGTCATAAATTTCCCGGCTCGGAGCCACCTGCTGGAGCTTCCCGGCCTGCAACACCACCACCCGGTCTCCCATGGTCAGGGCTTCCGTCTGGTCGTGGGTCACATACAGGATAGTGGTCTGGAGCTCCCGGTGCAATTTGAGCAACTCGGTGCGCATCTGCACCCGCAAGGCCGCGTCCAGATTGGAGAGGGGCTCATCCATCAAAAAGGCCTGGGGCTGGCGGATGATGGCTCGGCCCAAGGCTACCCGTTGGCGTTCCCCGCCGGAAAGTTCCCGGGGCTTTTTGTGCAGGTGGGGCAAGATGGCCAGTTGCCTGGCTACCGCCTGGACCCGGGCCTGGATTTCCCCCCGGAGCAGACCCCGCACCCTTAACCCAAAGGCGAGATTATCGTAGACGCTCAGGTGGGGATAGAGGGCATAAGTCTGGAAAACCATGGCCAGATCCCGGGCCTGGGGGGGGAGATGATCGATCTGCCTGCCGTTCAGGGTGATGGTTCCGGAAGTGGATTGCTCCAGGCCGGCGACGCAGCGCAGGACCGTGGATTTACCGCAACCCGAAGGTCCTACCAGCACCAGGAATTCGCCGTCCGCGACGCTGAGGTTCAGGTCCTGCACCGCCACGCGGTGATCGGGGTATATCTTGGTAAGTCCGGAAATAACGATTTCGGCCATGGGAGTGTCTCTAAGCAGTCAGCGTTCGGTTTTCGGTTTTGGTCCGCGGCCCCATGAATTTTCTTGATCACCCATCCCCTTGAGCTCAAGCTCCCTATCCTTTCAGGGCTCCGGCAGTAAGGCCCGCAATGATACGCCGTTGCAGGACCAAGACCAGCAAGGCCACCGGCAGGGTGACTACGGTTACGGCGGCCAGGATTTGCCCCCAGGGCACCGTGTGATAGCCGGAAAACATCACGATGGCCAGGGGTACGGTGCGAATTTGGTCATTGGTGGTAAAGCACAGGGCAAAGAGGAACTCATTCCAGCAACAGATAAAGGTAAGGATGGCGGTGGTGAAGATCCCCGGGGCCGCCAAGGGCAAGGTGATCGACCAGAAGGCCCTCAAGGGTCCGGCGCCGTCCATCCTGGCGGCCTCCTCCAATTCGTAAGGGATTTGACGGAAAAAGGTGGTGAGGAGCCAGACCGTCAGGGGTAGGGCAAAGGTCAGGTAGGGCAGGATCAGCCCCAAATAGGTATTGATCAAGCCGGCTTTTTCGAAGATCAGAAAAAGGGGACTGACAATGGCCACCTGGGGGAAGAGGCTGATGGCCAGGATGAAGCCCAGGATGGCAATCTTGCCCCGGAAACGCAACCGGGCCAAGGCATAGGCTGCGAGGGAGCCCAGGACTACGCATCCCAGGGTAGTGACTCCGGCCACCACCACGGAGTTGAGGATATTCAGATAAAATTGACGCTCCACCAAGATGTCCCGGTAATTGTGCCAACTGAAAGGCCGGGGCCAGAAAGGCGGATCAATCTGAAAAAGCTGGGCCGCAGGTTTTAAGGAAGACAACAGGGTCCAGAAAAAGGGGAAGAAAGCCAGCAGGATGAACAGGACGATGGCGCTGGAGGCCAGGACCGAGGGCCGCTTCATATCTTCTCCCCTCCTTCCGGAGACAACCCCAGGGAATGGATATAGAGCAGGGCAAAGACCATACTGATCAGGAAAATCAAGACGGATAAGGCCGAGCCATACCCGAAACGCATGTCATTGAGGATGGCTTGATAATTTAAAAAGGCCAGGGTTTCCGTGGCCGTGCCGGGGCCGCCGGCCGTGAGTGCATAGATATGGTCGAAGACCATGAAGGCCTGGGCGGTCCTGAAAATCAGGGCCACCAGAATGGCGGGTTTCAAGAGGGGCAAGGTGATGCGCCAGAAGGTCTGCCAGCGGGAGGCGCCGTCCATGGCCGCGGCCTCGTAGAGATCCCCGGGGATCAACTGGAGCCCGGCCAACAGCATGATGGTCATAAACGGGGTGGTCTTCCAGACATCGGTGGCGATGATCACCGTCCAGGCGGTCCAGGGGCGGGCCAGCAAAACCAGGGAATTTTCCCCGAACCCCAGCGCCCTCAGGCCCAGGGGAATGAGCCCGAAAAGAGGGCTGACGAGAAAGAGCCACATCACTGCCGCCACCACCGTGGGAATGGCCCAGGGCAGGAGGACCGTGGCCCGGGCCAGGCCGGTGAGGAGGCCGGCCCGTTGCAGGGCCAGGGCGGCCAGCAGCCCCAGGACCAGTCCCAAGGCCACTGAGGCGCCGGTAAACAGCAGGGTATGGGCCATGGCCTGCCAGAAACGGGGCGAGGTGAGGAGTTCCCGGTAATTGGCCAGGCCCACCCAGCCCTGGGGCAGCCAGGGGAACTTGATAATCTTTGCCTGGAAAGAAAGCCACAGGGTGTACCCCAGGGGGTAGAGGGTCACCAAAATAATCACCAGGAGGGCCGGAGCTACGAGCCCATACCCCCAGCGCCTCTCCGCGGTCAGGGCTCCTGTCGGCTTCACCGGGGGCCTCCGGGAGCACCGAAGCGGCGTTGCGCCGCGGCAATCTCGTCCTGGGCTCCACGCAAAGCCTGGGCCGGGGTCTCCTGGCGGGTGAGGGCCCGGGAAGCATGGATGCGCAGGATGTCACTGATAGAGCTGTACAAGGGCATGATGGGCCGGGGCCGGGCGGTGAAAAAAACCTGCTGCAGGGACTGCAGATAGGGAAATTTCGCCTGGAGGTCTGCATCCCGGTAGAGGGACATGAGGGGCGGCAGCATGCCCAAGACCCCGGTGGCGGCCTTGCGGCTTTCCCGTTGCAGGAGAAAATGGACCAGTTTCCAGGCGGCGTCCGGATGCCGGGAGAAGGTATTGATCCCCAAGGTTCCACCGCCGAAACAGGAGGTTGATCGTCCCCGGGGGCCATGGACCAAGGGCAGAAGGGCAAACTTGCCCCGCACCGGGGAGCCGGGCTGATTCATCAAGGAGCAGGCATAAGGCCAATTGCGCATCAGCACCGCATAGCCTTGTTCAAAGGCGTGGCGGCAGTCTTCTTCCATAAAGGTGGCGACCGCCAGAGGCGAGACCCCATCGCGATAGATGAGATTGACCAGAGTTTCCATGGCTTCCAGGTTTTGGGGGCTGTCCAGGACCAGACGCCCCTGGTCATCGAACAGGCGTCCGCCGTTGCTCCAGAGGAACTCCAGGAGCACGCAGACCAGGCCTTCATAGGCCTGCCCCGGAAAAATGAAACCATAGGGCAGGCCGAACTTTTCCTTGAGCCCCCGCACCGCCAGGAGATCGGCAAAAGTGCGGGGGGGCGGGAGGCCGGCGGCGGCATAGAGGTCCTGGCGATAATACAGGACGCTGGCGTCGGCAAACCAGGGCAAGGAGTAGAGACGTCCCCGATAGGTGCTGCAGGCCAGACCCGCGGGCAAAAAATCCTCCAGGGGCAAGGCGGACGCCGCCACATACCGGTCCAGGGGGAGGAGCCAGCCCGCCGCGGCAAATTCCGCGATCCAGATGACGTCCAGGCTGAAAACGTCGATGTCGGGGGAGTGCGAGGAGAGCCAGGTCACATATAAGGTATGGCGCTCGCTGGCCGAGGACGGGGTGGACTGATACGTGACCCGGATTTCCGGATGCAGCTTCTCAAAAGCCTGAAGTTGCTTCCTGGCAAACGCTTCATCCGGCCCGGACCCTCCCACCAGGACCAGGGTGGTGACTTTCTCCGGTGGCGCGGGCCCGCAGCCGGAAAGGAGGCAGACCAGGGAGAAAACCAGGAGCGCCTTGTGATACCAAGAACCAAACCGCATCGATATCCCGCCTGCCACCCGGGCTCTCCGCTCTGAGGCCCGGTCAGCCTCTCTATGACTTCGGCCGGAGCCAGGGCTCGACGTTGCCACCGGCCGGACTGTCCACCGCCAAGGTCAATGGCGCCGCGGCATGGCCCCAGAGACTCATTCCGGCGTTACTGAACGAAGGTCCGGGTCGGCGGCCAGGTGCCGGAGAACATGGTCCCGGACCTCGGCATGGGGCCGGGCAAAGGCAACCCGCTGGTCAGGAAGGCCGCTGCATCGAGAAGATCCTTCCGGCCGGATAGGTTCATCTTAGCAAAATTCTCTCATGGGGGGCAGACCAGTTTGTTCCCAGGTCTGTCCAAGCCATGCCGCCCGCGAGTGTACCACTAAAGAAAAGGCCGAAGCAACCGGCAAAAGCCGCCGCCGGGGAGAGGGAACTTCATCGCGGTGGAAATCCTGCCGCGAGAAAGCCGGCTCGGTAAGGTCGGCGATGGGATCAAGGATGGTCCCGCCCGAGCTCAAAGAATCAATGGGTTGTGCCCAACGCCAGGAGTTCTCTCAAGAGGGAATTCCAGATTCCCCGGGTTCACCGGCGCCAGGCCAGGAAACGGGTGAAGAGCTTCTTGACAAAGGGCGTCAGGCGGGTGCGGTTGTACATGTCCCCGGTCTGCCGGATGGCTTCGGCCTGGGTGGGATAGGGGTGGATGACCGAGGCCAGGGCGCCCAGGCCGATCTTCCCCACCATGGCCAGGGTGATCTCGCTGATCATCTCTCCGGCGTGCCGGGCCACGATGGTGGCTCCCAGGATGCGGTCGGTGCCGGGCTGGAGGTGGATTTTTACCATACCCTCGGCCTCGCCGTCCACGATGGCCCGGTCTACTTCGCTTAACGGTTTGATGAAGGTCTGAATCGGCAGGCCCTGTTTTTCGGCCTCGGCTTCATTTATCCCGACGTGGGCCACTTCGGGGTCGGTGTAAGTGCACCAGGGGATGGTCAGGGCGCTCACCTTTTTGCGGCCCAGAAACAGGGCATTCTGGATAACGATTCGGGCGGTGGCGTCGGCCATGTGGGTGAACTTGTACTTCAGGCAGACGTCGCCGGCGGCGTAAATGTGGCGGTTGGTGGTTTGGAGCCGATCATTGACCACCACCCCTTCCCGGGGATCATACCGGACCCCGGCCGCGTCCAGGCCCAGATTCTCCACGTTGGGGGCCCGGCCGGCCCCGGCCAGGATCTCGTCCACCTCGATTTCCCCCGGCTGCCCGAGGCTCTCGTAACGGACCAGCTTGCCTCCTTCAGTCTTGAGAACCTGAACCGGTTTTGCCGCCAGGATCAGGTGAATACCTTCCCGGACAAAAACCTGCTGCACCAGGCGGGCGGCGTCGGCGTCCTCCCGGTTCATGAGGTGGTCGTATTTGTGGAGCAGGGTGACCTGGCAGCCGAGGCGCTGCAAGGCCTGGGCGAACTCGCAGCCCAGGGGCCCGCCCCCCATGATCAGGAGGCGCCGGGGCCGCTGGGTGAGAGAAAAAACCGTTTCGTTGGTGAGATAACCGGCCTCGGCCAACCCCGGAACGGGGGGGTCCACCGCCCGGGCCCCCGTGGCGATGACCGCCTTGCTGAAGTTGAGGGTTTGGCCGGCCGCCTCCACGGTCCGGGGGCCGGAAAACCGGGCCTCGCCCAGGAAGACGTCCACTCCCAGGTCCTGGAAGCGCCGGGCCGAATCGTGGCCGCTGATGGCGGCCCTGAGAAGCCGCATGCGCTCCATGACTGCGGCAAAGTCCACTTCGGTCTCAGGCGGCGCCTTGAGGCCGAAGCGGGCCGCATCCCGGAAGTCCGCCACCACCCGGGAGGAGCGAATGATGGCCTTGGAGGGCACGCACCCGTAGTTCAGGCAGTCTCCCCCCAGCAGGTGGCGTTCCACCAGGGCCACCTTGGCCCCCAGGCCCGCAGCCCCGGCCGCGCTCACCAGCCCCGCGGTGCCGCCGCCGATCACCACCAGGTTGTAGCGGGGGGCCGGGGTGGGATTCACCCAGTCCGGCGGGTGGAGGTTGGCCAGCAGGGTTTCGTTGTATTGATCCAAGGGGGTGATCTTCGGGGCGTCGCTCATGCTGATGGTCCTCCGGGGTGAGAATCAGGGCCAGTCACCTCTTCCTGCTCCCGGGCCTGCTCATTGGCCTGGAGACGGCGCTTCGCAAAACGCACCAGGATGGTCAAAATGATTAACGCCGCGCCAAAGGCCAGGACCAGGGTCCAGGGAATTTTTCCCTGGGCCGCACCTTGCAACACCGCGTCGGCTCCCACCACGTAGAGGACGGTGCCCGGGATGATGCAGAGCCAGGTCCAGAAGAGATAGGTCCAGAAAGGCACCCGGGTCAGACCGAAACCGTAGTTGAGGAGGTTAAAGGGAAAAATCGGCACCAGGCGGGTCAGGGCGACGATAATGGCGCCGTGTTCTTCGGTGAGTTGATCGAGGCGGCGGAATTTTTCATTGTGGCCCAGCCAGTTGACTACCGCATTCCGGGCGAAATAGCGGCCCACGAGAAAAGCCAGACCGGCCCCGAGGGTGGCCCCGATATTAATCAGGATGACTCCCCACACCGAGCCGAAGAGGGCGGCCGCAGCCACGGAAATGGGCGCCGCCGGGAGGGCCGCCACTATCGCCACCACATAAATCAGGATAAACACCAGGGCCCCCAGGGAGCCCAGGCTTTTGATCCAGTCCCGCAAGTCCCCCAGCTTGTCGGCGAGGCCCAGGAACCGGGCCGCGATCAGGATGGCGATGACCAGGGCCAACAGGACCACCGGCCGCCACCACTGGCGAGCCGGGGCGCCCGGGCCTCCGGACTGGTGGGGAGAATCCGGTTCAGGGGCCGGGTTGGCCTTCACGGTGGAGACATCCATGCAGGGCAGCTCCTTGAGGGTTGCAAGCGCCAACCCGCCGACGGAGGTCAGCACGAAACCTGAGTCCTGATCCCAGACGGACTCAGGGTGTTTTTTCAATAGTAATCATGGGATAGGAAATAGCAACTGCAGCGAGACTCGATTAGTCGGCACCAAGACTGAAACGGGCTAAGACTATACTTAAACTGCGGATAGAGACACTTACCGGGCCAGCATGGGGGTACAGCGGTCCCTTAACCGGGAGACTGCCGAGGGAGGGGGGCCGAGGCCGGCCTGCCCCTTATTGCCAGCCGATGACCTCGTAGCCTTTATCTTTGAGGCATTTGTTCACAAACCGGCGCTGCACCGGGTCCAGGTTCCGGGAACCGAAGAGGCCCCGGATCAGGCCGCCGGTACCGCCCCCGGCCGCGCCCATAGCTGCGCCCCTCCCGGCCCGGCCGACGGCCGCGCCCATAGCCGCGCCCACCGCGGCTCCGGCTGCGCCGCCGACGGCAGTAGACCCCGCGACCTGGCCCCCTGCATTGGAGGTATATCCTGCCGCGGCGGCCTTTTGGAGGCAGTCATCGATATCCTGCTGGGCGGCGGCGGCGCCCACCTCCTGGAGCCGGGCATTGGGATAGAGCACGGGGCGTTTGGCGGCACACGCCAGGCTTGACAGCACCACGCCCCCCACCAGCAAGACCCGCAACAGGTCTCTCATCACGGGAAACTCCTTAAAAGGTTGCTCCGCAAAGTTCCCGGTGCAACGGTCAAAATTGGGAGTATAGGCATTATGAACCTTTCAGGATTTATGGGTGCGCTGCGTCTCATGCGCGGCTGCTCCGGGGGAGATGGGTGAACCAGACCCCCGACTCTTCCAGCCCGGGGGGCACGTCATCCCCCGGTACGCCTTTCTCCAGGCTTAACGCCAGCCCGCTCTCCGATCTGCCTGGTCCGGTAGTTGTTATGCGTGATACCGGTAAATGTTCCGATTGGCATGCTCCTGCATCTGGGCGAGTTGGGTCTTCTCTCCCCGGGTCAAGCGGCCGTCGGCGCGCATCTGGGCCTCGGTGGCGCGAATGCGGGCCTGCTCATTTTCCAGGCGGCGAAATTCGCCGGGAGTCAGGCGGCCCGAATACAGGCCCTGATGTATCCGATGTTCCTGATCCATTTCGACGCGGTTGATGTTTGAATTGTAGGGTCCCGCCACCGCGGGGAGGCTCCCCAGGGTGACCGCGCCAGCCACCAGGCCGGCAACAATACCCTTGGTCCAGGTTGTCATGTCACGATCCTCCGGATCTTGTCAGGAAATCCAGTGCTGAATTGTCCTCGAGGTTTGGCCACCCGAGGGGTGGCTCGGTCTTCACTGAATTCGACTTGTGGATCGGGAAAAAGTTAAGGGGCGCGATTATCGCGTTTGCCAAAAATTCCTTCTCATCGATGGTTTTTATTCCCCCTCAATCCCGGAAGTGTCCGGCAAGCTTATTGCTGGGAGGCTGGTCTCAGATAGCTTCCCCATCGGTCAGATATACTTATCCCAGGGAATTTTCGAGATATTTTCCCGCCCCTCCCAAGGGGGAAGAGGGGGTTTTTCCTGGCAGCGCTCTCAGACTGCGCCGCCTCCGGTTAAGGCCTTGCTGCTCCATTTTTCATTTTAACTCTGCCACCGCTCAGGCACAATCTCTGCGGGACGCAACTGCCTCAACCCTCCTTTTTCAAAGGGTGATTTTTCGGGTTGGGTCCCCTCATAAGGCTTTGGCCCCCTGTCAATAAAAATAAACATGACATTCATTTTATTAAACATAAGATAAGGAAAGATAAAGAAGCTATATGTATTGATTTAGTGTAAATTCAATAAGATATATGAGGTGGCATCCAATTTGCATATTATTCAATGAGAAAATGCTTCGAACTGGGAGGCCGTATGTCAAGTAAACCCCTGGAAATCCTGCATACCTTGATGACGAACCAGTTTTTCATTTTTGCCATGGCCATCGTGTTGTTTTTTCTGGTGATCACCCTGGCTGGGCCGGGCAAGAGCGAGGCAGTGTTTCCCGATTTCTGGATTTAGCTGATTCAGGCCATTCCCCGGACTATACCAGCAACTCTAAAGACCGGTTTCAGGGTGCTTCGCCTTTTCGGGTGAGCGCTTGTTTTCCAGAGTCCCGAAAACCCGTTCCCAGCGGCGCCATACCCGCCGAAGAAAAACTCCTTCCTCTTCTCTCATCGTCGCAAGGTCCGGTGGGGACCTCATGGCCCGCCGATATCCGCCGCGCGGTAAAAACTCGCCTGGAAATTGGCGCCGGTTGGGGACATCACCAGGGTCCCGTCTGTGCCGTCCGTCACTCTATTCCCCGAATGCCGGAATTTTTTCACTTATTGACTTAGGTCATAGGGCTGACAATCTTAATGAGTACAATGTAGTTAACTGAATGAAGCCAAGGGGGTCAATCCGGGACATCCCGGCGGCCTCGGTAACCAATAGCAACCAAGGAAGTGAGCTCATGGGAAACAGACAGATCATTCGCATAGATCAGGATAAGTGTGACGGCTGCGGGATGTGCGTGCCGTCGTGTGCCGAAGGGGCTATTCAAATCGTCGACGGCAAGGCGCAGCTGCTGGCAGACCGGTTTTGCGACGGACTGGGCGCTTGCCTGGGTGAGTGTCCCCAGGGGGCTCTGACCATTGAAGACCGGGAGGCGGAAGAGTTTGTGGGGCCGGCCCCCGGGGCGCCGCATCCGGATGCGCCAGCCCCGGCCCCGGCCCCGCCGGGGGAGGCTTTTGTCTGCCCCGGGAGCCGCATGCAGCAATTTCAGCCGGGCACTTATGAAAAAGCGCCGACTCCGGGAGGAGCCTCGGCGTTAGGGCACTGGCCCGTCAAGCTGCGTCTGGTGACGCCGAAGGCCCCCTTCCTCAAAGGGGCCAGCCTCCTGGTGGCGGCCGACTGCGCGCCTTTTGCCGCGGGGGATTTCCACTCCCGTTTTCTGGCAGGCAAAGCCCTGGTGTGCGGCTGCCCCAAATTCGACGATGTTCCGGAGCACGTGGCCAAACTTACCGGCATCCTGCAGGAGAACGACATCAAGGAGATCGGCATTGTCAATATGGAAGTGCCGTGCTGTTCCGGGCTGGTGCAGATTGTCCGCCAGGCCCTGGAGGCCTCGGGCAAGAACCTGCCGGTGAGCATCTGTACCCTGGGGACCGCCGGACAGGTCCTCCAACAGCAAACAATCAAGCCAAAATGAGGTTGTCATGGAACAGATGAAATGCCCCGGCCAGGATACCCGCTTTTGGAAGCCTGCGGATATCTTTTTGGCGGAATGCCCCAAATGCGGGGCGGAAATCGAGTTCTTCAAGGACGACGCCCGGCGGCGCTGCGCCTGGTGCGGGCATATGTTCTACAATCCCAAGATCGAGCTGGGTTGCGCCGAATGGTGCCAATACGCCGAAAAATGCGTGCCGGACCTGGTAAAGGCCAAAAAAGCGGCCCAGAATTTTAAAGAGCTGCTCTCCGAGATGGTCAAGTCCCATCTCCAGGGAGACCCGGCGGCCTGGGACCGGACGGCCCAGGGCGTGAAATACGCCCAGGACCTGCTCAAGGCCGAAGGGGGCGACCCCAAGGTGGTCCTGGCCGCGGTGCTCCTCCACCGGGTGGGGCCGGTTCAGGCCCGGGAGTTCCTCAAGGAACTGGAAACGGAACCGGAGATCGTCGGAGGCCGTGGCCGAGTTGCTGGCCGGCCAGGGCGCCGCCCGGGACCTGAACCGGCAGATCTTCCAGGATGTCCTGGCCCTGCTGGAGGAGCCAGGCGGGCCCACCCGGCAGTTCGCCACCCGCACGGCCCAGCGCCTGGCCGAGGCGGCGAAGTGAAAAAATAACCCGGTAGGGAAAGGGGCCAGGGATAACTAGAACCTATTGCAAAACCTGTCTCAGGTTGCCAAGATCTTTTCTCAACCGATGGAGGGTGGGGAACGGTAGTTTTAAGTCCCCCTTTTTTAAAGGGGGATTTAGGGGGATTATCAGGCGCTTATTTAATCCCCCCTGCCCCCCTTTAGAAAAGGGGGGTGATTCTTTTCCACTCAAGCTCCTCTGGTTGAGACAAAATGACGCCTAAAATCGGTTTTGAAATGACTTATAGTATCTGCCCTCACCCCCCCAACCATTTAGGGGGAATCGGGCCGACGGGCCCGATTGCTTGGCCAAATATTTGTTCTCAGGGGTTGGGGAAGAAAGTTGAGGGAGGGGGCAGGGGCACTCACGAAAAGGCCCCTGCTCCTTCCCTCAAGCTTTTTGCTATAATATGCCGCATGTCTAAAACGAGGTTGCCGCCGGCGGCGGCGGTGGCGCGCCTGCTCATCTGGCAC
>CAVXZU010000038.1:0-10317 GCA_963766185.1 uncultured delta proteobacterium | reverse complement strand
GCCTCGGTGGCGAATTCCAACGGCAGCTCCCTGATGACGTCCTTGCAAAATCCATTGACGATCATATTCACGGCATCTTCCTGTGAAATCCCTCGGCGATGAAATAGAAAAGCTGCTCTTCGTTCATCTTCGATGTGGAAGCTTCATGTTCCACTTCGCTTGCTGGCATTGCCCACTTCGATATAAGGGAACGTATTAGCTGAACATTGATTGCCCACCAGCATGGAGTCGCACTGAGTATAATTTCTCGCGCCCTCCCGCCTGGGGCACCCTTTCACCAATCCTCGATAAGCTGTTATGAGATTGATCAGCCGAGATTCCCTTGGAAATAATCGTAGAGTGCGTATTTTTGCCCAAATGGATCATTTTCGTGCCCGTGTCGGCCTGCATTTTCCCGTTCGTCAAAGCTACGGAATAAAATTCGCCGACGGAATGGTCGCCTTGCAAGATGCAGCTCGGATACTTCCAAGTGATCGCGGCTCCCACCTCGACTTGCGTCCATGAAATCTTGGAGCTTTCACCTGCGCAGCGCCCCCTCTTGGTGACAAAGTTGTAAATCCCCCCCTGACCTGTCTCAGCATCGCCGGAATACCAATTCTGTACGGTCGGTCTTTGATCTCTGCGCGGTCGAGTGCGACAAGCTCAACGATCGCCGCGTGAAGCTGATTGGTATCGTACGCAGGTGCTGTGCACCCTTCCAGATAGTTGACGGACGAGCCCTCTTCCGCAATAATCAAAGTGGTGCCCTTTGAACGGGAGTGCCTGATATTCGAAGTCTGCAATCCTTTACAGGCCAAAAAAGTGCTGGAAGCCAATATCGCCATCTCCGCGGCCCTGCCCTGCCGGATCGCGGTCTACCAGGAAGAGGGCGTCACTAAAATTGCCGCCATTCGCCCCACCGCCCTGCTGGGCATGTTTCCCAACCCGGAACTGGCGCCGGTGGCCCGGGAAGTGGAAGAGGTTATGAACCGGATCATGCAGGATCTGGCCGGATGAGCCAGGGGGGCGCCATGACGAAGCGCTGGTGGGGAGTGGCGGGACTGCTGCTGTTGGTGCCGGTCATGCTCCTGGCCGGGTGCACCGCCGGGGAGACCTACCGGGGCGGGGCATCCGGTTCATACAACCGCGATATCCCCCGCGCCCTGTCCGACACTGACCCGGCCTTGCGCCAATGGTACACCGCACCTTATTTCGATCCCTACGAAATGCCGTAAACCCCGGTTGCCGGGTGGGGCTGGGGGTCAGGGGCGGGACGGTTGAGCCTTCATCCGTCAAGAGGGGCGCAAGATAGATGCGCCGCCAGTTCGGATTTTTCACCCAGGATGGCTTTGATCCCCTGCCGGGCCCGGGGATGGTCTTCTTTGACAGATTTACTGTTTACTCTAATACATGATATCGGTGGCTATACTTATAGTGTTTGCTATAAATTCTTTCCACTTGGAGATTCTTAAATCCCCCTCAATCCCCCTTTTTCAAAGGGGGACTTTACCCGCAATTCCTTCTAGTTCTCCCCTTTTCTCAAGGGGGGTTGGGGGGGATTAGAATGATGCCGCCATCGGAAAATACCTTTGGCAAACGCTATAATTCCCGCCAGGGGAACTACGGAAACTGCTCCTGGTAATTTCCCGGACCTGACCACGGGAGATCAGCTCTCCCGGATGTGAGGAAAGCCTCAAGATGGGCGCATTGATCCCCGGTAACCTGCACACCACCGCCATGGCCATCCTGCCCCACGAAGAGGCGGGGCCGGCCCTGGACCTCGCCCTGTCCCTGGACATCCCTTTCTGGCCCCAACTGCCCCATATGAGCTTTTACGAAGACATGTATGTCCAGGCCGCGGAGCATTTCCCCGGCATCCTGCTCTTCCCGGAAGAAAACCGCATCCGCTTCGATACGGAAAAATTTATGGAGGGCCTCCCCGAGCTCCTGGAGCATTGGGACGACCTGGAATATTTCGATATCTCCCCCCAATATTCCGTGGTTTATCATCGCTTTCTGGAGATGGACTTAAGCGGCTATGTCGCCATCCGGGGGCAGCTGGAAGGCCCCATCAGTTTCGGCTTAAAGATCCTGGATGAAAACGACCGGCCGGTCATCTTTAATGATGACGTGCGGCCCACCCTGATGGACTTCATGGCCCGCCGGGTCCAATCCCAGCTGAACCGCCTCAAGGCCAAACACCCCCGGGCCTTCATGTTCATCGACGAGCCGGGGCTCCAGTTCATCTTCAGTTCCGTCTCCGGCTACCCGGACCAAAAAGCCAAAGAAGACCTGGACCGGTTCCTGGCCCAGATCGAGCGGCCCCGGGGCATCCACCTGTGCGGCAATCCCGACTGGGAGTTTCTCCTCAACCGGGATCTCGACATCCTCTCCATGGACATCTACACCAACGCCGACATCTTCCGGTGCTACGGCCAGGCGATCCGCCGGTTTCTGGAGCGGGGCGGGGTGCTGGCCTGGGGCCTGGTCCCCACCGGGTTCGAGGCCTTCACCCAGGAGTCCCAGGACCATCTCATCCTCCAACTGGAGAGCGTTTGGGACGCCATCACGGCCGTCGGCATTGACCGGGACCAACTCCTGGCCCAGAGTTTGCTGAGCCCCGCCACCTGCTGCCTCATCAACCCGGACCGGGAAAAAACCGTGGCCCAGGCCTATGCCTGGCTCCGGGAGGTCTCCCAGCGCCTCCGGGACAAGTACCATCTGGAGTAAGATTAACTGCATCCGGCCAGGAACGTCTCAAGGCAGTCGCACCACCGCCTTTCCCCCACCCGTAATGTCGGCCGCGAGATGGACTTTTGATCATCAGGCGTGATATCTTCCCCTCATCAACCTTGAACTTTTAACCTTGAACTTTGAACCATTCCAGGCCGCGGTGGGCGGCAAGCCCGGCCTTGCAGGACCACCTTGTCATGACTGAGCGCCAGACCCCGGCCATCGTCTTGACCGTCCGTGAATACGGCGAGGCGGACCTGATGGTGAACTTCCTCACCCCGGAGTACGGTCCCCTCACCGGCATCGCCAAACACGCCCGGAAAAGCCGCCGCCGCTTCGCCCACTGCCTTGAACCCCTGAGCCGGGTGGTGTTCTTCCTGTCCCCCCGTGGCGGCCGGGACCTGGAATTCCTCCAGAAAGGCGAGTTGGTGCGGTCCTTCCCAACCCTGCGCCGGGACCTGAAGCGCCTGGGCGCGGCCGCAATCCTGGCCGAGGTGGCGGGTCTCCTGGCCGGCCCCCCGGAGGCCTACCAGGAGATTTTCGCCGCCCTGGAAGAGGCCCTGGGCCTGTTGGAGCAGGGCTTACCGCCCGATTCCCTGCTCCCCGCCTTCCTGCTCCACCTCCTGGACCTGGGGGGCTACCGGCCCCGGCTCCACCATTGCGGGGTCTGCGGCGCCGAGCCCGCCCCGCCCCTTAACTTCAGCCTCCCCCGGGGCGGCATGTTCTGCGGCGCCTGCAGGGGCGGGGTCCCCGGGCCCCTGCTGCCCATCTCCCCCGGGGCCTGGAAACTCCTGCGCCTGGCCCAGGGCCTGCCCCGGGACAAACTCTCCCGCCTCCGCTTCCCGCCTCAGCAGCGGGACCAGAGCCTGATGATCTTCAAGGCCTTTCTCCGCTACCACCTGGGCAAGGACCTGAAATCCTGGTCGTTTTGGGAAAAAGTCATCCGGGCCCCGGGGTGAGTCAGGTGAGAGCGAGTTGGGTGATTTTCCGCTTCTGCTCGGCCCGGTCCCGTGAGGGAGAAATTTCAAGCTGCCAGAGGAGAACCTGATGGCGAAGCATTTAGTGCTGGTGGGCGGCGGGCATGCCCATCTGACCTGTTTGAAAAAGTTGAAGCATATCGTTGAGAGAGGCCACCGGGTAACCGTAATCAGCCTGGCCGATTACCACTACTACTCCGGCATGGGTCCCGGGATGTTGGCCGGCACCTACTCTCCTCAGGAAATCCGCTTCAATGTCAAGAAGATGACCGAATCCTCCGGGGGAAAGTTTGTTGCGGGAGCCGTCACCCGGATAGACGCCCCCAAGGGCCTCCTTTACCTGGCCTCCGGAGAGGAAATCGCTTTTGAGGTGGTGTCTTTTAATACCGGCAGTTCCATCCCCCTGGGTCCGTTGACCGTGCCGGACGGCGCCAACGTCTTCACGGTCAAGCCCATAGAAAACCTGGTCAAGGCCCGGCTGACCCTCCAGGAACTCATCAAAAGCGGCAGTCCTCGTATCCTGGTGGTGGGAGGAGGGCCGGCGGGTTTGGAGGTCGCGGCCAACACCTGGAAGCTGATCCATGGTCAGGGGGGCGAAGCGCGGATAACTCTGCAGGCGGGCAAGCGACTCATGGCCCATTTCCCCGACAAGGTCCGTCAGTTGGCTCTGGCGTCCTTGCAGGCTCGCAACATCGAGGTGATCGAAGGGCCTCACTTACGCGCCCTTTCAAGCGGCCAGGCGGTTTTGGACAATGGCCTGGAGATTCCCTTTGACCTGGCTTTTCTGGCGCTGGGGGTGAAGCCTTCGTCCCTCTTTGCCGATTCAGGGATGCGCACCGGCCCCGATGGCGGCATGTTGGTCAACGAGTACCTGCACGCGGTGGATCACCCCAATATTTTCGGCGGCGGCGACTGCATCAGCTTCCAACCCCAGCCCCTTACCAAAGTGGGGGTATATGCGGTGCGCCAGAATCCCGTTTTGGATCACAATCTGCTGGCGGCCCTGGAAGGGCGGGAACTGATGCCTTTCGATCCCGGTGGCGCCTACCTGCTCATTTTCAATATGGGCAACGGGAAAGGAATTTTCTGGAAGAAGAACTGGGTGTGGGGGGGCCGCTGGGCCTTTTATCTCAAGGATTATATCGATCGCAGATTCATGCGCACCTATCAGGTGTCAGGCGAGCAACAGGAAAAATAAGAGACCGGCTTGCTCTCCGGCTCTCCGCCCCACTTGTTAACCCCACTTCGGGTCAACAGACCGGTGGGGCGGCCCGGCGTCTTGCGCCAACCGATATTTCCGGTTTCCGGCCAGGAAAAAAGCCCGGCTTCCGGTGCCGGGCTTTGGGGTATGAGCTGCATGGCAACCGCGGTCTCTCGGGTGAAGCCGCGGCGCTTATTTGGCTGGTTTTTTCTGCGGTTCCCCGAAGGCCATCTCCGGTTTCCAAACCTTCCAGACCTGACCCACCAGTTCCGGGCTCGGAGTCAAGGTGGGCTTGCCGGGTTGCCATCCCGAAGGAGTAGCTACGCCGGTTTTCCGCACCAGCTGAAAGGCCTGTACCTGCCGGATCAATTCGGCCACGTTGCGGCCCACTGAGGGGGTGAGCACCTCCATGGCCTGAATCACCCCGTCCGGATCGATGATAAACCGGCCGCGCAAATCCACCCCTGATCCTTCGTCATACACGCCGTAGACCCGGCCGATGCGCCCTCCCGCGTCTGACAGCATGGGATAAGGCACCCCGCCCTTGACCATTTTCTCCAGTTCTTCGGCCTGCCAGATTTTGTGGGCAAAACGGCTGTCCGTGCTCAGGGAAAGAACTTCGACGCCCATCTTTTTTAATTCTGGGTACTTGACGGCGACCGCCGTCAATTCGGTGGGTCAAACAAAGGTGAAGTCACCGGGATAAAAACACATTACCACCCACTTACCCTTGTAGTCCGAGAGCTTGAGGTTTTTAAAGCCGCCGTTCACAAAAGCGTTGGCCTCAAAATCCGGGGCCGGCTGCCCCACCCGGGCCCTGACCTCCCTGACCGCCGCCACCGGCGCCGGCCCGCTTCCCGGCTTCCCTGCCGCTGCCAAGGGCCCCTTCGCCGGCGCCACGCAACTGACCCCGGCCTGGTCCGCCTTCTTGTCTTTGGTCCCCTCGGCGCCCACGATTCCGGGGCTGATTGCGAGGCATAACGCCGCCAGCCCAGCCATGGCCAGGCCTGCTTTCCACCCGTGCTTCATAGTAACCTCCTGGTCGAGAAATAATGTGAAACTTTTCATTAATAGATACTATAAGAATCAATTTTCTGAATGCAAATCAATTACCTCCCCTCATTCCTGAAAAGCCGGTGCACGTTAACGGTGTCGCCTCGTTATCAGCCCGCCGCCTGCCAATATTTTCAGTGGCGGCGACTGCATCAGCTTCCAACCCCGCCCCCTTACCAGGTGGGGTGAATTTTTTCATTCATTGTGGCCCAAATTTGGGGGCAGGACCACAGTGGACATCGCCGGTCAGCGACAAAATCTTTATTGAACCATGGGGGATTGTGTGGTACCGGTAATATTAAGTTAATTATTTAAGTGATAATTTTTGTATCGTAATGAAGAAATTTAGTTGCGGTCAAAGGAGTGGCCCGGGGTCATCAATTTGCGAGCCAGGGTGCGGGGAGAGTTTTTCCAAGGCACAGCCTGGTGTCATATTAATCGTGTTCATGGACCGGAGAGCGGGAGGTGCACAGTATGGCGCAAGCAAACAGAACCACAGTGGGTGGCTACCTGGCAACCCGTTTAGCCCAGATTGGTTTACGACATTACCTGGCGATCCCTGGCGATTACAATCTGGCCTTGTTCGACCGGCTGCTGGAGAACCAGGATCTCACCATGATCAGTTGCTGCAATGAATTGAACGCCGGCTATGCGGCCGACGGCTACGCCCGGGCCCACGGCCTGGCCGCCATGCTGGTGACCTACAGCGTTGGGGGCTTATCCGCCATCAACGCAGTGGCCGGCCACTATGCCGAAGACCTCCCGGTTATTGTCATCTCCGGCGGGGTCAACACCCATTCAGAACCGGAAAACCAGATTCTGCATCATTCCCTGGGGGAAGTCCGTTACGATTACGTGCGCCAGATGTTCAAACCGGTGACCGTGGAAGCAATCAACATCCGCCTGGCGGAGGACGCTCCGGCCCAGATCGACCGGGCTCTGGCCGCCTGCCTGAACCGGCGCAAGCCTGTTTACCTGGAGATTGCGTGCAATATTGCCAACCAGGAAGTGCCGGCTCCGAAGCCATACCAGTTCGTCACCAAACATGGCTGTGATCCGGGGGCGCTGTCGGAGGCGGTGGAGCAGGCCGCCGCGATGCTTAATGCCGCGGTGAAGCCGGTGGCCGTGGGCGGCGCCAAGCTGCGGATGGCCGGCGCCCTGGAAGGCTTTCGGAAGTTCGTCGAGGCCTCCGGCTATGCCGTGGCCATGATGCCCAATGCCAAGGGATTTTTCCCGGAGACGCACCCCAACTTCATGGGCATCTTTTGGGGGCCAGTGAGTAGCCCGGGCACCGAGTCCATTGTGGAATCCGCTGACGTATATCTCTTTGCCGGTCCGGTGCTGTCAGACTATGCCTCTTGTGGACACACCGCTGAAATCACCCAGACCAAGCTCATTCTTGCCGGTCCGGATTTCGTCCGGTTGCCCGGGGCCACCTACAATGGGGTCCGGCTCGACGAGTTCCTGACCGCCCTGGCTGCCAAAGTCAGGCCCAATCCGACGTCGCTGGCGTCCTTTAACCGCATCCGCACCGAAACGGTTCCCGAGCCGCCGGTGAATCGAGAGGTTCGCATTCAGACCCGGCGGCTCTTTGCCCAGATTCAGGGCATGTTGGATGCCAACACCACCCTGTTCACCGAGACCGGCGATTCCTGGTTCAACGCCATGAACCTGAAGCTGCCGGAGGGCTGCTCTTTCGAGATCCAGATGCAGTACGGCTCCATCGGTTGGTCGGTGGGTGCGGTCCTGGGGTATCAGTTGGCCCGGCCGGACCGCCGGGTCATCGCCTGCATAGGCGACGGCTCCTTCCAGATGACCGCGCAAGAAATCTCCACCATCATCCGTTATGGGCTCAAACCCATCATCTTTGTGATGAACAACGGCGGCTACACCATCGAAGTGGAAATCCACGATGGTCCTTATAACACTATCAAGAACTGGAATTATGCCGACTTGGCCAAGGTGTTCAACGCCGACGACGGCCATGCCTGGGGCTGCCGGGTGACCACCGAGGGCGGGGCCGAGGAAGCCATCAAAAAGGCTTTGGACCACGATGGCCTGAGCCTGATTGAAGTGGTGCTGGACCGGGATGACTGCAGCAAGGACCTGCTGGAATGGGGCGCCCGGGTGGCGGCCAACAACTCGCGCCCGCCCGTGGCTACCGCAGGTTTCCGTTAAGATGGGGCGCCTGGCGCCGCCGTGCCGTGAGGGCCAGTGGCCCTAGACCCCTGGCCCCTTTGCGGAGATTTTTCCCGCCTCTTGCCCCGGTTCCGGTGGCTAAGACATGGTTCTCGACGGAGGCGGCACCCTGAGGGCTCGTCAGGCTTTTTGGGCTCGCGCCAGGTCTGCGGCCTCCCTTTAGTCCCCCGGGCTCATTGGGCCCATTGCCTGGCCATCATCCTGCTCTCTGGCCGGGATCAGCAAATTTCCTAACATATCAAAAAGTTCCTGTTATGATGTGCATATACTCCTGAGCCGGCATCTGCCCGTATAAAAATAATCCTGAGCTTTTAACGGTCCCACCTCCCCAGGCCGCCCGGCTTGGATAAACCCGGTCATTTGTTGCCTCTGTGCTGGCAATCTTTTTCCCTTGCCTTATACTGAGACCCCGGTGCACCGAACGTCCGAAATCAACCGGGCCCGCCTCCCCGCCTTGCGCCGGTTGGCGACTATCCTTATCTTTTTTCCAGTTAATTATGTTCAAGGAGGTAGTGCCATGCCGCTGGAAAAACGTCTGCCCGGCAAACGCGTCGCCATTTTAGCCGAGGATCTCTATGAAGACCTGGAGTTGTGGTACCCCCTGCTGCGCCTCAGGGAAGAAGGGGCCGAAGTGGTGGTGGTGGGCTCCGGGGACGCCAAAGAGCATCACGGCAAGTACGGCTACCCCGTGGCCGTGGATCAGGCTGTCTCGGCAGTCAAGGTGGAGCGCTTCGACGCGGTGGTGGTGCCGGGAGGGTACGCCCCGGACCGCATGCGCCGCCACGCCGGCATGGTGGACTTCATCCGGGAGATGGCCCGTCAGGGCAAGGTCGTGGCCGCCATCTGTCACGGCCCCTGGATGCTGGCCTCCGCCGAAGTGGTGGCCGGGAAAACCGTCACCTGCTTCTTTGCCATCAAGGACGACCTGGTCCATGCCGGGGCCACGTATCGGGATGCGGAGGTGGTGGTGGACGGCAACCTCATCACCTCCAGGAAGCCCGCCGACCTGCCGGCTTTTCTGAACGCCATCATTGTCGCCCTGGGGGGAGAGGTAAGGTGCCCCGCCTGCCAGAAGGTCTTATAGCGTTTGCCAAAAGTTCCTGCCTCTCATCCCCGCTTCCCCCAGCGGGGGGAGAGGTCAGGGTGAGGGGGCTTAGGAACAAACCTTTTGGCAACGGGTAGAGACGCGGCCGGACCGGATGGGTGGGACAGTCCCGGGACAGGCAATGGGACATTTTCTGAGGATATTCAAGTTGTTTCATAATTTCATAATAATATTAAGCTGATACCTGTATCGGCTTTATGGCCGGGATCTTGCACCCATGAGCCGCACCGGGACGGGAGCGGCAAGGTTCTCTCACCGGATATCACCTGCAGAAGCCCAACGAGGACTATGGTAGGAGACATAAAAAACGGTATAGGGGAACAAAAGCCGAGGTACTTCGGAACTCAGGAGGAGAAACTGGACCGGGCCCTGGTGACCGGGTTGATGCTGGAAGTGGTGTTGGAGACCTCCACCTTACCGATGGAGCCCCAAACCCTCCGCCACCTGGTAAAGACCCGTCTTAAGGATAGTCTGGCGGTTAATCTGGCCGGGCGGGTGAGCCTGGACCGGTTTCGCCGCCTGCTCAGTCAGGTGGATGTCTGGTTCCCGCTGTATTACCCCCTGACCACCGCCGGCTCGCCCAAGCCCCCGGCCCCGGCTCGGCTCCAGCCCGCCCCCGGGCCGGTTGCGGCCGCCTTGCCGGCCCGTCGGGCGCTCCGGGTGGACCGGCTCCGGGCCTGGCTCCAGGAAGAGGGCCGGGACCTGTTGCCCCACCGGCCCCACCGCAAGCTCAACCCGGATAGGCTCTGGGAGTTTCTCGGCCGCACCCAGGGCCGCTGGTTCCGGCTCATCGACTTCACCCGGCACTTTGGTTTGGACCGGAAAACCGCCTGGGAATACCTGCAAAAATTTCTTCAGGCCGGATTGCTGCGCCACAACCGGGAGCGCTCTGCCGCGGTCCGCTACGCCCTGGAAACCTGCTTTCTGCTGGTCCGGGCCGAGACCCTGGAACCCGAGGTCAAAAAGGCGCTGTCGGGCCTGCCCCCGGGCCTGGCCGGGCAGGTGTCCGGCTGGCTCATTGCTACCGGTGGCGAGGCCTTTTGGGAAAAAGAGTGGCATGACCTTCTGGA
>CAVXZU010000037.1:0-11675 GCA_963766185.1 uncultured delta proteobacterium | reverse complement strand
AGATTTATCCCTTAGCCCCTCCCCCGAAAGAATCATGACTCCTTCCAACAGCAGCCGGCCGATTACTCCCGCCGCGACGTCGTCGGCCGATCACTTCCAGGCCCCCTTTACCTCCCTCGCCGAACCAGCGGATGGGGAACGGTTTCAGGATGTCCAGGGTCCGGAAGATGACCAGGCCCAGGACCGTGTGCTCCCAGGTCGGCACCGTAAACAGGGCGGCGGCGGGATTGCGCTTGACCCGCACGGAGACCCGGGAAGGCTTGCCGTGCTTGCCGATGTTAGTCAAGATCTCCTGCATGATGCGATAAATAACCGTTTGGGTGGGAAGGGGAAACTCCTGGTCCAGGTTGTCCAGCTTGATCTGCCAGGTAATGTTCTTGTGGTGCTTGGCGAACTCGTCCAGCATCTGGCGCAGGGCGCCGGTGAGTCCCAGGTCCTCCAGGTTGCCCGGGCTGAGGTCGAAATACAGGCGGCGGACGTTGTCAAGCACGCCGTCGATGAAGGGCTGCAGGGTCTCGATGTCCCTGGCCAGCTTTCCCTGCTCCGGGGCCAGGCCCCGCTCCAGGGCCCGCAAGTGCAGTTTGATGGTCAGAAGGGCGTGACCCACCTCGTCGTGCAGTTCCGTGGCCAGGCGCTTGCGTTCGCCTTCATGGGCGGTGAGGAGCTGGGAAGAAAGATAGCGGAGGCGCTCTTTCGATTTCTTCAGGGCTGCTTCCGTGTGCAGGCGATCGGTTATTTCGTCCCGGAGCTGAGCCACCATAAGCTGCAGTTCCGCGGTCCGGTCTTTGACCCTCTGCTCCAGTTCGTCGTGGGCCGCCTTCAGGGCCTTCTCAACCCTCTTGTGTGCCGTGATGTCCGTCAAGGCGACCACCGCGCCCATGAGCTCCCCCTGGCTGCCCCGGAGGGGCCCGGCATTCAGTAACATCTTGAGAGGCTCCCAGCCTGGGGACGGGGAGAAGCTGACCTCCAGGCCGCGGACAGATCTTTCCTTGCAGAATCGAACTGATCAGAAATGGCTTGGAGGCAGCCGCACCACTTTTTCCGCCGGTCGGATCGAAGATTGACAGCCGGAGGACCTCATCAAAATGCCGGAGCAATAAATTGCTGCGGGAAATCTGCTGCGCCTCTCGTGAAGCCCGGAGGATGCGGCCCTCGGGATCGACGACCAGGATGACCGCCTCCACCTGCTCAAAGATGGTCCGGGAGAGTCGCTCTTCGGCCAGGATGGCTGCCTGGCGCTTCTGCTGGGTGAGGTCCGTCACCACCATGCAGACGGCGCCGGGGACCTCTTCCAGATTGAGGCTTCGGAAGGACAGGTAAGCCGGCACGACCACGCCGTAACGGTTTCTGAGTGAGACTTCCCCCTTACTGGCGCTTTGCCAGCCATGCTCCAACAGCGCCATCAGGAGTTCCCGGTCCCCGGCCTCCACATAGTCACTGATATAAGTCCCTATCACCCTTTCCAGGGGGGCTCCCAGGACTTCCGACAGTTTTTGATTGGCGTACAGGATGTCCCCGTCCAGAGCCAGGATCCCGGCGCCCTCGTTAATCGCCTCGATAAGAATGCGGTAGGAGTAATCGGCGCCTTTGAGGGTATAAATCTGCTCGCCCCCGCGGCCGTGAACCACCAGGGCGTCCACTTCGCCTTCCCGGATGGCCCGCAGGGTTTCCTCCGCCTCTTCGAGGCGGTTGCGCAGGTCGGCGATTTCGCCTAAAAGATCTTCTCGGGATGGGTGACTGGCGGCCATTTGTTTAAAGCCCGTTTTCCGTTTTCGTTTTCCGTTTACGGCAGTTTGCCGTTTTCCGTATTAGGCCTGGCTAAGCCAAACGGTTCGATAAGCTTTTCAGCATCTTCCTTAAATCATCAAGTCTGGTTAAGAGCGGGACTAGTTCATCCTGGGAGAGATAGGCTATTTTTTCGGAAATAATCAATTGGGTTTCCACCTCGCCTATCGAACCCAGGGCAATACCTAAAAATTGGCGGAATTCCTTGGGAGAATTTCTCCCCTGGCCTTCGGCAATATTGGAGGGAATCGATACCGCCGCCCTTCTGATTTGGTTGGTCAAGCCATATATCTCTGTAGCCGGAAACCTGGAGGTGAGCACGTAAACATCTTTAACCAATTCGACTGCTTCTTGCCACACCCGTAAGTCCCGATAAGATCTTGATTTCTCTGAACTCACCCTAATCTCTCCACCCACACACACGGAAAACGGAAAACGGCAAACGGAAAACCTTCTTTTCACGGAAAACTGATCTTTAGGTTTTAAATCCAGCCCCACCAGGATCTTTTCCGTCTGGGACAGGTCGCCGATGAACCTGCGGAGCGGCAGCGGCAACTGCTTGATGAGGGTGGGAACCGCGATAATCTGCTCATCCTGGGCCAGCACCGGCTGCTGGTAAATATCGATCACCTCCAGTTCGTAGCGTCCCTCCAGGTTCTCTTTGCAGATTTTCTGGAGGTTTTCAATGGCCCGGAGGGATATTATGTTAAGGCCGGCCACGTAGAGGCGCAAGACATAATGGCCGGTCTCCCGCGCTTTCTGGGCATCTGCCAGTTCCTCCGGTTGCTTCATGTTGGGCTCGTCCATGCTGACCCCCGAATAATGCCGTTTACCGTTTACCGTTTTCCGTAAAAAAATTAAGTAATTTCAAATAGATATAGAGCAAATTAGTAGCATGGTAATTATATAG
This sequence comes from uncultured delta proteobacterium, assembly GCA_963766185.1. GTDB lineage: Bacteria > Desulfobacterota > Desulfobaccia > Desulfobaccales > 0-14-0-80-60-11 > 0-14-0-80-60-11. The sequence continues at coordinate 8,980 of CAVXZU010000037.1, read as the reverse complement.
CTTATGTACTGCAACAAGCTAATTCAAGTTTCGGAAAACGGAAAACGGAAAACGGAAAACCTTCTTTTCACGGAAAACGGAAAACCGCTTTTCAAACCCGCTCCCGCAAGTCCAGCCCGACCAGGACCTTTTCGGTGTTGGAGAGGTCGCCGATAATCTTGCGCACCGGCTCGGGGAGCCTGCGCACCAGGGTGGGGATGGCCAGAATCTGATCGCCTTGAGCTAATTTGGGGTTCTCCAGAAGATCGATGATCTGGATGGAGTAGCGCCCTTCCAAATGCTCTTCGCAGATTTTCTTGAGGTTGGAAAACGCGGCCAGGCACTTGGGCGTCATCCCTGCCACGTAGAGCCGCAGTTCATAATCTTTTTCATTGGGCATGGGCTTATTCTCCCTCTTTGACCTCCGGCGCATCGGCTTGGCGGGCCTCAGCCAGCCGCTCTCTTTCCTCTCCGGCAGTTTGTTGCTGGAGCCGGCCTTTACCCTTCAGCGCCTGCAGTTCCTCTTCCTCGGCGCTGATCTGGGCCTGCAAGGCTGCGACCTGGGCTTCCATGATCTGGCGCTTGCGGTCGAGAATGCGGCTACGGTGCTCCAGTTCCTCCTGGGCGGCCAGGGCCGCGGCCTTCTCCTGGGCCGTCTTGCTGCAGCCGGGCGGCGCCGGTGAAGACCCCGCCGGGGCCCAGATAGACGTCCACCAGGTCAATGCCGTTATCGGTGATGATAAATTCCCGCATCTGGTTGGAGTGGGCCATGCCCCGGGACTTCAAGAGCTGGAAGACCCGGTTGCGCTCGCCGCTGCTCTCGACGCTCAAGAGCAGCAGCCAGGTGTCCATGAGGGAGGAAACCCCGGTGGTGGTTGTCTCCAGCTCGCCCGAATGGGTCAGGTTGGTAAACAGGACGGTGATTTGCCGGTTCTTGAAAAAATCCACCAGGCGCATGAGCACCGACTTTACTTCATTGTGGCTGGCCACAATGGACAGGTTGGTAATGGGGTCCATGATTACCGTACGGGGCTCAAATTCGTTGGTCAACTTGTGGATCATGGCCAGGTGCATCTCCAGGCCGTAGAGGGTGGAGCGGACGGCATGGAACTTGAGCAACCCTTGCTTGACCCAGGGCTCTAAGTTAAGCCCGATGGAGCGCATGTTGCGGATAATCTGGTTCTGGGATTCCTCCAGGGCCAGGTAGAGGCAACGCTCGCCCCGGCGGCAGGCGGCGTCGGCGAAGTAAGCCGACAGGGAGGTCTTGCCGCTGCCGGCGGTGCCGGAGATCAGGACGCTGCTGCCCCGGTAATACCCCTGGCCGCCCAACATGCCATCCAGGCGCGGGATGCCGGTGGAGACGCGTTCGCTGCTGACCTCGTGATCCAGCCCCAGGGAGGTGACCGGCAGGATGGAAAAACCGTTCTCGTCGATCAAGAAGGGGTATTCATCGGTGCCGTGCACGGAGCCCCGGTATTTGACAAACCGCAGGCGGCGGGTGGCGATCTGGTCCACCACCCGGTGATCCAGGAGCAACACCGCGTCGGAGACGTATTCCTCGATGCCGTGGCGGGTCAGGGTTCCTTCGCCCCGCTCTGCGGTGATCAATATGGTGACGCCTTTCTCCTTCAGCCAACGAAAGAGGCGGCGCAACTCGGAGCGCAGGATCAGCTCGTTGGGGAACCCCGCGAACAGGGCCTCAATCGTGTCCAGCACCACCCGTTTGGCCCCCACGGAGTCAATGGCGTGGCCCAGGCGGATGAAGAGGCCCTCCAGATCGTACTCACCGGTCTCCTCGATTTCGCGGCGCTCGATATACACGAAATCCAGGGCCAGGAGCTTTTGTTTTTCCAGGTCCGCCAGGTCGAACCCCAGGGAGGCGACGTTCTTGGCCAGTTCCTCCGAGGTTTCCTCAAAAGACATGAAGACCCCGGCCTCACCGTAAGTGACGGCCCCCCGCACCACAAACTCCATGCCGAGGAGGGTCTTGCCGCAGCCGGGGCCCCCGCACACCAGGGTAGGCCGCCCCCGGGGCAGGCCGCCGCCGGTGATCTCATCCAGTCCCTGGATGCCGGTGGGGCACTTGTCTAACTGTCGGTGCGCAGGTTCTCTTTGCTCATCGGTTTCAGCCATAGACCGATCTCCTGAAAGCTATTTGATATTCATAAGTTCCAACTTTCTGTCGTGAGCCTCACTATACATCCTCTTTTTAAAATATTCAAATCAGAGGAGATAGGCACACCGAAAAAGCCGGCGCTCAGAAGTACGACTGGAGTTCGCCTCTCCGGCGCACGTCGAGGGTGGCGCAGTGGAAGGAGCCGCCGAAAGGGGCGTAGTTGGCAAACGAACAGGGGATGGGTGTAAAGCCCCAGTCCTTGAGCTTCCTGATGAGAGACTCCTGCAACCGTTCCACGATGACTCGCTTCTCGTCGAGCATCAACACATTGATGCTGAGCCAGCGGCTGCACATCGAGGGGATGCGCCACGGGACGGGGTTCGGTTCCGGGGCGATGAGGATGTCCCAGGAGGCGAACATCGGCGGCAGCCGGCTCGGGTCAACGTAGTCCGGATTGACCAGCAGCTTCCCCGGCGCCAGGGGCATCAGGCTCGAGTCGATGTGCATGGGCTGGCGACAGCGGGTCTCGAGCAGGGTGAGGCGGAACCGGTCGCCCAGGTGAGTCCGGAGCCAGTGAATACCGGACTCGTTGGTCACGTTGCTGCGGATGCCGAACAGGTCCCGGCCGCAGCGGACAAAGTCGGCGGCGTCGAAGACGGGCTCATATTCGTTGACGACGAAGGGAATCGGCTCGTCCGCCTCGGGGAGGCGATAGTCGTGGTTGTAGAGGGCATCCACCAGCGACGGGCGCGGCGGGGTGGTCCACTTCGCCCCTGCCGCGGTGTACTCCTTGAGCAGGGGACGGTAGGCGTCCACCTCGAAGTAACGAGACCGCCAGGCCATGGGCGTCTCGATGATCTCATCGCCGACGACGAGCAGCCCGTCTCTCGGGCAGGCCGAGCAGAAGCCCTTGGATTTCCAGTGGGGCGTCCTGAAGGTGACGGAGAAGTCCGTTACCGCCGGCCGGCGCACGGTAACGCCTTCGGCCTCGAGGATGTGAATGAACTCGTCCAGTTCGCGCTGGGCCGGGCGCACGACAAAACTGGGATAGGGCAGCCCGGCGATCAGCTTATAGATCTTCATCAGCCGCTGGGGGATGTTGAAGGTGACCGTGAGGTGTCTGGACGGGATCCTGGCGCCCTCGAGACGCCCGACCACCACCTCCTCCAGGGGGTCCCACTCGTTGTAGGAACAGACCGGTGAGCCCGTCACCAAACGTTCTCCCACCGTCCAATCTTGAGGCCTTGCGGCCCGGATCGTCCCGAACCGGGATTTTCCAGATGAACCATATATTCTTTCCTCACGCCCGACGGTGCGGGCCAGTTGAGGGTGCGCATCCCCCCAAACCGGCCCCGATGGTTGACGACCTTTTAATAGACCTGACTGCGGTAAAAGTCAAGGTTTTCCCAGGGTTCACGCGTAATGACTTAGATTGAAGCTGAACAATCATCAAATCGAGATCAGATTAAATCTGAGGTTGATCATTATAAGTTGTGCTATTATTGTATCGACGAAAGAATTTGGCTTCAAGAACAAAGACTTCGGGGGACTTTCCCCGGGCCTGGAGGCCCTAAAACCCTTTTTGATCAGAGTGGCCAGGGTTGCCGCATAATCTCAAGTTTACCCGAGAGAGGGAAGCCATGACTAGTACAGAACTGATTCGATCTATTGGAGCAAAGGTTTTCTTGCCCTTGGTGGCGCTTTGTTTGGTGGGGGTGTTTTTTTCCGTCTCTTTTGCGGAGGAGGCAACGACGAAAAAGCCGGCTCCCGAGACTCCGGTCGCGGAAATCCCTCATAAAACGCCTCCGGGAAAGATCGAGCGCGCCGGGCAGGCCACGGGCAAAGGAATTGAGAAAGGTGCGGATGCCACGAAACGGGGCGTGCAGCGCGCCGCGCGAAGCGACCCGCACGGGCATTGAGAAAGGTGCGAAGGCCACTGCACGGGGAGTAAAACGTGCAGGCCAAGCGACCGGGAAAGGAATTGAAAAGGCGGGACAAGCAATCGAAAAGACCTTTTCCGGCGATTAAGGTCAGGCGTGCCAGACCATCAATGAGCCAGTGCTTCTGCGCGTGTCAGATTGACTTCCAATCCGTTGGGTTCGACCCGGGAGCCCAACGAAATCTTTCAAACTTGGCCACGCCTCCACCCTTGGAGACCGGGGGCCTCGTTGACTATTGCCCGTAAACCGGATAATATTTGAACCGTTACCGCGAGGAAAAGCTTATTGAAAGCATTGGTGACCGGGGCGGCAGGATTTATCGGGAGCCATCTGGTGGAAGCCCTCCTGCGCCGGGGCGTTCACGTAAGATGCCTCGTCCGGCCTACGAGTAATTTAACCTGGTTGAAGGGTCTGCCCGTCGAGATTATCTACGGGGATTGTCAGGAGAAGGATTCTTTAGGGCCGGGTGTCAAGGATGTCGACCTGGTCTTGCATCTCGCCGGCGCCACCCGGGCCGTCGAAGCAAAAACCTATGGCGCGGTGAATGCCCTGGGCACGGAAAATCTCGTCCAGGCCTGCCTCGAACATAACCCCCGACTCCAAAAATTTATCTATCTTTCCAGCCAGGCAGCCGCAGGACCGGGGCAAGACGGTGGGAAGAAAACAGAATCCGACCATTGCCGGCCGGTCTCGCCCTACGGGATGAGCAAACGGCGGGGGGAGGAATTGGCCCTGGCCCAGGCCCACAAACTGCCGCTCCTGATCCTCCGGCCCTCCGCGGTCTATGGGCCCAGGGATAAAGCCTTTTTGGCTCTTTTTCAGTGCCTCGCCAACAGGATCAAGCCCTCTATTTCCGGCGGCGTTCAACACCTCAGCCTGTGTTCGGTCCAGGATCTGGTCGGCGCCATCCTCCTGGCGGCCGAGACCCACACCCGGAGTGGGGAAATATTTTTTCTGTCGGATGGGCAAGACTACCGGATGGAGGAAATTAACGACGTCTTCGCCCACGCGATGGAAGTAACCGCCTTCCGCCTCCGCCTCCCCCCACCGGTGCTGCTGCGGCATTGCCGCGGTGGCGGAATACTGCGCGCATGTCTCCGGGAAGCCTGCCCTCCTCAGCCGGGGCCGGGCCGCGGAATTGATCCAACCGAACTGGCTCTGCGACATCACCAAGGCCAGAAAGCTCCTGGGTTTCGAGCCCCAAATTCCTTTGGCCCGGGGAGCCAAACTAACCTTCGACTGGTATAGAAAAGAAAAATGGTTATAGATGAGTTTGCGAGATTGAGCGTTGCAATAGTAGCCAGGCTACCTTATGTTATTTTAATCCCTAACGTTTAGAAACCTGAGACGGTCTACCTTTAAAGAAGGGTTACATGCGAATCTTGCTCCTGTCCATGCCGGACATCGCTCAATTTACCGATTTTATCACCCGCCTTCCCAACCTGGCGATCATTTCCCTGGCCGGTAATCTGCCGGGACATGAGGTTCGGGTCCTGGACCTGGTCCTTTTTAAGCCGCACTTCGAGGCGGCGCTGCGCCAGGCTTTAGCCGGTTCACGCCCCCAGGTGGTAGGTCTGAGCGCCATGACCTTCCAATTCGCCACCCTCTTGCGGGTGGCCCGGTTTATCCGTGCCTTTGACCCCACCATTAAACTGGTGGCCGGTGGCTATCATGTCAGCCTGATGGCCCGTGAACTGACTGCGGATACAGAAGAATTGGACCTGGATTTCCTGGTCCGGGGTGAAGGGGAGACCACCTTTCGGGAATTGATTACTGAACTTGAGAAACCAGCCCCCGATCTGGGCGGCATCCTGGGCCTCAGTTATCGCCAGGGCCAGGAGTGGGTCCATAATCCCAACCGCCCGCTGCAGGATCTGGATACCCTGTCTTTGCCCGACCGCCAGGCCAGACTGGCCGACGGCTTTTATTTTCTAGAGATGCCCATGGAGGTGGCCGAAACCTCCCGGGGCTGCCCGAATAACTGTAAATTCTGCTCCATCACCCAGATGTACGGCCATTCTTTCCGGCGGTTTTCCCTGGAGCGCATCATTGCCGACCTGAAGGCGATTCGAGACCAGGGCGCCAAGGCGGTGTTTTTTGCCGATGACAACATTACGCATGACATTGATCATTTCCGGCAAGTCTGTCAGGCCATTATCCAGCACCGGTTAACTGACTTGTGCTATCTGACTCAGGTGAGCGCCGCCGGGATTGCCCAAAACCCCGAACTGGTGGCTGACATGGACCGGGCCAATTTTCGCATCGCCTTTGTGGGGTTCGAGTCCATGGATCCAGACGCCCTGAAAGGCATGAAGAAGCCTACGAGTCCGGAGTTCAACCGCCGGGCCGCGGCGCTGCTGCGGCAGCACCACATCGCCATCATCGCCGGATTAATTGCGGGGTATCCGGATGACACCCGGGAAACCGTGATCCATAACTGGCGCATGATTGAGGCCCTTAAACCGGATTTAATCTATTCCCAGTACCTGACCCCTTACCCCAAAACCCCGGTGCGCCAGGAACTCCTGGAGGCCGGCCTCGTGGTTAACCCGGATGATTATACGAAGTATGACAATTTCCATTGCAACATTCGCACCCGCCATCTCAGCAGGGACGAACTTTACCATCTGATGAGCGGCTTGGGCTTTAAGAGCAACTTCAAAATATCCCTGATCGTCCACAATCAATTTTTGCGGCACCATATGAGATACTTTCTGCGCAGCTTGAGTAAAGTGGTGGCCGAAGGGATATACAATCTAACTCGTGATCTTCTCCCGAAGTTTTTGCAGCCCAGAAAATATTAAGTGCACATTTATTCATTGAATCTGGAGTGGCATTGTGATACTTGACAAAGTCCATTACCGTTGCGTGGCATCTATAACCTTAATCACGGTAACCATTCGAGGTTATCGATATATCAGCGCCTTAGCGAAACCATAATGGCCGACCTGGAAATCATTGCTGTAGAGGGACGATCGGCTCTGAAAGCCTTCATTGATCTGCCCTGGGAGATCTATGCTCAGTACCCCCAATGGGTGCCCCCCCTTAAAAAGGACGTGCGCCGGCTGTTGGACCCCCGGCGGCATCCGTTCTGGGAGTTTGCCGAGCGCCGCCTGTTTCTGGCCCGACGCGGCGGGAAGACGGTGGGCCGGATCGCGGGCATCATCGACCGGCATTATAACGAGTTCCACGGCGAACAAATGGGCATCTGGGGATTTTTTGAATGCCTTGACGACCCGGAGGCGGCGGCGGCCCTGTTTTCTGCCGTGGAAACCTGGGTGCGCCAGCAGGGCATGACCTTCATCAGAGGCCCCCTCAACCCCTCTCCCAATTACGAGGCGGGGTTGCTCATTGAGGGATTCGATTATGCGCCGGTGTTGGGGATGACGTACAACCCGCCGTACTACCCGAGGTTGGTGGAATCGTGCGGTTTTGTCAAAGAGAAGGACCTGTTGGCTTTCCTGATCGAAGACCCTTACCAGGTTCCCGAGTGGATGGACCGGCTGGCTGAACGGCTGGCCCGGAAGAAGGGGGTGCACATCAGGCCCTTCAGTCTCCCGGATCAGGACTCCGAATTCCTGCTGATCAAGGAGATTTACAACGAATCCTGGTCGGATAACTGGGGTTTCGTCCCCTTTAGCGAGCCTGAAATACGGGATATGCAAAAGGACGTGATGAAATTTGCCGATACGGACCTGGCTTTCTTCATCTACTATGAGCAGGAACCGGTCGCCGTCTGCGTGGTCTTACCCGACCTCAACCCTGTGCTCAAGAGGCTCAACGGCCGGATAGGTCTCCTGGGTCTGCTTAAGTTGCGCAGGTATCAGAGGGAGGTCAGGGGGTTGCGGGGTTTTATCTTCGGGGTCAAGGAGAAGTACCGGCAACTGGGGTTCCCCCTGTTAGCCACCCACCACCTCTATGAAATCGTCCGAAACAAAGGGAAATATCATTATATGGAGATGGGCTGGTGTCTGGAAGACAACGAGTCGATCAACTTTTTGATCGAGGAAGCCGGGGTTAAGACCCACAAGAGATTTCGCCTCTATCGAAAGTCTACGTAAAATTAAATAGTTACCTGTTCGGCGTTGACAAGGAGGTCCGGATTTAGTGGTTAAGCACCTTGCCCCCCTTATCGCTTTCGTCTGGCGGCCCGAGGAGATTGTCCCGGCGGTGACCCACATGGCGCATCGAACCGGGAGCCGGGCGATCTTCGATGTTTCCCGGCTGGGGGTGGAAGCGCTGCGCCCTTTCTTCCGAAAGGCTGACCCTGCCGGCCAGGTGCGGGATATCAAGATTTCTGCCTCTACCCTGATGGATCCATCTTTGGGACCCTGGTTGCAGGAAACCGGAGTCCAGGACCTCTGGGTGGAATGCCACCCCCAGTTTTTCCCGGGCGATCCTGCCGCGGTTCTGGAGAGATTGAGGCAATTGTCGGAAAGCCACCGATGCTTTCCGATCATCGGAGACGTAAAGTTCCTGGCCGCGGTGGTTAAGGCTGGTTCGGGGGTCGGGCCCATCGTCCTGAAAGGCTGCGAGGCCTCCGGATTCGTGAGCCCTGAGACCACCCTGGCGCTCTATGCCGCGGTCAAGGAAATGGGGGCCACCGCCTCGACTTCTCTGGACATCCTGATCTGGGGAGGGGTGGCCACCCCTGAGGCGGCTGCGGCCTTCCTGGTCACCGGGGCCGCCGGGATCGTCTTCGAGAGCGTTCATTGGCTGACCGACCTGGTTGGCATCGCTGATCAGCAACGGCAGCACCTTGTAGGCCTCCGCCCGGATGCCACCGACCTGGTGGGCCTGGACCTCGGGGTTCCTTGCCGCCTGTTCAACAAAGGCAACTCCCGGGCCTTCAAGGAGATCAAGGCATTCGAAAACTCCCAGTGCGGCGCCGAGATCACGGAGGAAAGCCGCCGTGAATTCGCCAGTCGGGTCCAGACCGGGGCCA
>CAVXZU010000036.1:0-6492 GCA_963766185.1 uncultured delta proteobacterium | reverse complement strand
CAGGTCCCCGACGTAGGCCTGCCATTCAACCTCCACCCGGTCCACGTAGGCATAGGTCGGGCCTTTGCGGCACCAGGCGAGCATGTTTTCCACCACCCGTTTGTCGCCCTCGAAGACGGCCTCCACCCGGCCGTCCGGGAGGTTCCGGGCCCAGCCGGAAAGCCCCAGGGCCCGGGCTTCGTCCCGGGTGGAGGCCCGGAAGAACACCCCCTGGACCCGCCCTTCGATCACCACGTGGACCCGCGCCTGGTCAGCCATCACATTTTCCCCTCGATCAATTCCCTGAACCCCGCCTCATCCAGGATTTTTACCCCCAGTGCCTCGGCCTTGGCCAGCTTGCTGCCGGGGTCGGCCCCGGCCACGACGTAATCGGTCTTGGCAGAGACCGACGAAGTCACCTTGCCGCCCCGGGCCACGACCATGGTCTTGGCTTCGTCCCGGGAGAGGTTCGGCAAGCACCGCCGGTGAACACGAAGGTCTTGCCGCCCAGGGGGGAGGCGGCCTGCGGTTCCGGCGGCAAACCCCGGACCCCGGCCTCGGTGAGTTTCTTGATAATGGCCTGGTTGCGCTCTGTGGCAAAAAATTCCCGGATGCTGGACGCCACCTGCTCCCCGACCCCCTCCACCTGGAGCAAATCTTCTTTGGAGGCCTTCATCAATTCATCCAAATTTTTGAAAGTGCCGGGCCAAGAAGCTGGGCCGTGGCCTCGCCCACGTAGCGGATGCCCAGGGCGTTGATCAGGCGCCACAAGGTGCGGTTCTTTGCTGGCTTCAATGGCGCTGACGATGTTCCGGGCTGATTTTTCCGCGAAGCGCTCCAGGGGAATAAGGTCGCCTTCGGTCAAGCGGTAAAGGTCGCTGACATCCTGGACCAGGCCCACCGCAACCAGTTGCTGGACGATCTTCTCCCCCAGGCCGTCGATATCCATGGCGGATTTGCCGGCGAAGTGCTGAATCCCCCGGGTCAGGGACGCAACGCAGTCGGGGTTGGGACAGCGGGTGACCTTTTCACCTTCGGGCCGCACCAGTTCGGTGTCGCACACCGGGCAGACCGTGGGCATTTTAAACGGCTGGGCGTCCGGCGGCCGCGCCTCGATGATAACTTTTACCACTTCCGGGATCACGTCCCCGGCCCGCTGCACCAGGACCGTATCCCCCACCCGCACGTCCTTTTTGGCCACTTCGTCTTCATTGTGGAGGGTGGCCCGGGACACCGTGACCCCGCCCACCTCCACCGGCTCCATCACCGCCATGGGGGTGATGGCGCCTGTGCGGCCGACGTTGACTTCGATGGCCAATACCTTGGTGGTGGCCTGGGTGGCGGCGAACTTATAGGCCAGGGCCCACCGGGGGCTCCGGGACTTGGCGCCCAGGCGTTCCTGCAAGGCCAGAGGGTCCACCTTGATCACCATACCGTCGATTTCATAGGGCAGGCTTTCGCGCCGGTGCTCCAGGTTCTGGTGAAAGGCGATGGCCGCGTCCATCCCCTGGCAGCGCTCGATCAAGGGGTTGACCCTGAGACCCCACTGTTTCAAAGTCTGGAGCACTTCCCAGTGGGTGTCAAAATTCCGTCCCCGCACCTCCCCCACGCCGTAGCAGTAAATCTTCAGAGGCCGGGCCGCGGTGATTTTGGGGTCCAACTGGCGCAGGGAGCCGGCCGCGGCGTTCCTGGGATTGGCGAAGGCGGGTTCGCCCCGGGCCAGGCGCTCGGCGTTGTAATGCTTGAATTCCGGGAGGTCCATGTAGACCTCGCCCCGGACCTCCAGCAACTCCGGGGCCGGCGCCACCTCCGTCAGCAGGCTTAAGGGGATGGTGTGGATGGTCTTCAGGTTCTGGGTGACGTTTTCCCCGCGATACCCGTCGCCCCGGGTGGAACCCACGGTCAGGCGGCCGTTTTCATAGACCAGTTCCACGGCGCAGCCGTCCATCTTGGGCTCCAGGACATAATCAAAGTCCTCCGTGGTCTTGAGAAACCGCTTCAAGCGGTCGTCGAACTCCCGGGCCCCGGCCTCGGTGAAGGCGTTTTCCAGGGACAGCATGGGCTGCCGGTGCCGGACGGTTTCAAACTTATCCAGGGGTTGGGCCCCGACCCGCTGGGTGGGAGAATCGGGCGCGGTCAGGCCGTAGTCTTCCTCCAGCCGGGTGAGCTCGGCCATGAGGCGGTCGAATTCGGCATCCGAGACCACCGGATCATCCAGCACATAGTACCGGTAATTGTGGTAGTTGAGCTGTTCCCGGAGCTCATGCACCCGGGAGACCACCTGAGGGGGAATGTTCTTGTCTGCCATGGCCGGTGCACCGATTGGAGGGTGATGGGCCGGGAGAGCCCGCCCGTCATTATGGTCAGGGAGGGGAACAGGCGGCCGGGGCCAGCCGTATCGCCCGGCGGCTTTAAGGGAAATGGCTCGTCTGAACACCCACCTCCTACCCCGAACAGATCCTGGGACCCTGATCCTTTGATCACCATGATAGGGGGTTTTGGCAGGATTGGCAAGGCCCAAAGGCCACCGGGCCGGAAGCCGGGGGCTCAGCTGGAGGGGAGTACATTAAAGCTGGGGCGGGAATGCTTATACCGAGCCACAATCACAAAACGCGGAATTGCAGGGGCGTACCTGCGTGTGCGCCCCTAAATCAAGGGCGGACACATAGGTCCGCCCCTACAGTAAAATTGCCGATTATCAGCGACTTGGCATTAATTATACCGGTCAGGCCCCCTGAAAATTATTTTACGGGAAAGGGCCGGGGGTCAGGACAACCGGGGTTGGGCCGACTCCAGGCTCTTGGTCTCGCGGTCGGCGGCCTCCCGGGCCATGCGGCGAATTTCCTCGACAATCTGCATCACCTTCTCCAGTTGCTGGCTGATCACCTGGACTTCCCGGAACATCTTGTCCCGTTCGTCCAACTCCAGCAGCATCAGGTCAATCAGCCCGGTGACGGTGGACAGGGGCTGGGCCAGATCGTGCAAGATATGCCGGAGATTATCGTAGTAAGGCGAGATTTGCCCCCCTTGTGGTTGCATGCCAGTTTTCCAACCCTTAACTCGTTACTTTATGGGGGAAACAGCAAGAACCGGGCCAAAACCCGCGTGAAAACCAGAAAGGCGGCTGGGGGACCGAGGCTCAGGATCCCCCGAAGGATAAGGGTTAATCCCGGGGGACGGCCAGCATGCGCTCCACCGCCAGCAGGGCGGGCCGGCGGACCTCCTCCGGCACCGTGATCCGGTGGCGGTTGTCCTTGAGGGCATTGATGACGTCTGCCAGGGTGATGCGCTTCATATCCGGGCAGAGGAGGCGGGGGGAGGGAGAGTAGAACAGCTTATCCGGGTTTTCGGTTCGCAAGGTGTGGAGGATGCCCATCTCCGTGCCGATGATGAATTCCCGGGACGAGGACTGGCGCACGTACTGGAGCATGCCGCTGGTGCTGCGGATCTCCCGGGCCAGGTCCAGGACTTCGGGGCGGCACTCGGGGTGGGCGATAAAGACCGCCTGGGGATGGGCCGCCTGGCAGGCCTGGACTGCGGCGGCGCTGAGGCCGTCGTGCACGTTGCAGCAGCCCTCCCAGAAGAGGATCTCTTTGGAAGTGCGCCGGGCGGTGTAGAGGGCCAGGTTGCGGTCCGGGACCATGAGGACCCGGGGGGCTGTCAAAGAATTGACAATCGCCACGACGTTGGCGGAGGTGCAGCAGATGTCGCTCTCGGCCTTGACCGCGGCAGAGGAATTGACGTAGGTGACCACCGGCACTCCGGGGAGTTCGGCTTTCCGAGCCCTGAGCCCCTCCGGGGTAATGGTGGCGGCCATGTAGCAGCCCACATCTTCCCGGGGCAGGAGCACGGTCTTGTCCGGGCAGAGGATGGCGGCGGTTTCCGCCATGAAATGGACCCCGCAAAACACGATGACTTCGGCGGGAGTCTTGGCCGCGGTCATGGATAAGGCCAGGGAGTCACCCAAAAAATCGGCCACATCCTGAATTTCTCCCGGCTGGTAATTGTGAGCCAGGAGAATCCCATGGCGCCGTTCCAGCCAGCGCCGCACCTCTTTTTGCTGCCCGGTAAATTCCATAGTTGGCCTTTGAAGTCTATACTTCAGGCGATACAAGCACAATCACTGCCCTGCCGGGGTGCCAACAAGCCGTTGAAAAATGGGGTCTTCGGGTCATCCTGGGCGCCGCGAAGGATCTCATGGGCTTGAAAATACGAGATGCGGCGCGGCGCAGCATGACCGATTAACCGCGACGCGGAGGTTTTCAACCACCCCCGAAGCGTCCCTCAAGGTTTAGCGCCCGGAGGTCTCCCGGACCACCTGGACTCCGGGCGGCGGCTTAAAGGTGAAGAAATTCGGGGCTGAAGGCACTTCCAGCTTCACCTGGGTAAAGGTGAAGAGGCTCTCCTCGCCCAGGGCATTGGTGAAATCCAGCTTCTCCACCAGATAGGTGTCGGGGTTGATGGTCAGGGTGAGGCTCTTGAGCTCCGGCTGTTCCTTTATGGGCTTCAGGTCGATGACGAAGCTGGTCCCTGCCTGGGGCGGCCGTTTCCAGGAGATGGTGAAATCCTTCTGGAACTGGCCCATCCCGGAAAAAAACCGCATCACCAGATCCGAGCGCAGGACCTGTTCCAGCTTATAGACCATGACTATGCCGTCGGCGGGCATGTACATCCACACCAGGCGGCCGTCGGAGACGATCTCTTTTTTCTGTTCCGGCGGGGTCTCGTACTGCCAGCGCATGCGGCTGGGTCTCTTGAAATACATCCAGCCCACGGCCGAATCCGAGGCGCCGGCCGCCTTGAGACGGGATTCCTGGCGGAAACGGGCCTGGAAGCCCCCGGCTTTTTCATATTGGGTCTGAACCCGGGTCATCACCGCTTCCGGGCTGACTTCCCCGGCGGCTGCGCCGGGCCAGAGACAGGCCAGCAACGCGATGAGTCGTCAACAAAATTTTGCAGGTCATGGTAGGTGTCGGTCCTTGCACGAAAAAATGACTGGGTTAAACTTATCAAATGCGCTTGCCGCCGTCAATTGCAGCAGGTCTCGGAAGGCCGGAGCGCCCTGGGCCCGGCGTGAAGATGCTTAACGCCGGGTGCGGTGGGGCCACCACCTGACGTGCACCGAAAATTTCATGGCGGCACCGGCATTTTGCCGGTGCGGTGCACAGGCTGGAAAGCCTGGGCCACTAAAGACGGCGGGCGCGGAGGCCCGCCCCACCAAGCCTCTCAGGCTTTACGGGTAAGCCGCCGGCTCAGGGGCGACCGTTGCTAAGAGCTCATGTGGGGGTGCGCCGGGCGCACCATAGATGTTCTCGGGAGGGATCGGGGCCGTAAGGCAGCCGCTTCAGCCTGCGCCCGCACAGGCGGGACGCCTGTGCCACCAAAGGAGCCCTCATAGCCGATTGCCAAGCCGGCGTGTGACAACAAGATCGCCATAGAGCAATTTTTTGGCCGGATACAAACGACTATGCCCCTGATTCAGGATTACGATTACTGCCTGCCGCCGGAGTTGGTGGCCCAGTACCCTTTGCCCGAGCGGGACACCTCCCGGCTGCTGGTGGTGCGGAGGTCCGGGGGCGAGATTCGCCATGCCGGCTTTCGGGAGCTGGCCGCCGCCCTGGATGAGAACGACGTCCTGGTGGTCAACGACACCCGGGTCTTTCCGGCCCGGCTGACGGGCCGCAAGGACAGCGGCGGCAAAGTGGAGTTGCTGCTCCACCACCTGCCGGAGGCCATCGCCAACGGCGGCGTTCCCCAGGGGGCGAGGGCCCGGGCCACGCACCGGGGCCGCCTGAAGGTCGGCCAGGTCTTGAATTTCGGGGGGGGATTGACCGCAATGGTCCTGGACTTGCCCGCCCCGGGGGTGGCGGAGGTGCGCTTCAGCGCGGCGGGCGGCGACGCGCTGGCCGCGGTCCTGGCGGCGGGAGAAGTTCCCCTGCCGCCCTATATCCAGCGTCCGGCCGAAGCGAGTGACCGGGAGACGTATCAAACGGTCTTTGCCGCCCCGGCCGGGGCGGTGGCCTGCCCCACCGCCGGGCTCCACTTCACCGGGGCGGCGCTACAGGACCTGGAGGCCCGGGGGGTCGAGATCGTCCGCCTCACCCTGCACGTGGGGCCGGGGACGTTTTTGCCGGTGCGCGTTGAGGACTATACCCGGCACCGGATGCTGCCGGAATATTTTGCGCTGTCCGAGGCGGCCGCGGCCCGCCTCAACGCCGCCCGGGCTGCGGGCAAACGCCTGGTGGCGGTGGGCACCACCAGCGTCCGGGTGCTGGAGCATTGCGCTTCGCCCCGGGGATTTGCGGCGCAGCAAGGCTGGTGCGACCTCTTCATCCATCCCGGGTACCGATTCAAGGCCGTGGACCGATTGGTCACCAACTTTCACCTGCCCAAATCCACGTTGCTGCTCCTGGTGAGCGCCTTCGCGGGGCGGGAATTGATCCTGCGGGCTTATGAGGAGGCGGTGCGGGAGCGCTACCGGTTTTATAGCTACGGGGATTGCATGTTGATTGT
>CAVXZU010000035.1:0-60514 GCA_963766185.1 uncultured delta proteobacterium | reverse complement strand
ACTTATAAAACAATAAGTTCAAGCCAGGATTGACATAATGATAAAATGTAATCATTGCCGCAGTCATTGTTGAGATTGTGAAAATAACAAACAAGGTGAGAATAATCATTATTTTGTAGGTAGCTAAGATCATCTCTCATTTAGTAAATTTAATATAAGAGCAGTTATCCGCCAGGCAGAATTCTGTTTTAATGACAGGAATGTAATTTTGTCTCAAATGTAAGATTAGCGCAAAATTAGGGTGAACAGATCACCCCCGCATTTTCCCGCCAAGCGCCAGCGGTGATCAATCCGGCTCCTAGACCCAACTTTTCCCGCAAAGTCTCGACCAAATTCTGCTAAGATAGCCCCATTCAGGTTGCCGGCGGCAAGGTCCGGGGCTTTAAACCGGCGCCGGGGAACCTCTCTACCGGTTGCCAGCCAAAAGAGGAAGCAGTATGAAAACCGTGGCCATCGTTAACCCCACCGCAGGCTACCGCAAGGCTCCACGGGTCTGGCCCCGTCTCCTGGCGTCTCTGGGAGAGGCCGGGGCCCAGGTGGCCACCTGGTGGACCGAGTCGCCCGGCCACGGGGAAACCCTGGCCGCCCGGGCCCGCCGGGAGGGGTTTGACCGGGTGGTGGCGGTGGGGGGCGACGGCACCCTGCTGGAAGTGGTGAACGGCTTGTGGTGGGAACCCCGGGGGCCGCTGCCCAGCGTGGGGGTGGTCCCCTTCGGGACCGGCTGCGATTACGTGCGAAGTTTTAACCTGGGGCGGACCCTCCGGGATAAAGTGGCGACCGCCCTGGGGGAGGCCACCCTCGGGGTGAGCCTGGGGCTGGTTTGCCTCCAGGGGTTTGACGGGCAACCCCGGCAGCGGGTTTTCGTGAATGTCCTGGGACTGGGGTTCGATGCCCGGGTCATTTATAGTTTCCGACAACAACGGCTGGGCCTGCCGGGCAAAACACTTTACTTCCTCAGCGGCCTCAAGGAGCTGAGCCGGCTGAGCCATCATCGGATAACCGGGGAGCTGAACGGCCGTCCCCTGGAGACGGAGGCGGCGGTGGTGGTCTTAGGGCTGGGGCGTTATTTCGGGGGCGGTCTGATGATAACCCCCGGGGCGTCACCCCAGGCCGGGCATTTCCAGGTGGTCCTGGGCCAAAAGTTGAGACGCCTGGATGTGCTCTCCCTCCTGCCCAGACTCTACTTCGGCAAACATCTGGCCCACCCCCGGATTATGGCGGATTACGCCGGCCATATCAAGATTAACGCCGATCCCCCGGCTTATGTGGAAGCGGAAGGGGAGTTGGAGGGCTTCACCCCCCTGGAAGCGGCCATAATCCCCGGAGCCCTCCGGATTGCCGCCCTATCTCTATCAACCTAGTGCTTCTCCCGGTCTAAAACCATGGGAGCCTTCTGCGGCAACTTTTAGGCTCATTACCTGGGGTTGAGCCGACCGCCGGCCAATCGGTATCAGGCTAAACCTGAGAACTGCGGGGACAGGGTTTCTTCCCGGGCCCCCAGGCGGTTCTTCCCTCCTGCCTACCCCTTTTCCCCAGGCGCACCCTTACCGGGGGCCATTCAGGCCTCAGGTCCTTAAACTCCCAGGCGGTAACGTGTCAGGTTTCTGCAGGCGCGGCCTCCCAAAATTGAGGAAAACTCTCTCTTGGTCGGACGGATGATGGTCATGCTTCTCATGAGGCGATACTGCCTTCAGGATAATCTCTCCTGAATCTGGGAAATTCACGCTGCCGATAGGGAATGCCGATAATTTAACAAGACCTTGTCACCATCCATGGTTTTCAGGCGGCGTTCAATGAACCGTCCTCCTTCGTGGAGGCGGTCGATCCGGCTCGACTAACTGGATGAACCCCGAAAACACTTGGTTGGTTCACCGCGGTCAGGATTTTTCGGTATCTCCCAAGTGACATGAGCTGCCACGATGCTTAATGAGTTCGACAATAACGATCAGGAAGATTTCCTCCATAATATCAGCGGCAAGATTCAGGAAGAGGAATTCTGCCGAATCTTGGACCTGAGGAAAAACCTGCAATTGAGCGATGTTCTCATTCAATACATGAGCCATTATCTGAGCCTGGGTTGGCATTTGGCCGCAATTAATGCTCAGAACCGGGTCAATCAGTCTTTGGATTTTCAAGAGCCCAAGGCGACCTGGTCCGAAAAACTGATCGAACTAAGCCTGGAGGGCATCGAGTTAAACGTGGGGGTGCGCACCGGTTCAGCTTCCGGGCTCTTGGTCATAGAGGTGCACAAGCAAGGCCGGGTGTTCCCTTTCAGGCGCAATGATTGGTCTTCCGCCTGCGTAGCTGAGGCGGGAAGCCAATTAGAGCAGCATTACTATGAACTTCCCGAGGGCTGGCAACTCCCCTCCTCTTTTTCGCTGGAACCCTTTGAGGTCAAGGTGTTTGGGGAAGGAAACCTGGTAATGGCGCCGCCGTCGCTGGAACCCCGAACCCAGGACAACTGGCGCTGGCTTAAGCCGCCCTGGGACAGCGCTCCCTGCCAACCGCCTGCCGTCCTCAGGAAAATCATCGAGTTTACGGCTCCGGACCCGGACTCCTGCCGGTCCGCCCCGGTAATCCCCTCCTGGGAAGAGATCCACCCGGCGATTGCCTCTCACCCCAGCATATTGCAGGCCCTCATGAAGCCGGCTCTATCGCCGGAAATCTATTACCAAGGCTTACTGGCGGCAGCTCACGCTATCGGTCTGAAAGAACCGCAATTATTGCTCGGCCTCTTGTGGCATGCTCCCTTGGGAGATGCCCGGGAGCGCCCTCAAGGATGGCAATATCTTCAGCAGTTGCTCGCCCAAGTGGTCTTACCGGGACGGCTGCAGAGTGGGGCTCTTCCGGGTGAGGAACCCGGTTTGTCCCCGATGCCCGGAAAGCAGCTCCGGGCCATTGCCGAGGAACCCGGGCGCGGCGCCGATTCCAGCCACAGCCTGCCGTCGGTGGAGAGAGATTATTGCCGCCGGGCCTCATCCGGAGCTGCTGCCCTCCCCTTTGATCGGCCCGGTGATGACCCACCCGGGCAGAGCCGCAAACCGCGGGACCCCCATCCCGGCCAGGAGGATTCCGGCGATAGCTGGCAGGAATTTGTTAAGTCTTCCCAGGGCAACCTGATTGTCGAGCGTCGCCGCTATGAATCCATGATCTATGAACTGGGAAAACTGCAGAGTTGGCAGGAAATCTGCAAACAAGAACGTCGGGAAAACAAGAGTCTTAACCTGAAATTAGAAGCGCAGTTGGCCAGAGAAGTGGATTATCTTCGCAGTTTACTGAAGAGGAAAGCCTAGCCGGTGGGTTGGGCCACGCATGGAGGCTGAGACGTCCTGATGAAAGAGCTGATAAGTAACGCCACGTTGCCGATTCTCGCCGGCGAAGCGCCTGGGGTTAACCCGGAATTTTACTTGGAAATCGAGCCCCAGGGGCTGACAAAGGTATTCCGGTTGCCGGTTCAAGTAAACGGTCTGAGCGGAAAAGAGGTCATTTTGAAAGTGACCGAACTTCCCCAGGACGTGCAGGCTGTGAGTTTATTGGACCAGTCAGGCATAATCCATTTGGCTCCGGATGGATTCTCCAAGGATGTTCAGCTCCGCACCCGGGTGGTTTGGTTGCGCCAGGGAGAGAACGGTTCTTCTCATTTCCTGTTGGGGCTGGACCTGAAAGAAGCCGATTTTCGGTTTCGCCGATCCTTGAAAAATTTACTGGCTCGCCCCAAGGACATTGCCGACCTCTGGAACCATTGGGACCAGGTCCAGAGCAAAGCAATTTCCGTTGACGGCAGGTTCATTTTTTACCTGTGTGCCATGGCGCTTTTGGTTGGCGTGGCGCTGCAATTTGTCCTGCCCGAGGTCTACAAACCCCTGGCTAACATCCTGATCCTGTCCGGGAGCCTGGCGATTGCCGGCAAATGCGTGTGGCATTGGTGGCGCGAACGGAATTTATCCCGAGGGTACTGAAAATTATCGGGCCGGGAACTCGTGATGGCCTCTCAAGAAATCTTTACCTTGCGGGCCGGGGGGATAAGAGATGGCGGTGGAGTTGCGCAAGAAACTTTGGAGCATCGGCGGTGGCAAAGGTGGTATCGGCAAAAGCGTCTTTACTCTGGGCCTGGGGATCTCTCTCTCGCGTATGGGGAAAAAAGTCATCCTGGTGGATGCGGATCTGGGTGGGGCCAATCTGCACACCCTCATGGGGGTGCGTTTTCCGCCGTGCACCCTGGAGGATTTCTTTTTAAACCGGGTGGACCGCCTGGAAGATGTCATTATTGACACGCAGGTAGAAGGGATTGGTCTGATCTGTGGGGCGGATGATATTCTGGGTTCGGCCAACCCCACCTACGCGCAGAAAGTGCGGATTTTAAAACAGATTGAAGATCTGCCCGCCGATCTGGTCCTCTTGGACCTGGGGGCTGGGACATCATATAACATTCTCGACTTTTTCAATTACTCCCATGGCCGCATATGTATAATGACCAATCAGGCCACTTCGTTACAAAATGTCTATGGCTTCATCAAGAGCGCCCTGTATCGCCAAATCACCCGAGAGTTTGCCAAAGACCATGAGGTGTTGCGCCTGGTGCTCCAAACCGAATCAACCCCCTCTGAGAGCAAGATCGAATCCGTTAAGGAACTCCTGGTCCAGCTTCAAGAGGGGGGAGAAGAACGCTTGGCCCGATTTTCGCAATTATTGGAAGCCTTCGACCTCTTTCTCGTGGTCAATATGGTGAAGGAAGATCCTGACCTTCAAGCTGCCAGGATTATAGAAAAAGTCTGCGAGTCTTTTCTGAGCTTTGTGCCGAAGATGTTGGGACACATCTCCTACGACCCGGCGATTGAAAAAGCGGTCAACCAAATGGTGCCTTTCCCCTTGAACCGGGAGAACAGCCCCGCCGCCTTGGATTTGAAAGAAATCGCCCGGACCGTGTTAATGAACTGTTGTGACCGGGCTGACCCAGGCAAGGAAAGCGGCCAGGGAAAATGCTCCTTTCTGGCCTCGCTCCGGGGGGCCGCGTCCGGGATGAACGAAACGTAAAGAAAACTCCGAATCCGTCTAGCGCCAGGCGTTTTTCGCCGGGGAGATTCCAGGATCCTGGTGGTCGATGCCAGTGGACCTTGGTGGAGCGTTGGTGGGCTCAAATCTTGGTCATGGCGCGGCAAAAATCCCTGGAACTCCAGACCGAAGTTTTCCTTGCGCCATCCTCCCTATGCTCTAAAATATTCCCATGAAAAAATTAAACGGCGCGCTTTTCGGCCTTCTCCTGTTGCTCATCCTGGTACCCTGGACCTACGCCAGCCAGGTTGACCTGAGAATTCTTTATGTCAATGATTTTCACGGCTTTGCCGAGCCATATAAGGCCGGGGCCAAGGCGCCGCCCCTGGGAGGTATCGCCTACCTGGCGGGGGCCGTGGGCCAGGCCCGCCACGATCAACCATCCTTATTGCTGGCCGCCGGGGATATGATCCAGGGGAACTCCTGGGCCAACCTGTTTAAGGGCAAATCCACCATCGAGGTGATGAACGCCATGAAATTCGACGCCATGGTGGTGGGCAACCACGAGTTTGATTTCGGCCCGAAGGTCTTAAAAGAGAGGATGGCCCAGGCCCGCTTCCCCATGCTGGGAGCCAACGTACAAGGTCTACCGGGCCTCAAACCCTATGTCGTGAAAAAGCTCCAGGGGGTGAGAATCGCCATTATCGGCGTCGTGACCCCGGAAACCCCCGTGGCTACCCATCCCCGGAATGTGGCGGGCCTGACCTTCAGCACCCCGGAGAGCGCCGTGAGGAAGTATATCCGGGAGCTCAAGGGCCGGGCCGATATCATCATCGTTCTGTCCCATTGCGGCTTTCAGGCGGACAAGGAACTGGCCGCCCGGGTCCCGGGGATCGATGTCATCGTCGGGGGTCACTCCCACACCAAGGTTCTCAAGCCCGAACAGGTGGGCCGGACTATCATTGTCCAGGCCTGGGAACACGCCAAGGCCCTGGGAATCTTGAACCTCCGGGTGAATGACGGGAAGGTGGTGGGTTTTGATGGGACTCTTGAGGAGATCAGTCCCAGCACCGGCGCCGCCAATAGCCAGGTCCAGGAAATTGTGGCTCGTTATGAGCGCCAGGTAGACTCCCTCTTGCAGCGGGCCATCGGCGCAACCCGGGTGGACCTGGACGGGGAACACGTCAGGATAAGGGAAACCAACCTGGGTGATTTCGTCGCCGACGTCATGCGGCGGACGGCCGGGGCTGATGCCGCGATCATCAACGGCGGGACCATCAGGACCGGCGTGCCCCGGGGCAAGATCACCGTGAAAGACATCTATGCCGTGCTCCCCTTTGACAACTACCTGGTGGCCATCTGCCTGACCGGGGCCCAGCTCAAGGAGGCCCTGGAACACGGCGTTGCCCGCCTGGACGAGCCGTCCGGCAGCTTCCCCCAGGTCTCGGGCCTCACCTTTACCTACAGCCGCAGCGCCCCGGCAGGCTCCCGGGTTAAGGACGTCATTGTCGGGGGCCAGCCTCTGGATCTCCACAAGAGAGTACATGGTGGCCACCAATGATTATCTGGTGGCCGGCGGGGACGGTTATACGTCCTTCGGCGAGGCCCTGAAAAGCGCCGGGGATTATGCCAACCTGGGGGGGACGCTCACCAGCAGCAAACTCGCCTACAATGACCCCGGCACCTGGCTGCGGGACCTGCTGATTGCCGCGATTCAGGCCCGGAAGACCATTAATCCCCAGGTGGACGGCCGCATTAAGGCCGTGGATTGATATGCGGGTATATGTTAACCAGAAACCCGTGGACCTGGTCCCGGGGATGCAGGTAAAGCACGCCTTGCTCAGTGCCGGACGGATGCCGGAAATTGCCGGAGGGCTCAAGGTCTATGATGCCTGGGGCCATGAACTGGGCCTGGACGGGGCCCTCACCGACGGCATGCAAATTTTTGTAAAATAATTTCCTGAGGGAAAAGCGATATGGCTGAAATTGAACTCCCCAAGCCCGAAGAACTGGAAGAGGCCATGGTTCACAGATTCACCCGGCGGGTGGCCATGACTACCGCCATTTTTGCGGCCATCCTGGCCATCAGCTCCCTGGGGGGCAGCAAGGCCATGAAAGACATGATCCTGTTCCAGCAGCAGGCCTCGGACCAGTGGGCTTATTACCAGGCCAAGGCCGGCCGGGAGCATTTCTACCGCGGCCAGAAGATGCGGCTGGAGTTGGACCTCCTGGAAAAAGAGACCTTGAAGCCCGAGATCAAGCAGCGCTATGAAACCTTGCTCACGCAGATGGCCACCCAGGAGGAGCGCTACGGCAAGGACCGCAAGAACATCGAAAAGATAGCCCGGAAGCTGGAACACGAACGGGATATTGCCCGGAGCAAAGACCCCTATTTTGAATTCGCCGAGGTCCTCCTCCAGATTGCTATCGTCATGGCCACCGTGTCCATCCTGTCCCAATCCGGGGCCATCTTCGGGGTGTCCCTGATTTCGCGGCCAGTTTGCGGGGCCCTGTTATGCCTGAACGGATTTCTCCTGTTGTTTCACTTGCCGTTTTTGTCGCATTGAGGGGAGGGAGATTATTCCCAGGCACGGGGAGAGCAGCCGTAGGCTTGGGCCGGAGCAAACCCCGGCGTCGGCCTCACAGAACCAAATGTTTCACCAGATAAAATAGGCCCCAGAGGCCCAGGCCCAGACCCAGCAGCCACAAGATTTTTTTCCGGGTAAGCGCCGCCGCCGCGGAACTCATGATGCCCAACTGGAAGAGAATCACGGCCAGCCCCAGATCTCCGGCCTTCTGGGCCAGTTCTTCCTCCTGCGCGGCCAGGGTCTGGGCCACCTTCTTGATCTGGTCCCGCTCCCGGTTCAAGCGGGTCATTTCTTCTTCGTAGGCCTTGATCCTGGCGGCGGCTGTTTTGTGAGCCTTGGCAGCTTTGCCCTCCGAAATTCCCAGGGACGCCAGGATATCCCGGTGAAGGCCAAAGTTATCCTTTCTGATGCTCTCCACCTGGTAATCCTGCCATTGCTGGGCCTCCTGGGCAGCAAAAATCTGGGCCCGGGTGGCAAAGGCGCTGGATTTGAAGGCTGCAATCCCCGCGGCCACCGCCAGGATGATGACCGTGAGGACTACCAGCCTGAGCCAGGTTTCTTGCTGTGGTTCCGGCATAACATGTCCCCGTGATTTTCCATGGTCCCGAGCCCGGTAAACCGATAATGACGCTCATGGCAAGGGTAAAATACCGGCGCCACCTGGCCGGCCGGCAGGAAGGGTGTGTTTATCCTGTAGCGCAACCGGCGATAATTGTCAATGGTTCAGGAAGGGAAAATGGCTTCCGGGCAGGGGGGCGCGCCCTCAGGGGACCTCCGCATCTCCCAGGGCCGCGGTGATGCGGGCCACCACTTCCGGGGCCCTGAGGCTCTGGACCGAATGGTATTGGCCCATCAGGATCCGGCTGAGCTCCGGCAGGCAGCCCAGGTCCAGGCAGGGGGCGAACCGCTCGGTGTCCAGCACCAGGGCGTTGATCCCCAGGGTCCCGAGCTGGCCTGCCAGTTCCTTGACCTCCTCCATGGGCTTGCGCCCCTGTCCCAGGCTGATATTCGCCCGGCCGTCGGTGATCAGGACCAGGAGAAAGGCGTCCCGGGGATGCCGGGCCTTCTCCTGGCGCAGCAGTTCCCGGGCCAGGAAAAGGGCGTGGGGCAGGGGGGTCTTGCCGCCGGTGGGCAGGTGCGCCAGATAGCGCTGGGCCATCTCCACGCTGTGGGTGAAGGGCAGGGCCACCTTCGCCTCGCGGCCCCCAAAGACGATAAGCCCCACCCGCTCCCGTTTCTGGTAGGCGTCGATCAACAGCGACAGGATTGCCGCCTTGGTCTCAATCATGCGCTCATCGGCCCCCATGGAGCCGGAGGCGTCCACCACGAACAGGATGTTCCGCCCGATGCGCTTCTCCCGGACCTTGTAGCGCAGGTCGGGCTCACGGATGGCCAGGGCCAGGTTGCCGCGCTCCCTCAAGCCCTGATAGGGGGCCGCGGCCCTCAAGGTCGCGTCAATGGCCAGATCCGGGATGGCGGGCCGGGCCAGGGTGGGGCGGACATAGCGCCCGGTGTTGTCATCGCTCCGGGTCCGGGTGCGGGCTCCCGGCGCTTTTTTGGGCTGGCGGTCCGGAGGCAGTTCCAGGGGCCGCACCGGGAAGGTGGCCCCCGGCGCCACCGTGACTTCGCCCACCAAAACCGCCTCGTCCCCGTCAGGGGCGGCGTCCCCCGGTTGGGGCGGGGGTGGCTCGGTGCGACGCGGCTCCATGGCCTCGGCGTGCTTCCGGAAGGTTTCCTCCAGCCGGTTTTCGTCCATCTCGGATTCGCTGAAAGGCTTGCGGCGCAGGCGGTGGGGCAGCACCAGGGTGGCGGCCTCCCGGACGTCCTCCGGGCTCACTGCCTCCCGGCCCCGGTAGGCCGCCAGGGTCTGGGCCACCTTGAGCATGAAGATGTCGGCCCGGTGGCCGTCCACGCCCTGGTCCACGCAGATGGCGGTGATGAGCCGCAGGAGATCATGGGAGAAGCTCACCCGGGGCAGGCGTTCACGGGCGTCCACAATGCCCTGGCGGATGATTTGCTGCTCTTCCTGCCACCCGGCGGCAAAACCCTCGGGGTCGGCCTCGAAGGCCAGGCGGCGCTCCACCACGGCCATGCGGGCGTCGAGATTGTGCAGGCCGGTCACTTCGACGCACAGCCCGAAGCGGTCCAGGAGCTGGGGCCGGAGCTCCCCCTCCTCTGGGTTCATGGTGCCCACCAGGATGAAGCGGGCCGGGTGGACGAAGGAAATGCCCTCCCGCTCCACCACGTTGACCCCCATGGCCGCCGCGTCCAGCAGCACGTCGACGAGATGGTCGTCCAGCAGGTTCACTTCGTCGACGTACAAAATCCCCCGGTTGGCCGCGGCCAAAAGCCCCGGCTCAAAATGCTTTTCGCCGCTCTTGATGGCGGCTTCGAGATCAATCGTGCCCAGGAGGCGGTCTTCGGTGGTGCCCAGGGGCAGGTCCACCACGGGCATGGGCCGGTCCCGGCGGGGCAGGCCTTCGCCCTGGGCCAGGCGCTTGGCGCAGGCGTCGCACATCAGCTCAGGCAACTCCGGGTGGCAGTGAAACGGGCAGCCCGCCACCATGGCGATGGGGGGCAGCAACTCCGCCAAGCCCCGGGCCGCGGTGGACTTGGCCGTGCCCTTCTCCCCCCGGATCAACACCCCGCCGATGAGGGGATTGATGGCGTTGAGGACCAGGGCCAACTTCAGCCGTTCCTGGCCCACCAGGGCGGCAAAGGGGTAAACGGGACGTTTCGGGGTCATAGGGAAATATTATAGGGGATAGGCTGGTCTAAAGCAATGGTGAGGCTGGTAGGGCTGGACCTGCGTGTCCACGCTTTTGGCAGTCATGTTAGTTTGCTCGGTCATACCTTCAGTTCCACCAGTTCCGGGTGCAGGGAGTCGCCTTGCAGCTTGATTCGGGCCAGGGTCACCGGCAAGGTAAACCGCCTCGGGCCGGCGCTGCCGGGGTTGAGGAAGAGGACGCCGTTTTGGTGTTCCAGGTGGGGGGAGTGGGAGTGGCCGTAGATGACCGCGGCCAGGCCGGCGGCGGCGGGGTCCAGGTCGAGGGTGAAGAGTTCGTGGAGGACGTAGAGGTGGACGCCCCCCACCTCCACCACCCGGGTCCGGGGCAGGCCGCGGCCCAGTCGCCCCGGTCGGTGTTGCCCCGGACCGCGTGCACCGGGGCGAGGCGCTCTAATTTGTGTAAGAGGCGCGGGTCGCCGATGTCCCCGGCGTGGATGATGAGCTCCACGCCCTCCAGGGCCTTGAGGGCTTCGGGGCGCAGCAGGCCGTGGGTATCGGAGATGACGCCGATGAGATGTTCAGTCATAAGAGCAGGGGAGGGCAGGTCCCAGGATGATAACGGCCAGACCCGTTGCTAAGATTTATGCTGATGCAGCCCTTACTATAGCCCCCTCTCCGCTCAAAAGCCAACCTTTACCCACTACCATATTCTGGTGCGAGGGTTCGATGGTTCTCCCTCTCCAGCCGCAGGGGAGAGGAGACTTTATCGGGCTTACCGATAGTTACCCGCTCTCCTCTTAGGCGCGGGTAATCATAAGCCCCTGAAAAGAGGGGATAACCGGCGGGAACTTGGGGCCACCGCCATAACCGGGGACGGGGCCTCCCGGGGCGCGGCCGGTTAATTCTTTTGGTAAATCAGCCTGACCAGGCGGCCCAGGCCATCCAGGCTCATGCGGTCCTGGGCGTACATCTGGGTCACCTTCACCAGGGAGGCCAGGAGCGGCAGGCCGCCAACCTTTTCCTCCAGGTCTTTGCGCAGCTTCTGTTCATGGCCCTGACAGATATTTACCCTTCTTGGTCTGCTCTCCGCAACCGCAGGCGCACTCAGGCATGGGGATCCTCCTTTCCGGCTAACTACCGTAAAATGCATGGCATTTGCGCCACCATCATACTAAAGCTGCGATAAATATCAAGTTTTTTAAATGGCGGTGGCCGCGTCGCCGGGCGAGCGCGCCACGCCGAGGTTGCCGGGAGAAGGATGAGGCGGAGCAGCAGGGGAGGGGGGGCCCAGTCGGCCCATAGGTGTTTCCTGATAATATGGTTACGCTTTTCGCCCTTTCGCTTCTTCGCCTTCGATACTGATCTCACAGACCGGGGGCAGCAGGGACTCCCCGTGGGAGGCGGAGCAGACGTCGTTTTCGAAGCAGGTCTTGGAGAAGCCGGACTCCAGGGGCACGGGGTAGTCTCCCGAAAAGCAGGAGAGGCAGAAGTCGCGATGGTTTAATTGCGTGGCCTCCACCAGCCCGTCCAGGCTCAGGTAGCCCAGGTAATCCAGGCCCAGGAAGTCACGGATCTGGCTGACTTCCTGCTGGGAGGCGATGAGTTCGCCTTTGGACGAGAAGTCGATGCCGTAGTAACAGGGGAAGCGATGGGGCGGGCAGCTCACCAGCATGCTGATTTCCTTGGCGCCGGCCTCCCGGAGGGACTTGACCCGGGAGCGGGTGGTGGTGCCCCGGATGATGGAGTCCTCGATCACCACCACCCGTTTACCCTTGAGGACCTCCCGCACGGGATTGAGCTTAATCCGGACGGAGAAATCCCGCATCCCCTGGGAGGGTTGGATGAAGGTGCGGCCGACGTAATGATTGCGGATCACCCCCATTTCAAAGGGGATGCCGGTGGCCGCGGTGTAGCCCAGGGCGGCGTAGACGCCGGAGTCGGGAAAGGGCATGACCAGATCGGCGGTCAGGGGGTGTTCCCGGGCCAGGGCGGCCCCTAAACGCTTCCGCACCAGGTAGACGCTCTGGCCGTAGACCAGGCTGTCCGGCCGGGCGAAATAGACGTATTCGAAGATGCAGTAATGGGGCGGCGCCGGGGCAAAGGGCTTGTGGGAATGGAGACCGTTTTTGTCCAGGACCACGATCTCGCCGGGTTCCACGTCCCGCCAGTACTCGGCCTGGACCAGGTCCAGGGCGCAGGTCTCGGAGGCCACCACCCAGGAGCCGTTCACCTGGCCCAGGGACAGGGGCCGGAAGCCGTGGGGGTCCCGGGCGGCGATGACCTGGTCGGCGGTGGAGATCACCAGGGAATAGGAGCCTTTGACTGAGTTCCAGGGCGTTCACCAGGGATTCCACCAGGTCGGCGCCGGGGTGCCGGGCCATGAGGTGGACGATGATCTCGGTGTCCATGGTGGACTGGAAGATGGAGCCCGCGGCCTCGAGGCGGCAGCGGATCTCCCGGGCGTTGGTGAGGGTGCCGTTGTGGCCGATGGCGATCATCTGGCCGCCGTGCTGCACCACGAAGGGCTGGGCGTTGATGAGCATGGTGGAGCCGGTGGTGGAATAGCGCACGTGGCCGATGGCCAGATGCCCCGGGAGCTGATCCAGGACCGCCGGGGTTGAAGACCTCGGGCACCAGCCCCAGGCCCCGGTGCATGCTGACCCGTTTGCCGTCGCTGGCGACGATGCCGCAGGACTCCTGGCCCCGGTGCTGGAGGGCGTAGAGGCCGAAATAAGTGATCCGGGCCGCATCGGGATGCCCGTAAATGCCGAAGACGCCGCAGTGTTCTTTGGGTTTGTCATCCGGGAGGAGGACATCGTTTTCGGTTTTCGGTTTTCGGTTTTCGGTGTTCCGCATGGCTCCTCACCCCAGGCCGAGGCAGATTTACGGGTGATTATTTATGGTCTTTTTGTCCTATTTCAGATGAAATGATACAAAAAATCGGTAAAAAATTTTGAACTAATTGCCATCTATCTTATTTTACTGAAATTTTATCCGCATCGCATCGCAGAGGAAGCGGAACCAATCGCCGGTTAACCGGGGTTGTGCCGGCTGTGTGCCGTTGACTTCCCGCTGGTTTGTACCTGGTTGGCGGGACGTTTCGCCCCCTGATGCGAAAAGGTTCACCATAAGAGATTGATTCTACCGCCCCGGTTTGCATCGGCGCCGCTTCCCGTTCCACTTTAATCGAGTCGGCGGCGATGTCCAGAAAAGAAAAAATGCCTGACTCCCTTTGTCTGGCCAAAGGTGGAAAGGCTCAGGCTTCTATGACTCTTAACGAAATACTGCCTACAATAAGGATAGCAGGTTTTTCCGTAAATGGGTAGCGATATCAAGGGATAGGATGGCTTGCTACCGCCACCAGTTTCCAGGCTGGACTTGGGCTCCAAAGCGATTTTTCATAGGTTGGAAGCCAGTGCCACTGGATAAATACCAATCTGCGCTCAAAAAGGTAATTTCCCTTCGTAGGGTGCGTCTTACGCACCAAGAATGGCGCGTGAGACGCGCCCTACGGATTTTAGTGCCTTGGGAAACCATTCCCCGGAGCTGACTTTTCTGAGAGCAACCTGGTATAGGTGATTCATCGGTGTCGTTCATATAAAACTTTGCCGCGGTCCAAGGCTTCCCGGATCAGGGGGTCGCCTTCGCGGTAGCGGCGCTCCGTATCGTCTGGCCGCCGGGCCAAAAGGTCGATAAGGAAAGCCGGATTGGCCCTATTGAGAATTTCTAACGACTTAGAGAAAATTTTTCCCTCAAAAGGCAGAACCACTAAAAGATCCACGTCGGAATCAGGCGTGGGATTGCCATAGGCATAGGAACCGCACAGGATAATCCGGTCCGGGTGGAATTCCTGAACGATGCGGTTGCATAAATCTTGGATGGTTTGTTGGTCTACCATGGCAAGTTTTTTTCATGTAGGGCGGCAGTGCCCGCCAGTGGTGCGCAGGGCGCACCCTACTTGCTGTGCCACCCCTTCTTACCGGTGCGCAGTGCGCACCCTGATATCCTCTTTCTTTGCACAGGCGAGACGCCTATGCCACCGACTTTGGGCGCAGGCTAAGCGGGAATGGCGGATATTTGCACACGCCAGCGATGGAAATCCCCCCTGCCCCCCTTTTCCAAAGGGGGGTTAAAAAGTCCCCCTTTAGCAAAGGGGGATTTAGGGGGATTTGAGTTGTCACGGTAAAGCCTGTGGCTAGATTATTAACCGGCTCTATTCGCGTTACTTTCTCATTCCCCCAGCTTTGTTGATCATCTCATGGTACTCCTGGAGGGTCTTCACTTCCAGTTTGCCGCGTTTTTGGGCCCGGATGGAGTCCAGGGTGGCTCTCGCCGCGGCCATGGTGGTGGTATAGGGGATGTTGTGCTCCAGGGCGACGTGGCGGATGGAGTGGGAATCGCCGGTGGTTTCGCGGCCTTCCGGGGTATTGACCAGCAGGGAGATTTCCTGGCTCTTGATGCGGTCGATGATGTGGGGCCGGCCTTCCCGGACCTTATAGACCTCCGTGACCGTCAAGCCGTGCTCCCGGAAAAACGCCGCGGTGCCGCTGGTGGCATAGAGCTGAAAGCCCTCGGCGGCATAGCCCTGGGCCAGGTCCACGGCCTGGGGCTTGTCGGCGTCCTTGACGCTGAAGACCACGCCGCCCTCAAGGGGGACGATCTGGCCGGCGGCCAACTGGGACTTGGCAAAGGCCAGGCCGAAATCCTCGTCTATCCCCATGACTTCCCCGGTGGAGCGCATCTCCGGGCCCAGGATGGGGTCCACCCCGGGAAAACGGCGGAAGGGGAAGACCGATTCTTTGACCGCGAAATAGGGCGGCTCGATTTCTTGGGTAAAGCCCAGTTCCTGCAGGGTCCGGCCCAGCATCACCTTGGTGGCCAGCTTGGCCAGGGAGACGCCGGTGGCCTTGCTCACAAAGGGGACCGTACGGGAGGCCCGGGGATTGACCTCCAGGACGTAGACCTGGCCGTCCTTGACGGCGAACTGGATATTGAGGAGCCCGATCACCCCCAGTTCCGCGGCCAGGGCCCGGGTTTGGGTCTTGATTTCCTCCTGAATGGAGCGGGTGAGGGAGTAGGGCGGCAGGACGCAGGCGGAGTCGCCGGAATGGATGCCGGCCTCTTCGATGTGCTCCATGATGCCGCCGATGACGGTGATCCGGCCGTCGCAGATGGCGTCCACGTCCACTTCGATGGCGTCTTCCAGGAACTTGTCGATGAGGATGGGATGGTCCGGGGAGGCCTCCAGGGCCCAATTCATGAAGTTGATCAGGGCGGCGTCGTCGGAGACGATCTTCATGGCCCGGCCCCCCAGGACGTAGGAAGGCCGCACCAGCACGGGGTAGGTGATGCTGTGGGCGATGGCCAGGGCCTGGTCCACGGTGGTGGCGGTGTCGTTGGGGGGCTGCTTGAGGCCCAACTTATTCAACATTTGCTTGAAGAGCCGGCGGTCCTCGGCCCGGTCGATGGCCTCGGCCCCGGTCCCCATGATGCGGACCCCGGCCTTGCCCAGGGGCACCGCCAGGTTCAGGGGGGTCTGGCCGCCGAACTGGAGGATCAGGCCCAGGGGCTTTTCCCCGGCCACGATGTGGAGCACGTCTTCCCGGGTCAGGGGCTCGAAATAGAGCTTGTCCGAGGTGTCGTAGTCGGTGGAGACCGTTTCGGGGTTGGAGTTGACCATGATGGACTCCACCCCCATTTCCTTGAGGGCGAAGGAGGCCTGGCAGCAGCAGTAGTCGAACTCGATGCCCTGGCCGATGCGGTTGGGGCCGCCGCCCAGGATCATGACCTTGTCCCCGTTCGGTGCGGCGGGCCTCGTCCTCCCACTCGTAGGTGGAGTAAAAATACGGGGTGTAGGCCTCGAACTCGGCGGCGCAGGTGTCCACCAGCTTGTAGACCGGATTAACGCCGTGCTCCAGGCGCATCCGGGCGATATGCTCCTCGTCGCCGCCCCAGAGGTGGGCCAGCTGACGGTCGGAGAAGCCCCACTCCTTGGCCCGCCGGAGCATGTCCTGGAGCTGATCCTGGCCCCGGCCCTCCTGCAACAGTTGACCGAACCCGGCCAGTTCATCGGAGAAAGCCACCAGGTCGCGGATCTGATAGAGGAACCAGGGGTCGATGCCGGTCAATTCGTAAATCTCTGCCACCGACATCTCCGACCGGAAAGCCTGGCGGAGGTAAAAAAGGCGCAGGGAATTGGGGACCCGGAGCATGGTGCGCAATTCCGGGTCCGGGAGGTCCGGCAGGTCCTTGCCGTCGGCGCCCAGGCCGAACCGGGCGATCTCCAGGGAGCGGATGCCTTTTTGCAGGGCTTCCTTGAAGGTGCGGCCGATGGCCATGACCTCCCCCACGGACTTCATGGAGGTGGTGAGAAAATCCTCGGCTCCCGGGAACTTTTCAAAGGCCCAGCGGGGAATCTTGACCACGCAATAGTCGATGGTGGGTTCAAAGGCGGCGTAGGTCTCCCGGGTGATGTCGTTGTGGATTTCGTCCAGGGTGAAGCCCACCGCCAGCTTGGCGGCAATCTTGGCGATGGGAAAGCCGGTGGCCTTGGAGGCCAGGGCCGAGGACCGGGATACCCGGGGGTTCATTTCGATGATCACCATCTCGCCGTTTTCGGGGTTGATGGCAAATTGAATGTTGGAGCCGCCGGTTTCCACCCCGATTTCCCGGATGATGGCGATGGCGGCATCCCGCATGGCCTGGTACTCCCGGTCGGTGAGGGTCTGGGCCGGGGCCACGGTGATGGAATCGCCGGTGTGCACCCCCATGGGGTCCAGGTTTTCGATGGAGCAGATGATCACCACGTTGTCCTGGAAATCCCGCATCACTTCCAGTTCGAATTCCTTCCAGCCCACCACCGACTCTTCCAGCATGACTTCGGTGATCATGCTGGCGGCCAGGCCATCCGCGGCCAGGAGCTTGCAAATCTTCCAGGTTGTAGGCGATGCCGCCGCCGGTGCCCCCCAGGGTGAAGCTGGGGCGCACGATGATGGGGTAGCCGATCTCCGGGGCGGCGGCCACGGCCTCATCCAGGGTGCGGACGATGACGCTGTTCGGCACCCGGAGATTGATGTTGGCCATGGCGTCCCGGAAGAGTTCCCGGTCTTCGGCCTTTTTGATGACCTGGGGATTGGCCCCGATCATCTCGACGCCGTATTTCTCCAGGATGCCGGTTTCGGCCACGGCAATGGCGCAGTTGAGGCCGGTTTGGCCCCCGAGAGTGGGGAGCAGGGCATCGGGGCGCTCGCGTTCGATCACCTGGCACACCATTTCCGGCGTGATGGGCTCGATATACGTGCGGTCGGCCATTTCCGGGTCGGTCATGATGGTGGCCGGGTTGGAATTGATCAGGACCACCTCGTAGCCTTCTTCTCTCAAGGCTTTGCAGGCCTGGGTGCCGGAATAATCAAACTCGCAGGCCTGACTGATGATGATGGGGCCTGAGCCGATGATCAGAATCTTCTTTAGGTCGGTGCGTTTGGGCATTTTTTCGCTATACCGGGGCGGCGGTCGGGACAATATCCCAGCCCGGCCCCAATGTTCCTTTCCCTTACCCGTAACCCTCAAGGCGCCCCCACCGGCGCAGTTATGCGGGTTTATTTGGATCTCCAGGCTGGGACCGGCGAGGTGCCCCGGCAGGGTAAGCGCCTGGGAGAAGTCTCATCGTGAGCGTTCAGCTATCAGCGTGCAGCGGTCAGCTTTATTAATCAAAACAATTGGTTGCATTATCCCAGTGAATCAGGCGTTACCGCCCCGATTTGATAACTCCTGGTTTATGGTAACTGCTGAAGGCTTACATCTTATCAATAGTATTATTTTGCGCCGATCAAGGCCAGCAGATTTTTGCCTTGGCCGGTTGCGGCCACCGGCGGGACCTCCACCCCGGGGCAATCGGTTGTCCTGATATCGCTCCTGCGACCGGGGTTCCTGTCTTTAGATGGTTATCTCCGGAAGCCTTAACCTCCTGGTATCGGTTGCGAAGGCCCTGACGGCGCGGTATGAATTACCGGAGGCTGCTGTAGTTGCTGGGGCTGGAGCACCGGGGGGATCGTTTGCTGCAGGAGCCTCTGGTCCGGGTTCCCCGGCAGGGTAAAGGGATATTGAGATTGTTCTCCCGTACCCGGAGCATGCGAGCCGTATCCAAAACCGGAACCGCTCAGTCCCGTGTCCATCAGGCGCTCCAAGGCTGCAAGCATCTCCGGAGTCATGGGCTTGGCCAGAAAGGGTTGCTTGCCCAAAGGAATCTGGGTGTATTGCATGGAATGCATCAGGAGCAAGGCCGGCAGGGTGGAAAGGTTGGAACTCACCCCCAAAATCCCATTCGCCAAATACGTTGCGGTAAAACTGGGACCCACGAGGGTATAGAAGTTGGTGCCTCGCACCCCGATAACCGCGGTGTGGGTCTCCATGAGGAAATCGGGCTCCTCGGTTTTGATGACGCGGTTGACTACGGTGTGCACCAGACCCCGGAAGAGGCGCACCACGGCCCGGCGGGACTCCTGGGCGGGATTATACTGGTAGTCGGCGATGGCCAGGCGGGACTCCGGCGCCAGGGTGATGACGGAGTTGTCCACCATGGCGAGCTGGGCCTTGGCCCGGGTCTTGGTGCGGATGATGTCGCCGGGCTCCACCGCGCCCTGCATCTTGGCGCTGACCGCGGGGAGCTTGCCGCCCTTGAGGAGGTCCACCTGCCCGATAATCAGGCTGAAGCGCCCGACCACGGCGGCGTGCAGGCTGGCAGGAAGGATCAGGGCTAAAAGCAACAGAGCGATCAAACCACAAAATACTTTTCTTCGCATGTCGGCACTCCTTTGCTTAAGAATCATCTTATCCACGATGATTTTTATAGCAGTCTCAAGAATTCGTCGATTGTCAGGTTTGCCTGCTTAATAATCTTGGCAAGCGTAGACCGCTTAACCGGTCTATGGGCTGGAATCGTGAGTTTGCGCATCCGTCCTTCGGCAACCTTGCTTAAACGAATATGACTACCCTTCTGCCGAGCTACTCGCCAACCGTCACGCTCTAAAGCAGAGATGATTGCGACATAAGCGAGGCTGGGAATTAAGGTCACACGACTAACTCCATGACCTGGGCTTTTTCCGGCAGGACCAAGGGCTCTTCCTCCAGGTAAAGATCAATGGCTTCCCGGATATTCTGCATAGCCTCTTCCAGGGTATTTCCCTCGCTGATGCAACCAGGAAGCGAAGGGACGTAGACGGTGAAGCCGCCTTCGTCGCTGGGTTCCAGGATTACTTTGAGTTTCATTGGCTCACCTTTTCTATAATTGGCAAGGCTTTGGTGACGGGCAGTGCCCGTCCTCCATTACTAACCCACAATGCGTCTCAAACCTTGTCTTTCAATGCCAGGAAGATCGCTTCCTGCACTTTATCTGCAAGTCGCATTGCTTCTTCAGCGTCTGCATCGGTCGTCTCCGGGAAATCCCCGGGATAGCGAATTTCCACCCCATAGGGATTGAGCAAGGCAACTCCAGTCAATGACGAAGCCAGAGCCGAGTCTGTCGAGCCGATGAGAGCAAGAAGCAATTCCAGATCATGGGTTTTAGGGAATTCGATTTGATGCCAGGTGAGAAGAGCCTTGAAATACTTTTCCGCGGCCTGTTGGCTGTGAAAGCAGATGGCGGAGAAAAATGGCCTCCCGGAAGCAAAAAGAAATTTTGCCGTCTCCAGGTCATTATCGGCCTTTGCCAGCCATTGCCGGACCAATTCCAGTTTTACCTGTTCAGTCGGCCTCATAGATCACTTTCCCATATTTGTTGGCCGGAAAGGCGATGCCCCCGATGACCCCTTTGCTTTCATCAAAACGCTCCGTGGCCATGACTATGATGTCGAAGGGATAACCCAAACCACTCAAAGCCCGCCGGACCCGCACGCTTTCCCGGCGGGTATTATCGGGTGCGGATTTCAGAACCAACAGGTCAATATCGCTGTCTAGGGTCATTTTGCCAGTGGCAGCTGATCCGAAAATAATGATCCGCTCAGCCGGGGTCACGGCTAAAATGCGGCTAATGATATCCTCAATCAGCTTCTGGTCCAGGTCCATAGGTATTCCTAATGACTAGGTTTCATAAAGGGGTACATGGGCCATTATTCATTAATCAACTGATATTCGAAAGAATTCTGATGGGTGCCCAGCATGTATGAAATATAATATTTATTCTCCGATTTGAATATTTCTATAAGTCATTTCAAAACCGATTTTAAGCGTCATGTTGCCTCAACCAGAGGAGCTTAAGCTGGGAAAGAATCACCCCCCTTTTCTAAAGGGGGGCAGGGGGGATTTAATAAGCGCCTGATAATCCCCCTAAGTCCCCCTTTTTCAAAGGGGGACTTAAACCTCCCGTTTCCATCCCTCCATCGGTCGAGAGAAAATCTTTGCAGCGTAAGACAGGTTTTGCAACAGGTTCTAATCAGTGGAGAAAATACTTCTCGAAATTTAATCAGAATTGGTGCTGTAAGTTATCATTTTTCCTTTATTATCCTCTCATACACCACCCGATACACCACCCCCGCTTTATCGTCGGAAATGTAGATGATGCCTTCGGGCGTTATGAGAATATCCACCGGGCGGCCCAGGGCACCGGATGGCGTCAGCCAGCCGGTGATGAAATCCTCGGCGTCGACGGGATTGCCGGCGCTATCCAGCTTATAGCGCACCACCTTGTAGCCCGTGGGTTCGGTGCGGTTCCAGGAGCCGTGATAGGC
Source organism: uncultured delta proteobacterium (assembly GCA_963766185.1). Taxonomy (GTDB): domain Bacteria; phylum Desulfobacterota; class Desulfobaccia; order Desulfobaccales; family 0-14-0-80-60-11; genus 0-14-0-80-60-11. Next base: position 39,482 of record CAVXZU010000035.1, on the reverse strand, counting down.
CACCAGGAGATTATAGCGGAACTCCTGGGGCCATTCCCGGGGAAAAAATGCGAGCCCCAGGGGGGCGGAATGGGCCGGGACGTCGATAAACGACGGGATGCTTGCGGCACAGAATTCCCGGTGGGCGCCGCCGGGGTCGAATTTATCGTCGTGGACCCGCTTGCCGTAACAATAAGGCCAGCCGTAATCGCGGCCTTCCAGGATGAGGTTGATTTCATCCGGCGGCAGGTCATCCCCCAGGTAATCCCGGCCCATTTCCGTGGCCCAGACGTGCTTGCTCAGGGGATGGACCGCCATGAACACCGAGTTCCGCAGGCCCGAGGCAAAGGTGGCAAGCTCGCCGCCGTCGGGGTCCACCGCCAGGATCTTGGCGCGCCGGGGGTCTCTCTCCTCGCAGACGTTGCAACTGGAGCCCACGGAAATCAACAGGCGGCGGTCCCGGCGTAACGGCAAGAACACCAGGGACCGGGTAACATGGCGCCCACCCGGTGGCAGGTCGGCAATTTTCTGCTCGCCGGTAGCCTTGAGCTGTGCCGGATCGTAATCATAGGCTGTCACCCGGCCGGTCTCCGCCACAAAGAGGCGGGGTGGTTTTTCAGGGCCGAAGGCCAGGCCGTGAGGCTTATTCAGCCCATCGAGCACGGTCACCACGGCATCGGCCACGCCAGCGCCGTTTTTATCCGGCAAGGCCACCACCCGGCCCTGGGAGGTGAGGCTGACCAGGAGGGTGCCGTTGGGGTCCAGAACCAGGACCCGGGCGCCCGGCAATCCCCTGGCGAAAATGCCGAAGGAGAACCCCGGCGGCAGCTTCAGGGGGAAGGCCCCGGGATCGACGGCATCCCCGCCCGGCGCGGCCTTACCCTTATCCAAGGCTTTCGCAAGGTCCCGGGGCGGCGGCAGGACCGCAGGACCCGCCCCCCGCAGGTTTTGCCCGTAGTACGCCACGGCCCCCAGCCCCACGAGGGCCAGAATGATACCGACGATGACGACGGGTTTCTTCATCTAACCAGTGTGGTTCGGCCCGTGGCCGGATGAGGGTTGGCTTGCCGGTTAAATAGGCAACCGATGCACAGGAACCTGGGAGAACCGGGAAGACTGTTAAGGCAGGCCTCCGTGCCCGCCTTAGCCTCATCTAATGGTGCGTAAGACGCACCCTACGGGTCCAGGATGTCGGCAATTCTAAATTTCCAGTCCCTGACCGGCATTATTGGCCTCATTCAGGATGCCGTCACGCAACGGTGATTTAAGGGCTTCGGGGGTAACGAGGTCCACAGGCCGGCCCAGCAACTCGGCCAGACGCTGCTTGAGCCCACAAAGGCCAGTAAACCGATGGGCCTGGAGAACTCTACCAGGATGTCGATGTCGCTTTTGGCCCGGCTTCTCCCCGCACCACGGAGCCGAAGAGCTTCAGGGATTTGACCCCGGCCTCCCGCAACTCGGCCTGGTGGAACCGGAGAATTTCCAGGGGCGCTTGGCTCGCCATTTGATCAATCCCCGTTAACCTCTCGTAAAAACTCATCAAACAAATAATCGGCGTCATGGGGTCCCGGGGAGGCCTCGGGGTGGTACTGGACCGAAAAGGCCCGGAGTCCGGCATGGCGCAGCCCCTCTGAGGTGCCGTCGTTGAGATTGACGTGGGTCAGCTCCACCGCCGGGTCGGGGAAGGACGCCAGATCCACCGCAAAACCGTGATTCTGGGAGGTGATCTCCACCCGGCCGGAGAGTTTATTCTTCACCGGCTGGTTGGCCCCCCGGTGGCCGAACTTGAGCTTGAAGGTCCGGCCTCCCAGGGCCAGCCCCAGGAGCTGGTGCCCCAGGCAGATGCCGAACATGGGCTGGGCCCCCAGGCACTGGCGGACGTTGTCCACGGCATAGGTGACCGCGGCCGGGTCCCCGGGACCGTTGCTCAGGACGATGCCGTCGGGTTTGAGGGCCAGGACCTCTGGGGCCGGGGTGGTGGCCGGCACCACCAGGACTTCCAGGCCCCGCTCGTTTAAGCTCCTGATTATATTAAACTTTACCCCGTAGTCGTAGAGGACCACTTTTTTGCCGGTCTTCTGGGCCCACAACGCCGCCAGGTCAACCGGGGCGCGGTTATCAGCCGGGAAATCGGGCCACCAGTAGGGGAGGGCGCAGGTCACCAGGGGCACCAGGTCCTGGCCCTCCATGCTGGGGAGTTCCCGGGCCCGGCGCACCAGGGAGGCGGGGTCCAGATCCCGGGTCGAGATAATCCCGCGCATGGCTCCCACTTCCCGGAGGCGCTTGGTTATGGCCCGGGTGTCGAGGCCTTCCACCCCCAAGTGCCCGGAGCCCTTGAGGTAATCCGCCAGATTGCCCTGGGAGCGCCAGTTGGAAGGGTAGGGGTGGTACTCCTTGACGATAAACCCCTCCACCTGGACCCCCCGGGATTCCAGGTCCTCGGGGTTGACCCCGTAATTGCCCATGAGGGGGTACGTCATGGTGACGATCTGTCCTTTATAGGACGGGTCGGTGAGGATCTCCTGATATCCGGTCATGGCGGTGTTGAATACCACCTCGCCGGCACACTCGCCGGGGCCGGTAAAAGACCGCCCCCATAAGACCAAGCCATCTTCCAAAGCCAGTAATGCTTTCAAAGACTACCTCTAAATTTCATGGTTTTCCTTTAAATATACCATAGCTAAGACCGGTCGCGGTTATTTTTTGTGTCTGGGGCCAGGGGTTTTGTAATTCGTATCCGGTCAACGGCCGGGAGTCCCTTTTCGGAGTTCCGGCGCTGGGCCCGCCAGAGCGAGGCGATTTTGAGGTTTTCAGGCCGGTCCGTCCGCCGCCCTCGGCATTAAGTGATATTTAATCTATAATATCAGCTTGTTATACAGTGGCCGCCTGTAAGGCCGCTGACGGGGCGATTTTAGGGTAACCAAGGGTGAACCCCGGGTTACCCCAAAACGGGGTTGTCTTCCTGGCGGTTGCGGACTTCAATTTGGCGGCATATCTGTGGCGAAGATCAGACTTGTGCTCTGGTCAGGAAAATTTGTGCTATCATGCCTATGAAGAGAAATTCGGCTTTTGGCTGGTGCAAGAGCCTGGAGATGGCCCCGGAGTCATGGGGCCGCGACGGGAGGAGGAAGCTATGGACGCCAACCAGGTGAGCAAAACCGCCATGGGGACGGCCTTTATGCGGGCTTACCACGCGGCCCACGACCGACCCAGGATTTTCGACGATTTTCTGGCCCAACATCTGATCACGGGGGAAGAACTCCGGATTATTGAAGAGCGCCACCTGGCGGCCTTCCAGCGGTTTGACCCGGCCGGGGCGGCGTCGTGTCCGGATCGGGCCAGCGCTCTGGCCTGCTGGATGCAAAGCAATGGCGCCCCGGCCATCGTCTTCAGCCGGGCGCGGTATACGGAAGATATCCTGGAGGCGGCCGTCAGGCAGGAGGAGGTGGGGCAGTATGTGATCCTCGGGGCCGGGTTGGATACTTTTGCGCTGCGGCGGCCGGATCTGTTGGCCCGGCTGCACGTGTTCGAGGTAGACCATCCCGGCACGCAAGCCCATAAGCGCCGTCGCCTCCGGGAAGCGGGCCGGGAGCAGCCGGCTCGACACCATTTCATTCCGGTGGATTTCAGCCGGGAGGATCTGGCCCAGGCGCTGGCGGGCTCGGCGTATGACCCCCAGGCCCCCAGCTTCTTCAGCTGGTTGGGCGTTACCTATTATCTCACCCGGGACGCGGCTTTGGCCACGTTGCGGGCCATCGCCCAGGCGGCTCCCCCGGGGAGCACCATCATCTTCGATTATCTGGATGCCGAGGCCTTTGTCCCGGAGCGGGCGGCCAGACGCGTGCGCATTATGATGAAACTCGTGGAGCGGGTGGGGGAGCCGATGCTCACGGGCTTTGACCCCGCCTCCCTGGCCGCGGACCTGGCCTCCCTGGGTTTGCGTCTCGAGGAAAACCTGAGCCCAGCCGATATCGAGGCACGCTTTTTTGCGGGGCGCCCGGATGGGTACCATGCCTGTGAACAGGTCCACCTGGCCCGGGCCACGGTGGTTTAGGACGATCTCCGACCCGGGGTTGGGTGGACAAAATCCGGCCACCTCTCCCACGCTAAAAATTCCCTAAGAAACCAGCCCGGCAATCAACTCCGCCTGGCGGCGGGAGGCCCCCTGGTGGGGCGTCAAAGCCGCCTGGGCCCGCCGTCCCATCTCCTGGCGCTCTTGTGGGTAATCCAGGAGATGCCGGACGGCCTGGGCCAGGCTGGCGGCGTCCCTGACCATGATCCCGGCGCCGGCCTCTTCCATAATACTCCGAGCCCAGAGGAAGTTTTCGAGATGCGGGCCATAGATGGGTACGCGGCCCCAGGCCGCGGGCTCGAGGATGTTTTGTCCGCCGTGGGGCACCAGGGAACCGCCCACAAAGGCGACGTCGGCGGCGCCGTACAGGGTGAAGAGGTCCCCGATCGTGTCGATGATCACTACTGATGCCGTGCGGGATTCCCGGCCGGACTTGAGAGAGGTCCACAACTGGCAGGGGAGGCCGCGCCGGGCTAAGAGGCGCGCCAGGTCGGGGGCGCGTTGGGGATGCCGGGGCGCCAGAACCAGGCTCAGGGCAGGGTAGGGGCCCAGGAGTTCCTGAAAGGCGTCCGCCACCAATTCCTCTTCCCCCGGATGGGTGGAGGCCGCCAGCCATACCGGCCCGTTGGCCAGCCCGGCTTGAGGTGCGGTGGCGGGCCCGGCCTGCAAGAAGCCGCGAAATTCCTGGAGCCGCGATTCGTCCCGGCCCTGGAGCAAGCGATCGTACTTCAGGTTGCCGGTGAGGTGCAGCCTGGAGGCAGCAATCCCCAGGCGCTGCCACCGGTGATAATCGGGGAGCGACCCGGCGGCGACTACGTCAATTAGATTAAATATACCGGATAGATATCGACTATATTTAACAAACCTTCTTAAGGATTTGTCGGAGAGACGGGCGTTGACCAGGGCCAGGCGGACCCCCCGGTGGTGAGCCTGGCTCAGAAAATTCGGCCAGATCTCCGATTCCAGGCCGATAAATACCTGGGGACGTAGACAGTCCAGATAGCGCCGCACCGCCCAGGGAATGTCCAGGGGAAAGTAGCAGACCAGGGCGTCCTGGGAGGAAAAGTGTTTCCGGGCCACCATTTGCCCGGTTTCAGTACCGGTGCTGATGATGAAGGACGCCCGGGGCAGGAGGGTCCGGAGTTCGGCGACCAGGGGGATAGCGGCCTGAATTTCCCCCACGGAGACGCCGTGGAGCCAGAGGCGGGGGGAGCCCGGCAATGGTCCGGCCGGCAGCTTCAGGCCCAGACGGGGCCAAAAGCTTTCCCCCTGGCCCCGGGATTTCAGGTGCCAGAAAAAGTAAGGCCAGCCCACCAGACCGGCCATGGTACTGATTAATTTATAAAGTGAATAATAGTCTGTTATCCACTATATCTCATACTACTTCTTAAGTTTAGTCAGCCATTGGGGGCGAATCTTTGAGGTAATCCAGGAGGATACGGCGATGATCAAAAGCCAGGACCGGAGGCAACTGGTCCGGGGCAAAGATCGCCAGAGTACGGGCGTCATCGGCGGCCTGGGGCGTGCCGAAACCCTGGGCCACGTACACGGTGGTGATGGTGTGTTGCCGGGGGTCGCGCCCGGGGTCGGAATACGTGTGAAACTGGCCCAGCAGGGTAACCGTCAGCCCCGTTTCCTCCCGGGCCTCTCGAAGGGCGGCGGCCTCCAAAGATTCGCCGTAATCCACGAATCCCCCGGGCAACGCCCAACCGTGGGGCGGATTGGCCCGTTCAATCAAGACCAGTCCCCGGTCCTGGTACTCAATGATGATATCCACGGTAGGCACCGGGTTGCGGTGCCTCTGGGTCGTATAGCCGCACTGGGGGCATTTTTCTTCGCTTAACATATCTTAGTTTACATAATATATATTATCAGACGTTACACTTACAGGTGGAATTCTCGCTTGGAGAACCTCTTGAGGTCAGCGTAATTAACCGACACGATCTGCCAGATGCCGTGATTGGGTTGGCGGCGCATTTGAAAGCGAAAGGTATCTTTGGTTTTGGGGTCGGTCAGAGTCACCCCGGCTTCATCGCCCTGAGTGTCAATCCGGGCCACGGTGGCGGCCGCGGCGATCGCCAGGATTTGCGTATTAGTTCAGGTGGAGCAGATAACGTTCCACTACCCCCCGTATCTGGGTCTCGAAGGCCGTAAATAATTTTGGCAATAAGACATGGGCGAACTTGCTGCCCCATTTGCCGGCACAACTTGCTCCAATCATCGGCCGATTGGTCTTTGGGGCTCTCCGTATCCTTGCCGCAAGCTTCGACAAAATTATCCAAAATCTCTTTTAAATTAACATAGTTAAAGAACTTGTCCATGTCCCGGGCTTGCAGGGCCAAGGCCGCCTGCTGCAAGGCGTAGCGGGGAGAATTGGCCCAGCGCCAATAGAGGCCGCCGGCCAGGGCCCCGGCCAGGACCACGATGGTCACCGCAATTATCCAGGTTTTCCGTTGCATGGTACACCTTTACTCTGTTTTTGCTATTGTCATAGAATAATTATACTATAGCCTAATTGGTTCTCATCCGGAATACGCCTGAAAATTTCCTTTTGACGCAGGAAGGTTCGACTGCTGATTATTTAACTAAATCGCATAGTTATATTTTTACGACTTTCCGGATGGGCCCCAGGGGCCGGGAGATGGAACCATCATGAAAAACCGGGTTGGGCCATGACCATGAGTTCCCCACGGTTGCTGGACCGGCATCCCCTGGGCAATGGGCTGTTCCTGGAGTTCTGGGACCACTCCCGGCCGCTGGTGGGCGACCGTCGGTTTGTGCGCCTGGAGACCCGGGTAGCCATTCCCGTCGGGGCCGAAACGCTGCCGCCGGAGTTAAAAGACCAGGCAGCCCGGGTCGTGGAGGCCCTGGGAGAGGAAATTATCTTCTCCCGGGCGGAAGAGCGCAATTTTATTGCCGCGGCTGACGCTCCGGGCCTGCTTCAGGAGATGCAAGACCGGGTTCTGGCCCTGGCGCCGGGTTATTTCGGGCATGCCGATTTTGCCGCCCGGTTCATCCGGAAAAAATTCGCCGCACAGCGGGAACTGGCAGCGGTGGCAACGTTTAGATACCCGGGGCGAGGGCGACTGATCGCCCTTAGCCCTCCCCTGCCCTGCTCTTAATCTTATGAAACCGGCTCAATGATCACGCCAGAGCCCGGGATATCTAGGAAGCGTTATGAAGAACGAAGCACCGGGCCCCAGCCGCTTGGGGATGGTCCGGTTGACGGCCAAGGGAGTCAGGTGGCGCCGCACCGGGCACCCCTGGGTCTATCGCAACGACCTGGAAGGCTCGCCGGAAATTCCTTCCGGCGCCCTGGTGGCCGTGAGCGACCCGGGAGGCCGCTTCCTGGGCCAGGCTTTTTACAGCGCCGCGTCCCGCATCGCCCTGCGGATGGTGACCGAAGGCGACGAACCGGTGGACCGGAACTTTTGGGAGGGCCGGCTCAAACGGGCCCTGGACTATCGGCGCCGGGTGGTGGCCGACACCGACGCCTGCCGCCTGATCTATGGGGAGGCGGACGGGTTTCCGGGCCTGGTGGTGGACTCTTATGCCGGCCACCTGGCCATTCAGACCCTGCACCCGGGCATGGAGGAGCGTCTGCCGGAGATCATGGATCTCCTGGTGGCGCACCTCGCCCCCGCCTCCGTGACCCTGCGGCATGATGCCGAAGTGAGGCACCAGGAAGGGCTGCCCCTGGAGGTGAAGACGGTTCACGGCGACCTGCCGCCCCGGGTGGAAGTCCGGGAGGGATTGGTAAAGCTGGGAGTGGATATTCGGGGCGGCCAGAAAACCGGGCTCTTCCTGGACCAGCGGGAAAACCGCCTGGCCGCCGCGGCCTTTTCCCGGGGGGAAGTCCTGGACGCCTTCGCCTACCAGGGGGCGTTTGCCATGCACCTGGCCCCCGGGGCCCGGCGGGTCACCCTGGTGGAGAGCTCGGGTGCGGCCCTGGCCCTGGCCAAGGAAAACGCCGGCCTGAACGGTTTTGACCACCTGGACCTGGTCAAGGCCAACGTCTTTGCCTTTTTGAAGGAGGCGGTGGCCGCGGGCCGGCGCTTCGATTGCATCTCCCTGGACCCGCCGGCCTTTGCCAAGAGCCGCCGGGACCGGGACGCGGCATATAAAGGATATAAGGAGATTAACCGCCGGGCCTTTCAACTCTTGAATCCCGGGGGCGTGCTGGTCACCTGCTCCTGCTCCTACAACCTGAGCGAGCCCGAGTTTCTGGAGATCGTGCGGGCTGCGGCGGCCGACGCCCACCGCCAGGCCCGCCTGGTGGCGCGCCGGGGCGCGGCCCAAGACCATCCGGGGCTGCTCTCACTGCCGGAAAGCCTCTATTTGAAGTGTCTGATTCTGGAGGCGGAGTAGCCGCGGGCGCCGGGCCGCACCGGGGAGGGCCTCCTTTTGGCCGGGCCTCATGGTCCGGCTGCGGGAAGCATCATGCCCCCAACACCACTCGGCCCCCCTCACCCCGGCCCTCTCCCCCCGAGGCGGGTGGAGAGGGGGTAGCGGAGGTCGCCGGGTTTAGCAACCATTAATAGGCTCTTGCACAACGGTTTTTTTCATCTTGACCGAAGTGAAAGATCTTAACCTTGTGAAAACACGAGATTCTTCGCTGGCTCAGCATGACCATGGTGGTCGATGGGGAGTTTAGCAAGAGGCTCGTTTTTTTTTACATATATTCATAATAATAGCATAATTAATTTAATTAAACATATTTTTTATCATAAATAGTTTATTTCACTTTTTACTTCTCTGATAGTGATCTTCGCTATATTCCCATGGATAGGGGCCGGAGAGGATGCCAGGCCTGGTCATGATGAAACCTGGGAAAGTAAGGGGGGGTACATGATTTTCCGACGGCAGTTGCAGGGGGTATTGGCGGGCGTGGATCTAGGCACTATAAGCCGTCTCCTGGCGATAATGGTCCTGGCAACGTGTCTTTTGGGTTTGCCGCAAAGGGCTCAGGCGGCTCAGTATCAATGGATTGGCGGGGACGCTACTTACGATTCTAGGGGAAATTGGGATTTTTTTATAGTACCCGGAGCAGGAGATATAGCCTATTTCCCGGATCATCTTCCTGATAGTCATACTGATGTTGTACATACCGTCGATACCCTCAGCGGCGGCTTGACGGTGGGGGAAATGGATTTTCTCGAATACAAAGCCTAGACCCTCAATGTGAATGGGGACCTTAACTTTGACGGCAAAGGGATAATGACCAACCCCGGCATAGTGACGATTTACATCAATGCCGGCACTACTACGTTCACCGGCGAGGCCAAGGCCACCTGTGCGACCCTCGTGGTCAATGGCGGCACCCTGGCCGCGGGCACCGACAACGCCTGGGGGGCTGGAGCCGTGCAGATCAACAGCGGCGCCCTGAAGGCCGCCAGCGGCACCAATCCCACCGTGATCAACGACATCAACGTGGGCGGTAATTTTTCCATTAACGGGGTCAACGACCTTACCCTCAGCGGCAATATCTACATGGAAGAAATGACGCGCACCATCACCGTGAACAATACCGGCGTCACCACCCTGTCGGGCGTCGTCAGCAGTGGAGGCCTCATCAAGGAAGGCGCCGGCACCCTGGTCCTGTCCGGGGAAAACGGCACTAACGTCCCCGTCGGGGTCACCGACGGCACCTTGGTGGCGGCCAACGACAAGGCCGTGGGCTTTGCATTGGAACTGGCCGGCGGGACGCTGGAAGCCGGGGGCAAGGGGGACCGCACCCTGGCCAGCTCCGTCTCCGTGAAAGGTGACTCCTACATTCATGGCGTCGCCAGTAACGACCTTATCCTGACGGGGAACATTAGCATGGAAAATGTTCCTGTCCTTACGGTGAGCGGCACCGGCAACGTCACCCTGACGGGCGCGATCAACGGCAGCGGCGAACTTGACATGACCAGCACCGGCATCCTGGCCCTGTCCAAGGCCGACAACCCCTATACCGGGACCACCAATGTCAACTCCGGGACCCTGGCCAGCGGCGCCGACAATGCCATCGGCAAGACCGGCATCACTAACATTAATTCGAATGCTAAAGTCGATATAGGGGGGTACCACCAGACCTTCGCCACCCTCAACGGCGAGGGCGAGCTTACCGGCACCGGCGTCATGACCATCGGCACCGGCGACTTCAGCGGGTTGATCTCCGGAGCCGGCCAAGTCGCTAAAGACACCGCCGGCACGTTAACCCTGTCCAGGGGATAACACCTATTCCGGCGGCACCACCCTTAAAGCCGGCACTCTGGTGGCCGCCAGCAACGCCGCCCTGGGCACCGGCGCCTTGTCTATGGAAGGCGGGACCCTGCAAGCCGGGGGCTCCGGGGACCGCACTCTGGACAATGCCATCGCCTTGACCGCCGATTCCTCCCTCAACGGGGTCACCAGCAACTCCCTTAGCCTCACGGGCGCAGATTATGGTGCTGGTATCAACTTGAAGAGCTATACTCTTTCGGTGAAGGGCGCCGGTGACGTCGCCCTGGCTGACTATGGGGGCTCGATCAACGGCACCGGCGGCATCACCATGAACAGCACCGGCACGTTAACCATGTACGGGGAAAACACCTATACCGGCGGAACCACCATCACCGCTGGCACCCTGGTGGCAGCCAATGCCGCCGCCCTGGGCACCGGCGCGGTTAAGGTCGGGGCCACCGCCACCGACGTGGCCACGCTGCACCTGACTACCGATCTGGGGGTCGGCGATTTTACCCTGAACAAAATGGCGGTGTTACAGATAGATGCCGGCAAAACCCTCACCCTGAGCCACAGTTTTTACAACTACTCCCAAACCGAGGCCAACTGGCCCACCTCCAACGGCTTTAATCTCACCATGAGCGGCAGCACCTTCGAGGTGGCCGGCTTGGACTCCGGGGCGGTGGCGGCGGGCTTCAGCGACAACTTTAATCTGGACACCCTGACCGTGACCGGCAACCTGGAATTGGTGGATGCGGTGGATAACGGCAACCGGGACGGCATTCACGGCGATCAGGAAGCCCTCTATGTGTACTTCCTGACGGGCGCCTCCGACGCCACCCTGGACCTGAATGGCCTCTGGCTTTACGTGTATAATGACGGTGAATATTTCGCCCTGGCCAACGGTATTTACAACAATATCATGGTAACCGGCTCCCCGGTGCCCCTGCCCGGCAGCGTCCTGTTCCTGGGCTCCGGGCTCCTGGGCCTGGGCCTGCTGGGCTGGCGGCGCCAGAGAAGCTATAGCAATTGAAAAAAGTTTTTTCCGTTACTGACACCCCATAATCCCCCCTACCCCCCTTTAAAAAATGGGGGGAACTACAAGGAATTGCTGTTAAAGTCCCCCTTTGAACAAGGGGGATTTAGGGGGATTTGAAAACCTCCAAAGGGAAGGAATTTTTGGCAAACGCTATAAAACCCCTTAAAACTTAGGCATGATTCCAAGGCAGGGTCCAAGTGGCCCTGCCTTTTTTATGGATACCCGAGAATGCAAAGTGCCCAGGGCGCACCCTACACCATGAACAGGCTGGAAAGCCTGGGCCACCAATACCCCCTTGGGCCTGGTCGATTTTGCGGGCTTTTTGTTTGATTTTCTCAGCCTTCTCCGGGGTGATGACCTTTTCATCCATCATCAGGTCCAGGAGTTCCGCGGAGCTAATCCCCAGATTACTATCCAGTTCCTGGTTTTCGTTGGGGTTGGTTGCCGAATCCAGGAGGTTCCGGTTGCATTGAGCGAGAATCTTGTAGCTGGTAAGTGTTCCAGGTGATCCCCCTTTTTATGAGTTTTTCCATAGGAGTTACCAGCATAAGTGCCCATTGTTTGGTCAGGATGAGCGGGAAATTAATAATGGTCATAAGATTGTTAATAATTGTTAACGCGTCACGCGGGGTCCGGCCTCTCCCGTCGCCCGCGACACTCTCGCATTGACTCCCCTTCCCGGCTCACATACAATTAAAGGCATGCGATATCGCTTGCCCATGGCGTTTCTGGTCTTAGTGATGTGTTGGGCTTTAATCTCTCCCTCGGGCGGTTCGGCTGCTGAAACTTCCCGGGCATCTGCCTCCCCTCCCCTTCCCGCCCATCCCCGCATCCTGGATGCCGCCCGGGCTCCCCGAACTGCCAGGATTGTGCGCCAGTTGGCCCTGACCTACGCGCCCCGGATGTCGGAACGGGACCGGGAGATCGATTTTATCCAGAAAATTGGCCTGGCCAAGCGCCTCCTGGGAGTGGGGCGGCTGGTGGGCCTGCGCCATCAAACCCTGAACCTGCTGGCCCCGGGGCAGAGAGTCTCCTGGGAAGACGTGCGCCGCCGCCGCTGGCCCGGGGGCGACCCGGTGGGGGTGACCCTGGAGGTCCCGGTGTGGGTCCCGGCCCGGGCCCGGCGCCTCAAGACTTACTGCGGGTTCGAAAAGAAGTGGCAGGCCGTGGCCCTGGGCACCCCCCGGCCCTCGGGGTACGTCTGGTTCGTGGGGACCATGCGTGAGGTCAACGATAAGGCCCATTACCGCCCGGCGACGATCCAGGTGGAGGTCAACAGCAAGTTTGCGCCCCTGGCGGGACTGCTGATGGAATATATATTCCGGGAAGGCTGGTACGACGCCTCCCGGCGGGTGCCGCTGCTGTCGCTGCGCATGGGGGAAGACACCTACGCGGTGAGCGCCGCCGCGTCGGGGCCGGTCACCGTGGAATGCCTGACCTTTCCCGACCGCGACGGGTCTTCCCTGGCGGCCACCGTGGCCCAATGCACCTATGGCAGCCTGGCGGAGATCTACCACGGCGGCCACGCGCCCCAGTCCAACCACCGCCTGGGCCTGGCCATCGACTTCAATGATTCAAATTACCGCGGCGTGGTGGACGGCACCCCGAACCCCATCAGCCCGGCGATTCGCCAATATAACCGGAACGCCATGCACAAACTGGACGCCCGGCAACTACCGGCCTGGGTGTACACCGCGGCCAGTTGGATGGGCTGCCGCATCCCCCAATCCTGGGCTTACCCGGGCTACAATACCGACTGGGAGCACGTGGACGTGGGGACGAAGTGAGGGTTGCCAGTTGTCAGTGGCCAGTAGTCAGTAGTCAGTTTTGGGAGGCGCAGGCTTTAGCGTGAAAGTCCTGCCGTAGGGGCGGGAGGGCGAGCCACCGGCTCGCCCCTACAAAAGATTTTCATTTTCGGGGGTAGCCATAGCACAAACCATGTAGGTTTAGCCTGCGCCGCACAGGCGAGACGCCTGTGCCACCATGTATCTCCTCGTTCCTAAGCTGGGCTTGGGAGCGGTTATGATGTGTCCAAGCTGAGCTTGGGCTCCAAGTTCGTTCCCAAGTGCAACTTGGGAACGAGTTCCAAAACGTTCGAATTATAGAGATGGAACTTTGCTAAAGGCGGGATGCGCTACGCTTTCCCGCCCTACGGGCTCTGCACAGGCTGGAAAGCCTGTGCTACTATTCATAACTCGTCCCCAAGTGCAACTTGGGAACGAGGACGAACCAAACGAGCCAGTCAATGAGCATTAACCTTATAGGGCGGCCCGTGGCCGCCGCAATTCGGCGTGCACGCCACGCCCTATAATGGTGCATTTGCGGCACAGGCTGAAGTCTACAACTGCCTTGTTTCTCTCCTCGTTCCCAAGCTGGGCTTGGGAACGGTTATGATGTGCCCAAGCTGAGCTTGGACTCCAAATTCGTTCCCAAGTGCAACTTGGGAACGAGGATTGAGTGCAACGTGGGAACGAGGATTAGGATGTCACAAAAGGCATCGATGCACTAAGGAAACATGCTCAAAGAATTTATCAATTCCCTGAAAGAATCCGCCGAGTACCGGGATATTCTCGGGCATTATCATTATCTGCCTGAGAAGCCGGTGGAGTATGCCGTGGGGGACCAGGGGCTGTCGCCGCCGGTGCTGGCGGCCTTGGAGCGCCTGGGGATTCCCCGGCTCTATTCCCACCAGGGGGAGGCCCTGGCGGCCATCCGGTCCGGGAAGAACCTGCTGGTAGCCACCCCCACGGCCAGCGGCAAGACCCTGATTTATAATCTCCCGGTCCTGGAGTCGCTCCTGGCCGAGCCCAGAGGCCACGCCCTGTATCTGTTCCCCTTGAAGGCCTTGGAGCAGGACCAGCTCAAGACCCTCCAGGAGTTGGACGCCGCCCTGCCCTTCCCTTTTCTCACCGCGGCCATCTATGACGGCGACACGCCGCCGGCCCAGCGCCAGGGCATCAAGGCCAAGCCGCCCCACGTGATCATCAGCAACCCGGACATGCTCCACATGGGGCTCATGCCCTATCACGCCTCGTGGTCCGGCTTCTTTGCCCGGCTCAAGTTCGTGGTGATCGACGAAGTCCACACCTACCGGGGCATCATGGGCAGCCACATGGCCCAGGTGCTGCGGCGCCTGCGGCGGATTTGCGCCCACTACGGCTCCAACCCGCAATTCCTGTTGTCCTCGGCCACCATCGCCCAACCCCAGATTTTTGTAAAGATGCTGACGGGCTTTGATGTGGAAGTCATCACGGAAAGCGGCGCGCCCCAGTCAGGCCGGCACTTTTTGTTCCTCAACCCGCCGGGAGGCGCCCCGGTGACCGCGTCCCAGATCTTTGTCCAGGCCATCCGGAAGGGTCTCAACACCATCTGCTTTACCCAGGCGAGAAAGCTCACGGAACTGATCCATGTCTGGTCCCAGCGCCAGGCGCCGGAGATGCGGAGCTTCATCAGTTCCTACCGGGCCGGGTTTTTGCCGGAGGAGCGCCGGGAGATCGAGCGGGCCCTGGCCAGCGGCAAGATGAAGGGCGTGATCTCCACCAGCGCCCTGGAGATGGGCATCGACATCGGCGGCCTGGACGTCTGCATCCTGGTGGGCTATCCCGGCACCATGGTGACCGCCTGGCAGCGGGCCGGCCGGGTGGGACGGAAGGACCGGGACGCCCTCATCGTCATGGTGGCCCAGGCCGACGCCCTGGACCAGTACTTCATCAAGTACCCGGAGGAGTTTTTCGGCCGGCCCATGGAGACCGCGGTGGTGGACCCGGACAACCGCTTCGTGGTCAAGGCCCATCTGCCCTGTGCGGCCCAGGAACTACCGCTCAGGGTCACGGGGCGAGGTGTTTTTCGACCTCAAGGCGCATGAGCCGGTGATGGCGGAACTGGCCCGGGAGCGTCAACTGCTCCATTCCGCCGCGGGTGACGCCTGGTTCGCCCGGGCGCGATTTCCCCAGAAGGAAGTGAATATCCGGGGGATCGGGGAGAGCTTCGCCATCTTTCAGACCGGCAAGAAGCGCCCCCTGGGCTCCATTGACGGGCACCGGGCCCTGCGGGAGTGCCACCCCGGGGCGATTTATCTGCACAAGGCCCAGACCTGGGTGGTGGAAAAATTGGACCTGACCCGGCACAACGTCTGGGTCAACCCCATCGAGCCCAACTATTTCACCCGCATCCAGACGGACAAGGAGACGGAGATCCTGGAGGTGCTGGCCACCCGGCAGGTGGCCCGGTTCACGGCCCACATCGGGCGGCTCAAGGTCACCGAACACCTGCTGAGCTATGAAAAGCGGCGGCTGCCGGGCCAGGAACTCCTGGGGCAGGTCGAACTCGAATTGCCGCCCCAGATCTTCGAAACCGTGGGCATGTGGCTGGAAATCCCGGATGCGGTGAAAAACGCGGTTTACGCCGCCGGGGGCCACTTCATGGGGGGCATCCACGCCCTGGAGCACGTCCTGATCAGCATGTTTCCGCTGTTTGCCCTGGCGGACCGCTACGACATCGGCGGCATCTCCCACCCGGCGCATCCCCAGGTGGGCCGGGCGGCCATCTTCATCTATGACGGCTACCCCGGCGGCGTGGGCCTGTCGACCCGGGCCTACGAAATCCTGGAGGACCTGGTGCGGCGGGCCCTGTCACTCACCGCGGCCTGCCCCTGCGAAGACGGCTGCCCCTCGTGCGTCCACTCCCCCAAATGCGGCTCGGGCAACAAGCCCCTGGACAAGGAAGCGACCCTGAAGATCGCCGCCCTGCTGTTGGGAGAAGAGGAGCCGGAGCCCCCGGCCGAGGCGCTGTGCATCGAGTTGCCGGAGCCAGCCGCTCCTGCCGTGCCGGAGGGCGATACCGAGATCCCCTGGTTCCGGAAGCGGAAAATCGGCGTCCTGGACCTGGAGACCTGCTGTTCGGCGGCGGACGTGGGCGGCTGGGGCCAGTGCCACCGCATGGGGGTGTCCCTGGCGGTGATGCATGAAAGCCATACCGGGGTTGCCACCACGTATCGGGAGCACGATCTGGAGCGCCTGGCCCAGCGCTTGAAGAAGCTGGATCTGGTGGTGGGCTTCAATATTAAAGGGTTCGACTACCGGGTGCTGCAACCCTACACCAAGGTCAACCTGGCGGAAGTGCCCACCCTGGACATCCTGGAGGAAGTCCACGCCCTCCTGGGACACCGCCTCTCCCTCAATCACCTGGCGGGAAAGACTTTAGGGGAGGAAAAGACCGGCGACGGTCTCCTGGCCCTGGAACTTTATGCCGCGGGCAAATGGGAGGAACTGGAATCCTATTGCCGCCAGGATGTGCTCCTCACCCAACGGCTTTTTGCCTACGGGGTGCGCCACGGTTACCTGGTCTACCAGCACCGCCAGGGCGCCCTGGTCCGGGTGCCGGTGGATTGGCGGGAGGAGCGCTTCTTTACCTGAGCGCGGTGGCGGTGGGGATGTGGACCCACCAAACCGCCGAGGGGCCATCCCGGGGCCGGAAACCGGGACGATGGTTTTTTTCGATACTTTCAATAAAGAGGACGAGAACGCGCCATAGGCGCGTTTTTCTTTGCCCTTTGGCGAAGGTTGATTTATCATTCAGCAAACAGTTTAGAAAGGGGGCTCGTTAATGATGAAAAATAAGGTCATGGTATTGAGTTGTATTCTGGCCCTGGTGTTCTTCCTGGGCGCAGTTTCCCTGGCGGGAGCAGCCGAGAAGGACCCCGTAGTCGGCCAATCGGTGGGGATCGTCAAATTCAAGGCACCGATAACCGAAGAAGGGGCCAAGTCTTTGGGTCTGGCCAAGGCCGCGCCCTTTACGTTAAAAGACGTCAAAGCGCCCTACCTGCTGGTGGAGCAGTTCAACACCAGCTGCCCGCACTGCATGGCCCAGGCTCCGGTGATGAACGCCCTGTTTGCCAAGGTGGAAGCGGACCCCAAACTTAAGGCCAAGATTAAATTCGTCGGCGCTGCTCAGGGCAACGAGGTCACCCAGGTAAAGATGTGGAAGGCCTTTCACAAGGTGCCCTTCGCCCTGGTGCCCGACCCCGACAACTCCTATGGCAAGGCCTTGAATTTTACGCCGTACCCGGTCACCACCCTCCTTGATAAGACCGGCAAGGTCCTCTTTGTCCATATCGGCTCCTTCGATAACGCCGATGAAGTGCTCGCGAAAATCAAAGCTATCGTAAAATAACCTCGCCATAACCGGGTCAGGCTGTCCGTTCAGGGAGCCTGACCCGTTCCCGCCTGATTGACGCCGGGCACCTTTGACACTATCATAAAGCTCAGCAGTTCAAGCAAGGACAACTATATCCCGGAAAAGGGGGGAATATGCCGCGTAGAACCGCTCTCATGGCCCTGGCCGGCTGCCTGGCGATTATGCTGGCCATGGGGTCCCTGTCGTTGGCGGCCCCGCCGCCGCATAAAGTCGCCAACCTCAAGTTCTCCGGCAGGCTCTCCGAAGCGGACCGGAAATACCTGGGCCTGGAAAAGCCGGGGGCCTTTACCCTTCAGGATATCAAAGCCCCGTATGTCCTGATCGAAATCACGCGCAGCACCTGACCCCACTGCGTGGATCAGGCACCGGTCGTGAACCGGTTGTACAATCTCGTGGCAAAATCGGAGATCAAAGACAAGGTCAAGTTTATCGCGGTGGGCGAGAGCGATAATCACGCGTCCTTACAGCGGTTCAAAGCCGCTCATAAAGTGCCTTTTCCCATGGTGCCCGATCCCGATTGGGACATCGGCGTCGACCTCTTCCATATCAGCGGCACTCCCACCACGGTGCTCGTGGATAAGCACGGCAAGGTGCTGCTGGTGCAAGACGGATTCTTTAGCAACGCCGGGGCGACGTTCAAGAAGATCAAGGCGAAAATTAAATAACCGGGAGGGTTGAGGGACTACCAGCCCCTTCCCGGTTCAAGGCCTGATTGAGGAGGGAACTTCCCATGGATTTCAAAGCCATTCTGGTAGCCACCGACTTTTCCGAATGCGCCGGCGCCGCCTACAAGGTGGCCAAGAGCCTGGCCCGGCAATTCGGGGCCAAAATCGTTCTCCTGCACGTCATCCAACAGAGGGATGTGGCCCGAATGGCCGAGCACCTGAAAGTGGCGCCGGACAGCCTCCTGCCGGGGTTCCGGGAGGAGGCGCAGCTGCACCTGGATAAATTTTTGGAGAGATGCTGCGCCGAAGACCTGGAGGTGACCTGTATGGTGACCGTGGGCATCCCCTTTCAGGAGATCGCGGTAGTGGCCCGGGATCTGGCGGCGGATTTGATTGTCATCGGGGGCTATGGCCGGAGCGGCCGGGGACCCATCGAGGAGGTCTTTTTCGGCTCCACGGCCGAAAAGGTGGTGCGCCTGCTGCCTTGCCCGGTGCTGTGCGTGCCCTGGGAAGGCCAGGGCGCTACAGGGGAAAATCCACTTTAATCTTGAAGACTTCCTGGGCCGGGAGGCTCAAGATTTCCGCCACTTCCGAGGCCCGGGAGATTTCCGCCAGGATCTGGTTCAGACGTTCCTCCGATTCGGCAATGAGGGTGAACCAGACGTTATAGTGGTGCCGCCTCAGGTAGTTGTGGGTGACCCCGGGGTAGCGGTTGACCACGGCCACGAAGTTGTCCAACGACTCAGGGGGGACCCGGGCGGCGCAGAGGGTGCTGGTGTAGCCTAACTTCCGGGAAGTGAAGTTGGCCCCGAGGCGCCGGATGACGCCGGTATCGGCCATGGCCGCAACCCGGGCCAAAACCTCCTCTTCCGAGGCCCCCACCTTTTCCCCCACTGCGGCAAACGGCCGCGCCTCGATGGGAAAATGCGACTGGATCTCGTTTAATATCGCCCGGTCCAAGTCGTCCAACTCCCGGCGTTCGGCTTGATCTTTCCCGGTTTGATCGGTTGTGTCCATGAACAGCCTTGTATGCTGATCCTCAAGCTCACTCGGAGAACCGGCAATCATTGGTTTGGCAGGGAGGGCGGGGAAATTTGCCGTATTTTTTGAGGCGAGATTCCCCCGGGCCGACCTCACGTTATTTTATACTAATTGTCTGGCAAACCTAGAGCATTGAAGTGATGAAAAGAGGCGCGGGGCGGAGGATCTCGTATTTTCTTGTGTTTTTGAGATTCTTCGGTCGCTCCGCTCCCTCAGAATGACAGATGAGGAGACTTCAGCAGAGGTCTCAAGTCTCACCCACATAGAGCCGTTGCCATAAATTCCTTCCGTTTGGAGACTCTCAAATCCCCCTAAATCCCCCTTTTTCAAAGGGGGACTTTAACAGCAATTCCTTGCAGTTCCCCCCCTTTTTTAAAGGGGGGCAGGGGGGATTATAAGGATTCCCAGAACGGAAAGAACTTTTGGCAATCGCTATAATTTTTTGGGTCATTCTGAGGGCAGCAGCATCTCGGTGGCTCACATTCGGGTAATTCTCCACGCCGCGGCATTCCGCTTGGAATGACCCTGGGCAGACAAATCCCCACAGAGTCTTTTGGGCTCCGCCGCGGTTACTTCCCCCGCAAAGGCGCCTTGAGCGCGGCGATGAAGGTCCCCACCTCCTTGACCAGTTCCGGGCCCTGGAGTCGCGCCACCCGCTGCACAATGGCACTGCCCACCACTACCCCATCCACGTAAGGGGCCAGTCCGGCCACCTGCTCGGGGGTGGAGATGCCGAACCCCACGGCCAGGGGACATTTCACCAGGGAGCGCACCTCCTCCAGAGACGCCGCCAGCTCCGGGGGCAACTCGGTACGGGCCCCAGTGATCCCCGTCACCGAGACGTAGTAGAGAAACCCCTTGGTGAGGCGGCCCAGGTTCCTGATGCGATCCCGACCGCTGGTGGGCGCGGCCAGGAAAATGGTGGCGATTTTCGCCTTGGCTGCCTCCCCCCGCCAGGGGCCCGCTTCCTCCGGGGGCAGGTCCGGGATGATGAAGCCGTCCACGCCTTGGGCCGCAGCCTCGGTCGCGGTGCGCTCCAACCCGTACTGCAGCATGGGGTTGTAGTAGCCCATGAGGATTATCGGAATCTGGGTCTGGGCCCTGAGTTCCCCTACGAGTTTCAGGACGTCCTCCAGGTGAACGCCTCCCTCCATGGCCCGGAGACTGGCAGCCTGTATGGTGGGGCCGTCAGCCAGGGGATCGGAAAAAGGCACGCCCAACTCCAGGATATCCGCGCCCCGGGCGGCCATTTCCAAAACCAGGGCCCGGGTGGTGGCCAGATCCGGGTCTCCCGCAGTGATAAAAGGGATGAGGGCCTTTTCGCCTTTGGCCTTGAGCTTTTTGAACACCTTGTCAATGCGCGTCACCGGACACCTCCATAGCTTCGGCCACTGCGTCCACGTCCTTGTCACCCCGGCCGGAGAGGTTGACGATAATGATATCATCGGCGGTGTACTCGGGCGCCAGCCGCGTCAGATAGGCGATGGCATGGGCGGATTCCAGGGCCGGGAGAATCCCTTCGGTCCGGGAGAGCAGACTGAAGCCCTCCAGGGCCTCGATCATCCGTCACCGCCACGTATTCCGCCCGCCCTTGGTCCTTGAACCAGGCGTGCTCCGGGCCGACGCCGGGGTAATCCAGGCCCGGCGCCAGGGAGTGGGCCTCCTGGATGTTGCCCCAGGGGTCTTGTAAGAGATAGCTGAAGGCGCCGTGGAGCACCCCCACCGTTCCGGCCACCAGGGTGGCGGAATGGTGTTGGGTGTGGACCCCGTGCCCCGCGGCCTCAACTCCCACGAACCGCACCTGGTCGTCACGGAAGGAGTGGAACAGCCCCATGGCGTTGCTGCCGCCCCCGACGCAGGCCACCAGGCATTGGGGCAGCCTGCCGGTGCGGCGCCGCAACTGGGCCCGGGCCTCCCGGCCGATCACCGCCTGAAAATCCCGGACGATCATGGGATAGGGGTGGGGGCCGCCCACGGAACCCAGGACATAATGGGTGTGGCGCACGTTGGTGACCCAATCCCGGATGGCTTCGTTCATGGCGTCCTTCAAGGTGCGGCTGCCCGACTCCACCGGCACCACCTTGGCCCCCAGCAGATTCATGCGGATGACGTTGAGGCGCTGGCGCCGGATGTCTTCGGTGCCCATGTAGATGTCGCAGGACAATCCCAGGAGGGCCGCCACCGTGGCGGTGGCCACCCCGTGCTGGCCCGCCCCGGTCTCGGCAATAAGCCGGGTTTTTCCCATGCGCCTGGCCAGCAGCCCCTGCCCCAGGGTGTTGTTGATTTTGTGCGCCCCGGTGTGGGCCAGGTCCTCCCGCTTGATATAGATCTGGGGGCCCCCCAACTCCAGGGTCAGGTGCCGGGCGAAATACAGGGGGGTGGGCCGGCCCACGTAATCCTTGAGGTACCAGGATAACTCCTGGCGAAACTCCGTGGTGCTATGGATCCGGCGATACGCCTCTTCCAATTCGAACAGGGCCGGCATCAGGGTCTCCGGTACAAACCGACCCCCATACCGCCCATACCTGCCGTGTCGATCCGGTAACAAGGTCACCTCCTTTTATCGGCTGTCAGCGGTCAGCTTTCAGCCAAAGAAAGTCTTCGCTTACTGCTTAGACAAGTTAAAAGTTCAAGATTCAAAGTCATGGTAGGGTGCGCACTGCGCACCCTGACCCCAGGATTACGGTGGGCACGGAGGCCCGCCCCACCGACTTTTCATACTCTACGGCTGATCCAAAGGCCCATGAAGAATTGCCTTAAAAAACGCCCGCAGCTTGGCCGGGTCTTTTTGGCCCGGCGCGGCCTCGGTGCCGCTGGCCGCGTCCACGGCATCGGGCTGGGCGGTGGCGATGGCCCGGGCGACGTTTTCCGGAGTCAAGCCTCCGGCCAGGATGATCCGGCCGATTTTTTTGGGCTCCCGGGCCAGATGCCAGTCAAAGACTTCGCCGGTGCCGCCGACCTGCCCCGGTTTATAGGTGTCCAGCAAAAAGCCCTGGACCGGTCCCGGTAGGGCGCCAACTCCAGGAGCGACTTTTCGTCCCGGATGCGAAAGCCTTTGATCACTTTACGCCCCAGGCTGCGGCAGTACTCCGGGGATTCCTGGCCGTGGAGCTGGACCCAGTCCAGGCCCACCCGGGCCGCCAGGTCCTGCACCACGGCGGCGCTTTCGTCCACGAAGACCCCGACCGCGGCCACGAAAGGAGGCAGTTGGGCAATAATAGCCCGGGCCGCCTCCGGGTCCACCTTCCGGGGGCTCCTGGGGTAAAAGATAAACCCCAGGGCGTCCGCCCCCAACTCCGCGGCCAGAAGGGCGTCGTCCAGATTGGTAATCCCGCAAATCTTTATTTTTACCATAGTTGCCGTAGGGGCGACCCGGTGGGTCGCCCTCCCTCTTCTTTCAGCCATAGGGCGGGCCGGGCCCGCCGTCTTAAATCAGCTCGTCTCCAAAAATTCCCTTAACGCCGCGCCCGGGTCCGGCTGGGTCACCAGGCGCTCGCCGATGAGAAAGGCGTTGATGCCCGCGGCCCTGAGGTGCTCTATATCGGCCCGGGTCTTGATCCCCGAGGCGGCCACCAGGGTCACCCCCGGCGGCGCCAGGGGGGCCAGTTCCAGGGCCCGGTCCGGAAACATCTCGAAGGTATGGAGATTCCGGGAGTTGATGCCGATCACCCGGGCCCCGGCGGACAGCGCCGTCTCCATTTCCGGCGCGGTGTGCACCTCCACCAGCGCCTCCAGCCCCAGGGAGCGGGTCAGGAGCAGCAGGGCCCGAAGCTGTCCTGACTTCCAGCAGGCTGACGATGAGGAGCAGGGCGTCGGCCCCGAGAGCAGCACTCTCGTAAACCTGAATAGGCTCCACTATAAAATCCTTGCGGAGGATGGGGAGGCGGATCACCGGGCGCATCCGCCGGATAAACTCCGGGTCGCCTTTGAAATAATGGGTTTCCGTCAGGACCGAGATGGCCGCGGCGCCGTGGTCCTGGTAAATCTGCGCCAACTCCACCGGGTCCCAGCCCAGGGCCAGGTCCCCCTTGCTGGGCGAGGCCCGCTTGATCTCGGCGATGATGGCCGGGCCATCGGCGCCATCCAGGGCGGCCTTGAGACTTATCGGCGCCGGCCGCCGGGCGATGTCGGCCTTAAACGCCTCGGCCACCCCCGATTCGAACAGCCGGAGGGAGTCCTCCAGTTTCCGGGCCACGATTTTCGCTAAAAAGTTCATGGAGTTATTTCTGTTTCCCTTGTATAAAAGTTCACCGACAGGTGTAGGACAGCCGCCCCCGGCTGTCCCGCTTTTGTGGGCGGAGTGCACTCTACATGGCGGGCAATGCCCGCCCTGCACAACTGGTGCGTAAGACGCACCCTACAACGAATCACCCCCAAAAGATTTGCTCTTGTCGATCAGGGCCTCCAGTTTGGCCAGGGCGGCCCCGGAGCGCATGGTCTCCCGGGCCAGTTCGATGCCCCGGGGAAAATCCGGGGCCAGGCCCGCGGCGATGAAGGCGGCGGCGGCATTCAGGGCCACCATGTCTTCCCGGGGCCCCCCCTCCCCTGCCAGGACCTTTCTGACAATCCGGGCGTTGTCAAAGACGTCCCCGCCCTTGATGTCCGCCAGCGCCGCCCGCGTTCAGCCCGAAATCCTCCGGCGCGATATCGTAGGTCGTAACCGCCCCGTCCTTAAGCTGGCTCACCCGGGTGGGGCCGACGATGCTGATTTCGTCAAACGACCCCTCCCCAAAAACCACGAAAGCGCTTTTGCCTCCCAGGTTGCCCAGCACGTGAGCCAGGGGTTCGGTGAGCCGGGCGTCATAGACCCCCAGCACCTGGACGTTGGCGCTGGCCGGGTTGGTCAGGGGCCCCAGGACGTTGAAGATGGTGCGGATGCCGATCTCCCGCCGGGGCCCGATGGCGTAGCGCATGGCCCCGTGCAGCTGGGGGGCGAAGAGGAAGCCGATGCCCACCTCCAGGATGCACCAGGCCACCTGCTCCGGGGTCAGGGCCAGGTTGATCCCCAGGGCCTCGATGACGTCGGCGGAGCCGCAGCGGGAGGACACCGCCCGGTTGCCGTGCTTGGCGACCTTGAGCCCCGCCCCGGCCACCACGAAGGCGGTGGTGGTGGAGACGTTGAAGGTGCTGGTGGCGTCGCCCCCGGTGCCGCAGGTGTCCACCACGGTCTCCCAGTCCACGTTGATTTCGTCCCGGTCCAGGTCGATGAGCCCGTCACTGATGGGGATGCGGGTGGCCTTGGCCCGCATCACCCGGGCCGCGGCGGTGATCTCGGCCACGGTCTCGCCCTTCATCCTGCAGGCCGGTGATGAAGGCGCCGATCTGGGCCTCGGTGGCCTCCCCATTCATAATGGCCTCCATGGCCCGGGTCATCTCGGCCTCGGTCAGGTCCTGGCCGCTCACTACCTTGAGTATGGCTTCTTTGAGCATGCGCTTTATCCTTCATTCATTGTGGTTATGCGTGCTTAGTAGAGGAGTTCATAATTAAGGTAACGTATTTGTTCCTCAGTCGAAGATCACTTCCCCCTCACCCTAACCCTCTCCCTCATTGGGGGAGAGGGGAAAGATGTGACCCTTTTGATAGTTTGCCTCATAAAAATCCGGTGGCCCAATAACTCCATCAACCCCCGGCCCCTTCAGAGCGCCTCAATTGTTTCCCCGGCCTCCTCCGGGAGGCTCACCGGACCTGCGGCCTTAGCCGCATGTGACCCCGGCGGCCAGGGCCTGGCGGTTCAGGTCCTCGGTGCCTTTGGGGACCCGGGCCAGCACCGCGGCCGTCAGGCTTTCGAGGGATACCGCCCCGGTGAGTTGGGCCAGGGCCCCCAGGGCCACGATGTTGGCCACCATGGGCCGCCCCAACTCCCGGGCGATCCGGGTGAACGGCAGGGCCAGGTCCCGGTGGCGGGCGCCTCGTGCACCAGGTCGGCGTCCACCAGGAGCAGGCCGCCGGGCTTCAAGTCAGAGATAAACGCATCCAGCGACTTCTGGTTCAGGGCCAGGAGCACGTCGGGCGGATGGCCTTGGGATAATCGATGGCCGCATCGCTGATCACCACCTCGGCCTTGGACGCCCCGCCCCGGGCCTCGGGGCCGTAACTCTGGGTCTGACAGACAAACTTGCCGTCATAGACCCCGGCGGCCTCGGCCAGGATGATCCCCGCCAGGATCAACCCCTGCCCCCCGGACCCGGCCAGGCGGATTTCGTAGCGTGTGGTCATGATGCTCCTTTGGGAGCAGGGGGCAAAGTGCATGGACTTTACCCTCTCCGCAGACTCTCCCCCGCCCCCTTAGCAGGGTGAGTTGGAAGGTGGCTCTGGGCGAGATGCGCAGGGCAAATGACTGCACCCAGGATCACTCACCCCAAACTCATCATCCCCGACCCATCGCCGCCCGGGCTGCGTCCCGGATCTTCTGGTACTCCTCAGTATAGACGGGCAGGTCCCGGTCCGCCAGGACGCCGATGGTGATTTTGCCCGCCAGTTCCTCCGGGGTCATGGTCCTGGCCTTGTCCACCCGCACGGCCAGTTCTTTCTGTTGGCGCATCATCTCCACCGCGCCCCCCAGCTTATTTTTGGCCCCGAACTGGGTGTGGCAGTGGCTGATGACCTCCACCACCGCGAAGCCCCGCTTCCTGATGGCCTGCTCCATGAGCTGGTCCAGCAGGGTGGCGTGATAGACCGTGCCGCGGCCCACCATGGCGGCCCCGGCGCACACGGCCATCTCGCTGATGGAAAAGGCGTGTTCCACGTGGCCGGACATCGAGGTGGCGGACTTCCCCCCGTAGGGCGTGGTGGGGGAATACTGGCCCCCGGTCATGCCGTAGATATTGTTGTTGATGATGATGGCCGTGAGGTTCAGGTTGCGCCGGGCGGCGTGAATGAAGTGGTTGCCGCCGATGCCGGTGGCGTCGCCGTCCCCCATGACCACGATCACCTGGAGCCTGGGGTTGGCGAGTTTCACCCCGGTGGCGAAGGTCAGGGCCCGGCCGTGGGTGGTGTGCAGGGTGTTAAAATCGGCGTAGACGCTCATGCGGCCGGCGCAGCCGATCCCGCTCACCAGGACGATGTCGTCTTTGCCAAACCCGGTGCGGTCGATGGCCCGGATCAGGGCCCCCAAGACGATGCCGTTGCCGCACCCCGGGCACCAGACGTGGGGGAACTTCTTCTCGTGGCGCAGGTATTGGTGGATGAGCTTGGTGACTTCGGACATGGCTTAAGATCTCTGTTTACGGTCACGTCGCTTTCCGGTTTCCGGTTTTCAGTGGGGCGGGCCGCCGCGCCTTTGCGCCCGCCGTCATTATGTAATGGTGCGCAATGCGCACCCTACACGGTTTAGACCCACTTATGCTCAGGGTCCGGCAGAAAAGTAATAAACGCGGCATCCGCGCCTTGAATCCGCACCAGCCAGCCTCCGGGGACTTTGCATCTATAGACGTTTCTCCGGTTAACCCAGTTGATCCCTTCCTGCTCCAATTCCTCCCAGACTATTTTTGCCATGCGCGCCTCTCCCGGTAAACGTGCGTATTGTTCTTTATAAAGCCTTGTATGGTGGGCCCTGCGCACCAAATTATTCTTATGATCAAGCGCTTATGGTTGGTGCGTAGAACGCACCCTACAACTCCACCAACCGCGCCAGAATCTCCTCCGGCGTGATCAGGTTGCCGTCGATGCGGTTCAGAGTCTCTATCCTGGTCAGTCCCTGGTTGACGCGTTTTACTTCCCGGGACATTTGGCCCATATTCAATTCCGGCACCAGGACCGCCCGGACTTTTCGTAAGTGTGGTTCCAGCAAACGCCGGGGGAAGGGCCACAGGGTGACGAGTTTCAGCAGCCCCGCTTTGATGCCTTGGGCGCGGGCCTCCTTGACGGCCCGCCCAGCCGAACGGGCCACCGAGCCGTAGGCCACCACCAGGATTTCAGCGTCCGCGGTCATCTCGGCTTCGACCCTGAGGATATCGTCGAAGTGCTGGGTGATCTTGCGGAAGAGCCGGTTCATGAAGGGCACGATCTCGTCGGCGCGTTCGGTGGGGAAACCGTGGACGTCGTGGACGAGGCCGGTGACGTGGTAGCGGTAGCCGTCCCCGAAAATGCCCATGGCCGGCACCCCGCTGGCAGTATCGGCGTAGGGGACGTACCATTCCGGCGGCGCCGTGGGGCGCAGGCGGTCCACCACTGTCAAGGTCTTCGGCTCCGGCAGCACCACCTTTTCCCGGGTATGGGCCACCACTTCGTCGGTCAAGAGAATCACCGGGGTGCGGTATTTTTCCGACAGGTTGAAGGCGGCCACCGTCAGATCGAAGCAGTCCCGGGTGGTGGCCGCGGCCAGGACGATGATGGGGTGGTCGCCGTGGGTGCCCCACCGGGCGGCCATCACGTCGCCCTGGCTGACGTGGGTGGGCAGGCCCGTGCTCGGCCCGCCCCGCATGACATTGACAATGACGCAGGGCACCTCGGCCATGCAGGCGAACCCCAGGTTTTCCTGCATCAGGGAAAACCCCGGGCCGCTGGTGGCGGTCATGGCCTTGGCGCCGGCCAGGGATGCCCCGATCACCGCCCCCAGGGAGGCGATCTCATCCTCCATCTGGATAAAGGTGCCGCCCACCCCGGGGAGACGATAGGACATGACTTCGCTGATCTCGGTGGCCGGGGTGATGGGGTAGCCGGCGAAAAACCGGCAGCCCGCGGCCAGGGCCCCTTCCACCACGGCCTCGTTGCCCTGGAGCAGTTTTGTGCGGCCCTGGTCGAGCTTTTCAGTCAACGTCCGTTCTCCCTGATAGAGGAAATTATTTCGATACAAGCCAGTCAGCGTTTTATCAGTCTTGCTCGGTTCTTTGTCTGTAGGGGGGACCTGCGTGTCCCCCCTCTCAAGGCGCACACACAGGTGCGCCCCTACGGGTAATTGCCTCTATTTATGAGCTCAACCGGTTATGGTTTTGCCGCCTCTGCAGCCGCCTTTTCCACTTCCCGGACGCAGATGGCAAAATCCGGGCAGTGCAGTTCGCACCAGCGGCAGCCGGTGCAGCGTTCGGCTTTCTCCACCACCGGAGCGCCCTCGGCATCCAGACTGAGGCACTGCCGCGGGCAGAAGGCGGCGCAGATGCCGCAGGACTTGCACCAGTCCCGGTAGATGTCGATCCGGTATTCCGGGTGCGGTTTTCCCTCCGGGAGGTCCGCCGGCGGCGGAGTATCCGGTTCCAATCCCTGCCGGGGGTCGTGGTCGGAGGCGCCGTCGTGATTCATGGCTTATTCACCGTCGTGACGATCACGCCGCCAGCATCTGCACAAAGATGTGGGCGGCATACAGAAAGACCAGGCTAAAGGCCCCGAGGCTCATCCAGCGCAGCACCTTTTTCTGGGGCCGGTACATCATCTCGGCCGCGGCGATGCCGGTCATGATGATGGCCATCACCCCGGTGCCCACGTGTTTGGATGACACCACCTGCAACAGAGGGGCTTTGACATAGACGAGCCCCATGAGGCCCAGAATCCATAGATTGA
This sequence comes from uncultured delta proteobacterium, assembly GCA_963766185.1. Classification (GTDB taxonomy): domain Bacteria; phylum Desulfobacterota; class Desulfobaccia; order Desulfobaccales; family 0-14-0-80-60-11; genus 0-14-0-80-60-11. The sequence goes on along the minus strand of CAVXZU010000035.1, from coordinate 10,791 downwards.
CCAGGTTGCTGCCGAAGAGATTGCCCACCGCCAGGTCCACCGCGCCCAGGCGCAGGGCGCTCAAGGTCACCACCAATTCGGGGAGCGAGGTCGCCGCGGCCACGAAGACGGTGCCGACCATTGACTGCTGCCATCCCATAACCTGTGAAATCTGGCTCGCCACCCGGGGTAAGAAAACACCGGCTGCCACGACCACCAGGGCGGAGAGGGCAAATTTCCCCGCGGCGGCCCCCAGGCTCACATCTTCATAGAGCAACGTCTCTTCATGTTCCGCCAGGTACGCCTCCCGGTCCCGCCGCTGGTAACGAAACAACGAGCGCATGGCCAACAGATAGCACAGGATCAAGACCGGAGAGGTCAGGTCCACATGACCCAGGACGACGCCGGTCATCGGCGGCGTGGCGATCAGGCCCATAATCGCCACCCCCAGCATGACCACGACAAAACAGGCGGCCAGCAAATGGCCGCGGTGGGCGGCGGTGAGCACGGGGCCCGGGGGATGGAGCAGGTCAACCACCGCCAGGATCAACAGGTTGAACATGCAGCTGCCCAGGAGGTCGCCCACGGTAAGGTCCGGCGCATGGACCCAGGTGATCGCACTGACGCCGGTGGCCAACTCCGGCAGGGAGGTAATCGCCGCCAGAACCACCAGCCCCAGCCAGGTCCGGCCCATGCCGGTCTTTTCCGCCAACACGTCCCCGTATTGGGTCAGCCGGGAACCCGCCACGGTGATGGTTCCGGCAATCAGGAAAAATTCCAGCCATACAGTCCATCCGGACAAACCTCTACCCCTTGTGGCGCTTCAGGAAATTGCGCAGCAGACTGAGCCCCTCGATGGTGAGGATCGACTCGGGGTGGAACTGGACCCCATACACCGCCAGGTCTTTATGGCGCAACCCCATGATCTCTTCCACCGCGGTTTGAGCCGACACCGCCAAACAGTCAGGCAGGCTCTGCCGTTCCACGATGAGGGAGTGGTAGCGGGTGGCCTCAAAGGGCGACGGCAAGCCATAGAACAGGTCTTTGCCGTCGTGGTAGATGAGGGAGGTCTTGCCGTGCATCAGGCGGGGGGCCCGGATCACTTTTCCCCCGAAGGCCGCGCCGATGGCCTGATGGCCCAGGCAGACCCCCAGGATGGGAATCTTCCCGGCAAAATGGCGGATGGCCTCCAGGGATATCCCCGCCTCACTGGGAGAACAGGGACCCGGGGAGATCACCAGGCGGCTGGGCCGGCTAGCCTCCAGGCCCGCCAGGTCGATCCGGTCGTTGCGAAAGACCCGCACTTCCTCCCCCAACTGGCCGAAATACTGCACCAGGTTATAGGTAAAGGAATCGTAATTGTCGATCATCACAAGCATAATTAACCTCTTTGCTAACCCCCTCTCTGTTTTTCCAGGAGGGGGTTTGGGGGAACCTCGCTTTTTCTAAAAAAGCGGGGTTCCCCCAAAAACTATCATCACCTTAACCCTTCCTCGGCCCGGTCCAGGGCCCGCATCAGGGCCTTGCCCTTGTTCACCGTTTCTTCGAACTCGGTGGCCGGGTCCGAATCCGCCACGATGCCGGCCCCCACCTGGAGATAGACCTGGCCCTGGTGGATGGTGAAGCTTCGGATGGTAATGCAAAAATCCAGGTTACCGCTGAAGCTGAAGTAACCCACCGCCCCGGCGTAGGGGCCCCGGCGGGTGGGCTCCAGTTCCTCGATGATCTCCATGGCCCGGACCTTGGGGGCCCCGGCCACGGTGCCGGCGGGAAAAGCGGACTTAAGCAGGTCGATGCCGTCGTGTTCCGGGGCCAGCTCCCCTTCCACCTGGGAGACGATGTGCATAACGTGGGAATAGCGTTCGATGCTGAAGAGTTCCGGCACCTTGACACTGCCGATCTTGGCCACGCGGCCCACGTCGTTGCGCCCCAGGTCCACCAGCATCAGGTGTTCGGCCCGCTCCTTGGGGTCGGCCAAAAGCTCCGCCTCCAGAGCCTGGTCTTCTGAGGGCGTGGCGCCCCGGGGACGGGTGCCGGCGATGGGCCGGTAGCTGATCTGGCCGTCCTCCAGGCGCACCAGGATTTCCGGCGAGGCCCCCACCACCTGCATGTCGCCCTGGTCGAGATAGAACATGTAGGGCGACGGGTTGATCAGGCGCAGGGCCCGGTAGAGGTCGAAGGGGTCGTGGCGCAGCGCGGTTTTAAAGCACTGGGACAGCACCACCTGGATGATATCCCCGGCGGCGATGTATTCCTTGCCCTGGCGCACCATGTCTTCGAAGCGCTCCCGGGTCAGGTTGGAGGTTAGGGGCGGCCGGGGCGACGGCGGCAGGGGTTCGGCCCGGGGCACCGGCTGGCGCAGGCGCGCCTCGATCACGTCGATGGCCGCCACCGCCCGGTCGTATTGGTCCTGAAGAGGCACGGCCGGGTCCAGGTGCACCAGGGTCAGGATCTTGATGGTCTGGCGCAGGTTGTCGAAGATCAGCAGGTTGTCCGCCAGCATCAGCCGGGCCTCGGGCATGGCGATGGGGGGCGTGAGATTCGGCAGCCTTTCGATGTAGCGCACCATGTCGTAGCCTAAGAACCCCACCAGCCCGCCCCAGAACCGGGGCAGCCCCGGGGTGGCCACCGGGACGAACCCGGCCATAAGGCGCCGCAGGTGCTCAAAGGGGTCGGCGGCGGGGTCCAGGGGCTCCTTCCGGCCATGGCGGTGAATGACGGTTTTGCCCCCTTCCACCTGGAACATCAGGGAGGGGTTGAGGCCCAAAAAACTGAAGCGGCCCCACTTCTCGCCGCCTTCGACGCTCTCCAACAGGAAGGAACAGCCCTCGCCCCGCAACTTCTTGTAGGCCGACACCGGGGTCTCCAAATCCCCCAGGATCTCGCCATAGACCGGGATCAAGTTGCCCTGGCGAGCCATGTCGGCAAACGTGCCAAAATCCGGATAAACCATGCCTGCTCCGTTTGGTTAATATGATTAAAGCGTTTGCAAAAATTTCCTTCTCATTGATACTTTTTAAATCCCCCTAAATCCCCCTTTTTCAAAGGGGGACTTTCAAAGGCATTCCGCTAAATCCCCCCCTTTGGAAAAGGGGGGTTAGGGGGGATTTTCCGCTCTTGAGGCCTGTCCATAAGGAAAATGTCTTTTAGATAGTGCTACAACCCACTATACCATCAAAACCATAAAAAAAGCCGGGGCTCTCAAGGGCCACGGCTTTTCCGCCTGAAAAAACCGGAGCCCCTCTCGTGAGGGGCCCCGAACAATATCATACCTGCCGGTGGACGTACCTCACGAGCCCGCCATCACGCGCCACCAGCACCAGTTGTTTCCTGCTTTAAGTTCAGCTTCATTTTTCTGCCTTTTATACTGTATAATAAAACCATATGCTTCTGTCAATAATTTTTCCGTAGCGGCTGGCGATCAAAAAATGAACGGACTGAGAGGAGATGGCCAATGATTTTTCATGTAACCCTTGAACCGGATGAAGACGGCTGGATCGTGGCTGAATGTCCGGCTTTACCCGGCTGTGTTTCCCAGGGGCGAGATGAGAAAGAAGCTTTGGAAAACATTAAGGAGGCTATTACTGCCTGGCTCTGGGCCGAGGATCAAAAAGCCCTCATCGCCATCCCGCCGAAACCGGGCCGCTGTCCTATTGTCGTTTCGGTCTGATCTATGGGAAAACTTGCCAATATTTCAGGCAAGGAAGCTGCCAAGGCCTTTGAAAGAGCGGGTTGGGTTTCCTTAGGTCAGGTAGGCAGTCACTTGGTTATGGTGAAACCAGGAATCCGGGTAAACCTCTCCATCCCCCAACATAAAGAACTAGCAGTGGGAACCCTGCGCGCCCTTATTCGCCATGCCAGTTTGACCGTGGATGAGTTTTTAGAACTTCTACTCATCCTAGGATTTTTCTCGGCGTGCCTAGCCCGAATCGCCTTAGCCCGGGCCTCCAAGGGTTCTGCCTCCGCTTTCCGCCCCATTTTCTTCAATAAGTCAGCATAATTCTTACAGGCTGATCACCAAGTTTGGGTGCTCCGGCGCCAGGGTCTTTTCCCAGATGGCCAGAGACCTGCTGGTAAACGGCTCCGCCTCCCCATACTTCCCCTGATTCATGATAGAGTAATGCCAGGTTGTTGAGGCTTTGGGCTAACGTCTGGGTGTTCCGGTCTCAGGGCCTTTTCCCTGATGGCCAGGGCCCGCTTGTACAGCGGCTCCGCCTTCCCATACTTCCCCCTGGTCGTCATAAAGTTCTGCCAAGTTCTTCGAGCGCTGATCGGCCACGTCCGTGTGCTCCGAGTCCCAGGACCTTTTCCTTGATGGCCAGAGCACCGTTGGTGGAAAGGTTCCGCCTCGGCAATACTTCCCTCTGCGCCTGGTATAGCGAACTGCCAGGTTGTCGAGGTTGCCGGCCACGTGCGGATGCTCTGGCCCCAGGGCCTTTTTCAAAGATAGCCAGGGATCGCCGGTATAGTGGCTCCGCCTCCCCATGCTTCCCTTGGGTATCTCGAGCTCTGGCCAAATTGTTAAAGGTGTCGCAAGCCTGGGATGATCCGAGCCTAAAGCCTTTTCATCAATTTGTCAGGGCTCTCCGGCAAAACGCTTCTGCCTCGCTGTATTTTCCCTGCGCCTGGTATAGCGCTGCCAGGTTGATGAGACTGTGGCCACGTCCAGGTGGTCCGAACCTCAGGGCTTTTTCACGGATGGCCAGAGCCCGCTGATATACCCGTTCCGCCTCCCCATACTTCCCTTGTGCCTTTAAAAGCTTCGCTAGTGTTGTTTAGGCTGGTGGCTACATCCGGGTCTTCATTACCAGAAATTCTTTCTCGGATTCCTAAAGCCCGCCGACAAAAAGACTCGGCCTCGATATATTTACCCTGAGCCTCATATGTTACGGCTATTTTGTCGAGACAGAGAGCTAAATTTAGGTGTATGGACCCCAAGGTTTACGTCCTATCTCTATTAATGCACGTCTTAAGAGTTTCTCAGCTTCATTATAATGTCCTAAGGTATGAGCCATCTCACCCGTGGCGATTAAATAAGATGCATTGTCCGGCTGGAGTTGGATAGCCTCTTGATAAAATTGGTCTGATTTAACGTAGTTTATTTTTCTTGCTTCCAAAATGCCAAGATAATATGCTGATTCTGCCGCTTGGCTTGGTCCAGTCGCTGCCTGATTTTTGCCAATCTTAAAACTCTGTCTGCAACAGTTCCTCGGTGCAGCCCCAATTTCACCCTTCTTCCAACGTTTTTTTAGCAATATCTATCTCTTCAGTAGATAATATTCCGTTTTAAAATTACTTCAAGACCTTTGGCAAGTTGTGCGATTTTTAACTGTTGCATCTTCAAAAGCCTTTTCCAGGTTCTGCTTTTTTAGCCTCTGATTGCTGCTATTTCTATTTCTAAAACATTACGATTCCCTACGCTCATCGGTTTTCTGCTGTTTCTCGCAAGCTCTGCAGATATCTATTGTTTCTATCTCTAATAAAGCTGAGATAATTATCATAATTGCTAGGTAAGTCTAGGTTTTTCTTTTCTGGCCGGTGTGATAATGAGTAAAAACCGTCCAACCAGCATAAGCTAGTAACCAGGCTACAACGCAGCTGCCGATGAGTTGCGAGCGTCTTCTGATTTTCTTGTAACCGAAAGCCATTTCCACAATTTTTGTAAAGCTAAAATCATCATTCACACTTTATCAATGAATTGCAATACTTTATCAAGTAAATATATAAAGATATCTTTGAAAATTATTATGATCATCTAATATTGCAATAATGCAGATAGATTAGAATATAACTGGCCATTACTCGCCACAATATTGGGGGAGTAAAGATCATAGTCCCCGCCGTCGAAAGTGGTGATCCTGCCCCCGGCTTCGGTGACGATGAGCAGGCCGGCGGCGGTGTCCCAGGGTTTGAGGTTTTCTTCATAGAAGCCGTCCAGGCGGCCGCAGGCGACGTAGGCCAGGTCCAGGGCGGCGGAACCGCCCCGGCGCAGGCCCTGGACGATGCCCAGCAGGCGCCCCAGGCGGGCCAGGGTTGCGGGCACCCGCTCCCTGATGTCATAGGGAAAGCCCGTGGCGATGAGGGCCCGCTCCATCCGGTCGGTCTTTGAGACCCGGATGGGTTGGCCGTTGAGGCTGGCCCCCCCTCCCCTGCTGGCCTCGAAGAGTTCATCCCGCAGGGAGTCGTAGATCACGCCGTATTCCAGGACGCCGTTGATCTCGCAGGCGATGGAGACGCAAAACGCCGGGTAGCCATGGGCGAAATTGACCGTGCCGTCCAGGGGGTCGATGATCCAGCGGCAAGCGGGCGGCGGCGTCGGCCTCCCGGGCCTGGCCAGGGTGGCCGGCTCCCGGGACAGCCGGGGGCGGCTGTCCTACACTCCTGCTCTCTCGGCCAGAAAGCCGTGGTCCGGGAAGGCCTGCTTAATCATCCCGATAATGATTTCCTGGCACTGGAAATCGGTCTCGGTCACCGGGTCGATGGCCCCTTTCATGGTAATCTCATGGGGCTTCGTATAATTCTGGCGCATCACCGCGCCTGCGGCCAGGGCGGCTTGCCGCCCGATCTGGGGGATTTTGTCCGGCATGGGTTTGATTCCTTGCCTGTGAGGCAGGTTTAGGGCGATTGACATTAATTGAGGGATGGTGCGCGGTGCGCACCCTACACAAAAACTAACGGTACGAGGCGCCCATAGGGTGATTAACCAGGTGCGAACCCTCTCATGCTGGTTCCCAAGCTCCTGCTTGGGAACGCTCATCTTTTTGCCCCAGCCCGGCTGGGGCACCTCATTGGCTGGGAGCGGAAAAATACTATCCATTAGCTTATTCGCCAAGCGGAGCTCTGGCGTCCAAGGGGGTCCCCAAGCAGGAGCTTGGGAACCAGAAAAAGCGCCAAGCTTTGGTTCCCAACTACAACTTGGGAACCAGAGTGACCAGAGTGGGTTATTTTTTCTCCGGCCCCACCGTCAGGAGCTGAAACCCGGTCTGGGGGTCCTTTTGCCGCCGGGCCTCGGGGCCGACAATCTCCAGCAGCACCACTTCCCCCACCAGCCAGACGTCCACCCCGGCCCGGGTGCAGCCCACGGTGGCCCGGCCTTCCCGGCCGGCGGCGGCGTGCATGTGGAGCACCGGCGCGCCGGTTTCGTCGGCGACCAGGGTCCCCAGGGCCAGGACCTCCTGGGAGCCCTGGAGCATGTGGAGCAAGGGCACAACGGCATCGGTGCGTTCGCTATCCGGACCCACCACCACCTGGCTGCCGCTGGCGGAGCCGCCCAGGTAGAAGGCCAGGGCGTGCGCCAGATTATGCTCCCGGGCAAAGGCCTCCAGGGTCTCGTTGAGGCGCTCGCCATCCTCCAGTCTCAAGACAAAGACCCGCCCCATCCTGCCTTCAGTGTATTGCATACTCCCTCCCTATGGATAACTATCAAGGCCTGCCGGGCCGATTATTTCGGCATCTGGCGGGGACAAACGGGCATGCTGGTCCGGCATTAGTGCAGGTTCGGGTTGGTGACGTCCTCAGGTTGGTCACTCTGCGGCCCAATTGCTTCTTTCAGCCGCACGCAATGAATACAGCCAACGAACTGCCCATCTTTTCTGATGGGCAACAGCGTCACGAGAATAACCTGGCCATAAGGCTTGGCCTCATAATGAAACGGCTCTGTCCGCCCCTCCGAGAACTTTTGCAGCATGAAATCAAATTTCTCATTCGTGGTTGGCTTCTTATGATGCCGATGAATATCCGTGCCGATATATTCAGGCTTCCGGTCAAGCACCTTAGTGGAATAGTTATTATAATACAGGAGAGTCCCTTGCGGGTCGAAAATGGTCACTCCCACTTCCAGGCAATCCATAGCCAGGATGATCAGTTCAGCCAACTGGATTTTAGTTTCCTGTTCGTGCACGCGCCCATCTCCCTTCATTCGGCTGTCTCACTTCTTCTTGCCCCTGGCGCTGGCGGGCTTTTTGGGGGCGGCTTTGGCCTTGGGCGCGGTTTTGGCGGGGGCCGGGGCCGGAGTCAGGGGCGTAAACAGGTTGACCGTGGCCAGGCCGATAAAGAAGCCCCCCAGGTGGGCCATCCAGGCCACGGCGCCGCCGTTCCTGAGGCCGTAGAACTGCAGCGCCAGCCACAGACCCAGCCAGACGAAGGCGGGAATATACACCGTCTCCGGGCGCAGCCGCCAGAAAACCACGGTGCAGATGGGCGACTTGGGCAGCCGGACCAGGTATCCCCCCAGCACCCCGGCGATGGCGCCGCTGGCCCCGATCAGCGGCACGGCCAGGCTGGAGGCCGCCAGCACGTGGAAGATACAGGCGAAAAAGCCGCAGAACAGGTAAAAGCCCAGAAATCGCCCGGGTCCCAGGTCATCCTCCAGGGCTTCCCCAAAGACCCAGAGGAACCACATGTTGCCGATGAGGTGGACCCACCCGGCGTGGAGGAAGAGGGAACTGAACATGGTGGGCAGCAGCCCCTGGGATTGGCTGAGGCTCAGGACCTTAAGGCGGCTTAACTTGGAGGCCACCGCCCCCTTGTTATAAAACAGGTCGGTGGACGCATCGGGTCCGATGTGGAGTTGGTAGAGAAAGACCGCCGAGATTGACGACGATCAGACCCAGGGTGACCCAGGGCCACCGGCGTTGGGCCGGGGCCCCCCGGATGGGAATCATAAGGCGGCTCCGGGGTTCGACCCCTGGGACCCGCCCCCCGTGAGGACCTCGGGGCCCGGATAACGTGGCCCGGTGCGGCTGGCGAAGGACACCATAAATTTCTGTTAAGGCTCCCGTGATGGCGCGGCTCGGTAACCGGGAGGTTGATCCCCTGCCCTGGCCCACAACCCCGCGCATTGTATCCTAATGCCCCGGGACTGTCCAGAGCGGCAAAGAGCGGAGGTTGACATTGGGGGGAGATTCGAATAAATAGAATACATGGTAGGGACGAAGAAAAAATTGCACATCCGGACTTTCGGCTGCCAGATGAATGTGGCCGATTCCGAATTGATGGCCCAGATTTTAGGGGAGCGCTACGACCTGACGGCCCGGGCCGAAGACGCCGATCTCTACCTGATCAACACCTGCGCCATCCGCCGCAAATCCGAGGAGAAGGTGAGAAGCCTTCTGGGCAGTTTAAAGCCGCTGAAGCGGGCGCGGCCTGAGCTCATCCTGGGCGTCGGGGGCTGCGTGGCCCAGCAGGAAGGCGAGCGCTTGCTGGCTTTCGCCCCCCATCTCAACCTGGTATTCGGCACCAAGGGCATTTACCGGCTGCCGGAATTGGTGGACCGGGCCGCCCGGGGCGAGCGGGTGGTGGACGTGGCCCTGACAAGGGATCTGCCGGATCTGCCCCAGCGGTTGTGGCCGCCGGGGACCTTCCAGACCATGGTGACCATCATGCGGGGCTGCGACAACTTCTGTTCCTTCTGCGTGGTCCCCTACGTCCGGGGCCGGGAGACCAGCCGGGAGCCCGGGGCCATTGTGGACGAAGTCGCGGCGTTTGTCGCCGCCGGGGGCCTGGAAGTGACTCTCCTGGGCCAGAACGTCAATTCCTACGGCCGGGGCTTGCCCGATTCCATGACGTTCCCCCAACTGCTGGAGCGCCTTAATGCTTTGCCGGGCCTGAAGCGGCTGCGGTTCGCCACCTCTCACCCCCGGGACCTCTCGCCGGAGCTGATCCGGAGCTTTGGCGAGTTGCCCGTCCTTGTGCGAACACCTCCACCTGCCGGTGCAGTCCGGCGCCAACCGGATCCTGGCGCGGATGAATCGCGGTTACACCCGGGAACACTACCTGGAAAAGGTCGCGGCGCTCAAGCGCGCCTGCCCCGGCCTGGCCTTGTCCACCGATCTGATCGTGGGCTTTCCCGGGGAAACCGAGACTGACTTCCTCCAAACCCTTGACCTGATGGCTGAGGCCGGATTCGACCAGGCCTTCTCCTTTAAATATTCCCCCCGCCCCCAGACCCGGGCGGCGACTTTTCCGGACCAGGTGCCGGAAGACGTCAAGGCCGAGCGCCTGGCACGACTGCAAGCCCGGCAGGATGAACTTACCCGAAAGGCCCATGCCCGCCTGGTGGGCCAGATTCATGAGGTCCTGGTGGAAGGCCGGAGCAAGCGCTCCCCCCAGGAGTGGTGCGGGCGGCTCCGCACCAACCAGGTCGTCAACTTTATCGGACCCCGGGAATTGCTGGGACGTCTGGCCCGGGTCGCCATAACCGAGGCTCACCCCCATTCCCTCAAAGGCCGGTGGGTCGAGGGTTCGTCCACCTGTAACCGTGCGGCGGATCGCCTGAGGACATTCCCAAGGGAGGTATCATGCTCAGAGAGATGACGGTTTCCGGGTTGACCATCGACCCCTTCACCAACAGTCCCATCATGATCCTCAAAGATGTGGACTCAGACAAGGCGGTCCCCATTTGGATCGGGTTGCTGGAAGCCACCGCCATCGCCAGCGAGCTGGAGAACATCAAGTTCTCCCGGCCCATGACCCATGACCTGCTGAAAAACATCATGGAACTCATGGAGACGACGGTGACCAAGGTGGAGGTCTGCGACCTGAGGGACAACACGTATTTCGCCCTGATCTATATCATCCGGGACGGCCGGGAAGTGAGCATCGACGCCCGGCCCAGCGACGCCATCGCCATCGCCCTGCGCACCAAATCGCCGATCTTTGTGGCTGACGTGGTGATTCAAAAAGCCCGGCGGGTGGACCTGTCCGCCAAAGAGGCCATCACCACCGAGGACGCCAAGAAGTGGACCGAGGTGCTGGAAGGCCTGGACCCGGACGATTTCGGCAAGTATAAGATGTAAGGAGCCAGTTTTCGGT
>CAVXZU010000034.1:0-91205 GCA_963766185.1 uncultured delta proteobacterium | reverse complement strand
CTTACCTCACCGGGAACGCGAAAAACAACTGCGAGATAATATTAATGCTTTATCTCAGCGGATAAGAGAAGCAAATCCATCTGTGGTTGTTGTGGTACTGAAAAAAATTGAACCCTATGTCCGCGCCGCCGTGGAAAAATCACAGCGAAGCCCACAGCTTTACATACTTCCCTTTCCCGGCGGCGGGCATCAAAATAAATTCTTGGAAGGATTGGTACCGATTATTGAGGAATATGTCCCCCTTAAAACTTGATCATTATGGGCGACCCCGATAAAGCTCGCTGTCTTCAGGATGCCATTATGGTTATTAAAGGTCCCGCTATCTGAGATAATTGAATGAACTCACCGGCACGCCCCATCAAAATCCTGGCCCTGACGCCCCAGGGCGCCGCCCTGGCCCGGCGGCTGGCCCGGGGGCTCCCCGGAGCTTCGCCCTGCCTGCCCCCGGCCCAGGCCGGGGAGCCGGGCGACTTGGTTTTTCATAAGCTGGCCCAGGCCTTCCAGGAAGCCTTTGCCGCCAACCACAACCTGGTGTGCGTCATGGCTGCGGGGATTGTGGTGCGCGGCATCGCCCCGTATCTTAAGGGCAAGGACACCGACCCGGCGGTGGTGGTGGTGGATGAAGCCGGGCAATTCGCCGTCAGCCTGCTCTCCGGGCACCTGGGCGGGGCCAACGACCTGGCCCGGCGCGTGGCCCAGCTCCTGGGGGGCACCCCGGTCATCACCACGGCCACGGACGTGCAGGGGCTCCCGGCCCTGGATGTGCTGGCCGCTGAACATGGCCTGATTATCGAAAACCTGGCCGATGTGCGGCCGATCCACATGGCCTTGCTGGCAGGCCGTCCCGTCCGGCTGGTGGACCCCGAGGGATTTTTATCCGGCGAATTATCAGCCTATCCGGAGTTATTCCGTTTGGACCCCGACCTGGACCGGGCCCTGACCGGCCCCGGCCCCACGGTCTATGTCGGCTTTCGGGAGCGGGACTGGCCCCCGGAGTGGCTGAAGCTCAGGCCCCGGAACCTGGTGGCCGGCATGGGTTGTCATCGAGGCACGCCCGCCGGAGGAATTGCGTGGAGTTCATCAAGCAAACCTTTAACGCAGGAAGGCTTATCCCTCCTGTCCCTTCAGGCCCTGGCCACCATTGAGGCCAAAAAGGATGAACCCGGGCTGCGGATGGCCGCCCGGAGTCTGGGAGTCGAATTCTTATGGTTTACCGCGACGGAGTTAGAGAACATACCGGTGCCGAACCCATCGTCCCGGGTGGCCCGCCTCATGCAAGTGGCGAGTGTCAGCGAGGCGGCGGCCCTGAAGGCCGGGGGGGTGGAGCTGATCGTCACCAAGCAGAAGGCCCCCAACGCCACCCTGGCGGTGGCCCGGGTCGCCTGGCCGTAGTCAGCCTGGGCCCCGGGTTTGCCGATTACCTCATCCCCCGGGCCAAACAGGCCCTGGCCCAGGCCCAGGTGGTGGTGGGCTACCAGACCTATATCGACCTGGTGCGCCCCTGGTTGACCACCCAGGAAGTGGTGGCCACCGCCATGAAGGCCGAAGTGAAGCGCTGCCAGCTGGCCCTGGACCGGGCCGGCGCCGGGCAGCAGGTGGCCCTGGTCTCCAGCGGCGACGCCGGCATCTACGGCATGGCCGGCCTGGTCCTGGACATGTGCGCCGCCCAGGGTCTCAAGATCGGACCCCCTGAGGGCAGTGGCGACGTCGATCTCCACCTGGAGGTGATCCCCGGCGTCCCGGCCCTGGCCGCCGGCGCCGCCCTCCTGGGGGCGCCGTTGATGCACGATTTTGTCGTCATCTCCCTGAGCGACCTCCTCACTCCCTGGGAGACGATTCAAAAGCGCCTGGAACTGGCGGCCCAGGGCGATTTCGTCATCGTGCTCTACAACCCCAAGAGCAAAAAACGGGACTGGCAACTGGGCGCCGTACGAGACCTGCTCCTGGGCCATAAAGACCCCGGCACCCCCGTGGGCATCGTCTCCCGGGCGGCGCGGGAGGGGCAAACCACCACCGTCACCACCTTGCAGGATCTGCTGACCCACCCGGTGGACATGCAGACCATCGTCATCGTGGGCAACTCCCAGACCTACACCTACGAAGGTTATATGATCACCCCCCGGGGCTACCAGGAAAAATACCGCGGCCAGGTGGCGGGAGGCCGGGCTCCGGAGAAAAGCGGGGATTAGGGAATAGGGGTCAGAAAAATAAGCCGACTGCTGAGAGAATGGCGCAACGCCGGGGTCTTAAGTCCCCCTTTCTTAAAGGGGGATTGAGGGGGATTTTCAGGCGCCCAGGCAATCCCCCCTGCCCCCCTTGATAAAAGGGGGGAAAACCACGCCATATGTCAAAGTAATGAGGCCAAGAAAAGGATCAGAGCAAAAGCTGACGGCTGATAGCTGCAAGCTGATAGCTCCCAAATCATGAAATACCGTCCTTTAATGATCCTGGGTTCGGGCTCGGACGTTGGTAAGTCCATCATGGTGGCCGGGCTCTGCCGCATCTTCCGCCAGGAAGGCATCCGCGTGGCCCCCTTCAAGGCCCAGAACATGGCCCTGAACAGTTTCATCACCCCGGAAGGCGGGGAGATGGGCAGGGCCCAGGTGGTCCAGGCCCAGGCCGCGGGCCTGGTTCCCCACGTGGACATGAACCCCGTCCTGCTCAAGCCCAGCAGCGAGGTGGGGTCCCAGGTGATTGTCCAGGGCCAGGTCTACGGCAACTTCCCGGCCCGGGATTACTACCGGCTCAAACCTCAACTGGTCAAAAAGGTGATGGAGAGCTACCGCCGCCTCGCCGGGGCTTATGACCTCATCGTCCTGGAGGGGGCCGGCAGCGCCGTGGAGCTGAATCTCAAGCAAAACGACCTGGTGAACTTCAACATGGCCAAAAAGGCCGGGGCCGCGGTCCTGCTGGTGGCCGACATCGACCGGGGCGGGGTCTTCGCGGCCACCATCGGCGCCTTCCTCCTCCTGACCCCCACGGAGCGCCGGATGCTCCGGGGCTTCATCATCAACAAGTTCCGGGGCGACCCGACCCTGTTCGAGTCGGGCGTGACCATCATCGAGCGCCGCACCCGGCGCCCTGTCCTGGGCGTGGTGCCCTACGCCGGTGACCTGGTCCTGCCCGAAGAGGACAGCGTCGCACTAAGCCGCAAACGTCCGGCAGGGGCCGGGGCCGAGGCCGCCGGCCTCAGGATCGGCGTGGTGCGCCTCCCCCACATCTCCAACTACACCGACTTTGACCCCCTGGAGCAGGAGCCCGGGGTGCATCTGGCCTACGTCGACCATCGGGATGAGCTTTCCGGCCTCGACCTCCTGATCCTCCCCGGGACCAAGAACACCATCAGCGACCTGCTTTATCTCAAGGCTACCGGCCTGTTTGGGCGGATTCAGGCCTACGGCCGGGCCGGCGGCCGCCTGGTGGGCATCTGCGGCGGCTACCAGATCCTGGGCCAGGAAGTCCGGGACCCCCTGGGGGTGGAAGGCGACCCCCGGACCGAACCCGGGCTCGCGCTCCTGCCGGTGGTGACCACCATGGCCGGGGCCAAGACCACCACCCAGGTGGAGGCCCGGGTGCCGGACCCGGGAGGTTGCGGGGTGCTGTCGGCCTACGAAATTCACATGGGGGTTACGGAAGCCCAGGGGCCGGGGCAGCCGGCCTTCGAGATTGTCAGCCGCAACGGCCGCCCCCTCAAGGTAGCCGATGGCTGGGTCGCACCCGACCGCCGCGTCTGGGGCACCTACCTCCACGGCCTGTTCGATAATGACGCCTTTCGCCGGATTTTTTTGCAAGAGCTACAACTAACCCGGCCGGGACTGGACGCCACCGCCCCGGCGGCGTCTTATGGAACCTATGAACAATTTCAAGAAACCCAACTGGATCGCCTGGCGGACCTTCTGCGGCGCCATCTGGATATGGCCCAGATCAAGGCGATGATCCAAACCTAAAAATTATGACTAATGTGCCTGACAAGACCCCCCTCCACGGGGGCGACGTGTATCTCCTGGCCCGCACCCTGGGGGTTGAACTTGCCGACCTCCTGGATTTCTCCGCTAACATCAATCCCCTGGGATTTCCCCCCGGGCTCACCCTCGCGGTCCAGGAGGCCATGCGTGAGATCGTCCATTACCCGGACCGCCGCAGCCTGAAACTCAGCATTGCCCTGGCGGACTATCACCACCTCAGCCCCGATGAAATCCTGGTGGGCAACGGCTCCACCGAGCTGATCTACCTGGCGGCCCGGGCCCTCAGGCCCCGCCGGGGGCTCATTGTCACCCCGGCCTTCAGCGAATACGAACACGCCCTGAACCTGGCCCGGGTGCCCGCGGACTTTTATCCCACCGACGAGGCCCATAATTTTGCCCTGAGCCAGGTCCCGGAGCCCCAGGCCGGCGACCTGGTCTTCCTGGCCCATCCCGCCAGTCCCAGCGGGGTGCTGCTGGACCCGGAACTGTTCCTGAGCCTGGCGGATCGCTGTGAGGCAGCGGGAGCCTATCTCCTCCTGGACGAAGCCTTCGTGGATTTCGTGGAAGAGGCCTCTTTGAAGATTCACCTGGGCCGGTTTCCCCGCCTGCTGATCCTGCGCTCCTTCACCAAATTCTTCGGCATCCCCGGGATGCGCCTGGGTTGTTTGTTAGGCGCGCCGGCAGTGGTGACGCAGCTGTCCGCGGCCCAGGAGCCCTGGTCGGTGAACACCATGGCCCAGCTCATGGGGCAGGCCTGCCTGGCCGACGCTGATTACATCGGCCGGACCCGGACCCTGATCCAAGAGGAGCGGGGATTTCTCTTCCAGGGGCTGGCGGCACACCCGGAGTTGTCCCCGTTTCCCAGCGTGGTGAATTATCTCCTGGTGAAACTCACCCGCCCGGGTTTGACCGCGGCCGACTTGCGGGAGCGGATGCTGGCCCACCGCATCGTCATCCGGGACGCCAGCAATTTCCGGGGGCTGGATGAGCGCTTCTTCCGCCTGGCGGTCCGGGGCCGCCAGGAGAATGAACGACTGCTGGCAGCCCTGGAGCAGTGTATCAAGAGGTGAAAATCGGCCGGCAGGCCGGGCTTCTCCAGGCCCATGGCTTGTTCCCGGGCTGTGCCCGGGAACGCCTTAACCGGCCGGGCTCAGCTTGGCATCCATGGTCGTTCCCAAGGAGAAATGGGGAACCAGGGGAAATGATTTCCCCTGGCATTGACATCGTAGGGCGCGTCTTACGCGCCATTCTTGGTGCGTAAGACCAATTTGAGACCTCTGGGAAAGTCTCATGGAGGATAGCCGCCCTCGGCTGTCCATACTCTCTTGAGGCGCAAGCGAGGGCGCCTAAGCTGCATTTTGATGCGGAAGGATAGCGAAAGAGACTTTCGCAGAGGTCTCTCCTTGATATTAGTACAAGATTTCATAAGTATGCTAAGGTAAAATATCGTCCTCCTCTCCCCCGGGGCGGGGCAAGAGGGAGCATGTCAGGTCGCCGGGTTCCTATCATGGCAGGGCCTTAAACCGGTCCCGGCTTTTCCCCTCTCCCCCAATGAGGGAGACGGTCAGAGTGAGGGGGAAGTAAGCTTCACGGAGCAGGAAATACGTTATTCTCAAGCCTGGCGGGCCCGGAGGCCCACCCCACGGGAATCACGAATCGCGAGGGGGCGGCCCTACCTGGCCGCCGCGCAAATGGAGTGAATCATGGGCCTGGCCCTGCCTTTCCTGTTGGCTTATCTGTTGGACCTCCTCCTGGGGGACCCCCCCGGCTGGCCTCATCCGGTGCGGCTTTTGGGCAGTATCATCCAGTACTGGGAAACGGTGCTCTACCGGACCCGGGTGGGGGCCGGGGCCCTGTTCTGGCTGGCGGTGATGGCCACCACCGGCGTCCTCATTTTGGGGGTGTTGGGGGTGGCGGCCCTGCTGCCGCCCTGGGGCGGCATCGCCGTCCTCGCCTACTTCCTGTACACCGGCCTGGCCACTGGCAGCCTGCACCAGGAGAGCTTCAAGGTGGAGGCGGCCCTGGTCAGGGGCGATCTGGACGAGGCCAGGGCAAGTCTCTCCATGATCGTGGGCCGGGAAACCTCGCATTTATCCCTGGAAGATATCCGCCGGGCCCTGATTGAGACGGTGGCCGAGAACCTGTCCGACGGGGTGGTGGCCCCCATGTTTTTTACCCTCCTGCTGGGCCTGCCGGGACTGTTCTTTTACAAGGCCGCCAACACCATGGACAGCATGGTGGGCTACAAAAACTACTGGTATGCCCAGTTCGGCAAGGCCGCGGCCCGGGCTGACGACGTCCTCAACTTCATCCCGGCCCGCCTCACGGCCCTCCTGATAATCCCCACCGCCGCGGCCCTCGGCCTTGACTGGCGCCAGTCCTGGCGCATTCTCCGGCGGGACCGGGGCAACGCCGCCAGCGTCAACGCCGGCTGTCCCGAAGCCGCCATGGCCGGGGCCCTGGGCGTGCGCCTGGGGGGGCCCAGCGTCTATTTCGGCCGCCTGGTGGAAAAACCCTATATGGGCGACCCTGGCCACCCCCTGGACCAGGAGCGTTATCGCCAGGCCATCCGTCTCCTCTACTGCACCTCCCTGGCCATGGCCGCCATCACCCTGGTAGGCCTCCTGGCCGCCCGGGCCGGGGTCTGGGGCTTATTGTCCCTGATCAGATGAGGCTCCTCATACCGAGTTGCGCTCATACAGGCAATTTATCTTTACATTGATGTGGTAGATTATATTGTTGCACCTCTGGTGCCATGCAGTCAGTCTATCGGGAGTTGTCATGGTTGACGAAGGCGATACCATCCGGGACGTAGCGGCCCGCCAGCGGACCGAAGATGATCTCAGGCAAAGGGAAGCCCAGCTGCAAACCATCCTTGACAGCCTTACCGAAGGCCTGGTCGTCGCCGATCTCGAGGCCAACCTGTTTCATTGGAACCCCGCCGCCCTGGCCATGCACGGCTTTGCCAGTATGGAAGAATGCCGGCGCCGCCTGCCGGACTTCGCCGACACGTTCGAACTTTCCACCCCGGAAGACGGCATCCTGCCCCTGGAACAATGGCCCCTGGCCCGCATCCTGCGCGGCGAGACCTTGAATGGCTGGGAGGTCCGCGTGGCTCGTCCAGGGACCGACTGGCAGCGGGTCTTCAGTTACAGCGGCAGGTTGGCCCGGGACCAGGACGGCCAACCGCTGCTGGCGGTGGTCGCGGTCAACGATATTACCGAGCGCCACCGGGCGGAACGGGAAATTCAACGCCTGGCTTCGTTTCCCCAAATGAATCCCCAACCGCTCCTGGAGGTGGATAGCAACGGCCGGATCACCTATTATAACCAGGCGGCCCTGAAGGCTCTCGGACCGATGGGGCGGGTGGAGGACCTGAAGAAGTTCCTCCCGGGCGATCTCCCGGAAATATTAGCCCAAGCCCGACAGACCGGCGCAAAATCCATCCAGCGGGAGGTAGCGGTCAACAGCTCGGTTTTCATAGAGAATTTCTCTTTTGACGAGCCGTCCAAGGCGGTGCGCCTTTACGCCGTAGATATCACCGGGCGCCAGCGGGTCGAGGCGGCGCTGCGCCGGGCCAAGGAGGAATGGGAGCGCACCTTCGACGCGGTGCCCGACCTCATTGCCATCCTGGACCAGGAGCACCGGATAGTCAGGTGCAACCGCGCCATGGCCGGGGCCCTGGGGGTTGAGCCCGAGCACTTGGTGGGACGTACCTGCTATGAGACCATGCATGGTTTGCCGGCACCGCCGGACTTTTGCCCCCACAGCAAAATGCTCCAAGATGGGCAGGCCCATACCGCCGAGGTCCGGGAACTGGGCCGGGAATTACTGGTGACCGTTTCGCCCTTTCTTTTTGAGGCAGGCCGCGCCATGGGCAGCGTCCATGTGGCCCGGGACATCACCGGGCGCAAGCTGGCCGAGATGGAGTTGCGCCGGCTGAATGCGGAGCTGGAACAGCGGGTGGAGAACCGCACCGCAGAATTGCAGGCAACCGTAGCTCAATTGGAAGAGGAAGTGCGCGACCGGCAACAGGCCGAGCAGCAAGCGGCCAGCCGCGGCCGGCTCTACCGCCTGTTGAGCCTGGTTAGTGAAGCCATCGTCCGGGCCCAAGACCAGGAAGGACTCTTCCGCCAGGCCTGCCGGATCATGATGGAGGAAGGTGACTTCCAGTTGTGCTGGATCGGCCGGGTGGACCGGGAGGCCGGACTGATCCGGGCCGCGGCCCAGTTCGACCTCATGGACTCTTATCCCCAAAATATTACCGTTTCCCTGGCAGATGTCCCGGAGGGCCGCGGTCCCACGGGGGTGGCGGTCCGGGAGGGACGCTGGGACGTGTGTCCGGACGTGGCCGCCGACCCCCGCATGGTGCCGTGGCGGGAACAGGCCCTGGCCCGGGGCTTCCGGTCCTCGGCCGCTTTTCCCCTGTTCATGGGCGGCAGGGTCGAAGGAGTCCTGACCCTCTATTCCGGGCAAAAGGATTTCTTCAACGAAGAAGAAGTTGCTTTGCTGAACTCTCTGGCCCATGACCTGTCCTTCGCCATGGAGTCCATGGACCGGGAAGCCAAACGCCGGCAAGCGGAAGCCGAGATTCGCCGGCTGAATGAAGCCTTGGAGCAGCGGGTCAAAGACCGCACCGCCGAGTTGGAGTTTGCCAACCAGGAGTTGGAGGCCTTCACCTATTCCGCCTCCCACGACCTCAAGGCCCCCCTCCGGGCCATCCAGGGCTTTTCCCGGATACTGCTGAAAGAATGTGCCTCCGGGCTGGATGAAGAAGGCCGCCGGCTCCTCGACGTTATTGTCAGCAATACCCAGGTAATGACCAGGCTCATCGACGACTTGCTGGCCCTGTCCCGGCTGGGGCGGCAGCAGATCATCAAGGCTCAAATCAATCTGGCAGTCATGATCCGGCCGGTTTTTGAACAGCTCCAGGCCCAGGAGCCGGACCGGGACCTCAGGCTGGCCGTGTCAGACCTGCCCCCGGCCTGGGGGGAGCCTTCCCTGCTTAACCAGGTGCTGATGAATCTGTTGGGCAACGCCATGAAATACACCCGGCCCAGGAAAACCGCCGTCATTGAAGTGGACGGACACACCCAAGGCCGGGAAACCATTTACTCCATCAAGGACAATGGCATTGGGTTTGACGAACGTTATGCCCATAAAATGTTCGGCGTCTTCCAACGTCTGCACAGCGGCCCGGAATACGAAGGCACCGGCGTCGGCCTGGCCATCGTGCAGCGCATCATCCACCGCCACGGCGGCCGGGTCTGGGCCCAGGGCAAGGTGGGGGAAGGCGCGACCTTTTATTTTGCCCTCCCCAAAAAAGAGGATTAAGCCCGGGTAATTGCCGATCATCCCCAAAAGAGACCTCTGGGCAAGTCCCATGGAGGACAGCCGCCCCCGGCTGTCCTCAGAACGACAGGTTATAGCAATTGCCCAAAGTTTTTTCCGCTCCGTGAAGCCTTATAATCCCCCCTTGAAGTGCTGCCTCAAAAAGGGCGAACACACAGGTCCGCCCCTACGGGAGATATGCTCGTTGCCGACAGGTTTTTCGTATCCCCCCCCTCACCCTACCCCTCCCCCTGCTGGGGGAGAGGGGATAAGAGGAAAGAACTTTTGGCAAATGCTATAAGAAGTTCCTTGACGGGCAGGTGCGGACCTGCCTGAGCTCTTTCAAGGCAGGGCGAGCCACCGGCTCGCCCCTACGAAAGATTTTCATTTTCGGGGGTGGCTGATTGCTGCGGTTATGAACGTTTAGCCTGGGCCGGCACAGGCAAGACGCCGGGACCACCTTTTGGTGGCGAATCGGCATCAGGCGGAATCGGCCGGGGGGGGATGGGGCGGGGCCGGGGTGGCGATGGCGGTCATATCCAGGCTGTAGTTGCCCTGGAGGAAGTTTTGGGCCACGGCCTCGACGCCGGCTTCGCTGGTCATGAGCATATCCAACTGGCGGGTGAAGATGAGGAGGCGGCCGATGAGGTCGAGCTTGGCCTGGATGACGGGGGCTTCGTATTTTTGCAGGCGGGCGTCCACCCGGTCGCCCTTGACTTCGACGGAAAAATCCAGGCCCATGAGGACGATGGCGATGGCCCGGACCCGGCGGCTGCGGCGCACGTCGTCGGCGGCGCCGCCCTTGAAGGAGAAGGTGATGTAGTTCTTGTTGACGGTGGCGCCGCAGTAGGCGTCCAGAACGCTGTAGTGATAGCCCACCCGGGAAGAAAAATTGAGGTACTTGTCGGAAATGATGGCGTAACTGCGTTCGCCGAAGCGTTCTTCGACATTGGGGGCGGCCATGAGTTGTTCCCGCATCACCGCCATGAGGCCGCCGAGTTGAATGGGGCGGGGTTCCCGGACCCGGACGTCCTCCCGGAGCATCCCCCGGAGAAGGGCCTGGAGGGGGACCGAGGCCACCTGGTCCGGGGTGATCTTCTGGGCCCGGGGGTCGGCCCCGGCCAGCCCGCCGCCCAGGTCGATGAGGTAGAGGTCCAGGGGGATGGGGGCGTCCAGCTTCAGGGCGTAGCCCTCCCGGGCCGAGACCAGATCGCTGATCTTGAACATCTCGGTGTAGGAGAATTCGTGCACCAGGCGCCCGAGGTCGTGAAGGGACCGGCAGAAATCCGGGGAAAATTCCGGGGACCTGGGGTCCACCAGGTGGAGGGGCAGGATGAACTCGGCCACCTGCTTCAGGGTCTCATAGACCGGGGTGTCCTTGAGGTGGGATTCCCGGACGGGCCGGCGCTCCAGCAGTTCCGGCACCTGGCCCTGGTAGACGCGGCAGGTATAGGCGTCCACCGTGACGATCTGGCCCGGGGCAATGGCCTGGGTGGCCACCTTGGTATCCAGGAGGGTGGGGAGGGAAAATTCCCGGGACAGCGAGGCCATGTGGCCGGAGATGCTGCCGGAATCGGTGACGATGGCCTGGGCCTTGGCCATGACCATGACAAATTTGGGGGAAGAATGCCGGGCTACCAGGACCGCGCCGTCGGGGAAGGTGAGCAGGTCGTCGTCCCCCTGGACCAGAAAGGCCGGGCCGCAGCCCACCCCGGGGAAGGCGGCGGCGCCGCCCTCGACCAGCACAGGGTGGCCGGGCACCGCCGGGATGTCTTGCAGTTCCTTGCCGGTGGGGGCCTGGAGGACCAGGGGCCGGCTCTGGAGCACCATGAGACGGCCGGCTTGATCCAGGGCCCATTCCACATCCTGGGGACAGTGCTCATGCTCTTCCAGCTTGACGCCATAGGCCGCCAGGACCTTGATCTGGTCCGGGGAGAGGCAGGGTTGATCCTGGAGCTCCGGGGGCACCGGGATTTCATGGAGGCCCGCCTCGGGCTTGGCCACTAACTGGACGGTTTTGCGAGACACCTGCTGATCCAGAATGGCAAGATCATTGGTTCGGGCGACGCGATAGGTGTCCGGGGTGATGACCCCGTCCACCGCGTAAGGCCCCAGGCCCCAGACGGCGCTGATGAGGAGGTTATCGTCCCTGACGTTGAAGGGGTGGTGGGAATACATCACGCCGCTGGCCACCGCGTCCACCATCTGGAGGCAGACGACGCTCATGGCGATGTCTTCATCCCGGATGCCCTTGTTGAGGCGATAGGAAATGGCCCGGGGGGTATAGAGGCTGGCCAGGATTTTTTTATAGGCCGGGAGCAGTTCGATCGCCGGGGACATTCAGGATGAGTGAGATATTGCCCGGCGAAGGACAGTTCGCTGTCTTCGCCGATGGCGCTGGAGCGCATGGAGACCCGGACGGGAGATCCAGCCCGCCTCAGATTCCATCCGGGCATAAGCGGCGCCGATGGCCCCGGACAGGGCCGGGGGCATCTGGGCGGCGTTGATCAGGGCCTGAATGGCCTCGCTCACCTGCTTGACGGTCTGGGGGTTGGCGGGGTCGATCTCCATCTTCTGCTTGTTGATCTCATCCACCAGATCATTATAGGCCAGAAAGTCGGCATAAGCCCGGGTGGTGATGGCAAAACCATTGGGGATGGGCAGGCCGATTCTCATGGCTTCGCCCAGGTGGGCATTCTTGCCCCCCACCCAATCCACCATGTCCCGGTTGACCTGGGACAGGGGCAGGACCGGGTCGGTGAGGGGCAGTTCCTTTTTTTCCCCCAGGCGGTCTTTGATGTTGGCGTTGATCCGGTCCAGCACCCCGTAGAGGACAGGGTACTTGTGGCCGGAGAGGACATCCAGGCTCTTGATCATGCGGAAGGCGTGGAAAGCACCCCGGGCCGCCTGGGACCTGACATAGGACATGCCGAAGACGTGGCGGCCGGTCAGTTTTTCCTCCAGGTCGGCAATGATGTTCAAGAGCTGGGTGTTGGAGTCCAGCAGGTCCTTGAAGCAGGCATAGCGGAAGCGGAAGGCGGCGGCCAGGTCATCCCGGGAAGGTCGGCCCCGGCGTCCCGTGAACTTGCGGTAAATTTCCCGGAATAAATTGAGGGTTTCCATCAGCGGTCACTCTGGCCTTATATCTATCAAGAATCATACCAGAAAAGAGCTTGCCGCGGCCAGTTTCCACGCGGTCGCCAAAACCTCCCGCCGGCGCCCTTCGGGGGCGCCCGGCTCACCCGGCTGGCGCCGGCCCAGAGACCCGCCCTCCCCTCTTTTCATGATGTTGGCCGGACATGGGGACAGGAGAGACCGCTGGCATAATTCCCGCCAGCTCCCCCGGCGGGCTGGTGAAAAAGAGATGAACCCGGCGCGGCATCCCCTGATACCCCCCTTTACACTCTGTAAAAATTGCTGACAGAATTCCCCTGGCGGTGGAAGGCACGATGAGGGGCCTCAACTTAATTAATTAATACTCTCAAATAGTTAACCTCATAAGACGTTCACCGACCCGCCTGGCACGTCCATTGCTTACTACCTAGTGAAAGATTTTTTTGTTCAGGTTTGCTGGCGCAGATCGGAAGGAACGACGGAATCATGAGGCAGAATAGCACGTTATCATCCCAGCGCAGCACGTCTCAGGCTTCGTTAACCGTAAAGCACCTTAAGTCATGCCGAGGAGGTCTTGTATGAAAGTACTGGTGGCTACAGATGGCTCGGAGCATTCCATGAAAGCCGTGCAACGGGCCTTGGAACTGGCGGAAACGCAAGGGGCCCAGGTGACCCTGATGTCGGTGGCCTATTACGTCCAGGGAAATTTCGACGGCATGCCGATGAACATCCAGGACAAGCTGGAAGACGAAGCCAGGGCGGCGTTGAAAAAGGGCAAGGCCCTGTTTGACGCCAAAAACCTGCCGGTGGAGACGGTGCTGGAGGCGGGGCTGGTGCCGGCCAACCTAATCATCGCCAAAGCCGAGGATGGCAAGTTCGACCGCATCGTCATCGGCAGCACCGGCATGAACGCCCTGGAGAGGATATTGATGGGCAGCACCGCCGGCAAGGTGGTGGCGCACGCCCCCTGCGAAGTCACGGTGGTCAGGTAACCAAGCATTTCAAGGAGGTCACACGCAATGCGTAAATGGTGGGCAAAACTCACGGGGCTGGTGATCATGGCCAGCTTGCTGATGCCGGAGATGGCCCTGGCGGCTGCGAAGAAGGTCGCCCCGCTGGTAGTGGTGGCCGACACCCGGCAATTTACCGGCTGGGAGGCCTGGTGGACCAATCTCTACAATGAAAGCCATCTTTATTTCGCCCTACTCACCGTGGCCATCATCCCCATTGTCGGCCTGATTTTTGGCCTCTTGGCGGACGTGGTGATGAAATGGATCGGCATCGATCTGGAGCACCGGGACCTGGCAGAGCACTAATTCCTAGCCAATTTTATCAGGAGGTTGCAACATGGACTGGCTATATGTACTGATGCCCATCGCGGGAGTCAAGATATTCTGGCCCGGCCTGGTTATTCTGGGAGTCGGGGTGGGGGTCATCGGCGGTTTCTTCGGTATGGGCGGCGCCTGGATGGTGACTCCGGGATTGAACATCCTGGGTTTTCCCATGGCCTTCGCCATCGGCACCGACATCGCCCACATTGCGGGCAAATCGCTCATCTCCACCATGCGCCACGGCAAATTCGGCAACGTGGATTACAAGCTGGGCATGGTCATGCTGGTGGGCACCATCGTGGGCTTCGAAGTGGGGGCCCAGATGGTCATGTGGCTGGAACGCATCGGTAAAGTGGATGCATATGTGCGCTATCTTTACCTCGTCCTGCTGACCCTGATCGCCTGGATGGTCTTTGCCGACGTGGCTAAAAAGAAACGGAAGGATCGGGAGGCGACGGCGGCCGGCAAAGAAGTGGACAAGCTGTCCACCGGGATCGAGTGGCACAAGACCCTGCACAAGATCAAGATTCCGCCCATGGTCACTTTCAAAGAAGCTCAAATCACCTGCTCCGCCTGGCTGCCCATCTTCGTCAGCTTCGCCACCGGTTGGATGGCTGGCATCCTGGGCATCGGCGGCGGTCTGATCCGCATGCCGGCCCTGATCTATATGGTGGGTTGCCCCACCCACGTGGCGGTGGGCACCGACCTCTTTGAGGTGATGATCTCCGGCCTCTACGGCGCCGGGACCTACACCTACAAAGGGCGCACGGAATTGATGGCGGTGTTGATCATGCTGTGCGGCGCGGCAGTGGGGGCCCAGTTCGGTACGGTGGCCACCAAGTACATCAAGGGCTACGGCATCCGCATCGCCTTCGGCATCTGCGTCATCGGCTGCTTCCTGTCCATTGTGCTGAAATTGGCGGCCAAGGGCGTCCCGGCCCATTCTGATTTATTCAACGGGTCCGCGACGGTTCTCATCCTGGGACTGGTAGCCACCATGTCCTTGTATATCATGATAAAGATGGTCCAAGGCGCCAAAAAAGAGCTGGCCGCGAAAAAGGCCAAGCCCATTGTGGCGGTATAGAAGTTGACCGGGAATCCGTGAAAAGGAGATAGGCAATGGGCAAGAACTTATACCGGGTGACTCTCTTTGCCACCATGGCCCTGCTGCTGGGCTGCGGCGAGCTGGGTAAGGTGGAGCAGGGGAGAGTGATAAACACCGACACGACGAAGAAGCAGATCACCCTGATCAAAGACCTCAAGCACGAGGTGGGAAAGCCGGTGTATGACCAACTGCCGCCGGTGGTCTATGTACTGCCCGTCAACCCGGCGGAGATGGGGGCGACGCCCAAGGCCGGGAAGCTGATGGACGTGAACCATAAGGCCAGGGAGATCGTGATTTTTGATGACGCCACGCAGAATTTCAAGCCCATCAAATACAACCCCATCGACGAAAAGGAGGGGGTGGGGCTGCGCAGCCCCCTGGTGGCCGGCAAGAAATTTCCCGTGGTGGACCGGACCAAGAAGACTGTTACCGTTTACGACAAGCGCAAGATGCTGCTGACCACCTTTACCCTGCCGGAGGAATATTTCGCTTTACCGGATAATACCTTCGGGTTCGGGGATGAGGTGCGGATTTATGCCAAGGAGCCGGGCAAAGCTACCAGGCTGATGAATATCAGCGAGACCGACATTTTCAAAAAATAATCAAAGCAGCTTTGGTTTCCGAGAATCGCCCTGGGGTGACATAGGCACAAACCCCGGGCGATTCTCTTGTTTTTGTGGTAAAAGTAAAGAGGTTGGCCCCACGGCAGGCGGTAGGTAAAGCCTTGTGGGGCAGGGAAGGGATGATGGATTTAGAGCAGATAAATCGGTGGCGTGATCTGGCAAGTAAAATCGCGGCCGCCTTCTGCGTGATTGCCCTGCTGGGCCTGGTGGATGGCCTGCTGGTGCATTTCCGGGAACCGGCGAACCTGGTCAAGGTGCTGCCCGGGGCGAGGGTCGAAATTAACGGGGAGTTGACCGACGAGGCCCACAAGGTCGAGGATTTGACCTTCAACAGCGATTCGGACCAGCTCCAGGTGACGTTTGAGGCGATCCACAAGGGCTATTTTCTGGGGGGGGATATGTGGCGGGGGCGGCTAAACGTCGGCCCGGGCATCGCCCCGGGGGAATACCACCTGTCGGTGCTGCCCAGGAGGACCGCTTCACCCCGGAAGGCCCCGGCCTTTCGCATCGTGGTCTTCCCGGAGGCCCTCAGCCTCCAGAAGAGCTCCACCTCGCTCGTCCGGCGATGGTTCGGGATCTCGGCTTTCAGCGTTTCTGCGGGTTGCCTGCCGGGGATTTTGCTGGCCATCGGTACGGTCTATTTGTTGTCCGGGAGGCGGGAGGCCCTGCTGGCGATGCAGGGCCAGGCGGAGATTTACCAGATAACCAGGGGGGACGACGGCCTCGAGATCCGGTTCGGCCTGGGCCTGGCCCACGGCATGAGCCCCGGGGCCGGGGTTGCGATTTTCAATGAAGAGGGCCAGCAGGTGGGGACCGGTATCGTGGAGGCCTGCAACCAAAAGATTTCAGTAGCCCTGGCAACCAGCGACCAGGAGATCAAGGCGGGGTACCTGGTCTCCCGGGTAACGTGATGCAGGAAGCAGGTGGGGGATGACGTTAAGGAGTGTTGGGAAGAATATTTTGGCGATACTTATAGGGATTTCCCTCTCGTTCGTTTTATTAGAGGGTCTGCTCCGGATCTTCCAGCCTATCGAGTATCGGGTCAAGGGCAATAAGATTAAACTTCCCAGGGATAAAAAATATCACTTTATCAATGAGAAAAGCGAGAAACTGGACCGGGTGGTTAGCACCAGTTGGAACCATGTGGGCTTCCGGGGTGAGATGCCCCCGAAAAAATTTTCCAAATATCTCACTATCATTGCCGTCGGCGGCAGTACTACGGAATGTACGGTTATTTCGGACGGCAAGACCTGGTGCGATCTTTTGGCCATGGAGCTTAAGGAGAAATTCAGGCCGGTTTGGCTCGGCAACGCCGGCTTGAATGGGATGTCCACCTTTGGGCATATCATCTTAATGGAGGATTACCTCATCAAGATCAAGCCCAAGGTAGTCCTCTTTCTGGTGGGCGCCAACGACATCGGGATGTCCACTTGCCGGGACGGGGACCTGGATCATTTCAAAAAGCCTGTAACTGGGTGGCTGGCGTCTCGTTGGGAAAAATTATTAAACCAGAGTGAAGTACTGGGCTATGCCATCAATTTCACCCGTTACTCCAAGGCTAAAAGGATGGGGCTGATCCATCCCGTCCTGGATTTTCGCCTTCTCAAGCAAGTCGACGTCTCTCCTGAAGAGGAGCAGAGGGTGCTGAGGGAACATCAGGAGAAGTATCTGAAGCCCTATGCTCAGCGGCTCCGGAAACTCATCGCGCTTTGCCGGGAGAATGGCATCGAGCCGGTGTTTATTACCCAGTCGGCGGTTGTCGGCGATCTTCTAGATCCGGTAACCGGGACCGATTTGAGCAAGATCGAATGCGGAAACTGGAATGGCAAGGAACTCTGGGAGATTCTGGAACTTTACAATGACGTCTTGCGGGAGACCTGCCGGCAGCAACAGGTTTATGTGATCGATTTGGGAAGGGAAATGCCGAAAAGTACAGAATATTATTGCGATACCAATCACTACACCAATGCCGGTTGCAAGCGGGTAGCGGCAATCATCTCCAAGCATCTGAGTAAATTTTTGGCAGTAAAATATCCCCAATTTGCGGTGAGCCCACATTAACCCGAGGCATAAAATATCGACCATCCAGTCAACGTGGATAAGGAACCAAGACCTTGCGGATCATCAGTGTATCTAGGCAGTTTTAAGTATATGTGGAAAAACCTCACCCTGCGAACCCGCATCCTGGTGCTCCTGATTGCCCTGGTGATCACCACGATCGGCGGCGGGTTGGTGACCCTATGGCACAATGAGGCCATGGACTCCCTTCTGACCTCCCTGATCGACAAAAACGTGGCCTCCTACCACGCCGCGGAAGAGCTGGAGAATGCCCTGCTGCAACAGAAAGGTTATTTGACCTATTACTTTCTGGACGGCAACCCCGACTGGCTCAAGGAAATCGACCGTTATAACAGCACCTTCGAAGACTGGCTGGAAAAAGCCCGAAAATCGGCCTACACCGAGGCCATGCGAGAGACTATCGCTCAGATTGACACGCAATATCATCAATACGTGATCGCCAGGGAACGGGTGATCAACCTCTACCGGGAGGGCAAGAAGGAGGCGGGAGCCCAACAGCACTGGAAGATACGCCACCAGTATATCGAGATTCTTGACCTCTGTAAAAGGTATAAAGTCACCCATGAATTCGCCATCGCCCGGGTGCGAACCGAGAGCCGGGTGAGGGCGCGATTCATCAACGCCTTCGCCCTGGTCGCCATACCCGCAGTAGCTCTCCTGGGGTTGTTGCTGGCATATATCCTCATCAAACAGATCCTGGGGCCGATCCGCCATCTGGCCTTGTCGACCGAGCCGGGCACCCGAGTGCCGGATGAAGTAAAGGCCCTGAGCAGCCGGGTGCACAGCCTCATAGAGGACGTGGACCTGGCCCAGACAGAGCTGACGCGCAGCCAGGAACATCTCCTGCAATCGGGGAAGTGGGCCATGGTGGGGAAGCTGGCGGCGGGGGTGGCCCACAGCATCCGCAATCCTTTGACCTCGGTGAACATGCGGCTCTTTTCCCTCAAACGTTCCCTGGCGATGTCTCCGTCCCAGCAGGAAGATTTCGAGGTCATTTCCGAGGAGATCCGGCATATTGACACGATTGTGCGGAGCTTCCTGGAGTTCTCCCGGCCGCCCAAGCTGAAGATGCAGCGGATCAGCCCGTCCGCGGTGGTGGACATGGCCCTGGTGTTGCTGCGCTACCGCCTGGAATCCTACGGGGTGGAGGTGAAGCTGATCCGGGAGGAACGGCTGCCCGAGATTTGGGCCGATCCGGACCAGCTGAAGGAAGTCCTGGCAAACCTGATGCTCAACGCCTGCGAGGTCATGGTGAATGGCGGGGTCATCACCATCAGGGAAGAGGAAGCCCTGGAGCCGCCCCTGGGACCGGTGGCGGTTATCCGGGTGAGCGACAATGGTCCCGGCATCCCCGAGTCCGTCCGGGACAAGGTCTTTCAACCCTTTTTCAGCTCCAAGGAAGAAGGCACGGGTCTGGGCCTCTCCATTGCCACCCGCATCATCGTCGACCACGGCGGCCGGTTGGAACTGGAATCCAAGCAGAATGAGGGGGCAGCGTTTATTATCACCTTGCCCCTCGGGAAAAACGAGTCATGGGCCACATCCTGATTGTCGACGACGATGCGCAGCTCAGGCAGAGCTTTGAGAAGCTCCTGACTGCGGAAGGGCACACCGTGAAAACCGCGTCCAGCGGGGAGGGGGCGATTGCCGCTGGTCAAGGAGGCAGTCCCGGACCTGGCAATCATGGATGTGCGGATGCCGGGCATGAGCGGTCTGGAGGCCTTCCGGGCCATCCATGAAATCGAGCCCAAGCTGCCGGTGATCATCATGACCGCCTTCGGCACCACCGAAACGGCCATTGAGGCCACCAAGATGGGGGCCTTTGAGTACGTGCTCAAGCCCTTTGAGATATCCAGGACATCCTGGCCCTGATTTCCCAGGCCCTGGAGGCCGGGCGGTTCATGCGCTCCCGGGTGGAACTGGACGTGGCTCCGGATACCGCGGCGGCGGAGGCCATCATCGGCCGCAGCAAACCCATGCAGGAGGTGTATAAGGCCATCGGCCGGGTGGCCCCCACCGACGCCACGGTGCTGATCCGGGGGGATTCGGGCACCGGCAAGGAACTGGTGGCCCGGGCCATTTATCAACACAGCCTGAGGTCGGTCAAGCCCTTCCTGGTCATCAACTGCGTGGCCATTCCCGAGACCTTGCTGGAGTCCGAGCTCTTCGGCTATGAAAAAGGGGCCTTTACCGGGGCGGTCAACCGCCGGGTGGGCAAGTTCGAGCAGGCCCACGGGGGCACCGTGTTCCTGGATGAAATCGGGGACATGCCGTTTTCCATTCAGGCCAAGATCCTGCGGCTGCTCCAGGAGCGGAGCATCGAACGCCTGGGGGGCCGGGAACCGATTCCGGTGGATGTGCGGATCATCGCGGCCACCAACCGGGACCTGGAAGCGGCCCTGGCCCAGGGGCGGTTCCGGGAGGACCTGTATTACCGCCTCAAGGTGGTGACCCTGTGGCTGCCGCCCCTCAAGGAGCGGGCCCAGGATATCACCTTGCTGTCGGAGTACTTCCTGGCCCGGTTCGCCAAGGAAATGGACATGGCCAATCCCGGGACGACGGCGGAGGCCAAGCTGTTGCTGCAGAACTATCAATGGCCCGGCAATGTCCGGGAACTGGCCAACGCCATGCAAAAGGCCCTGATCTTCAGCCGGGGGTATCCCATTGACCCGGAGGACGTCTCCCGGGCCATCGGCGGCGAAAGTCTGGCCAAGGGAGCGGGGGACCAGCAGGCGGACGAGATTGTTAGGCAGTGGGTGCGGCAAATCCTGGCGGCCGGGGACGCCAAGGACGTATTCGAGACCTGCATGGACCACTTTGCCAGCCTGATCATCAGCGAGGCCCTGGACCTGACCGGGGGCAACCGCAGCCGGGCCGCCAAGATCCTGGGCATTTCCCGGCCGACGCTCTTGTCCAAGATCGATAAATACCGGCTGAGGCTGGAAACTTCCGTGAAACTTGAGGGATCTTGAGGAGCAGTGAGCAGTTGCCGGAGGGCGGGAAAGCGCAGCGCATCCCGCCTTTAGTCGCGTGTTCAAGACGGTCCGGCGGCGTCGAGGCCTGGTTATTTTGTCCAAAAATCTAGATGGCATTTGGACGCCGCCTGCCGGGGATGCGGATTTGCTCACGCGCTGGCAGTATATCAAAGCACAAATTCCCAGAGGGGAGAAACTTGCAGCGCGGCCCCGGGAGAAGCGCATGATTCGAGAGGCGGGATGCGCTGCACTTTCCCGCCCTACGAACCTACGGACCTGGGAAAAGAGTCTCCCGATCCAGAAGCCTGCCTAAATTACCCGCCTTCCCCTGCCCAATAATCTTTTTGCCCGGACGTTCACTACTCCTTTTCCCCCGGCCTTTTTACAAACTGTAAAAAATAACGACAGCCGCTTCTGCCAGGTTTTCAGGCACTCTTCCCAGGTTGTTTAATAATAACAATTATATCAACTGGTTAATAATTGAGAATTTGCCTCCTGCCTTGGCACGGCGGTTGCTCAGTTTTAAGCCGAGGGGTGAGTTCCGTGGCAAATGGCTGCAAAATTCTCATTGCAGATCGCAACCGGCACGTACGGGATTTCCTGCGGCGGGAGTTGAGCGCGGAAGGCTACCAGGTGGAGGTGGCCAGGGATGGCCGGGAGTTGATAGACCGGCTTAATGGCGAGGCCCCGCCCCATCTCCTCATTCTGGATCTGGAGATCCCCCACCTGGAGGAACCGGAGGTCTGGGCCAGGCTGAAAGATCGCCAGCCGCCCCTGCCGGTGGTGATTCACACCTTGCTGCCCGAATATCCCACCAATCTGACGTTGCCCATCGCCGCGGTGTTCCTGGAGAAAAAAGGAGATACGGATCAATTGAAGGCGATGGTGGCCGAGGTGATCAAGAAGCATTACCCCGGGGGGTCCCGGCTCGGGAGAAAACCGGGTGAAGCAGAAGGGCGGAGGTGCGTTGACCGAGATGCCGATGGAGGAATAATGCGATGGAAAGCTATCTCTGGCCCTGTAAGGGAGGCACCTGGCAAGACTGTGCCGTTGCCGCGGCCATGTTGGCGGAACTTTTACTGATCTGGGGCAGTTGGTATGCCCTGACCTGGGTCTGCCGGTAACCCGGAAGACCAGGGCCGGCGGCGCGCCCCCGGCGAATTGGCCCCGGGTTGAGAGCGAACCGCCGTCAATTGTACCCTTGCCTGGTTTTCCCAGACCACGGGCATCGATAGGAAGTAGTAGTCAAAATACGTGACATTGAATAATCCGGTCATCCTGAACGGAGCCGGGCTTCGTGAAGAATCTCGGTGGCTTAAAAACAGAGATGCGGCGCGGCGCTCAGCATGGCCAATCATGGTCTTTTGATTATTCGTCGGTATGAGAGGGGCTAGGACCGGGAATGCGCCGATCCGGGCCAGGCAGAGGCTATGGCCAACCTGTTCCATAGACTAAAGAGTCTGTTTGCCGGGAAAGAGCCTGAACCGGCTCTCTCCATGGAAGAACTGCGGGCCGTGTTCAAGGCTCGCTATCACGCCTTCAAGCTGCTGCTCGGCGCCAACAACACCGCCTTACAGCTCATGACCGATATGGAGGCGGCCCTCCGCAGCCGGCATAGCTTCGGCATGACCTTTATCCGGTCCCACGCCACCGCCACCTGTGTCAACGTTTTCAATATCATCAAGTACTTGAATGAATTGACCGACAACCGGTACCGGGCCCTGGAGACGGTCTTCACGGACCTTGAAAGGGCGATTGACGCCACCCTGAAGCAGAGGCAGGCGCCGGCGATGGCGGAACTGGTGCTGCCCCTGACGGCAGTGCGCCAGGAGATGGCGGACGGGGTAGGCAGCAAGATGGCCAACCTGGGGGAGATCACCGGGGAGTTGCCGGGGATCGCGGTGCCCCCGGGGTTTGCCATCACCGCGGCGGCGTATGAACGGTTCCTGGCCCACAGCGGGCTGACTGACGAGATCAACCGGCGGCTGCAATCCATGGAGGAAGTGGAGATTTCGGACCTCTACCGGAAGAGCTCGGAAATTCAGAAGCTTATTGTCGGGGCGGACCTGCCGCCGGAGTTGGCCGAGGCCATCTCCCGGGCCTATGGAGAACTGGCGGGGGCCGCGGGTGGGGCCGTGAAGGTGGCCCTGCGCTCCAGCGCCATCGGCGAGGACGCGGCGGACACTTCGTTTGCCGGGCAGTACCATTCGGAACTCAACGTCACCGAGGAAAATCTCCATGCAGTCTATAAGGAGGTCGTGGCCAGCAAATATGCCCTGACCGCGGTGAGCTACCGCCTGCACAAGGGGCTCCGGGACGAAGACGTAGCCATGTGCGTGGGCTGCATGGCCATGGTGGATTCGGCCTGCGGGGGGGTGATGTATTCCCGGGACCCCACCGACATCCGGGGCGACGCCATCTTGATCAACGGGGTGCACGGGCTGGCCAAATCCGTGGTGGACGGGACGGTCAGCCCGGATTTGTGGGTCATCTCCCGGGGGGAGCCCCTGGCGATCCTCAGGCGGGAGATTCGGGATAAAGAACAGAAGGCCGTGTGCCTCCCGGAGGAAGGGGTCAGAATGCAAGCCGATGCCCAGGGGGCGGAGGCCGCGCTCACGGATGACCAGGCCCTGGAACTGGCCCGGATCGCCCTGGCGCTGGAGTCTCATTTTCAGGGACCCCAGGATATCGAGTGGTGCATCGACGGGGAGGGACGCATCTTTATCCTCCAGAGCCGGCCCCTGAGGCAGATGGCGGCCCCCCGGAGCAGCCGCGTCGAGGCCGGGGCGTATCCCGTGCTCCTCACGGGCGGCGAACTGGCCGGCTCAGGGGTGGCGGCGGGACCGGTCTGCGTGGTGGCCAACAACCTGGACCTGCTGCAATTCCCCACCGGGGCGGTCCTGGTCACGGCCTTCCCGCATCCCGGCTGGGCCCCCCTGTTGAGCCGGGCGGCGGCCATCGTCACCGACCGGGGCGGGATTACCGGCCACCTGGCCAACGTGGCCCGGGAGTTCGGCATCCCGGCGCTGTTCAACACCGGGGAGGCTACGGCGAAGCTGACCCCCGGGCAACTGGTGACGGTGGACGCGGACGGCCTGGCGGTCTACGAGGGCCGGGTAGAGGCGCTCCTGGCCCTGGCCGGCCCCAGAGAGGGGCTCATGGCCGGCACCCCGGTGGGGGAGACGCTGAAAGAGGTCATGACCCTGATCACCCCCCTCAACCTCACCAACCCGGAGGCCCCCGACTTCAGCCCCCAGGGGTGCCGCACCCTCCATGACATTACGCGGTTCGCCCACGAAGTTTCGGTCAAGGAGATGTTCGCCTTTGACAAGACCCAGGCCTTCTCCCGCTATTTCATCAAGAAACTGGTGACCCCGGTGGCCCTGGAGTGGTGGGTCCTGAACCTGGAAGACGGGTTCAAGGCCGAAGTGGCGGAGCCCCGGGTGGAGCTGAGCAATATTGCCTCGGCGCCCATGCTGGCCCTGTGGGAGGGAATCACCGCGGTGCCCTGGGCCGGGCCGCCGCCCGTGGACACCATGGGCTTCATGTCCATCGTCATGGGCGCGGCCACGGACCCCAACCTGGCCACCGCGGGGGGCACCATGTTCGGCAACACCAACTATTTCATGATCTCCCGGGACTTCTGCAACCTGACCTCCCGCCTGGGGTTTCACTTTTCCACGGTGGAGGCCCTGGTGGGGGACCAGGCCTTCGAGAATTATATCCGGTTCGCCTTCAAGGGCGGGGCGGCGGACTACCCGCGCCGGATCATGCGGACGAAATTCGTGGGGGAAATCCTGGAGCGGTACCACTTCAAGGTGGATATCAGGGAAGACGCCCTGTTCGCCCGCCTGGAGGGGGAAGCCAAGGACTACCTGCTCTCCCGGCTGCGCATCCTGGGGTACCTGACGATCCACACCCGGCAGCTGGACATGATCATGCTCAATGAAGCGGATGTGCAGTATTACGCCGAGAAATTTATCCGGGACCTGGAAAAGCTGGCGGTGGTGGCGGCGGATTGACTGCTCTGATCAAGATTTAACCGGACCACCAGCGGATCGAAGTCAGATTGAACCGGACCTTAAAACGTATTGCCGAAGGGTTGTTCTCCGCCAAGAAGCCTCTGTGGCTTGATCGCCCTCATTGATTACCTCCAGGTAACCCTAAGCATGACCTCAACTCGTCCAAAGGCAATCAGCTGATTCAGTGGGTAGCTTGATGATTCCCGGATAATCTCTTCAAGGGTTGGTGCTCCACCTTGTGGCCCATCCTTCGCTTCACTCGATCCGGTCATCCCTTCCCTTGAACAAGTTTCGGCAGATATGGCCGGAGTATGAATTAACGATATTCCACTTACGACCCGATAATAAAGGCGGGTCGGCAGGCTCTACCGCAAATCTCCCCAGCCTGAGTTCTTTAAGGACAGGGCAGACGGAGCCCACTGAGAAATAGGGTACGGCTGGAGGAAGGGAAGCGATGCCTCGGGAACCGAGGTCGACCGGCGGGCCCCCAGCAGTATCCGGGATTATGTCTCTTCCCTTGGTTGACGGTCTTGGCTTCGCCGGCGCGGCGGGGCTGCCAGCTCGGCCCCGGGGCGGCCCGTGGAGCAGTACCTGGCGACGACAGACTAATATCGGAATTTCTTGAAAATGATATACTTCGTGTAACCTGTGCAGTAATCAAATCAATAAAGGAGGCTCACATCAAACCTTCTGGGATTAATCAAGCTCTTTGCGGCGTGTTGGCAACTCTGGCCCTGGGGTTTACTGCCATTCCGCGGGCCGACGCCTGCACCCGCGCGGTCTACCTCGGCCAAGATGAAACCGTCATCACCGGGCGCTCGATGGATTGGGTCGAGGATATCAAAACCAATCTCTGGGTGTTCCCCCGGGGCATGAAGCGGAACGGCGCCGCCGGGCCGAAGTCGCCCAAGTGGGTCTCCAAGTACGGAAGCGTGATCGCCTCCGGTTACGACGTGGGCACGGCGGACGGCATGAACGAGAAGGGGTTGGTTGCCAATCTGCTCTATCTGGCCGAATCGGACTACGGCAAGCTCGACGGCAAGCCCCCCATGT
Source organism: uncultured delta proteobacterium (assembly GCA_963766185.1). GTDB lineage: Bacteria > Desulfobacterota > Desulfobaccia > Desulfobaccales > 0-14-0-80-60-11 > 0-14-0-80-60-11. Next base: position 65,607 of record CAVXZU010000034.1, on the reverse strand, counting down.
CGATCGCCGCTTGGGCGCAGTATGTGTTGGACAACTTTGCCACCGTGGCCGAGGCCGTGGATGCCCTGCGCCTGCAGCCGTTTCGGGTGATCGCGCCGAAATTGCCCAATGGCTCGGGGGCCCAGTTGCATCTGGCGATTTCGGATGTGAACGGCGACTCGGCCATTTTCGAATACCTCGCCGGCGAGCTGGTGATCCACCACGGCAAGCAGTACCAGGTAATGACGAACTCCCCGAGTTTTGACCAGCAGATTGCCTTGAACGCATACTGGGTAAGCATAGGCGGCCTGACCTTTCTGCCGGGGACGAACCGGGCCGCGGACCGATTTGCCCGCGCGTCGTTTCTGATCAACGCGATTCCGAAAACCGTGGACGCGAACTACATCAAGACCGTGCCGGGGAGCACCTTTGCCAATCAAGCAGTGCTCAGTGTCTTAAGCGTGATGCGAAGTGTCAGCGTGCCGCTCGGCATCACGACACCCGGGCAGCCGAACATCGCGTCAACGGTCTGGCGCACGGTTGCGGACCAGAAGAACAGAGTCTATTTTTTCGATTCGGCCACCAGCCCCGATGTATTCTGGGTCCCGCTTGTGGAGCTTGACTTGAAGGAAGGCGCCCCGGTGAAGAAGCTCATGCTGACCGGAGGCGAGGTGTATTCCAGCAGCGCGACAAGCAAGTTCGAGCCCGCCCCGCCCTTCGCGTTTCTGCCCGCGGCGGTCGAATGACCGCCCGGCATGGTTGACCTTGGACGTTGAGCGAAAAACGTGTGATCTCCTGAGGAAATCTACCTTATTACATCACTGAGTCGAGTGGCATGGGGGAATCTCTCCCCCACGCCCTCACAGAGCAGGACATGAGCCCCGAGGCCGGACTGCGGCCGGGGCCAAACTCCTTGCGATTCCAGAGGGTTTTCCTTTGCTCCGCCGAGGAGGATTTGCTAAACTGGGGCAAGCTCATCGTGGAGGGCTTGGAGATTGAACGTCAAAGAACCGATCCACAGGGAGGGAGCGGCATGAAAATAGGTGGAGGTGGCAGGCGCGGCGCGCTGATTTTGGCCGTCGGCCTCATGGCAGGTTTAATCCTGGGAACCGGGGCGAGCGCCCGGGCAGAGAGGAGTCATCCGTTGGTCAAGCTGGAAACGAGCATGGGAGACATCACCCTGGAGTTGTATCCGGACAAGGCCCCGGTTACCGTGGCCAATTTTCTGGAGTACGTCAAATCGGGATTTTTTAACGGGACTATTTTTCACCGGGTCATCAACGGGTTTATGATTCAGGGCGGCGGTCTGGATGCCAAGATGAGCAAGAAGGCGACCCGGGCGCCCATCAAAAACGAAGCCGACAACGGCCTGACCAATGAGGCCTACACCATCGCCATGGCCCGGACCGGCGACCCGAACTCGGCCACGGCGCAGTTTTTCATCAACGTGGCCAACAACGTCCCGCTTAACCACACGGGGAAAACTCCCCGGGGTTGGGGCTACGCGGTATTCGGCAAGGTAGTCAAGGGCAAGGAAGTGGTGGATAAAATCAAGGCGGTGCCCACTACCACCCGGGACTCTTATGAGAATGTGCCCCAGGAGCCGATCACCATCATCAAGGCCACCGTGGTAGAGAAATAGCCTCAGAAAAATGGACCCCTCACTTCCGGGGGCCCGGACCGGCGCCGGCCTGGACCCGGGAGTGGGGGACCGCACGTTGACCGCAGCAATTCTTCCTTATACCAATCGGCCCTCAAAAAGGTAATTTCTCTTTGCAGGGCGCGTCTTATAGCGAATCGCAACCACCGAACGCCGAATCGTAGGTACGCCCTGATTTATCGTGTTTGCCATAAATTCTTTCCACTTGGAGATTCTTAAATCCCCCTAAATCCCCCTTTTTCAAAGGGGGACTTTAGCAGCAATTCCTTATAGTTCCCCATTTTCTCAAGGGGGGTTAGGGGAGATTAGCATGATGCCCCATCGGAAAATACTTTTGGCAAACACTATAAGGGCGGACGCCTGGGTCCGCCCCTGGAGAAGAATTGCCGTTGGTCTGCCAACCTGGGCGCCGAGAATGGCTCGTGTTACCAATTTAACGTCAAACATAGATATTGAATTGATGAAAATAGCGAAGGAGAGCATTGGTAGCAGCAAGCTTCTCCTGCACAGGCGAGACGCCCGTGCCACCAGTTGACTGCAAAATGGATTAAGCATTTTTCAAAACTCTGCCTTTGACGTCAAATTTATATGAAAGTGGAGGGCAGATGTCCTCGCCTGCCATGGACAGTCGGGGCAGTTGTCCTCCATTTCACCGCCGAAGCCGGCGGTGCTGCACTTTCATGTTTCGTGGTGTCCGTCAGGAAATGATCGTTGGTATGAGACGCGCCTTCAGAAAAACTAGCGAGGGAATTTCCGCAGGGGGCTTAACCCGGTATCAGGGCCGGGGTTTTACATGGGAGCCGTAGCGGTTGGCGTATACCTGGGTAAACTCGGCGCCGATGAAAAAGACCTGGGCGGAATAGTAGAACCACATGAGGATGATGGCCAGGGAACTGGCGGCCCCGTAGGCTGAACTGATGCTGCTCCGGGCCAGGTACAGGCCGAACAGGTATTTGCCCAGGCTAAACAGGAGGGCGGTGACGGCTGAGCCGACCCAGACATCGGTCCAGGCAATTTTCACATCGGGAAGAACTTTGTAAATCAGGGCGAAAAGCAGGGTGATGAGGAGGAAGGAAAGGACCAGGTCGGCCAACTGAATAAAGAAGACGGGCACATGAACCAGGTTTTGGACGAACCCGGTCAAAAATGACAGAACGAAGCTGAGCAGCAGGGATAAAACCAGCAAGAGGCCGATGAGCAAAATCATGACGTATGACATCAACCGCACTCTGACCAGGTTCCAGATGGGGGTCTTAGGGTCAGGCGTAGCTCCCCACATGAGGTTCAGGGATTGTTTGAGCATGGCCAGGGCGCTGGTGGAGCCGATCAAGATGACCAGGCCGCCGATGACTGTGGCCGTCCGGCCGGTACCCGGGCGGTACGCGGCTTCAAGCATCATTTTGACGGCCGCGGCCCCTTGCGCCCCGATTAATTCCTGGGCCCGCCTTAAGATCTCCACCTGGACGGTTTCCTTGCCGAGAATAACGCCAAAAATGGCAATGACGATGATGAGGAGAGGCGCCAGGGAAAACATGGTATAGAAGGCCAGGGCGGCGCCCAGCGTCTGGGCATTGTCCTGGCGCCATTCCTTGTAGGTCCCGGACAATAAATCCCAGATCGGACGCAAAGGGGGCCGCCTTTTCGCAGGGGCTGGCGCCGGGGTGTCGTGAGGCATGGTTGCGATACTCGCTTCAGCGGGCAAAATAATGGGAACGGCAGCAGACCGGGGCCCGGGGAGAGAAAGCCTCCAGGGTACGGCCAAAAATAACCGCCTAATCGCCGATGATTTTCACCAGGACCCGTTTGCGGCGGCCGCCGTCGAACTCGCCGTAAAAAATCTGTTCCCAGGGCCCGAAATCGAGCTGGCCGCCGGTGACGGCCACCACCACCTCCCGGCCCATGATCTGCCGCTTCATATGGGCATCGGCATTATCCTCGCCGACGTTGTGGCGATACCGGGAGACCGGGGCGTGGGGGGCCAGCTTTTCCAGCCAGACCTCGTAGTCGTGATGCAGCCCGGCCTCATCGTCATTGATGAAGACGCTGGCAGTGATATGCATGGCGTTGACCAGGACCAGGCCTTCGGTGACGCCGCTGTCTCTGAGGCATTGGCGCACCTGGGGGGTGATATTGATGAAGGCCCGGCGGCCGGGGACTTGAAACCAGAGTTCCTGTCGGTAGCTTTTCATGGTTCGGCGATGGTTCCCAATTTTTGCTCAAAGGTGCCACAGGAGAACGCCGGTGTCAAGGGCAGGGGGAAGAGGAGGACCACGCCCGCCGCCGGGACGCATCGAAGGGGGGCGCTCCGGGCGGCCTGAGCTTGGCAGGAGCGGGGGCAGGCACGGGGCCCGCATGAAGGCGTCCGAGACGAAACTGTCTCAGACCAAGGCGCGCCCAGAGAAGGAAGAAAAGCTCATAGTCTGGAAGGACGCCGCCGCGTGGGCGGCAACCTGAGGGCGGACAGACAGGTCCGCCCCTACATTAGATAACTTGCCGGAATAATTATAGTTTGATGTCAGGCAGCCGCGCCGGGGCCGTTGGCCTACACCCGGACCAGGAAATACCGGCATATAGCGTTTGCCATAAATTCTTTCCCCTTGGTTTATCTTAAATCCCCCTCAATCCCCCTTTGTCAAAGGGGGACTTTTGAAGCATTTCCTTGTAGTTACCCCCCAATTTGACAAAGGAAGGCTAGGGGGATTGTGGTTATTATTTGGCTTATGCCATAGCAGAAAAAACTTTTGGCATCCGATAGAAGAACGAGGGATAAAGAGAAGGGTGGGCCAGGCCCACCCTCTGTTTCGCTGTGACGCCGGTCAGATTTTCCCGGCAGACCCGGGCCGAGAAGGCCAGGCCCGATGGGTTACTTCTTAGCTGCTCCGGCCGGGGCGGGTTCCAGGGTCACGCCCTGTTCTTTCAGCTTTTTCATATATTTTTCCGGGTCTTTCTTGAACTCCTTGTCACAACCGGCACAGCAGAAGTAGATGCGTTTGCCTTTATAGTCGGCATAGACCTGCTTGTTGATGTCCCCGGCCAGCACCGGACATTTCGTTTGGGCAGTGGCCTGGGCAGCCGGTTTGGCCGCGGCAGGGGCCTTGGCCTCAGTGGCCCAGAGGCTGCCGGCGGCAAAGGCGGTGAGGGTCAGGGCCAGAATCAGCACTTTGATGATTTTCACTCTTCTCTCCTTATACGGGGCCCCGCCCTGCCGGGAAGGATAGACTCCCCCCGGCACAACCGGCGCAGTTTATCCCCTGATCAACCAGATTTTTTTTGTGAACTCCTATCCTCTGTATAAAATTATGTTCATATAGCTGATTGTCAATACCGGGTCCGGGGAAAATCCTCCGCCATAAAAGGTTTTCTCCCAGAGGTCGAACTAAATGAACCGCCGCATCAGGTCGTCGGTGACAGCGTCCACGTCCTCCGGCCGGATACGATAGTCCTGGACGATGGCCTCGACCCGGGCCAGGCGATCCGGGTCCGCCAAATCCCGCAACCCTGACAAGACCCCCGTCCGGCGCCCCACCCGGTAGAGGAACTGCTGATCCGGGTCCATCTCGAGAAAAGTGCGGACGATGCCCACCAAACGCTCGTGGTCCCGGGGCAGTTGGCCGTCCACTTCAGGCAGGAGATTCAGGATGTGATCGCTCTTGATCACGCTGGTGATCCCGGAGAGGGATTCCAGAAACAGGAGCAGTTCCCGGGCCGTCTCGACATCCGTGGCCTGGTCGAAGCGCCCGGCGGCATATTCCTCATAAAGGGGCGTACCCGGCGGGATGGCCAGGGTGCGCAGCCGGATGAAATCCGGATTGATCCGATTCAAGGCCGCGGCCGTCGCCAGGGCGTTGACTTCAAGGCGCTCCCGGCCACCCAGCCCCGGCATGTAGTATTCCGACAACTCCATCCCCGCTTCCTTGACTTTGAGTCCGGCCAGGATGTGCATCCGCTGGGTAGTGCCCTTGCAGACGAGCTTCAGGACGGCGTCGGCCCCGGACTCCATGCCGATGTGAATCCGGCTGAGTCCCGCCTGCCTCAGAGCGGCCAGGGCGCCGGCCTTCAGATTGGCGATGGTGTTGGAGCGGGCGTAGGAGGTGATCCGGGTCACCTCCGGGAAACGGCTCTTGAGATGTCCGAGGATGGCCGCCAGTTCCCCGGGGTCCACCACCAGACTGTTGGCGTCCTGGAGAAAAACCTGGCGCTTGCCGGACCTGATCCAGTTCCTGGCCGCGGCCCAGGCCCGGGGGTCCACCCCGGCGGGGCTCATCATTGCCGCGCCCCGGGGCGCCTCTTCCAGCCTTTGCACCGCCTCATACACCTGGTCGATGTCCCGGAGCAGATGCGCCACGGGCCGGACCGAAAATTGGGCGCCTTTATAGACCGGACAGAAGGTGCAGCGGTTCCAGGGACAGTTCCGGGTAACCCGCAGCAGGAGGCTGCGGGCCTCGCTGGGGGGCCGGATGGGGCCCTGCTCAAAGCCCTGATAGGTCATATCCCGATCGTCGCTCCGCGTTGGCATCATGCTAATCCCTGGTTCCTTTTGCTTCGATTTTCGTCAAAGAATGACGTTTTCATAGGGCAGTGGCGTACCGGGGGGTGCAATAGTAATAGTCCGTTTTATAATCAGCTGGATATAAGAGCAGGTACGGATAACCGGACTCTGCTTTTTAAGTCCCCCTTTGTAAAAGGGGGATTTAGGGGGATTTCAGATGGTTATAAAATCCCCCCTGCCCCCCTTTAAAAAAGGGGGGTGATTCTTCCCTGCCTCAAGCTGCTCCGATTGGTTCAAAATAACGCCTAAAATCGGTCTTGACATGGCTTCTGGTTCAACCAGGGTGTTGCCCCGGCCCCCCCCTCCCACCAGGGGAGGGGGAGTTTCCGAATGAATTTAATCTGTTGTGGTCCCAGGCCTCAGATCATACCCTATTGGGGGGCAAGGCGAGTCCGCCGGACAGCCTTAGATCTATTTTATGGCCAGGAGTCGCTGCCGCCGGGCCTCGAAGAGGGCCACGGCCGCGGAGGTGGCGGCGTTGAGGGAGCCGATCTCCGGGGCGGCCATGGGGATGGACGCCACCAGGTCGCACTGCTGCCGCACCCGGGGGCGCAACCCCTTGTCTTCGCTGCCGATGACCAGGGCCAGGGGCCCGGTCAGGTCGGTGTCATACAGAGTCTGGGGAGAATCGGCGGCGGTCCCGACAATGGTGAGGCCGGCCTCTTTGAGCCTGGCCAGGGCATCGGCCAGGTTGGTCACCCGGTAGACCGGCAGGTATTCCAGGGCCCCGGCCGCGGCCTTGATGACCACGGCGGTCACCCCGGCGGCCCGGTCCTTGGGGATGATGATACCGTGGGCCCCGGCGGCGTAGGCGCTGCGGCAGAGGTTCCCCAGGTTCATGGGATCGGTGAGGCTGTCCGCGGCCACCAGGAGGGCCGGCCCGGCGAGCCCGGCCAGATCGTCCAGGAGTTCGCCCAGGCCCCGGTAAACGTAGCTGCCCCGGCGGGCGGCAATCCCCTGGTGGTTGGGGGTGGCGCAGAGGCGGTCCAGGACGGCCCGCTCGGCGATGCGGAGGCGCACCCCGGCGGTCCGGGCCAGCCGCTTCACCTCAGGGAGCCAGTGACCCCCAGCCCCCTGGGCCACGATGACCTCTTCCAGGGGGGTGTCGGGCTGGCGCAGGGCGGCCACAACGGGATGGCGTCCGTAGATGATGTCGGTCATTGGTTAGGAGCTTTCAGCTTTCAGCAGTCAGCCTATAGGGCGTGCCGTGCACGCTGATTTGCGGCGGCCACGGGCCGCCCTATTGTTCTATACTTTTCCGAAACTCAGGGTATAATCTTAGTCAAATTATAGCAAAATAACCTGCTTGTATAATTATTTCTCTTCATGGGGGTTGGGGAGAGGGGCCATCGAGGAAACGGCCCTTGGCCCCGTCTCCCCAAACAATACATTTTCAAATCGGCAATCCATGGACGCGGCGCTTAATCAATTTTATCAGCATTTGGGGGTGGAGCGGGGCCTGGCCCCCTTGACCCTGGCGGCCTATGCCCGGGACCTCCAGGGTTTCTGGGTGTTCATAGAAGGGCGGGGCCGATCTGACTGGAACGCCGTGACCCTGGCCGACCTCCAGGCCTATTTTGCCTCCCAGGCAGCCCGGGGGCTGTCGGCCCGGAGCCGGGCCCGGGGGCTGTCGGCGCTGCGGCAATTTTTCCGCTTCCTGCAGCGGGAGGAGCAGGTCGAGAGTAATCCCGTGGAGCTGCTGGACTCGCCGCGGCTGCCCCAACGGCTGCCCCAGGTGCTGGGGGAGGCCGACGTGGCGGCGCTGCTGGCCGCCCCGGACCCCGGGACCCCGGGGGGGCTGCGGGACTCGGCCCTCCTGGAGGTGCTCTATGCCACGGGCCTCAGGGTCTCGGAGCTGGTGGGCCTGACCTTCAAGCAGTTGGACCTGCGGCGGGGCGTGGTGCGTCCCCTGGGCAAGGGCGGGAAAGAGCGGGTGGTCCCCATGGTGGCCGGGGCGGTGGAAAAATTGCAGATCTACCTGGAGCAGGGGCGGCCCCGGCTCTCGCAAGGCCGAGAGAGCCCTTATGTCTTTGTCAACCGCCGGGGAGGCCGACTGTCCCGCCAGGGCTTCTGGAAGCTGCTGAAGCAGTACGCCCTCAAGGCGGGGGTAAAGACCCTCTCCCCCCACACCCTGAGGCATTCCTTTGCCACGCACCTGCTGTCCCGGGGGGCCAATCTGCGGGTCCTGCAAATGCTTCTGGGGCACGCCGACCTGGCCACCACCCAGATTTACACCCACCTGGACGCCGAGCGCCTCAAGCAGGTGCACAAGAAGGCGCATCCCCGGCCATGAATACCCACAATAACCACCATAACCGCAACCAGGCGCCGCCGCCCCGCACTCTGGAGGTGATCACCTCTCACCTCAACGCCGATTTCGACTCCATGGCCTCCATGGTGGCGGCCAAGAAGCTTTATCCCGAGGCGCTCCTGGTCTTTCCCGGCTCCCAGGAGCGCAACCTCCGGGACTTCTTCATCCGCTCCAGCTTTTATTTCGTGGATTTCACCCGGATGAAGCAGGTGCCCCTGGATGAGATCAAACGCCTCATCCTGGTGGACACCCGCCAGGCGTCCCGCATCGGCAAATTTGCCGAAGTGGCCGCCACCGGCCTGGTGGACATCCACATCTACGACCACCACCCGGATACCGACGAAGATGTGCACGGCAGCCTGGAGGTCGTGGAGGAGGTCGGCTCCACCACGGCCATTCTCACCCGCATCATCCGGGAGCGGGGCCTGGCCCTCTCCCCCCCGGAGGCCACCGTCATGGCCCTGGGAATTTTTGAGGATACGGGTTCCTTCACCTTCGCGTCCACCACGCCCCAGGATTTTGAAGCCGGCGGCTTTCTCCTGAGCCAGGGGGCCGACCTTAACGTGGTCTCCGAGATTGTCACCCGGGAGCTGAACGCCGAGCAGGTGGCCCTCCTCAACGACCTCCTGGAACACTCCACCAGCTTCCACGTGGGGGGCATAGAGGTGGTCATGGCCCGGACCACCGCCCCGGAATACGTGCCGGATTTCGCGGTGGTAGCCCACCGGCTCATGGATGTAGAGAACATCCAGGTCCTCTTCGCCCTGGCCCAGATGGAAGACCGGGTCTTTGTGGTGGGGAGGAGCCGCCTGCCCGAGGTGGATGTGGCCGAGATCCTGTCCGAGTTAGGGGGCGGAGGGCACAGCTACGCCGCCTCGGCCACCATCAAAGATACGCCCTTGACCCAGGTGGAGGAAAAATTGCGCCAGATCCTCCAGACCCGGGTTCATCCCCGGCGCCTGGCCCGGGAAATCATGTCCTTCCCGGTCAAATCCGTGCCTGCGGAGGTGACCCTGGAGGAGGCGGAAGTCATCCTCAACCGCTACAATATCAATGCCCTGCCGGTGCTCTCCGGCTTTAAGCTCCTGGGCCTGATTTCCCGGCAGACCGTGGAAAAGGGTATTTTTCACGGCTTGAAGGGCCACCCGGTGGTGGACTACATGAACTCTGAAGTGGCCACGGTGGACCCGGACGCGTCCATCGCCGAGATCAGGGACCGCCTGGTCATCAACAAGCAGCGCATCCTGCCGGTGGTGGAGGACGGCAAGGTCATCGGCCTGATCAGCCGCACCGACCTGCTCCACCTGCTCATCTCGGAAAACGACGAGGCCCAGTGGTCCCAGCCGATCCGCACCAAGAACATCGTGTCCCTGATGCGGGAGCGTCTGCCCAAGGATATCCTGGAGATCTTGAAACAGGTGGGCCTGGTGGCGGCGGAATTAACCTTCAGCGCCTACGTGGTGGGGGGGTTCGTCCGGGACCTGCTGCTCAAACATGAAAACCTGGACATCGACATCGTCATTGAGGGGGACGCCATTGTCTTTGCCCGCCGGTTTGCGGCGCGGTTCGGGGCCAGGTCCCGGGAATTCCAAAAATTCAAAACCGCGGTGATCATTTTCCCCGACGGCTTCAAAATCGACGTGGCCACCGCCCGGACCGAATATTACGAGGCTCCGGGTGCGCTGCCCATCGTGGAATACAGCTCCATCAAGATGGACCTCTATCGCCGGGACTTCACCATCAATACCCTGGCGCTGAAACTCAATCCCGAAGAGTTCGGGACCCTGCTGGATTTCTTCGGGGCCCAGCGGGATATCAAAGAGGGGCGCATCAGCCTGCTCCACAACCTGAGTTTCGTGGAAGATCCCACCCGGGTCTTCAGGGCCATCCGCTTCGAGCAGCGCTTCACGTTCCGCATCACCAAGCTGGCCGCCAATCTCATCACTAATGCGGTGCGGAACAACTTTTTCGACCGCCTCTCCGGGGCCCGCCTGTTCGGGGAGTTGCGGCTCATCCTCCAGGAGGAAAACCCCATTCCCGCCATCGCCCGCCTGGCGGAATTAAACCTCCTGGTGGCGGTCCATCCCCGGCTGGGATTCGATGAGGGCACCCGCCGCATGCTGGAGCAGGTCCAGGCGGTCCTCTCCTGGTACGACCTGCTTTACCTGGAAGAAAAGTATAAGCGCTGGCTGCTCTACTTCCTGGGGTTGGTGGACCATCTGACCCTGGCCGATCTCGAGGAGATGGTGCACCGGTTCAACCTGTCTCCCAAGCTGGCCGCCGCCATCCTGAGGGGCAAGGAGGCGGGGGAGCAGGCCCTGGTCAGGCTCTTCCGTTACGGGGAACCGAACCGCACCCAGATCTACCATCTTCTGGCGCCGTTGGACACGGAATTTATCCTCTACATGATGGCCAAATCGCGCCACGAGAGCTCCCGGAAGGCCATATCCCTGTATTTTACGCACCTCAAACATCTCAAGCCCGAGCTCAAGGGGCGGGACCTGGTGGCGTTAGGCTATCAACCGGGGCCGTTAATCAAAGAGATGCTGGACCGCCTGCTGGAAGCCCGCCTCAATGAGAAAGTCAAGAGCCGGCGAGAGGAGCGGGACTTTATCCGGCGGGCCTTCGGGCCGGCTTGAGAGGCGGCGGGAATCTGCTGAGAAAAGTCGACGTAGGGCGGGAAAGCGAAGCGCATCCCGCCTTCAGTTGGTGGAGGGTGCGCACGGCACCCCATCGACGGGCTTAAAGAAAGGGCGGCGCGGGCTCTGTCCCCATGCCGGGAATTTTTCGTAAGATTTTCCCCTGGCCTTCACCTCAAATCGTCACGGTTGATTTGCTCGGTAATGATCAATATTTGAGATAGTCATCATCAACCCGCGAACTGATCAGACCTGATATAGGGACTAAAACTTTAACGATCACCAGGACCCTATACCCAGCTATGACACCCATACAAAGCACTTCAATGGGTTTTATAAACGTGGATAGATAGTAGAGAGCAAGACCTCTTTCCCGACCTAAATGACCTTTCAATTGGGGCTGGCCTCTTTTTACAAAACCCTTTATGATAGGATTGTAACCGATTTACCAAGTGCCTGGAATCGCACCCCGAACTGGCGGACGCTTACTCTAGCAAGGCCCAGGCCCGGGAGGCTGGGGGCCGGGAGGGATACACCGCCTTTATCCGGCCTGCTCCCCCAGGAGCTAAAGACCAGATCGAGCAGGCCAAACGATGGTTGCTTAAATAAACGGTATTATATTATGGTGCACTCATGCGAGCGAAATTTTTCATCGGACTGATCACCGTAGTGATTATCGGGTCGGGCTCTGCCGCGATCTTTGCCGGCGCGGCCCAGGAGAGTCCCGGATACTGGAAACCTCCCAAGGCAATTCGGATAGGTTCAGGAGACAGACAGACCGCAGGTCTCGCAGATCTTAGAGAAGCCCCAGTTGGGTTACGAAATGAAGAAGACGTAATGTTTAATAATGGCGTCGAATTTCTCTCGAAAAAAAAATTCAGCCAGGCCATCTCCGAGTTCAATAATCTGATCAATAAGAACCGCACGGACGCAGACGCGTATTACAACCGGGGGCTGGCCTACGCCCTGCAGGGCAAATACGATTCGGCCATTGTCGATTTTACCCGGTACCTGGAATTTGAGAAGAAGGACGCCAACTCCTACTGCAACCGGGGGCTGGCCCGGATCCTCCAGGGCCAATATGGCCAGGGCCTGGCTGACTTGAATAAGGCCCTGGAGCTAAACCCTAAAGACGCCCTGGCCCTTTATCTCCGGGGCTTTGCGCATTTTAAGCAGGGCCGGGCCGCCGCAGCCAAGGCGGACTATGAGAAGGCCTTGCGCCTCAACCCGGAAATCGGGGAGCGGGCCGGCAAAGGGCAGGCCGAACTGGACACCTATTCCTTGATTCTGCAAGGCAAAGCCCCCGCCCGGGCCGGGGCGCCGCGTCCGGTTTCGGCAGGCGCGGCCCATGAGAGACAGGCCCTGGCCGCGGCGCAAAAAGGGGATTATGACAAGGCCCTGGCGGAATTCACCCAGGCTCTCCAGGCTGACCCCAAAAATCCGGAGATCTACAACAACCGGGGCAGCATCTATACCTTTAAGGGCCGCTACGACCCGGCCCTGGCCGATTTCACCAAGGCCCTGGAATTGAACCCCAGGTATGCCAGGGCCTACTACAACCGGGCCCTGGCTTATTACTACCAGGGCAATTACGGCAAGGCCATCGCCGACCTCACCAAGGCCATCAAATTGAATCCCAAGGACCCCGAGGCCTACAACAACCGGGGGCTGGCCTACGATCAGCAGAAGAACTACGATAGGGCCATTGATGATTTCACCAGGGCGCTGGTTCTGAACCCCAATCTGGCGGACGCCTATTTCAACAAGGCGGTGTCGTGTGAACGGCGCGGCCGTAAGGAAGAGGCCCGGGAGGCCTACACCGCGTTTCTCCGATATGCCCCTCCAGGAGCTAAAGACCAGATCGAGCAGGCCAAACGGTGGTTGCAAAAATAACCGGTATTATATTATGGTGCACCCATGCGGACGAAATTTTTCACCGGATTGATCATAGCAGCGATTATCGTGTCGGGCTATACCGCGAACTCCGCCGGCGCGGCCCAGGAGATGCAAGGATACTGGAAACCTGCTAAACCTCTTAAGGTTGCTATGATGGGAAGCGCTGGGGTGACTCAAGATGCGCGAGCAGTCCCTCTTGAAGTGCAGAATCCCAATGATGTAATCTACAACAATGCCTTTGATTCTATCAAGAACAAGAAATTCAGTAAGGCCATCTCCGAGTTCGATAGAATTCTCAACGATAACCGCACGTATGCAGATGCGTATTATGGCCGTGGGTTGGCGTTCGCTCTGGAGGGCAAATACGCTCCTGCCATTGCCGATTTTACCCGTTATTTGGAACTCGAGCAGAAGGACGCCGACTCCTACTGCAACCGGGGGCTGGCCCGGATCCTCCAGGGCCAATATGATCTGGGCCTGGCTGACTTGAACAAGGCCCTGGAGCTAAACCCTAAAGATGCCCTGGCCCTTTATCTCCGGGGCTTTGCGCAATTTAAGCAGGGCCGGGCCGCCGCAGCCAAGGCGGACTATGAGAAGGCCTTGCGCCTCAACCCGGAAATCGGGGAGCGGGCCGGCAAAGGGCAGACCGAACTGGACACCTATTCCTTGATTCTGCAAGGTAAAGCCCCCGCCCGGGCCGGGGCGTCGCGTCCGGCTTCGGCAGGCGCGGCCCATGAGAGACAGGCCCTGGCCGCGGCGCAAAAAGGGGATTATGACAAGGCCCTGGCGGAATTCACCCAGGCTCTCCAGGCTGACCCCAAAAATCCGGAGATCTACAACAACCGGGGCAGCATTTATACCTTTAAGGGCCGCTACGACCCGGCCCTGGCCGATTTCACCAAGGCCCTGGAATTGAACCCCAGGTATGCCAGGGCCTACTACAACCGGGCCCTGGCTTATTACTACCAGGGCAATTACGGCAAGGCCATCGCCGACCTCACCAAGGCCATCGAATTGAATCCCAAGGACCCCGAGGCCTACAACAACCGGGGGCTGGCCTACGATCAGCAGAAGAACTACGATAGGGCCATTGATGACTTCACCAGGGCGCTGGTTCTGAACCCCAATCTGGCGGACGCCTATTTCAACAAGGCGGTCTCGTGTGAACGGCGCGGCCGTAAGGAAGAGGCCCGGGAGGCCTACACCGCGTTTCTCCGGCATGCTCCCCCAGAAGCTAAAGACCAGATCGAGCAAGCCAAAAGCAAGATCGACAGGCAATGAAACTAAAGCTCAAGAATTATCGAATCATCAAAAAGATTGGCCATGGTGGCATGGGGCTGGTCTATGTGGCCGAGGACCTGGCCTTGGGGAGGCTGGTAGCCTTAAAAGTTCTGGCGCCTTATCTGGTCCAGGACCCGGAGATCTTGGAGAGGTTTCGTTTCGAGGCCCGAAACCAGGCGCAATTGATGCATGCCAACATCACCATGGTCTATTCCTTCCTGGTGGAAGATGAACAGGCCTTTTTGGTACTGGAGTTTATCGACGGCGAAACGTTGGAGAGCCGGATTAACCGGGAAGGCAGGATCGTTGCCCCGGAGGCGCTGCCGATCTTCCGGAAGATACTGGATGCCTTAGAATACGCTCATTCCAAGGGGATGATCCATCGGGACATCAAGCCCGGCAACATCGCCTTTACCTCCGAGGGCCATGTCAAGATTATGGATTTTGGCATCGCCCTTAATATTGAGGCAACCGGTCGCCTGACGAAGACCGGACACATCCTGGGCACTCCCCATTACATGGCACCGGAACAGATATTAGGCCAGGAGCTGACGTTTCGTACCGACATCTATGCCCTGGGCATAACCCTGTTCGAAATGATCACCGGCCGCCTCCCCTTTGACAGCAAGAGTGATTTCGAAGTCAGGGTCGCCCAGATCAATCATTCCCCTCCCTCCCTCCTGTCATTCGGCTACCCGGACATCTCCCCAGAACTGGAGGAGGTAATTTTCAAGGCCCTGGCCAAAGAGCCGGAGGCGAGGTTTCCCAGCGCCAAAGAATTCCTCCGGGCCCTGGAAGCGGCAGTGGGCCGGGACCATTTGGCCACTATCGTGAAGGGCAGGGCCCTGGACAAATCCACCCTGGTCCTGAAGGCCAAGCCGGAGCCGGCGCCGCCGCGGCCAGAGCCGGAGGATGAAGCAGCCCCGGAGCCGAGCCCGGCCGAGGTCGAGGAAGTCTTGGCCGAGCCGGTTCCTCCACCGATGGAAGAGCCGCTGGGGCCGCCGCCGTCTGAGGCGGAGGTTGAAGAGGGCACGGCTTCCCCGGAAGAAGCGGAAATGGCTGAGGCCGTGGCGCCGCCGCGGCCGGAGCCGGAGAGCGAAGCAGCCCCGGAGCCGAGCCCGGCCGAGGTCGAGGAAGTCTTGGCTGAGCCGGTTCCTCCACCGATGGAAGAGCCGCTGGGGCCGCCGCCGTCTGAGGCGGAGGTTGAAGAGGCCGCGGCTTCCCCGGAAGAAGCGGAAATGGCTGAGGCCGTGGCGCCGCCGCTGGCGGAGCCGGAGGATCAAGCAGCCCCGGAGCCGAGCCCGGCCGAGGTCGAGGAAGTCTTGGCTGAGCCGGTTCCTCCACCGCTGGAAGAGCCGCTGGGGCCGCCGCCGTCTGAGGCGGAGGTTGAAGAGGCCGCGGCTTCCCCGGAAGAAGCGGAAATGGCGGAGGCCGTGGCGCCGCCGCTGGCGGAGCCGGAGGATGAAGCAGCCCCGGAGCCGAGCCCGGCCGAGGTCGAGGAAGTCTTGGCCGAGCCGGTTCCTCCACCGCTGGAAGAGCCGCTGGGGCCGCCGCCGTCTGAGGCGGAGGTTGAAGAGGCCGCGGCTTCCCCGGAAGAAGCGGAAATGGCGGAGGCCGTGGCGCCGCCGCTGGCCGGAGCCGGAGGATGAAGCAGCCCCGGAGCCGAGCCCGGCCGAGGTCGAGGAAGTCTTGGCTGAGCCGGTTCCTCCACCGCTGGAAGAGCCGCTGGGGCCGCCGCCGTCTGAGGCGGAGGTTGAAGAGGCCGCGGCTTCCCCGGAAGAAGCGGAAATGGCGGAGGCCCTGGCGCCGCCGCTGGCGGAGCCGGAGGATGAAGCAGCCCCGGAGCCGAGCCCGGCCGAGGTCGAGGAAGTCTTGGCCGAGCCGGTTCCTCCACCGATGGAAGAGCCGCTGGGGCCGCCGCCGTCTGAGGCGGAGGTTGAAGAGGCCGCGGCTTCCCCGGAAGAAGCGGAAATGGCGGAGGCCGTGGCGCCGCCGCTGGCGGAGCCGGAGGATGAAGCAGCCCCGGAGCCGGCCGCGCTTTCGACCTCGCCGACCAGGAAGTCACAACGCCCCAAACCTGCGGCCAGGCCAGTCGCGGAACAGCCGGTCATTTCTCCAGCCAGGCAAACCGGACGGTCTTCCCGGTCAAAGCTTATTTTTCTGCCCCTGGCTCTCCTGCCTCTGATTGCCCTGGTGATCCTGTTTCGGGCCCATTTTTTTACCTATCCCAGCACTCCCAAGCCCGAGGTTTTCCCGCAAGCCAAGGCCACGACATCGGTAGCTCCTCCCGCCACGCCAGCGGTAAGCCCCAGGCCCAAAGCATCACTGCCGGCGGAATCGCCAAAAGGAGCCACCACACAACCTGACCGAGAAAAGCCGGTAACCGCGGCAGCCGTTCCCCCACCGGAGAAAAAGGTGGAACCTCCAAAGCCCAAGGAGCCCTCACCGGATGAACTGCGGAAAGCCATCAAAGACAGCCTGGCGAGCCATGGTTTCTCCGATTTGGAGGTGCAGGTGTCTGAAGGGAAGGGAGTGGTAATTTCCGGTCATGTTAAGCGGGCAAGTCAGAAGGCTCAAATCATCAAAGTCGTCAAAGCCATGGGCCTGACGGTGCCGACGGACTACAGCAAGGTAAGAGTCATCAGAGAAGCAGTAGCTAAGACGGTGAGAAAAAGGAGACCGGAATCCGAGCCCACCCCCCGCCAAATACTCGAGGCTGCCCCGAGGCCGGCGCTGCCCGAGGCTCCCCGCAAACCTCTGCCTCCCAGGTTGGACCGGGGCGGGAAAGATGCAGTAGCCGAGACCGTGAGGCCCAGGGGGCAGGGCACGCGGAAACCTTTGCCTCCAAGAATGGACCGGGGCAATGTTCAGTTTTGATCCGGACGCAGCCGGTAAACCTCGATCTCCTGCTTGCCCTTAGGGGTCTCCATCCGGCGCACAAATTCCGCCGGATATTGTTCCTTGATCGCCTGGTAGGTATCCCTTCCCAGATAGATAGTCCCCGGATCTGCCATGGTCTGCAGGCGATTGGCGATATTCACCGCGGCGCCTAACGTGGTATACTCCATTCTCCGGGGAGACCCCATATATCCTGCCACGATTTCCCCCGTATTGATCCCGACCCGGATGGTAAATCTCTGCCTTTCCGGTAGGTTGCTCACGAACTGCTTTTGTAACTCCAGCATTTCCAGCCCGGCCCGGACGGCCCGGAAGGGATGATCGGGGTAAGAGAAAGGCGCTCCGAATATGGCCAGCAGGCCGTCTCCCATGAATTTGTCCAACGTTCCGTCGCCATGAAAAACGGCTTCGGTCATGAGGGTAAAATACGCGGTTAACAGATCGGCAATCTCCTGGGGGTCCAGCTTTTCGCTCAAAAGGGTAAAGCCTTGGATATCGCTAAACAATATGGTGGCATTGATCCTTTCCGACTTGAGCAGAATATCCCCCGTATCGATGCAGTCCCGGGTTACCAATTCCACCACCCGGGGGGACAGAAACCGCTCCAGGTTGCTCCGCAGCATGCATTCCCGGTGCAGCTTTTCATTGAGGGAGACTTTTTCTATGCCCGTAGCCACCTGGTTGGCAAACAGGGTCAGGAGGATCAGGTCTCCATCGCTAAACTTGCCGGGCATCGGATCTTCCAGGTAAATAACCCCCAAAACCTGTTGATCCTTGAGCAAGGGGGCGCAGATAGCCGACTGGACGCCACGCAAAACCATGGTCTTGGAAGCATCCAGGTCGTAGCCCACTAGAAGGGATTTTCGGTTGTGGATCACCTGCCGCACCACTTCCTCACTGAACAAGACATCTTTGCCGATAGTGACGATCTGCCCGGGTTTGCCCGAGGAGTCGGTGAGCATCAAGACACCCCTGGCGGCCCGGATGCTTTCCGTGACCAATTTCATGACTGCCTGTAAGAAATCAGGGGGGCTGGTTTCACTGGTGAGCATTTCGCTGAGGCGTTCGAGGATAATGTAGTTGGAATCCACCGTCCGATGATAATTCAGTTGCTTGTCGTGGATAATGAAATCCAGGGGATTAACCGTTACGGATTCCTGGCATTCGAAGAGCAAAGTATTCTTGCCGATTGAAATGTTGTCTCCATGAGCCAGTTTCGTTTTGGTAATGGCCTGGCCATTGACCACGATGCCATTGGCGCTCCCCAGGTCTTCGATGTAGTACGAGTTGCCCTCGAGGGAAATCCTGGCATGGAAACGGGATACGGTGGAATCAGCCAGGTTGATATCATTGAAAACCCCTTTCGCAGGATCATTCCTCCCGATCGTTGTCACTTTCTCCGAAAGGTCGAAAACCTCCTGTTTTCCCTTTTGCCGTTTTATGACCAGTCTAACCATCCTGCCTCCCCAGCTTTGTCAGCCGGCATTACGCGTCTTACCTCGCAGCGCCTGACCCTCTTTTCTTGATGATTAATTTAGCCTAAAAATAATTTTTAAGGAATATCTTAGCGCGGTGACGGGTTTTAGCATCGGTGCGTAAAGGCAGGTCTGGCCAAGAATCGGGCTTCAACAAAGAGGATAAAAATTCGGTTACCATCTTACTTCTTAATTTAATGTTGTAAATTGAATATACCTTGCCAAAACCGAAACTTCCCAAAAACTTCAAGAAATCGCGATATGATCTAAATAGCGAAATTGACCTTTGGTGGGGGGAGATCCGAAACCCTTTTGGGTCCGATAAGATGATGTTTTGATGAAGAGGTTATTTGGTCAAATCTTGACCATTACCCTTTGATCACAGGGCCGGGCGCAGGTAGGTGGGGACCAGTTGGGCGGGGTTGGCGGTGAGGCCGAGCTTGAGGCGGTGGCGGGCCAGGTGGGCCAGGGTCGAGGCCCGGGGCAGGCGCATCTCCGGCGGAGCCCAGGCAATCTCCGAGGCAGCAGCCGGGCCAGGGTCTCCCGGTGGGCGTCGAGGCCGGGGCCGGTGAGCAGGAGCGGCGGGCGCAGCCGGGCCGGGAGTTCCGCAACCGGCAGCCGCAGCGGCCCTTCCAGCACCTGGGGCCGATCTTCCGGGCAGCGGAACAGCCCCCAGAAGACCTCGCCGCGCTTGGCGTCCATGAGCACGCCGATGGGGTCAGGGGAAAAGGGGAACCGGGCCGCCAGCACTTCCATGGTGGGTACGGGCACCAACGGGCAATTGAGGGACCAGGCCAGGGTCTTGGCGGTGGCCAGGCCGATGCGCAGCCCCGTAAAGTTGCCGGGGCCGGTGCTCACGGCCACGGCGGTGAGGTCCGCCGCTTCCTTGCCGCTCTTTTTCAGGATGGCGGCCACTCCGGGCATCAGGCAGGTAAGGCAGGCGTTATGGCTGTCCAGGGAATATTCCCGCAGCACCCGGTCTTCCGCCACCAGGGCCAGGCTGCCTTTTTCGGTAGCGGTATCCAGGGCTAAGAGAAGCATGGGCTGAGATGGTTTTCCGTTTGCCGTTTGCCGTTTTCCGTTAATAAAGAGCCTCTTTTAACAATCACTTCCCCATTGAATCACGGCGTCAGCGCACGGCGGCACTGGCTGGAAAGCCGGTGCCGCCGCGGGCTTTTTTGAGCCTGATTACCTTGGGGGTCAAAAGAGAAGATTTTTCCAAAAGGCTTTCCGGCTCACCGAAAACGGCAGACTTTCTCAATACTGGGTCTGCACCAGGCGCAAAATATCCTGGTAGAAGACCAGAATCATCAGAGCCAGGAGCAACATCAGGCCCAATCCCTGGGCCATCTCCCGGTGCTTCAGGGGCACCGCCTTGCCCCGGATCGCCTCTAACGTGAAGAAAAACAGGTGGCCGCCATCCAGGACGGGGATGGGCAGGAGGTTGAGCAGGAAGAGATTGACGCTCAGGGCCGCCATAAACTGCACCAGGTAGGTCACCCCCAACTCCGCCTGTTGGCCCGCCACCTGGGCGATGAGGATGGGGCCGCCGATGCTCTTCAGCGGCACCTGCCGGGCCAGCAGTTTATAGAGGCTCTCCACGGTCAGCCAGGTAAGGCGGCCGGTGTAAACCACGCCTCGGTTCAGGGCCCGGATGGGACCGACTTTCTCGACGGCCGGAGAATTCGAGGCAGTGACGCCGATAATCAAGGCAGAGACTTTTCCCCCAAAGATGTCGGCGGTCTCCATGCGTTGAGGGGTCACCTGGACCTGGAAGTCCCGATCTCCCCGCCGTACCGACAGGGTCAGGGGCTGTTCCCCTCCCTGGCGGATTTTTAAAGAGAGGTTTTCCCAGCGGCTCACCGGTTGGCCGCCCACCGACAAAATCTGGTCGCCGGGTTTCAGGCCGGCGTGGGCCGCGGGGGAATCCGGTTTCACCCCGCCGATTTCGGTGGTGAGATAGGGGATGCCGGAAAAAGCAAAGACCAGGAAGAGGGCCAGGACCGAGAACAGCAGGTTGAAGGCCGGCCCCGCCAGGACAATCAAAAACCGCCGCCAGAGCGGCTGATGGGAAAATGACACCGACTCCAGCTCGGGGGGCACTTCGTCCTTGGGGTTTTCCCCAAAAAGCTTGACATAGCCTCCCAGGGGAATCACGGAAAGGCGGTAATCCGTATCCCCGATCTTCTTGTGGAGCACCTTAGGCGGGAAACCCAGGGAGAAGGCGTCTACCCGCACCCCGAAGAGTTTCGCCGTGAGGAAATGGCCAAATTCATGGACGAAGACCAGGACCCCCAGAACAATAATGGTTGCCAACACGGTTATCATAAAAGTCTGTATGCTCCTGTGGGAAAAACCCTCAGCATGTCGGTCCGGGACCTGGGAGGCCCGAGAGGCACACTCCCCCCCGGTTGATCAAACCCTGGGCAAAATCCCGGGCCCAGCGGTTGACGGCCAGGACCTGCTCCAAGCTCTCGAGAGGCTGAGGTTGGTGGGCCGCCATGGTGGCCTCCACGGTTTTGGGGATATCCATAAAACCGAGGCGGCCGCCCAGGAAGGCCGCCACCGCCATTTCGTTGGCGGCATTGAGGACTGCGGGCATGGTGCCCCCGGCCCGGGCCGCGGCATATCCCAGGGCCAACCCGGGAAAACGGGTCATATCGGGGGCCTCGAAGGTAAGCCGGCCCACCTGGCACAGGTCGAGGCGCGGCGAGTTCAGGGGCCGGCGCTGGGGATAGGTCAGGGCATAGGCGATGGGCAGGCGCATGTCCGGCACCCCCAACTGGGCGATCACCGAGCCGTCGACAAACTCCACCAGGGAATGGATGATACTCTGGGGATGGATGTAAACCCCCACCTGGTCCACGGGGAGGCCGAAGAGGACCGAGGCCTCGATAACCTCAAGGGCCTTGTTCATCATGGTGGCGCTGTCAATGGTGATCTTGGGCCCCATGCTCCAGTTGGGATGTTTCAGGGCCTGGGCCGCGGTGGCGCCGCGCAGGCGCTCGAGGTCCCAGGTGCGAAACGGCCCACCGGAGGCGGTCAGCCAGAGATGCTGGACATCCTCGGGGCGCTGGCCGTGCAGGGACTGAAAAATGGCGCTGTGTTCGCTGTCCACCGGGATGATGGGTACGCCCCGTTCCCGGGCCGCGGCCATTACCAGGGAACCGGCGGCCACCAGGGTTTCTTTATTGGCCAGGGCCACCGGCAGGCCGGCGCGAATGGCGGCCAGGGTGGGTTCCAGACCCACCGCCCCCACCATGGCGGAGACCACCAGGTCGGCCCCGGAGGCCACTGCCACCTCCCGGACTCCGGCCGGTCCCCAAAGGATTTCGGGGGTCCCTTCCCGGGGCAGCAGCTCCCGCAAAGCGGCGGCTACCGTCTCATCCTGCACCGACACCCGGGCCGGGCAAAACTGACGGATCTGTTCGGCCAGGACCTTGACGTTTTGGCCGGCGGCCAATCCCGTCACCACAAACTCACCGGAGTGCTCAGCCACCACCGCCAGGGTGCTTTGGCCGATGGAGCCGGTGGAACCGAGAATAGCCAGGCGTTTCATAGAGCTAACATTGCCCTTATTGATAGTATATCGGCACTTCCCCACCGCAACGTGAGCCGTTTCGGACGGCGGGAAAGTTTTCCAGTATATAGACCACGTTATATAAACAGGGTTATTTTATCCCTTCGCCTTCCGGCTGTAAAGCAATAAGGTGCGGGCGGCGGCGGATGGACAGGGGCGGCGGGGCGGCACCACCGGCTTTCCTGGTGGAGCATCGACCAGATGGACAGAGATGTTGGCTTGAACCCCCGGACTTGGCCGGGTTAGTCCCCCTTTGAAACAGGGGGGCAAAAATCCCGTTTTCCAGGTCACCTTACTTATGCAGCAGAGCACTAGTCCCAGGGCCAGATGCCGGCCAGATAGTCCAGGGAGGGGTCCAGGCTGCCTTCCTGGTGGGGTTCCAGGGTAATGAGGGGCCGGCGCCCCCGGCGGGCCAGGGTGTCGAGAGTTTCTTGGAGGGGGACCCGGCCGGTCCCCAGGGCCAGGTGGCTGTCGTGGTCCCCGTGGTTGTCGTGGAGGTGCAACTGCCCGATGACCGGGGCCAGGGTGTCGAGCCACCGGGGAAAATCCCCGGTGCTGAAGGCCAGGAGGTGCCCCAGGTCAAAGCACACCTGGAGGTTGGCGGCCCCCACCCGGCCCAGGACTTCCAGGAAGAGTTCCGGCTCGGTTTCGTGGATATTTTCCAGCATCACCGTCACGCCGTGAGGGGCCGCCAGGGCGGCCAACTCCTTCCAGGTAGCGGCGCTCCGGGCCAGCCAGCGCTCCTGGTCCCCGCCATAATGCCGGGCTTCATAGCCCAGGTGGCAGACCACCGACACCGGCCGGAACACCGGCAGATAGCGGAAGGCCTGGCGCAAACGCCGGCGCGACGCGGCCAGGACGCCATCGTCCAGGGCCCCCGGGGCCAGGTCTTGAAAGGGGCCGTGGATGGTGATGCGGCGCCCGGCCCCGTGAAACACCCGGGCCGCCCGGCGAAAGTCCCCGGGGCGGTAATGTCCCAGGCTATGGGCGTCCAGGCCAATTTCCGGATTGAGACCCCGACGCAAAAACTTCTCGAGGTACCCGGCCTGCAAATACGGAAAAGGGAGATTGACCTGGACCTGGGGCACCAGGGCCGCCTTACTTATCCCCATGGAGGTTGAGCCTCAGTCAGGATACTGGCACAGTTCCACCAGGAGGCCGAAGGTGGCCTTGGGGTGGATAAAGGCCACCAGGGTGCCGTGGGCCCCCTCCCGGGGTTTTTCATCGATGAGTTTGACGCCCGCAGCTTTCAACTCCGCCACCGCGGCGTGGATATCCTCCACCTCCAGGGCCAGGTGGTGGAAGCCCTCTCCCTTGTTGTCCAGGAACTTGGCCACGGCGCTGTCGGGTTGGGTGGGCAGCAGCAATTCCAGGTTGGACTCCCCAACTTTAATGAAGCTCACCTTGACCTTTTGGGCCTCCACCACCTCTTCGCCCCCGAGCGTAAGTCCGAGGTTTTCGGTGTAGAGTTTTTTAGGGGGGTCCAGATCCTTTACGGCGATTCCCAGATGAGCGATGCGTTTGATCTTCATAAAACCTCCATACGGATGCGTATATTTATTTTAGATAACATGAGCGGTTGACGGACTAATCGTGCCGGGGCCCAAGGCGCCGGGCCTCGATGCCAAGACCGGGTACTGGGGGGCCAGCTAAACTCTTCTTGTCTTCCGGCACCAAAATTATATATGATGGCGCCAGGAAGGAAAAGCCCGGCTTAACCGGACGGTGATTTTTCTGGTTTGAGCAGTCTTGATCCGGCAGCCCAGACCTCGTTTTTCCTCGGCTGAGCGGCCTTCCGAACCCACGATGGGCCAAGAGGCCCGCGGCACCTACTCTTTAAGGTGGCGCCGGCATCTTGCCGGTACGGGGTGCCCAGGCTGGAAAGCCTGTGCCACCGACCGAACCGATATAGGCAGGTTGAATGATGACGCAGACTGAGAAGTTCCGGCTGGTGGGCGAGCGCCTGGACACCTATCCGGAACAGGTGATCGAGTTGCAGCGGCAGATGGTGTCCCGGGTGGCGCTGGGGCCGGAAGTGGGGGGGGTGGGAGAAGCCGACAAAGCCGCCTTCCTGACGGAGGTGCTGAAGAGTTGGGGGCTTGAAGTGCGGGACTATCCGGCCCCGGATGATCGGGTACCGGGCGGCGTCCGGCCCAACCTGGTGGCCTACCTGCCCGGCAAAAGGCCGGAAAAGGTCTGGGTCCTGAGCCATATGGACGTGGTGCCCCCGGGAGATGTCAGCCTCTGGGAGTCCGACCCCTTTACCCTCAGGGTGGAGGGCGACCGCCTCTACGGACGGGGCACGGAGGACGACCATCACGGCATCGTCATGTCCCTCATGGCCGTAAGGGCCTTCCTGGATTTGGGGATCACCCCGGAGCGCACCCTGGCCCTGGCCCTGGTGGCGGACGAAGAAACTGGCAACGACAAAGGTCTGGCCTACCTGTTGCGGGAGCACTCCGAGCTTTTCTCCCCCCAGGACTTGATCATCGTGCCCGATGCCGGCAGCAATGACGGCACCATGATCGAAGTGGCGGAAAAGAGCATCCTCTGGCTCAAGGTGACGCTCCTGGGGCAGCAGGGCCACGCCTCCCGGCCCCACAAGGCCAAAAACACCCTGAGGGCGACGGGCCACGTCATCGTGGCCCTGGATGACCTGCCACGGGAGTTCCCCCGGCACAACCCGCTGTTCCGGCCTCCCATGAGCACCTTCGAACCCACCCGGAAAGAGGCCAACGTGCCCAACATCAACACCATCCCGGGGAAAAACGTCTTCTACCTGGATTGCCGGGTGTTGCCGGACTACGACCTGGCCCAGGTCACCGAGCGGGTCCGGGCCATGGCCGTGGAGGCGGCCGGAAAATTCGGGGTCACCGTGGAGGTGGAAACGGTGCAGACCCTGGCCTGCGCGCTGCCCACCGCGGCGGAGGCCCCGGTGGTCAAAGCCCTGCAGCAGGCCATCCGGCAGGTGTACGGCCGGGAGGCTTTCCCCCAGGGGATCGGCGGCGGTACCGTGGCCGCCCCCTTTCGGCAGGCAGGGTTGCCCGCGGCGGTCTGGATGACCGCCAACGACTGCGCCCACCAGCCCAACGAGTTTTGTTTCCTGAGCCATCTCCTGGGGGACGCCAAGGTGCTGGCCCACGTCTGCCTGATGGCGGAGTGAGGCTGGATGAATCTGAGAGGTTCGCAGCTAGCGTTCAGGCCACATTTTGCAGGCGTCCCAACAGGAGCGTTCCAGGCAGTAGTCCCGATGGTCGGCATCGGTGACTAGATAGTTGTCCGGGTCTTCCGCCAGCATTTCGGCCCATTCTTCCAGGGCGTCCTGGGGGTCCAGGGCCCCCTGCCAGGGCCGGACGGAAAATTGGTCGGCAAAACCCACATGGCGCAGTAACTCCCGGGGGTTGTCATCCAGCACCAGGTAGGACTGGAGCCCTTCGTGACGGCGAATTATAATGGGACAGGCCATAACAACATCTCCTCATTGCAAGCCATTTCCTCTATTATGGGCCAGACGGTGAATAAGGCAACTCCCATGAACCGATTACCTGACCGGCGCCTCCGGCCCTCCGGGCTGTCCGGCTGGCTGGGGATCATGCTCCTGTGCGGCCTGTTGGGGTTTACCGCCTGCGGCGAAATCCGGCCGCACCCGGTGGCCTTTGAGCCCCAGGCCTACACTCCCATAACCTACCGGGACCTCCTGGCCCCGGGTCCAGCCGGTCTGCAGGCCGGCCAAAAGGTTCGGGTGCAGGCGTATTTCTGGCAATATCTCAATTATGACCCGGCCATGGTCCGGAATTACCTCACCCTCCTCCGGTATCCCGTCAGGTGGTACCAGCTGCAATGGTTCTCCACCTATGATACGGCTGACCTCACCGGCTACTATGACCTGGCCGCCGTGACACCCGAGCAGGCCGAGGAGTACAAGCTCAACCGCCTGGACCCGGTCATGCTCTACGGCGAACTCGCCCGCCTGGGCCCGGGGTATTACCTCCAGGTCTTCCACATCGAAAAAATTACCCAAGACTGATGGGTTGAAAACGTCTGCCCGGACGGTGACGTCAGGGTGAAGTGACCAGCCCCGGTTTTCCTCCCCTGGACCCGCGCCGCTCCAGGAGCGGTCCCCGGTACCCATGGCACGATCCCTGCGCTTTTGATATAATTACAATAAATTATAAATAGTAGCTCAAGGTAAATCAGCCGTACTTCTGCAGGGCAGCCGATGAAAGACGAAGACCGGGACAAAGCCGACCTCATTAAGGAATTAGCGGCGCTGCGCCAACAGGTGGCGGCCCTGAAGAAGACCGAATCCCGTTCTCACCGGTCCTCCGAGGCCTGGCGGGATTTGTGGGCCCAATACGAGGCCATGATCGAAGCCTTCGACGGCCACATCTATATTTGCTCGGAAAACTACGAAGTCGAATTCATGAACCAGCGCTTCATCGAGCGCACAGGGTCTTATCCCCTGGGCCAGAAATGCTACCGGGTGCTGCATGATCAGAGCAACGTCTGTCCCTGGTGCGTCAATGACCGGGTCTTCCGGGGAGAGACGGTGCGCTGGGAGGTGCAAAGCCCCAAAGACCACCACTGGTACTACGTAGTCAACACCCCGATCCGGCATCCCGACGGCAGTATGTCCAAGATGGCCATGATTCAGGATGTCACCGCCCACAAATTGACGGAGCAGGCCTTGCAGGAGGCCGAAGCCAAATATCGCAGCATCTATGAAAACGCCGTGATCGGCATTTTCCAAAGCACCCCCGCTGGCCGTCTGCTCAGCGTCAACCCGGCCCTGGCCCGCATGCACGGCTACGATGCCCCGGAGGCGATGGTCGCCGGCATTGCCGACATGGGCCACCAGATCTTTGTGGACCCGGAGCAACGGTTTGCCTTCCGGCGCGAACTGGAAGAGTCCGGGGTCATCCGGGACCGGGAGTACCAGGTGTACCGCCGGGACGGCACCACCTTCTGGGTGGCGGTAAACGCCCGGGCGGTGCGGGACGACACCGGCGCCATCAGCTACTACGAGGGGTTTATCCAAGATATTACGGAACGGAAGACCGGCAAGGCATGTTGATGACTGACTTGATTGTCCCCCTGCTTTTCTGATCAGGGCGACCCACCGGGTCGCCCCTACGGACAGAAATTAATCTCCCCGACCATTATATAAGTCTCGATATTCTCGTCTACTCCCCTCCCAGGTAGGCCGTGAGGACCCGGGGATGATACCGCAGTTCCGAGGCCGGGCCTGAAAGGGCAACCTCCCCGGTCTCCAGAATATCAGGCGCGGTGCGCCACTTCCAGGGCCAGGTGGGCGTTTTGCTCCACCAGCAGGATGGCGGTGCCCTGCTGATTGATGCGCTGAATCACCCGGAAGATCTCCTGGACCAGCAGGGGGGCCAGGCCCATGGAGGGTTCGTCCAGGAGCAGCAACCGGGCCCGGCTCATCAAGGCCCGGGCCACCGCCAGCATCTGCTGTTCGCCGCCGGACAGGGTATTGCCCCACTGCCGCCGCCGCTCCGCCAACCGGGGGAACAGCCGGAAGACCTCCTCCAGATCCCCCTCGATCTCGCCGTCCCGGCGCCGGTAGGTCGCCAGGCGTAGATTTTCCAGGACCGTCAGGTTGCCGAAGATGCCCCGGCCCTCCGGGACATGGGCGATGCCCCGGGCCACCCGGAGGTGGGCCGGCACCTTGAGGAGGTCGAGGCCTTCCAGGACCACCCGGCCTTTAGCCACCGGCAGCATCCCCGATATGGCCTGCAAAATCGTTGACTTGCCCGCGCCATTGGCCCCGATGAGGGTGACGATCTCACCGACGTGCACGTCGAAGGAGACCCCCCGGACCGCGTCGATGCGGTCATAGGACACCCAGACATCTTCCACCGCCAGGAGGGGGGTCCGGTCATCGTTCATGGGGTCTCCCCTTCCGGCTCCGGGGCACCGCTCCCCAGGCTGCCGTCTTTGCCCAGGTAGGCCTGCAATACCTTGGGGTGGCGCTGGATTTCCCGGGGGGAGCCGGCGGCGATGGTCTGGCCGAAATCCAGGACCGTGAGGCGCTGACAGAGATTCACCACCACCCGCATCTGGTGCTCGATCAGCAGGATGGTCAGGGCGAATTCTTCCTGGAGTTGGCGGATGCGCCGGATCAGGTCCTCGGTCTCGGATTGGTTCATGCCCGCGGCGGGCTCGTCCAGGAGGAGGAGCTGGGGCCGGCTGATCAGGGCCCGGGCCATCTCGATCCGGCGCTGCTCCCCGTAAGGCAGATGACGGGCCGGGGTGTGGGCATAGTGGGTGAGGTGAAACCGCTCCAGCAGTTCAAAGGCCTGGCGGGTCACCTCCTGCTCGGAGGCCGTGAACCGCCGGCTGCGCCGCAGGGCATCCATCAAGCTGTAGCCGTGTTGGGCCGAGGCCCCCAGGCGGACGTTGTCCAGGACGCTGAGATCCTTGAACAGGCGGATATTCTGAAAGGTCCGGGCAATCCCGGCGGCGGTGATGCGGTGGCTGCGCCAGTCGCTGATGTCCTCGCCCCGGAAGACTATCCGGCCGGCGCTGATGTGAAAGACCCCGGTGATGAGATTGAACACGGTGGTCTTGCCGGCGCCGTTGGGCCCGATGAGCCCCACCAGCTCGCCGGGAAAAATCTCCAGGGAAAAATGGGTCAGGGCCTTGAGGCCGCCGAAGCTGTGGGACAGGTCGGTGATGGTCAAAAGTGGTTGCATGACGCCGGTCAATGGCCCCGCCCCGGGCTGGCGGCTGCCGCCGGGGCCGGAGGGGTCGGGCTGCCGCCCCCGGGCTGGGGCAATTTCGGTTTAAATAACCGGGCCTCTTTAAAGCCCATGAGCCCCTGGGGCCGGAAGATCATGAGCACGACCAGCATCAGCGGCCCCAACACCCAGCGCCAAATGCCCAGAGGCCGGAGCAGTTCCAGGAGCACGGTGAAGATGGTGGCCCCCAGGAGCGAGCCGGTGAGGCTGCCCACGCCCCCCAGGTAGACCATGACCAGCATGTCGGTGGATTTCAGGATGGAAAAGCTCCGGGGGTTGATGAACTGGAGCAGGTGGGCGTACAACCCCCCGGCCACCCCGGCGAAAAAGGCGGAAATGAGGAAGGCGTAGAGCTTGAGGCGCCGGGTATCCACGGAGGTGAGGTTGGCGGCCACTTCGTCTTCCCGGATGGCAGTGATCCCCCGGCCGAAGTTGGAGTACACCAGGTTGCGCAGGATCAACAGGGTCAGGATCACCCAGGCGGCCACCCAGAACAGCGTGGTGAGGCGGGGCATGCCCAGGTAGCCCCGGGGCCCCCCCAGCCAGGAGATATTCTCGAGGACGCTCTTGACGATCATGTTGAAGGCGAGGGTGACGATGGCCAGGTAATCCCCCCGGGTGCGGAAAGAGGGGTAGGCGACAATGAGGCCGGCCGCGGCCGCGGCGGCGCCGCCGCAGATCAGGACCGCGGGGAAGGCCGCCGCGGCCCAGGCCCGGGGCAGCACCGCCACGGTGAGCACCGAGGCCACGTAGGCGCCGATGCCCATGAACCCGGCGTGGCCCACGGAGAATTCGCCCATGTAGCCGTTCACCAGATTGAGGGAGAGGGTCAGGATCATGTTGATCCCCACGTACATGAGGATCTGGACCACATAGGGGTTAAGGGCCCCGGAGGCGGGCAAACCCCAGGCCAGGGCCAGAATGAGGGCGGCGCCCGACCAGATAAGTCGTTTTTTTCGGGAATCAGAAATTTCCATTTCGGATAGAGGGCGGCCTGTGGCCGCCGCAAGTCGGCGTGCACGGCAGGCCCCAGGTCAACTTTGTTGCTGGTTCCCAAGCGGGAGCTTGGGAACCAGCCAGGTCAGATATCCAGGCGGGTGCTACCCGCCGTTGGCTGCTTATGCCCAGGCGAGACGCCTGTGCCACCAAAACCTTTGCAACCCGGGTTTATGAAAAGCTGACTGCTCACAGCTCCTAGCTGATGGCTGGTTTCACACCCGCTCAAACACCGGCCGGCCCAGGAGGCCGGTGGGTTTGAAGATCAGCAGCACCAGGAGCAGGGAGAAGGCCACGAAGTCCCGGTAGGTGGATGAGGGCAGCACCAGGGGGGTAAAGACCTCCACCGCGCCCAGGATAAAGCCCCCCAGCATGGCCCCCCGGATATTGCCGATCCCTCCCACCACCGCGGCGATGAAGGCCCACCAGCCGATGCGCACCCCCATCAGGGGGTCCAGGACCGGGTAGGCCAGGCCGTAGAGGAGGCCCCCGGCCGCGGCGATGGCGGAGCCGATGGCAAAGGTCAGGGAAATGACGTGGTCCACCGGCACCCCCATGAGGGGGACGATGGGCCGGTTGTAGGAAATAGCCCGCATGGCCATGCCCAGGAGGGTCCGGCGCACCAGGAGGTCCAGGAGAACCATGAGCACCCCGGCCATGACCACGATGAGCACCTGGAGGGGGGTGACGGTGAGGCCGGCCACCTCCCAGCGGGTCATGGGGATGAGAGTCGGGAAGTGCCGGGGCTGGGGCCCCAGGAGCCCCAGGGTGAGATATTCCAGGAAGAGGCCCACGCCCAGGGCGGTAATCACCGCCGAGACCCGGGGGGCCTGGCGCAGGGGGCGGTAGGCCAGGCGTTCGATGGTCACCCCCAGCACCGCGGTGAGCAGCATGCTGAAGGTCAGGGCCCCCAGAAAGACCACCACCATGGGCAGATGAAACGGCAGGCCCAACAGGAAGGCGGCCCCGGCCAGGCTTAAGTAGGTCCCCACCATGAAGATGTCGCCGTGGGCGAAGTTGATCATGGTGAGGATGCCGTAAACCATGGTGTAGCCCAGGGCGATGAGGGCGTAGACGCTCCCCAGTTGCAGGGCGTTCAGGACGTTTTGGGCCAGGAGCTGGAACATGGGCTTATTCCTTGAAAAGTTCAAGGGTCACGGTTCGGTTAAGAAGAGAATATATACCGCGCCCCATGAAAAAAGCAGGCCATTTTTCAGTCTTTACGGGTAGACCAGCGGCCCCTGGGGTATTGCCCTGAAACACCTGCCGCAGGGTGGGTTTTACGCACCATGGGCCCGGGGCGGGCGGGGCGGCCCGCCCCACCGGCCCGCCCCGCTGCTAGGGCTGCGCCTCGGCAAAGTAGGTGAATTTGCCGTTCTTGATCTGGATGATGACCGCGCTCTTGACGGGGTCCCCGGTCCCCTGGAACTTCATCCGGCCGGTGACGCCCTGGAATTCCTTGATCGAGGCCAGGGCGTCCCGCACCTTTTTGCGGTCCAGGGAGCCGGCCTGGGTAATGGCGGTGGCCAAAAGGTTGCCGGCGTCATAAGTGAGGGCGGCGACGTCGTCCGGCTTCTTGCCGTATTTGGCTTCATAATCCTTGATGAATTTCTGGGCGGTGGGGGTGGCGATGTCGGGGGCATAATGGGTGCTGAAATAACAGCCTTCCAGGGCGGGCCCGCCCAGTTTCAGGAGCTCGGCGCTGCCCCAGGAGTCGGAGCCGATAATGGGGCAGGTGATTCCCAATCGCCGGGCCTGCTGCACCTGGAGGGGGACTTCGTTGTAATAATTGGGCAGAAACAACACCCCGGGATTGGCCGCCTTGATGATGGTGAGTTGGGAAGAGAAATCCTTGTCGTCCTTGGTGTAGGATTGGAAGGCCACCACCTTGCCGCCGGCCGCCTCGAAGAATTTTTTGAAGAACTCGGCAATGCCTTTGTTGTACTCCGAGGCCACGTCATAGAGCACCGCGGCGGTCTGGGCCTTGAGGTTTTCCCGGGCGAACTTGGCCATCACCCGGCCCTGGAAATCGTCGATGAAGCAGGCCCGGAAGACAAATTTCTTTCCCTCCGTGGTCTTGGGGTTGGTGGACCAGGGGGTGATCATGATCACGCCGGCATCTTCGCAGATCCGGGCGGCGGGGATGGCATTACCCGAGGCGTTGGGACCGATTATCGCCAGGACATTGTTCTGGCTGATGAGCTTCTGGGCCGCGGCGGCCGCGGATTCAGCCTTGTCTTCGTTGTCTTCGATATACAGCTTGATGGGATACTTCCGGTCGCCCACCATGAGGCCGCCGGCCTGGTTCACCTGGGCCACCAGGAGTTCCGCGGCCTTTTGGCACGAATCCCCCACCGTGGGCTTGCTCCCGGTCAGTTCGGCGTTGACGCCGACGCGAATGTCTTTGGCCTCCTGGGAGCCGCAGCCCCAGGTCAGGCCGAGGCTCATCAACAGGATGGCCACGGTCCACTTGGGTCGGATCATGGATAACTCCTTCCGGTTCTAAAATGCAACCCGGGCGGGCACGTTCGCCTGAGCGGTTGTCGGCTAGCAATCTACCAAGGCACGGTGGTCCCGTCAACTGCAAAGAACCGGAGGCGCCGGCCCCGGGGGGTGAACTCCCGGCCGCGCCTTGTTGAGCACGGAATCTCGTTGTCAGAATGTCGGTTTCGGCCTAAAATGGCGCGGTGAGGAAATTCGGTGGGGGTTGCCGTACCCGCCTAAATTTAGTGGTCTGTATCGTTATGAGCTGACCTCGAGGGAGGGCCGGAATGGACCGCACCGTTAGGGAAGACACGGGTGTCAAGCAGCAAATCTTGCGGGGCATTTATCTGTTTGCCGGGATTTCCGAGTCGGACCTTTCGACCCTGGCCCGCATGGCGGTAAAGAAAACCTTCCCCCGGCAAGCCACCATTTTTTGGGAGGGGAAAGAAGCCGAGGGGTTTTATCTGCTCATCACCGGCCAGGTAAAACTGATCAAAAGTTCCCCGGAGGGTAAAGAGTATATTATTCGCCTGGTGGATCCGGGAGAGACCTTTGCCGAGGCCGCGGTGTTCGGAGACATCCCCTACCCGGTCACGGCCATCAGCCTGGAGGACAGCCACACCTTATTCTTTCCCAAGGGGCCGTTCTTGCAGCATCTGGCCGCCTCCCCGGCCCTGGCCCGGAACATGCTGGCCACCTCGAGCCGCTTGATGCTTCACCTGACCAAGCAACTGGAGGACGTCTCTCTGAAAGAAGTATCAGCCCGGCTGGCCCGGTATATATTGGAGAGATGCCAGCATACGCATGGGGAAATCGCGGCGGGACTGCACTGCGAATTGCCCACCACCAAAACGCAGCTGGCCGCTTATCTGGGTACTATCAGCGAAACATTGTCCCGGACTTTGTCGCGATTTAAGAGTTTGGGGTTAATAGAAATGGATAAGGGTAAAATAACCATCGTCGACCCCGCCGCATTACAAAAGACGGCTCAGGGAACTAAAACTTGAGTTATCCAATTCCATCTTGCGACAAACTCATTAATGGGAAAACTGGCAGGGTATAAAAAAAAGTTACGTTAGAAAAAAAATATCTTGACAAGAGAAATGATACCTACATATAACGTTTTCTAAAGGTTGCATAAAAATTAATCCAGACGCAATAATTAAAAACAATTTGGAGAGGAAGACGGTTATGGCGACTGAGGCACTCAAATTAACGGCCCAGATTGTAATTTCCCACGCGTCGATGAGCGAACTCACCCCTAAAGAATTAGTAGATGAGATTAAGGGCATCTTTACTGTTTTAACCGCTATTGAAGCCGCCGAGGGCCTGCTGGAGGCCGCCGGCGGGGTTGCCGAGCCGGGACCGGAGGCGGAAGTCCTCAAGAAACCTTCGATTCCGCTGGATGAAATTGTTAAAGAGAAGTATGTCGTCTGCCTGGAATGCGGCAAGAAGATGCGGACCCTCAAGGCGCATCTGCGCAAAGCCCATCAACTGGCCCCGGCCGAGTATTTCCGCCGGTACAGCCTTGACCCTAAAAAGTATCCCCTGGTCTGCAAAGAATACTCCGAACAGCGGCGTAAGCTGGCCAAGGAAAAAGGCTTGGGGGAGCGGGGCTTTCGGCGCAAGAAAGCCACGGCGTAAGAGACGATAACCCAGAAGCAGGCATCAGCCCGTCAACCAGGATAGGAACCACGTTGGCCTGAGATCCGGGTTAGCGGGATGAGGTTCGCAAGGGACCGGAAGCGGTCCCTTTTCATTTGGGACCTCCCGCCGGCGGCGGGGACGGCCGCCCTACAGATCGTGACGGTCAGCCTGAGAAACGATCCTGAGGTGAATCTCCCAGGTTTGGTGGAATCAAGGTTCTTGAGTTTTGCGGCCAGGGGGGTTAAATTAACCTATTATGCGATTGTCTCTCAACTGGTTGGCTGATTTTGTGGACCTCAGCGTCGAGGCCCAGGCCCTGGCAGATCGTCTGACCATGGCGGGTCTGGAAGTCGAGGCCGTGGAGCACGTGACCCCGGGATTTTCCGGGGTGGTGGTGGGCAAAGTCTTGAGCGTGGAACGCCACCCCCAGGCGGACCGGTTGCAGGTGGCGGAGGTGACCACCGGCAGCCAGAACTACCGGGTGGTGTGCGGCGCGCCCAACGTGGCGGCGGGGGTGCTTTATCCCTTTGCGCCTCCCGGGGCCATCCTGGCCGGCGGCCAGAAGCTCAAGCCCGCCAAGCTCAGGGGCGTCCTCTCGGAAGGCATGCTCCTGGCGGAAGATGAGCTGGGATTGTCCACCGATCATGCGGGTCTGATGGAGATTTCCCAGGATCTGGCGGTGGGCCGGGACTTTGCCGAGGCCCTGGGTCTGGCGGACGTGGTCCTGGAAGTCGCCATTACCGCCAACCGGGCCGACTGCCTGAGTGTGCTGGGTCTGGCCCGGGAAGTGGCGGCGTTGTTGGATACGCCCCTGCGCCATCCCGAGGTCAACGTGGCGGCAACCGCGGCGGCCGGGATCGAGGCCCGGGTGACCATTTTGGACCCCATCCACTGCCCCCGTTATGCCGCCCGCCTCATGAGCGGGCTGACCGTGGGGCCCTCGCCCTTCTGGATGCGCCGCCGGCTCCAACTGGCGGGCTTACGGTCCATCAACAACCTGGTGGATGTCACCAACTACGTGCTGCTGGAGTTCGGCCAGCCCCTGCACGCCTTCGACTTCGAGCGCCTCCGGGGCGGCGAAATCGTGGTGCGCCTGCCCAAGCGCGGCGAAGGCACTTTCACCACCCTGGACGGGGTCGAGCGGAACCTTGATCACGAGACCCTGCTGATTTGCGATGCCGAGGGACCCGTGGCCCTGGCCGGGATCATGGGGGGGCTCGATTCGGAGGTCACCGGGGCCACCACCCGGGTGCTGCTGGAGAGCGCCTATTTCGATCCCCGGACCATCCGCCGGACCGGGAAGCGCCTGGGGCTCAGCACCGAGGCCTCCTACCGGTTCGAGCGGGGAGTGGACCCGGACGGGGTGATCCATGCCCTGGAGCGGGCCACCCAGCTCATGTGCCAGGTGGGGGCTGGCGTCGTGGCGGCCAAGCGTCTGGACGAGTATCCGGCGCCCATCCAACACCCCCGGCTGAACCTGAGGGTTTCCCGGACCAACCAGATGCTGGGCACCGACCTCAGCCAGGAGCAGATGCTGCACCTGCTGCGGCGTCTCCATCTCCCCGCCCTGGCCGTGGATGGGGAAAACCTGGTGCTGCAGGTGCCCCCCTTCCGGGGCGACCTGGAACGGGAGATCGACCTCATCGAGGAGGTCGCCCGCCTGGCCGGATTTGACGCCATCCCGGTGACCCTGCCCCGGGGGGTGGTGGCCACGCCCCGGCCCGGCCCCGAGGTGCGCCTGTTGGCCGCGGCCCGGGAGCGGCTGGAGGGCCTGGGGTTTCTTCGAGGTCATCACCTATTCCTTCCAGCCGGACCGGCTGGGGGGCCTGCTGAGCGCTACCGAGCCGGCGTCGGCGCTGCGCCTGGCCAACCCCCTGAGCGAAGAGCAGGCCATGATGCGCACCTCGCTCTGGCCCGGGTTGCTGGACACCCTGCGGCGGAACACGTTGCAGCAGAACCTGGAGGTGCGCCTGTTCGAGATCTCCAAGGTCTTTGCGCCCCGGGCCGGAGCAGACCTGCCCCACGAGGAGCACTGGCTCACCGGGCTGATGTACGGCTCCCGGGAGGAGGCGGCCTGGAATGCCACCCCGGCCCCGGTCAATTTCTTCGACCTCAAGGGGGTTGTAGAGACCCTATTGGAGGACCTGCTGATCCCCGAGGTGACGTTTACTCCCGATGGCCTGCCCGATTACCTGGGCTATGGGGCCCGGGTGTTTTCCGGGGGCCGGGAGTTGGGGGTCCTGGGGGAGCTCCGGCCGGACATCGGCGAGAAGCTGGATTTGGAGGGGACCATCTTCGGGTTCAATCTGAATTTTAGCGCCCTGTGCCAGAGTTCCATCCCGCCGCGGTTCACGTCCTTGCCCCGCTATCCGGCGGTCTACCGGGACATCGCCCTGGTGTTGCCTGCGAGCCTCCCCGCGGCCCGGGTAGAGGAGGCCCTTTACCAGTATGGCCATCCCTGGCTGGTGGAAGCCCGCCTTTTTGACGTCTATTCCGGCGACCCGGTGCCGGCGGGCAAGCGGAGCCTGGCCTTCCGCCTGTCTTATCGCGACCCGGAGCGGACTTTGACGGACGATCTGGTGAACTCCCATCATCAGGCCCTGGTTGCGGCCCTTACCAAAGATCTGGGGGCGGAACTGCGTTAATATTCCGTAGGGCGGGAAAGTGAAACGCATCCCGCCGTTAGGCTTAAATCTTTTTCTGACCACTGGCCACTGACCACTTTGGAAGAGGATATCCCCACCAAAGCCTTTTACACCATCGGTGAGGTGAGCCGCATCACCGGGGTCAAAACCCATGTGCTCAGGTACTGGGAAACCCAGGGCAAGCTCCTGAAACCCACCCGCCGCGGCTCCCGGCACCGCCTCTACCGCCCCGCCGATATTCAGCTCATCATGGAGATCAAGCGTCTCCGGGAAGAAGAAAAACTGAGCCTGGCGGCCATGCGCCGCCAGATGAACCATAAGCCCGAACAGCACCGCCTGGCGCCGTCCCGGCCCCTGCCCGCCGCCCACCTGGACCACCAGGTGTTGACCCTCCTGAAGACCATCCGGAACGAGCTTCTGGCCCTGAAAGAATTCCTGGAATAAGGCTATCGGGCCGCACCGGAGCTGTAGCCCGGTTTCGCCTGGCGCTCCTCCCGGTTTACTGCCAATCTGCACTTCAAAGAGGTAATTTCCCTTTGTAGGGTACGTGTTACGCACCAAGAATGACGCGTGAGACGCGCCCTAGGGTTTTTATGCCTGGGGAAACCGTCCCTTTGACCTGAAAATAGTGCGGCAGCCGCCTGGTCTGGGAAAAAATCTTCCCGGGGATGACTTCTTAAAATGAATGCCTATTTTTATGATTAACAATTTTGTGAATCCTTTTGAGGGAGGTTGCTTCATATCCTGCAGTGCGTCAGTCCACTCCCGGCGTCCCGGAAGCATCGCCACCGAAAAGAAATATCCGCAACCTGGAAAATTTCGGCAATTCTTGTCCTAAGTCAAGGCGGCCCGTCCCGGCCGGAATTAGATTAAGAGTCACAAGGAATTTGCCAAGCTCAACCACAGGGTTTTAGAAATACCGAATTCAGGAGGTTTACCATGTTTTGTTATCAGTGCGAACAAGCGGCCAAAGGTGAAGGATGCACGGTGCTGGGCGTCTGCGGCAAGAATGCCGAAGTAGCGGCCCTGCAGGATTTATTGATTTACAGCCTCCAGGGGTTGTCCCAGGTGGCCGTGGAAGGCCGCAAAGTCGGCGTCAGTGACCGGGATATCAACGCCTTTACCTGCGAAGCGGCGTTTTCGACCCTGACCAACGTTGATTTCGATCCCCAGAGGTTCGTCAGACTTATCAATCAAAGTGTATTCTTACGGGATGGCCTCAAGGCCGCAGTCATGGCCAAAGGGGGCAAGGGCGATTTTACCGAGGGTCCGGCGGCGTTTAAGCCCGCAGGTTCCCTAGAGGGACTGGTTAAACAGGGCGAAGCGGTGGGCCTCAAATCCTATCCCGCCGCGGACGCCGATCTCATGGCCCTGAAGCACACCCTGCTGTTCGGCCTCAAAGGCGTCTGCGCCTATGCCGACCACGCCCGGATTTTGGGGCAGGAAGACGACAAAGTCTATGCCTTCGTCCACGAGGGCCTGGCGGCCATGGCGGCTAAAGACCTGGGCCTGAACGACCTCCTGCCTCTGGTGCTCAAATGCGGCGAGATCAACCTTCGGGCCATGGAACTGCTGGATGCGGGCAACACCGGCCGGTACGGCCACCCGGTGCCCACCAAGGTGCCCCTGGGACACAAGAAAGGCAAGGCCATCCTGGTCTCCGGGCACGATCTCCTGGATCTGGAGGAGATCCTGAAGCAGAGCGAAGGCAAAGGCATCCTGGTCTACACCCACGGCGAGATGCTCCCCACCCACGGCTACCCCGCCCTCAAAAAGTATTCCCATTTCTACGGGCACTACGGCACCGCCTGGCAGAACCAGGCCAAGGAGTTCGCTCAGTTCCCCGGGGCCATCGTCATGACCACCAACTGTATCCAGCGGCCCCAGGAAATCTACGCCCCCAACCTGTTCACCCGGGGCCTGGTGGGCTGGCCGGGCATCACCCACATCCCGGACCTCAACTTCAAGCCGGTGATCGACAAGGCCCTGGCCCTGCCGGGCTTTAGCGAGGACAGCAACGGCAAGTCGGTCATGGTCGGCTTTGGCCGCAATGCCGTCCTGGGCGTGGCCGGAGCGGTCATCGAGGCCGTCAAGAACAAGAACATCCGCCACTTCTTCCTGGTGGGCGGTTGCGACGGCGCCAAGCCCACCCGCAACTACTTTACCGAGTTCGTGGAGAAGGTGCCCAAGGATTGTGTGGTCCTGACCCTGGCCTGCGGCAAGTTCCGCTTCTTTGACAAGGAAATGGGCGATATCGGCGGCATTCCCCGGCTCCTGGACGTGGGCCAGTGCAACGATGCCTACTCCGCGGTGCAAATCGCGGTGGCCCTGGCCAACGCCTTCGGGGTGGGGGTCAACGACCTGCCCCTGTCCATCATCTGTTCCTGGTACGAACAGAAGGCCGTGGCCATCCTGCTGACGCTTCTCCACCTGGGCATCAAGGACATCCGCCTGGGGCCGAGCCTGCCGGCGTTCATCACCCCCAACGTCCTGGACGTGCTGGTGAAGAACTTCGATCTCAAACCCATCAGCACCCCGGATGAAGACCTGAAGGCCATCCTGGGCTAACCGGATACGACGCCAACCGCAGGGGGTCTGCTCTTCTCGGGGGCCCCCTGCCCCACCGCCATGGTTTTTCTCAGCACCTTTTCGACGCGAGAGCGTTTGCCATAAATTTCTCCAACTTGCTGATTTTCAAATCCCCCTCCATCCCCCTTTTCCCCAGGGTGACTTTAAAAGCTCTTCCTTATAGTTCCCCCCTTTGACAAAGGGGGAGGGGGGATTTTGGTTTTTGGAGCAGGTGCCATCATGGAGAGACCTGTTAGCCTTCGCTATAACCCCTCACAGGCGAGACGCCTGTGCCACCTGTCTGATGGCGGCGTGATAGGAGTCCCGGTTCCGGTGGGGCACGGCCGGGCCGGAGGCGGTTCGCCCTTTTTGGTCTCCGGGGCCGCCAAAAAGCTTGCCGACATGACAAGCCCCAATCGATGCTTATATTTAGGTCATTACCGTTTAGCAGTTGACTCTGACCGGGAACCCCGGTTTTTCCTCTTTTGCATAACATGGATAAGAACTGCGCCGACCATGCCTTGAAACCGCCCCCCGCCGCCACCTCGTCCTGGAGTCCCCTGCAGCATCCGGTTTTCCGGGCGTTGTGGCTGGCCACCCTGGTTTCCAACATGGGCACCTTTATGCAAAGCGTGGGGGCCGCCTGGCTCATGACGTCCCTTTCCACCTCGCCGGCCATGGTGGCCCTGGTGCAAGCCGCCAGCATTTTCCCCATGTTCCTGTTGTCGCTGCCCGCCGGGGCCCTGGCCGACATCATCGACCGGCGGCGGCTCTTGCTGGCGACCCAGGCCTGGATGATGGTGGCCGCGGGGTTCCTGGCCGCCCTGACCTTCCTGGGGGGCGCTTCACCCTGGGTGCTGTTGAGTTTCACCTTTTTGCTGGGCCTGGGCGCGGCCATGAATGCCCCCGCCTGGCAGGCGATCGTACCCGAACTGGTGCCGCGCCGGGAGCTGACCCAGGCCATTTCCCTGAACAGCGCCGGGTTTAACCTGGCCCGGGCCCTAGGTCCGGCCCTGGGCGGGGCCATCGTGGCCGGGGCCGGAGCCGGGGCCACCTTTGTGCTGAATGCGGTTTCTTTTCTGGGGGTGATGATTGTCCTGTATCGGTGGCAGCGGCCGGTCACCGACACCGCCTTGCCCGCCGAGCGCATGGTCGCCGCCATCCACACCGGCCTGCGTTACGTGCGTCATTCCCGGGGGTTGCAGGCCGTCCTGTGGCGAACCGGGATTTTCATCCTCTTCAGCAGCTCTCTCTGGGCCCTTCTCCCCCTGGTGGTACGCTACGAAATGGGCGGCAGCTCCGCCGACTACGGCATCCTGCTGGGATGCTTCGGCGCCGGGGCGGTGGCCGGGGCCGGGCTGTTGCCCCGGATGCAGCGCCATCTGCCCGTGGAGATCCTGCTGGGCGGCGTGACCCTGATTGCCGCCGCCATGATTGCGGTCACGGCCCTGGTGCCCCACATGGCAGCTCTGGTGGCGGCCATGGTTTTCAGTGGGGCCGCCTGGCTGGTGGTGGTCTCCCTGTGCAATGTGGCCATCCAGATTGCGGTCCCCGCCTGGGTCCGGGCCCGGGTCCTGGCGGTGTATATGCTCGTTTTTGCCGGGGGTTTCAGCGCCGGCAGCGCCATCTGGGGGGCCGGTCGCCACGCATCAGAGCCTGAAGGCGGCCCTGCTCTGGTCCGCCGGGGGCCTGGGGCTGAGTCTCCTGGCCGCTATCCGCTACCGGGTGAACCTGGACGATGAATCGGACCTGACCCCGTCGCTCCACTGGCCCGAACCCCACCTGATTCTCGAGCCCAAGCCGGAGCACGGGCCGGTGTTG
The DNA here is from genome assembly GCA_963766185.1 of uncultured delta proteobacterium. Classification (GTDB taxonomy): domain Bacteria; phylum Desulfobacterota; class Desulfobaccia; order Desulfobaccales; family 0-14-0-80-60-11; genus 0-14-0-80-60-11. The sequence continues at coordinate 24,417 of CAVXZU010000034.1, read as the reverse complement.
ATAACCATGGAGTACCTCATTGACCCGCCGCAGTCAGGCCAGTTTGCCAAGGCCATGCGGGCCTTGAGTGTGGTCAGACGCCGGGACGGCGCCATCCGGTGGGGCTTGTTCCAGGATACGGCCAACCCGGGGCGCTTCCTGGAAACCTTTATCGTGGAGACCTGGATGGAGCACCTGAGGCAGCATGAAAGGATGACCGTGGCCGACCGCAGCATTGAAGAAAAGGCTTTCTCCTTTCACACCGGGAGTGAGCGGCCCCAGGTCCAGCATCTGATCTATGCCTATGGCGCGGGGCCGGGCCCGGAAAAAGTTTATCCGGAGCTTCACCTAACCGGGCCAGGCGGGAAGCAGAAGCCCATGCTGGTTAGCCGCACCCCGGTGGCCTTGAGCGGGCGCCCGCCAAGCGATTGGCACAAGTCTTTGCCGTTATGGCACCTGCGAACCTCACCTCAACCCCTCCTCCCCCCCTTAAGCACACGGAGGATTGAGGGGGATTGGCAAACCATCAAGGGAATGGAATTTTTGGCAAACTCGATATTTTGTTTAAGGAGGAGGGCACAAATCCGATGATAAGAAATCTCTCCCTGGTTTTCGCGGCCGGCTGCTGGGGGGCCCTGTGGAACAGCCTGGCGGTATGGCTCTTCGGATTAGCTAGGGATCACTGCGGCCCTGGGGGTCCACATCGCCCCGGCCCTGACCCCGGCCTTTCTCTACCCCCGGATAGTGTGGGGCGGGCTCTGGGGGCTGCTGTTCCTGTTGCCCATGGGCCGCTGGTCATTCCCGGCCCGGGGCCTCCTCTTCAGCCTGGGCCCCACCCTGGTGCAGCTTTTCATAGTCTTTCCTCACGTCCATAAAGGCGTCCTGGGCCTGCAGCTGGGTGCTCTTACCCCCTTATTGGTGCTGTTCTACAACGCCATTTGGGGTCTGACCGCCGGTCTGTGGCTGAGATGGGCGGGTTATCGCTGAACCGGTCCTGGAATTGCCGGTCATTTTCCCGCATCAAAGGCGAGGCAGGTCGAACCTGAATTGGGGCGTCAGGGCTTGGTCCACGCCGCCTTTTTCGGGTGATGCACGGCCGGGCCTCCGGTTTTGGTTGAAAGTTCCTGAGGAACCCTTATAGAATAAGCTGGAGTGAAGGCATCTCCATCCGGAAAGGAGGCATAATGACCGATAATCTACCCGATAAGGTAAGAGTTAGGCTGATTACCTGCCTCGCTTTGTCATTGCTGGTCTTGGGATCGGCTCTCCCGGCCCTGGCCGAAGTCGTCCATTTTAAACAATTGCTGCCCTTTGTGGATATTAAAATCCCCGGCTGGGAGCTGAAAGGTAAGCCCCGGGGCACCACCATGAAACAGGGCCAGATGAAGTTGAGCGAAGCCAGGGCCTCTTTTAAAGCCGGGGATAAGACCCTCAAACTTGTCGTCTTGGATTTCCTGGGGAAACCAATCCCCTTTACGATGATGCCCCCAATAGAAATGGAGAGCAGTGAAGAAACCGTGCACACCATCGAGGTGCAGGGGTTCAAGGCCCTGGAAACCTATCGTCCCCAGGAAAAGCATGGGGAGTTGAACATCAGCGTGGCGAATCGGTTCTGGGTCAAAATCGACGGTAAAGGCATCGACAATCTCCAGGTCTTAAAAGACGTCGCCCACCAGATGGATTTGAAAAAACTGGCCACTCTGGCTAAATGAGACGGCCGGGATCGAGGGCAGCTGGCGATTTTGCGGCCCTCTGACTCCACCATCTCATCGGAATGACGGTCACAACCCGGTAATCTGCTTCATGCTTGGCTGGCGAAGAGCCGGCGCAGCTTTCCCTGGCCCGCCTCCGAAGGATAGATAAAAGTGCTGCGCACCTTGGAAATCTGGGGCGACCCACAGGAGCGGGGACGCCGTCACGGACAGGCCCTGGGCGGTGACATCCGCCTGCTGCGCCGGGCGATCCTCACCTACCTGGCCCGGATCAGCCTGTATGCCGGGGCTCTGCCCTTGTACGGCCTCCTGCAGTGGCTGGCCCGGGGGTTCTGGCCCTATATCCCGCCCCACCTGCAACAGGAGATGACCGCCCTGGCCGCCGGGGCCGAAGTAAGCCTGGGGGGCATCCTGCTGCTGAATGGGGTGGATGACCTGGCCAATAACAGCCCCCGGTGCTCGTCCCTGGCAGTGGGAGAGCGTCACACCCCCCAGGGCGACTACCTCATGGGGCGCAACCTGGATTACCCGGTGTTCACCGAGTACCTGTCGCGGCTCCAAACCCTGTTTCTTATTTCGCCCCATCAGGGTCAGCGCCTGGCCTCCCTGGCCTGGCCGGGATATGTGGGGGTATGCACCGGCATCAACGCCTCCGGGGTGGCCCTGGCCCAGCTCTCGTCCATGAGCCGGGACCGCACCCTCAAGGGGACCCCGGCGGCCATGCGCTTTAGACAGGCCCTGGAAGACGGGGACACGGTGGCCGGGGTGGCCGAGAGCGTCCTCAAAGCCCCCGGCACCATCGGCAACAATCTCATGCTCTGCGGGCCCAACGAAGCCCTGGTATTGGAGATCTCGGCCCGGCATGGGGCGGTGCGCCGTCCCGAGCGCGGGCTGCTTACCACCACCAACCACTTCCAAAGCCCGGCCATGCAGGGACTGAAAGGGCGCTTTCCCCCCGGCCTCCCTATTCGGTGCTCTCCGCGTATCATTTCACCGAGGCCTACAGCCAGGCCCGGAATAACCGGCTCCAGGAACTGGCCTCAGACCGCCCCTTGGGTCCCATGGACTTGCAGAAAATTCTTGCCGACCCCGCCATCGCCAATGCCGGCACCGCGGTCTGCACCATCTTTGAACCCGCCGACCGGGTCTTGTGGGTGGCCCAGGGGGAGACCCTCCCGGTGAACCGGGGACCCTTCGTGGCAATCAAATTATGGGGTTGACCGGACCTGGTGCCGCGTGCCGCAGATATCCCGGCATTCAATCAACGGGAAAGCAAAGTCCTCAGGAGAATAAAGTCCATCTTGGCAAAAGGGGGATTGAGGGGGGGGTAAGCCTCTGGATATTTTCATGGTTTCGTCACCCCCACCCTACTCTTCCCCCATCACGGGGATTGAGCCAACGGAGGCTCTTGCAAAATTCCTTATGGACCACCATGGTCATGCTGAGCGGAGCGAAGAATCTCGTATTTTCAGAAGGTTGAGATCATTCACTTCGTTCAGGATGACATAAAAACAGTTTTGCACGAGGGCAAAAGGTTCTGCTGTGTTAAGGTCTTCCTGAAACGCGGCACGGGTAACGGCCCCCGGAGCGCATCGGCCTGGCGCCGGTGAGGGCACAAACACTTTCCCCTGCACCCCGGCCCCCATGGCCTCCAGCTGGTCGCGGCCCCTGGCCGGAAATTGGACCAGGCTCTCCTCCCTTACAGGCCCTGGCCCACCCCGGCGCCGGTTGGATCCGCCTTGACAGAGTGCCTGAATTTGATATGATTTTTCTGTGGGCGATTAGCTCAGGTGGATAGAGCGTTGGTCTCCGGAACCAAAGGCCGGGCGTTCGAGTCGCCCATCGCCCACCAGGAATTTCAAGGGGTTAGCTCATAAAGCTGGCCCCTTCTCTTTTCGTTCAAAAATCATTCCCACATTATTCCCTGCACCCAAGCCTAAAATCATCGAGATTTGGGGTGGAGGAAAGGTCTATCCGGGGGTAGGAAGTCGCGGTCTTATACCATGTTTGTAGTGTAGGGGCGGGGCTTAAACCCGCCCCTACGTGTGATATCAATAGATTATCTGATTTGTTTGTTTCATTTCAAAGCGAACATGGTCTTATTGCTGGGAAAAAGTGAACGATGCGAAAAGGCTTCGGGGAGAAGGGGAGAATTTCCTCGTGAGGTCGCATAAACCCGGTGGGGTATCTCGACCAGGCTCAAGTGAGTATCCGGAGATCACCTCCAGCGCCGTCCCATGACCGCGGATTGCCAATCCCGGAATCCAACTCCATTTTTTCGTTTCAGACCATTTGCTCCCCCGAGGAGATCCCGGATTGAAGCCCCCCGGCATCGACGCTCCCAAAAATTTTTATAAGCAAAATCTGGCCGGGTGACCTGGCCTTCAGGGGCTATTTCGGGCCTAGAGGAGGCACCCTCACCTTACCCCTGCCCCAACCTCAACCGTGGCTTCCTGGACCCCAGGATGGCCGCCAACGCCGTCACCTTCACCCTCGCTCCCCGGCTCGGGTAGGGCTTTTGGGACTGGCCGGGGAATGGGGGATTGACGCAACCTGCCAGCAGGGCCGCGGCTTTTCGCCGAGAAATTATCAATAATGAATTTGTGGGCAACCCAAGAGCTCCTGGCGAGATCAACAAGCTGCTATCATATGAATATCAGAACAATTTTATTCGGGATGGCGTAGCGGGAATAGAGCAGTGATCTTCAAAGGCAATGCTCCTGGTATACCTGCTGTATTTTAAGTTAAGGCCGTAGCCAGCTTGGTTATTTGGAATTTTGAAGATTCTTTAATTTGTTGTCGATATTTTCTAAGCGGCGTTGTTTTTCCTTAACCTCAATCAGGTTATTCTCGATAATATATCTTGACACCAGCAACCCTGCCAGGTGGTTCCCCCTGATGTTGAAGTGGGAATTGGCGCGCCAGTAAAGGTCTTTTCCGGAATCGAGAAACTCCCGGGGTTTCTGGTCGGCATAGTTTTTAAAGAGGGGCAACAGGTCGATATAGGGTATGCCCTCCTGTGTCAGGAAGCGGCGCAGGACCTTGTTGGGCCTTTCAGGGTCGACGCTGCCCCAGTCGATGAGCGCCGGATAAACCTGAATATTGAGCGGGATGAGTACGATCAGCACGTTGGCGTGGTACTTGACCGCCAACTTCTTAAACAGGCTCAGATTTTCCAGGTGACTCCGCCAGAGGTTTTGTTTAGCGTCCGGGTCGGCGAAGGTGGTCCAATTTAGGGGACTCAAGTAGCTGTGTTTTTTGGAGAATGAGTGTAGGCGGTTAATCATATTAACCAGGATGGAATGCCGGTCCAGGACATATTGGATCATTTCATAAGAGGTCAAGGGATAATCCGGGAGATTAAACCTCTGCCACCGGGCAAACCTTTTTTCCAGGTCCTGTGAATTTCCCACCAGAAACCCCTGATGGACGGTTAAATTGTTCCCCCAACAGTCGCTGTCGAGATCATTCAGGCAATAACCAACAATAATGAGGCCGGGCTTATTCCCGGTCAGGGCAATGACCTCCTGGGCCTTTTGGTACTCCTGCTTCGTCCCGTAGCCGGAAACCCCGCACTTTAACACCCGGCGCCCCAGCAGACGCTCAATCTGGGTGCCCCACATGTCTTGGAAAGGCGAAAATTGATGGGTGAAGCTGTCACCCACCAGCAGCAGGTAATCCCGCTCCCCGCGATAGGGTTCATCAAAACAGCAAAGCTCATTGGACCAAATGTCATATTCAAAAGCATTATTGTCCGTCGAGGTCCGCAACTTCGGGACATTGGGGCTGATGTCATACCCCTTCACGGCATCGGCCCGGTAATAGTACCGGAGCTTCTTGTCCTTTTCGATCATGGAGGCGTAAGGAGTAAAGCGCAAAGCAATCTCAAGCGCCAGAAGAATCAAGACCAGGCTGAGAGCCACTAATCCCAGGTTGACCGCCGCACGCTTTATCTTTCCCATGTTGTGTTCTTAACCCTCCGGCAGCATTTGGTTGGACCGGATCACCACTCGATGTATCTCTGGCCCGGTACGCCGGGCTGATAGTAATGCTTCACTGGCAGCATTTCCATGACCAGATCGGCTGGGGCACCAGCTCCGGAGCGAGGGCCGGTGGCGACAATCTCCCCCTCAGACAGGCGCCTGACTTCTCTTAACCGGGGATTATGGGGCAACTTTAGATACCGGGATATACACCTGGTCTGGGGGAGCCTCTCTTCTTAATCGTGATTATGGTGCAAACCGGCCATAAAACCATGAGCAGGCTCGGACGCTACCAGAAGGTGGACCAGGGGAATTTGCAAGCCTTGGGGGGAGCAAATCGGTAACGATATTCACCTCTCTATGCACCAGGGATTTTTCGGAGGGTAAGGAATGAGGGCTAACTACCTGAAATAGCTGGAGGCGGCATCCAGATTCGAACTGGAGAATAACGGTTTTGCAGACCGCTGCCTTACCTCTTGGCTATGCCGCCTCTGGAGCGGGAAAGGGGATTCGAACCCCCGACTTCGACCTTGGCAAGGTCGCACTCTACCGCTGAGTTATTCCCGCTCTATCTTGTTTTTGTCTTAAAAATCGGCGGACTTGTCAAGGGGAAAATTGCTTTTCCGCACCGAAGAATGATCTTTAATGCCTCAGCCCGGGGTAATTGGGCCCGGCCGGAGGCCCCGACTGCCGCGGCCTCTCTACCTTAGCCGGCAAAAGCCCGGGGGCCTCTCCCCCTCAATCTTTCTTCACCCTTGACTGGCCCTTGAACTATGCTTACTTATTACGGTGATAAGTTCACAAAGTCTGGCCTGCAATTATCGAGCAACCTGCTTGAATGAGGAGTTTTTCCATGGACTTTCGCACCGTCAACACCACCTGTTCCTACTGCGGTTGCGGCTGCGGCCTCATCCTCGAGGTGTTGGATGATAAGGTGATCTCGACCCTGCCGGTGAAAACCCACCCGGTGAGCCAGGGCAGCCTCTGCATCAAGGGCTGGAACATCCATGAGTTTGTGTCCAGCGACCAGCGCCTGAAGCAGCCCCTGAAGCGCCGGGACGGCCAACTGGTGCCGGTGAGTTGGGATGAGGCCATGGACACCGCCGCCCAGGGCCTGAAACAGGTCGTGGACCACTATGGCCCTGACGCGGTGGCGGTGCTGGCCTCCGCCAAAGTCACCAACGAAGAGAACTACCTGATCCAGAAATTCACCCGGGCCGCCATCGGCACCAACAACGTCGATCACTGCGCCCGTCTCTGACACAGCTCCACCGTGGTCGGTCTGGCCGCGGCTTTTGGCTCTGGCGCCATGACCAACTCCCTGCCGGAGTTAGCCGACGCCAAGTGTATCTTCATCATCGGGTCCAACACCACCGAAAACCACCCCATCGCCGCCAAATGGATCTTCCGGGGGAGAGAAAAAGGCGCCAAGATCATTGTCGCCGATCCCCGTTTCATCCAGATGGCCTTCCTGGCGGACCTGTCGGTCCAGCAGCGCCTGGGCACCGACGTGGCCCTGATCAATGGCCTGATGCACATTATCCTCAAGGAAGGCTGGTACGACAAAGAATACGTCGCGGCGCGCACCGAGGGGTTTGAGGCCCTGGCCGCCAAGCTGGAGGAATATCCTCCCGATAAAGTGGCCCGGATCACCGGCATCGATGCCGGCACCCTGCGCCAGGTGGCCGAAATGTACGCCAAGAACAAGCCCGCCGCCATCGTCTATTGCATGGGCATCACCCAGCACACCACCGGCGTGGACAACGTCAAGTCTTTGGCCAACATGGCCATGCTCACCGGTAACGTCGGCGTGGCCTCCGGCGGCGTCAATCCTCTCCGGGGCCAGAACAACGTCCAGGGGGCCTGCGACATGGGCGGCCTCCCCAACGTCTTCACGGGCTACCAGCCCGTGGCTGATGAGGCCGCCAATAAGAAATTTTCCGAGGCCTGGGGGAAGGACCTCCCCAAAAAACCCGGGCTCACCATGCTGGATATGTTCCACGCCATTGATGAAGGCAAGATCAAGGCCCTCTACATCGTCGGCGAAAACCCCCTGGTCACCGACCCGGACCTGCGCCACGTGGAAGCGGCCTTGAAAAAACTCGATATCTTTATCGTCCAGGACATCTTTCTGACCCAGACGGCTAAAAAAGCCACCCTGGTCCTCCCCGGCACTTCCTTTGCCGAAAAAGACGGCACCTTCAGCAACACCGAACGCCGGGTCGAGCTGGTGCGCCAGGCCATCCCGCCGGTGGGGGAGTCCCGCCCCGACTGGCAGATCATCCAGGACCTGTCCACCCGGGTGGGCTATCCCATGCATTACGATTCTCCCGAGGCTATCTTCGAGGAGATCAAGAGTCTCACTCCGAGCTACGCCGGCATGAGCTATGCCCGCCTGGCCGCCGCCGGCCTCCAGTGGCCCTGCCCCACCCCGGAGCACCCCGGCACCGTCTTCCTGCACAAGGACCGCTTCACCCGGGGCAAGGGCGCCTTCACCGCCATCGACTACAAGCCCCCGGCGGAACAGGTGGACGCGGACTACCCCATGCTGCTTTCCACCGGACGGGTTTTCATGCACTACCACTCCGGCAGCATGACCCGGGTCTCCCCTACCCTGGAGCACGAATTGCCCGAGAACTACGTGGAGATCAGCCCCGTGGACGCCAAAGACCTGGCGATCAAGGACGGGGAGCGCATCAAGGTCAGTTCCCGCCGGGGCGAAATCCAGATCAAGGCCAGGATCAGCCGCAAGGTGAACCGGGGCGTGGTCTTTATCCCCTTCCATTTCGCCGAGGCCGCGGCCAACGTCCTCACCAATCCCGCCAGCGATCCCGTGGCCAAGATCCCGGAATATAAGGTCTGCGCCGTCAAGGTGGAGAAGCTGGCGGCGTAATTGCTGAAGATCAAAAGTCATTTTATCCAGGGTGCGCGCTGCGCACCCTATTTTTTTGTCTTTGCGTCTTTGCGTCTTGGCGTGAGTTTTTTTGGAGTGATGGCCGTAAGGGCCGATGGCCCCTGCCGTTACGAAAAAACGAGAAGACTCCCCCAAACCCCCACCCCCAATCCCTGAAGAAGAGGTAGGGGCGACCCGGCGGGTCGCCCTTTTCTCATGCGAATGCAAATGTGACCGCAGGCTTTCCCGTGAAAAACTCCTAAAAGCCATTTCAAATCCTCTTTTAGACGTTATTTTGAATCAATCGCAGGAGCTTAGGTTGAGGAAAAATCACCCCCCTTTTCTAAAAGGGGGGCAGGGGGGATTTTTCATCGCCGTTGGTGAACCGCCATGGGCTCATACCCGTTTAGCCGGCACCGGCCATCACTAATTCCCTTCCCCGGGCCCCAGGCCTGCGGTACAATGCCCTTATGATGCCATTATTGGAGGAAATCAAGGCCCGGGCCCAGGATTTGGCCGCGGAGCTCGTGGCCCGGCGCCGGGAGTTTCATCAGCACCCGGAGCTCTCTCACCAGGAGGAGCATACCGCCCGGATCGTGGCGAACTATCTCCGGGATTTGGGCCTGGCGGTAACCACCGGCATCGCCGGCCACGGCGTGGTGGGGGTGCTTACGTGCGGCCGCCCCGGCCGGGCGGTGGCCTGGCGGGCCGACATGGACGCCTTGCCCATCAATGAGAAAGTCAGGCTCCCCTGGCGCTCCCAGGTGGACGGGGTCATGCACGCCTGCGGCCATGACTTCCACCTGAGCATCGGCCTGGGTGCCGCCCGTCTGCTGAGTTCCCTCCAAGACCGCCTGGCCGGGCAGTACGTCTTTATCTTCCAGCCGGCCGAAGAAGGCCCGCCGGTGGGCGACTCCGGCGCCAAGGGCATGGTGGCCGCCGGCGTCATGGATAACCCCCGGGTGGCGGCGGTGTGCGCCCTCCACGTGGCCCCTAACCTGGACGTGGGCCACATCCGCTACGGCCCGGGCGTGGTCATGGCCGGGGCCGACCACCTCATCCTCACCGTCACCGGCAAATCGGCCCACGGGGCCACGCCCCACCGGGGGGTCGACCCCATCCTGGTGACGGCCCAGGTGCTCAATCACCTCCAGGGCTTCCTGGCCCAGAGGATCGACGCCCGGTCCCCCAAAATCCTCACCTTCGGCCGCATCCAGGGGGGCAACCGCTTTAACATCCTGGCCGACGCAGTTGTCCTGGAGGGCAGTCTCCGCTATCTCCAGGAATCGGTGCGCCAGGAGGTCTTAAACGGCCTGCGGCACCAGTTTGCCGGGCTCTCCCAGGCCACCGGGGCCGAGATCAAGCTCACGGTGGAGCCTTTGTATCCCATGCTCAGCAATGACCCGGAGCTCACGGGCCAGGCGGTGCAGGTGCTCCAGACCCTCCTGGGTCCCAAACGCCTCAAGCTGCTGCACCCGGCCATGGGGAGCGAGGATTTTCCCTACTACGCCTCGAAAGCACCCGGATTTTACTTCTTTTTAGGGGTCCGCACCCCCGGGGGCCGGGGCCAGGCCCTCCACTCCCCCGACTTTAACCCCGATGAAGCCGCCCTGCCCTGCGGCCTCACTGCCGCGGCGGGCCTCTTGGCCTGCCTGGCCGAGCCGGAGTTTCCCGCCCTGGCGGCCCCGGGTCCGCTTCCCCGGGAAAACCACCCGGGCCTCATGTAGGCGAGGATGCTCAGCTTGATCCCCTGGGAAAATCGCTTCAGCTGACCATCGTCGAGTCGAAATCAGCCTCACTCGGGTCATGCGGGAAAGAAATTTTCCACCCGGTCGGCTGGAGATGCGCATATGATAAGTAGAGAGAACAGTTATTATTTCCAGTTATAGCGATTGCCATAAATTCCTTCCGGTTGGAGGTCCACAGATCCCCCTGAATCCCCCTTTGTCAAAGGGGGACTTTAAGAGCAATTCCTTGTAGTTTCCCCCCCTTTTTAAAGGGGGGCAGGGGGGATTATAAGGATTCCCCTAACGAAAAGAACTTTTGGCAATCGCTATATGATGTACATATCTGGCCGTTTGCGTCGTGGTTGGTTTGATGCTAAGTAAAAGATGGGGTAGGAGGTCGGTCTTGCATCATTTAGCTAAAATGGGGATTGCCTGATGAAAGAAACGCGTCCCAGTGTTCTGGTTTTTGCCTCCGGGACCAAAACCGGTGGCGGCTCCGGATTTGAGACCATGGTCAGAGCTTCCCGGACCAGGCCGCCCACGTTGGACGCCTGGATCTGTGCGGTGGTTACCAATCATTGCGGCGGCGGGGTTTGGCAGAAGGCAGCAGCTCTCGGGGTGCGTTCCACCTACTGGGGTGGTCCCTATCTTGCCCGGGGCTACCAAAACTTGGTCAAATATTTTAACGCCGATTATGTCATGCTCTCGGGCTGGCTCAAACTGGCAGCCGGCCTCGACCCGGCCCGGACGATCAATATCCATCCCGGTCCTTTGCCTCGATTCGGCGGGCCGGGAATTTACGGACACTATGTCCACGAAGCGGTTATGGCCGCCTATCACCGCGGCGAAATTACCCACAGCGCGGTCACCATGCATTTTGTTGACGCGGCCTATGACCGTGGCCCGACACTTTTTGCTCTCCCGGTGCCCATTGAGCCGGACGATACCCCGGACACCCTGGCTGAGAGGGTGAATCGGGCTGAACATGAATGGCAGCCCCGGGTTCTCAATTATGTCGTGCACGGACAGGTGCGGTTGGCCGGCAAAGAAGTGGTCTATGCGACGGCAGAGTTGCAGCGCCTGTTGATGCCGGAAGCGTCGTAAGTCAAAAACCGCCTGCCCTGAAGGAAATGCTGCGAGGGCAAAGCAGCGCCTAACCCACCGTCCACCGCGCCCCTAACCGCACGTTCTCTGAAATCCTCAATCATTGCAGCTATGACCGGCTTCTGGTGAGAGGTTCCTGGCGGGGGGTGGGATTGAGCCGGGCCTGGACCGGACCGGCGGCTAATCGGCCGGGGGCCTGGAACGTTTCAGCCACTCCGGGGTGACCGCCTCGGGGATGGCATCCCCGCTGGGGATGTAGGGTTTCAGGTCCAGGATGGGGGTGCCGTCCCGGGCGTCCAGGTCCGCCACCTCAACGACATTGCCGTTTACCTTGATGATGCGGCAGGCGGTGAAACCGATGAGATTGGGCCGTACCGGGGCCCGGCAGGCAAAGACGCCGGTCAGGGGGTTGGCCGGGTCCCGCCGGGGGTGGACCTGGAGGGTTTGGCGCTCCTCGGGGCGGTCGTTTTCGTGGAACCAGTAGATCACCCAGAGGTGGGAAAACCCCTGGAGGCCGGCGAGGGCCGGCGCATATTCCGGTTCAATTTCCAGCCAGGCTCGCTTCCCCTGCTTCTTCACCACGCCGACGGGGGTCATGCAGATGGGCTTGATGGTAGCTCTCCTGAGATTTTTCGGTTTCTGGCCTGAGTTTTCAGCATAGATCGGGGCCGACCAGAGTAAAAACCCGATTACGCCGCCAATCAACCAACCGCGCATGATCGTTCACGTCATCTTTCGATAAGGTTATTCCGGCCGGAATTGTTTTTCCGGCTCTGAAAAACTGCGGCTCGTTCCCAGGTTGCACCTGGGGACGAAGTTTTAAGCAATGCAAAGTCGATGGGGCGGGCCTCCGGGCCCGCGGCCATCCTGTCGCAATGGTGCGTAGGACGCACCCTACGGAAAACTTTTCAGCCCGTAGGGCGGGAAAGCGAAGCGCATCCCGCCTTTCGCCTGCCCGCCAACCCCTTTGTGTCCTACCCTTAGCCCTCTTGCCCCAGCATCTCTTTCAACACCTCCGCCACCAGCCCCAGAGGCACCCCGTCTCTGAATCACGGCCTCCCCCAGCCGGGGGAGCAGGATGAAGGGCACCCCGGTCTCCTGGCGCTTCTTGTCCAGGCGCAGGGCCGCCATCACGGCTTCCGGGTCGAGTTCCGGGAGGGGTGATAAAAGGCCGAAGCCCCGGATGAGTTGGCGGCCCCACTCGGCTTCGGTCGGGTCAAGGCCCGCCAGATGCTCCGACAGGGTCAGGGCGGCCACCATGCCCCAGGCCACCGCCCGGCCATGCGCCAGGCGAAAGCGGGAAGCCTGCTCCAGGCCGTGCCCCAGGGTGTGGCCGAAATTGAGGATGCGCCTTAGGTCCCCCTCCCGCTCGTCCCGGGACACCACCTGGGCCTTGATGGCCGCGGCCCGGAAGATGGTCCCGGTCAATTCGGCCTCATCTTTAAACACCCCGGCCCCGAGCGGCGTGCAACTCCATCAGCAGGTCCCGGTCCCGGATAAACCCGGCCTTAAGCACTTCGGCCAGGCCGTTGAGCCGCTCGGCCCGGGGCAGGGTCCGCAAAAATTCCGGATCGATGACCACCAGGTGCGGCTGGTGAAAAGTGCCCAGGAGATTTTTCCCTTCGGGGAGATTGATGGCGGTCTTGCCGCCGATAGCGGCATCCACCATGGCCAGCAAGGTGGTGGGCACCTGGATGAAGGGCAGCCCCCGCATGAAGATGGAGGCCAGAAACCCGGCGAGGTCCCCCACCACGCCGCCTCCCAGGGCGATGACCGGGGTGCGACCGGTGGGCGCCCCGGGCCAGGAGTTCCCCGGCCAGGCGCTGCACCACGGCCCAGGTCTTGGCCCGCTCCCCGGGAGGCGTGGTCAGGAGCACGGGGGCCAGGCCGGCCGCGGCCAGGGAGTCCAGCGCCCCGGCGCCGTGGAGGCGGGCCACCCGGCGGTCAGAGATCACCACCACCTGGGGAGGGAACCGGAAGGGGCTGAGGAGAGATCCCAGCCGGTGGCGCAGGCCCGGCTCGATCACCAGCCGGTAGCTCCGGTCCCGGCCGGGGAGGTCCAACCGCATCTCCTGCATTACCAGCCTCCATGATTGAAAAAGGAGCCCACAGGCCGGAGGCCTGTGCCACTACAGAAAATCTCCGGCATTACCAGCCTCCGGGCCGCAGGGTGCGAATTTCCTCCATCAAGGTCTGAAACTGGTCGGGATAGAGGGACTGGGCCCCGTCGGACATGGCCTTTTCCGGCTCATGATGCACTTCGATCATCAGCCCGTCGGCGCCCGCGGCCACCGCGGCCCGGGCCAGGGGGGCCACCAGGTCCCGGCGCCCGGCCGCGTGGCTGGGGTCGGCAATGATGGGCAGATGGCTCTCCCGGTGCACCGCCGGAATGGTGGCCAAATCCAGGAGGTTCCGGGCATGCTCGCCGATGCTCCGCACCCCCCGTTCGCAGAGAATCACCTGGGAGTTGCCCTCCGACATGATATATTCCGCCGCCATGAACCACTCGTCCAGGGTGGCGTACATGCCCCGTTTGAGCATCACCGGCTTCTTGGTCCGGCCGGCGCAGAGCAGCAGGCTGAAATTTTGCATGTTCCGGGCCCCGATCTGGATGATGTCGGCATATTCGGCCACCAGTTTCAGGGAATCCTGGTCCACGGCCTCGGTGACGATGAGCAGCCCGGTCTCCTCCCGCACCTTGGCGAGGATCTTCAGGCCGGATTTCGCCATGCCCTGGTAGCTGTAGGGGGAGGTGCGGGGCTTGTAGGCGCCGCCCCGGAAGATGCGGGCCCCGGCGGCCTTGACGTACCCGGCGATGGTCAGGGCCTGGGTTTCGCTTTCCACCGCACAGGGGCCGGCAATGACCACGAAATTCCGCCGGCCCAGGTCCAGGCCGGGCAGGTGGATGACGGTGTCTTCCCGCTTCATCTCCCGGCTCACCAGCTTGTAGGGCCGGGAAACCGGAATGGCCTGGATAACCCCGGGCATATCCATGAACAGGGCCGCATCCACCGGACCGGGATTGCGCAGGATGGCGATGGCCACCCGCTCCCCGCCGGGCATGGGCTGGGCCTCGAAGCCCAGGGACTCGATCTTGGCCACCACCGCCTGGATCTGGGCGTCGGTCGCGTCTTTGTCCATTACGATGAGCATGCTACCTCTCCACTGAGCGCCACGGTAAAGATGCGGATGCCAGGGCCAGCCACCATGGCAGGCTGACGAGAGGCTGACGGCCGGAGAGGCTCATACCAGCGAGGAAAAATCGGCACCCTTCGCCTTTTTTACCAGGGATCAGGGCCAAAAGCAACCGGAGGGGATAAATGTCTCCCTGCCTGAGGGAGCCGCGACTTCTCTTCAGGGGAAAAACCTTAACCGGCCGGGCAAATCAGGAGAGAGGGAGTTTTTGAAGAAGACGCAGAGCGAACCGAGACCTCTGGGATCGTCCCTGGTCATGCTGAGGGAGCGGCGCGACGGAAGAATCTCATAACCACGAGAAGATGCGACCTCCTTCGGTCCATTCAGGATGGCAAAGCGGCTTGGCCCGGAGATCTCAAGCTGCGATCCTGCGGGTAATTTATCTTCTCAGGGCGGACCCATTTGTCCCCCCTCAGGTTGGCCGGTTACGCCTGTGCGGCCCTTACCGACTCTGAGCTTTATTTTTACTTCGAGGCCCCAACCCGGTATCAGGCGTCATTACCCCAGACGCCAGCAGAGCAACGCCATCCCCAAGGCCATGGCCACCCCATAGGGAAAAGTGGTTTGCATGGATGGCGCAGGTGGCGGGGGTTTGGAGTCGAAAGCGCGGCACAGGAGCCAGTTCAGGAGGAAATTCCAGCCTTCTTTGATCCCGGACCAGAGACGCCCCTGCCACAACAAGACGACCAGCACGAGCAGCCCCCCGGAGAGTCCCATATAGACAAAAAGGCTCACGGCGCGCCATGGTCCCAGCCAGGCGCCCAGGGCCGCACTGGCCTTGACATCGCCAGCCCCCAGGCCCCCCAGCAGATAGGGCCCCAGCAGCAGGATAAACCCCAGCCCCCAACCCGCCAACCCATCCAGGAGACCCGGGAGACCTTGAAACCCCAACTGAAAAATCAACCCCCCCAGGGCGCCGCCAAAAGTCACGTAATTGGGAATGCGCCGGGTCTTGAGATCACAACCCGCGATCACCAGGCTGAGGAGCAGCGGCAGGATCAAGTCAGGGTGGGCCTTGAGCCAGAGGCCCAAGCCAGACAACCATGCGGACAACTTCACCTCCGGAGACGATTATTTCCTGCTTCCCTCATTTTCGGAATTTTATCGAAAAAAGGTTAATTCCCCCGGGGTGGGGAAGATTCCGGTCTGATAAATTCCTGGGGGACCGGCGGTCCCGGTAATACAATGAGTTATTTATGGGGCTTGCCAAAACTCTTTACTCTTATTCGTTCTCCCCCAGCGGATGGAGATGGTCAGGGTGAGGGGGGATTAAGAAAACTTTTGGCGACGGATTTAACGGCAAGGCGGGATTTCCCCCCGCTGCCACCCTTGCAATTCGAGGCTAAATCTAACCTATTCTCTGGATACGCGCTTGAGTAACAAACTACGAGAAAAGGGAAACCGCATGGCAAAAATTATGCTCATTCAAGCCCTTCCGGCGTCCTCCCTGGACAGCCGGGAGAATCTCACCCGGGCCCTGGCGCTGCTCCAGGACTGCCAGGGTCTGGAAGCTGATTTGATCTGCTTTCCCGAGTACTTCCCCTTCTCGGGCGAGGAGGAACTGGCCGCGGCGGCGGCCGGCCTTCAGGCCTATATCATCGCCGGGCTGGTGGAAGAAGCCGGAGGGCAGCGCTACAATACCGCCACCCTGTTCGACCGCCGGGGCCGGTTGGCGGGCCGCCAGCGGAAGCACACCCTGGGCAACCTGGAGCGCCGGGGCTTCGGCGTGGTCCCCGGCGAGGGCTGGCAGGTGTGGGACACCGACTTCGGGCGCCTGGGCCTGCCGGTGTGCATCGATTTTTGGGGCCAGCCCGAAGCGGCCCGGTGCCTGGCGGCGGCAGGGGTGGATCTCATCGTCAATCCCGCCATTTTCCCCATCCTCCGGGGACACTGGCAGACCGGCGCCCTGACCCGGGCCTTCGATTATTACCTGCCGGTGGTGGGAGTGAATACCGCGGCAACCACGGTGGAAATCGCCGGACGCCACTACCCGCTCCAGGGAGGGCGTTCCTTCGCCATCCAACCCTCGGCCCCGGCGGATGAGGCGGCCTTGGCCCGGCAGGTGCGGGACTGGGATGACCTGGGGGATTGGATCGTCAGCTGCGCCGGGGAAACCGAGGCGATCATCACCGTCAACCTGGACCTGGACGGCCCCCGGCGCTGGCGGCCGGTGATCCGGAAGCGCTTCGGCATCCAGGCGTGAAGCTCCGGGGGAGCAAAGGCACGGCTCGACGGCGCCGGCGGCTGGGCCCGCCCGTCTCCCGGGGACTGCCGCCCCGGGGCCGGATATTTCCGGAATGCCAGGGGCCCCGTGTGTCAAAAGGTGGCCGTGAGGCATACTTTTTTGAGGTAAACCCGTCTAAAGAGAGGTTTAAGACAGTACTTTTCTTGACATTGATGAAAAAATCCTTAATTATCTAATCAGGTCGAACGGGGCGGGTTTGACTTAAGCTCTAAATTCTAAGGAGAGAACGTTATGCGCAACACCCGTAAATATGTAATTTTTGCAGTTGTGGCGGCACTCTGCCTGTATATGGCGGTGCCGGTCATGGCCCAGCCCAAGGGCGGCGCCCTGATGGCGATGGATGCCTTCACCCCCATAGCCCAAGGCTATGATTTCGTCCGGGAAGGCAAATACGAAGCCGCCAAGAATGAATTTGCCAAGGCGGTCAAAGCCGATCGTTACAACCCCTTTGCCCTTAACAACATGGCGGTCCTGGATGAGCGGGAAGGAAAACTGAACGACGCGCTGGCCAACCTGAAAGATGCCACCACCTATGCCGATAAGTACTTTGACAAAGTGACGCAAACCTGCTTTGCCGGCGGCGGTTGTCTGGCAGTCAAACCCCTGCGCGAAAAAGGCACCAAGAGCTCCATCGCGCCCATCATTCAGGAGAATATCCAGAAGCTCGAAGCCAAGATTAAAGCAACCGGTACTGCTCCGCCTCCAGTAGCCACGCCCCCGATGTCGCCAGTCCCGCCTCAGAAGAAGGCAAAGTAATTTTTGGGGGCCTTCGGGCCCCCACCGCCCCGTTTTTCTTTTTAACTGGCGCTATTGGATGATGAGCATCGAAGCCAACTGTTTTACCCTCAGCTAATCTCATTTCGGGGGCCAGGGGTCGCAAGACCCCCCCTGGCCCTATCACCTTTCCCGGCGCCGGCCTGCCGCAAATCCTGAGAAGTCGTTAAGCCAATTCCCCGGAACTGGAGGGGATAACTCCCCTCCAGTCCTATAATTTCGGTCGAGAGCATAGCGTGGCCGCCTAAGACTGGCCCGGTGAGCGGTCTTAGAGGTGAGACAACTGGCCCTGAAGGTCCTGGAGGCTTTGCCGGGCCTGGCGCAGGGCCTCCTTGATCCCGGCCGGCTGGGGCACCTGGTCGGGCAGGTAATGCCGATGATTGGCAAGGGCCGCCTCCGGTGAGGCCTGTAATGCGGACCGGAGATCGGTCAGTTCCCGGACCAGAAAGAGAAAAGCCGCCGCCAGCGGTCCCCCCGGCCGGCCCTGACTTCATCCCACGTCAGCGGCGCCTGGGCAAAAAGAGATAACGACAGGGGCGGGGGCGGCGACAAGGTCGCGGCGCCCTCGGCCTGGCTGGTAAGAGCCTGGGTTAGAGGCAGCCTTGCAAGCTTGGTCTTTTTGCCGGCAAACTGTTTCTTTTTCGCCATATTTCCAGAAACTCGATGCAGAGTTTTGAATAATCCAAGGACCCGGGACACCTGGGCTCGTAATCGAAAATCGCTTTCTGAGCTATCTGGGCCTGGTTCAAGGCCTCATTTTTCATAATTATAGTTTCAAACGTTTTTTCCCGATAAGGTTTTAACTGCTCCAGGATATATTCGTTGGTGATGCTGTTACGCTTATCGAACATGGTGAGCAAAATTCTGAACAGGTCTTCCTGGAAAAGGTCCTCCATGGACACGTTCTTCACCATTTCCACCGTGGTCAGCAGGTCCGCCAGGCCATCCAGGGAATAGCGGGAAATCTGGCAGGGGATGACGATAAAATCGCAGGCATACAGGGAATTGGTGGTCAGAACCCCTAATGAGGGCGGACAGTCGATGAGGACAAAATCGTAATCAACATCCTTGAGGGCATTGGCCAGAATCGCTTCCCGGAAAACCCGGGTATAGACTTGCTCCGAGGCCCGGGCCAGATGAATGTTTGACGGGACAATATCCAGACCCAGGATGTAGGTGGGCATCGCCACCTCGGCGACACGCTTTTTGGGAACCAGGAGAATGTCCGCCATGGAAGCGGCGATGACATCCGGTTCGATGCCGATGCCAATGCTGGTGTGGCCCTGGGGATCCAGGTCCACAATCAGGGTGCGGTACCCCTGATAGGCCAGGGCAGCCCCCAGGTTAAGGGTGGTGGTGGTCTTCCCGGTACCGCCCTTCTGGTTGATGATCGCCACGATGTGGGACATGATAAGAACTCAGGCCGTTTGCCCCGGCACTTTTTAGTAATTTTTTGGCTAGGATAAAGTATCGTCGGAACCCCGTCAAGGATTATCTGGCCGGGGTTGCCAGAACAAGTTTTGTCCCCACTCCGGCGCGCCATGGCACAACCTCTGCAACTAAAGTTTGAGTGGTTTCTAACATTGTTATAGTTATTTAAAGGCTGGTTCATGGTCCTCCCCTTGGAAAGAAGACAGTTTAACCGGGTTATGCTCTCCCTACCGGTGACTTTCCATACCCGCCTGCCCGATACCGACGCCCCTTTCCAGGGTCGAGGCGTCCTCCGGGACATCAGCCTGAGCGGCACCTATTTCCATGTAGATCCATGTACTGCCTTCCAACCGGGCCAGATCCTCTCCCTTACCGTTTCCGCCCCTCTGCCCTACCTGGAAGACCCCGACATCGCCTACCTTCAGGCTACCGGCGAGGTAGTGCGCTTTGACCCACCCGCCCCCGACCGCCCCCAAGCCGGAGTGGCCCTGAACTTCCTGGGAGGTTTGACCTTTTGTCCCACCCCTCCCCAGCAAATGTTTTAAATCCTAAACACGAAAACCCGCTTCCACCCGACAATTCCTTGTCCCCATGAGTATCGTGATGCAGCAATAACGTGACGCGACGACCGGTGTCGTCAAATCTTGTGGGATTTATTAATCAAATTATCCTTTCCTAGGGGGCGGACCCATGGGGCCGCCCTATGAGGGCGCACCCGCCAGTGCGCCCCTGCCATGCCGCATTTCTTGATGGCAAAACGAGACCTCTGCTCAAGCCTTCTCACCTGTCATTCTGAGGAAGCGCAGCGACCGAAGCATCTTATAGCTACCTAAAGATACAGGAATCTGCGCTCCACCCAGGATGGCAAAACGGCTTTGCGCCGGACTATCAATTGTAGCGTTTGCCATAAATTCCTTCCGTTTGGTGGTTCTCAAATCCCCCTAAATCCCCCTTTTTCAAAGGGGGACTTTAACTGCAATTCCTTGTAGTTCCCCCCCCTTTTTTAAAGGGGGGCAGGGGGGATTTTATGTCTTCGCAAAATGGAAAAAACTTTTGGCAATTGCTATAATTATATAATAAGAGCCTGGGGCCCGGAAAATTGTCGTTTTTCTCCTGGTTAGCCCTTTGGTTCATGTCTGACGGGCTTTTAAAAAAGGGCGACACCGAACTTCCCGCCTCAGGTGAGTCTGACCGCGGCGAGAATCTATGGCTCAATCTTTGAGGCGGCAAATCTGTGGTCTCAGCCGGGTAAAGGCTGGGGACTGCGGGGTCAGGTCCCCCCGGCCTGAAGGGGGATTGAGGCAGATTATCACGCGCTTTTCTCTGGCGCTGGCCAAAAGTCCTTTCCCCTTATTCCCTCTCCACCCGGCGGGGGGAGAGGGCTGGGATGAGGGGGGAAGGAAAACTCTGGGCCGCAACGATAATCCTCTCTGCCTCCCTGGGAAAAAGGGTGGCGATACTTTCCCGATTGAAGCTCCCTCGGTTGAGGCGAAATGGCGCCGAAAAACGATTTTGACATGACTTATGGTTCTCCCCCGGGTAATCCCCTCTCCCCTTTGGGGCAGAGAGAACCTGTTGCCGGGCCGCCATGTCTGCCTGCGGTAAAGTAGCCATCGCCTTGAGCGGCGGGGTGGACAGCGCCGTAGCCGCCGCCCTGCTGCGGCGCCAGGGCTGTGACCTCCACGCCGTCCACCTGCGCCTGTCTCCCCTGGCCCCGCCGCCGGACCTGGTTGAAGCCCTGGCCCAAGGCCTGGATATTCCCCTCAGGGTGATCGACCTGCAACGGGAATTTTCCCGGGAAGTGCTGGATTATTTTGTCTCCGAGTATGCCCGGGGCCGCACTCCCAACCCCTGCGTCCGGTGCAACGCCGCCATCAAGTTCGGCCGCCTCTGGGAATATCTTCGGGAAGAGGGCTTTACCCACTTGGCCACGGGCCATTATGTCCGGGTTTACCCGGCCGCCGACGGCGCCCCGGGCCTGTTCCGGGGGGTGGACCGCGGCAAGGACCAGTCGTATTTTCTCAGCCGTCTGCCTCTCGACCTGCTGCCGAACCTCCTCTTTCCTTTAGGGGAGATGATCAAAGAGGAGGTGCGGCAGCTCTCCCGCCAGGCGGGGTTACCGGTCCGGGAAAACCAGCCCGAGAGCATGGAGTTGTGCTTCATCCCGGCTGGCGGCTATCAGGATTTCCTTAAGGATCGCCGGGGCTTCTCGGGACCACCCGGTGATTTCGTGGATCCCCGGGGGCGCCTCCTGGGCCGGCACCGCGGCCTGGAAAATTATACCGTAGGCCAGCGCCGGGGCCTGGGGGTCCCGGCCCGGGAACCCTTCTACGTCATCGACCTCCAGCCGGAGGCCAACCGCGTGGTCCTGGGATACCGGAAGGAACTCCTCTCCCCGGGACTCACCGCCTCCCGGCTGAACTGGCTCATACCCACGCCGGCCGGCGAGATCGAGGCCACGGCGGTGATCCGCTACCGCCATCCCGGGGTCAGGGCCCGGATTACCCCCCGGGGCGACGGCGGAGTCCAGGTCGCCTTTGCCACCCCCCAGGCCGCGGTGGCCCCGGGCCAGGCCGTGGCTTTCTATGATGACGACCGCCTCCTGGGCGGCGCCTGGATCGAGACCCGGATAAAATGAACCCTACAGGGGAAGAGCCAGGAACGAAAGTCCCTGCCCTCCTGCATCTACTCCCAACCCTGCCAAGGTTTTTCGTAGGGTGCGTCCTACGCACCATGACACCTCATGAGCGACTGCTTGAACAAGTCCCTCCTCGAAGGGGTGCGTCTTACGGCACCGATTCATCATAGTTATCGGCGGGTAGCGCCCTCTCAAGCTCCCCTCCCAGCCCCTTATGGGAGACTTCTGCGCAAATCTCGCCCATAATATCCGCCCTCGGCTGTCCCCACTGCCTTGGGGCGCCGGCGATGGCGCCAACGCGACATTTTGATAGGGGAGGACAGCGTTGAAGACTTTCCCAGAGGTCTATCCTATGGGTTTGGGCAAGGGGACAGGAGCCACTTATGGAAAAGCCCCTGGCCCCCTCTCCCCAATTATGACAAAATACTCTTATGCTTTCCTTCCGCCTCATCACCTTCGGCTGCAAGGTGAACCAGTGCGACACGGCCGGGATGGCCCGGGAACTCCTACAAGAGGGCTGGCGCGCCGCGGCCCCGGAGGCAGCCCCGGACCTGGTGATCGTCAACACCTGCACCGTCACCAAACGTGCCGACCAGCAGGCCCGCCAGGCTATCCGCCGCCTGGCCCGGGAGCACCCCGGAACGCCGGTCTGGGTCACCGGCTGCTATGCCCAACGGGCCCCGGCCGAAGTGGCGGCCCTGCCGGGGGTTAAGGCCGTGTTCGGCAACCAGGAAAAAGCTGCGCCTGGCCCACCTCCTGATAGAGTCTAACCGGACGCCCGCGGTTAATGCCGCGCCCGGCTCTCCCGGCCCCCCCGGCTTGACCGACGCCCAGCCGCCCCAGGCCCTCCCCGGTGCTCCCTCCCCCTTGAGGGGGGAGGGCTGGGGTGGGGGTGAGGCTGAAACCAAGGGTTCGCCCCGGCCTCTGGTCGCCCCTTTCTCCCCAACTCCCGCCTTCCAGCCCTGGGAAGTCCACGCCGTCCCCGGCCACACCCGGGCCTGGCTCAAGATCCAGGAGGGCTGCAGCCACCAGTGCCGCTACTGCATCGTGCCCCAGGTCCGGGGCCCCCGGCGCAGCCTGGACCCCGAGGCGGTGGTCACGGCCTTTCAGGACCTGGCCGCCCTGGGCTACCGGGAAGTGGTCCTCACCGGGGTGGACCTGGGCCAGTACGGCCTGGATCACGCCCCGCCCGCCAGCCTGGCCGCCCTGGTGCGGCGTCTGGCGGCCCAGGCCCTCCCCTTCCGGGTGCGCCTTTCTTCCCTGGAGCCCATGATGCTGACCCCGGAACTCCTGGACGAGCTGGCGGCCTGGCGGAACTTCTGCCCCCATTTCCATTTGCCGCTCCAGAGCGGCGCCGCCCCGGTCCTGGCCGCCATGGGCCGCCCTTACGGCCCGGAAGCGTTCCGGGACCTGGTCCGGGAGATCACCCGGCGCTTTCCCGGCCCCGGCTTAGGGCTTGACGTCCTGGTGGGCTTTCCCGGCGAAACCGACGCCGACTTTGAGGCCACCCGGTCCCTGGTGGCCGCACTCCCGGTGACCTACCTCCACGTCTTCCCCTATTCCCCCCGTCCCGGCACCCCTGCCGCGGACCTGCCCCCCATGCCGGCCAATCTGGTGCAAGCGCGAGCCCGGATCATGCGGGAGTTGGGCCAGGCCCAGAAGGAAAAGTTCCTTGAGGCCCAGGTGGGCCAGGTCCGGGAAGTCCTGGTGGAAGGCCCCGGGGCGCAGCCCGGCTGGCTCCAGGGCTTGAGCGACCACTACCTCCGGGTCACCTTCCCCGGCCCCCCGGCGCTGCACAACCGCCTGGTTAAAGTTCGTCTCTTGAAACGGCAAGGGGAAGTGCTGGTGGGTGAAGCGGTGGGCGAGCCTTGATGCCGATTGCTGCTGGTTGGCAATTTTTCTATCTATCTGATGGATATCACTATATTGCCCATCAAATCACAGATTGCGCATAGATAGCAGGTATTTATTATGGTCCGGGTTAATAAATAACCTACAAGTTGGAGAGTGAACAATCAAAAAGACCCATCCTAAAAGTTGAAAGCCGCCCCCAGCATGGGGCCATGGAACCAGCCATGCATGGCGATATCCTTGGCGTTGTCGCTGCCGGAAAAATAACGGCCCCGGTAGCCGGCATAGATGCGAATGTTTTTATGCACCTGGTAACCCAGCAAAGCCTCAAGAACACTGTCCACGCTGTTGTACTGGCCAAGACCAAAGCCGCCGCAGTCGGCCCTGAGCAGCAGGTTAAGCTTCGGCGTAAACCAGAAGCCGACCCGCATCCCCAGGAAAGGTTCAAAAATCGACAACTGCACGGCACTAAATAGATTCCCGCCCCGGCTGATTTGCTGCTGGCCAGAGGGGCCGGTCAAGGTGGCATCAAGGTTAAGGCTGGTGTCCTGGTTGTAGTAAGTGTAGCGGAGGCCGCCCAAAAGCTCGAAAGACATCACGGGCAACTTTTTATCGGCCTTGAGGGGGACGGTTGCCACCAGATAGCGCAGCCCCACATCCTGCCAAAGGAGTCGAGTCCACAGCTTCAGGTCACCCGAGAGTTGCAGACGGACCGGGATGGTCCCGGGCAGTTGCTTGGGATTGAGTTTGAGTTCCCTGGCCCCACCGGCACTGATGCTTTCGCCGATATATATAAATGTGGTGTCTGAAAAGACCCCCCACTTGCCATACCATACCTCGATCCGGCCCATGCCCCCCATAACTTTACTAAAAAGCAGCGGCACG
>CAVXZU010000033.1:0-5392 GCA_963766185.1 uncultured delta proteobacterium | reverse complement strand
ATGGGGGGCGGCGGGGCGGTGTACTGGCTCACCATCGTGGTCGGCAACGTGGTCATCATCCTCCTGGAGGGGTTGGTGGTCTCCATTCAGATTGTCCGGCTGGAATACTACGAATTTATGAGCAAATTTTTCCACGGGGGCGGGCAGCCCTTCAAACCCCTGGAACGAGGGGCGGCGCCGTGACTGGTTAAAGTCCAAGGTTAAGGTGGTTGATGAAGTTTCCCGCTAGGTGCGCCCTGCAGCACCGATTGCATCTGGCCTTGAAAAAATGTTGCTTCACACGAGGGGAAATTGATGGCGCACCGATTTGTCGAGGCATAGGGATCGGCCTGGCAACCCTGGTTGTCGGGTTTTGCTGGGTGCCGGCTGGCCTGGGCCCAGACCGTGACCGCCAGCCAGTCCGGAGGTGGTGAAGTGGGCCTACATGGCTGCGGCCATCGCCGCGGGCCTGGGGGTTCTGGGCGCCGGGGTGGCCGTGGCAGCGGTGGGATCCGCGGCCATGGGGGCCATCAGCGAGAAACCGGAACTCTTCGCCCGGGCCTTGATCTTCGTGGGCCTGGCCGAAGGTCTGGCCATCTACGGCCTGATCGTGGCCATCATGATCCTGGGAAGGGTGTAGGAATAGTAGCCAGTAGTCAGTAGCCAGTGGTCAGTTGTGAGTCTCAGGGGTGATTTCAGCCTGAGATGAGACGCTCAATAAATTTTTTCATCCGGGAAGTCTATAATTCCCTCTCCCTGGACGGGGGAGGGGGCTTATGGATGGACACTAACCGATATGAGAGGCAAAAATTTTTTACTGACAGACTGACAACTGACAACTGACTACTGGCAACTGGCCACTGACTACTGCTTCAAGGGGGAAGCGCCATTAAAGAGCTGGGTTTTTTTGTCATCGCCGATGGCCGCACCCTGCTGGCCTTCGCCCTGGCCGGGATTCCCGGGGGCGCGGCGATTAATGCGGCCGAGGCCAGACAGTTGCTGGCCCAGGGCCGGGCTGACCCGGGGGTGGGCCTGGTGTTGATCACCGAGCGGGTGGCCCGGGAGATCCGCGCCGAGGTGGACGCGATTCGCCAGGAAGGGCGGCCGCCCCTGATCCTGGAGATTCCGGACCTGAAAGGGCCCCTGCCTGGAGGCCAATCGCTGCTGGAGCGGTTGCGGGCCCTCATGGGGATACCGAAGTGAGGGGATGTCATTCGCAGGCGGGGCGCAACCAGGTGTGGGCCGCGAGCGGGCGGACACACAGGTCCGCCCCTAGAAGTGGAGCGTGAGTTATGCCCCTGTATGACCAGGTGGAACTCCTCTGTCAGGCCATCGATACCCAGGCGGAAGGGGAGGTGGAGACCATCCTTACCCAGGCCAGGGCGGAGGCGGACCGTCGCCTGAGCGAAGCCCAGGCTCGCCGCCAGGAGGCCCTGGCCCGGACCAGGGGCGAGGTGGAGGCCCAGGCCCGCCTCGAAGCCAGGAGCCGTATTGACCGGGCCGAACTGGAGGGCAAACGCCGGGTCTCCCAGACGAAAGAGGCAATGTTGAACGAGGTTTTTGCACAGACCCGGACCCGGCTCCTGGCCTTCCGGGAAACCCCGGGCTACCGGGACTGGCTCCGGGCCACGCTCCGGGCCGCGCTCCAGCAGTTGGAAGGGGAGCAGTTCCGGGTCATGGCCAACCCCGAGGAAGAACAATGGCTCACGCCGGATTTACTGGAGGAGGTGGCCCAGGCGCAGGGCCTGCCGCCTGGACCTGGCCGGCGACCCGGACCTGCCTCCCGGCGGCTTTGTGGTGGTCCGGGCCGACGGCCGGGTGCGCGTCGATCAGACTTTTCAAGGTATCATGGACCGCCAGCGGGAAACCTTGCGGGCCGAAACCGCCCGCCAGTTGTGGGGGAGTTGAGGGTGAGTGGGATAATGCCCCGGGAAATCTTGTGGACGCATACCCGTTGCAAAAGTTTGTTCTTATCCCCCCTCCCTCTAACCCCCTCCCACCAGGGGCTAAGCATTACCCATAAGTGGCGAAGTGGTTGATTCAACAAGTTTTTGGTGGCACAGGTTTTCAACCTGTGCGAGGGATTTTCGCACAGCCTGGAAAGGCTGTGCCACCAGGCAGAAAGACTTATGGGTAAGAATAAGCCCCTGGGGAGGGGGGATAACTGATTGAACTTTTGGAAGATATTTCCGGGACACAATTCCAGGTGCGCTAACGTCCAGCGAGGGTTTTAAGAAGGATCATTATTATTTATGAACATCCTGGTGCGACCCTTACAAGAAGCCGACCTGCCCTTGGCCGACCGCATCTTCCGGCTGGCCTTCGGCACCTTTAACGGCCTGCCGGACCCCCTCCAGCATGGCGGCGACAGCGACAAAATCCGCACCCGCTGGCTGGCCGACCCCGGCGCCGCCTTCGGCGCAGTAGTGGACGGCGCCCTGGTGGGTTCCAACTTCGTCACCCATTGGGGCAGCGTCGGCTACTTCGGTCCCCTGACGGTGCACCCGGACTGGTGGGACCGGGGGGTGGCCCAGAAGCTCCTTGAACCCACCCTGGCCTTACTCGAGACCTGGGGCTGCCGCCACACCGGCCTCTACACCTACTCCGGCAGCCCCAAGCACCTGGCGCTCTACCAGAAATTCGGCTTCTGGCCCCGGTGGCTCACGGCCATCCTGGAAAAACCGGTCCGGCCGGTGGAGAGGGGAGGGGAGGTCAGCTTTTATTCCCAGGCGCTGGAAAGTGAGCGCCCCGGACTGGTGGCCGCGGCCGCCGGGCTCACCGACGCCATCTTTGCCGGGCTGGACGTGGGCCGGGAGATTTTCGCTCTCGAGGGCCAGCGCCTCGGTGACACCGTGTTCATCTGGGACGATCCGGGCCTGGTGGGGTTCGCGGCGGTGCATGTCGGCCCCGGCTCCGAGGCCGGGAGCGGCGCCGGGTTTATCAAATTCGGGGCGGCCCGGCCCGGACCCAAGGCCGGGGAGTACTTTGACCGGCTCCTCATGGCGTGCGAGTCCTACGCCGCGGCCCAGGGGGCCCGGCGGCTCATCGCCGGGGTCAGCCTGGCCCGTCAACCCGCGTATGAGCGGCTGCGGGCCCGGGGCTTTCAGCCCGAAATGGTGGGGGTGTGTATGCACAAGCCCAACGAGGCGGGCTACCACCGAGAGGATGTTTTTGTGATTGATGATTGGCGGTAACAGAATGGTGAGCGGTGCGCACCCTACGATAGCTGATTTGGTGCGCAGGGTGCACCCTCCATTGACCCTACGGGGTTGGGGGATGGGGTTTGGGGACGTTTTTCGTAAGTGCAGGGGCCGTCGGCTCGTGGCCGTGGTCACGAATTCATCAGGCTATTTTTCTGTAGAGGCGCAACAGTGGAGCGTTTCAAAATGAGATGGAAATAAAAGTCGCCTCGGAGCACCGGACATGGCCGGTTAAATTCCCCTGTGAAAAAGGTGAATTTATGGTGATTTCGATCTCTTATAAAAATCCCCCCTGCCCCCCTTTAAAAAAGGGGGGAGAGAAACCTGCTTTCACCGGGTTACCTTAATTATGCAGCACACCATTAGGTGGCGCTCCCAGTGGGCGGACACGCAGGTCCGCCCCTACGATAGATGCTCATGGGAACCATGACCGATAAAACAGCCGAAGTCATCTGGGTGAGCGGGCCGGTGATGCGGTCCAGCGGCGGGGACTTCCTCTCCATGTACGAGACGGTGGAGGTGGGGGCGGCGCGTCTCATCGGCGAGGTCATTGCCCTGGACAATGATGTGGCCACTCTCCAGATCTACGAAGACACCGGCGGCATCCGGCCCGGGGACCCGGTGGCGGGGCAGGGGGCGCCCCTGTCGGTGGAGATCGGCCCGGGTTTGCTGGGGCAGATCTTCGACGGCATCCAGCGGCCCCTGGGCGCGCTCCGGAAAGTTACCGGCGACTTTATCGGCCGGGGGGCCCAGGTGACTCCCCTGGACCGGGAGAAGGCCTGGCCGTTTGAGCCCCGGCTCAAGGTGGGGGACACCGTGGCCGGCGGGGATATCCTGGGGGTGGTGCCCGAGACCGGCGCCATGGAGCACCGGGTCCTGGCGCCCCCCGGGGTGGCCGGGGAAATTGTTTATATGGTCCCGCCGGGGGCCTATACCTTGAAGGAAGCAATCGCCCGGGTAAAAGATTCCCGGGGCCGGGAGACGGAGCTGTTCCTGTGGCACCGCTGGCCGGTGCGCCAGGGCCGGCCTTACCGGCAGCGACTGCTGCCGACGGAGCCCCTGATCACCGGCCAAAGGGTCCTGGACACCCTGTTTCCCCTGGCCCGGGGCGGCGCCGCGGCCATTCCCGGCGGGTTCGGCACCGGCAAGACCATCACCCAGCACCAGCTCTCCAAGTGGTGCGAGGCCGACCTGATCGTCTACGTCGGCTGCGGCGAGCGGGGCAACGAAATGACCGGCATCCTGACTGAATTGCCCGCACCTCCAAGACCCCCGCACCGGGCACCCGCTCCTGGAGCGCACCATTCTCATCGCCAACACCTCCAACATGCCGGTGGCGGCCCGGGAGGCTTCCATCTACACCGGCATCACCCTGGCCGAGGCTTTTCGCGACATGGGCTACGCCGTGGCCCTGATGGCCGACTCCACCTCCCGTTGGGCCGAGGCCCTGCGGGAAATCTCCGGGACGACTGGAGGAGATGCCGGCGGAGGAAGGCTTTCCGGCCTACCTGGCCACCCGCCTGGCGGAGTTCTATGAACGGGCCGGCGCGGTGACCACCCTGAACGGGGCTAAGGGCTCGGTGTCGGTGATCGGGGCGGTGTCGCCGCCGGGGGGCGATTTCTCCGAACCCGTGACCCAGCAGACCAAGCGGTTCGTGCGCACCTTCTGGGGCCTGGACAAGGAACTGGCCGCGGCCCGCTACTTCCCGGCCATCAACCCCATCGACAGTTACAGCGAATATCCCGACCTGGTGGCGGGCTGGTGGGCCGAACACCTGGAGCCGGGCTGGCAGGAGATGCGGGGCCGGGCCCTGGTGCTGCTCCAGGAAGACTACCAGCTCCAGCGCATCGTCAAGATCATCGGCGAGGAGGCCCTGCCGGACACCCAGCGCCTGACCCTGGCCGCGGCCCGCTGGCTCAAGGAGGGCTTTCTCCAGCAGAGCGCCTTCGACCCGGTGGACATGTTTTGCCTCCCGGCCAAGCAGATGAAGATGCTGAAGCTGATCCTGGCAACCTACGAAAAAGCCAAAGAGGTGATGGCCCGGGGGGTGCCGTTTTACCAGGTGCGGGAATTGGAGGAGTTGGGGGCCCTGATGCGGATGAAGTCCGAAATCAAGGCTGACGAGCTGGAAAAGTTCGACGAGTTGGAGAAGAGCTTGAATGACAAACTGGAGGCTTTGGCGGGGTAGATAGGTTTTCGGCAAGGAGAGTTG
>CAVXZU010000032.1:0-48018 GCA_963766185.1 uncultured delta proteobacterium | reverse complement strand
TCACCACCTTCCCGCTCCTGTGCGTGGGCGGCCAGGGGGTGATCTCCGTGGTCTCCAACCCCGCGCCCGCCGACATGGCCGGCATGTGCAACGCCTTCTTCCAAGGCGACCTGGCCCAGGCTAAGGCGCTGCACTACAAGATGTGGCCCCTGACGGAATCCATGTTCATCGAAACCAACCCCGTCCCGGTCAAGACCGCCCTGAAACTGATGGGCAAAATCACCGGCGAGGTCCGGCAGCCGCTCTGCCTCATGTCCCCGGCCAACGAAGACAAGCTGCGCCAGGTGATGCAGAAGTATGGGCTGATTAAGTAACGGCACATCGTAGGGGCGGTTCGCGAACCGCCCCTACAGGCTCCCCAGCAGACTCTACGGAGGCTTTATGGTCAAGGCAATTGTCACCGGCGTGGCCGGCCGCATGGGCGGCCGCATTGTCCATATGATGGAGGCCGCCCCGGGCATCCGGCTGGCGGGGGCCGTGGAGTCCCCGGGCCATGCCGCGGTGGGCCAGGATGTGGGCCCGGTCGTGGGGCTGCCCCCCAAGGGGATCAAGGTGGTGGACTCCCTGGATCAGGTCTTGCCCGACGCCGCGGTGGTCATCGAGTTCACCCATCCCGAGCCGTCCCTGGCCCATCTCCACCAGGTGGCCGACGCCGGCAAGGCCATGGTCCTGGGGACCACCGGATTTTCCCCGCCCCAGATCGCCGAGATTCACGCCCTGGCCTCCCGGGCCCACCTGGTCTTCGCCCCCAACATGAGCATCGGGGTCAACCTGATGTTCAAGGTGGTGGCCGACGTCGCCCGGGTCCTGGGCGACGGCTTCGACGTGGAGATCGTCGAGGCCCACCACCGCCTGAAGAAAGACGCCCCCAGCGGCACCGCCATCAAATTGGGGCAGGTCATCGCCCACGCCCTGGGCCGGGAATTGGAAAAGACCGGGGTCTATGCCCGCCACGGCATCATCGGCCAGCGCACCGATGCACGAGATCGGCATCCAGACGGTCCGGGCCGGGGACATCGTCGGCGAGCACACGGTATTGTTCGCGCGGTATGGGCGAGCGCCTCGAGATTATCCACCGGGCCCACAGCCGGGACAATTTCGCCCGGGGCGCGGTCCGGGCGGCCCAGTGGATCGTCACCCAGTCCCCGGGCCTCTACGACATGCAGGATGTGTTGGGGTTGAAGTAATCAGTAGCCAGTGGTCAGTGGCCAGTTGATAGGGCGGCCTGTGGCCGCCGCAATTCATGGTGATAGCAGGCACGGCCCGTCCTATACGTGAGAGCTGGCGCCGTCCCCCCCTTTGAAAAAGGGGGCCAGGGGGATTTCCTTTTTCTCGTTCCCAAGTTGCACTTGGGAACGAAATTCGGGCCCAAGCTCAGTTGATAGGGCGGCCCGTGGCCGCCGAAATTCATGGCTGAAGTAAAAAGAGCTTTCAGCGTTCAGCAGTCAGCCAAAAGATGGGCTATCTGACCCCAGGCTTTGATCTGCCTGGCAACGGTTTTAACCAGTCATGCCATGGGCCTTTGGCCACCCGTAACCCATGAAAAGTTCATGCCTGCCCTGGGTCTTGACTTTGAACCTTGAACTTTGAACTTTTCGGGATAGAACAAAACCTCAAGAGGGAGATTTTAGCTGACAGTTGATAGCTGACGGCTAAGAGCTTAATTATGCGCCTCGTCCGTTTTGAAAAAGAAGGCCGCTCCGGCTTACGGCATCCTGGAAGGCGAGCAAATCTCGGTCCTGTGGGGCACGCCCTATAACGGCGGTCTCAAAATACCACCGGGGAGGTCATGTCCCTGCCGGAGGTGACGCTCCTGGCTCCCTGCGAACCCGGCAAGATCGTCGCCCTGGGCCTGAACTACCGGGACCACGCCGCCGAGACCGGCTTCCCCCTGCCCGAAGAGCCCCTGCTCTTTATGAAACCCTCCACCGCGGTGATCGGCCCGGATGAGGACATCAGGTACCCGGCCATGTCCCGGCGGGTGGACTACGAGGCGGAACTGGCCGTGGTCATCGGCCGGACCTGCCGCCACGTCAAGGAGCAGGACTTCCGGGATTATATCCTGGGGTACACCTGCATCAACGACGTCACCGCCCGGGATCTCCAGAAAAAAGACGGGCAGTTCACCCGGTCCAAGAGTTTTGACACCTTCGCGCCCCTGGGGCCCTGGATCGAGACCGCCATCCCGGACCCGGACAACCTCACGGTGGAGGCTTATCTGAACGGGGAGCGCCGGCAGCACGGCAACACCGGCAACATGATCTTCGGCGTGGCGGCGCAGGTGGCGTTTATCTCCCGAATCATGACGCTCCGGCCCGGCGACGTCATCGCCACCGGCACCCCTGCGGGTATCGGCCCCATGGCCCCCGGCGACGTGGTGGAAATCCGGGTGGAAGGCATCGGCACGTTGCGAAATCGCCTCGTCTCTGATTGACGCGAGGAGCACACCTCATTACGAGGCAGTGCATCGATCAGGAATGCCCAAAGTCCCCCTGGGAAAAAGGGGATTTATAGCGTTTGCCATAAATTATTTTCCGATGGCGGCATCATGCTAATCCCCCCTGCCCCCCCTTGAGAAAAGGGGGGGAACTATGAGGAATTGCTGGTAAAGTCCCCCTTTGACAAAGGGGGATTTAGGGGGATTTAAGAATCTCCAAGTGGAAAGAATTTATGGCAAACTCTATAGGCAGGTGCAGTTAAAAATATCCGGATGCAACGTAGGGGCGCACCTGTGTGTGCGCCCTCAGGGGGGACACATAGGTCCCCCCCGACAAGAATTATCCATTGAACGCTAATAGGTATTGGAAGGAGTTTCAGGAGCTTACCAAATTCTATCTATCCCTCCTGGACAAAAGGGGGGAACAACAATAGCTTTCCATTAATAAGAGACATTATGCAATGAACACCAGTTGCAGAAAGGGTGCACTAAATGAATCAATTCTTTGAACCCGCGGCCCGCCTGGGCCTGATTCCCCCCTATCTCTTCAGAACCATTGACGAAAAGAAGGCCGAGGTCAAGGCCCGGGGGGTGGATATCATCGACCTGGGCGTCGGCGACCCCGACCTTCCCACCCCTGACTTCATCGTCACGAAGATGGCAGAGGCGATCCAGGACCCGGAAACCCACCGGTATCCGGCCTATTCCGGCATGAACCTCTTCCGGGAGGCGGTGGCCCGCTGGTACCAGGGGCGTTTCGGCGTCGACCTGGACCCGGAGAGCGAAGTCCTCACCCTCATCGGCTCCAAGGAGGGCATCGCCCATCTGCCCCTGGGCATCAACAACCCGGAAGACATCAACCTCATGACCTCCCCCGGCTACCCGGTCTACCAGATGGGCACCCTGTTCGCCGGCGCCTACTGCCATTTTCTCCCCCTCAGCCGGGAGAACCGCTTTCTCCCGGACCTGCACGCCATTCCGCCCCTGGTGGCCCGGGACGCCAAGGCCTTCTTTTTCAATTACCCCAACAACCCCACCGCGGCGGTGGCCGACAAAGAATTTTTCGCCCGGGTGGTGGATTTCTGCAAGGAACACCAGATCGTCGCGGTCCACGACGCCGCCTACACCGAATTGGCCTACGACGGCTTCAGGCCCCCCAGTTTTCTGGAAGTCCCCGGCGCCAAAGACATCGGCATCGAGTTTCATTCCCTGTCCAAGACCTACAACATGACGGGCTGGCGCCTGGGGATGGCGGTGGGCAACCGGGAGGTCCTGGCGGCGTTGGGCAAAATCAAAAGCAATATCGACTCCGGAGCGTTCAATGCCGTCCAGATTGCCGGCATCACCGCCCTGGATTCGGACCAGAGCTGCGTCCGGGAAAATTGCGCCATGCTCCAGGAACGCCGGGACCTCCTGGTGGGCGGCCTCCAGAAGCTGGGCTACGACGTCGAGCCCCCCAAGGCCACCTTCTACGTCTGGCTGGCGACGCCCCCGGGCTTCACCTCCATGGCCTTCACCACTCACCTCCTGGAGACGGCCGGGATCGTCACCATCCCCGGCAACGGTCTGGGGGCCCCGGGGGAAGGCTACGTCCGCCTGGCCCTGACGGTGCCCAAGGAGCGCATGGCCGAGGCCCTGGCCCGTCTGGCGCGGTTGGGCTAAAGCCAAGAGGCAATACGGGAAAGGGCTTTTCCCTGGTGGCCTCCTGCCGTTGCCAAAATGAAAAAAATTCCCCCATCCCAGACCGGGAACTTCGGGGCGCAAGGCCCTGCGCCCTCAAGGGCCTGATAAATCACGGCCGCACAAGTTTTTTGACGGTTGACCTCACCCCCATAGCCCATGGATAATGCGCCAAACCACAAAAACTGGCTGGAACGAAATCCCAAGAAGGTCGTCGCAACCATCGTCCTCCTGGCCATCGGCTGCCTGGCGGTGGTGACCGAAAAACTCCTGGCCCTCAAGAACCATGACCGGATCAACCCCGTCGGCATCAAACGCTCCATCAAACTGAGGGAGTTCAACCCCTTGTACCGGGACGTCCTGGTGCCTAACCAGGATGCCATGCGGATGTCCGACGGCCTGGTGCAGAAGCCCTACGTGATCCGGGTGGATCGCCAGGGCTTTATCATGCCCTCCAAGGTTCACGACCGCCCCGACCTGACCATCGTCTTTTTGGGCGGCTCCACCACCGAATGCGTTTACGTGGACGAGGCCAACCGGTTCCCCTACCGGGTGGGGCGCTTGCTGGAAGAACGGACCCACCTCAAGGTCAATTCCTACAATGCCGCCCGCAGCGGCAATAATTCCCTCCACTCCCTGAACATTCTGCTCAACAAGGTGGTGAACCTCAAGCCCGACATCGTCGTCATGATGCACAACATCAACGACCTGGCCATCCTGATGTACGAAAAAACCTATTGGAACACCAATCCCTCCCGGTCGCCCATCCAGGAAAGGCTGCCGACTTTCAAGACCGTGGGCCAGGACCTGCGCCGGGACTTCTATCTGGTCCGGGGCCTCACCTTTCCCAACCTCTCCCGGGAATTGAAAAAAATCTTTTCTTCCCCCGGCAAAACCAAGGGAGACGAGTTTCATAAGGTCCGGGGCCGGAAAATCACCATCAACCAGGAATTGCTGGTCCGGGAATTTACCCTGAATCTCCAGACC
The DNA here is from genome assembly GCA_963766185.1 of uncultured delta proteobacterium. Taxonomy (GTDB): domain Bacteria; phylum Desulfobacterota; class Desulfobaccia; order Desulfobaccales; family 0-14-0-80-60-11; genus 0-14-0-80-60-11. The sequence continues at coordinate 42,914 of CAVXZU010000032.1, read as the reverse complement.
TTTATCAACCTGTGCCGGGCCCGGGGCATCATCCCGGTACTCATGACCCAGCCCAGCCGGTTAACGGACCATCCCGACCCCCTGATCCGCAAGTTGATGGGGAACCTGGAAGCCAGCCAGGGTATTACCTACGCCGACTTCAAGGGCGCCTTTGACCGGCTCAATCAAACCATCCGGGACGTGGGCGCCAAAAACCAGGTGCTGGTGATCGACCTGGCCCGGGAAATTCCCCCGGTTAAGGAAAATATCTGCGACGTGGCCCATTTTAATGACCGGGGCGCCAGGCTGGTGGCCGCTCGCATTGCCGCCGCCCTGACCCCGGTGATCTCGTCCCTGCCGAAAAAGCCTTTATCCGGTAACGAAAAATAGGGTATGATTAAGTCATGCCTCTGGGATTCGCCGCCATCACCGAACGGGCTCCGGTAATCGCTTACGTGGGATTGGGGGCTAACCTGGGGGACCCCGCCGGGCAGTTGACCGACGCGCTGGAACGCCTGAACGCCGCGGAAGAAGTGGAAGTAACCCGGGTATCCAGCTTCTACCGCAACCCGCCCCTGGGGCCTCCGAATCAACCCTGGTACGTCAATGCCGCGGCCCGGGTGCGCACCCGCCTGGGGCCGGAAGATCTGCTGCGGTTGTTGCACCAGGTGGAGGCGGCCCTGGGGAGGGTGCGGGGCGAACATTGGGGGCCCCGGCGCCTCGACCTGGACCTGCTGTTGTATAACGGGGAAGTGATCTTTGCCCCCGACCTGGTGGTGCCCCACCCGGAGATGCATCGCCGGGGCTTCGTGCTGGTCCCCCTGGCCGAGATCGCCCCCCAGGCCTGGCACCCGGTCCTGGGCAAGAGCGCCGGGGACCTGCTGGCCGAACTGGACCCCGCCCACCGGGCGGCATTGCAACCTATTTCCCCAAATTGAGGACAAGACCCGATGTTTCGATTACTGCTTGGTCTGGGCCTGGGATATCTCGGTTATATCATCATCAAACAGGTGGCCACCTCTCTGGGCCTCTGGCCCAAGGCGCCCAGGCCTCTGGAAACAAACCAGGGACCGGATGTCCTGGTCCAGGACCCGGTGTGCAAAACCTTCATTCCCCGGCGGGAGGCCCTCAAGGCCGAAAAGGGCGGCACCACCTATTTTTTCTGCTCCGAAGGCTGTTTGAAGCGCTTCCTGAGTAGTGGCGAAAGTTGACTTATGATATACTGAGAGGTCATTTATGAAATTCTTTATTGACACCGCCAAGTTGGATGAGATCCGGGAGGCCCACAGCCTGGGCCTGGTGGATGGCGTCACCACCAACCCCAGCCTCTGCGCCAAGATCGGCATCGGCACCAAAGAGGATTTTAGGACGCATATCCGGGATATCTGCGAGATCGTCCAGGCTCCGGTGAGCGCCGAAGTCGTGGCCACCGAGGTTAACGACATGGTGGCGGAGGCCCGGGAACTGGCCCGGATCCATGAATGGGTCGCGGTCAAGATCCCCATGACTCCGGACGGGCTCAAAGCCACCCGGATCCTGGCCGAGGAAGATATCCGGGTCAACGTCACCCTGATTTTTCAGCCGCTTCAGGCGCTTTTGGCCGCCAAGGCGGGCGCGGCCTACGTCAGCCCCTTTATCGGCCGCCTGGATGACACCGGCCACCGGGGCATGGAAGTCGTCGAGCAGATTGTCACCATTTTTGAAAATTACGGCTTTGACACCGAAATCATCGTGGCCTCGGTGCGCCACCCCCTGCACGTCCTGGATGGCGCCCTGGCCGGGGCCGATATCGCCACCATCCCTTACGGGGTGTTGATGCAGCTTTTGAAGCATCCCTTGACGGATATCGGCCTGGAAAAATTCTTGGAAGATTGGGAGCATGCCCGTAAGTCCTGAAATGTACCAGGGAGAAACCAACAATTGGGGCACCCCTAACATCCTGACCGGAGCCCGGATTGCCGCGGTGCCGGTGGTGATGTTCCTCCTGTGCTTTCCCGGGCGCTGGGTCAGCTTGTTTGGGGGCATCTGTTTTGTGCTGGCCGGGGCCACCGATTTCCTGGACGGGTTTTTGGCCCGGCGCCACCGCCTGGTAAGCCGGTTGGGCAAATTCATGGACCCCCTGGCCGACAAGCTGCTGGTTTCCGCCGCCCTGATCATGTTGATCCCCCTGGGGCGGGTCCCGGCCTGGATGGCCTTTATCATCGTGGGGCGCGAGCTGGCGGTCACCGGCCTGAGGGGACTGGCCGCGGCGGAAGGCATGATCCTGGCCCCGGACCGCTGGGGCAAGGCCAAGACCCTGCTGCAAATGACGGCCCTCACCGCCCTCATTGTCCATTATCCCTACGACGGCATAGATTTTCACGGCCTGGGGATGTGGCTGTTATGGCTGGCCCTCTTTGCCACCGTGGCGTCCGGGGTGAGTTATTTCCTGGCGTTTTTCCGGCAGTACCCGGAAACCCCGCTCCCTTGAGCCTCTTGCAAAACTCCTTATTGACCACCATGGTCATGCTGAGCAGAGCGAAGAATCTCGTTTGTTCAGAAGGTTGAGATCCTTCACTTCGTTCACCATGACCGAAAAACAGTACTGCAAGCGGCTCCCTTGACAAAAATTTATTTTTAAGAGATAGTTAAAGGTCACTAAAATCGGAGGAATCCATTGGCCAGACATATATCCGCCCTGAAACGGGCACGACAGAACGAAAAACGGCGGCAGCGCAACCAGAGCCGCAGGACCCGGGTCAAATCCGTGGTGCGCCAGGTGCGCCAGGCCGTAGACCAGAAGAACCCCGAAGCGGCCCAGGCCGCCTTGCAGACCGCCATCCCCACCCTCGCCCGGGTGGCCGGCAAGGGCACCCTGCACTGGCGGGCCGCAGCCCGGAAGATCTCCCGCCTCACCCGGCAGGTCAACGCCCTCACGACCCCTGCCTGAGTTGATCCGGGATTAAGACACCAAGGGGCGGTCTTTCGCCGCCCTTCTTTTGTCGGTCTATCTCTACCCTACCCTCCAGTGAATAATGGTCCCTGAAGCCGGGGCCGGCGTACCCGTCCGCCCCAACCGGGTCCACCCCTTGGTGCGCCCTACCCCTCTCCCGGATAATTCGCCAGACAGCAAAGCACTGGGTGGCACAGGCTTTCCAGCCTGTGCAAAAAACACTCTGCTTTTCAGGGTTATTTAATTTACTGTTATATTTTAGGCGGGTTAGGAGCTTTCATACTATCCTTTTGGGCAGGCCAGCGACGCCATCACCATTCCCGTAACATATCTCGGGGATATGCCAGGAATAAAAAAGGCAGGGCCACCACTGACCCTGCCCCTGAAGAATACGGCGGTTAGGCCGGATTAGGCTTTCCTGGCCCCTTTTCTGAACCTGAATGCCCCCATGCCAATGAGCCCGGAGCCCAGGAGAAGCATGGTGGGGGGTATCGGGACCGGGGAGCCGCCGCTGAAGCCATAGCTGCCGAAGTCGGAGCGGCCGGTGCCGAAGTCTTGGGCGGTGTTATTGTTGGAGATCAGATTGGTATCCATGGTCACGGCCGCATTGAGCGCAATGGCTCTGCCGCACAGTATGTCTGCTCCGGTAGTCAGGGTGATGCTCTGGTCCGCGAGAATATTTCCGGCGAACGTAGTGTCTGTACCCAGGGTCGCGGAGCTGCCGACCTGCCAATACACGCCGCTCCCTGTACCTCCACCGATCACGTTAACCGACGAGCTGCTGGCGGTCGTGAGCGTACTCCCGATCTGGAAAACGAAGTCCCCATTGGGGTTGCTCGAAAAGTCGAGAGTGAGTGCCCCCGTCAACTGAGCCGACGAGCTAAAATAATAGACGCCCGGCGTCAGCGTGAGTCCGCCCAGATCCTGACCAGTCAAGTCGCTCGTGAGCGGCAGGGCTTGCAGAGTATTGTACGCAAGTAAGGAATCAACCTGGGCCTGCTGCGCCACCGCATCGGTTTGATGTACCGTTCCTCCGGTAACCAGCCCCGGGCCCTCATTCGCCGAGGTCCCGAAAAAGCCGGTGATCGAGGTTCCCGGATAGAGACCCAGATCTCCATAGATCACGCTCGAACCGGTATTGGTCACCGTCTCGGCGCCCAGAACCGAGAAGCTCTGGGCCGAACCCAGGTATGAATTGGCCGATGCCAAGGCCGGGCCCAGAAGCGCAAAACATACCGCTGCGGCAAAGAGAACCAACAACTTTTGCCGGCCTAACCGGATAATCTTGTTCATAATTCTTTTCCTCACCCGTTGAAGTTCTCTCCTGGGGCCGGCTTCTGTCCAGCTGTCCACCCCTCCCGGCGGTCTTTTCTTACGAAAACAAAAACCGGGTGCCTTAACCCAGGCAACCCGGCTGTCTCACAGATCTGAGACCCGTGGCTTTCCGTCCCCGCCTCGCAGCGGGTTTGGCTTTTATCTGAGACCAATCTTTTTCTCAGAACGGATAATACGCCTCCCCAAAGCCATTTGTCAAGATATTTTTTTAAATTATTTATTAAAGTATTATTAAGTTATATTCAATAAATAATCAGGAAAGCTCATAAGATATTGAAGAGGGAGGGCCGGGGAGAGAGGGACAGGGCCCTGTTGTCCCGGGTCCATTGGGGTCCACGGCGCGGCCCGCCGCCGGTTAACCGCAGCCGAGCTGCTTTCCGGGTAGTTTCTGCAGGGTATGGTCCGGTCTGATTAACTTGGGGAGGAAAGGTAATGAAGCTGCCTGTGCATACCGGCGCGATAAATCAGCCCTCTGTTGATGCCGGGCCGTAGTTTTGCTAGTAAAACGATCGGTGCATCTCAAGTCCTGCCGGCAGCCCCTAGCCCCTGGGCCGGGAAAGCGCCGCGCCTTCCGCCTGCACCATGGTCTTATCTTTCACCCCGGCCCCATCTTGACCAGGGCCCACTCCAGCCAGAGACGGGGGTTGCCGGTGCTGGTCTTGACCAGAAAGTCCACCTGGTGCAGCATGCCCAGGTGGGCCTTGAGGGCCGCGTCGCTGAAACGGGCCCCCTGCTGGGCCAGGCCCTTGATTTTCCACTGGGGCACGCCCAGGCTCCGGGCCAGCTCCATCGGGTTGGCCCCCCCACCTTCTTTCACCCGGATCAGGATCCGCACCTGCCGGGCCAGCATCCCCAGGATCTTGGCCGGGTGCTCCCCCAGGTCCAAAAGGTGCCCCAGGGACGTCAGGCGCTGGTGAAAACCGGGCGCCCCCAGGGCGTCCACCAGGGCAAAGATGTTGTAGGTGCGGCTGTGGCTGGCCAACTGCGCCACCAGGGCCGGGGTCAGGGCGGTTTCCGGGCCGGCGTACAGGGCCAGTTTTTCCAACTCCTGGCTCAATTCCGCCAGGTTGTCCCCCACCATCTCCACCAGGCGCTGGGCCGCCGCCAGGGTCAGGTTCTTCCCCAGGTGCCGGGCCTCCCGGGTCAGCCACTGGTACAGCTCCCCTTCCCGCAGGCGGGAAAACCCCAGGGCCGCCTCCCCTTTGGCCAGCCGCCCCCACACCGCGTGTTTTTCCACCTCCCGGCTCTTCAGGCCTCCGGCCAGGAGCACCACCCAGGCCCGGGACGCCGGGTGGTCCAGATAGCCGGTAATGGCCTTGAGCTGGTCGGCGGGATAGGTGTCCGCCCGGCGCAGGATGAGGAGTTGCCCGGGGCCCCAGAGGGTGGCCTCCCGGGACTCCGCCAAAAACTCCGCCAGCCCCACCTCCTGGGCCTCCCGCACCACTTTGGTGGGGGCCTCCCCCGACTTCTCCGTCAGCGCCGCCTCCAGCCGGGCCAGGGCCCGCTGCATGAGGAACTCCTCATCCCCGTAAAAGAGATAGAGGGGTTTCATAGTGCCCTCTTCCAGATGGCGTTCTAAGAGGGGATGGGACATGGTTTGAGCGGTCAGCTTTCAGCTATCAGCAGTCAGCTTAAGAGATTGATGCGTATGTAGGTGGGCACGGCCCACCATGATTCAAAAATAATTACTTCGGCGGGCGAGACGCCGCCCTACACTAACTATCATGAATAACTGAGCGACAGGTAGCGCACAGCCCAGCAAAAAACCTTTTTTGCTAGCTGATAGCTGACCGCTGAAAGCTGACCGCTAAATCACCAGCAGCACCTTGTCCAGCACCCGCCGGGCCAGGGCGATGGCCGCCCGATGGATGCCTTCGGTTCTGGTGGCCTCCCCCAGGTGGTAATTGGGGTCCACCACGTAATCTTCCTGGAGGATCTCGGTGTCCTTCCAAAGGACCTTGTCGCCCTTTTTCCGGCGCAGGGTCATTTCGACCCTCAGGGTCACCCGGCGCACCGAGGACTGGGTGATGGAGTCGAAGGCCACCGAGGTGTTGTCCAACGACCGCACCTTGCCTTCCAGCACCAGGTCGGCGTCCCGGTCGCCGGGGACCACCTTGACCGCCTCGGTCTTGGCAAAGGCGTTGATCATGGCGGTGGCGAAGACGGCCTCAAGCCCCACTTCGGTGGAGCGGTTGGCGAACAGCGGCACCGCCAGGGTCGGCCGGACCTGGGAATCCGGCGGCGCCGCGCCTAAGGGACGGTAACCGCAACCCCACAGGCTGACCAACGAGCAAGGCGACCACCCCAAGGCGGCAGACAGCCATGATTTCACTCCCTCAGACGACGATACTGACCAGCTTGCGCCGGGCCAGGATTATTTTACGGATCGGCTTTCCATGTATCCATTTTTGGACGGCCTGATCGGCCAGGGCCCGGTTTTTGATTTCCTCATCCGAAGCCGATGCCGCCACCACCATGCGGCTTCTCACCTTGCCGTTGACCTGGATCACCACCGTCAGGGCGGAGACCTCCAGGGCCTCGGCCTGGGGCCGGGGCCAGGGGACGTCCCAGATGAGGGTGGTGTGTCCCAGGGCCTGCCACAGTTCCTCGGCGATGTGGGGCACCATGGGGCTAACCAGGAGCAGGATGGCCTCCACCGCCTCCCGGAAGACCTGAGCGCGGCCGCCTCCCGGGGCTTATGCTCCGCGGCCAGATAAAAGGCGTTCACCAGTTCCATCACCGCGGCGATGGCGGTGTTGAAGTGAAAGGAGTCCTCGATGTCGTCGGTCACCTTCTTGATGGTGGCGTGGACCTTGTGGCGGAACTCCGAGAGTTCCGAGGACAATTCGGTCCCGGGGCCTTGATACGGCGCCACTCCCTGCAATTCCGGCAGCAGGTCCTGGACCAGGTTCCACAGACGGTGCAGGAACCGGGCCGACCCCGCCACCCCCTGGTCGCTCCACTCCAGGTCCTTCTCCGGCGGCGCCGCGAACAGCAGGAACAGGCGGGTGGTGTCGGTGCCGTATTCGGCGATCATGTATTCCGGGTCCACCACGTTGCCCTTGGATTTGGCCATCTTGGCCCCGTCTTTCAAGACCATGCCCTGGGTCAGAAGGCGCTGAAAGGGTTCGTCGATGGCCACCATCCCCAGGTCCCGGAAGACCTTGGTGAAAAAGCGGGCGTAGAGCAGGTGGAGCACCGCGTGTTCGATACCGCCGATGTACTGGTCCACCGGCAGCCAGTAGTTCACCCGGGCCGGGTCCAGAACGCCTTCGGTGTAGTCGGCGCTGGCGTAGCGCAGGAAGTACCAGGAGGACTCCACGAAGGTGTCCATGGTGTCCACTTCCCGCCGGGCCGGGCCACCGCAGGTGGGGCATTCGACCTCATAGAACGCCGGCAGCTGCGCCAGGGGCGAGCCGCCCGCCCCGGTGATGGCTACGTCCAGAGGCAGGGCCACCGGCAGGTCTTTCTCCGGCACCGGCGCCAGGCCGCAGCGCTCGCAGTAAATCATCGGGATGGGCGCCCCCCAGTAGCGCTGCCGGGAGATGAGCCAGTCCCTCAGGCGGAAATGCACCGCGGCCTTGCCCAGGCCGCGCTCTTCCAGGTAGGCGGCGATGGCCTCCTTGGCCTGCGGCGCTGGCCATGCCGCTGAACTGGCCCGAGTCCGCCAGGACGCCTTCGTCCTCGTAGGCCGCGGTGAGGCCGGCGGCCTTCAGCTCCTCGCCGGGGGGCTGGATCACCACCTGGATGGGCAAATCATACTTCTGGGCGAACTCGAAATCCCGCTGGTCGTGGGCCGGCACCGCCATCACCGCGCCGGTGCCGTACTCCATGAGCACGAAATTGGCCACGTAAATGGGCATCTTGACGCCGGTGACCGGGTTCGTGCAAAAACTGCCGGTGAACACCCCCTCCTTGGTGACCTCCTCCAGGACGCCCCGGCTGCGGTTCTGGGCCCGCCAGTAGTCCACGAAGTTCCCCACCGCCTCTTCCTGGCCGGTGCCCTGGGCCAGAGACAAGGCCAGGGGATGCTCCGGGGCCAGGCTCATGAAGGTGGCCCCGAACAGGGTGTCGGCCCGGGTGGTGAACACCGTCAGGGGCTCGCCGCCTGCCCTCCAGGGGAAAATAGATCTCGGCCCCGGGGGATTTGCCGATCCAGTGGCGCTGCATGGTCAGGACCCGCTCCGGCCAGTGGGTCAGCTGGTCCAGGTCGGCCAAAAGTTCCTCGGCATAATCGGTGATCTTGAAGAACCACTGGTTCAGCTCTTTTAAGTGCACCGGGGAATCGCAGCGCCAGCAGAGGCCCTCCTCCACCTGTTCGTTGGCCAGCACCGTGGCGCAGGTGGGGCACCAGTTGACCGGGGCCTCTTTCTTGTAGGCCAGCCCCCGGCGAAACATCTCGATGAAGACCAGCTGCTCCCAGCGGTAGTAGTTCGGGTCGCAGGTGGCCAGTTCCCGGGGCCAGTCGTAGCTGTAGCCCAGTTCCTTGAGCTGGCTGGCGCATGTAGGCGATATTGTCGTAGGTCCAGGCGGCGGGATGGAGCCCCCGGGCCATGGCGGCGTTCTCCGCCGGCAGCCCGAACGCGTCCCAGCCCATGGGATGGAGCACGTTGAAGCCCCGCATCCGCTTGTACCGGGCCACCACGTCCCCGATGGTGTAGTTGCGCACGTGGCCCATGTGGATGCGCCCGGAAGGGTACGGGAACATCTCCAGGACGTAGTACTTGGGCCGGGCGGGGTCTTCGGTGGCGTTAAACAGTCCCCGCGCCTCCCAGATCTGCTGCCACTTGGCTTCCAGGGGGCGGGGTTCGTAACGAGAGGCCATGCCATACTCCTGAGCGCGGGTTCCTGAGTCCATTAAAAGTTAAAATTTATCACAGAAATCCCCCCCCAGGTCAATTAAATACGACCAAAAGCTCCGAGGGCGGAGAGACGGCGGGCTGGCTGCCGGCCCAGGGGGAAGCCTGGTCCGCCCCAGCACTGTCCGGTTAGGAAATTGCATGCGGCCGTCCTGGCCCCCTCACCCCGAAGCGGGTGGAGAGGGGGTAGAGGAGGTCGCCGGGTTTAGTAATCATAAGGCATTAAATCAGTTCCACTTTCCCACCTCTCCCCCAATGGGGGAGAGGGCCGGGGTGAGGGGGAAGTAATCTCCTCGGGGCAAAAAGGGTGCCTGCAAATTTATTAATTGTTGGACAACGTATGACAAGCAGCCTCCTATGCAAAAACCTAACCGGACACTGCCTGGTTCGCCCGGGATTATTGATATGTGGTTGCGGTTAAAAATACCTGCACGAAACCTGGCCCGGATAATTCGCCAGACAGCCAAGAACTTGGTGGCACAGGCTTTCCAGCCTGGGCAAAAAACACTCTGCTTTTCAGGGTTATTTAATTTATTGTTATATTTTAGAATGTTATGTCATATGTCGAAAAGTTCATGCATAAAGCGGGCTAGGGACGCACCTGTGTGTGCGCCCTCAGGGGGACACCTGGGTCCCCCCCTCCAATAATTGTTTCCTCGTTCCCAAGCTCTGCTTGGGCGCCTTTCTTAGAAGCGGACCTGCGTTTTCCTCGTTCCCAAGCTCCAGCTTGGGGACGCCGCTTTCCACCCAAGCTCCGCTTAGGCACCTCCCGTAGGGGCGGACCTGCATGCCCGAGCCTCTCTCTGTGGACCTGCCTCATTATCCCCCCCTTTGTAAAAGGGGGGTTAGGGGGGATTTTTTCTCCTTCCCCAGCTCCAGCGCCCCCTCGTTCCCAAGCTCCAGCTTGGGCACCTCCCGTAGGGGCGGACCTGCGTGTCCGCCCTTAGGTCCGATTTCCCCTCGTTCCCAAGTTGCCCTTCCCCTCCTCGTTCCCAAGTTGCACTTGGGAACGACAATTTCCGCCCAAGCTCCGCTTGGGCACCTTAACTGGTTCCCTGCCAACCGTCCTACCCGTGCTGGCCCACTCTCCCCGGCCTTGATATCCTGAAATCCATCCGGCATCACCCGGAAATTTCTCCCTTGGAGCGCAATTATGGTGCAACAACCTGGTGGCGCCGGCGTCCCGCTGGTGCGCTGTTCCGTCTGTGCCCACCCCTCCCGCCCGGAGATCGACCGCGGCCTCATCCAGGGGCTGACCTACCGCGCCCTGGCCGGGCAATTCGGCCTCAGCCCCTCCGCCCTCTGCCGCCACACCAAGCATCTGGCCCGCCACCTGGACCAGCAGCAGCAGCAGCAGGACGACTTCCGTCAGGCCACCCTCCTGGAAAAACTCGAACTCCTGGATGTCCGCCTGGACCGCCTCTTCAATGCCGCCCTTGAATTCCGGTCCCTGCATATCGCCCTGGGCTGCATCCGGGAGTCCCTCCGGCTCCACGCCCAAAAAAGTCTCCTGGAGCGCCGCCAGAACCGCCGGGGTGGCCAGCCATTTTAAAACCCGGGAAAGATCATCCATCCTGTCATTCTGGGGGCGCGGCGCCACCGAAGCATCTCCTGGACGCGAGAACATATGAGATTTTTCGCTCCCCTCAGGCCGACAACCTGGCTTGCCGCCAATCGCTCAACTCCCCCTGGGCGGCCCTGTGCCGCAACAACCCCGGCGCATTAGCGGAATATCCTGCCAGAAGAGAGGCTTGCCGCCGTAAACTCCCCGGTTTCCGGCGGCACCAAGGCGGGATTTTCAGCGGCCAAATTTATTTTGGTGAAACACCGGGACGGTCAAATGTCTCATCCTCACCAAAAAACGGGCTGGTTTTTAACGAAATAGGGGGATTGGCGGGGGAGTTTAGCCGCAAACAGAGAAGGGCGACCCGACGGGCCGCCCTTGATTATTCTATAGTGTTACCTGAGGGATTGGGGTTTGGGGTTTTCTGTCCAGGGGGAAAGGGCACTTACGAACCCCCTTTGCCCCCTCCCCAAGCTATGCCTCCGCCCCCGCTTAGATTACGGCCACCCCGGCTACTTTGGCCGCGGTCTCGGCCCGCTTGGCCTTCCACATGGCGCCCAGGATGATGAAGGCGCCGCCGAGCAGGGCGATGCACATGATGATAAAGCTGGCCTTCATGAGAATATTGATCGTGGGCTCGCTCACCGACATCATCCCCAGTTTCGGTCATATACTTGGGGATGGCCAGGCCCCGGCTCACCGCCACGACCAGCATGATGCTGCCCATGACGACCTTGATCATGTGTTCTTTGACATAGGTGGTGCCGATGGCCCCCAGTTGCACCCCCAGAAGGGACCCGGCCAGGATGATCAGGGTCAGGCGGATGTCCACCATGACCGTTCATGGCCCATTTGACGGTCCCGAAAAATCCCATGATAAAGGCGATGACCAGTTCGGTGGCCGAGGCTACCAGGCCCCCTGCCCCCAGCCACGTAGATCATGCCGGGCACCCCGATGAAGCCGCCCACCGCAATGGTGGCCGCCAGCATGCCGGTGGCGAAGCCGATGGGGATGGTGAACCACAGGGAGATGCGCACGTTGGCGGTCTTGAAGTGCATCATGGGCGGAAGATTGATGGACTGGAGCCACTTGGCCAGGGCCGGAGTCTTCTCCACCGCCGCCGCTCTTGCCGGTCTTCCAGGCGTCGTAGAAGACGTAGCCGCCCACCACCACCAGGATGACCACGAAGGACACGCTGACATAGAGGTTGGAGCCGGCCTGGCCCCATGTGGCCAGGATCCACTCCTGGATCTTGATGCCCACCCAGACCCCCAGGCCCGCCGAGACCGCCATGACCAGGCCCAGCTTGATGTCAACCTGGCCGTACTTCCAGCGCTTATACGCCCCTACCATGGCCTTGGGAAACTTGTGGCACATGTTGCTGGCCACGGCCACGGTCCCGGGCACCCCCAGGCTCATCATCCCCGGGGTCAGAACAAAGGCGCCGCCGGAGCCGATGAAGCCGCTCACCAGGCCGCCGATGAAGCCCACGACAAGCAAAAACAAGTATGGATAATATATTCAGATCGATAAATTGGACGGTGGCAACATCATGCATCAGTGCTTCCCCCCTTCGGTTAATCCCGCTATTGCGGTGGTTTTGCGGTTATAAATTAATACGATGAAGGGATTCCCGCTGCCTGCCCCAGCCCCTCCCGGGAAGGGAAGGGCTGGCGCAGGTGCCGGAAAATCCGGTCTTATCCGTGCCTTAATCAGGCATTCAAATTTAGCTGCGGGCGAGGACGCTTTCTCGGCGCCGGCCGCTTCGCCGCCACCCGGGGCTGCACCTTCTTGGTGGCTTCGATGCCCAAAAGCGACCACAGGTTGGAGGCAAAAGCGCCATGCACAAAGGAGAAGGCGAACACCGTGAGAATCGGCAGCGCCGCAAAGATGCCGCCTTTGGTGAAATACTTCATGACGGTGCCTGAGTTGGTAAACACTGCGGCATAGAGGGCCGCGGAACCCAGACCCAAACCAATGGTCCTGCCGATCAATTTCCCGCGGTTCGCCGTTTCATGATGTTCTTGAGCCATAATTTTTTCTCCTTGATATCCTGAGATGCTGAAGACGGGGAGAGGAATCTCCCCCGTGATTTCCTCGTCCTTGATGCCCGCGTCGGTGATGACAAAGTCGATGCGCTTGACTTCGTGGTTCAGGTCCTTGATGGCCCCGGCCAGCCCCTCGAATTTCACCACGTGCTCGCTCTTGATGCCCTGGCCGGCCAACTCGGACGCCACCGTTACCCAGGCGTCTTGGGCCCGCTGGGTGAATTTCCCCCGGAGATGCTGATTGTAGGGGGAAAAGAACTTGCCCGAATGGACCAGGGCCGGATTGACGCTCATGGCGATAATGTCATACCCCAGACGCTGAGAGAGGTTGGCGGCATAATCGACTACGCCGTTGGAGAAAGCGTAATCCTTGCCCACCACCAGGATCTTCCGCTTCACTTCCTGGCCCTGGCTGGAGGTGGTACCGGAGTCGCCGGAACTTTCGTCCTCTCCGATTCTGCCCTTGCTGTTTTTGTCGATAAAGTTTTTCATGGTTTGTGCCTTCCCCTCTGTTTCCTGTTGCCCACCTGGAAGCGGGGGGTCGTTCTTGCCTTTATACCTATACAAGAACAGTGCCAAACTGCGCACTTTCATATGTCATTGATTTTACTGTATTTATCTATGACCAAAAATTAACCTTCGGGATATCATTTCATTGCATTCTGCAACGCTTCTGAGTCATGATTTATATTTAACTGAATTATCAATTAGTTATAATATATTGCAACACCGGCGCCCCTGAATTGCAAAATGCAACACCAACCGCCTTGGACCGGGGAGGCCACTCTTTTCCCGGAAGATTCAGAAAATCTAATGAAACCGCCTGGAGAGCATTTCATTGCTGTTTCCGGGATCTTTTCCTATAATTATGAGGATATACGCCTACCCAAGAAGGGGTTATCTTTATGGCTTTCTTTCGGAAGACCACGACTGAAGAAGAGCATCCCAAGCCGGCCCAGGAGCTGGTGGAACTGCGGGCCGCGGTGCAAAAGGCCAACCTCCCCGAGACGGTGGCCGCCATTGCCGCCAAGGAACTGGAGCGGCTGGACAAAACCGATCCCTCCGTGGCCGAATACACCATCGGCATCAACTACCTGGATTACCTGATCTCCCTGCCCTGGAACCGGTTTACCGAAGATAACCTTGACCTGAAAAGGGCCGAGGGCATCCTGGAGTCCCAGCACTATGGCCTCCAACACGTCAAAGAACGCATCCTGGAGTATCTGGCCGTCCGCACCCTGTGCAGTGTCCAGACCTCCCAGATCCTGGTGGTGGACGACGAAGAAATCGCCCGGACCAACCTGGAATATATCCTGAGAAAAGAAGGCCACCAGGTGAGCACCGCGGCCAATGGCCTGGAAGCCCTGGAAAAAGTCAAGGCCCAGGAGTTCGACGTCGTCCTCACGGACCTGAAGATGGAGAAGATGGACGGTATCCAGCTCCTGGAATCCGTCAAGCAGATCGCCCCCCACACCGAAATCGTCATGGTCACCGGCTACGCCACGGTGAGCTCCGCAGTGGACGCCCTGAAAAAAGGCGCCGCCCACTACCTGTCCAAGCCCATCAAGCTCGATGAACTCAGGGCCACGGTGCGGGAAATCATCGACAAAAAACGCCACATGCAGATGAACCGCGGTCCGGTTTTGTGCTTCGCCGGGCCTCCCGGCACCGGCAAGACTTCCATCGGCCAGGCCATCGCCGAGGCCCTGGAACGCAAGTTCGTGCGCCTGTCCATGGCCGGCCTCAGGGACGAAGCCGAGCTCCGGGGCCACCGCCGCACCTACGTGGGGGCCATGCCCGGGCGCATCATCAACGAGCTCAAGCGCCTGGAGGTCAAAAACCCCGTGTTCATGCTGGATGAAATCGACAAGATCGGCCAGGATTTTCGGGGCGACCCGGCCTCGGTGCTCCTGGAAATCCTCGACCCCCAGCAAAACGCCAGCTTCGTCGACCACTACGTCGACGTCCCCTTTGACCTGTCCGGCGTCATGTTCATCACCACCGCTAACGTGGTGGAGGCTCTCCCCGCGCCCCTCCTGGACCGCCTCGAGGTCATCTATTTCCCGGGCTACACCGAGCCGGAAAAAATTCAGATCGCCCAACACTTTCTGGTCCCCCGGCAGCTCCGGGAGCACGCCCTGGGACACCTGGGGATCGAGTTTACCGATGCCGCCGTGGCCAAGGTCATCGGCGGCTACACCCGGGAGGCGGGTCTCCGGAACCTGGAACGGGAAATTGCCATGGTCTGCCGCAAGCTGGCCCGCATCTGCGTCCAGAGCAAGGGGACCTGCGCCCTGTCCGTGGACGAAGAACTGGTGGAGAAATTCCTCGGGCCCCGGAAATTCAGCCACGAAGTAACGGAGGCGGGCAATCAGGTGGGGGTGACTACGGGGCTGGTCTGGACCGAGTTCGGCGGGGAAATTATCTTCGTGGAAGCCACCCGCATGCGGGGGCACAAACAGCTCATCCTCACCGGCTCCCTGGGCGACGTCCTGAAGGAATCAGCCCAGACGGCGCTGTCCTATATCCGCAGCCACGCCGAGACCTTCGGGCTGGACCCGGACTTCTTCACCGAGAGCGACATCCACATCCACCTGCCCTCCGGGGCCATCCCCAAAGAAGGACCCTCCGCCGGGGTCACCATCGCCCTGGCCCTGCTCTCCCTCCTCACCGGCCGCCCCGCCCGCCGGGACGTGGCCCTGACCGGCGAGCTGACCCTTTCCGGCCGCATCCTGCCGGTGAGCGGCATCAGGGAGAAGGTCCTGGCAGCCCAGCGGGCCGGAGTCAACGTGGTGGTCTTCCCCAAAGCCAACAACGTGGATATCGTTAACCTGGAAGACCAGGTCAAGGCGGACCTGGAAATCGTCCTCGCCGACGCCATCGAACCCCTGATCGACCTGGTGCTGCTGCCGAAAAGTTGAGTTTTCTGGATGAGAGGGGTAAGGGGTCCGGAGCACCGGCATCCCCGCCAGCGGGAACCCCTGCACATACGAAAACCTATCTCAGACCTGTTCAGAGGTGGTTGCCCACCGGCACTTTGTATTGTACAATATGTACAAAATGAATACGGGTGGTAGCTATGAAGCGTCTCAACACCACCGCGGCGCGTGAGGACTTTGCGGATATTTTAAATCAAGTGGCCTATGCCGGAGAGCGCATTATCCTGCATCGCCGGGGGAAAAACGTGGCAGCCATCGTCACGATGGCAGACCTGCAACTATTACAGGACCTGGAAGACCGGATGGACAACGCCGCGGCTGACGCCGCCCTGTTGGAGCCGGGAGAGTCGATTCCTTGGGAGCAGGTGAAGAAGGATTTGGATCTGGAGTAAATGGCCTACCGGATTGAATTCAGACCGGCGGCCATGCGAGAACTGGCAAAGTTAGAGACCTCGACCCGCCGTAGGATTGCGGCCGTGCTGGAATCCCTGGCGACAACGCCCCGGCCGCCGGGAGTGGAGAAACTTAAAGGTCACGAACACCGCTACCGGGTTCGCTGCGGCGATTACCGGATTATTTATGAAATTGAAGACCGGGTCCTCATAATCCTGGTGCTGCGCATCGGCCACCGCCGCCAAGTCTACCGATAATATTTCACTTACTCGAGTTTCACACCCCCTGTCAGGCTTGAAGAGAGAGCATTACTGGACAAAAAGCAAATTTTCCGGAGAAATATTGTCAGTGTGCGCACCGCGCCCCTTAACGTACCGGCTGGAAAGCCGCCGCCACCACGCACAGGCGAGACGCCTATGCCACCGAAAAAACAGGGCGACCCACCGGGTCGCCCCTACATTTTTTAACTTAAGGGATGGGGGCTTGGGGTTTTTGGGAGGGGGTAAGGGCCACTTACGAAAAAGCCCTTTGCCCCCTCCCCCAAGGTTTCACGTCTCCCCGTTCAGGTCGTAGCGTTTGAGTTTACGCCAGAGGGAGACCCGGTCGATCCCCAGGATTTCGGCGGCCTTGGTCTTATTGCCGTTTACCTGCTTGACGACCCAGGAGATATATTCCTTCTCGTTTTCTTCCAGGGTGGAGAACTCCCGCCGCTGATGGCGCTGGACCTGGAAGATGGGCTGCTGGAAATCCAGGGGCAGGTGCTTCATTTCGATGACGGTGCCGTTGCACAGGGTCACGGCCCGCTCCATGATGTTTTCCAGTTCCCGGATATTCCCCGGAAATTCGTAGCGCAGCAGCACGTCCATGACCGAGTCCCCGATCTGGTCGATCTTTTTCCCCTGGGCCTCGGCAAACTTCTCGAGGAAATGCCGGCACAGGAGGGGGATGTCGTCCTGGCGCTCCGCCAGGGTAGGCACGTGCAGGGTGACCACGTTGGTGCGGTAATAGAGGTCCTGGCGGAAGTTGCCCTGCTCCACCTCTTTTTTCAGGTCCTTGTTGGTGGCGGCCAGGACCCGGATGTCCACGGGGATCTCGGTGGTCCCCCCCACCCGCATCAGGGTTTTGTCCTGGAGGACCCGGAGCAGCTTGACTTGCATGGAAGTGGGCATATCCCCGATTTCATCCAGGAGGATGGTGCCCCCGGAAGCCGCTTCCAGGAGGCCCTTTTTGACTCCCCGGGCCCCGGTAAAGGCTTCTTTTTCGTGGCCGAAGAGCTCGTTGGCCAGCAACTCTTCGCTGAAGGCCCCGCAGTTGATGGCCAGGAAGCGGTGGTCGGAACGGGGGCTGAGGTGGTGGATGGCCTTGGCCACCAGTTCCTTGCCGGTGCCCGTCTCTCCCAGGATAAGGACCGTGGCGTCGGAGGGGGCTATCTGGTCGATGGTCTGTTTCAGGAGTTCGATCTTGGGGCTTTTGCCCACCAGGAAGGGGACCGCCCTCTGGCTCTGGACCTGGCGCTTCAGCTCGGTAACTTCCTGGCGGAGGGCGCGCTTTTCCATGGCCTTGCTCACCAGGATGCGCATCTCGTCTATCTTGTAGGGCTTGGGCAGGTAATGATAGGCCCCTTTCTGCATGGCTTCCACCGCGGTGGTCACCGTGGCAAAGCCGGTGATCATGATGACTTCGGTATCCGGGCTCAGTTCCTTGGTGCGCTCCAGGACCTGCAGGCCGTCCACCTGCTGCATCTTCAGGTCGGTCATGACCAGGTCGAATTCCTGTTTTTCCAGTTCCCTGAAGGCCAGGACGCCGCTTTCCACCGCCACGGTGTCATACCCTTCCTTCTTGAGCACATGGTCCAGGTTTTCCCGGGCGATCAGTTCATCTTCGACGATGAGAATCTTGCCCTGTCTCATGATGCGGACCTCTCGGGCTTGAACTCAGGGTTATACGGCATCCGGATAATAAACCTGGTTCCCTCCCCCTCTTTGCTCTCCACCGCGATGCGGCCGTGGTGCTTTTCGATGATCCCGTAGACGATGGACAGGCCCAGGCCGGTGCCCACCCCCACTTCCTTGGTGGTGTAGAAGGGATCAAAGACCCGGTCCAACTCTTCCTTGGGGATACCCACCCCGGTATCTTCGATGGTGATGACGGCTTCATGGTGCGCCGGGTCAGAAAAGGCGGCGATGCGAATTTCTCCGGGGGTTTCCTTGATGGCCTGGATAGCGTTCATCAGCAGGTTGAGGAAGACCTCCTGCATGCGTTGGGCGTCCAGTTCCAGGATCAGGTCCCGGGGGACTTCGTCCACGAGGTCAACCCCCGGAGGCACCTGGCTGGACATGAGCCGGATGGAACGCTTGACCACGTCCTCCAGGGGAATGGGCTTCAGGGAGAACTCCCGCACCCGGGAGAACTCCAGGAGCCCCTTGACGATGTCCCGGGCCCGGTAGACCTCCTGCTCCACGTTGGTCAGCATTTTTCTGATGAATTCCAGTTCGGCCTGATCCAATTCCTCCAGGATAATCTGGCAGGAGGTGGAGATGTTGTTGAGGGGATTGTTCAGCTGGTGGGCGATCCCCGCGGTCAAGACCCCCAGGGAGGACATCTTTTTCCCCTGCACCAGCTGGTCCTGGCGCCGTTCCAGCTCTGCCACCATGCGGTTGAAGGCTTCCACCACCCGCTGGGTTTCGTCCCGGGTGTCCAGGACCGGCAAGGGCTTGAAATCCCCCTGGGCAATGCGCTTGGTAGTATTTTCAATCACCCGCAGGGGGAGAATAATCTTACGGTTGACGATGTAAATGATAAACCCCATGAAGGTCAGAAATACCACCACGGAGATGAGGAGTTGGGTTTTCAGGGTGTTGATGATTTCCAGAATCCGGAAGCGCTCGAAGGCCACCAGCTTTACCGAGAGGTCAACCAGGCCTTTCCCATGGGCCCTGAGCTGGTCTTCCAGGCCCCGGCTGTCGGGATGGCCCCGCTCCCCGGGTTTGGCCAGCTGCTTCATCAGTTCCTGATAGTCGATCAGATCCTTTTTAAAGGTAGCCATCTGGGAAGCCACTTTCAGGTTCTTGATGTCGGCCATGATCGTGGTCAGCAGCTCCAGGGCTTTTTGGGTATAAGCCTGGTTTTCCTTGAACTCCTCCTCCTGGCCATAGAGAAGATAATTCTTCTCATAGCGGCGTATTTCCAGGACGATTTCCCGCAAATCATCGGCAATCTGGACCACGTGCTGCTTCAGCTCGATGGCGTGGAGGTAATGGTAGGAAAACCCGCCGATGAACCCGATGGCCAGGACGCAAGCGGTAAACCCCAGAATCACCTTCTGGCGTATATTCAGATACAAGAAATTCCTCCAGGCGGACAAAATGTGCGGCCCGGCGTCTCAGCCGGAAAACCAGGAATCGCCATCTTCTCGTCTGCCATCATTTGATTTTTGCAACACTCCTCAGGGGCGGCTGAATCATTCCAGACGCCCTCGCGAAAGCGGCCCTTTTCCTACCCGACAAATTTGTTGCACCCGAAGTTTCCATAACTTTCCATAAGTTTGCCATGCTTTGCTGCATTTTGCAACATGATTACCTGGGCTATTTAGTGGAAAAAAACTTGCCTATATAGGAAAAATATTGACACTTTGTGATAATTTTAACATACTATCCCCGAATCCGAACTTATTGTCCGGGAGGGAGGCGCTAGGATGGATATTTATCTTCCCATAGCAGGTATGAGCATTAATTTTTTCCTGATTCTGGGGATCGGGGGCCTGGTGGGCTTCCTCTCCGGGCTTTTCGGGGTGGGCGGCGGCTTTCTCCTCACCCCGCTGATGATGATGATTGGCATTCCGCCCGCGGTGGCGGCGGCTTCGGACTCCAACCAGATTGTGGCCGCGGCCTCCTCCGGCGCCTTTGCCCACTGGCGTTTGGGCAATGTGGACTTCAAGATGGGCCTGGTAATCCTGGCCGGCGGGATCTTCGGCGGCACCATCGGGGTACAATTGGTCAAGTTCTTGCGGGCCATGGGGAACTTCGAGTTCGTCATGAAGGTGGTGTATGTGCTCATGTTGGGCCTGGTGGGCGGCGCCATGTTTATAGAAAGCTGGCGCACCATTCGCCGCAGCAAGGGCTCGTCCGCCGAAGCCGCCATGGCGGCCCCGGTGACTGAGTCCAGCATGACCCGGCTGTTCAACAAACTGCCCTTAAAGATGAATTTTGAACGCTCGGGACTCAACACCTCGGCCATCTTCCCCTTCGCCATCGGCACCACCGTGGGCATCATGGCGGCTATCCTGGGGGTGGGCGGCGGGTTTATCATGGTCCCGGCCATGATTTACATCATCGGCATGCCGACCATCGCCGCCATCGGCACCGATCTCTTCCAGATCGTGCTCACCTCGGCCAACGTCACCCTCCAGCAGGCCATTGTCAACCACACCGTCGACCTCTTGTTGGCCCTGATCCTCCTGAGCGGCTCCACCATCGGGGCCCAGTTCGGGGCGGTGGCGGGCAAACGCCTCAAAGGCGAACAGATTCGCATCCTGCTGGCCATCATCGTGCTGGCCTTGACGGTCAAGATGTTCCTGGACCTGGTTATCACCCCCAGCGATCTGGTGAGCCTGGCTTCAAGTGGAGGGGGGCACTAAGATGAAACGATCCTTGATTCTCGCCCTCGTCTGCTGTTTAGGATGCCTCTGGGGGGGTGCGGCCCTGGCCGTCACCCCGGAGGGCCAACCCAAGGTGATCACCTCGGCCTCAAAAAACGTCGTGGAGATCGGCTTGTCCTACTCCGGAGATAAAATTTTCTTCTTCGGGGTCAATCCGGTGCCCGGGGCCGATGTGGTCATCAAGCTCACCGCCGAAAAAGAAGAGGCCGTTAAGCTCTCCGTTAAGGGCAAAGTCGGTCCCTTTTGGATGTCCGTGAAGCAATACGAAGTCACCGGATCCCCGTTCATCTATAAAATCCATGCAAGCAAACCCCTGGACCAGATTATCTCCAAGGAGACCGCCCAAGAGCTGGAGCTGGGCTATGACGCGGTGCGGGGCAAGATGAAGATGCACCTGATCCGGGGCAAGGCCGCCCCGGAGGATGAGGGGATAGTCTGGAAGGGGTTGCTCAAGATCAAGGAGAAGGCCAACCTCTATAACATCGTGACCGACCCCAAGCGGGTGGAAATTTCCGAAGGCAAGCTCTTTAAGCATTATTTCCGGTTTCCGCCCGCGGCGTCGGAAGGCCGCTATCAGGTGGAATCCTTCTGTTTCCTCAAGGGGGACCTGGTAGGTTACGGGAAGGACATGATTGAAATCAAGAAAGTTGGGTTGGAACACTGGCTCACTCAGACCTCTAAAAATCAGTCAGTCTTTTATGGGATCATGGCGGTAATCATCGCGGTTGGGGCCGGGTTACTGGTGGGGGTACTCTTCGGGAAAGGAGGACACCATTAATGGTGGCGGAAAAAGCTCAGTCAATTACGGTTGCGATAGATGGGTCCGCCCCGGGATGGGAAGCCATGCAGCGGGCCATCAATATGGCCCGGCTCATGGCCTTGCCGCTGGAGGTCCTCCACGTGATTCAACTGCGGAAAGCCGGTTACTTCGCGTTTATCGACCGGCATCTGCGGGAGGATCAGGAGGCGTATGCCAAAAATGTCCTGGCTGAGGCGGTCCAGCGGGCCCAAAAGAAAGGCGTTGAGGCCCACACCCATCTGTTGGAAGGGGAAAAAGATGCTTCCGGGGCGATCATCGATTTTCTGGAAAAGGCCAGGGGAGTGAAATTCCTGGTCCTGGGGGCTCACGGCCACGGCTTCGTAGGCCGGCATCTCCTGGGATCCACCACCGAGCGGGTGGTCCGGGAAGTGGCCCGGCGGGCCCTGCCGGTGCCCGTGCTGATAGTGCCGTCCACCCAGATACAGGAAGAGCCCGAGCCCAGCACAGAGCCATGAACCGGACTGCCGCCCCGTCTGTGGGGCGGCTCGAAACTAACATAGCGGGGAGCCAGGCCACCTGGCTCCCCGCTTTATTTGGGTCTGCCGTAATGGCTTTGCGCCTATCTTCAGAAGGTCGAGGTCAGGGGCTGCACCTGGCCGGCATGGAGATAATACTTGGCCACCACGACCTCCAGGTGCCCGGCATCGATGGCTTCCCGGATGATGGGGCTAACCTCGAACAGGGTCATTTCTAAAGCCTTGAGATGGATATCCGTGGCAGCCTCCACCAGGTCCTGGCCGCTGTTACCGTCCTGGCGCGCCTGGGCTACAGCCGGGGAAATCTGCGTGATGATCGACCCCATATGGCCTTCGGTGGCCTCGGGGTGCTCCACCGCTGCGGTCACCGCCCCACAGCCTTCATGTCCTTTGATCACCAGCAGGGGTACGTGGAGGTGCGCCACGGCATATTCCAGGCTGCCGATGGTGGTGGGGTCCAGCACCAGGCCGGCAGTCCGCACGACGAAGAGGTCCCCCAGGCTTTGATCAAAAATAATCTCCGCGGGCACCCGGGAATCGGCGCATGAGAGGATCGCGGCTTCCGGCGCCTGGCCCTGGGCCAGGGTGCGCCGCAAGTCCAGTAAATTGCGCCCCTGAAACAACCCCTGGACGAACCGCATGTTCCCTTCCATCAGCCGTTGCCACACCTGCCTGCCCGTGATTCCTGGTCCTGTTTGCGCCATGATCTACCTACCTTTGGGTGTCACTGCGGCTCGAAGCCATGTTGAGGCGCCGGGGCGGTTCGCAAACCGTCCGGGCCGTTATGGCTCTCCCCCAGCTTGTGGCGGCTTACCAAGCCGCAATGTATGATTTCCCTGCACTTACCTTGCTATCACAAAACCTATTGATTACAGGCTATTTTCTGTTTTTGATTTTCCCTTGACTTACCCCAAATTACCCCTATAATGCTCTCAGAGGTTGGAAATACGGTTGGAATAGTTACAAACATAACAAACACCAGCCACCCTCGATTTAATTTCTCTTTTCTGTAGGTTGGAAATGAAAAATTTGGATAACTTATTAATAAATATATTATTAATGCCTGCTTGCGGCTTTTTTGCGGCTCAGAGGGTGCGCCATGAAAAGACATAAGACGGATTACCCCGGGGTGTTCTATCGGGAGGCCGAACGGGTCGGCGGCAAAGGTCTTGAACGGATATATTACATCGTCTTCAAGCAAGATGGCAAGGTATTTGAGGAAAAGGCCGGGCGGCAATTTATGGATAACATGACCCCGGCCCGGGCCGCCCGGATCAGGGGGGAACTCATTGAAGGGCGGCGGCAATCCCGAAAAGAAATTCGGGAAGCGGCCAAGGTTGTTAAGTGGACCATCGACCGGCTCTGGAATCAATACAACGCCGGCTGGCGCACTGACGGGGGGCGGTATAAAAATCACCTGCAATCTGCCTTGGGCGGGAAGGAACCTCAGCAAATCTCCCAGCTTGATATTCACCGGCTGCGGATTACCCTCTCAAAAACCTTAAAACCACAGACCGTGAAGCATGTTCTGATTCTCTTGCAACGGATCATCAATTTTGGGGTGAAAAACGGGCTAAGCGCCGGCCTGGGCTTCAAGATAGAGATGCCCAAGGTGAACAATCTTAGCACTGAGGACTTGAATCCGGAGCAGTTGGTGAACCTGATAGAAGCTATGAATTCCGAGCATGACTGTCAAGCGGCTAACTTTATGAGGATGGCCCTGTTTACCGGGATGCGCCGGGGGGAACTGTTCAAGCTGCAATGGGATGATATTGATTTCGACCGCGGGTTTATCCATATAAGGCACAACCCCAAGGGCGGCAAAGATCAGACTATACCGTTAAATGAAGCGGCCCGAGAAATCTTAGCGAACCATCCTCAATTTGACAGCCCATTTGTGTTTCCTACCCGCAGTGGGAAGCAAAGAACAAGCCCTCCGAATAGGATTAAAGCCATAAGAAAAAAGGCCGGGTTGCCCCCGGACTTCCGGCCCCTGCATGGCCTAAGGCACACCTACGCTTCAATGCTTGCCTCAAGTGGTGAAGTTGATTTGTATGTCCTGCAGCGACTCTTAACCCACAAAAGCGCCGCCATGACGCAACGTTACGCTCACTTAAGAGATGATGCCTTAAGGCGGGCGTCCAACTTAGCGGGGGACCTGATAGGCCTGGCTATGAAAGGCAAGCGGCCCCAGGCTATTAAAGGGCGCCAGAAAAAATAACCGATTTTGCGCCGATAGGGAACGTGACCCAACAAGGCCGGCATCCCAGCCGGTATCCCTGGAAAAATATCAGGTTCCATCCCGGGAGGTGGCTTTGAAAGACGAATTCGATTCCCCCGAGACACCCTGCCAATGGACCCCCTTTGACAGAAAATATGCCCTTATGCAGCGTGACCCTCTGGTCAAAAGTTTCGGGAACACCCTCAAGAAGTTTCTGAAAGCTCGTAATGATTCCGATTTGGAAGCTGATACTGAGAATCTGAAAGACCAGGTGAGAAAAAAGTGGATGGTAAGGATTTACATTCCCGAAACTACCATTCAGGGGCTGAGCGACTTTTGGTTCCCGACAGCCCTTGAGGTTCATTCCTCAGTTGAAGACGCCAGGAAGGACTATTCGATGGTTCTCCAGGGAAACGAGGATACCGGGTTTAAAATTACATGGGCCTCATTTAAAGACAATCATTTGATCTACTGTGCACCTCATAAGATTCCCATTATTATTGATCCCTCCCTTTTGACCCTCAATGATGCGCGACTGGTAAAAAACGCAGTCTGGGACATTGTAAAAGCTGAAATCGTAAAAGTGCGGAGTACCATAAAAGGAAAAGCTTTAACAATTCCTCCCGGGGAGCCAAGAGAGCTGGCCGAGGTCTTACATTGCCGACCAGATTCCTTTGTGAAGTATCTCCACTGGTATGATCTCAAAAAGGCGGGGCTCCCATTTAGATTAATTGCCCTTATCGAGTTTTTCAACAAACCAGAGGCTAAAGAAGTTAAATTTAACCAATATGCCAGCCTTGAGAAAAAACCCAAAATTGGAATGTCTGTCAAGGGGGAAAGCACGGTCAGAGAAGGTTATAACTTAATTAACCGAGCTATCTTTAGAAATTCTCCGCTATCCGAGCAAGAACATTATTCCATCCTGGAAGAATATAAGTGTCCAAATCACGGACAAGATTGCACTCTAAATTGTGATTATTTTAAGCGATGGGTTACAATGTTTAACAGAGAGGAAAAAGCAAGACCACAACAAGATAAGATCTTTAAGTTCGTATCTCATGTTTAGCACTACATAATGGTGTATAGTTACTTTAATTATTGCTTTAACAATGAGTCAATAACATGAGAAATGCCATATATTTGTAGTGAGATAACAGTTTAGAATTACTATCAAACCACATAAAAGGAGTCTCCATAGTGGCATAACAGAAACATCTTTTTGCCTATTGGGTGCACCACTTATTATGCAAGCTTCTTATGTCTTCTAATGATTTCCACTAGCGATCTCAGCGCCTGATTCACTGAATCATGGTCAGGAAAAACCTTCGCAACGTCTGGCTCGATGATTACAACGTTCGTTCCTTCCGCATAACTCCTTGCGTACTTGCCCTGAACCCCTTTGCTGAAATCGTATTCTTCAAGCATGTCCGGATTTTTTTGTATTCTCTTCATATTGCTTCCTTTCTTTTTTGGATGCTTTTCTGGCGCTAATCAGCCTGATGTTGTTGCCCCTTACCGTGTGAACAACCACCAGAAGACGGTATTTGTGGGAGTTTCCCATCAAGACAAATCTGTCCCCCTCCTCGGAATGCAAGGGATCATAAATGGTCGGCGACAATGTATCTCGAAAGGCTGTGCCTGCTTCGTCAAAAGAAACGCCATGAATT
The DNA here is from genome assembly GCA_963766185.1 of uncultured delta proteobacterium. GTDB lineage: Bacteria > Desulfobacterota > Desulfobaccia > Desulfobaccales > 0-14-0-80-60-11 > 0-14-0-80-60-11. The sequence continues at coordinate 17,023 of CAVXZU010000032.1, read as the reverse complement.
TCGAGATTTTTTTCCGTCTAGTTAGGGCCCCTTCAAGCAGAAGCATTCATCGTACCCCAGAATTTCCTTATACCCTTCCCTCCATCGTTTGACAATCAGAGCGGATCCTCGTCATGCCTAAGGACCAAACTCACCGGGGCCAGATACGAACGTCCGGTAGAACGCCTTGTTCGAATTTGTTAACCACCTGATCCCTATAATCCCCCGGCACACCCCTACTCTCCCAACACCTATCCGGGTCCAAGATACCAAAAAGGATACCCCCACCCTTTCTGCGATTCCCATGGGTAGAAGTATTTCCCAGGAGGTGGAAATATCATGCGAGATGACCAAGAACTTCAGGTCCTGCTGGATAAACTCTTTGGCTCGGCTACTCCCCGGCGTCTACTCCTATCTGGCAAAGAAGTGTCGGAACTAACCGGTCGGGCGGAGCAATCCCTTGCCAATGACCGGACCGCACGCCGTGGCATACCTTACATTAAATTGGGCAAGTCGGTCAAGTATTTGGTTTCCGATGTTTTGGCCTACATCAAAGCTCGACGCATTGATCCAGAGGCGTTATGAAACCTCTTGGTCCTCCATTGGAGCAGAGAATCGCGAAATCCATCCTACAAGCTTAGAAATGAAAGTGGCGGAATTTTCGCCATGAATATGTTGATCAAGGAGGGCAGATTTTGCCATACAAAGACCCGGAAAAAAGACGAATCTTTCAGCGCGAATACCAAAGGCGACGACGGGCGAAAGCGAAGTTGAGCAACGGTTGTCGACCCCTGATGAACAAAGCCTATGTTTGCTTCAAAGCTCCTCAACTTCAACTACTGGGTATTGCTTTTAAATTTGGCTTTTTTGTAACCGACCAGCCCGATGTGCAAGCAATGATCGAGCGAAATCCAATGTATGGAAAAGAAATATTCAGTTGGGTACTGGAGCCTAATCCTAATAATTTGCAGATTTTAATAAACCCCTGTCAAACCCATGATTAAATCGTATATCTACATAATAATTGTCAATTGTAATTTGCCCACCAAAGTGGTGAAAAAAAGTACCGCTTTGGTATGAAAGCGGTACTTTTTGAGAATTTCAATTATATGGCGGCGCTAATTGCTGAATTATGGGGTTGATGTTAATCCCGTCCACCCTAAACCCAAGATCAGTCTGGTGCAGACTAGAGCATTGAGTCGCCGGTCGTCAAGCACCACCTATGCCGATTGTGAATGCAACGCCTATTTCCTAATTTTAAGGGTAATCCCGGCCTCAACCATGGCACTTGCCAAAAAATAAAAATATCGTTTGACTAAAATAAGCCAATGGCTTATATTTACACCTGAGAGGAGGAAAACATTTTGAGGTCTTCCCCGAAATCTGAGAAAGACCGGCCTTCTTAAAACTGAAAAGATCACTAACCCTTAGGAGGGATATCATGAACGACCAACTGTCAGTATCTCGTGGAAACGGTAAAAATTATCGAAAGGGTAATCGTAAACCTGGCAGTTCACCAAGAAAACCCCAACGCCTGCCCGAGGTTCTCACCCATGAGGAGCAGGAGGCCCTATTGCGCCAACCTAATGCTAAAAATCTCAATGGCCTGCGGAACCTCTGCTTAATTCGATTAATGTTAAATGCGGGACTGCGAGCCGCTGAGGTTCTCAAGGTCAAAACTCGGGACATCGATTGGAGCAGTGGCAACCTCATGGTGCGCCAGGGTAAAGGCAATAAAGATCGTAGCTTATGGGTTGGAGACGAGGACCTTAGGCTTCTACAACTTTGGTTGGAGAGAAAGGCCAGGCTGCCCAAAAGTGAGTTGATATTTACCAACCGCGACGGCAAACTGATCTGCGGTCGATATCTGAGAAAGATGGTAAAACGGATGGCGACAAAGGCAGGGATCTTCAAGGACGTCCACCCCCATACGCTCCGCCACACTTTTGCCACGGACTTGTTTCGGCAGACCAAAAACCTGCGCCTAACCCAAAAGGCACTGGGGCACTCCCAGCTCTCCTCCACTATGATTTATACCCACATCGTGGACGATGAACTGGAGGAGGCTCTCAAGACTTTTCGTTCTGGTAACAAAAACAGATGAATCGGGAATCGCTATGAGAAGACAAAAGGAGAATCGTCTGAGTGGCCTAAAAAATCAGCCCAAAGGGCGTACTCATGGTAATATGGTGTGAGTTCGACAGGCTTCAGGACGCTCTGAACGGGACAGTCAAAACTTAAGGGGGCCAAATTACAAAACACCATGACTGCCGAAGAACTGAAAGCTAAGCGCCTGGCCCTGGGTTTTCGCTCCCGCAATGCCTTGGCCAAAGCCCTGGGCGTCAGCAAGTATGCCGTGGAACACTGGGAATACGGCCGCCGAGCCATCCCGGGCTGGGTGCCGCGTTTTCTCCAGTGCCTGGAACATGCGCAGCCTGGTTGGACCCCAGAATCGAAAATCGATTAGAACCTGGTTGCTCCTCTTGCAAGTTGATGATATGGCCAACGTAAGTGAACTGTCTCAAACATCGTCCTCACTCCCATGGCCCGGGGCGTCGGCGCCCTTCCTGTTTTGAGGAAGTCCCTTAAAGAACGACTTGACAATACACCATAAAGGTGTAATATTATCTCATCTATATGATGTGAATTATGATGGAGAAGCGACAACCTACCTAGGACCTTGAAGCATTCAAGGCTGCTTTTAGCAGCGTGGAGAGACTGGCCGTTAGCGGCACGGCGTTAAGAAGCGCCGCCGCTCTGGGATTTGGACGTACTGAGATCGTAGAAACGATCCAGACCATGAAACGGGAGCATTTTTACAAGTCCATGACGGCCTATGCCGATCACCGGCTTTGGCAGGACGTGTACCACGTTCCCTCATCGGTTGGTGTGCTGTATGTCAAGTTTACCGCCGATGTTTTAACCAAGTTTTTGTTGCTCTCCTTCAAGGAGAAAGAAAATGACCGCTAATCCAGAATGTCCGAAAACGGGTGCACCGATGCACCGCGGCGTGCGCCCCATGACTTTGACCTATAAGGAGGAGTCGATCACCTTCGACATGCCCGGTTGGTATTGTGACGAGTCCGATGAGAGCATTCACACCGGCAAGGATATGAAGATATCCGACCGCATGTTGAATCGGCTTAAGGCACGCAGCGAGGTTTGCTTGAGCCGGAGGAAATTCGGCACATCCGCAAGAAACTTCGTCTTTCCCAGGAGGCTGCCGGACTGCTTGTAGGCGGCGGCCCCCGGGCCTTCCAGAAATACGAAAGCGGCGACCTGCTGCCAAGCCGGGCCATCAGCAGCGCCTTGGTTCTTCTTGATCATGACCCCAAGGCAATTGCGGTTCTAAAGAGGCGGCACGACGCCAACCAGACTCCTGTCCCGCCGCACGCCGAGCCGCGCCCCTGATGTATGGAAGGCTCTATCGTGGAGGTGTAGCAGATGACTGCCGATGAATCCACCGGCGCCTGTTACCAAAACCTGAGGTGGATTCGGTTTTTCCTGGCCAACTCCCGGACGGCTTTGGGGTTGCCGCCAAAGTTGAGCGCCGAAATGACGATGTTGGTATCAATTACCACTCTTAACATTCATCGGCTCGGCGCGGTATTCGTCCACCAGGCGTTCCACGTCCGCTTCGGCCAGACCCTGCTCCTGAGCTTTCATACACCCTTAACGGCAAATCCGCTCCCATTTTTTCTCCTCAATATAGCGCCGGCAAGGTCGCCGGGAAGACCCGGATGAGGTTTTGGGCATCCCAGAGGTCTACTGAGCCGTTTTTATTCTTGTAAAACTGCATTCAAAATGCATAATTGCAAGTATATGGCCTGGCACTACCTCAAACGTTCCTTGGAGCCGGTGCTCAACCGGGCGGCAGCAGAATTTCCCGGAGTGGTCCTGACCGGCCCCCGGCAGTCTGGTAAGACCACCTTACTCAAGCACCTCTTCGGCGAGACGCACGGTTACGTTTCGCTTGAACTCCCGGACGTACGAGCCGCAGCTGCGGCAGACCCCCGCGGCTTTCTCGCACTACACTCCCCGCCGGTGATCCTGGATGAAGTCCAGTACGCTCCTGACCTTTTGCCTTACATCAAAGAAGCTATCGACGCTCGCCGCCAGGAGCGAGGACTTTACCTTTTGACCGGTTCCCAGAACCTCCTCCTTATGGACCGGGTGACCGAGTCTCTGGCCGGCCGGGCGGCTATCCTCAGGCTGCTGCCTTTATCACAGCGGGAAATGCAGGGAGAGCCCGGGAAGCCATTTCCCTGGGAGCGGCACCAGGGCCGGCCGCCTTCCCATGGGGCGGCATCGTTGGACCTCTGGAAGAGTTTCCTGCGAGGCGGCTTTCCAGAATTGGCATTGGAACCGAACCGGGATATTGGATTGTGGCATGCCAGTTACCTGCAGACCTATCTGGAGCGAGACCTACGCTCTTTGCGGCAGATCGGGGATCTCACCCTCTTCCAGAATTTCCTCCGGGCCCTGGCAGCCAGAAGCGCGCAACTCCTCAACTTAACCGATCTTGCCAGAGATCTTGGCATCGCTCTCAACACCGCCAAAGCCTGGCTATCGGTCTTGGAGGCCACCTTCCAGGTGATCATCCTGCGGCCTTACTTCGCCAATGTGGGCAAGCGCATGGTCAAGACGCCCAAGGTTTATTTCCTGGATGTAGGCACCCTCTGCCACCTGACCGGCCTCAAGGACCCGGAGCACGCCGCGACTGGACCCATGGGCGGAGCCATCTTTGAAACTGCGGTACTCGCGGAGATCATCAAGACCATCAGCCATCGGGGCCAGGATCCCCGGGTATACTTTTGGCGCACCGCGGCAGGGGCCGAGGTGGACATCGTAGTGGCTGAGGGTGGCCAGCTGATCCCCCTGGAGATCAAACTCTCCGCTACGCCCCGGCCAGCCATGGCCCGCCACCTTAAGGTCTTTCAGAAGGACCTGGAGGGCCGTGCCGCCCCCGGCTATGTCATACACCCCGGCGAAGTACGGTTGCCCCTGGCGCCGGGAGTAGTCGCTCTGCCTTTCAGCGACCTTTGACCCAGGAAAGTACTTGCCTTGCCGGAGGGGATTGTGCGGGCTGACATCTAAGCAATTTGATCTTCTTTAGTTAACCAGCGGCCGACCGAGATTTTCCCCCTAATCAATAATCGTAAAAATCGCCAAAAACTCTGTTGGCGTGACGATTTTAATGCTTCCGTAGGTCTTGAGGTCAGTCAGGTGATGGTCCCCGGAAATGATGCAATCGGCCCGGCCGGCCACGGCGCATTCCAGGATGCGGTTATCAGGAGCATAACTGATGACGGCAATGGTTTCCGAGGGATTGACAACGTGGGAAAAACCTCGGAAGTCATTGAGGACTTCCCGGGTCACCTCTATTTGCCAGCCGAACTTTTGCGTTAGCACTTTTTCGACTTCGTTGATGATGAATGGGGTGGTGGTATTGTGGATTCGGTTTTTCCTGGCCAACTCCAGGACGGCTTTGGGGTTGCCGCCAAAATTGAGCGCCGAAATAACGATGTTGCTATCAATTACCACTCTTAACATTCATCTGCTCGGCGCGGTATTCGTCCACCAGGCGTTCCACGTCTGCTTCGGCCAGACCCTGCTCCTGAGCTTTCATACGCCCATAACGGTAAATCCGCTCCCATTTCTTCTCCTCAATATAGCGGCGGATGGCCTCCCGGAAAAATTCACTGCGGGTCCGCTTTTCTGCTTTGGCCAATTTTTCAGCTTCCTCCAGGAGTTCGGGAAGCAGGGATATAGTGACGAGTTTGCTGATTCTCATTGGTTCACCTCTTAGATAATGTGTTACTTTGAATTACATTGTAACACAATAATGGCTTTTGTCAAAGGTGCTTCATGCGCAAATCGAAGGCGGCGGCAAAGTCGCCAGGAAGACCCGGATGAGGTTTTTGGGGTTCCAGGGGTCGACGATCTTCAGAAAGGCTCACCGGCCTTGGGGTGGGAAACCTCAGGTTCTCGTTCTTGGCATAGCAAATGACTCCATCCATCTCTTCCAGCACCTGGGCCATTTGATTCAGATTGCAGGTAACTATACGTGGTTATTTGAAATGCAGGCGAGCTCTTATCGATAAAGGAAGATTGCTGAAAATGGGAGATTGCTGAATGTAATAATTCGTCAGACCATTCCATTCATAAATCTAGAAATTTTCGGTGACAAAAATGGAACCCAAGATAACAAATGATCTAATCTGTGATTATGCGCTATGTTGATATTCGAGCGAAGAAACTGCTTCGTACGGCAGAGTTATGAACTCAATTATAGCGTCAATCTCTCCCATGAGGCGGATAGTTTCGGCCAGGGCCACAACTATCTTTTGATAATGGTGAAGGTCTTCAAAGGTGAGATTGTGGCTCTTGCGGTCTTTGAGCCATTTATGGCAGACTTGATCCCGGATACTGCATTATGGCATCATTATGAGAAGAACTGATGAATGGTATAGAAATTATTTGCCTTTGTCAGGTAATATAATCATAACTTTTTGAGATTCTTTCTTATCAGCCAGGGACTTTTGTTGATTACACAATTCTTCTAATCTAATATTATCAGTTTTAACCCGAGCAAACCATTCTAAGGCTTGAGCAAACCTTCCGATCCGCCGGTTGAACTCCCCTATCAAATAAGTAATGCGTTGATACAAAATCTCCTTAGATGCCCGTATTGCAACCAGAAAAATCTTGCTAACAGACAAAGAAATTTTATTTTTTGACACAGTAAGATTAGGGCCTGATCTTCCCGGGGACTTCGTTCTGCCCCGTAGATTTCTCCGCCTTAGCCAGCTTTTCTCGCAAAATTAAAACATCATCCGGGGCCTCAATCCCTAACCTGATTTGAGCCCCCCGGATTTCCACAACCTTAACGGTTGTCTTGTCCCCAATAAAAATTTTTTCGCCTTCCTTCACAGTCACAATTAACATGGTAGCTCTCCTGGGGTTACCGCTGCCCTTGTCTTTTAACCTGGATTGATGCGCCTAAGATCACCTCACTTCTGCGGGTTTGCCGCCAGATAGTCGTTGATGAATTTGTCAACTATCTTACTGATAATGCTTGGTATGGGGCTTCCATCTTTCCCAAAGGCACCTATCGAGGTAACAGACCATATCGAACCAATAGCCTCAAAACCACGGGCAAGCATGACCGACTCATATAAGTGCGGAAAGCTTTTCAAAATTTTAGTCCCGAAATAAAAGAACTCCTCCCCCGGATGGAACCCGCCCAAAAATTTATCCCGATTAAATTGTGAATGTATGTGGATAGAAAATATCTGTAAATATAGTTACCACGCCAACATAGATTATCAGTATAAGCTGAAGTTCTGAGAGTTAAAAAGGAAAGATAGTCGGAAGTAGGTCTTCGTGGCAAATAACCACACAATTATCTGTAAATTACTAATTAGATTTCTAAATTATAATTCTTTTCAACTACCAATCTTATACAGGCATCGACAATTTCTTCATCATAAAGGACATTTTTGTTTTGATAGATTTCTTTTATGCCCATACTCAAATCTAAAGCAGGCCGGTATGGTCGATGGGAACTCATAGCTTCTATTACATCGGCCACCCCGATTATCTTTGCCTCGAAAAGGATTTCCTGGCCAATTAGACCTTGTGGATAACCCGAGCCGTTAAGTCTTTCATGGTGCTGAAGAACTATTTCCGCAATAGGCCAGGGGAAAGCAATATTTTTCAAGATATCGTAACCATTCTGGGAATGAACGCTAATCAAGTCCATTTCAGCTTTACTAAGTTTTCCCGGCTTGGCCAGGACATCTGTGGGAACGCTAATCTTGCCTATATCATGGACGAATGCGGCTAGTCGCAATCCCTCAATTTTTTCGGCTGAGAGTCCAATTTCTTGCGCTATGGCGCAGGCAAGGTGGCCCACTCGCTGCTGGTGTCCCGCGGTATAGGGGTCTCTCTTCTCGAGGGTTGAACCAAGTGCCCCAACTGTGTTCTCCAAGAGTTCTTTAACTCTATTTAAAGACTGCTGGAGTTGTCCTATAATGTTTTTCTCTCTAAAAATCCGGAGAATTTTGGCGTTTAATTCCCCCATGGAAAAAGGTTTGCCAATGAAGTCAGAGGCTCCAGCGGCAATGATATCTTCATAGGAATATTCTGGGCCATACCCTGTCATAATAATGAACGGCAAATGAGGATATTTGCTCCGAACCTGTTGCATCAATTCGATGCCATTTACCCCCCGCATTTTAATGTCGCTGATTACTAAATCAATATTTTCTTGGCCAAGAATTTGCAAAGCTTCAAGGGCATTTTCTGCTCCGAAATGCGAAAATCTCCTCATTTGCAGATATGTTCTGATAAGCTCTCTGAGAGCCTCATCATCGTCCACTACCAAAATAGATGTGCCTTCTACAACTGACTCACTGTTATGCCGAGAAAAGTTTTCCAAGTATTTATCCGAGATTATGCGGCAGCCTTGCAGCCACAGTCAAAAAATGGTTTTGGGGACCTTCCATCCCGGGTTGAATCCCGAAAAGGGTTCTCTTTTTTGGCCAGAACTTTTTGTGGGAATTGTGGGAGTAATAATAGCACAAATCCTGAAAACTTTCCAAGGATGATATCTTTGGTTGCCAAGGAGCCTCTCCGGTAAAAGGAGCCAAGATTTCCCTCATTCCTTATCTTAAGCTACAGCGCCGGGACGGTACCTTTTTGCACGGGGCCCTCACCGTGGGGCCGCTTCAATTAGGAGTGGGAGGCATTTGCGGGGCGGTTGGTCTGTGATTGAACTCAGCCACGAGAAACATTACCAGCATTAATGCCCGAGGATTGCTGGTAAAAGCCATCCGCACCGCGGTGCGATCATAAGACCTACTTGAGTCTGGGAGTTTCGGAGATCGTGATCAGGGATTTTGTGACTGGTTGGCAGACCACGAATGCCTCGGCGTTTTCCGTCCTGTTGCCCAGAAAACGGGAAGTGCTGCAGTTCATGGCCGAAGGCAGGACAACCAACCAGATCGCCGATGGTCTCTGTGTCAGCGTCAAGACCGTGGAAGCCCACCGCAAACAGGTCATGACCAAATTGGGGATTCACTGTGTCGCCGAACTCACCAAATACGCTGTCCGCCAGGGATTGACCTCTCTAGAAGTTTAAGCCTGCCTGAGGATCACGGACACCGCCTCGTTCGCTTGTATCAATAAAAGTAAGGGTTTTCGGCAATAAGAATTCGGGATTGCCTAATCGCTTTTTTGGGGAAATCCATATATTTTTATTGGCGTGGATCTCTTGGGACGGTCGGTCGGCGCCGAATTGGCTGAGGAAATTGTGGAGGCTGATAGATAATTATTTCAACCGGTTACAATTCAGCTGCACAACATATGGGGTTTTAAGGTTAACGTAACGTTTTCAGAATTATTTACATTCTTTTGCCAATTCCAAGAATTTTCAAGCCTCCCTGGCCCGATCCGGGCGCTATCTGCCCATGATGCGGCGGATTTTTGCCGAGCATGGGTTGCCCCAGGACCTGATCTCTATCGGCCTGGTGGAAAGCGGCTTCAACCCCTATGCCCGGTCACCCAAGGAGGCTGTGGGGATCTGGCAGTTCATCGAAGAGACGGCCAAACGCTACGGGCTCAAGGTGAATGACCGGGTGGATGAGCGGCAGGACCCGGAAAAATCCACCCGGGCCGCGGCACATTATTTGCGGATTTATATCAGCAGTTTGGCTGCTGGTACCTGGCGGCCGCGGGGTACAACGCCGGGGAGAACCGGGTGGAGGGAGTGATGAATCGCCACGACATCCAGGATTTCTGGGTCTTGGCCCAGAAGAAGCTCCTGCCCGAAGAGACCTGCAACTATGTGCCGCAGATAGTTGCCGCGGCCCTCATCGCCAAGGACCCGGAAAAATTCGGCATGGCGCCGGTCAAATACCAAGCGCCGCGAGGTGGTACGAAAGTGAAGGTCCCCGGAGGCCTCACCCTGGAATGGTTGGCGGAATCGCTGAAAATGCCGGGGAAAGAGTTGGCGGACCTCAACCCGGAACTGAGGACCGGGGTCACTCCTCCCGACCAGAAAGAATACCTCCTTACGGTGCCCGCGAAAAAGATGCGTCAAGCCAAGCACTTGGCCCGCCTCTCCTTTTCTTGCGAACAAAAATGTTAATAGACAAATTTATTGAAATTAATCATCTAATAATAAAAGTAAAGATTCTCTGAGAAAAATTCTATTGCTTTAGGAAGAAATTTGACGTATGATTGACATGAAGGTTTCTCAAAGGGCTGCCCAAGGAAGGGTGGTCAGGCGGGCAGGATGCCATGATCCAGTTTGTTGGCCATAACTTGCTGAATTACCAGGGTTTATAAAAAATTCCGGTGTAATTCAGAGGGCGTTAGCTATCCATGGATGGATTTTGTCAGGAATACCGCGAACCGGAAGGATATCTTGACCGATACCCTTCAGCCCTAGAACCCGCTTGGTATGTCATCCACGCCCGGAGCAGGCATGAGGCCAAGATTGAGTCGGCCCTGCAGAAAAAAGGGCTGGAGATCTTCCTGCCCCGCATAACCGTTCGCAGCCGCCGGCAAGATCGCCGGGTGTTTTTGGAAGTTCCCCTGTTTTCGAGTTATCTCTTCGTCCACACAGTTCTCGAGCCATTTGCTTATCATGAGATCATTAAGCTGCCGGGCGTAGTCCGCCTCCTGGGGAATGGTCACCCCAAGCCGGTGCCCTCGGAGCAGCTGGATTCTATCAAAGCCATAGTGGCCAGCGACCGGCCCTATGCTCCCTGGGATTATTTGCAACAGGGCCGGAAAGTGCGCATCATGGAAGGCCCTCTATCCGGCACGATTGGAATAATCCAGAGACGGCGTGAAAAAAAGCGGCACCTGGTGGTGGCCGTGGAGTTGTTCCAGCGGTCGGTGGCGGTGGAATTGGAAGACGAAGCGGTGGAGCCCTATTCGTGAGCAATTATTTATCCATGCTTCCACTAAAGCATCTCCCTCCTTTATAGCATTCCCAGTTCCTGTTTGAGATTATGGCGAAGTTAACCCCGGGCAAGCGGGTTCGTGTAGTTGATGGCCCTCTAGCAGTGGCCACAGGGGTTATCTTGCGGCGCAAGCAAGGTAAGAGGCGTTTAGTAGTTGGAGTGGAACTCTTGGGACGGTCAGTCTGCGCTGAATTGGCTGAGGAAACAGTGGAAGCTGATAGATAATTTTTTCAACCAGTTACAATTCGGATGCACAACATATAGGGTTTTTAAGGTTAACGTAACGTTTTCGGAAATGTCACTTTAGAGCAATCAGGAGGCGGAGCATAATCACGGAAGAATATCAGCATGAATGGTCTCTGCGAGAAGCTGATCGCCAGGAGGATGACGGCATTGGTGAATCTGGCTGGTACATGATCCAAACCCGCAGCCGCCACGAAAGCAGAAAAATTATTTGCCCCAAATTATTAGCTTGTCTTTATGGTGCAAATGTTGTATAAGTTCAGAGAAAAGTTTATAAAAAACATTATTAATATTCCTAATCACCACTAATCTGGTGACAATCTCAAGGAGGTCCACCATGCGTAAAGTGATCAAAAGTTTGGGAAGCAAGAGTGCCATGATCATATTCATCCTGGTCCTGGGAGCTTGGCCTGTTGGGGGCTTGGCGCAAACTCCCGCGCCTGCCCCGAGGTTGCAAAACCTTCAAAATGAGATACACCAATTAGAGCTGCGGATAAGAATACTCGAGCAAAGGATAAATGCACTGGTAGCAAGGATATTGGCGAGATTCGGCGGGGTAGCAAGTCCTTCTCGATAGCAAACGACCGCAATTCCTACCACCTGATTTGTCCGGTTTAGCGGATTTCGGATAATGGCGCCGAGAGGTAGCCAGATGAAGAAGATTCCGGATAATTTCAGTGCGTCCTTTCAATGCGGCCGATTTTAAAGCTGTTCCTCCCCCTCTCCCTATGGCATTAGGGGTTGCACCTTTATCTAAAAGTTGCTTTATGGTAATATATCCACATCGCGGTCTCCTGCGAAAGCTGCATCAATAAGAGCGGAAGTATTAGCCCGCATAATTCATGAGAGATGAGAGAGGACCGCTTTTGAGGCAGTTTTGGCAGGGAGCAGGCAACGAGGAGGCTGAGAGAAGGCGGAAGATGCCTCGGAGGGTCATTTTCCGATAAAAATGCTCCCAGAGACGGCCTCAGGGTCGATTTTGGACGCACCTATCCCCCAGGGTTAAGCAGCAACGGCTGGGGGAAGCGGGATTAACCGGGACTGGCCCGCAGGTTTTGCAGCAGCGCGGCCAAGAGGTCGCGGTAGGGATAACCCGAGGCCAGGTGCACCCAGATGCGGCGGCTGGTCTCCCGGATGCGGGCCCCGATCTTCAAGAGCTTGAGCCGCAAGGTATTGACCTGGGCCGTAGCCAGTTCCGTGCCCTGGAGGTGGTGGCGCAGCAGCCAAAACAGGCAATAGGCCGCGGTGTGGAGCAGCAGCCGGAACTGATTGGCCAGGAAGCGATGGCAACTCAGGCGATCGGCCTTGATCTCCAGTTTCAGTTCCTTGATGCGGTTTTCCACGTCGCCCCGGAGCACGTAGATGTCGTCATAGACAAACTGGGGGTTGCGGCTCAGGTTGGTGACCACGAAGCGCTGATTGGCGCCCAGGTGGGTATACTCCACCTTGGCGATGATCCGGCGGGGCTTGTCCCAGGATTCCGCCTGGTAGCTGAAGGCGGTGAAGAGCCGCTGTTTCTCCCCCGTCTCCTGGTACTGGCGTTGCGCCTTTGCCAGGAGCGGCGCGGTCTCTGCCAACAGCCGGTTGTTGGTGATGAAACCGATAACATAGCGGGTCTCGGGCTGGCCTTCCAGATAGTTATAGAGGGCGGGCACGGCAAAACCGGCATCGGCCCGAAAGAGGATCAGGGCCTTGGGATAGGCCTGCCGCAGCTTCTGGATCAACCTTTTGAGCACCGCCAGGGCCCCGCGGGAGGAGTGGGTGTTGCCGGGGCGCAGCACCGCCGCCAGGGGGAAGCCGTCCCGGCCGTCAAAGACCAGGAGCGGATGATACATGTGCTCTTCGTAATAACCGTGGAAGAAGCTGAGTTGCTGCTTCCCGTGGGTGGGGTCGTCGGTGGCGTCCATGTCCAGGATGATGACCTTCCGGGGGCCGGGATGGGTCTTGAGGTACAGGTCCAGCAACCGGTCGGAGAGGCGGCGCAGGTCCTTGGCGGTGACCCGGTTCTCAAACCGGGACAGCGTCGGCTGGGAGGCCAGGTCGCCGTCACTCTCCGGGGCCTTGCCGGCCATGATCTTGAAGGCCGGGTCCTTGGCCAGGGTGGCGGCGTCGTTGTTGTCTTCGTAGCCCTGGGCAATGGCGAACAGGCGTTGCCGCACCAGGGTCAGGAGATCATGTTTAACCTTGTGGCCATCCCGGGGATCATGGAGGCAGCGGGCGGCGTTTTCCGCGAGGCGGTAGCGCTGGTCCAACTCCCGGAGCACCAGGCCGCCGGCATCGGAGGTGATCCGGCCCCCGGCAAAATCGGCCACCACTTCCTTGGAAAAAAGGCTTTCAAACCGGAGCTGGTTATGGCAGACTGTTTCCATAGGGTATCCTTGCCGAGAAGTTGTTTGTTTAGCGACAACAGCATCTTAGCAGATACCCTATGCTTTTTTAAGCACTTTTCGGTAGAGTCGAGGTTGGGCGCGGTGGCCAGTAAGCTCCGTTTCCCAACCCCGCTCATCGAACCGTGCATGCGGATTTCCCGCACACGGCTCTCCGACTGGATTCATCCCATGGCACACGGCGGCGGGCCCAGATGAACACGGCGCAATCGCAAAACCCCAAGTTCACCAAACACCGTAGCATCAGAGAAACGGCGGGTGCCACGCGTCGGCACCTTATGACGCCGTCTCAGGAAATGAACCACACGCTCATAGACGTAGTTATCAACCGCCCGATACGCCGGCAGCCGGGTCCCGTAGCTGAAGTAGCTCGACCAGCCCCGCAGCAAGGCGTTCAGCCGATCCCGCACCACCGGCCAGGCACCGACATTGCCGGGGTTCAGAATGACTCTCACCTTCTGCTTCAGACGGGCGAGGCTCTTCCGGGACGGACTCGCACCCAGATACCAGTGGCCGTCCTTACGAAAGCGATGCGGCCCAAAGGTATAGCCCAGAAAGTCAAACTGCTCCTCTCTGGCTTTTCGGATGCTGGTCTTGGCCTCGTTCAGGGCCAGACCCAGACGGGTCATCACCTGCCGGGTCCAGGCCAGGGCTTCCCTGGCCCGATGACGACTCAAGATGACAAAGTCATCCGCATAGGCGACCACACAGGCTTCCAGCTTTTCCCCCATCCGGCTCAGCCGCCAGTATTTCAAGAAGCGGTTCATGTACAGATTGGCCAGCAGCGGACTGATCACCCCACCTTGGGGAGTGCCGCACTTGCTCCGCTTGCCACCTGTCAACCGCCGCCGCCCCTGATCATCCACCTCCTCCACCGGGGTCTTCAGCCACATCTTGATCAGGGCCAAAACGTGGCGGTCACTGATGCGCCGGGCTACCGACTGCATCAGTTCCCGGTGGGGAATGGTGTCGAAGTAACGGGACAGATCGGCGTCCACCACCTCGTTGTAGCCCTGACAGAGACGAGTGTGCACCTCTTTGAGGGCATCCTGGGCGCTGCGCTGAGGCCGATATCCATAGGCCGCAGGCTCCAAATCCGCCTCAAAGATCGGCTCAATGATCAGCTTCATCGCCGTTTGCACCACCCGGTCCCGAATGGTGGGAATGCCCAGTGGTCTTTCGCCGCCCCCAGGCTTGGGGATCAACACCCGCCGTACGGGTTGTGGCTTATACGTCTTGGTACGCAGTTCTTCCCTGAGGCCGGACAGCCACTCCTCCAACCCTGCCGCTTCGATCATCTCGAAGGTCTGTCCATCCACCCCGGCGCGCCGTGATTGGCCCGCGCCAGCCGGTAGGCATGGAACAGAACATCTTCCCGATAGATCTTGTCGTAGAGCTGGTAGAAGCGGAAATCCGGCTCCGCCTTCGCCTTGAGATAAAGCTTCCTCTGAAGTCTCCGGATATTTTCGGGTGTTGCCAGACTCATCGTCAATCACCCCTCCTCGGCTTCCTCGGAAGCGTTCCAGAAGTGAGGGTCCTTCCCTCCCCCGGCATTACCCGGCTTCTACGGTACTATGACCCTCTCCGACTCCCGGCCTGGCCGCCAGCTCTCCTGGCGTTTGGAGACGCGACCCCCATCCAAACCGGGCCTCCCACGTTGCCCGAGATACCTTTCCAACGTGCCGTCCCCATTACCCCGGTGAACCGGACCGGTGCTCCTGACGGTTTCTTCCCGGCCCGTGCTGCCTTCCCCGTTATTCAGGCGGGTCGGCGTTCACCACTTCACTTTCGAGGCCTGCTCAGGGTTCACTCGCGTTACGGCCCGCAGGATTGCTCGATCGCCCAAGGCGACCTTTGTCACGAGGCTTCAATATGCACGGTTACCCGAACATATTGCTCGTCAGCTACCAGACTTACCGTCAATTATCTGGGTGGAACCTTCCTCCACTGGCATCTCGCGCCATCGTGGCGCACTGAATAATCCGGGCTAGTAAAATTACCCATTTTTTCATATACCTTAGGTTACAAAATTGTTAAAGCGTCGCCTTAAGAGCCTCTTGCAAAAGTCTTTTTTGGAGATGATTTTTTGAAAAAATAAGCCTCATCGGCGTTCCTATGCTAAGGTGAGTTTGAGCAGAAACACCGCAGCCTTGGAGGAACCGATGAAGCTTGGAGAAAGAGTATCATGGTTAATGGGGACTTTACAACGGCATTTATTCCCTCGCCTGGAAGAATGTGGCGAGCGCCCCTTAACCGAGAAAGAACAGCAATTAACCAGCATCTTGGAAGTGCTCCAAATCGAGAAATTTGTCGCTCGCCCGTTTAAGAGATTCGGCCGGAAGCCCTGGGAGCGCCAAGCCCTGGCCCGGGCCTTTGTGGGCAAAGCGGTGTATAGCCACCCCCACACTCGGGCCACCATTGAGGCTTTGCGGGCTTCGCCGGTTTTCCGCCGGCTCTGCGGTTTTGTCAGGCGTAGCGATATCCCCTCCGAGGCCACCTTTTCTCGGGCCTTTGCGGAATTTGCCGAGATGAGCCTGGGAGACCGGGTCCACGAGGCCTTGGTGGGGCAGTGGGTGTCGCCGGTATTGGTGGGGCATATCAGCCGGGACGCCACCGCCATCGAGGGCCGGGAAAAACCCAGGGCGAAACCGAAGCCCCCCAAACCCGCGCCCCGGAAAAAAGGACGCCCCCGGCGGGGGGAGGTCCGAGAACCCCAACCGGAAACACGCCTGATGCGCCAAGGCCGGCAATCTGCCGCAGAGGCCTTGGCGGAATTGCCGGTTTATTGTGATGTAGGAGCGAAGAAGAACTCCAAGGGGCATAAGCAGGCCTGGGGTGGGCTACAAGCTGCATGTCGATGTCAATGACTGCTGCTTGCCCATCAGTGCGGTGCTGACCGCGGCCTCCCTGCATGAGAGTCAGGTAGCCATCCCGCTGATGAAGCTGACCAGTGGGCGCATCACTTATCTCTATGATCTGATGGATGCGGCCTACGATGCGCAGCCGATCTACGAGATGAGTCACAGCCTGGGACACGTCCCCATCATCGACAGAAACGGCTGCAGGAAAGAGGCGATCCCACTGGCCCCGCACGAGAAGGCGAGATACAAAGACCGGACGGTGGCGGAACGCTTTAATAGTCGATTGAAAGAAGAGTTTGGGGGTAGCGCCGTGATGGTGCGGGGAGCCAAGAAGGTCGGACTCCACCTCATGATTGCTGTCGTTGCCCTGTTTGCTGACCAGTTGCTCAAGCTGATTATCTGAGCCACTCAAGGCTGACCGGGGTTTGGCAAGATTATCAGGGGAGCGGTTTGCCCTGTTTTCGCTTAAACCGGCTGGAATTCCGGGAAAACAGACAGAAAAGCAGAGGTTCATTGACTTAAGGCTCCATTACCTTGCCGGTGACTTATACCGACCGGCAAACTCTGATGAATTTTG
>CAVXZU010000031.1:0-71683 GCA_963766185.1 uncultured delta proteobacterium | reverse complement strand
ACCACCCTCAATTACCGGACTGAACAGGCCCAGGTGGCCGGCTTCCTGGAAATCGGCCCCCTGCACTCCCGCCTGATCTGGAAAGGCTCGGTCCCGGTCAAAATCTCCCTGGCGCCCTTTGCCTTTGCCCTGGGCCAGGACGACCTGAACCTCCGCCTCCACAGTGAACGGGTCAATCTCTCCCTGCTGACCTCCATCAGCAAAGAGGTGCAAAGCGCCGAGGGCCCCCTGGACCTGGTGGTCGAGGCCCGGGGCAATCCGCACCACCCCAAGGTTTCCGGGTATGTGCGCTGGCGCGCCGGCTCCCTGCAACTGGTCCATGCCGGGACGCTCTACCGCCTGGCCCCCGGGGAGATTCGCCTCCAGGGAGAAAAAATCGTCATTCCGGGTCTGGTTATCCAAAGCAACGGCACTATCCGGCTCTCCGGCGACATCCTCTTGACGGACGCCCCCCGGGCCCAAGCCCGGCTCCAGGCGGAGAATTTCCTGCTCATCGATCGGGGGGGCAACGAAGTCTGGACCAACGGCCTCATCAACCTCACGGGTCCCCTCGATGCCCTGGTGGTCAGCGGCCGCCTGGTGGTGCCCAAGGCCCAATTCCGCCCCACCTTCTTCCGCTCCGGCATGGAGCCGGACGTCATCCTGGTGCCCGTCAAGCCCAAGGCCAAGGCCGCTGCGGTCCCGGCCATCTACCGGAACCTGCGCGTCGACGTCACCCTGGAGAATTCGGGTCATGCCTGGCTCATCGACCGCATGGGCAAAGTGGAAATGATGGCCCACCTCAAGATCAGGAAAGATCCGGGGCAGAAACTGACTATGGCCGGAGAGGTGCGCGCCCTCAAAGGCACCCTCGATATCGAGGATCGCCCCTTCACCGTGAAACGGGCCGTGCTGCACTTGCCCGGCGTCTCTGGGAAACCCATTACCATAGATGCCAACGCCGTGCACGAGATGGATGACATCACCCTGGTGCTCAATGTCAACGGCACCATGTCCAACCCCATTATCCGTCTCGAGAGCCTGCCGCCGCTGCCGCCCACCGACGTCCTGTCCTACCTGGTGTTCGGCGCCCCGTCCGCCACGCTGAACCGAACCCAGTACATGGCCCTGGGGGCCCAACAATTGGGGGTTTTGGGAGGCATCAGCTCCAACAAATAGGCGAAATTTTGGGGTCAACCATTCCGTTTTTAAGCGGCATCAAGGTGAAAAGCGCCATGCTGGGCGGCCGTCCCACGGTGGGCGTCGGCAAGGAAGTCGTCAAGAATGTCAGCGTCTTTATCGGCCGCAATTTCGACGAGGAGCGCGGGGTGTTTGAGCAGCAGGTGGGCATCCAGTACAAGGTCAACAAGCATGTGAGCGTCGAATCTCAGCTCGGCCCCCGGAACTCCGGCGCCGACGTGCTCTTCAACTACGATTTTTAACCGGCGGCAGGGGGCCGGTGTCTGTCTGCCGGCGGAGTCTCAGGCAACCCGGGGTCCCAGTATTGCGGGAATATGTACCGGTAACGGCCAAAACGTGAATAGACGATCTTCTTTCCCAGGCTCGGTATCATCAGCCCTGTTATCCTGATCATGTCTGCAATTCTTCCCGGCCCACCGATAAGGATCTCCTGTGGTAAGATCTACGCTATTCTTGGCAGGTCCGCTTCTGAGCAAAATGAGTCCAGTGATAACTGAAAGACCGGGATATCTGGAAGGTTGTAGAAGGGGGATTACCCGTTGCGAGGGTAGTTGATGCTTGTCGGGCTGCTTTTCATCCCCTTTGTTCATAAAATCCAGAGAATCAAGCCAATGAGGAGAGAAGCGGCCAAGCCCAGGGGTATGGTGCGTCGAAGAATTCTGCCTTCCAACCCCAAGGCGCCGCACATGGGTGCGGCTATGGCAATCTTGAAGGGCGATGAAATGGATCCCAGAGAGGCGCCCACCACGAGGCCAGCATTCAAATAGACCGCCGAGACCTTGAGCACTGCGGCAGCTTGCACCTGCAATTGCCCAAAAAGCATGAGAGAGGCCACGCCATAGCCGGTCAAAAAGGTGCCCACCCAACCCAGCACCGGCACAAATATCGGGTATAAGCTGCCGGTATAAGTCTTCAGCCCCAGGGCCAGCACCCAAGGGATATTGTTGGCTTCGGTAAGGTGCCCAAAACCCTCCCCGTATCCCGAGTAGGCAATGATCTGGCCCATGGCGCCGAACAGACCCATGGAGGTGAGGGCTCGCCAGCCCTGGTTCAGGCCGGCGGCCAGCACTGGCCGTGGCGGGACGCCCCGAAAAATCCTCAACGCCACCCCGAAGGCCAGGAAAAGATACAAATACGCTGAAAAGAAGGGCGTCAGGGTGATCTGGTGAATGGGCACCAGCCGCACACTCAGCACCAACTTCCGGGTGGTCAAGTGATGCAGCCAAGGCACCGTGTTCACCAGGAGGAGGGGAACAATGATACAGGCAAAGGGCAGGAGGTCGCGGCCGAGCTGGCGGTTTAAGGTGCGCCGCCGGGGGCCGAGCAACATCAAAACAGCCATAAGCGCCAAGCCGCCCACCATGCCTGATAAGGCGACCCCCGAAGCCAAAACCACCAGCAGGGCCACCAGACTCACCAGCAGGCCTGCCCCCAGGGCCTCGGGCAGCACATGCCAACCGCCATCCGCCTTGGGAAGAAACCACGGGATACAGGCAGCCATGGCCAGGACCGCCGGCACCGATAGCCAGGCTGTGGCCACGGCCAGTTCCTTCAGGGGCAAACCGGTAACCAGGGCCAGCACCGTGATGATGATCCCCCCCAACTCCAGGCTCATCAAGCCGCTATAGCCTATGATGGATAGGCTGGCGGCGCCGGCGGGACCCACTCCCGCAGCCCGCAGCATGGGCGCGACGATGGGTTCGGCGATGACCCCGGCCCCCTCCATGAAGTTGCCGATCCCCAGAGTGATAAAAATATGCCGGTGCCGGGGGTGGCGCAGTCCCCGCATAAACCAGGCGACCAGCCGATCGATAGCCCCGGCGGCCATGAGAAGATTGCAGAGCAGGATGCCCGCCAGCACCACCAGCAACAGGGGGACGGTGGTTAGCACCCCGTCAAGCCCGGCCAAGAATATCACCCGGAAGGGCGTCTTAAAGACCAGATATGCCAAGCCGGTGGCGTATCCCAAACCATAGAGGGAGAGTTCCAAAGCTGGGCGTTTAAAAACCACGGCTAACAACGCCAGCAATAAAACCGGGCTCCAACTCAGAATAAAAGCGACTAAGTCCAAATCCATTGCCTTGATATGAAGCGAATCGACTCTTTTGACCTTGGGCGAGACCTTCCTTGATCCAGCTCTTTAGTCCGCTTTATTCATGAACTATTCGACATATGACATAACCTACTAAAATATAACAGCAAATTAAACAACCCTGAAAAGTAGAATGATTTTGGCACCGGCTGGAAAGCCTGTGCCACCAGGTTCTATGCTGTCTGGCGACTTATCCGGGCTGACTGACAAGCTCCCCGGGAACACCATTTTGGGGTAAGAATAGCGGGCCTGCTTGGTTAACGTGCCCAGCCCTCATTGAAGCCTACCAGAAATGACAGCAGTTGTGTATGTCAAGTTCTGCGAATTGGTCAAGGGATTCAGGTTTTTTAATTTCCCCTCGCCGTTGAGTTAAGCTGCGGAGGGTCGCCGGGAATGGGCTCCAACTTGTTCGTCGGAGGCGGCCCGGGATGCGCCCGCTCCGGGTGGGATTGTCGTATCCGCTGGCGCGGTCCCTGCTCCAATAAGGCCATGTGCTTGAGGGATCAGATGGACAGACTCCGAGGCTGTTTGCTGGCCATACCCCTGTTTGGAGAGCTCCCGGGCGGCATCGGAAAAACCACCGTTGTGTTCAAGCATCGTATAAACGGCGAAGGGCGAGTAGGCTTTGCCAGCCTCAAAGGGGGGCGTTCTGGGAGAAAATGTTGAAAATCCTACCGTCAATCAGGCTGGCAGATTGTCCTTTGGTCTTGCCGGGGCGCCACCAGCTTGAGGTTACCGGGGATTTTTCCCTCGGTGCACCGGTAACCGACATGACGCCCGTTATTCTGGTTTTCTGCACCACCAGCCGGGAAATCAGCCCTGGGGCTTCTTCCTCTACCTGGGCAACCCAGGGGCCCTAGAACTCAGCTAAGTAGTCGAAGTCTAAAACTTCCAGACCTCCGGAGACAGCTTCGCAGACAACCCCGAGAGCCGTGCCGCCTTTATTAATGAAGCTTGACGTTCAATTCCCTTTGGTATAGGCAGCCGGGTCTGGTACTTCTTCCAGGGAACAACCGGAGATTTGGTCCGTGGGTCGGTCGGAATTACCGACAAACCATGCTCCACGTATCGGACTGCGTCACGGTAAAGCGGAGTGGGGGCGGAGTGATAGCCGGCATTCGCAGGCCCTCTTTCCGGGGCCGGGACGGGTTCGGGGGTCAAATTAGTCATGACCGTCAGCATTTCTACCCGCACGATGCGGCGGGCCGCCATTGCGGCCAAAATGTCCGGCAAAACGCACCGGATCTGCCGCCCGTATTTTATACTGGACGGCCCGGTCTTTCCCCCCGGAACCGCCACCTCACCCGGATTACTCAGGGGGAAGGCTCGCAGTCATCCTCTTCCAGCAACCCGGTGAGGACGGGCAGCAGTTCCGTTTGGACCTTGCGCTTGGGCACATAAGCGCTGACCCCGGCTGCGACCGCGTCGGCCCGATGGGCCTCGTCGTCAAACATGGTGAGCATCACCACCCGGGTGCTGGGCACCGCCGCTTTGATGCTCTGGGCGGCCTCGATGCCGCTCATCCCGGGAAGGCCGATGTCCATAATGACCAGGCAGGGAGACATGGCCTGGGCCAGGGTAACCCCTTCCTCGCCGCTGGTGGCTTCCAGCAACTGGTAGCCCGGGAACGATAATTCCAGCCATTCCCGTAGGGATTGCCGCACCCCTTGGTGATCCTCCACAATCAGGATTTGAGGGCTCACCGTTATCCCTTTTTTCTTAGCAATTTTTTTACCCAAAGTATTGGTCCCCTGTTATTCATTAAAATAGATATCCGTTCTGTGAGTCACGAAATCCTGACTATTTGAGGAGCAGAGCTGCACAGTTGCCAGGAAAATCTTTGCCTTGGCGATAAGAGATTTTGACTGCCAGGGTCTCCCTTCCCGGGTCTGGATGGCGGCTTCGATGGCGTTGAGTTGGTGCCGGGCGTATGGTCATCGGCCCGGACCACCGCGGGCTCACCGGCTCACCTCCACCACCACCTGGGTACCCTGGCCGGGCTGGGACTCGATGCGGCAGATGCCCCCGGCCGCCGCGGCCCGCTCGCTCATGGTCATGAGGCCCCAGAGGTGGCGGCCCTCCGGTTGGCCCAGCCGCTCCTGGTCGAAGCCAACGCCGTTGTCGGCGATGACCATTCGAACCGTATGGCTGCTGACCTCCTCGGTCAGAACCACCTCCGTGGCATGGGCGTGCTTGGCCACATTGTTCATGGCTTCCTGGGCGATGCGAAACAGGGCCAGTTCCACCGGCGCAGCCAGGCGGGGAGCCGCCTCCTGCCCCTGGACGTCCACGGCAATGCCCGTCATACCGAAGAACTTCTCTCCGTACCAATGGAGCGCCGACAGCAGCCCGTAGTCGTCCAGCATCGGGGGTCGGAGTTCGCCCATCAGGTCCCGAATGCTCAACCCGGTTTGCTCTACCAGGACCACGGCGTCGGCCAGCCGGCTCAGAAGCGCCGGCGCCGCCTTCCGGGGCATCTGGAGCTGAAGCAGGGTCAGGGTGAGGCCCAGGGCGGTGAGGCTCTGGCACACCTGGTCGTGCAACTCCCGGGCCAGGTGCTCCCGCTCCGCTTCTTCCACCTCGGCCAGCCGGGCTGCCAGGGCCCGGAGTTGGTCCCTTTTCCGGGCAATCTCCTCCTCCGCCTGCTTGCGCTCGGTGATATCCTGCAAGAGCACCAGGTTCTTACTCCCGATGCGGGCGCCGAATATTTCGGCGATGCGCACCGTGCCATCCTTGCAGGTCACCAGGGATTCGGACGATTCGATATCCGTATGTTCCCGGGCCGCCTTTTCCACGGCCCGTCCCCAGTTGGCCATGCCTTTGAGGCGGTGGGCCTCGTCGGGATAGGCGCAGCGCCACCAGGCCTCCATGTCCGGGATATCGTCGCGGTTATAGCCAAAAGTCGTCAGGAAACGGTCGTTCAAATACTCAATATCCCCCCGGTTGTTGATAATGAGGACCGGGACAGGAGATAGTTTGGTCAGCTGCCGGAAATGTTCCTCGCTCTGGCGCAAGGTGGCTTCAATCCGCTGCTGCTCGGCCATCGCTTTGGCCAGCTTGAGGTTGCTAAAGCTCAGCTTGGAAACCAGGGCCGAGAATTTCGTGAGAAAATCCATCAGGGGCTTGATCCGGGAGCGACTGATGCGTGGCACCCGGTGCAGCGCAGCAAGATACGGTTCATGATCAAAGCCATATTTGGCGGCCTGATCGATGAAGAGCCGGTCATCGATGTATTCATCGTCATAGAAGAACTGACCGGTGTAGATATTGCCGACGTGCTTGCCGCCGATGGACAGGGGAGTGGCCACATCCCAGAGGTGGTTTTTGCACTTGTAGGCGACATACTCGCCCGGTTGTAAATTTTGGGACAGAAAGAGATCACTTTCAGTGCAATTTTGCGCGGCTTCGGGATGGACCCGGTGGTATTTGGTGCAGATGTCCTGCCAGCCGGTGGCCACCAGTACTTTCCCCTTGATATCGAGAATTGCCAATGCCATGCCCGTCAGTTTGGTAAAGTCCTCCATCAGGGATTGAATCGCCGGGGTATCGAGAATGTTGCTTAACTCCTCGTCGCTGATATGTCCATCAGGAGAGAGAATGTATTCCAGCTTCAGCCGCAAACGCTCCTCGGTAGCCCGCAAGGCTTCCTCCGCCTGCCGGCGGGCCGTCACATCCTGAAACATGCAGTGGGTCTGGAGGAACCCGCCCTGATCGTCGAAAGCGACCCGCCCGTAAAAGGAGACGGTGACCCGGGCGCCGTTTTTACACACCAAGTCAAAATCTACATTGCACACCTCCCCGGCGCCGCTGGCACAGGCAAAGTGCTCCGGAAACATTTCAAAGTAACCCGGCGGGAGGAAATCCCCGAACCAGCGGCCGATCACCTCCGGCCGGGAATATCCCATGAGGTCCAGCCAGGCCTGGTTGACCTCCCGGATGATGCCGTCTTGGTCCAGAGATTGGTAGCCCAGAGGGGCTTTTTCATAGAGCAGGCGGAACTTTTCTTCACTGCGGCGCAGGTCAGCCTCGGCCTGGCGGCGCCGGGTGATATCAGTGAGGGCCATGCGATACTGGAGAACTTTGCCCCCGGCCTCGATTATCGCCAGACTCTCCAGGGATAACGCGGCGGCAGGGGCTTGTGGGGAATTGAACTCCAGTTCGCAGGACCGGCTGGCGGCGCTGACTGACAATTGCCCTAGGTAGTCATGGAAGGTCTGGCGGTCCACGGGGGCGACAAACAGGATGAAAGGCTTCTGGATTAATGCGCTCCGGGGCGCCCCCAAGAGCTCGGCCCCCTTGAGGTTGAGTTCGACGATGTGCCCTTGGGGGTCCAGGGTGACATATCCTACCGGCGCCAGGTCATAGAGATCGACGTACCGGTTCCGGCTCTCGGTGATGGTTTCCTGGGCCCGGCGCAGTTCCTCGTTCTGGGTCTCCAGTTCAATCTGGTGCACCCGGAGTTCGTGCACCAGTTCCCGGACATCGTCCGGGAGCTTCGGTTGCAGGCCCGTCCCCCCGGCCGCCAGTACTTTCTCGGCCCGGCCCCGAAGGTCGCCGGTCACTTTGGCAGGGGAACCTTTCTTGTTCATGGAGTTTCTCTCCTCAGCGCGGTTCGATGGCCAGGGCGCCATCCGGCCTCAAGCCCCACAACCGGACCGAAGCACCCGGGCCGGCGGCAGGCTTGGCTCCGAGCCCAAAACCCGGGGAGGTTATCCCGGCACTCTAAGGCAGAGGGCAGGTTGGCCTACCGGTGGCGGCGGCGCAGACCGGGACCGACTGCCAATATTCCCGACTTTCCCCCAACTCATATACCTTACCCAAAATATCCTTTGAAGGGACGGCGCCGGCGCCCGCCACCTGGTGATTCGTTCCGGAGAGCAGCAGCCGGAAGCGGTTTTATCAGGTTTTCCTCCCTGAAAAATGTGGTCGAACGTTTAACCGTAGACTGGGGCGCACCCTGAACTCAGTCATAAGCCGCTGAGGCCCGGGGTCCAGTAAGAATCGAGGCCAGCGGCTTATGACCCACAGCGGGTCTTCCCTATTTATCGGCCAGTTCCGGTTAATCCTAAAAAAACCTTGCCGCATCCGGCCACTTTCCCCCGGGCCGGCCCGGCTTCTCTCGGGAACGTGCTGCTATCCATCACCTCGCCCTTGTCCTCAAGAACCTCTGCCTCTCGCGGTCGTATCGAGATGAGCCCCACCGGGGAGTTTGCCCCCGGTTTCAGCACCTTGCCCTAATTCAGGGAGATTTTTCAAAAAAATGATCCGGATAGCTTGACATTTGTCAATTTTTTGATATAATAATTGATAAGTTTTCGAATCCCGCCGGTTGGCGGGTTTTTTTTGCTCATGACCCCTTCCCGGCAACCGGGTGGGGGTAATTTTTTTCTCCCTGCGTCAAGCATCGATTTTTCCTCATATAATTTAATCTTAAGCGATGCCAACTCCCGGAACCCAGCCACCGGTCGGGACCAACCTGTCCCGGCCCCGGCCCCCATTTCCCTCAGCGGTGCGACCAGAGGCTCATGTGATCTAACCAATTTGATTTACAACAATTTATCGGTTATAGTTAATTTCCTCCTCGGCGATACTCCCGGGAGGAAGGGCCCTGGGGGAAAAAGCACCTTCCCATTTGCCCATCCCTGCTTTATCATCGATGCATCTAACCTCATGAATGATCCCCAGGAGGCCCCATGGATATCCTTGCCAGCCTGACCCCCATCTTCAAGCCTAAAAGCGTTGCGGTTATTGGCGCTTCCACTGCCCCCGGCAAACTGGGCCACGACATTCTGGCCAACCTTAAGAACGGCGGCTTTCCCGGAGCGCTTTACCCCATCAACCCCAAGGCCGAGGAAATCCTGGGCCTCAAGGTCTATAAAGGCATCAGCGACACTCCGGCGGTCCCGGATCTGGCGGTGGTGGTGATTCCGGCCCGGATCGTCGCCGCGACCTTGGAACAATGCGCCGAGAAAGGGGTGAAGGGCGCCATCGTCATCACCGGCGGCTTTGCCGAGGCCGGCCCTGACGGGGAGCGCCTTCAGGACGAATTGGCCCAGGTTATCCGCCAGACCGGGATGCGGGTCATCGGCCCCAACTGCCAGGGGGTCAACATGCCCCATGAACTGATGTGCGCCTCCTGGCCGCTGATCACCACCCGGGGGCGGATCGCCTTCGCGTCCCAGTCCGGCACCGTGGGCGCCGCTTTCCTGGATATGGCCGCGGCCGAACAGCTGGGAGTGAGCGGCTTCGTATCCCTGGGCAACCGGGTGGACGTGGATGAGGCCGAGGTGATCATGTACTTCAACCAGGACCCCCACACCCAGGTCATCGCCCTCTATCTCGAAGGGGTCAAGCGGGCCTCCTACTTCCTCGACGCCCTGAAGGAGGCGAAAAAACCGGTGGTTATCCTCAAGGCCGGCCGCACCATGCAGGGGAGCCGGGCCGCCGAGTCCCACACCAAGTCCATGGCCGGGACCGACGCCATCTATGAGGCCCTGTTCCGCAAGTACCGGGTCCACCGGGCCGACACCCTGGAGGAACTCTTCGACTTTGCCAAGGCCCTGGCTTATCTTCCCAAGCCGGCCGGCAAGAAGCTCATGATCAGCACTTCCTCCGGCGGGGCGGCGATTCTGGCCATCGACGAGGCCGAGAAAAACGGCCTGACGGTTCCTGCCCCCAGCCCCAGCCTCCAAGAAGGGCTCCGGGAGATGCTCCCGGCCCATTGCGCCGTGGGCAACCCGGTGGACCTGACCGGCGACGCTATCAGCGCCCCGGACCTCTATAAGCAGGTAATGGACAAAACCCGGCAGGAGTACGACACCCAGGTGGTGATCTTCGGGGACCCCATCCCCGGGGCCGCCCAACAGGTTACCCCCGGCGCCTCGGAGCTGGTCATCTTCCTGGGCGGGGCCGAAGTGGAGCGGGAAGAGCGCCGGAAGCTCTATGAGGCCGGCATCCCGGTCTTTCCCACCCCGGAGCGGGGCATCAAAGCCCTGGCCCAGTTCTTCCGGTTCGACCCCCGGCCCACCCCGGCCCCGGGCCGCCCCCCGGTGGCGGTCCCCGAGGGGCTCCAGTTGGTGCCGCCCCCGGAAGCCTCTGCCCTGATCAGCAAAGCCGGGATTCCCTCGGCGGCCGCGCCCCTGGCCTCGGAGGTCGAGCAGGCCGTGGAACTGGCCCGGGGCTTCGGCTACCCGGTGGCCATGAAAATCGCCTCACCCCAGCTGGCCCACAAAACCGACATGGGCGGGGTCTATCTGGGCCTGGAAAATGACGAGGAAGTGCGCCAGGCCTACCAGGAAATCATGGACGCCACCCGGCTCTATGAGCACTGGGTCACCGTCCACGGCGTCAGCGTCTCCCCCATGGCCAAACCCGGGGGCCTGGAAGTCATCCTGGGCGTCATCACCGACCCCCAGTACGGCCCCACCCTGATGTTCGGCCTGGGGGGCGTCAACACCGAGATCTACCAGGACGTGGCCTTCTGTATCCTGCCCGCGGATGACGCCGAACTGGAAGACCTGATCAGACGGGTGAAGGGCTACCCCCTGCTCACCGGCTACCGGGGCCAACCCCCCCGGGACACCACGGCCCTAAGGGCCGCCATGAAGGCCCTGGGCACCTTCGCCGGCAAACACCCGGAACTGGACCAGATCGAACTCAACCCGCTGCTGCTCTACGAGAAGGGGCTGTTCGCAGTGGACGTGCGGATTTTTTCGAGGGAATAGGGAAACTCTGGGGAAGGGGGCCAGGGGCTTTTTCGTAAGTGGCCCCTGCCGCCCTTCCCTAACCCCATAAGTAAAGGTAGGGTGCGTCTACGCACCATCATGTGAAGCGGAGCATCGCAAACAATTGGCGTTCTCAAGCTGGAGCTTGGGAACGAGACTAAAACCCCATCCTCCAACCCCATAGAGGGGAAACGGGGCTTCCGGCCCCAGCATTCCCCGGATAAATAATATGCCTTTGGTGGCACAGGCGTCCCGCCTGTGCTAATCTACGATTATCTCTCTTTTTTCAGAGGACAAGCGCATGAAGCCCATTAAAGTTATCGTTGAAAAACATCCGGATGGGTACATCGCCTACCCCTTGGGATTAAAAGGGGTGGTGATTGGACAGGGCGATACCTATGAGGAAGCCATGACGGACGTTAAGTCAGCCATTATTTTTCATATCGAAACTTTTGGGCCAGGGACGGTGCAGATTGCTGCTTCAAAAATGTAGGGTGCGTTTCACGCACCATAATGCGAAGCGGAGCTTCGCGAACAATTGTCATTCCCAAGCTGGAGCTTGGGAACGAGAGGAGGTTAGAATAATGAAGCATACGGTATATACATCGATAGTTGAAGCGGTTAAGCAAGGCAAGCTAATTGAACCTTTTTCAAAGGAAGATTTTCGTAAAGTTTGTACACGGTTTGCAGAAGGAACTCATAATAATTTTCTACGTAAGCATAGGAGAGGAAATGGCAAGACATCAGAGTTATTTGATGAAAATTCAGTAACAAAAGAATATATGATTATAAGACCTTTTAAATATGGTCTTTAGGAAAATAATTATTTAAAGGATATAATGATTATGGCTATTAAGGTAAAAAGTATCGAATTCTTTGTTCCTGCCTTCTTATATTTTGAGATTCAAAGGAAAAGTGAGCGGATTGACGAAGCCATAGAAATAATAAAGAAAAATCCAATAAAATACATAAAAAAAGAAGAATGTGAGATAATTTTTGATCGGAATGAGATTCAAATAAATTTTAGAATTAATTGCCCAGGGTGTAACTCGGAAATACTCCTTCCTATCATCGATAGTCCTCATCCATGTCCCAGATGCAATACAGAAATTGAGTTTTGTCCATTAGGGAAAGGGGGTTGCGATTTATGTGATGAGCGTATTGATTGTCTAACAAATCCATCATTGTCACCTCCATACCCCAAGTAATTTAAAGTTCAATGATATAAGATTTTCAACTCGTTCCCAAGTTGTACTTGGGAACGACTCTGGAATGCCAAGCTCAGCTTGGCTTATAATTAAGCCGTTCCCAAGCTCAGCGTGGGAACGAGGGAAAAAATGCCTTCCTTAGAATTCTTCCGTCTCCAAACCCGCGACGAAGTCCTGGCCCTTTACCACCGGTTTGCCCCGGTGGGGGTGGAGGAGGTGGATTTGGCCGAGGCCGGGGGCCGGGTCCTGGCGGGGCCCATCCTGGCGCCGGAGGACGTGCCGGGGTTTTTGCGGGCCACCATGGACGGCTACGCCCTCCGGGCCCGGGATACCTTCGGGGCCAGTGTCGGCGCGCCCCAGTACCTGGAAATCAAAGGCGAGGTGCCCATGGGCGTGGCCCCCAGCCGGGGAGTGGGCGGGGGTGAGACCCTGAGGGTGGCCACCGGGGCCATGCTGCCCCCGGGCGCCGATGCGGTGGTGATGATCGAATACACCGCCGAGCACCCGGACGGCACCCTGGAAGTGCGCCGGGCCGTGGCCCCGGGGGAAAATGTGCTGGCGCCCGGGGAGGACGTGGCCCAGGGCGAGAAGCTTTTTCCGGCCGGCCGGCGGCTGCGCCCCCAGGAGATCGGCCTCCTGGCCGCCCTGGGGATCAGACGCCTGGCGGCCTATAGAAAACCCCGGGTGGCCATTATCTCCTCCGGGGATGAGATTGTCCCCCTGGACGGAAAACCCGGGCCGGGACAGGTGCGGGATTCCAACGCCTTTCTGGCCGCGGCCCAGGTGGCGGCGTGGGGCGGCCTGCCGTTGAGGTTCGGTATTATTGCCGATGATTTCAGTGAGTTGCGAAAATCCCTGGCCGCGGCCCTGGAGGCCTCCGACCTGATCCTGATTTCCGGCGGCAGCTCCGTGGGGGTCCGGGACCTGACCCTCAGCGCCATCCAGGACCTGCCCGACGCCGAGATCCTGGTGCACGGAGTGGCGCTCCGGCCCGGCAAACCCACCATCCTGGCGGCCCTGGGTGACCTGCGGCCCAAGCCCCTCCTGGGGCTGCCGGGGCACCCGGCCTCGGCCGCGGTGGTCATGGAGGTGCTGGGGCGGCCGCTGCTGCTGCGCCTGGCGGGCGCCGGGGACCAGTCCCCCTGGGGGCGCACCGTGATGGCGGTCCTGTCCCGGAACCTGGCCGGGGCCTCGGGCCGGGAAGACTACGTCAGGGTGCGCCTGCGCCGGGAGGATGCGACCCTGTGGGCCGATCCGGTCCTGGGGCCTTCGGGGCTGCTGTCCCCCCTGGTGAAGAGCGACGGCCTGGTGATGATCCCCCTGGGAGTGGAAGGGATATTTAAGGGGGCGGAGGTCACGGTGCACTTGTTCGGCGGGGGCTGATGGGGAGAGGAAAATCCATCCAGCGAGCCATCCTTTTGCCCTGATTGTGCTGCTTGGCTGGAAATGGGGAACCTACGCTTGGTCGAAGATATAGCTTTGGGAAATGGCGTATTTGACCAGATCGGCCAGATTCTTGATGTCGAGCTTCTCCATGATATTGGAGCGGTGCCGGCGCACGGTATGGGGGCTGATATACAAATCTGCGGCGATTTCTTTGGTGCTCTTGCCTTCCGCCAGGAGTTTTAAGACTTCCCTTTCCCGCATCGTCAAGACCTCGGGATTTTCTTCCTCTACGGCCAGGCTGGTCAAGACATTGGTCAGTAACGGGGAGAGATATTTCCCGCCCTGCCTCACGGTTTGCACCGCCCGGATAAGCTCACTGCCGGCGTCTTCCTTGAGCAAGAAACCATCGGCGCCGTCTCGCAGGGCCTGTCGGAGGAATTCTTTTTTCTTATGCATGGTCAAAACCAGGATCTTTACTTTTGGGTACGTTTTTCTAATTTCTCTGATTGCTTCCAAACCCCGGAGATTCGGCATCGAAATGTCGAGGATGACCAGATTGGGGGTGGACTTTTTCAGGAGTTCCAGGAGTTCGAGACCATCGTTGGCCTCGCCGCTGATGCGCGCCCCCTCGATGCGTTCGATGATTTTCCTAATCCCTTCCCGTAACATCGCATGATCGTCGGCCAGTATGATGGTATAAGGATCCATGCTTAACCTCCTCCGGGGATTGGAATAGTAAAAGAGATTTTCGTGCCGCGGTTTTCCTGGCTCCAGAGTTCAAAGGCGCCACCCAGGATCTTGACCCGCTCTTCCATGGCCAACAGGCCCAGGGATTTCTTTTCGGTGACCACCTTATGCGGTTCAAAGCCGATGCCGTCGTCTTCAATGGTAAAAGAGACCGCGTGTATTTCCCGTTTAATTCTGAGAACCACCTTTTGAGGTTTAGCGTGTTTCCCGATATTAGTCAAAGCTTCTTGCACTATCCGGTAGATAGCCGTCTGAGTTGACAAACCAAAAAGTCCATCGAGGTTATCCACGTTAATGGTCCATCTGATGCGCTTCTGCAGCTGGGAAAAGTCATCGACCAGCGAATGCAACGCGGTGGTCAGCCCTAGATCCTCCAGGTCGCCCGGGCTCAGATCGAGATAAAGACGCCGCACTTCTTCAAGGGTGGCATTGATAAACTCGAGGATCTTCTTCGCCTCCATTTTCAGGGTACCCTGTTGAGGCAAAAGCTGCTCTTCCACGGATTCTACCTGGAGCTTCAGTGCCAGCAAGGCATGCCCCAGTTCATCATGAAGCTCCCGGGAAAGGCGTTTCCGTTCATCTTCCTGGGCGCTGAGGAGTTGGGAGGCCAGATAGCGCATGTTCTTTTCTGATTGCTTGAGCACTTCTTCGGTGCGCTTCCGTTCCGTAATATCACGGATAATTTCCTGGAACAGTTTTTCGCCTTCCAACTCTAAAAGGCGCAAGCTGATCTCCACCGGGAACGTTGTTCCATCCTTACGTTGTTGCATTGCTTCAAAAATAAGCCCGCTTTCTTCTTCTACATGACACATAAGTGTATCGAGGACTTGTTCAGACCCCGGCGGGTATAAGTCGATTAAATGTAACCTGAGGAGTTCGTCCCAGGTGTATTTATACGCGGTTATAGCCCGGTCGTTGGCTTCCACAATTCGCAGCCTCTGGTCCGTTACCAGGATAATGTCATTGGCGAATCTGGTCAGATACTCATACCGCTGGGCCAGAACCCGTCGCTTGCGTTCAACCTCATATTGCCGGCGGTAAAATCTGGTTTGTTGATTCCTCTGGAAATAAGCTACGCATATGCCGGCGGAGCCAATCAACACAATGAGGAAAAACACCACCTGCTGACTGAGCTTTTTGAGTGGAGCATAAATTTCATTAGCGTCAATCTTGGCAACCAGAAACCAGGAGGAATCAGGGATACGTCCCGCGGCGGCCAGGACCGGAACGCCTCGATAATCCAAACCCTCGACAATACCTTTCTTGCCCCGGGCGATCATCGCGGCCACCAATTTGGGGGAGTCCAAGGGGAACCGTAAGTTGAGGGGAATATTCTCGCGATGTCTGAGTTCATTCAGAAAAATGACCTCGTTGCCCTCCCGGCGGATTAATTCAGTCTCTCCGGTCAGACTCGGAGTCGGCCACGATTTGATCAGGGGATAGAGGAACAGATAAGGTTCAATCCTGATCAGGATAACCCCCACCGTCACCTTTACATTTCGTTGGATTACCAGGAGGGGAACAAGGATGCAGAGCCTAACCTTTGCGTTCTTATCAAGGTATAGGTCGGAAAAAACCACTTTTTTAGCATGCATTGCTTGATTAGCCAAGGAAATTACATAGGGAGTAAGTCCTGGTCCCGGCTTCGGCACGGATAGCAGCACATTTCCTTTTGGGCTTATTAAAGTAATATTCTGATATTGGAATGAAGCCAGGGCAGTTAATCGATTCACAATTTGGTTTTTAAAATTATATTTCTTTCTACTTTTGATAAAATCGCTGACGCGCATGGCGAGAAAATTATCGTCCATAATCGTGCTGGCAAAATCGATACGTTCCTGGCGCCAAGAGATAATCTGGTCTATTTTAAGTGCAATGATGGCGGCAAGTTCTTGTTGTTTTACTTTTTTAATATAATTTTCTTGATTATTATAGTATAAATATCCTGACGTCAATATCCCAATACACAATATAATGAAAATAATAATAACGTATAAGGGTATTTTTGAAAAATCATCTCTGTGTGACACGATTTTTACCTACAGATAAATTTATAATTAATATATCAAATTATATTTTACAAACCGCACACGTAGATATTTATACGTGGAGGAAATCTTAACTCATATTTTTTATTCGTTTAAGCTCATTTAATTTCGAAAAAATTTGTGCAGCTAATCAGGCGACAATATCGCTTCTCTATTGCCAGGCTGCCAGAGCAGATATGTCTGAAGAGAGAAGAACATACATTACATCAAGACCTGCCGGCTCCAACAGTTGCTTAGGGGAGGTGCATGGTTACCGGCACCGGATGCGGTAACCTGGAGGGGCCCAAATGCGTAACCAGCAATGCTGAGAGCAGCGGCAACCCGGCAACCTTCTTGTCTTTTTAATATTTTCATAGTAGCATACCCTCGCTTGGCCCACAATCGGGCAATTGCCCAACCCATGGATCAACCCAATCAAAGCTTCTCCCAGGGTCCCTCTTTCTCAGGGGAGGAGATTTTGATATCATACTACCCAATGTGCAGATTAAGCCAGGGACTATGAGCGGAAATCGGGAATCCTCACCTTCGCACCTCAACTGGAACCGTATGCCGATCTACGGCTTCATTCTGGGGGCCGGGGTTCTGCTTATCGGCCTTATCGTCTGGTTTTCCGTGCAGGGAACGCCCCCTTCACCGCCTCCCCTGACGCAGGAAAAGCCTGGGGAAGTGCAGGTTCAAACCAGGAAACCTCCGCCCGGTAAAAGCCCTCCCGCGGCCCCTCCTGCTGCGGCCCCGGTCCCGGCAGAGTCAACCGCTCTCCTGGAAAGCCAATTGGCCCAGGTACTTGCAGGGATCAGGGAGGCCAATCAGAAAAAGGATCTCCCCCTGCTTTTGAGCCATTACTCGCCAAATTTTCCGCAGTTGCAGCAGCGGGTTCAATCCATCTCCAAAACCTGGAAAATCTATGACTACCCTGAAATGGACTTCAAAATAACTGAGGTCAAACTTTTGACCAAGCAAAATGCTCAGGCTCGGGTAACCTGGAAGGTCAAGGCGCACAATATCGCTACCCGCAAAAATAAAACCATCTTAAAGACCTATGTAATCAGATTCAGCCGAGAGTCAAGTCAATGGCGGGTCAAGTCTTTGCAACCGGAAGGGTAGGGAATTCTTTTCCTGCAGATGATCTCTTCTGATGGTTTGACCAGGCTCATAAGCCTTTGCCTCCTTCCGGGCCTGGTCTGCTCCCGGGCCACCCCCCCGTGGTTAAAGCACCGAAAGGCCCTTTACGCCGTTTAAGCCAAGGGATTTCTGGTTCAACGGATGGCCTGTGGTGCAATATACCATGTGAAAATGGTTATTCTGACCATGGATTTTCTTCGGTTATCCTTCCATACTTAATCCCAGCAGTGCTGATAGGTGGCGGTTCTTAAAGCTATCGACTGTGCAGGTGCACCTGGCTGCTTTTCCCTGGGCACCTGGAGTTATCAAGGAAGGGATCTAACCGGGAAGGAGACATCACATGCTAACGATCATGGACCACGGATGCGACCGACACAAACGGCGCCAAGTCATGCTCAACGGCGTCGAAGCGGAAATGATGGCAGATTTTCTTTATAATCTGATTAAAGACGGTGATTTCCATACCTACATCTGTACATACGGACATACCCACCGCATCAGTTTCAATGCTCGGGAAGAAAAGCTGAGCAAACTTTCGGACCTGGTCGCCAAAAAGATGGGACGTGCCGGGAGACAGAAACCTAAATCGGTCCGGGCAAGCCGGGAGAATTTCACCACCGTAATGAAAGGGTAACCGCCTGCAGCCGGTTGCACCGGTTGGCGGCCATTTTGTCAGGGGTCTGGTCGGGCATGAGGCTGACCTTCAGGTTCAAGGATCTCTTGCCAAAGTCTCATGCGAGTCCCATGCCTGGCGGGGTCAGGGGCCGGCGGGGTGAAACCCTGATCGGGAAGGAGATGGAATGGAGGCCCTCATGCAGGTGTTGGAGTCCACGCTAGCGGTCCGGGACCCCTGGATTGCGGGACATCAACGGCGGGTAAGCCAAATAGCCTGTACCATCGCCAGGGAGATGGAACTTTCCGAGGAACGCCGGCGGGATCTGTCCATGGCCGGCAGACTTCATGATCTGGGCAAGTGCTCCATCCCCTCGAGCCTTCTCTCCAGGCCAGGAAACCTCAACCATTTGGAGTTCGCTCTGATTAAAATCCACCCCCAGGTGGCGTATAATATCCTGAAGCCCGTCACCCTGCCCGGCAACACTGCCAAAATTATCCTTCAACATCACGAGAGAATGAATGGCTCCGGCTATCCTCTGGGTCTGAAGGGGGAGAAAATCCTCCTGGAATCCAGGATTTTGTGCGTGGCCGACGTGTTGGAGGCCATGTGTTCAAACCGTCCTTATCGCGCCTCCCTCGGCCTGATAGAAAGCCTGGATGAAATTACCAGGAACAAGGGGATTCTCTACGATGGGGCCGTGGTGGAAACCTGCCTGAAACTCTATGGGCATGGACTGCCAAGCCACCTGGCGGCTGCCATCCCTCCCCCCAGGGTTTTCCCGGAAGACGGTCCCCAAGCCTGACCATCCATCCCTTCACGGCTTTGCTCTCTTTGAGGAATTTTAAAAAATCTTGGTGCCGGCGGCGGGACCGGCATCTGGCGAGCATTGGTCCCGAAGCGCCGGCGAGACCGGCGACCGGGCGGGGCTGTCGCGGCGCCATCGGGACTGATAGGTATTTTTACCTAAAGAAAAATGGCAGTTTCGCGCATTGACCTCATCCCGCTAAGTGAAGTTTAATAGCCCATGGTGAATTCTTGATCCCCATTGCACCAGGGGATTGCACATCAACCCGGGGGAAGATGAGGAGCATACGCATGGCCAGGCACGACATTCTCTTGATCGGCGACGGCACGAAACTCCTGAAGACGCTCGGCTGGGTTCTGGACTATAAAGGTTTTACGGTCAAGGTGACGGGCAGCCCCGAGGCCGCCCTGGAAGCCATGGTGAGGAAGAACTATGACTTGGTCATTGCCAGGCTGACCACGTTTGATAGGGATAACCTGGATCTCTTGAAGCGGGCCCGGCGGCTCAATCCTGAAATGAAGATCATGGTAGTCAGCGGGAATAGCAACGCCGTCTTTCCCCTGGAAGCTTATCAGGTCGAAGTTGACGATTACCTCCTGATGCCGGTGACCCCCACGGAATTGTGGCGGCGGGTGAGCCGCTGCCTGGAGGACCGGGGGGTGATGGACCTCCAGCCGGCAAAGGATGCGGCGGCAAGTTCCGGGGCGAGCAAAATGATGGGAGCGCAGATGATGCTCATGTCCCACGATGTCAGGGGGGCCATGGTAGCCACGGCGGCGTCGCTGAAGCTCATGGCCCGGGGCGCGTATGGGGAACTGAGCGAACCGGCCAAGGCAAAACTCCATGAAGCCGCCGGTCGGATCGAAAATACGATCCACTTGATTGAAGATTCCCTCGGCAAGTCCCTGGTTAACCGCCGCCCCGGAGCAAGAAATGAAGCTCTCCTCGATTTAACTGAAGATATTGTCGAACCGGTCCTGGCCGAACTGGCCGCCGAAATCCAAGACCAGCAGATAACCCTGGTGAAACGGCTGCCTCATCCGAATGAAGGCAAGATTCCGGTAAGGGGCGGTAGATTGGAGCTGAAGTCCGTGTTCCGGAATCTCATCAATAACGGCATATCACACGGCGGCCGCGGCTGCACCATCGTGGTCGATTTCGAGACCCAAGGGTCCACCTGCCATTTGAATGTCTATAACACCGGGAAAACGGTCCCGGAAGCCAGCCGCCCCCTGCTCTTTTCGCCCAGGCGGAGTATGCAGCCATTCCAGAACCGCGGTCATGGTCTGGGCGTCGGTCTCTTTCTGAGCCGGGAGATCATCCAAAACTACGGCGGCGACATCTGGTATGAGGCCCAAAAAGACGGTTCCAATTTTGTGATGTCTTTACCGCAGCATTGATTCCGGCCGGGAGAAAGCGGTTATCGGGGGATGGTGCGAAGGGGGCCTCATAAGCTCTCCCACTTGGATGAGATTCTCTGTTGGCCAACCTGGCCCCTTACCATAGCGGGAATTTTTCTGCAGACGCGCCGGCCCGCGGGTCAGAGGATACCAACGCTTCCTCCGGGCCGGGGCTGGTTTGAAAATGTTAGTCCGCTTTATTCATGAACTTTTCGAAATATGACATAACCTATTAAAATATAACAGTAAATTTAATAACCCTGAAAGGCAGAGTGGGGTCAGGTTATCCCGAAAAATCCCTCGGGCCGCGTTAGGGTTGCGGCTCCAGGTCATTTCTCCCGCCAAACCACCACCAGGCCCAGGCAGAGCCAGAAGGCTTCCCGGAGGCGCCGGAGAATGCTGAAGGCCGCGCCCAGATCGAAACCCAGGTTGAAGCCCAGGGCTAAGAGGATGTTACCGCCCTCCTGCACCCCTATGGCGGCGGGGATGAAAAACCCCAGGGCCGTGAAGAGCATGGCCAGGGCATCCAGGCAGACGGCCAGGCCCCAGCTGACGGGGTGGCCCAGGAGCCAGAAAATCAAGAAAACTTCCACTGAATGGAGCAGCCAGCTGAGGAAAAACAGGGAGAAGGCCAGCAAAGCCCGGTAGGGATATTGCCGGTAGAATTGGGACATGGCCGTGTCCAGGCCCTCTAAAAAGCCCTCCTGATCCCTGAGGAAGTGGGGCAGCCAGCCGCGCCGGGAGAGGAAACGGAAGCTATGGCCAAAGGGGTCCCGCCGCTGTACGATGACGAAAATAATGCCCACGGCCGCCAGACCCAGAGCCGCCAGGATTAAGAACAGCATATGCTTGGCCACCTCCGGCAAAAAGAAGGGGGCCAGGGCCAGCCCGGTAAAGATATATAAGACCAAGCTCAGGACCAGGATGCCCTTCATGATCACCACCGAGGCGCTGGCCACCTCAAGAGGCACGCCGTCGGCCTGGAGGCGGGTGGCCTTAAAGGGCTCGCCACCCAGGCTGGCGGTGGGAGTGAGCTGGTTCAGGGCTTCCCCCCCGAGACGCAGCCAAAAGAGGCGCCCCACCGTGGTTTTGGCCGGCGGGTTGACCAGGATATACTTCCAGGACCAGGCTTCCAGCCAGTTGACCAGGCCATAGGGCAGCAGGAGCAGCGGCCAATACCATCCTACCTGCCAGAGATAATGCCCCAGGGTATCCCAGCCCACCTCGTTGAGAATCCAGACGAAGAAAATCGACGCGATCAACAGCAGAATAAGATTGACGAGGCGCAACCACGCATCCTTCTCGCCCTGGGGCGGCGGAGATCATCCCCCGGCCGGGATCAGGCCGGTATCCAGAGATAATATCAGAGTGCGGTTGATCAAGGAAGGGGGTCTACCTCCGGCTCTTCGGCGGCGACAGCCTTGGGAGTGCGGCGCATGAGGAAGGCCAGGGGCAGCAGGCAGAGGAAGACGATGGTGAAAAACCAGTAATCGTCGCAGAAGGCCAGCATTTTCGCCTGGCGCAGCATTTCCTGGTAGAGGCTGGCCATGGCCTGGGGGGCGTTCCACCACTCCCAGTTGGTCCCCAAAGACGGCAAGGCCTGGGACAGGCGGTGCTGCCAGTCGAGGAACGGCTGGGACAAGGGGGTGAGGTGCTCCACCAGGCGACTCTGATGGAACTGGCTCCGCCGGGCCAGAAGGGTGGTGGCCGTGGCGATGCCGAAGGAGCCCCCCAGGTTGCGCATCAGGTTGAAGATGCCGGTGGCGTTGCCCATTTTCTCCTGGGAGATGCGGGACATGGTGAGGGTGGTGAGGGAGACGAAGGTGGCCCCCAGGCCAAACCCCTGGACGAAGCGGGGCCACCAGGCGTGTTGAAAATCAATGGTGGTGGTGTAGCCGCTCATGAGATAAACGGCATAGGCGTTGAGTAACAGGCCTACAAAGATTATTTTGCGGCTGTCCACCACCATGGTCAGCCGGCCCACCACCGGCATGATCATCAGGGAGCCGATGCCCCCGAAGGCCAGGGCCCAGCCCGCCAGAGTGGCGTCGTAGCCCATAAGGGTCTGGAGGAACAGGGGCAGGAGCATGATGCTGCCATAGAGGACAAACCCGAAAAAAAACATGATGGTTACCCCGGAGGCGTAGTTCCGCTCCTTGAAGAGCCGGAGATCCACCACCGGGTGCCGGGTTTTGAGCTCATGATAGATCAGGACCGCTAAACCCACCACCGCGATGATGGCCAGGCGGGTGATGAAGGCGGAAGAGAACCAGTCGTCCCGCTCCCCTTTGTCCAGCACCACCTGGAGGGCTCCCAGGCCCACGATCAGGAGTCCCAGCCCCCAGTAGTCGATGCTGCCGGCCCGCTGGCGGCGGATGTAATCCGGGTCGAAGATGAACAGCCAGGTAAGAATCAGGGACAGCAGGCCGATGGGCAGGTTGATATAGAAGGCCCAGCGCCAGGTGAGGTTGTCGGTGACCCAGCCCCCCATGACCGGCCCCACAATGGGGGCGATGATCACCCCGATGCCCCAGATGGCCATGGCCATGCCCCGCTCCTGCACCGGGAAGGTTTCCAGGAGAATCGCCTGGGAGATGGGCTGGAGCGCCCCGCCGCCGACGCCCTGGATGATGCGGAAGACGATGAGCATCCCCAAACTGGTGGCCATGCCGCACAACATGGAACTGACGGTGAACAGGGCGATGCAGAGAATCAGAAAGCGTTTGCGGCCGAAGAGGGCCGCGAGCCAGCCGGTGATGGGCAGGATGACGGCGTTGGAGACCAGGTAGGCCGTCAGGATCCAGGTGGTCTCGTCCTCGGAGGAGGCCAGGCTGCCGGCGATATGGGGCAGAGCCACGTTGACCACCGTGGTGTCGACGATCTCCATGAAGGTGCCGGCCATCACTGCGAAGGTGACCAGCCATTTGTTGACCGCCACCGGGGAGCCGTTGTCAGGAGTGGTCATCTCGGGTTCTTGCTTCGAAGGGTTCAAGGTTCAAAGTTCAAGGTTGGCGAGGCAGCCGGAAATGCAGGGTGCGCACTGCGCAGCATCGCACCGAAATTAAGCGCCCCGATCACGGCGGGCCCAAGGGCCGCCTGGCTTATTTATGAGACAACTGCCCCTCCGGCCCCAAGAGCCGTTTGCCGGTGCGCTTCCGGGTGTCGACGATAACCTCGGTGGACATGCCCAGGCGCAGGGGCCGGTTGGCGGGGAAAGGCGCAATCAGCGTGATTTTTACCGGGACACGCTGGACCACCTTCACCCAGTTGCCGGTGGCGTTCTCCGGGGGCAGAAGCGAAAAGGCCGAACCGGTGCCGGCCATGATGGAATCCACCTTGCCGTTAAATTCGACCTCGGGGTAGGCGTCCACCCGGACCTTGGCGGGCTGGCCGATATACATATAGGTGAGTTCCGTTTCTTTGTAATTCGCCTGGACCCACAGCTGGGACGTGTTGAGAGGCACGAGCATCATCAAGGGCTGGCCCGTCCTGACCCAGTTGCCCACTTCCACCTGCCGCCGGGTGATGTAGCCCTCGATCTTGGCGGTGATCTTGGTATAGCCCAGGTTGAGGCGGGCCTGCTCCAGCCTGGCTTTGGCTTCCTTGATGGCCGGCTGCTCGTCCAGGGGGATGTCGGTGGAGCCGCCGATGGCGGCCAGGGCTTCCTTGAGGTCCCGCTGGGTCTTGGTCAGCTCAGCCTGGGTGACCCGATAGCGGGTATCCACCTGATCCAGAGTCTGTTTGGGGATGGTGCGGCGTTCAAACAGGCTGGTATAGCGGCGCTTATCGAGGCCGGCCATCTTGAAATTGGCTTCCGCCTGGTGAATCCGGGTTTTGGCGGTGGAGACGCGCACGTAGGCCTGGGCCAGTTCCTGGCGCAGACGGCCCAGGTTGCCCTCGGCCCTGGCCACCGCGGTATCATAGTCCTGGGGTTCCAGGGTCACCAGGATCTGACCGGGAGTGACGTGCTGGTTGTTGTCCACCAGGATTTTGGCCACCCGGCCGTCCACCCGGGCCGAAATAACGCCCATATAACCGGCCACGTAAGCGTCGTCGGTACTGATGAATATGTGGATGTGCCGCCAATAGGCGACCCCGGCCCCAACCATGAGGAGGACCAGGAGGCCAATGCCGATGCGGGCGAGAAGTTTACGGGACATGGCGCGGCTGGCTCTCCTGGGGGAGAAGTTCATTGATGCCGCCGATGGCCCAGAGCATCTGGGCCTTGGCCATCTGGTGGTCGTACACCGCGGTCCAGTAATTGACCCGGGTCCGGGTCAGGAGGGTATCGGCATCGATGACGTCGGTGGCGGTCCCGACGCTTTCTTTATAGCGCTCTTCGTTGAGGCGCAGATTTTCCTCGCCCTGGGTCACCGCGGTTTCCGTGGTCCTGATCCGGTCCACGGTTTCTTTGATCTTCAGGTAAGCGGTCTGGACATCAAGTTGGACCTGCTCATTCATATCCTTATGCTGCTCCTGGAGTTGCTGCACCTTGAGCTTGGCCTGGGAGACCGCGGCCTTGGTGTCTAGACCGGAAAAAATGTTCCAGTTCATGGCAAAGATGGCGAACCACTGGTTATTGTGCAGCGTGCTATTGTTGACTTGATAGAAATGCCCGGCCTGGACGCCAAACTGGGGGAAGAACTGGGCCCGGGTCTCGGCCACCACCTTTTCCTGTTCATGGATGCGCTCCTGGGAGGCCTTGAGATCGGACCGGTGCTTCAAGGCGACGTCGGTGGCCTCTCCCAGGGCCCAGGCTTTGAGATCGACTTTCTCATCCTTCAGGACCGTGGGGGCGGTCACGGGGATCATCAGGGCCTTGTTCAGGGTCGACCGGATGTCGATGTAATCGGTTTGGGCCACGATCAGGTTCTGCTGGGCGTCGGCCAGGGACACCTTGGCCTGGAGCACGTCGTTCATGGTCACAATCCCAAACTGGTACTGGTCCTGGGCGATGCGGAGGTGCTCCTTGAGGTCAAAGACATTCTGCTTGGCCACTTCCACCATTTTCTGGGCCCGGAGGGTTTTGAAGTAGCCCTGGGCCACGGTCAGAAAGACGTTATCCCGGGTCTGGGCGGTGTCCAGGAGACTGGCTTGATGTCCCTTGATGGCCGCCATATATTTGGACGGGGTGCCCCAGAAGTCGAAGAGCAACTGGTTCACCGAGGTCTGGCTGCCCCAAAAGTTCCGGTTGGTCTGGGGAAAGTTTGCCCCCCCCGCAAAGCTAAACTTCATCGGATCATCGTAGATGGTCTGGCTCAGCTGGGTTTTGACCTGGGGCAGCAGCCCGGACCGGGCCCGGACCACCTGCTCGCCGGCGATGAGGGCCTGGAGGCGGCTGATCTGCAAACTGGGGTTGGCCTTCCAGGCCAGGCGCAGGGCTCCCTTCAA
Source organism: uncultured delta proteobacterium (assembly GCA_963766185.1). GTDB lineage: Bacteria > Desulfobacterota > Desulfobaccia > Desulfobaccales > 0-14-0-80-60-11 > 0-14-0-80-60-11. The sequence goes on along the minus strand of CAVXZU010000031.1, from coordinate 45,965 downwards.
ATCCAGGTGGGTCCCCGGGGGTTCGGCGGTCCCGCCCGGCAAGACCATCGCACCCCACAGGATCAGTAAGAGTCCGAGCCCGAGCCCAAGGTTTCTGGCCGTCATAGCACTGCTTCCTCCGCTAACGATGGTTTTTCCCGGATCAAACCGGAGGAGAGGAGGGTGAGGATAACCGGTAAGGCCTCTTTGGCGGCGTCGACCTGCCCTTCGGCCTCCTGATAATAGGCGGTGGCCCTGACCAACCCCCGGATCAAGAAGGTGAGGAGGCGGGGATTGGCGGGAATAAACTGGCCCGCGGCAATACCTTCGGCAAACAGGCTCGTCGCCAGGGTGACGAACTCCTCTTCCAAGGCCTGGTAATGGGTCCAGAAACCTTCCCGGGAGGCCCGCTTCCCCCGGAGCAATTCCCGGGCATAGATGGGAAACAACAGCCGTTCCCGGTTGAGATATTCCAGGAGGACCGACACCATGCGGATCAACTTTTCCCCAGGCGTGCCGGGGGCCGCCAGAGAGGCCTCCAGGTCCCGGAGGATGTTTTCCGCCACCTGGGTGAAAAGGGCCTGGATCAGATCGTCTTTGCTCTGGAAATAGAGATACACCGTGCCTTTGGCCACCCCGGCGGCCGCGGCGATCTCCTCCATGGTCATGGCTTCCAGGCCGCGCTGGTCCAACAGTTGCCGGGCCGCGGCCAGGATCTCCCGGGTGCGGAAAGCGGTGACAATTTCTTTCTTGGTGGCTTTGGGGGAAGCGGGCATTTTTATAAAATTTGTCGATGGGCCGTCGAAGCTGCCTGCGCCGTTGGACGCACGACCTTCCCAAACAGATTCAGCAGGGTGCGCAACGCACCCCAGCTTTTGGCTCTATCCAGATATAGCGTTTGCCTTAAATTCCTTCCCCTTAGAGCTTCTCAAATGCCCCTTTTTCAAAGGGGGACTTTCCAAGCAATTCCTTCTGGGTTCCCCCCTTTTTTCAAGGGGTGTTAGGGGGAATTTTGGTTATTGACCATGGGCTATAACGGAAAAATTTTTTGGCAAACGCTGTAGCCCCAGGGTCGCTATAATGACTATCCGGTCATTGAAATGACCATTAAGTCAATAATCGGTTTTTGTTCCCTTGTCAAGAAAAACTTGCAAACTCACATGGCTCTGTTTAGACTAGAAAATACCCAGAGGGTTGAGAGGAGGCTATCATGCACCGTCGTGATTTCGTCAGATATATGGCAGCCTTAGGGCTGGTAAGCGGGGCTGGGCGGCTGGTGTTGCCGGAGGAAGTCTGGGCCATGGCCCCCCGGGAAACGCCTCAACCCATCGTGGCCAAGGCCCAGGGCACCAATTACGCCCAGCTGGCGGGAGATACCATCCAGGCCCTGGGGGGCATGAAAAAATTCGTCAATCCCGGGGAAGTGGTGGTGGTCAAGCCCAACATGGCCTGGGACCGGCCCCCGGAGATGGCGGCCAACGCCAATCCGGCGGTGGTGCGCCAGGTGGTGGAATTGTGCCTGCAGGCCGGGGCCAAGCAGGTGAAGGTCCTGGACTATACCTGCGACGACGCCCGGAAAGCTTACGCCACCTCCGGGATTCAGGCCGCGGTGGAGGGCCTCAAAGATCCTCGGGCCGTGGTGCAGTTTGTGGATGAACGAGGTTTCGTGGAGGTCCGGATCGAGAAGGCCAGGGCCTTGAAGAAATGGTCTTTCTATAAAGATATTTTGGAGGCGGACCGCTTCATCAATATCCCGGTGGCCAAGCAGCACTCCGAGGCCCGCCTCACCATGTGCCTGAAAAACATGATGGGGGCCATCGGCCCCTGGCGGGGCCGCATCCACGTAGGCCTGCACCAGAATATCGCCGACATGAACCTGATTTTGCGCCCCGACCTCCACGTCCTGGACGCCACCCGCATTCTGCTCCGCAACGGCCCCAAGGGCGGCCGCATCGAGGACGTGGCCGTGAAGAACCTGGTGTTCGCCGGCACCGACCCCGTGGCCCTGGACGCCCTGGGCACCGAGCTGTTCGGCATGAAACCCGGGGATATCGGCTATATCACCCGGGCTCACCAGGCCGGCCGGGGTGAAATGGACCTGAGCAAGATCAAGATCATTTAACCGTAAAATCTCAGGTCAGAGACCTGGCGGTCTCGTGGATATAACCGGGCCAGGGGCCGGAGTGGTGCACCTACCGCCCCGGCCGGATTTTTGGGATAATTATCGCGAATGCCAAATGGTTTTTCCGTTCGTGCCCATGCCCCAAGAACCTAAATCCCCCCTATCCCCCCTTTTCCAAAGGGGGGAACTTGGCGGAATTCCTTTGAAAGTCCCCCTTTAAAAAAGGGGGATTCAGGGGGATTTAAAAACCATTCATGGGAAGGAATTCCTGGCACCTGCTCTAAATCTCTCTACCTGATCATGCCCTTAACCTGGAAAAATCAATGAAGAAAACCTATCTCTCCTTAACCGGCCGCACCTGGGTGCGCCTCCGCCGGGTCACCCAGATTCTTTTCCTGGCCCTGTTTGTCTGGCTGTTTTTGAAAGCCGAATTCGCCGGGCAGGAAAACCTGGCCTGGCCGGTGGACCTGTTCTTTCGCTTCGACCCCCTGATCCTGGCGGCCCAGCTCCTGACCTTCAGCCCCCTGGTGGCCGGGCTCTTCTGGTCCCTGGTCATGGTGGCCGCAACCTTCGTCCTGGGCCGGTTTTTCTGCGGCTGGATCTGTCCCCTGGGCACCACCCTGGACGGGACCCGGCGGCTACTTTTTAGGGCGCGGCCGGATCGCGGCGTGGCGGCCCGGTGGCGCCGGGGGAAGTACTACCTGCTGGCGGGACTGCTGGCGGGGTGCCTCTTGTCCTTGAATCTGGTGGGGCTGTTCGACCCCCTGTCCCTGCTCTACCGCACCCTGGCCATCGTCCTTTATCCCGCCTTCGGCTACGGGGTGGAAAAGGCCGGGCTGACGCTCTACCGCCTGGGGCCGCCCCTTACGTACGTGAGCGAGCCGATCTATCAATTCTTCAAGGCCACGGTGCTGCCTTTTCGGCCCCTGGTCTACCTGCTGCCCTTTTTCACCCTGGTGCTCTTTGCCTTGGTGGTGGCCGCGGAACGCCTCGACCGGCGCTTCTGGTGCCGGGCCCTCTGTCCCCTGGGGGCCCTCTACGGGCTCGTGGCCCGCTTCTCCCGGCTGCGGCGGCGCCCCGGGGCCATCTGCCCCGACTGCGGCGACTGTGCCGAGGTGTGTAAAATGGCCGCCTTTGCCCCGGGGAAACCGGCCCGCCACTTCACGTCCGAATGCCAGCTCTGCCTCCGCTGCCTGGAGGCCTGCCAGAAAGAGGACCGGGTAAGCTTTGTCTGGACCTCCAAGGCGCCCCGGGCCCCCCTGAACCTGGGGAGACGCCAGCTCATCACCGCGGTGGCGGCGGGGGTCGTGGCCGTGCCCCTGGTGCGCCTGGGCTCCCTGGCCCGGAGGCCCGACGAATTTCTCGTCCGGCCCCCGGGGGCCCAGAACGAGGCCGAGTTTCTCTCCCGCTGCATCCGCTGCGGCGAATGCATGAAGGTTTGCCTGACCAACGGGCTGCAGCCGGTGCTGTGGGAGGCGGGCCTGGAGGGGCTCTACACCTCCCGGCTCATCCCCCGGATGGGCTACTGCTCCTTCACCTGCAACCTCTGCGGCCAGGTGTGCCCCACCGGGGCCATCCCCCGCCTCGACCTGAAAGTCAAACAGGCCACGGTCCTGGGGACCGCCTCCATCAATCACTCCCGGTGTATCCCTTACACCGAAGGGGTCGATTGCCTGGTGTGCGAGGAACATTGCCCCGTCGCGCCCAAGGCCATCGTCTTCTCCGAGCAGGAGGTCGTCAACGTTCAGGGGGAGCGGGTGAAAATCAAGCTGCCCATGGTGAACCAGGACCGCTGCATCGGCTGCGGCCACTGCGAACACGTCTGCCCCGTGGGCGGCGCCGCGGCCATCCGGGTGAAGCGGTCGTTGCGGGTGGAGATGTGAGTACTTGGGGGAGGGGGCTAAGGGCCGGCGGGCCCTTACCCCCTCCCCCAAACCCCTACCCCCAATCCCTTACGAGGGAAGAACGTAGGCATCATGTTTGGGCGAGCTGAGGAAGTTGTGGCCGTCGGCTCCAACTTACTCAGCTCCATAAGCGGGTTGGGAGGGGGCGTGGGGGGGAGGGCAGGGACGAAGTTCCTGGCCTTTCCCCCCAAAAATACCCTTACAAGGAGCAGTCCATCAAACGTCACTATCCCGATCAGCCCCTGGTGGGTGTTGGCGCCGTGGTCTTTAAGGGTGGCGAGGTGCTGTTGGTGCGCCGGGGCCAGGAGCCGGCCCTGGGGTCCTGGAGTCTGCCCGGCGGCCTGGTGGAGCTGGGGGAGAGCCTGGCGGACGCCATCCAGCGGGAACTGGCGGAGGAGACCGGGCTGACCGTGACCCTCCTGGGGATCACCGCGGTGGCCGAGCGGGTTTTCCCCGACCCTGACGGCCGCATCGCCTATCATTATGTCCTGGTGGATTTTCTCTGCGACTATTTAGGGGGGGAATTGCGCCCCGGCTCGGACATCACCGCGGCCCGGTTCGTGGCCCTGGGGGAGCTTGCCGGCTTCGACCTGCCGGAGTTTACCGGAGACGTCATCCGCCGGGCCTGGGAGCAGAAGCGCCAGGGCAACTGGCTGCCTCTCCTGGAAAGTTGAGGGGTCGGGAGAGACAGCCCTCCCCTGATTATTCTTTCAACAGGAAAAATCTGGGGGCGGTTCACGAACCGCCCCTACGTCTTCACCTGCTTAAGATAACCGGGCAAACTGGCCCGGCCCTCACCTGAGAATTAAGCTTTTGACATGACCCGGCCCACCGCGGCCAATACCTCGTCGTAGTTCGGTTCGTTGGCCAGCTCTTTGACCACCTGGACGTAGCGCAGGGTGCCGGCCTCATCCACCACGAACACGGCCCGGGCCAGAAGCCGCAGTTCCTTGATCAAGACCCCGTAGGCCAGGCCAAAGGCTGCGTCCCGGTGGTCCGAGTAAGTCGTGACCCGCTCCACCCCGGCGGCGCCGCACCAGCGCTTCTGGGCGAAGGGCAGGTCCATGCTGATGGTCAGGATCTCCACGCCGGGCCCCAGCTTGGCCGCCTCTTCGTTAAACCAGCGGGTTTCAATATCGCAGGTGGGGGTGTCCAGGGAAGGCACTGAGCAGATAATGGCCACCTTGCCCTTGAGGGAGGACAGTTTAAACGGGCTCAAGTCATTGGCCAGGACCTCAAAATCCGGGGCCGGGGCCCCTACCTTCGCTTCCTGGCCCGCCAGGGTCAGGGGATTGCCTTTCATAGTGATTACGCCGGTCCGGTCCGCCATGCGCGCCTCCTTTGTCGTGTGATGTATCTATGTTTAAATTTATGAGTGATTGCCGGGAAATCAAGGGGCGGGGAAAGCCCGGAGGCGATGGCACTGATCAGAGCTTATGGCTGCTGATCCAGAGTTGCGGGCAAAATGTTCACCTAATCATGAATTGTGGGGGCGCAATTTATAGAGTTTGCCATAAATCCATTCCCCTTGGAGATTCTCAAATCCCCCTTTTTCAAATGGGTACTTTAGCAGCAATTCCTTATAGTTATCCGCTTTATTCAAGGGGGGGGGTAGGGGGGATTTGTGGATTTCAAGGAGCGGAAAAAACTTTTGGCAATCGCTATATGGCTCTCAAGGCCCTGATTCATTAAGCCCCCCAAAAAAACGAGGGCAGCACCGGCTATCGGCCTGCCCCCGTTTTCGGTCTCGAGGGCTTTATTGCCCTTCGATCTTGGGTAAATTCGCCAGGGCCTTTTTGATATTTTCGGTCGGGTCGAGTTCGATATCCTTGAGCTGACCTTCCAGGAAGCCATCGTAGGCCGCCAGGTCGAAGTGGCCGTGGCCCGATAAATTAAAGACGATACATTTGGCCTGGTTGGTCTCCTTGCACGCCAGGGCCTCGTCCACCGCCGCCCGGATGGCGTGGGCGGTCTCCGGGGCCGGGATAATCCCCTCGGTTACTGCGAAGAGGCGGGCCGCCTCAAACACCGGGTTCTGGGCATAGGCCCGGGCCTCGATGACTTTTTCGTGCACCAGCTGGCAGAGGAGCGGGGCATCGCCGTGGTAGCGCAGGCCCCCGGCGTGGATGCCCGACGGCACGAAGGAGTGGCCCAGGGTGTACATCAGGATCAGAGGGGTGAGGCCGGCGGTATCCCCGAAGTCATAGGTGTAGGCCCCCTTGGTCAGGGTGGGGCAGGCAGTGGGCTCCACCGCCACGAAACGGAGGTCGGCGCCTTTAAGCTTGTCCGGCACGAAGGGAAAACAGAACCCCGCGAAGTTGCTGCCGCCGCCGACGCAGCCGATGAGCACGTCCGGGGACTCCCCGGCCAGGGCCAACTGCTTTTTGGTCTCGAGCCCCACGATGGTCTGATGGAGCATGACGTGGTTGAGGACGCTTCCCAGGGCATAGTTGGTGTCCCCATGGGTGGCGGCGTCTTCCACCGCCTCGGAGATGGCCATACCCAGGGACCCGGAGGTCTCGGGGTCGGCGGCCAGAATATTGCGGCCGGCCTGGGTGCGGTCCGTGGGGGAGGGGTAGACGTCGGCCCCCCAGATGTGCATGAGGGACCGCCGGTAGGGCTTCTGCTGGTAGCTCACCTTGACCATGTAGACGGTGCATTCCATGGAGAAATAATTACAGGCCAGGGACAGGGCGCAGCCCCACTGGCCCGCCCCGGTCTCGGTGGCCAGCCTCTTGATGCCCTCGACCTTGTTGTAGTAGGCCTGGGGCACCGCGGTGTTGGGCTTGTGGCTCCCGGCGGGGCTGACGGATTCGTTCTTATAGTAGATGCGAGCCGGGGTCTTCAGGGCCTTTTCCAGGTTGTAGGCCCGGTGCAGGGGGCTGGGCCGCCACAACTGGTAGATGCGCCTGACGTCGTCAGGGATGGGGATCCAGCGCTCCGGGCTCACTTCCTGCTCGATCAAGGCCCGGGGAAAGATGGCCGCCAGGTCATCGGGGGTGATGGGCTGGCCGGTGCCCGGGTGGAGATAAGGCGGCATGGGGGAGGGCAGGTCCGGAATGATGTTGTACCACTCCTGGGGCATCTCGGCTTCGCTCAGGTGTATCTTGTAGGAATCCATAGGGGCGCTGCTCCTTTGCGGTAGTGATGCATGGGAGCATAAAGCACCTTCGCCGGGAGTAAAGCTTGTCGAAAGGACTCGCCGGGTCACCCCGATGATGAGGCAATACAGGTTATGCTCCGATGGTAATCCTCAATTTATCGGCCTCAGGCCATACCTGTCAAGGGCACGGGAGGACCGAGCCATTCTTCCCGCCGCACGTTCACGGAACCAAGATCAGGTATTTGGGCTCAAGGTTTATTTCATCTTTTGGTATTCGGCATAGGCTTCTTGCCAGCGCTGCTTGAGAATACTGGGATCGCCTTCGGGGTTGAGTCGCATAAAATTTTTAATCGTAGTAATGGCATAGTTACACTTGACTACCACCAATGAGGCTTTTTTCGCTTGTCCCTCTTGTTTCATCTGATTAAGATCAGCGATGACTGCCGCTGGATTGGTAAAATCGGGTGCCTGTCTTGACGCAGCACCAGCGTTAAATGACAGAATAAAAACTAAAATAATCGATATAACAGGCAATATCCATTTTTTCATTGAAAATACCACCAGTAGTTGAAACAGGTTTTAAGTTAGGATGGGAATCAAAAAGCGCATGAACAACTAAAATAGTGAGGAATATAAAGACGTTTTTGATGTATTGGTGCGGTCTTGCCAGAGTTATGAGAGCCTGGATTTTTGACATTACCAAGGATCGATCACCATAAGTCGGCATTGACACCAAACCCTGGGTGGACGGCGCCCGCGGGCATCATCCACCCAGACAATCTCGTAAGGGCCGGGATCAGTTTTTGCGGACGTTTTCCCGGATGAAGCTGATAATGTCACCGGTGTCGGTGCCGGGGCCGAAGATGGCGGCGATGCCGGCGGTCTTCAAGGGTGGGATGTCCTCATCGGGAATAATGCCGCCGCCCATCACCAGGACGTCGCTGATGCCTTTTTCCTTGACCAGTTCCATGACCCGGGGGAACAGGTAGTTGTGGGCTCCCGAGAGCACGCTCATGGCAATGACATCCGCATCTTCCTGGACCGCGGCGGCGACGATCTGCTCCGGGGTCTGCCTGAGGCCGGTGTATATCACTTCCATGCCGGCATCCCGCAAGGCGGCGCAGATGACTTTGATGCCCCGATCATGCCCGTCTAACCCGGGCTTGGCGGTCAACACCCTGATCTTTCTTTCTTCCGGCATTTTTTATCTCCTTGTGCAGGGCGAAGGGAATTGAGATGCTTCGCCAGGCTCAGAATGACTAAGGAATATGGCGGGCAGTGCCCGCCCTGCATTTTACTCGTTGTCCCCGATCCATGATCGGCTGCGAGAAGTTTTCGTAGGGGCGGTTCGCGAACCGCCCCTCCATCCGCAAGCCCTTCTCAGATCAGCGCCGGGGCCTCGTATTCTCCGAAGACCGCCCGGAGGGTGTCGCAGACCTCGCCCAGGGTGGCCAGGGCCTTGACCGCCTTGAGGATGGGCGGCATGAGGTTATCGGTGCCCGCGGCCGCGGTCTTGAGTTCCGCCAGGGCTTGGCTTACGGCGGCGTTGTCCCGGGTGCTCCGCAGTTCCTGGAGGCGGGCCACCTGTTTGGCGCCCACTTCCGGGTCAACCTTGAGCAGGCCGGTGAGCTTGTCTTCGTGGGTCTGGAAGCGGTTCAGGCCGACGATGATGCGCTCGCCTTTTTCGATCTCCCGCTGGAACCGGTAGGCGCTGGCGCCGATCTCTTTCTGGATGAAGCCCTTTTCAATGGCGGCCACGGCGCCGCCCATGCGGTCGATCTGGTCGATGTAGTCCTGGGCCCGGGCCTCGATTTCATCGGTCAGGTTTTCAACGTAGTAGGAACCCGCCAGGGGGTCGATAGTATCGCAGACGTTGGTCTCGTAGGCCACCACCTGCTGGGAGCGCAGCGCCACCTGGACCGCCACTTCGGAGGGCAGGGCCAGGGCCTCGTCATAGGAGTTGGTGTGCAGGGACTGGGTGCCGCCCAGCACGGCGCTCATGGCCTGGAAGGCCACCCGCATGATGTTGTTCAGGGGCTGCTGCGCCGTCAGAGAGCAGCCGGCGGTCTGGGTGTGGAAGCGCAGCATCATGGACTTGGGGTCCTGGGCGTTGAAACGCTCCTTCATGATCTTGGCCCAGAGACGCCGGGCGGCCCGGAACTTGGCCACTTCCTCCAGGAAGTCGGAGTGGGAGTTGAAGAAGAAGGAGAGCCGGGGCCCGAACTCATCCACTTTCATGCCCGCGGCAATGGCCGCCTCGACATAGGCGATGCCGTTGGCCAGGGTGAAGGCGACTTCCTGCACCGCGGTGGAACCGGCTTCCCGGATGTGGTAGCCGCTGATGCTGATGGTGTTCCACTGGGGCACTTCCTTGGTGCAGTAGGCGAAGATGTCGGTGATGAGGCGCATGGAGGGCCGGGGCGCAAAGATGTAGGTGCCCCGGGCCGGGTATTCTTTCAAGATGTCGTTTTGCACGGTGCCGCGCAATTTATTGAAGGGCACCCCTTGCTTTTCGGCCACCGCCAGGTACATGGCCATGATGACGGCGCAGGGGGAATTGATGGTCATGGAGGTGGACACCTGGTCCAGGGGGATGCCCTGGAAGAGCCTCTCGACGTCCTGCAAGGAGTCGATGCAGACTCCGACCTTGCCCACTTCCCCCTGGGCCAGGGGATGGTCGGAATCATAGCCGATCTGGGTGGGAAGATCGAAGGCCACGGAGAGCCCCGTCTGGCCGGATTTCAGGAGGAAATGGTAGCGCTCGTTGGTTTCCTCGGCGCTGGCGAACCCGGCATACTGGCGCATGGTCCAGAAGCGGCCGCGGTAGGCGGTGGGCTGCACCGCCCGGGTGTAGGGATACTGGCCCGGCATACTCAATTTCTTCAGGTAGTCGAATCCTGCCATATCCAGGGGGGTATAAACCCGATTGACGGGAATGCTCGAGGTGTTGGCAAAATCGGCTTTGCGCTCCGGCATCTTTTGCAGTACCTTGGCCACCCGCTCATCATACTTGGCCTTGGCCTCTTTGAGTTGTTCCATCTGGTCGTGGTCAGCCATGTCCTGTCCTCCCTCTCCGTTTGATGAGTGGGCGCTCATCGCAACAATCACTCTTATAGAAATAGAAAAATGGGAATCGGGTGAAATTTACCTTATCGTGAAATCTTGCACAAGGAAAAAATGTTTACGCGGTCCCGCCTACAGGTATCCTTATACAGCATACCGGACGCACCCGCCCGTGCAAATCAGAGAATTCCTGAATTTCCTGTCAAAAATTTTCTTACGAGCCGGAGGCGCGCCCGTGTTCGCACGTCCGGACTCGAGGGCGGACACACAGGTCCGCCCCTACGGGGAAATTATTGTTGGTTTGGAACTTGAGAGCCCGGCGCCAAACAATTTGTCATCCTGAGCGGAGGGAAGGATCTCGTATGGTCTGGCACTTATGAGATTCTTCGGTTGCGCCGCTCCCTCAGAATGACAGGTTTGGGGACTTGAGGAGAGGTCTTATAGGGATTGCAAAAGGTTTTTCCGTTAGGGAATGAACCGAAATCCCCCCCAACCCCCCTTTGCCAAAGGGGTGAACTAATTGAAATAACTTTTAAAGTTACCCTTCTAAAAGGGGGAATTTAGGGGGATTTAAAAAACCTGCAATCAGAAGGAATTTTTGGCAAACGCTCTCAGTATCAATCACAAAACGCGGCATGGCAGGGGCGGAACTGCATACGCGTCCGGACTCAGGGGCGGACACACAGGTCCGCCCCTACGGGGTAATTATCGTTGGTTTGGAACTGGTTCTGAAAAAAAGGGCGCCCCCTGGGGAGCGCCCTGATCAATCAGCCGAGAAATTGCTCCGCCCCTTAAATCTCGCCGTCCTGCTCCATCTTGGCCAGGGCTTCGAAGCGGATATCCATGCCCAGGATACCCTGGATTTCGTCGGCATCATTAAACACCGGCACGCTGACGGTGATGCACACGGCGCCGGTGAACCGGGAGGTATAGAAGTCGGAGACAAACACCTTGCCCGTCTTGATGGGCTCGATAAACCAGGAGCGGTTGGACAGGTCTTCGTCCAGTTTCATCTCGGCGTACTTGGCCCGGTCCACGATGTGGGTGATGTTTTTGGTGATCTTACGCCCGTCCAGGTTGACGACATACATGAACTGGGTGAAGGGAAAGTTGTCCAGGGCCCGCTGCATGACCGGCTCCATACGCGCCGGGTCCATGGAGCGGATATCCGCTGACAAGGCCAGGTCCGCGGCCAGGTGGGCCGCCAGCTTGTAGGCCTTCTGCTTGAGCTGGTCGAATTCCGAGACAAAGAGCTCGGAGAGGTACCGCCGGGCCAGGTTTTCCATCTCTTCGTCGGAGATGGTGGTGCAGCGTCCGGTATCGTACATTTCCATGATGCGCTTGAAGATCTTGGCCACCCCGGGGTGGTTTTTGTCCACCGCCCGTTCCCCTTCAAGTTTCAGCCGGGAATTGAGCCAATGGACGATGCCGGCCTTGCCGGATTTGTCGGTGATGGTAATGCGGATAGGCCGGTTCAGGATCTTGCCCGTATCGAAAGCATTATAGATCTCCTCGTTTTTGAGGAGCCCGTCGGCGTGGATACCGGCGCTGGTGTTGTTGAAGTTCTTCCCCACAAAGGGGTAACTGGCCGGAATATGATAGCGCAGTTCCCGCTCGAAGTACTCGCCGATCTCGCTGATCACCGTGGTGTCTATGCCGTCGGTGGCGCCCCGGAGGGAGATATACTCAATCAGCATGCCCTCGATGGGGGCGTTGCCGGTGCGCTCCCCGAAACCCAGGAGCGCCCCGTTCACTGCGCCGCAGCCGTAGAGCCAGGCGGTGACGCTGTTGACCAGGACCTTGTGGAAGTCGTTGTGCCCGTGCCACTCCAAGAGATGGCCCGGCACCCCGGCATCGTCGATCATGGCCCGCACCAGCTTGGGGACGCTCCGGGGCAGGGCGGCGCCGGGATAAGGCACGCCGTAGCCCATGGTGTCGCACAGCCGCATCTTGATATCGACGCCGCTCTGTTCTCTCAGCTTCATCAATTCAATGGCAAAGGGGACGCAAAAGCCGTAGATGTCGGCCCGGGTAACGTCCTCGAAGTGGCACCGGGGGACAATGTCCATATCCAGGGCTGCCTTGACGATGCCCAGGTATTCGTCCATCGCCTTTTTCCGGCCCCAATTCAGCTTCAGGAAGATGTGGTAATCGGACACCGAGGTGAGGATGCCGGTTTCCTTGATACCCATCTCTTTCACCAGGGCCAGGTCCGAGGCGACCGCCCGGATCCAGCCGGTGATTTGCGGAAATTCATACCCCCGCTCCCGGCATTTCGACACGGCCTCTTTGTCCTTGGCGCTGTAGAGGAAAAACTCGGTCTGCCGGACGATTCCCTGAGGACCGGACAGGCGGTGGAGCAGGTCGAAGATATCCACCATCTGGCGCACGGTGTAGGGCGGCCGAGCCTGCTGCCCATCCCGGAAGGTGGTGTCGGTGAGCAACATCTTCTCGGGGGGGTCGGGCATGACGAACTTGTAATCGAAGTCGATGCGGGCCACTTCGGTGTAGGGGAAGATATTCCGCATCAGGTTGGGCTCTTCCACCTCCTGCAAGCGATGATTCCAGAAAGTGGAGTGCTCATGATCCAATAACCGGCGTTCTTTGTTCCAGCGTGACATTTTCTTAGTTTCCTGTTTTCTGTTTTCTGTAGGGAAGACCCGTTGGGTCGCCCCTGCGTTCCTGACTATGAGCTGACAGCTACTTCTCGAGCCGCAAGCCCAGCTCCAGCAGCTGTTCCGGGTCCACCGGGGACGGAGCCTTGGTTACCAGGCAGGCGGCCTTCTGGGTCTTGGGGAAGGCGATCACTTCCCGGATGGATTTGGCCCCGCAGAGAATCGCCACCAGGCGGTCGAACCCGAAGGCCACACCCCCGTGGGGCGGCGCCCCGAATTCCAGGGCCTCCAAAAGAAAGCCGAATTTTTCGTCCGCTTCCGCCGGGGTGATTTTCAGGGCCTCAAAAACCGCTTGCTGAATATCCCGGCGGTTGATCCGGATGCTGCCCCCGCCGATCTCGGTGCCGTTGAGCACCAGGTCGTAAGCCCGGGCCCTGACCTTCCCCGGGTCGGTGGCCAACCAGGGGATATCCTCCTCTTTGGGAGCGGTAAAGGGGTGGTGCATGGCATCAAAGCGGTCCGCCTCGGGGTCGTACTCCAGCAGGGGAAAGTCGGTGACCCAGGTCAGGCCCCAGGTGTCCTCGGGGATCAGCCCTTCCCGTTCGGCCAGATTGAGCCTGACCTGCCCCAGGGCAGTGCAGGCCACGCTCGGGACATCGGCCACAAAGAGGAGCAAGTCCCCTTCTTTGGCTTCCAAGCGGGCCTCGATGGCGGCCTTGACTTCGGCCGGGAAATACTTGGCCAGGGGCGACTGCCAGCCCTGGCTCTGGAGCTTGACCCAGGCCAGGCCCCGGGCCCCATAGACCCCGGCCAGGTCGATGAGCTCGTCCAGGTCTTTCCGGGTCAGCTTGGCCAGGCCCGGACCGTTGATGGCCTTGACGACCCCACCCTGGTCCACCACCTCCCGGAAGCGGGTGAACTCCGCCTTCTGCACCAGGTCGGTGACGTCTTTGAGCTCCAGCCCGAAGCGGGTGTCCGGCCGGTCCAGCCCGAAGCGGTCCATACATTCCTGGTAGGTCAGGCGGGGGAAGGGCGGCGTCAACTCCACGCCTTTCAATTCTTTGAACAGGGCCGTGATCATCCCCTCCACTACCTGGTAGACGTCCTCTTCGGTGATAAAGGCCATCTCCATGTCGATCTGGGTGAACTCGGGCTGGCGGTCGGCCCGCAAATCCTCATCCCGGAAACAGCGGCAGAGTTGATAGTAGCGGTCCAGGCCGGCCATCATCAAGAGCTGCTTGAAGAGCTGGGGCGACTGGGGCAGGGCGAAGAACTGCCCCGGCTGGACCCGGCTGGGCACCAGGTAATCCCGGGCCCCCTCCGGAGTGCTCTTGGTGAGGACGGGGGTCTCCACCTCGATGAAGCCCTGGCCGTTGAGAAACTGGCGGACCACCTGGGCGGCCCGGTGCCGGAAGAGGAGGTTCTTCATGACGCTGGGGCGCCGGAGGTCCAGGTAACGGTATTTCAGCCGCAGGGCCTCGGAGATGTCCACCTTGTAGTCTTCCAGCTCGAAGGGCGGGGTCTTGGCGGCGTTCAAAATGCGCAGCTCTTCCACCATGACCTCGATCTCCCCGGTGGGCAGATTCGGGTTGAGCATCTCCGGGGGCCGGAGGAACACCTGGCCCCGCACCGCGATGACGTACTCATCCCGGAGCACCCCGGCCTTGATGTGCGTGTCGGGGTTGGTATCCGGGTTGAAGACCACCTGGGTCAGCCCCTCCCGGTCCCTGAGGTCCACAAAGATGAGGCCGCCGTGGTCGCGCCGGCGCTGGACCCAGCCCATGAGCACCACCTCGGCGCCGTTGGCCGCAGCCCGCAAATCACCGCAGGAATGGCTGCGGGTCAAACCTTCAAGCGAATCAAACACGTTGTTTTTCCTTCTCCCACGGCATTTTACGTCGGGGCGGACCTGTGGGGCCGCCCTGCAACTCCCCCCTGGGTAAAAGGGGGGCTGGGGGGATTTTGTCAGCCTTGGTAAATCCCCCTAAATCCCCCTTTTTCAAAGGGGGACTTGAAGAACCATTTGCCAGTATTGAGTGTTTTCGGTTGAACCCTATCGAGTTTCTTCAGACCGGACTTTCCCGGCCAGGCAGTCGATCAGACCCTCAAACGGCACCTGCTCCTGGGCCGCCAGGGTCCGCCCGGCGCCTCCTTCCGTCAGGTTCATCTTGCCGCCGGTCTCATCAGAGAATTTCTTCATGGGCCGCACCTGGGCCAGGCCCGTCTCCAGTTCCTTGTCCCCGACGATGACGGCGTAGGAGGCGCCCAACCGGTCCGCCAGGGACATCTGGGCCTTGAGGGACCGGCCCTCGAAATCCATCTCCGCGGCCAGGTCCTTGCGGCGCAGCTCCTGGACCACGGTGAAGGCCCGCTCCCGGGCCGGCTCTCCCAGGGCCGCCACAAAGACCCGGGGCCGCAGGTCCTGGCCGAAGTCCTGGGGCAGCACCTCCAGGAGGCGGTCCTCGCCGATGGCGAAGCCGATGGCGGGGAGATCCGGTCCGCCCAAGGCCTTCGCCAGGCCGTTGTAGCGCCCGCCGCCGGCCACCGCGTCCTGGGCCCCGAGCCCCACGGCCGCCACCTCGAAGGCGGTGCGGGTGTAGTAATCCAGGCCCCGGACCAGCTTGGGCTTGAGTTCGTAGGCCACGTTAAACCGGTCCAACAGCTCCAGCACCCGGGAAAAGTGGGCGGCGCAATCGGGGCAGAGATAATCCCGGATCACCGGGGCGTCCTGCAAAATCCCCTGGCAATTGGCGCTCTTGCAGTCCAGGACCCGGAGGGGATTGGTGGTCCGGCGGCGCTGGCAGTCGTCGCACAGGCCCTCCCGGTTGATCAGGAACAATCCCAGGGCGGCCTTGAACTTCACCTGGCACCCGGGGCAGCCCAGGGAATTGACCAGCAGGCGCAACTCCCCCGGCAGCAGCCGTTTGAGGAGGTGCATCAGGAGCAGGATGACTTCCACGTCCAGCTCCGGGGCCTCCACCCCGTAGGCCTCGCAGTTGATCTGGTAAAACTGGCGAAAGCGTCCCTTCTGGGGCCGCTCGTAGCGGAACATGGGCCCCAGGGTGTAATATTTTTTGACCCCGGCGCCCTTTTCCAGGCGGTTTTCCAGGACGGCCCGGAGCACCGAGGCGGTGGCCTCGGGCCGCAGCGTCAGGGAGTCGCCCTTGCGGTCGGGGAAGGTGTACATTTCCTTGGCCACGATGTCGGTCTCCTCGCCGATGGAGCGGGCGAAGAGCTCGGTGCGCTCGAGGAGCGGCAGACGAATCTCCTGGTAGCCGTAGAGGTCAAAAACCTCCCGGGCCACGGATTCCACCCACTGCCACCGGGAGGTCTCCGGCGGCAGGATGTCCCGCATGCCGCGAATCGCTTTAATCATGTTCGCTTATCCCCAAATTTACCCGTAAATAGTAAAAATAACCTTTAAGAGGAGGGACGTCAAGGTGATTTGCGGCGTTGGGGACCTCCCCAGGGCCCGCGGTTTCCCGTGAGGTCTCTGTCTTGACAAATAATCAACCTCATGTTACTTATCCATCAATTAACCAAACCCCAGGCAATCCGGAACCCGGTGTGAATCCGGGGCGGTCCCGCCGCTGTAATCGGGGACGGAGAAGGTTAAGGCGAATGCGGCCACTGCCGGAGGCTTATAAAGACCTTCGGTGGGAAGGCTGACCTCCTCCGGCTGATCCGAGAGCCAGAAGACCTGCCTGCTGGTGCATGAATTGGGATACTTCTGATGGTAAAGGGAGTTCCATCCTTAGGGATGGGACTCTTTTTTTTATTTTGGCCAGAGGCACGTAGGGGGGCACCTGCGTGTGCCCCCGAAAGGAGGGCGGACACACAGGTCCGCCCCTACGAGGCCGCGCAATCCATTGCAGAGCTTTCACCCCGGCGGCCGTTGAGCAATCCGGCCGGGCCGGCAAACCACCCGAGGAAGGAGGACATGTATATGAAGAAATCTGAGAGTAGTAAGGTGAAACCCATCAGCATCCGCTACACCTGCGCCCCCAACGGCGACCAGGTGGGCCTGTCCCATTACCTCATGGCCGACGCCAAGAAGGCTAAATAGGCATGGGTCAGGAAGTTTCGCCTCTGTGGGGTCCGGCGGGAGTCCCGGTGAATGCCGGGGCCGGGCCCCATTTCGACGTTCTGGAGATCGGCCACGAGGACTTCGTGGCCCTGATCAACGCGGATACCGCCTTCTGGGTGCTGGCCCCCCGGGACCAGGCCTTGGCATATCTTTTGGGGGCGGAGCTGCCCCAGATGTTTTTGGAAAAAGAAGCCCGCCTGGCCTCGGACCTCAACAACGTCCGGTTCGGGCTGCTGCCGTCCGCGGTCTATTTCAACCCCACGGAGCGCTGCAACCTCAACTGCGGCTACTGTTACCTGCCCGAGGAGGCCAGGCGCGCCGGCGACCACATGGACCCGGCCCGGTTGATGGAGTCCCTGGAGATCTTGCAGGATTTCTTCAAGAGCACCCTCCCCGAGGGGGCCCGGCCCCAACTGGTGTTCCACGGCGCCGAACCCCTGCTGGCCAAGGACGCGGTTTTTGCCGGGATCGAAAAGTATGGCGACTACTTCCGGTTCGGGGTCCAGACCAACGCCACCCGGCTGGACCAGGAGGCCAAAGACTTTCTGGTGGCCCACGGCGTGGGCATCGGGCTGTCCCTGGACGGTCCCACCGACGCGGTGGCCGACCGCACCCGGCGGACCTGGGGCGGCGCCGGGGTCTTCGCCGAGACCGTCAAGGCCCTGGAGGACCTGGTGGATTATCCCGGCCTGAACCTCATCACCACGGTGACTAAAGAAAACGTCCGGCACCTGCCGGAGCTGGTGGAGTTTCTCCATGCCCGGGGCGTGGGCAACGCCCTGCTCAACCCGGTGCGGGGGACGCAAACGGGCGGCCGGAATCTGATGCCGGACCAGGCGGAGCTGGCCCACTTTTTCTTCAAGGCCCTGGACCGGACCTATGAGCTGGCGATGGCGACCGGGCGTAAACTGGTCATCGGCAACTTCGCCAACCTGCTGTTGGGGCTGGTGGCGCCGGGGGCCCGGCGGCTGATGTGCGACATCTCGCCCTGCGGCGGCGGGCGCTGCTTCTTTGCGGTGGGCGCGCACGGCGAAGTGGCCCCGTGCAGCGAATTCCTGGGGCTGCCGGAGTTTCACGGCGGCAACCTCTGGGAGACCCCGGTGCCGGAGTTGCTGGCAACGCCGCAGTTCAAACAGATAACCACCCGGGTGACCGAGGGCTTCGCGCCCTGCAACCGCTGCGCGGTGCGCCATTTCTGCGGGGCGCCCTGCCCGGCGGAGGTCTATGCCCACAACGGACATCTGGATGCCCCGGCGCCGATGTGCGATTTCTATACGGCCCAGGCGCAATACGCCTTCCGGGTCATCGCCCAGGGCCGCCTGGACGACTATCTCTGGGATGGCTGGAAGGACGGCCTGGAAGAGATTGTGGTGATGTAGTATTGAACAGGAAAATTAGGGATAAAAATGGTAGGGGCGGGTTTGAAACCCGCCCCTACCGTGTTAGAAACTATCACTCAGCAGTCCGCTTATCAGAACTGAATCTCAAACAGGGAGCTGATGGAGTCTTCCTGGTGGATGCGGACGATGGCCTGGGCCAGGAGGGGCGCCACCGGCAGCTGCACGATCTTGGGGCACTTTTTGGCTTCCTCGCTCAGGGGAATGGTGTCGGTGACCACCAGGCGGTACAGGGGGGATTTGGCCACCCGGGAAACCGCCGGCCCGGAGAGCACGGCGTGGGTGCAGCAGGCGCTGACGTTGCGGGCCCCTTGCTGGACGATGACCCCGGCCGCTTCACTCAGGGTGCCGCCGGTGTCGATGATGTCATCCAGAATGACCACTTCCTTGCCCATGACCTCGCCGATGAGATTCATGGCCTTGGCCTGGCCCGGGGCGTCCCGGCGTTTGTCGATCAAACCCAGGGTGGCGGTCAGGCGCTTGGCGTAGGCCCGGGCCCGGGGCACCCCCCCGGCATCCGGCGACACGATGGCCAGGTCGTCCTGAAAATTCTCCCGGATATAGGGAATCATGACGGGGGAGGCGTAGAGATTGTCCACGGGAATATCGAAAAAGCCCTGAATCTGGCCCACGTGCAGGTCCATGGTGAGGACGCGTTGGGCCCCGGCGGTGGACAGGAGGTCGGCCACCAGCTTGGCGGTGATGGGCACCCGGGGCGCCACCTTGCGATCCTGGCGGGCATAGCCGAAATAGGGAATGACCGCGGTGATCCGCCGGGCCGAGGCCCGTTTCACCGCGTCGATCATGAGCAGCAGTTCCATCAGGTTGTGGTTGGTGGGGGGACAAGTGGACTGGATCAGGAAGACATCCCGGCCCCGGACATTGTCGGCGATTTCCACCCGGATCTCTCCGTCACTGAAGGCGCTGACCATGGCCTGGCCCAGGGGCAGGGAGAGGTGGTCGCAGATTTTGTGGGCCAATTCGGGGACGGAATTGCCCGTAAAGATACGAATATTGTCATTGAGCGCCGCATGCATAGATCAACCCGATTCCCGTCTCCTGAGGAGGCCGTCAATTTTTAGTTACCCGGAATTATGTTAAATCAAAGGGGAGGGAGGACGCAAGGGTAATTTCCGGGGGATCGATTTTTTCCTGGAACACCATGATCTTGACGCCTTGGGCCGCGGCAAGGGCCAGTTCCCGGGCATAGGCCGGATCGATGGCGGCGGCGGGCCGCAAGAGCTGGGCGTCCTGGCGCTGGACCATGAAGACCTGACAGGCCTGGTGCCCCTGCCGCACCAACTCCTGCAAATGCTCCAGGTGGCGGCGCCCCCGGCTCGTCACCCCGTCAGGAAAGAGCGCCACCCCGTCTTCCACCCAGGTGACACTCTTGACCTCGATAAACAGGAGTTTCCCGTCCGCCTCCAGGACAAAATCCAGCCGGCTGCCCTGGGGTATGGCAACTTCGGCCCGGACCCGGGAGGGGTGCGGCAGGCCCGGGAGGCGGCCCGCGGCCAGGGCCTCGGCCACCAGGCGGTTGGGGACCAGGGTGTCGATGCAAATCCACCCGGCTCGCGCCCCGGACAAACCGCCAGGTATAGGCGGTTTTGCGCCCCGGGCGTTCGTCATGAGTCAGGAGGATCTCCTGGCCAGGATCGAGACAGCCGGTCAAGGCGCCGGTATTGGGCACATGGACCCAGACCCGCCGGTGGTCGGGCAACTCCACCAGGGCCAGGAAACGCCGCCGACGCTCCAGAAATCGGGCGGGGATCAGGGGCGCGGAAAAGAGCACCGGTGCAGGGGTACAGGCGGGGAGAAGTTAGGTGTATGGCGCCATAATTAACCGCATGGTTATCGAGCGAAGGCCGTTTGATGCGGGAGGCTGATGGCGACAAGGATCGACTAGAAGGCGTACCAGACCCGGAACCAGTTTTGCAGGTCTTTGCCCTGGTCCCGATTACCGCTCTCCAACTGGCTCTTTAAGAGGAAATTCCACCGCCCCAGGTCGTATTTAAGTTCCGGACCCACCCCCACGAGGGGATTAGCCAGGGAGTGTTGGAAGGGAAAGCCCTCTTCGGAAGGGCGATACAGATAGCTGTTGAGCCCCACCCGCAGGTTGGACATCAGGCGGTAGTCCACGGCATATTTCATATAGAGCGGTGATTTGCTGAGGGGCTGCGGATCACCGGGGGTTGGTTCCCGGTTATACCGAATGGAGATATTGAGTTCGGTATTGAGAGGCAGCTTGAGCTCTGGCGTCTCCACCCTCATTATGGAGTTGAAGGGACGGAACGGCTTGGACACCGGGGATATGGGAGCCGGCCGGGGACAGGGGCCTTTCACCCTGCATCTGGCTTTCCAGGGAACCCTGGGCAGCTATGGAGAGAACGGGGAGGGACCCGGAGGCAGCGTCGCCGCTGGCCAAGGCCGGCGCGAACGACATCACTATCAGCCAAAAAGCTGTTACCAGCCAGGCTATCCCCCACTTCGCCTGCATTGCTGGACTCCCCCGAAATCAAATTGGAATGTTAGTGCAAATAGAGTATAGCATATTTGCAGGAATGTCAAGTGAATTCTTACTCTTAAAACAGTTATTTCTTGACTGTATAACGTTAAATAACCCGCCCATACAATTCGGCCAGGATTTCCCGTCCTCCCTGAGCCAGCAACCATTCGGCCAATTGGGTTCCCAACCCGGCCGCCTCAGCCCCGGGGGCGGACCGTTGCTCCCTCAGAAAGCGCCGGCCTTCCAGGTCGCTGATCAAGGCGTCCAGGTGGAGAGTCTCCCCTGCCACCCGGCCCAGGGCCGCCACCGGCACCACGCAGCCCCCCTCCAGCCGGGCCAGAAAGGCCCGCTCGGCCGTCACCGCCAGACGGGTGGGAGAATCATCCAGGAACGCCACCAGGTCCCGAAGATCCTGGTCCCCGGTGCGCACCTCCAGGCCCAGGGCTCCCTGGCCCACCGCCGGCAGCATTTCGGCTTCGGGGACGCAGTGGCGGTAAGTATGGGCCAATCCCAGCCGGTTGAGCCCGGCCGCGGCCAGGATGAGTCCATCCAGCCCCAGGGTCGCCATTTTTTTCAGGCGGGTGTCCACATTGCCCCTCAAGGGCACCACTTCCAGGTCGGGGCGGCGGTGAAGCAACTGGACCCGGCGCCTGAGGCTGCCGGTGCCGACCCGCCCGCCGGAGGGAATCTCGGCAAGGGTGGCGTAGCGGGAAGAGATGAAGGCATCCCGGCAGTCTTCCCGGGGTGGCACCGCCCCCAACATCAGGCCCTCCGGCACTTCCGCCGGCATATCCTTGAGGCTGTGCACCGCCAGGTCCACCTGCCCCGTCAGGAGCGCCGTTTCGATCTCCTTGATGAACAGGCCCTTGCCGCCGATCTGGGCCAGGGGGACGTCTTGAATCTTGTCCCCGGTGGTCTTGATGATGACCAGTTCCACCCGGCAGGCTGGGTGGCGGCCGGAAATCTGGGCCGCCACCCAGCGGGCCTGGGCCAGGGCCAGGGCGCTGCCCCGGGTGCCGATTTTAATATCTCTGGACAAGATCACTTATACCATTTTGCCATTAAGCAACCTTAAATTGTATCGGTGGGGCTGCATGTCCGCCCACCGCAAGGGCGCACACATAGGTGCGCCCCAACAGGAAAATGGTATTACCCGCAGGTGCTGCAGGAACCGGAAGAGCAGCCGGCGCAGGAGCTGGCGCTGCCGCTGGAGGTCGAGGTCAGCTTGCCCCCCACCTTGGCGGTACAGGCGCTCATCAACTTTTCCACCTTGGCCTGACCGCAGTGGGGGCACTCCACCTCAGGGTCGGCCCCGAAGACCAATTTCTCGAAATTCTGATCACAGCTAGTGCAGTGAAATTCAAAAATGGGCATTGACCTATATTCTCCTTCGTGACAGGTAAAGTCGGGCCGGGAAAGCTCAGTACCGGGGCTCATCGATACGGTAGCGTATTTTTCACCCTGTGAAAATTACTTCCCCTTAATTTATTTTACCTTATTTTTTTTCGATCCGCACCGGGGCGCCTTCCGGCACCACCTTGAGGCAGCAGGGGTCGTCCCGGAGCCGGCCCACCAGGTTCACGGCGCTGGCCGGGCGAATCTCCCCAGGGACGCTCCCCGGCGTCAGGCCGAAAAAGAGGCAAAAGGCCCGGCCACTGGGCCAGTAGCCCAGGTCCCCGACGTTCACCACCACCGCCGCACTATCATCTAAGTCCGCCACCACCTGGGGTACGGGAAAGTAGATCTCCTCGCCCCAGAGCTGGGCCCGGCCTTCGATGGGCAGGGCGTCCGCCAGGGCCTGGGCCGTGGGGGAATCCCCCAGGTACCCATGGAGCCGCATATCGTCAACCACCACCACAATTTCCGTGGGCATCACACTTCCTCCATTTCTTCCACCACCAGGGCCGCGAGCATCGGGAAGAGCAGTTCGTGGTGGCCGGTCAAGGCAAACCCGCGCCCCGACCCGGCGGTGGGGCGGCGCACCACATTGGTAAGCGACCGGTAGTGCTGGACAAAATCCAGGTTCACCGTGGTCAGGGGCGAGGCCTGATGGCCCAGGTTGCGGGCCAGGGTGATGGCCTTCAGGAAGACCTCCGGGATGACCACCGCGGACCCCAGGTTGATAAAGACCCCGTGGTCGAGCTCGCTGACCAGGGCGGCGAAAAGGCGAAAATCTAAATGGGTTGCGGCGCCCAGGGCTTCCGGGGAGACCGACGGGTGGAGGTGGATGATGTCGGTGCCCACCGCCACGTGCACCGTCAACGGCACCTCAAGGCTTGCTGCCGCGGCCACCAGGCTCAGGTCCTTATGGGGAAAATCGCTTTCGACCAGGCGCCGGCCCACGGCCTGGCCCAGACCCAGACCCTGGCTCGCTCCCCAGGCAATGGCGCCGTTCAAAAATTCAGCGGTTTCCCGGGCCATGCCGAACTGGCCGCAGCCCAGGACCTCATCCACGTCCTCGGAGGTGCGTCCCACCATGGCCACTTCGGCGTCGTGGATGATGCCGGCGCCGTTCATGGCCACGCCGGTGATCAGCCCGCGCTGGAGCAGGTCGATGAGCACGGGGCTCAAGCCCACCTTGATGGGGTGGGCCCCCATGCCCAGGAGCACGTGGCGGCCGGCCTTTCGGGCCCGGACCCAGGCATCGGCCACCTCCCGCAAGGCCGCGCCCGCCAGGATCCTGGGGAGGCGGTGGACAAACTCCCGGAAGCTATCCCCTGGCCGCCAGGGGCTGCCAAAATCCTCGACGCTGACCTTGGAATGCCTCTCAGACAAACTATAAGTCTTGATGCCGCCCAGGGAAAGAGGTTCGAGCTTTTTCATCCGGCCTCCTGGTTCCTCGGCAGGCGAGGGCGCCTGCCCCACATTGGATTACGCGCCCCCGAATTTTTCCGGGTAGAGGATAAAATCCACCAGGTCGCAGAGCACGTGTCCGATGGTGATGTGGACTTCCTGGACCCGGGGGGTGTTCCGGGAAGGCACGGTAAGGGCTAAAACCGCGGCCGCGGCCACGGGCCCGCCGTCGCCGCCGCCGCTTAAGGCCAGGGTCTTGAGGCCCAGTCCCCGGGCCGCGTCGAGCCCGGCGACGACGTTGGGAGAATTGCCGCTGGTGCTGATGCCCCAGGCCAGGTCCCCGGGCCGTCCCAAAGCCCGGACCTGCTTGGCGAAGACTTCCCTAAAGTCATAGTCATTGGCCACCGCGGTGAGGATCGAACTGTCGGTGGTCAGGGCCAGGGCGGCCAGGGGCGGCCGCTCCACCTGGAAGCGGTTGACAAACTCCGCGGCCAGGTGTTGGGCGTCAGCGGCGGACCCGCCGTTCCCAAAAATCAGCACCCGACCCCCGGTCTTGAAGACCTGGGCCAACAGTTCGGCCGCAAGGGCCACCACAGGCCCCAGTTCGTCCAGGACGCTGCTCTTCAGTTCGATGGATTCGGTGAAGGCTTGCCGAAACCGGGTTTCCAGACTCATATCTCCTCCCGTCATTCTTTCCTCAAGCCAGCAATTTCAGATAGCGCACCGGGCTGAAATACACGGTTTCCATCAGGGCCACCAGTTGTTTGCCCAGGGCCTGGGCCTTGGGGTCCTGGGAGGCCCGGGCCGCCACAGCGGGAAAACGCTCCTGCATCAGGGCAAAAAGGAAATTCTGGGCCTCGGTGAGTTCCAGGGTGAGGGGAATCCGAGCCACGAAACCCAAAAAGTCGCTCAGCCGGGTCACGGTTTCCATCTGGAAGGCGTCGGCCAGGGCCCGGAGCTGCTGGTCCAGGATACGCCCCAAAATCGTGGCCCCCTCATGGGTTTCCAGCTTCAACCCCAGGAGTTGGGCATCGGCGATCACCTCCATAATCTCTTCGGAAGTGGAGATGGAGGTAGGATTCGGCTCCATCTGCCGCAAAAGTCTCACCAGGCGCCGGTTCAAAGTGATTTCCCCCAGGGCGCGATAGAGACGGGGCATGGGCAGGCCCTCAGTAGCCATGGCCTTGAGCAGGGGCCGGACTTCTTCAAAACTGTGCGCCACCAGCTCCGCCGCCTCTTCCCGATTGGGGCGCAGCAAGTCCTGGAAGACCTGGAGCTTCTCTTCCTGGAAAATATCATGGATGCTGTAGTAGGACTCCCCCAGACGCCGCACCATGAGGGGGATCAGATCTTCCGGGGTCGACTCGAGGACCCGGAAAAATTCGTCCCGGAAGGTGAGGAACTCCTGGGGGTCAGGATGGAACTGCACCTGGGTGCGGTAGAGGTAACTTCCCAGAAAGGCGGTGAAGAATGCCAGGGTGTGGCTCTGGCGGGTAATACCTGAAGTCAGGCGGAGGCGCCCGGCGGCGAATAAGAGCGAGCCCTGGGTCTTCTCCTCCAGGTCCATGGCCTCGGCCCGGTAGTGGTAAATGTGATTGGGGCACTGGCGCTCCCGGTCCTTGAGCCAGGAAATCACCCACTGGTTGGCCACCTTGGGGTAATCCACCACCGCGGGCCTGATGCGCTTCTGGTAAATGGTGAGGCCGTTGCCCTCTTTGGGGATGTTGCTCACAGCCCGCTCCAGGATTTTGAGGAAAGGCGGCTCCAGGGACTCGGCAGTGAAATGCTGGCCCAATTGCAGGGCCCGGGCGGCATACTTGATCACCTGGAGGGACTCCAGGCCGGAGATGTCGGCGAAGAACCAGCCGCAGCTGGTGTACATGAGCAGGGCGTGGCGCTCCATCTCCAGGAGTCTTAAGGCCGCCACCCGGTTCTCGTCCTGCAGGTTGGGCGTCCCCTGGTTGGTGAAGAAGTCCTCCAGCACGCCGTTGCTCCGGTCCAGGATAACGTCTATGTAGGCGTTGCGGGCCTGCCAGGGATCCTGAAAGTACTTCTGACCCTCGGCCTCGAAGATCGCCGCCAGTTTGGCATTGAGAAAATCAAAGGATTCCCGGAGGGGGGTGCGCCAGCGCTGATTCCAGGTGGGCTGGCCGCCGGTGGAACAGCCGCAGTTCTCCTTCCAGCGCCCCACGCCGTGGGCGCAGCTCCAGGAGCTGCCTTCGCCCTGGGGCCCCAGGGAGATCTCCACCTCCATTTTGGGCGGCGCCAGTTCCAAAAAAGCGGCATAATTGGTGATGTGAAAACCCTTCTGGGGCAGTACCTGGGTGAGGGCATGGGCCAGGGCCAGTTCACCGAATTTCTTGTGGTGCCCGTAATTCTCGCCGTCGGTAGCCACATGGAGGATCTGGGGGCGGGCCTTCTCCGGGGAAAAACCCTCCGTCAACCGGCTCGCCAGCCGGTAGCTGTCGGTGAGCAGGTCCCCGAAGCTGAGATCCGCGGCCACTTCGCCATCATAAAAAAAGACGTCAATGAAGGGCCGCTTCCGGGCGTCCTCCCCGGCCCCGGGCAAAAAACAGCGGTACGCCTGGGTGGTATCCAGACCCTGCGTTGCCGGGGTCCACTCCCCGCCGGTGAGGGGGCGCACCCGCTTGGCCTGGTAGGGCGACAGGAGCACGAACTTCATGCCGTGGTCCACCAGGGTGGCCAGGGTGGGGTAATTCACCGCGGTCTCCGGCAGCCACATGGCCGCGGCCGGCCTCCGGAACCGGTGCTCAAAGTCCTTGAGGCCCCAGATGACCTGGGTTTCCCGGTCCCGGGCACTGGCCAAGGGCAGGATGGCATGGTTGTAGGCCTGGGCGATGGCGTTACCGTGCCCCAGGGCCGCCAGGCTCTGGGCATCGGCCTCCAGGATCTTGGCATAGGTTTCCGGGGCCTGTTGGCTAAGCCAACTGATCAGGGTAGGGCCGAAATTAAAGCTGAGATGCCGGTAATTGTCAACGATATCCAGGATCCGCCCCTGGCCGTCGTAGACTCGGGCCGCGGCGTTGGGGCGGTAGCACTCGGTGGTGATCCGGGCATTCCAGTCGTGGAAGGGAGCGGCGCTGGGCTCCACTTCGATCTGTTCGATCCAGGGATTTTCCCGGGGCGGTTGATAAAAATGGCCATGGATGACCACGTATCCCTGGGGCGAAATTTTTGCCGGTAACCTGTCCATGTCTGCTCCGTGACCGAGAGGCGTCCCCCGGAAATACCCCCGCCGGATCTCCCCGGAAGACAGAAAGTTGGCGATGGCAAAAAAGATGAACTTACGTCATAATAATGCCAGGGGAGAGTCGAGTCAATCACCGGCTCTAAGAGTTCCCGACCCGGGGCATTTTCTTGAACCCTGCAAAAATAAGCCTTTTTGGCGATTTCAGCGGCCCTTGGGTTGACAAGATGAGAAAATCCGGTAAAATTGATTGTCTAAAGTTCGGATTTTTTTGGAGGCCAAAGTGTACGCCATTATTAAAACCGGCGGGAAACAATACCGCATCTCTCCCGGGGATGTGCTCCGGGTGGAGCGACTTCCGGGCGAGCGCGGCGACGAAGTGATTCTGGACCAGGTATTGATGGTGACCGACGGGGCCGCCATTCAGGTCGGCCAACCCCTGGTTCCCAACGCCACCGTACGCACCCAGATCGTGCGCCAGGGCAAAGGCAAGAAGGTCCTGATCTTCAAAAAGAAACGGCGGAAGAATTATCGCCGCAAACAGGGCCACCGGCAGCCATTCACCGCCTTGCAAATCGATGAAATTATTTTATAATTAAGCTAAATGCCGGCCGCGTCAGGCGGGGCGGACCCCGGAGGGGAAGGCCCGGCAGGTAATTTCGTGGCCGCAGAGGCGCAGGAGAGCAACCATGGCACACAAAAAAGCTGGCGGCAGCTCCCGCAACGGTCGGGACAGCGCCGGACAACGCCGCGGGGTGAAAAAGTTCGGCGGGCAGATCGTCAAGGCCGGCAACATCCTGGTGCGGCAGGTGGGCACCCGCATCCACCCGGGGACTAACGTGGGCATGGGCCGTGACTTCACCCTGTTCACCAAGATCGACGGTGTGGTCAAATACGAGGCCTTTGGTAAAGATCGCAAGCGGGTCAGCGTCTATCCCCCAACTTGAAATCCTTCCCCGATGAAGTCGATATCACGGTCCGGGCCGGCAACGGCGGCCCGGGCTGTGTCAGTTTTCTCCGGGCCCGCTTCCAGCCCCGGGGCCGGCCCGACGGCGGCAATGGCGGCTCCGGCGGCGATGTCATCCTCGAAGTCTCCTCTTCCCTTCGCACCCTCAGCCTGTTCAAGCGCCGGCGCGTCCTGACGGCGGAAAACGGCGGCCGGGGCCAGAAGCAGGACCGCCACGGCAAAAACGGCGCCTCGGTGATCGTGCCGGTGCCCTCGGGCACCCGGGTTTTTGACGCCGACAGCGGCAGGCTCATTAAAGACCTCATGACCCCCGGGGAGCGCCTGGTCCTGGCCAAGGGCGGCCGGGGCGGCATGGGCAATGCCCACTTCACCTCTTCCCGGATTCGCTCCCCCCGCTTCTGCCAACCCGGCGAGCCGGGCCGGGAACGCCGCATTCATCTGGAACTCCAGATCCTGGCGGACGTGGGCCTGATGGGCGCCCCCAATGCCGGCAAAACCACCCTGCTCAAGGCTCTCACCGCGTCCAAGGCCCGGGTCGGCGCCTTTCCCTTCACCACCCTGAGCCCCCAGCTGGGGGTCATGGGCCCGGATGCCGAGCACGAGCCCCTGATCCTGGCGGAAATCCCCGGCCTCATCGAAGGGGCCCACCTGGGCAAGGGCCTGGGACACCAATTTCTCCGGCACCTGCAGCGCACCCGGATCCTGATCCAGGTCATCGACATGAGCGCCATTGACCCGGCCGCGCCCCTGGCGCCCCTGGCCATGCTGGAAGAAGAAATGCGCGACTTCGACCCCTCTTTGCTGGACAAACCGCGGCTGGTGGCGTTAAATAAGATTGATGCGCTGGAGCCCGGACTTTCCCCGGGACCGAGGTCGTTCTGGCTTATGAAAAGGCCGGGTGGCGGGTCTTCGCCGTCTCCGCCCAGGCCGGCGTCGGGCTCTCCCCCCTGCGGCAGGCCATCTGGAAATTTTTCGTAATGGATGAGGATCAGCCGGATAAGCAAAGTCTTTTGTAGGGTGCGTCCTACGCACCAATTTATCAGCGGCATCGGCGGGCAGTGCCCGCCCTACATATCTGGCTGATTTTTCATGTCTTATGGGTGAGCCGGGGACTCAGGCGCGACTGCTATACCCCGTCAGCCCAAGATGATATTCCCCCCTTTATTAAAGGGGGGTCAGGGGGGATTATAATTATGTTGATAATCCCCCTAAATCCCCTCTGAGAAACGGGGGACTTGACCGCAGCCTTTGAGAAACGTGGTCTTACTATTTGGCGTATGAGCTGTGAGACGCGACGAGAGGCGCTCTGGCCGTGGATTCCTTACGACAGCAGTACCTGAGTAAAGCCAAGCGGGTCGTCCTCAAGCTGGGGAGCGCGGTCCTGACCGGGGCCGACGGCCTCAACCAGGCCCTTATCCAGCGCCTGGTGGGGGAGATCGGACGCCTCAGCTCCGGGGACCGGGAGTTTATCCTGGTTTCGTCCGGGGCCATCGCCGCGGGCTGCCGCAAGTTGGGGTTTGCCTCCCGCCCCCCGGGCATCCCCCAGGCCCAGGCCGTGGCCGCGGCCGGCCAGAGCGTCATGATGCACACCTACGAGCTGGCCTTTGCCGATGTCGGCCTCAAGGTGGCCCAGATTCTCCTGACCCATGACGACCTGGAATCCCGGCCCCGCTTCCTGAACGCCCGGAACACCCTCTTCACCCTGCTGGGCTGGCAGGTGGTGCCCATCATCAACGAAAACGACACCGTGGCCACCGACGAGCTCAAATTCGGGGACAACGACAACCTGGCCGCCCTGATCTGCAACCTGGTGGGGGCCGACCTCCTGGTGCTCCTCACCGACATTGACGGCCTCTTCGATCAGGACCCCCGGGAACATGCCGAGGCCCGCCTGCTGCACCAGGTGGAGGCCATCACCGCCGACATCGAGGCCGCCGCGGGGCACCGGCCCGGCGACCTGGGCCGGGGCGGCATGGTGACCAAACTCCAGGCCGCCAAAAAGGCCGGGGCCGCGGGCCTCCCCACCCTCATCGCCAACGGCCTGACCCCGGGCATCCTGGAGACCATCTTTGCCGGCCAGGAGGTGGGCACCCTGTTTCTGCCCCAGGACCAGAAACTCACCAGCCGCCAATACTGGCTGGCCTACAACGTCACCCCCAAGGGGGCCATCCTGGTGGATGCCGGGGCCCGGACGGCCCTGGTGGAGGGCCACAAAAGCCTGCTGCCCGCCGGCATCCTCGAGGTCTTCGGGGGCTTCCGCAAGGGCGACGCGGTCCACCTCATGGACACCGAGGGCAAACCCTTCGCGGTGGGCCTCACCAACTACTCGGCGAGGGAGATCGGCCAGATCAAGGGCCGCCAATGCCAGGAAATCGCCCAATCCCTGGGCCACAAGGCCTGCGACGAAGTTATTCATAGAGATAATTTGGTGGTTTTTCCGGAGGCGTGAGATAGGGGTATAGTGTGGCTGGGGGAGGAGTGATTTCAAATAACCTACTGAAATCCCCCTAAATCCCCCTTTTTCAAAGGGGGACTTTAATCCCTGAGGGTCTGGCTTCTCCCTTGATTTAATGACATGCTATTCACGGAACGCTCCACAATAGAGACTAACGAGGCTTCCCTTGAACTTAGACGACGCTATTGTTCTTGAAACCTTCTCCAACCGCATTGAGGCCGAGATGGCTGCGGGGCTGTTGGAGTCCGAGGGCGTTGAGGCCATGGTCATGGCCGACGACGCCGGGGGGACTTACCCCATGCTCCAGTTCATCCGGGGGGTGCGCCTCATGGTCTACAAAAAGGACGAGGCCCGGGCCCAAGAAATCCTCGCCGCCATGGCCGAGTCCGGGGACCTCATCGTCGAACCTTGAGCTTTTCTCCCGGGTCCGTTTTGTAGGGGCGGTTCGCGAACCGCCCCTACGGTGATATAAGGTTACCTGGTTAATTGGTTTTATTTCACCGGGAACAGGGTATTATACCAAGTCACAATCATAAGGGAGTTTTGGGTACTCTGGCTTCAGCCTGCGCCTGCAAGGTTGAAAACTTGTTCCACCATTTACAGGGGAACTGGTATCTGGACATCTCCGCCGAAATCTGCCGCGCCATCCCCTCCCCCGGCCCGACCTCCCCTAGGGGCGGACCTGGGTGTCCGCCCTGAGCCTGGACCGTCACCCGGGTTGGCATGTCACATCAGATGGAGCGTTTGCCATAATTTCCCCCGTTTGGAGGATTCTTAAATCCCCCTAAATCCCCCTTTTTCAAAGGGGGACTTTGAACAGCAATTCCTTAAGTTCCCCCCTTTGAAAAGGGGGGCAGGAAGGATTATAGGGTATTCCATAATGGAAAAACCTTCGGCAATTGCTAAATGATTCACCGCTCCCGGGGCAAAGCGGCCTGGGATCAGGCGAGGACGGGGCTTAGCGGGGGGCCGGATCCAACGCCCGGGGCCGGACGCGGAGCCACGGGGGCGGCGTGGGCCGACGGGGGCGGGGTTGCGGCGGGAGGTCCGGGGTGGAGCGGGGCTTGGGCCGCCCGGGGAGGGATGTAGTATTTCCGGGCCTCGGGGAGGAAGGCCTCCAGTTCTTTCAAGCGGCTGGCGTCGTTGGGGTGGGTGGACATGAACTCGGGCATCTTGGTCCCCTTGTCACCTTTCATCATGCGCCACCAGAAGTCCAGGGCCTGGGCCGGGTCGTACCCTGCCTTGGCCATAAGGATAAGGCCGATGTTGTCCGCCTCGGTCTCCTGGGCCCGGCTGTAGGGCAGAAGAATGCCCAGTTGGGTGCCCAGGCTGTAGCCCTGCATAATGGCGGAGCCGGCGGCCCCGCCCACACCGCCCAGGGCCACCCCCAGCCCCAGGCCCCCGGCCTGGGCCAGCATGGATTGGCTCAAGCGCTCCCCGGCGTGGCGGGCCAGGGCGTGGGCCACTTCGTGGGAGATCACCGTGGCCATGCCGGCCTCGTCCCGGGTATATTTCAAGATGCCGGTGAAGATGCCGACCTTGCCCCCGGGCAGACAGAAGGCATTGGCCTCTTTGCCTTCAAAGACCAAAAATTCCCACCGGTAATCGGGGCGGTGGGCCGCGTCGGCGACGCGCCGGCCCACCCGCGTCACCAGGGCGTTTAGTTCCGGATCCCGGGAGACCCGGTATTTAGCCTTGATCTGCTGAAAGGCCTGGTAGCCCATCCTGGTCTCGCGACCTTCGGAGGTGATCAGGAGCTGGTGACGTCCGGTATAGGGCGCAGTCGCACAGGCCGCCACCAGCAAGGTGAGTCCCAGGGCTGCTGCAAGGATGGCGTTTCTCGGCATCGGGAGCATAACTGTCCCGCAATTGGGGGATACCCGGGGGCCGGGGGCGAGATGCGGTTGCGGATAACCCCCGGGCTTGACTTCATTTCTTATGTTATTTTAGTATATCGGGGCATAATTGCAAAAAGTTTATGGTGGGGCCGTTTCTGCCGGGTCGAATTCAGATAGCAGCATAAACCTTACTGGGTGGTATGTGGCCATCGTGGAAGATGAGAGAAGTCATATCAAAACTGAGTTCCGGTATCAGGCGGGATCAGCCGAAGAAGCTCCGTTGAGAAAAACCACCCCCTTTTTCTCAAGGGGGGGAAGATGGGATTACTTAAGCGCTGGATAATCCCCCTAAATCCCCCTTTACCAAAGGGGGACTTATAACCCTGCCCCTAACCTTTTCCTGGTTGAGGGGACAGATTTACAGCCTAAGACAGGTTTTGCAAGGCGGCAAGAAGGGGAGGAAATGGCACAACCGGTCTATATTGCGGTAATCGGCGGGAGCGACATCAGCCCCGAGACCGCCGGGCTCGCCCGGGAAGTGGGGCGGGAAGTGGCGGCCAGAGGGGCGGTGCTCCTCTGCGGCGGGCTGGGCGGGGTAATGGCCGCGGCGGCCCAGGGGGCCCAGGAGGCCGGGGGCGTCAGCCTGGGAATCCTACCCGACGGGGACCGGGCCCGGGCCAACCGCTTTCTCACCTATACCATCACCACCAACCTGGGGCACGCCCGGAACGTGCTGATCGCCCACAGCGCCGATGCCCTCATCGCGGTGGACGGCAGTCACGGCACCATCTCGGAGGCGGCCATCGCCCTGAAACTGGGCAAGCCGGTGGTCGCCCTGAACGTCACCTGGGACCTGCCGGGGCTGAAACGGGCCGGTAGCCCTGGCGAAGCCGTGGCTATGGCCTGGGAGGGCTCGAAGCGAATAAATGGTGCTTAAGAAGAGGTTAGGAAAGCGTGAATGAGAAGGATGACTTCGACAACACCCGAGCACCATGGATTTACCATGCAGTGGGACTCGTGTTCACATCAGGCTACTTTAGCCTCAATCAGATAATCAGTTTTGATTGATCTGAGATACTGCCAATGAGTTTTACGGGCACGAGGCATACAGACATCCATGTAACAATCCTCGCACAATACTTTTGAGTAATGATGATATTCTTCTCCTTCTATTACTGTTAAGCATTTGCTACATTTGGCCATTTCATTCTACCTCCTCAGAAACCGCGCTAACTGGCGGCCGTAGTATTCTTTGGCGTCTTCGTCGGCAGGCCGGCTGAACGTGGTGGCGCCCTTCCCTTCCGGGGCTTTTTTCAGGACAATCCCCTTTTCCCCGAAAATTTTTACGGCGTTACGGAAGGTAGCTTCCGACAGGGCCTCGGTGCGCTCAACTTCCCCCAGCTTGTGGAGCTTGGCGCCGATGGACTGGATACGCTTCAGAAATTCCTTCTCACTCCGGCGCTTTTTCTGGAGAAACTTGATGGAGCGGAACACGATCCAGTAGGACTCCAGGTAGTTAAACAGCAGGTTGGCGAAGTAGGCCAGTTCCTTGAGGCCGGAAGCCGACAGGGTATAGGACGCCTCCTGGGGGTCGAGATTGATCACCACCCCCCGGGAGGCGAAGTAGTCCAGGGTTTCCGTTACCTGGCTCTCCGGGTCCTGGTCGCTGAAGATAAATTCGTTCCGGAAGAAATCCAACAGGAAGCCATAATCCTCCAGGATTTGTTGCCGGTTGAACTCGAACCCCTGGCGGGCCAGGATGGACAGGGAGACCATGGCCGCGGGCAGAAAGAAATGGAGGATGTTGTTTTTGTAGTATTCCAACAGGGGCCGTTTGGTCTCATCGATGCTGTAGCCGCCGAGTCCCAGCTCATCGGTGATGCCCTCTTCCTTCTCGATGGGGGTGACGAGCTTGCGGGATTCGCATACGGTCAAATTATCCTCCACCGCCTGGTGGAGGTCTTCCAGGGAATCGGCCTCGGGCACACCCTGGGCTTTAAGATAATCGTAGAGCACCTGGATAATTTGCAGCAACTCCCGGCGGTAGACGCCTTTCCGGGGATAGGTCAGCAGTGCGGCGCAAACCAGGGAGAAGGGGGTGACGACGGAGATCTGGTTAATGGCCTGGATGATGCGGTAGGACAACTCCTGGCCGTGTCGGCGGGCTTGAAGTTCGCCGCTGGCCGGTGGCGGCAGCTGGGCCATGTAGTCCTTGAGGGACAGGGGTTCGCTGAACTGGATGTAAGCCCGGCCGTAGCGTTTCTTGAGGAATTTCCTGGCATTGACCAGTTGGCCCACCGTTTCCGCTTCTTTTTTCCCGCCCTCCAGTTCCTGGAGGTAGGCTTTTTCCTCCAGTACCTGGTCATAGCCGACGAAGGTGGGCACAAAGAGGATATCGGGCGCGGCCCCTTCGTCGTAGGCCCGGAGGACCATGTTGAGCAGCCCCAGCTTGGGCAGCACCAGTTTACCGGTACGGCTGCGCCCCCCCTCGATGAAGAACTCAAGGTTGTAGCCGGTCTTGATCATGGTCTTGATGTAGGTGTGGAGGACCTCGGCATAGAGTTTGCCGCCCAGGAACCGGCGCCGGATGAAAAAGACGCCGGAGCCCCGGAAGATGGGGCCCAGGGGCCAGAAGGAAAGGTTCTTGCCCGCGGCGATGCGGGGGGATTGCATGTGATTTTGGAAGATCAGGTTGTTCAGGATGAGGTAATCCAGATGGCTTTTATGGCAGGGCACGAAGATCAGGCTGCCCCGTTTGCTCGCCTGGCGCACTTTTTCGAACCCTTGATTGTCAAAGGCAATACCGTCAAACAGGTGCCGGGACAGCCAACTCACCAGGCGGTGCATGGTGTTGACATAAAAGACGTGGGGATCGGCGGACATCTCCCAGAAGTAATCCTGGGCCTCCTTCTTGATCTTGTAAACTTTCTTTTTCTTGGTCTCGGCCAAATGCTCCATGACCCGGGTCAGGGCCGGGTCGGTGAGGGTGAGTTCCATGACCTCCTCCCGGGATTTCATCACCGGGCCGGTAATCACCCGCCGCTGCACGTCGAGGCGATAAATCAACTCTCGCCGGATTTGCTGGGCCAAGTCCCGCAGGCGGCCGTCCGTGGGCGCGGTGGCCAGGAACTCCTGAAGATTCACCGGCTCCGCCACCTCCACCACGGCGCTCTTGGCCCTGAGGAGGCAGAGGCCCAGTTTCCGCAACCGACCGGGGTTTTCACTGTCCCCGAAGAAGAGCTGCCACAGGCTCTTGTTTTCCCGGAAAGGCGCCTTCTCATACATGATCATCTGGGGGACCAGGAAAATGGGGAAATCCAGCTGCAACTGGATCTCCAGGAGATGGCGGATGGGGTCTTCCCGGGGCTTGAGGAAACGCTGCCGGAACCCTACCTGGTCCACGAGGAAGAGGAGGGAGCCGCGCTTTTCCTGGATCGTCTTGTGGAAATAGCCGTCCTGGAAAGGATTGGGCCAGGACCGGCGCCGGGTAAAATAATTGACGGCGGCGGAGACGATCTGGACCAGGTGGGACAGGGGCTGCCACATCCAGAGGTTCAGGTCAAAGGCCACCTCAGGCGCAATCACTCCCAGCTTCTGGTAGCGCCGGTTAAAAAAGAGGAAGTCCAGGTGGCTGCGGTATTTCAGGGCATAGACCACGGCGCCCTGGCTGGCCAGGTCCCGCGAGCCGCTCCAGATAGCGCGGGTGCACCGTGACCCGTTTGAAGAACGGGTCCAGGGTATAGCGCAACAAGAACCCCGGGCGGCTGGGGAGGTACCCGGCGTAATGGAATTCCTGGCCCGTCAGCCAGCCGGACAAGCGGCTGAGGATACGTCCCATCCAGGTTCTAGGCTTGTCGGCCTCCGGGGCCTCAGACCTCTCGGGCACCGTTTTATCCAAATCGGGGCTCATGCAATAACCTTTATATTGTCCTCAGATAATGAATATATAAATCAGATCACAAAGATGTCAATCTTATTGGGCCTCGCGGTCCTCCCGGCGGGACCATGCAGGGGACCTGGGACCGCACCCGGGGTAGGCAACTTCCCAGGAGAGGGGCAGTCTGCCCCCGGCCGGATCGGCCAGCCTGCCCGGGGGTTAGGTTGCAGGCGGCGGTCCCAGGCCCGGTTCCGCCGGTACCGGGGCCGGTTCCGGGTCCAGTCCCCGGCTATAGGGGCCGCCGAACAGCCTGACCGTCAGGATGGAAAGTTCATACATCCCATAAAGCGGGATGGCAATGGCCCCCATGGTGAGCACGTCGGCATGAAAGGCAGCGACCACCGCACTGATCAGGATCGCCACCCGCCGCTGCCGGCACAAAAAGTCCACCCGCACGAGCCCCACCCGGGCCAGGATCAACAGGATCAGGGGCAGTTCAAAGATCAACCCGAACAGCAGGAGCAGGCGCAGGCAAAAGTTGACAAACTGGGTCAGGTTGAGCATGGAGAACAAAAACGGGCTCTCATAGCGCAGGGAAAAGGAGATGATCAGGGGCCACACCAGCTTGAGAAAGAAGAAATCCCCCAGGACAAAGGCGACCGTGCCCACCGGCAGAAAATAATAGATGATTTTCTTTTCCTTGGGGTAGAGGGCCGGCGCAAAGAACAGCCACATCTGGTAGAGAATGAGGGGAAAAGCCAGGGCCAGTCCCGTGATCATGGCAATCTTCATCTGGACAAAAAACGGCTCCAGGGGCGCCATGTAGTTGAGCCGGTGGGGATTAACCTTGGGAGGCTCGGGATTGAGCCCCACCCGGTGGGCGAGGTCAGGGAATCTCTGCGTGACCCAGGTCTCCAGGACATAGGACATTTTCTGGGTGACCGACGGCTCCTGCAAGGGCCGGGTGATGAATCGCTGCACCGTAGGGACCAGGGGCCAGGAGACCGCCATGCAGATAATCACGGCTACCACACAGACAATGAGACGGTGACGCAGTTCCTCCAGGTGCTCCAGAAATGACATGGTGGTCACGGCCGGCACTCCTCCCGCCGGGACCCGGTAGACACCGGGTTAGCCCCGGCTGCCGCTTCCCGCCACGTCAACTGGGATTTCCAGAAACCGCGCCTTTGATGCATGGCCCCATTTTACCCCATGGCCCGCCCCTTGGCAACGCCAGCCGGGAAGTCCGGTTCTGGGCGCCTCTTCGGACTAAGGAGCATTCCACGTTGCCATCAAAAGGAAACTTTTAGCATGGTCGGGGCCAAGCTATAGACGTTGCCATAACTTCTTTCTCCTTGGAGGTTCTCAAATCCCCCTAAATCCCCCTTTTTCAAAGGGGGACTTTAGCTGCAATTCCTTATAGTTACCCCCTTTATTAAAGGGGGGTCAGGGGGGATTTGTGGGTTTCAAGGATGGGGAAAAAACTTTTGCCAATCACTGTTAGGGTCGGCTCCCGGGCAGGGGGGGACCGGCAGGTCCGCCCCGACAAAAATTGCCGCTTGCTGCCTCTCCGGCGGGATTGCCGGAGTTATTCGGCCAGTGCTGCTCCGGGAGTTTGGGGGGGCCGGATGGCGGGATGGTTCTTGAAGGGTCGGTACAAGGGGTCGCCGATGAGGATTTGCATCCAGGACACCTGGGGCACGGTGAGGAAGTAGACCTCCAGCAAGGTCAGTTTTCCGGTCATGAGCAGGGGAAAAAACTGGTCCGGGAGGGGAAAGGAGATCAGGAAGGGTTCGGCCACCGGCCCCAGGGTGGCGGCCACTCCTTCCTCCAGCATACGTTTGCACCACACCTTGGCTCCCGGCTTTTTGAGCGTGGCCGCCTCGGAACTGGCCACGTGATAACCCACCGCGCCCTTCTGCCACGTAAACGCGGGCACGTAGTTGGCCAGGGAGTACCAGCCGCAATAGAGGGCTGCATCGGGGCAGGACCCCGGGGGAAAGACGCCCGGTTTCTGGTCCAGGACCACTTTCAGGCCGGAGTATTTTTTCAGCAGGTCGGAGAGGTGGAGCAGATGCTGGTCGAACCAGACGTAGTTGCCGGGGGAAGCCCGGCCCTTCAACCCCCGGGCATCGAGGTAGAAGACGCCGCTTAAGCCCGTCCTTTCCACCTCCAGGGCGTCGTCCACCAGGCGCCGGGCCGTGGCCGGGGTGGGGCCGTCCAGGCGTCCCACCCTCAGGGTTTTAGCCCTGATCCTGGAGATAGCCGGCAGCCGTTCGAACGCCAGGTTAAAGGGATTGGGCAGCCATCCGGCTTTCTGATAGGGCCCCGCCATGATCAGGGTCATTTCGCTGTCCACCGCCGCCATGGTCTGGGGCTTGGCATACTGCTGTTGGGCCTCATACCAGAATTTCAGCTCTGCCAGGAGGCCATGGGCAGCGCGGATGGCCGTTGCCGTTTCCTCGGCAGTTTTCGGCAAGATACCGCGAAACGCCCGCTCTTCCCTGTCCTCCGGGCTGACCGGCGGCGATCTCAGGCGTTTTCCTGGCCGGAGCCCCTGGCCCGGCCCCCCGGGGCAATCCGGCCATCAAGGCCCGGGCCTCCGGAGAGGTACCTCCCAGCTTGATCAAAAGGGAGGAAATCCCGGTCCGGGTCGCCTCCGTGGCCGGGGTGGCCGGCTGCCGGTCCAGGTATTCTTGCCCACGAACCAGGAAGTCCCGGGATTTTTCGAGAAATTTGGGCGTGGGGTAGGTCAACCGGAGCGGCGGCGTCAACGCCCCGGTAAGCCGGTCCAGTTGATGGAGCAACGGCACCGCCTGGGCCTGGTATTCCCTGATCTTGGCGGTGGCCAGGGACTTGAGTTCCCTATCAGGTCTGGAAAGAGGAGCCGACCCGACCCGGAGGGGGATGCCGTAAACCAGCAGAATGGCCGGGGTCCTGCCCTTGGCTTGCAGCCGCTCGACCATCGCCTTGACCGGGGGGACCAATTTCCCGTCATAGTCTTTTCGGGACAGGTCTTCCGAAGTGGAAACATCGACCCCCACCAGGTTATCCAGCGGCACCCGGCGTTTGCCGGCGTAATAGGCGGCCACCTCACGGCTCTCGGGCAGGTTGCGGTTAAAGACGATGATGAGGTCAGGGGCGGTAAGGGCGGAAACGGCGCGGTGCGCAGATGTCAGGGTAATAAGGAATGGCAAGAGGAAAACCAGGCAGATTTTCCTTAAGAGCAGGCGCGGCTTATTATTCATGAAGAGAACATCCGGTTTTCTTAAGGCAATTTGCCCAACCAGAGATGTGCCGGATTGAGATCGCCGCGAAAATCCCCTGCCTGTCATTCTGAAGGGAGCGGGGCGACCGAAGAATCTCATAAATTCGAGAAAATGCGAGATCCTTCGCTTCACTCAGCATGACAAAATGGCTGGGCGCAGACCTCGCGAATCGGCGTTCTCAAACAAGAGTCGCCTTTTTCCAAACTCACGGCGTTGGCGAAGGGCCCACAATCCCCAAATTTTTCCTCAGCCCTCTCCCCCCAAAATCAGGCGCCCTCCCGCAGCCTCCGGGCCTCGCCCACCCGGACCGTGGTGCGGACGGAGTCGAAGTATTCCAGGAGGGGGATGGTGAATTTCCGGCTGGTTTGGGTCAGGTCCTTGAACTGGTTAACGGTAATTTCCCGGTTTTGCTTGAGGAAATTAATCAGCTCGGCCTTGAGGGCCTCGATGGCGGCCTGGTGGAAATAGAGGTCTTCTTTCACTTTGATCAGCCGGCCCTGGTTGACCAGGACCCTGAGGAGCTGTTTGACTTTATCCCCGGCGATCTTGGAGGCCTCGGTGGCCTCCTTGAAGGTGGGCGGCGAGAAGTGGCCCCGGCGGTACAACTCCTCCAGGCGCCGGGACACGTCCTCCTGGTCCTGGGCCAGGGTCACCTTATGGGTGCTCAGGCGCACCAGGTCTTTTTCCGCCACCACCTGTTTCTTTTGGACCATGCCCCCCAAGAGATAATTGAACAGGCGCACCTCCATGGCCGGGGGCAACTGCCGCCGCAGTTCTTCCTTGGAGAGGCCGGGCTTGAGGGGAAATTTGCGGTGGTAATCGGCCAGAATTTGCAGACTCTGGCGTTCCAGTTCCTGGGCGGTGGCGGCCAACAGATACCGCTGATTTTCCTGGTCATAATTGAGCACCTGGCCCTGGCGGGTCAGGGGGTTCAACAGGTTGGCCAGGTATACCGGGTCCCAGGGCAGGAGGGCCGTCAGTTCAGCCTTGGAGCGCCCCGCGGCCCCGGCCTCCGACAGGTAGAGGCGCAGGATGTCCTCGGGGGTGCCCTGTTCCAGCGTCTGAAAGCGGGCCAGCACCTCGGGGTGGCGCCGTTTGTGCCGGGTGGGGTCGACGTGGAGAACCAGGCCGCCGCCCCAGGTGAAGGCCGGGGAGAAGCTGCGGATCACCAGGCGGTCGCCGGGTTTCAGGGCCAGAGGTTCCCGGAGGAAAAACTGCACGTAGCCCGAGGTCCCGGGGGCCATCTCGTCGGCGTCCAGGATCAGGGGCATGGCCACCCGCTCGCTGGTACCGGTGTGGAGGCGCACCGCCTGACGGTGCTTCAGGGGGCGGGGAGCGCTGGGGAGAATCTCCAGGAAGGCGTCGAGGCGGCGGCTTTTGATCAAGGCCCCCGGTGGCGCCACCACCATGCCCCTTTCCAACTCCTCCTTTTCCACTCCCTGGAGGTTGACCGCGGTGCGGTTGCCGGCCAGGGCCGCCTCCACCGCCTGGCCGTGGACCTGGAGACCCCGGACCTTGGCCTTGAAGCCCGGCGGGAAGATGGCCACGGACTCGGCCACCTTGACCCGGCCGGAAATGGCGGTGCCGGTGACCACGGTGCCGAAGCCCTTGATGGTGAAGACCCGGTCGATGGGCAGGCGAAAAATCCCGGTGACCGGCTTGGGGGGCACCTGGGCCGCAAGGCTCCCCAGGGTGGCCAGCAGCTGCTCCTTGCCGAACCCGGTGACCGCGGAGAAGCTGACGATGGGGGCGCCGTCCAGGAAGGTGCCCTTGAGGGCCTCCCGGACTTCCTCCTCCACCAGTTCCAGCCAGTCCGGCTCCACCAGGTCCACCTTGGTGAGGACCACCAGGCCCTGCTTGACCCGGAGGAGCTGGCAGATCTCCAGGTGCTCCCGGGTCTGGGGCATGACCCCTTCGTCGGCGGCGATGACCAGGGCCACCAGGTCCATGCCCGAGGCCCCGGCCACCATGTGGCGCACGAAGCGCTCGTGCCCGGGCACGTCCACGATGCCGAGATGCTGGCCCGAGGGCAGCTCCAGCTCGGCAAAGCCCAGCTCGATGGTGATGCCCCGGAGTTTTTCTTCCTTGAGGCGGTCCGGATCAGTCCCGGTAAGGGCCTTTATCAGCGCGCTCTTGCCGTGGTCAATGTGCCCGGCGGTGCCTAAGATGATGGGTGCGGTTGTCATAAGTAGTCAGTAGCCAGTAGTCAGTGGTCAGTGGCCAGTGGCCAGTAGTTGATTAGCCCGTAGGGTGCGTTCTACGCACCATGAGTTTATGGCCGAGGCGGGCACGGAGGCCCGCCCCACCGAGGTTTCTATTCTCGTTCCCAAGTTGTACTTGGGAACGCAATTATGGCCCAAGCTTGGCTTGGGCACTAATTATATGGCACTTCCTGACTAAATATGAATTTCATCAGCAAAGCAAAGCTTTGCAATCGAATTGGGTTCCCAAGCGCAGCTTGGGAACCAGTAAAACCACATTCAATGGTTATTCTATCATTAAATTTTACCATTGCCTATAAAAACAATACTTTCTGAATTTCGATACCATGGCACGTATTTTCCAATGACGATAATCTCTTAGATTCTGATCTTGGACTTTAAACTTTCGTCGACTTGACACAATATGTTGGCCAAAGTACATTATCATTGTTATCGTGTGAGATCAAATGTCGCCTATTTTGTAATGATATGATTATTTGAAAGTAATATGAGACCCATTGAGCCATGTTTAAGCATGCTCGTCAACTAATGAATCTTTAGTATTCTATTCCAACATGACTTAAATATTGATGCTGACCTGCTCATATTGGAAAATTATTTTCTTATGCCACCATTGGATAACCTTGTAATTCTTGCCAACCCTTTCAAGTCATCTAACTTCGACTTGGAAGTGAATAGTTCTATTGCGATATTGCGCAAAGAAACTTTTGCCCTTCTGGAATATGTTCAATCAGAGTCGCAATATAGCGCACAGGTCATCTGAAGTTGAAATTGCGATGTTAAGTATGGCTGAAAATCTCATGTCTGAAAGTGCAAATGAACCATTAATATCGTTCCATTTGTTCTTCTTATGGCGGGTAGCGACCATTGAGTGATTCCATCTTATCAATTTTGTTTGGTAACTAATCAGCTGGTTCCATGGCAGGTAACTATTTCTTCTGGTTCCCAAGCTCCAGCTTGGGAACCTGCATTTGGTTGCAAAGCTCTGCTTTGCTGCAAACAAACGGCTACCCGTCGGTGACATTCTTCTTGCCAAGCTGGAGCTTGGCGTCCAGGTGCGTCCCCAAGCTGGAGCTTGGGGACGAGAGGCATCAGCTTCGATTCATTTAACACTGACCACCGACAACTGGCAACTGATAACTGTCTACCACTGACCCTGGCCCCTGCTACCTGCCCTTACCCTGGCCATTCGTGGCGTGATTACATAGTGGTCCCGGGCGAATTGGGGCTGGGGGGTCAGGGTCACCTTGACCTGGTGTTCTTTGGCCAGGCGCTTGAGCAGCCGGGCCCCGTCCTTTTGCAGAATGGCCATCACCTGGGGATGCGCCGAAAGGGTCAGCTGGTAGCCGGGGAATTCCCGGGCCTCGGCGGTGAGCTGGCGCATCAGGTCGGCCGCCACGATTTGGGGGGTCAGGGTCAGCCCCCGGCCGCCGCAGGCGCCGCAGGGTTCGGTGACGGTCTGGGCCAGGCTGTCCCGGACCCGTTGCCGGGTCATCTCCACCAGTCCCAGGGGGGAGATGGGCAGCGCCGTGGTCTTGGCCCGGTCCCGGCTGAGGGCCTCTATGTAAGGTCTGGTAGACCAGGTCCCGGTTGACCGCCTTTTCCTGGTCGATGAAGTCGATGACGATGAGGCCCGCCGATGTTCCGGAGCCTGAGTTGCCGGGCGATTTCCTTGGCGGCCTCCAGGTTGGTCTTGAGGAGGGTTTCCTCCAGGTGTTTGCGGCCCACGAAGCGCCCGGTATTGACGTCGATGGCGGTGAGGGCCTCGGTGGGGTCGATGAGCAGGTAACCGCCGCTCTTGAGCCAGACCTTGGGCGCCAGGAGTTTGTGCCAGTCGATTTCCAGGCCGAAATGGCTGAAGATGGGCTCGGGCCCGGTATGGAGTTCCACCCGGTATTTATCCAGGGGATTGAGGGCTTCCAGATAATCGACGATGGACTCGAAGGCGGCGGGGTCGTCCACCAGGACCCGGTCCACCTCGGGAGAATAGAGCTCGCGCACCACCCGCCGGGCGGCCTCCAGTTCCTGATGCAGGAGGCTGGGGCAGGGGGCGCGGTC
The DNA here is from genome assembly GCA_963766185.1 of uncultured delta proteobacterium. Classification (GTDB taxonomy): domain Bacteria; phylum Desulfobacterota; class Desulfobaccia; order Desulfobaccales; family 0-14-0-80-60-11; genus 0-14-0-80-60-11. Next base: position 2,502 of record CAVXZU010000031.1, on the reverse strand, counting down.
CTTTTTGCGCCGCAGGCGCTGCCAGATCCCCATGAGCAGGTCCCGTTCCCGGGTCAGCTTCTCCAGACTCTGGCCCCGGCAGGCGGTGCGGGCGATGAGCCCCCCGGCCGCGGGCCGCAATTCTTCCAGGGTGGCCTTGAGTCTCTGGCGTTCCGGCTCGTCATTGATGCGGCGGGAAACCCCCAGTTGGCTCAGGGTGGGCATATAGACCAGGTAGTGGCCGGCCAGGCTGATGTGGGTGGTGAGGCGGGCGCCCTTGTTGGGCGTGGGGCCCCGCAACACCTGGACCAGCACTTCCTGGCCCTCGTGGAGCAGGTCGCTGATGGTGGCGGGGGGCAGCCGCCGGGAGGGCGGGTTCTCTTCGATCTCGCCTTTGAGCCAGATCTGAAAAAATTCATCTTCCTGGGCGATCACATCTTCGGCAAAGAGGTAGGCGGGCCGCTCCAGGCCCACATCCACAAAGGCTGCGGCCATGCCGGGCAGGAGCCTGGTCACCCGGCCCTTGTAGACGTTGCCCACGGGACCGTTTTGGGATTGGCCCTCGACGTAAAACTCCGCCAGGCGCCCGTCTTCGAGAAAAGCCACCCGGGTGTCCCATTCGGTGACGCTGATGAGCAGTAAGTTGGGCATAGGATGAAACAAGCTTTCAGCTGTCAGCGGTCAGCTGTCAGCCGGTGTATTGGTATGGCGCCTTCTACGGGCCAGTTTATATTAATTGCACTCGAAAAAATAATTTCCTTTGTAGGGTGCGTTCGACGCAGCAAAAATGGCGCGGGAGACTTCCCCCTCACCCTGGCCCTCTCCCCCATTGAGGGAGAGGGGAAAAGCTAAGACCGAATTGAGGCTCTGGCTATCATAAAAAATCCGGTGCCTTACCCCCTTCCACCCATTTCTGGGATTCAGAGTGAGAGAGCGGCATATGACGTCAGCGTATTGATGAAATCCCGTTCTAAGTGCTTTTTATCTTCAAAATCCGCAGTTCCCGGGCCTGGTCGTCGCTGAGGTTGAAAATCGCGGTTAGGGCGTCGGTCACCTTGACGTTGCCTTTTTCCTGACGCCGCAGGTCGAGTTCCAGGTGGAGCGGGTCCAGAACGGTCAATCCGGCCACCAGGGGCCGCAGGTCCAGGCGCTGATCCTCCTTGGGCCGGTGCCGGGTCACCATGAATTCGGTTTGAGCCAGGAAGTGGGCCGTGGCATCGGAGTCAAACCGCGGCTCCGGGCTTTCAACCTGGTAGAGGGCGTTCTTTTGCCCGGGGGGGGCCTGGCGCTTGGTGAGGCGGGCCGCCAGGAGGATCTTCAAGCCCGGCGGCAGCACCCGGTTCAGGGTGGATACCAGCGTGTCCTCGGGCACGGGGGCCGCCAGAACCACGTCCATGGTCTCGGCCAGGCTCTCGACCCCCAGGGGCAGGGCGTCATAAAAGGAGACCCGGGGCAGGGGGTGGAATCCGGAGGAGAACGCCAGGGGCAAACCGGAGCGGCGCAGGCTGCGGTAAAGGGAGCCCACCATCTCCAGGTGCCCCAGCCAGCGGGCCTCCTCCAGCTTGGCGTAGGTCAGCCGGTAGCGGTAGGGCGCCAGCGGGTCGGGGGCCGGCGGCGGCGCCGGGGGCGGTGAGGCCAGGGGCAGGGCCAAGGAGTCCTCCAGTCTGAGCACTGATGGAGTCCTGGTCGCAGACGCCGCAGTCCTGGCAGCCCGAGACGCGGCAATCCGGGGTCTCCAGCCCCTGATCGGCCCGGGCCCGCTCGGCGAGCAAATAGTCCCGGCTCACGCCGCAGTCGACGTGGTCCCAGGGCAAGGGCTCATCAAGGGGCCGTTCCCGCAGATAGAAGTCCGGGTCGACGCCGGCGGCCTGAAAGGCCTCGTGCCAGGGTTCCAGCCGCAGGTGTTCGCTCCAGGCGTCCAGGCGGCAGCCCCGGCGGTGGGCTTCGAGCAAGACCGGGGCCAGGCGGCGGTCGCCCCGGGAAAACACGCCCTCCAGCCAGGTCTGGGCCGCCGAGTTCCACTTGGTCTGGATGTTTTTCTGGCGCAGCCGGTCCTTGACTTCGTGGAGCCGGCGGCGGCATTCCACCAGGTCTTCCTGGCGCTCCCACTGAAACGGGGTGTGGGGCTTGGGGATGAAGCTCGAAAGGCTGACGTTGAGCCGGGGGCGGCTGCCCCGGGGGGCGGCGGCCAGAATCTGCCGGGCCAGGGCCGCAATCCCCTCCCGGTCTTCTTTGGTCTCCCGGGGCAGGCCGATCATGAAATAGAGCTTGAGGAGCTGCCAGCCGGCGGCGAAGGCCCGCTGGGCCGAGTCCATGATGTTCGCCTCGGTGAGGTTTTTGTTGATCACCTGGCGCAGGCGCTGGGTCCCCGCCTCCGGAGCTATAGTCAGCCCGGTGCGCCGCACCCGTTGAATCTGGGCCATCATTTCCGGGGTGAGGGTGTCGGCGCGCATGGAGGGCAGCGACACCGCCACCTGGGCCGGGGACAACCGGTCCATCAAGGTCTGGAGCAGTCCGGCCAGG
>CAVXZU010000030.1:0-21041 GCA_963766185.1 uncultured delta proteobacterium | reverse complement strand
CGCCTGACGGTCCTGGACAATGTCCTCTGCGGCCTGACGGTCCAGGCCGGGGCCTCCCTTTGGGAGGCGCTCCTCCGTCCTCCCGGTCTGCGCCACCGGGAGCGGCGGCTCAAACTCACGGCCCTGGAGGCCCTGGACGCCTTCGGCCTGGCGGACAAGGCCGGCTGGCCCGTGGGGGTGCTGCCCTATGGCGACAAGAAACGGGTGGAAATGGCCCGGGCTTTCGTATCCCAGCCCGTCCTGACCCTGCTGGACGAACCGGTGGCGGGCCTTAACCCCGAGGAGACCGCCACGGTGGCCGCGTTCATCCGGCAGATGCGCCTGGCCGGGAAGACCATGATCCTGGTGGAACACGACATGGAACTGGTGATGGGGATCTCGGACCACGTCGTGGTCCTGGACGGCGGCCGCCGCATCGCCCAGGGGACCCCGGACGCAGTGCGGCACAACCCCCTGGTCATTGAGGCCTACCTCGGCCGCATGAGCGCCACGGCCTGAGACTGACCCGGGCAGCGAATCTCTTTATGGCGTTTGCCATAAATTCGTTCCACGTGCTGATTTTTAAAGTCCCCCTTTTCCAAAGGGGGACCTTAAAAGCAATTCCTTGTAGTTCCCCCCCTTGGACAAAGGGGGGTTAGGGGGGATTTTGGCTTTTGAGCATGGGGCATAACGGAAAAAACTTTCGGCAATTGCTATAACCATCATTCCCCTTGCGTCTCCAGGACCGGCTCCATATATCCAACCCCGCAATAGGGGGTTATCTTTGAAAAAATAGCCTTTCCTCCAGGGATCAGGGGGAGTTACGCAGAATAGCGACAATACCATTTTTCTCGCACCCTGAGGGAGCGGGGCCAAGGTTTTGGGTTGACGCTAGGGTGCAGGCGGGGGGCGGTGGCCGCGGGATAAAAGGTAAACGCCATCCTGGTCCTTGGTGACCAGGCTGAGATGGCCTGAAAGGTTGTGCCGTTGCAGCCATCCCTGGAGCTTCTCCTGGACCTTTGCCAGTTCGGCGGGATGGGTAATCTCTGACCTGATAAAATTGCAGAATCCCCACTCAAGGGGGAACCAGCCATGGTAGCCGTTCATCGTGGGGACTCCACTGGCGAGACCCGCCCACATAGCGTCAATTTGATGGATGTCCACGAGGCCGCGTTGGTCAAAATCGAGGTTCACATAATAAAACGCCTGGCAGTCCCGGGGGACCAGACGGGCGATAGTGGCCACCCTGGTGCGAACGGCGTATTTATCGTAGGCCGGGGTGGTCTGTCCCTGTTCCAGGAGCACCAGGCAAAGGAGCGCCAGGGCCAGCCGTTTACTTTTTAAGCCGGCGAAAAAATAGGCCAAACCGAAGCTGAAACCAATCAGCAGCAATAAGCTGATTCGAGCCACTCCCCGGATCGCTGAGGCCCCGGGGACCAGGGCGTAAACCGCTCTCCAGGGGGTCCACCCTCCCGGATACAGGAAAGCCAGTAAAAAGATAAGCAGGGTGGTGACGGCCAGAACTCTCCCCCATGGGGTCCGGGGCAACCTGACCAGGCCCACCAGGGCGAGAACCATGGTCACCAGGCCCAGCCCAAGGCGCTGCTCATGTTCCATGGGGATGCGGCTAAAGGGGATGAGGTCCCAGGTCCAGCCATAGAGCCAATTTTGCTTGCCCAGGTCGAACCAGGATAGTAAACGGGGCACTTGGTTGTGAACCTCCCACCAAGGCCGGCCTCCGAATTCCCGATAGGTCAAAAAATAATGGTAACCCAACCAGGATAAAGAAGCCAAGGCGACCAAGGCCACCGACAAGAGTATCCAGCGGTATTCCCGGAGAAACCTGAGCAGGGGAGGCCTGGTTTCCCGAAAACAGGCGGCCACCCCCAAAAACAGCGAGAGACCAAAACAGAGAAACCATCCCAGATAGATGGTGGTATAAAGCTGCAGCACCACCATGGCGGCCAGTATAACAATCCAGCCAGCCACGCCCCTGGAGGAAACGCCGCCTGCCGCGCCGTCCCGGTATAGGCGGCACAAGGCATAAACTGCCAGCATCGAGAAGAATTGTGGGATCAATTGCTGGTGACCTAATTGAGATATCCTCATGCCGGCAAAGGCAAAAAGATAGGCGCCGGCGGCTGCGGCCAGGGTATTCAATCTTACTCCTGACCGGAACACCAGGAAGGCCGCCAGAAAATTCAGGGCAAGCCCTGCGATCATCCATATTTGCATCGAGGTGTCAGGTGCCAGGCCCCCCATGCGGAAGTACCAATAGAGCGGCGCGGCGCCCAGGAGGATGTCGCCGTAGGCCCCGGTATGGGTTGCGGGGAAAAAAATCGGCAGGTTCCAGAAATGCCGGTGCAGGGCATTACCGGCCAGCCATTGATAACTGTGCTCCAGAATGTAATTGTTGAGGCGGGTGTCTCCGGGGTCGGTTTGGACCAACTGCAAACCGGAGAAAATCATGGGGTGGCAGGTGGCCGCTATCCCTGCCAGGAGAACCAGGGTGACGAACAGGATGTTGGGGACGTCAAGGTTGCTGGGCCCGGCCTTCATGTTTTGCGTCCCATGCCTGGCAACATCCGGACCCCGGCGCCGTGCCGGTAAAGGAATGAACCCGTTGCCATCTGGTTAAAATTGCGGCAGGGGAGATCCACGCGCCTAAACCGGCGTAAATTTTCCCGACCTTGAGAATTAGGAAACCAGGGCAAGCGCTATGGCCTCCAATGACAATGTCGAAGTCCTCTGACAGGATCTCCCGGGCGGCTTGCAGGTACGTGGGGCTCTCGGCAGATCCTGGCGGTTTCCGGATCGTTCTCTGCTGAGGGATAGGCGGAACCCATCATTGAGCCGTGCGGTTATAACCTGGAGGTGAAAGAATTTTGGATTAATACTCGGGAATTTTACAAAATATCGGGCGATTTTGATAGAAATTTTTGATAGTTTTGGGAAAGATAGTCATGCATCTGACCAGTTTCGCTATGAACACACCAAAGCCATGAAGACGTTCAGAAGCAAAGTTTTGCTGGGATTCGGGGCCAGCCTGTTCCTGATGGTGACGGTCCTGGCGGTGGCCATGTTCCTGATCCTGCGGCTGGGGCGCGCCTCCGAATCCATCCTCCAGGAAAATTACCGCAGTATTCTGGCCGCAGAAAACATGATTGACGCCATTGAACGGCAGGACTCGGGGGTGCTGCTGATGCTGTCGGGGTTTGGCGAATCGGGTCTCAGCGAATTCCGCCACAATGAGAACCTCTTTCTGCAATGGCTCGGCCGGGCCAAGGACAACATTACCATAGCCGGCGAAAGCGAAATCATTGACTCCATCGAAAAATCCTACAGCCAATATCTCATCGAAGTATCGAATTTCCGTCTAACCCTGGAGAAAGACCAGCAGCGAGCCGCAGCATCCTATCATGACGCAATTTTGCCCTTGTTTCGGTCCATCCGGGATAACTGTGTCAGGCTGCGGGACCTGAATCATCAAACCATGTATGCGGCCAGCAGCCGCGCCCACAAGCTGGCGGTGCAGACCGTAGTGTCCATGTCGGTGATCGGCGCGGTCGCGGTCATGCTCGGCATCGGTTTCAGCTTTTTCTTATCCCACCTCATCTCCCGGCCGGTATCGGAGCTGACCGAGGCGGCCCTGCACATCGCCCAAGGCGATTATGGGGTTCGGGTACCGGTCCGGGGGTCCGGGGAATTGGCCCTGCTTACCGAGGAGTTCAACCGCATGACCGATAAACTTCGCCAATATCGCGAGTTGAACATCGGCCAGGTCATTGCGGAAAAAGGCAAGAGCGAAGCCATCGTCCAGAGCATGGATGACGGGGTCATGGTGGTGGATGACCAACTCATGATCAGCAATATCAACCCCAAGGCCGCGCAGATTTTCCAGGTAAGCCGCGAGGACGCCCTGGGGAAACATATCTTTGAAGTGGCGAGACAGGAAACGCTCCTGAATTTCCTCAAGCAGTCCCTGGAATCCGGGCAGGCCCCCAAAATCAAGGAAGGCGACGACGTTTTTGCCGTCCAGGCCGACGGCGTCAGCCACTATTTTCAGTTTTCTATTGTTCCCCTGCGCACCCCCAGCGCGGTCAAGGGCGGGTTGGTTCTATTACTACGAGATATCACCAGGTTACATGAATTGGATCGGCTCAAAAGCGAGTTTGTCATGATCGCCTCCCACGAGTTGCGCACCCCTCTCACCAGCATCAATCTGGCCGTGGACATGCTCCGGGAGTCGGCCCCGGGGAGACTTACCGAAAAGGAGAGAGGGTTGCTGGACGCCTGCCATGAAGACGTGCAGCGGCTCCGGGCCCTGGTGAACGATCTGCTCGATCTGTCCAAGATTGAGGCCGGCAAACTGGAACTGGCCTTCGAGCCGGTCCCCCCGGCCTTTCTGGCCGATCAAGCCGTAGTGGTAATGCAGCCCCAGGCGGAGGCCAAAAACCTGACGCTCACCGTCAACCTGCCCCCCGACCTGCCCGCGGTGACCGCCGACCCCGTCAAGATCGTCTGGGTCCTGGTCAATCTCCTGGGCAATGCAGTGCGTTACACCCCCGAGGGGGGACACGTCAGCCTCACGGGGGAACGGGTGGGCGGCCAGGTCCAGCTTGCCGTCAGCGACGACGGTCCAGGGGTTCCGGTGGAGTTGCAGCCCCGGATATTCGATAAATTCGTCCAGGCCAAAGGCGGCGGCACCATTGGCGGCAGCGGCCTGGGACTGGCCATCTGCAGAGAGATTGTCCGGGCCCATCGAGGCGCCATTTGGCTCGATTCGGAACCTGGGGCCGGCAGCACCTTTACTTTCGCCCTCCCCATGGCCCCAACCTCAGAGGAGATTTTCACATGAGCACCCCGGCCGTATTAATCGTTGACGATGAGAAGAACATCCTCCTGACCTTGGGGATGGCCCTGGAAAGTCTGTCAATTTCGGTGGATACCGCCGACACCGGCGCCGGGGCCCTGGATAAGCTGGCCGGCGGGTCCTATGATCTCCTGCTTCTGGACCTGCGGCTCCCCGACCTGGACGGCATGGAAATCCTGCGGCGGATTTCCCAGACACGGCCCGAGATCAAGGTGATCATCATCACCGCCTACGGTTCCATTGATCTGGCGGTGGAGGCTATGAAGCTGGGTGCGGTGGATTTTTTGCAGAAACCCTTTGACACTGGCGAGGTCCGGGACATGGTGAGCCGGGTCCTGGATCGGGAAACCCAGGAAAAGCAGCGAGGCCGGGATTATGAACATTATCTCGATCTGGCCGGCCAACGCATCAGGGCCGGGCAATTCGATCCGGCCCGGGTCTATGCCGAAAAAGCGGTTTTTCTCGATTCCCGACGCCCGGAAGCCTTCAATATCCTGGGAGGCCTCCAGGAAACCCGCCTCAACCGCCAGGAGGCCCATAAGTATTACCGGGTCGCCCTGGACCTCGACCCAACCTATGAGCCGGCCAGCCGCAACCTGGAGCGCCTGACCAGCCGGCCCTATACCCACTTCGGCATTGTTTGGGATGAGCCCGGCAAGAAAGGCCGCAAAGCATAATCATGGGGATATTCTCTGACTTCCCCTTATCCGACACCTCCAGGCCTGGCCGGGTTCGCCAAGAACCGCTTAATCCGGCCGACGGCTGGGGCCCCCACCTGAGGACTGCCACGCCATGGTGATCGCCGCGATCCAACAGGAGCTTGAAAGCCTGGGAGATTCAGGCCAGGCCGCGATCCTCCAACGTTTCTTCAAGACCGGGCCGGGGGAATATGGCGAGGGGGACCGGTTCCGGGGGATTCGCGTCCCGGTCTTGCGGAAAATTGCCAGAAAATATCGCCAACTCCCCCTGCCCGAGGCGGGAAGACTGCTCCAAGCCGCCTTCCATGAAGACCGGCTCCTGGCCCTGCTGATCCTGATAGATCGTTATTATCAAGGTGACGCCCTCCGGGGCGAAATCCACCGCCTCTACCTGGAACAAAGCCGTTTCGTCAATAACTGGGACCTGGTGGATGTCTCGGCCCCGCACCTGGTGGGGCATTACCTGAGGAATCGCGCCAGAGACCCGTTGATCCGCCTGGCGGGCTCCAGGGTGTTGTGGGAGCGGCGCATGGCCATCATCGCCACCTTCCACTTCATCAAACAGGGGGACTATGACGATACCCTCAGAGTCGCCCGCCTGCTGTTGGGCGACCCGGAAGACCTGATTCACAAGGCCGTGGGTTGGATGCTCCGGGAGGTGGGGAAGCGGGACGCGGCGGTGGCGGAAGCCTTCTTGCAGGCCCATTACCGGAACATGCCCCGCACCATGCTGCGCTATGCTATCGAAAAGTTTCCCGAACCCAGGCGACAGGCATACCTGAAGGGCGCGGTGGTTTGATGCGGCCCGGCCTCAGGTGAAAAAACCACCGCCAAGGTTCACCCGCGGCGAGGTCCAGGCCTGGCCGCGGGTAAAAGGTCGGTGCGGAGCGGGGTGGTTGCCTATCTCACGCCGCTGATGGTGAAGCCCTGGGGCCCGATGTTCAACTGCACCCCCTGCTGGACGGCATACACATTAATGATGACGCCACTCTGGTTCTGCATCTTCAGGCCGGCCACGCCCCCGGCCAGGGTGATGCCGGCGCCGACCGCGGCATAATTGCCGGAAAACTGAGAAAGACTGGTCATGTTATAGACGTTGCCCACGGCGTTAATGGACGAAATCCCCACGTTGCCGACACTGAGGCCGTCAATCTTGAAGAGGTGGGTTTGCCCTTTGAACCTGAGGACGCCGCTGCCCCAGCTGGCGCCCACCCCCGCAGCCACGGAAGTCATGTCAACGGAAATGGACCCCACCGGGTAATACGGTCCCTGGGCGACGCCAGGGGTGACCGCCAGCAGAAGAAAAGCCGCCATGGCCAGACTGAGAAAAATCCGGTTCGTGCGCATACGTTGCCATCCTTTCCCTTTTCGGGTAAAAAGAATTTCCTTTCTTCAGGTTAAAGTAGTGACCGAAAGGGTAAAGTCAAGTCAAAAATTGCCGGGGCCCCGGGTCCCGGGGCATGGGACTGAACGGACCATTTTTGACTTTCAGCTCTAACGGGAGACCTTTGCGACAGTCTCATGCTGGATAGCCGCCCGGGGCTGTTCATACCCTCGCTAGGCGCAGGCGACGGCGCCGACGCGGCATGTTGATGAGGAAAGATAGAGACTGGCGCAGAGGTCTCAACGAAGAGGTTTTCATGGAAATTCAATTGACGGTTGGCACCAGGATTTACCGCCCGGTGCGGGTAGTTGCCGGGGACAACGATTATCAGGTAGAGCTTGACGCGGTCACTATGAAAAATTTTGGGGACGGCACCATCATGCTCCGGGCGCTGCCCCGGGAGGCCTATCTCCCCGACTGGCTGGCGGTGCCCTGGGAGACGAGGGGGGGCCGGGTCTGCGTCTGCGACGAGCCCATTCCGGACGACTGGACTTATTTCGAAGTCTTGTTCTCGGACGTCAACTTTGTGGCGGTCTCGCCCGTGGCCGGAGATCGGGGAGAACTCCGGGACAAACACCTGCAGGCGCACCAGCGCGCCCCGGGGCAGCAGCCGACCGCATAGGACTGGCGGCCGGTTTTACGCGTGAGGTGGCCCGGGGGAGAACCGGTTGTTATCCCCCCTGCCGAGCGGCGGGATAACGGGATTATCTCGTTTCCCCGCGAGGTTTGCAAATAATCCCGCCCGAGCTTCACATATGTGCATAACCGCGGTATAATACTTTTCGCTGTTGCCAGGAGAGTTCCATTCTCTTGAAGATCTTTAACGGGAGGCTCCATGAGCAAGTTTCTCTTTGTCCTGACCCGGGGACCGGAAGACCCCACCCGGGCGGTCCGCTGCTTCCAGTTCGCCAAGATCGCCGCGGACAAAGGCCACGAGGTCACCGTGTTCCTGGTGGACGACGCCGCCTATTTCACCAACCTCGCCCTCACCGAACGGATCAAGGCCCCCACCGGGGACGAACTCATCACCTACTGGAAGTTTTTGGTGGAGAAAAAGGCCCGGATTCTGGTGTGCAAACCCTGCGCCGAGACCCGGCTCATCGGCGCCGACGACCTGCCTCCGGGCACCGCCATCGGCACCGGCGTCACCCTCATCGACCTGGCCGCCGAGTCCAAGGTGTTTACGTTTTAGGAAGGCTCATCACCTCTCCGCTGCCCTCTGACATCTTATCCCGGGGGCGGCGGGGGCCACATCTAGCTGAACCGATGTCGGCGGCCGGAACCCTGGCGCCCGGCTCCGGGGTCAAGGGCGGGCCATGCTGGGCAAACCAGGCCGTTACCTGCTGATCATGACCTTCTGGTGGATTGCGCCTTTCCTGCTGCTAGCGCTCTCCAGGTTTTCTCCGGCGCTCTATCCGCTTTCTTACGTCCCCTTCCTGGTGGCGATTGCCGTCACGCTGCTCCTCAGCGCCCTCTGCGGCTGGCTGGAAAATCGCCATGGCTACTGGCGGCGGTCCGGATTCGGAAAAAAATATTTTCTCCTCAATGCCTGGTATGCCTTGAATGTGGCCCTCATCCTGGCCCTGACCCTCACCCTGGATAATTTTCACCTGGTGGGCTATTTCGGCGGCGACCCCGAGGGCAGTTTCGGCATGTTGTACCTTCCCTCGGTCCTGATATATCTCGTTCTCGGGTTTATTCTGGTTGTGGCTCGCCGGGTCCGGAAAGCCTGGCAGGGGAGGGCGGGTTAGCGGAGGAATCTTCGGAAGGTCGAATGGGAAAAACCATGATGGCCGGATGCCTCGGGGTCTGGCCATGTGAGCCGGAGACCTGGCCCCGGCTTGTCCGGGTTATGGCCGGAACACCTCTTCGCCGGATATCCATCGTTCCACCGGGTTTTCCTGGCTGAAAAAATCGTCCAGGGCCTGGGCCAGGTTAAGCGGCCGGGACTGTAAGCCCGCGGCCCGGCACCCTTCCATGAGGCCGGCGCTCACCGACACCGCGATTTCGTGGCGGTGGGCGTAGTAGGTGCTGGCCGCCAGGCTGCCGGCGCTGAGTTCCCCGGCGCAGCGCTCCCGGTCCAGCCCGTGCATGGCCCGGCATACCAGGGGCCTGACCGGGTAAACCGAGCACCTCCGGTCCCTGAGCAGGGGGCAGGGCAGCTCGGCCCGCATCCCGGCGACCGCGGCCGGGCTTTTGCCCTGGGTTCGAGCCAGGTTCCGGGCCAGGTTGGCCAGCACCGCCTCTTTATCGGCTTCGGAAAAATTCCCGGCGATATGGTGGGCGATGATCAGGGCTTCCGGCGGCGTCAGCTCCACCCGATTATAGCAGCAGGCATCGCACTCTTCCCGGCAGGCGACGGGCTGGGGGAGTTCCTGTTCCGCTTCACAGCGCCGGGTCAGGTGATCGGCCAGAAAAAAGGCGCTGAAGGCGATTTCCAAGGCCCGCTCGGGCACCCGGCCCTGGCCGATAATCTCCACCACGTTGTCTTGGGCCGCGGCGGCGATGCTTGGATTGACCCGGGCCGCAGGCCGGCCGCCCCGGGCCGCGCCTTTGGGTTTCCGGGACTTGGGGGTTTTTTTCCGCCTCCGGGCCCGGTTCATCTTACCTCGTCCCTTAACCCATCGCTAGGTTCCCCGGGTTCGGCCTCGGGGTGAGCGGTTCCCCGGCGGGCCGGCAGTCCCTCGACTTTGGCCTCCAGGCGGGCGATGAGGGGCGGTAAAGTGGCGTCTTTCAGGGCCGAGATGGCCACCCCGTGATGAATGCGGCACTGCAGGGCCGCCAGGCTGGGGTCCACCAGGTCCTTTTTGTTGAAGACCAGCAGCACCGGCTTGTCCTGGAGGGCCAGGGACGTCAGGATATCGTCCACCGTGGCCATCTGCTCGATAAAGCGGGGGTTGCTCAGGTCAACCACGTGGATGAGGAGGTCGGCGTCCTCCAGTTCCTCCAGGGTGGCCTTGAAGGCTTCCATGAGGTTCTTGGGCAGGTTCTTGATGAACCCCACCGTATCGGTGATGATCACCTCCCTTTCCTTGGGGAAGCGGAGGCGGCGGCTGGTGGGGTCCAGGGTGGCGAAGAGCCGGTCTTCGGCCAGGACCGCGGCGTGGGTCAGGGCGTTGAACAGGGTGGATTTCCCGGCGTTGGTGTAGCCGATGATGGAGAGGACCGGGAGGCTCTGACGCCGGCGGGGCTGACGCCGCTCCCGCCGTTCATTCCTGATCCGGGACAGGTCCTGCTGGAGCCGGTGGAGGCGCTCCCGGAGGCGGCGGCGGTCCATCTCGAGCTTGGATTCGCCGGGGCCCCGGCCGCCGATGCCGCCCATGAGCCGGGAGAGGGCGTCGCCTTTGCCCACCAGCCGGGGCAGGAGATACTTTACCTGGGCCATCTCCACCTGGAGTTTGCCTTCCCGGCTCCGGGCCCGCTGGGCAAAGAGGTCTAAAATGAGCTGGGTGCGGTCAATGACCTTGAGTTCGGAGAAGTTGGTGATGGAGCGCACCTGGGAGGGGCTGAGTTCGGCGTCGAACACCAGCATGTCGACCCCTTGCTGGAGGGCCTGGATGACCAGTTCCGAAAGCTTGCCTTTGCCCATGAGGAAGCGGGAGTCGAAGCGGGGCCGGCGCTGCAGGATGGTATCCGCCACGTTCAGGCCGGCGGAGCGGGCCAGTTCCGTAAGCTCCGCCAGGGAATCCTCGGCCGCAACGCGACTGCGCCCGGTGACCCCGATGAGGATGGCCCGTTCGAGGGTTTTCCCTGCCCCGGCGGACGCCAGGCGGGAAAATTCCGCTTCCAGGGAAGCCATCAGGGCTTCGAAATCCAGGTTCAGGGCGCCCACCTGGCGGGCCTTGATGACGGCCCAACTCTGGCCGTCCACCGGCTGGGGCAGGAGGTGGGCGATCTCGATGGCCCCCGGCTGGCCGCCGGCGACGCTGAGGGCGGCCACCGCGTCCAGGCGCAGCAAGGCCAGGTCCATGAGGTCGTCATGACTCAGGGGGCTTAAGTCCAGGTGGGTGTGGATCAGGCGGAGGCCCTTGAGGCGGCCCTTGACGCCCCGCTCCCGGGGCAGGGTGGGGATGACCAGGCCCTTGGCGTCCCCGACGATGACGTAGGCCACCACGCCCTGGCGGTCCACCAGGACCCCGATCTGCCGGCGGACCTCGCCGGAAATTTCGGCCAGCTGCCGGGCCAACTCCGGAGTAACCAGTTGGGCCGGCGGCACCTTGCGGCGGTACAGGCGCTCCAGGGCCCGGGTTTGATGGGTTTTTAAGCCGGTGAGATTACCTAAGGGGCGGTGGATGACAATTTCCTCTTTGCTGAATTTCTATGTCAATATTTTTTTGGCAATAGCAGGGGGACAATGCACCAGGGGATATCCAAGGATATCCGCATGCGAAAATTCGTGTCATTATAAGCCACACTGTCCCTCTATTCCATCTGATTCCCGAAATTAAAGCCTTTTGCTGGTCCTGGCTTGCCTCTGCCAACGCCGGTTGATGAACTTCCAGGGAGAGCCGCTTGGTGCATTGGAGGCCAGAAAGGATTTTGAATTTGGAGAGGTAATATTTAATCATTAATATTACCTGGAAGGCTATTAGTAAAATGATTTACTGCTATTTTTACCTGATGATTGCTCCATTTATTTCCATAATCAATCTAAAATATTCTTTTTCCCCCATTCGTTAATCAATTTATTAACCGATCTTGCCAGGTTCTCCTTATAGTACTGCGAGGTGCCCTCGCCGCTCACCGCGTCGGTCGGCACGAACAAGTCGCCGATTCTGACATCGGACTGCAGGGAGCCGCAATAGCCAAAGAGCAGGACCATGCGAGCCCCCAAGACGATGAGTTTTTCCATCACCATGCTACGGTATGGGGGGCGCCCATGAGGGGACCTACGTATGGTCACGGGTTTCCCTGCCCAGACGCCATGCCGGAGGGGACACTCCCAGACATAGGACACGGGGTCCGTGGCGCCGGATAGGCTGCAGACCAGCTCGAAATCCTGCCCGGAAACAGGTCAGGATCACCCCGGGAGATGACGGACGGATCGCCTGGGGACCCCGTGCGATTGACGATGGCGCGTTCGAGGTAAACGACCAGGCGCGCGTGACCATGAAGAGGATATTACTCGTGAGCAGGCAGACTGCCATAGACACTATCAGGATGCTTTTCACGCTTATCCCTCTATGCCAACAGAGCTTTAGCCTCATTTTGCATCCAATCCGATCCTCGTGCTAAATAAGGAAAACCCTAATTTTGCCAGCCAAAGATGTACGTGTTCGAAAGTCTGACCAAATAATCTTTCAGATTCTTCACAATGTTTTTCAAAAGTAGACATGACACCTCACGTAATCTGTTGAAGTAGTCGTGCCGTCTCCATCAGCCCGGGCTGCAAGACGTCCACCAGGGCGAAGCTGAGCCCGGCCCCGGCCAGGACCCCCAGGGCGGCCTCCTCCACCCGGAGGGGATAGGTGTCTCTGAGCCCGCTCCTCAGGTTGGAGAGCCCCGCCATGGTCCGGGCCGGCTCTCCCCAGAGTTCGCCCCCGTGCAACAGCCGCACGGTCTTGACGACTTCTCCGGTCTGGGCCCAGGCGTCGGGCCAGGTGAGGTTGGGCAGGACCGGGTCGAAAATCAACCGGGCATCGGTTAAGCCCGCGGCCAGGGCGTGTTCCCGGAGTTCCAGGGCCAGGGTGATCTTGCCTTCCAGGGAGGCGGCGGGACGGGAGCGGGCATCCAGGAGCAAAAATACCAGGTCGGTCTGGTGGGCCGCGGCCAGGGGCAGGATCTCCCGGAGTTTGTCGGGCTCCAGGGTACAGGCGTTGAGGATGGGGGGCTTATCGGCCACGGCCAGACCCCGGGCCAATACCCGGGCGTCGGGGCTGTCCAGGATGAGGGGGAGATTGGTGACCTGCTGCACCGCTTCCACCATGAAGGCCATGCGGTCGTGGCGCCGGGGCGGCAGAAACCCGGGGTTGATGTCGATGCGGTTGGCCCCGGCCTGCTCAACGCGGCGAGCCAGTTCCTGGAGAGGCCGGGGGTCGAGTCCATCCAGGGCCCGGGCCACCACGGGATTGAGGATGTTGAGGTTGTCCGCGGCAATGATCAGAGACATGGTTTCCTTGCCAGGAGCCCGGCCTGCACCTGCTGAAACTCGGACCTCCAGGGCAGCCAGCGTGTGGGTCAGGTTTGCGGCCCAGATCGGCCCGCCGCGGGTCCTGCTCCATGAGGGGCAGATTGGCCCGGGCGATGTGGTGCGCCCCCCGAAACGCGGCGCCCAACAGCTCGCAGGCCACCAGCAGGTCCGATACGAGGTGAGGCCGGCACCGGGCCCCACCCCGGCCAAGCAAGCACAAGCCTTCCTGGGCCTGCTGCATGATCCTCAGGGGGCAGGCCACCGCCTCGTCGAGGGCCGCGGCCAGGGCGTTGGGGTCGCCTTGGGCCCGGGCCCGGGTGAACTGAAAATAAGCCTCGACATCCTCGGCCTGCAACCGCCGGAGCCCCGCGGCCACCAGTCGCACCTGCGCCAGGAGATCACTCCAGAAAGGTTCGGGCTCTCCCACCGGGGGGCGGCGTCGCTGCTCCAGTTGGACCACTTTCTCGAGCAGAGCCAGGCCCAGGGCGGCGCTGTGGGCCGCGGCGGCGCCACCGCCTGGATCAGGCCGGGCCTGGGCCAGGGCTTTCAGGAAAGCAGAGTCCATGTCCCTCCCTCGGTCAAATTGGGCGCCCGGTCCGCCTGCCATGGCAAATTTTCCCGGTACCTGCTATTGTGGGCCGAAGTCGGGACCGGGTCAACTATTCTTTAGAAAAAAGGCGGCCTGGCCGGATTACCTGCTATGGAGGACGGGACGGAAAATGCGCCGAGGTCCGGCCGGGCACGCTTAAATTCGAGGCAGGAGGTCGAGGGGGGTGCAAATATCATTTGGATTATTAACTTTTTCAGACTTAATGTCATCTAAGTTAGCAGATCAGGAAATTCCGGGAATAATTTTTGGCTCTTTAATCCGGTTGATAAAGCGGAATTGCCCTCTTTTTGCAGGGATCTGAAAAAGGGCTGAAAACACCATTGCGGTGATGGACTTGACATCGGCAACTGTGGCGTTAGGTTCCAAGCTATCAAAACGCTCTTAGATGAAGAAAGGACGCCAGAGATCATTTGGCGAATCGCAGGCAATTTGTGGAGGCACATATGAAGCGGCTAAGCTTAGTTTTTGCATTGGCAATTTTGTTGGCTGGATGCGTAGGGCCCCAGATGGGCGGCCCCTCGTATGATCAGGGTTATGGAGGCGGCTATCAGGCTCAGGGAGGCTATAACTATCAACCCCCGCCCCAGAATCCTTATGCGAACCCGTGGGTTGGGGCTAATACGCCTTGGACCTATTATCAGGGCGATTGGTTTTTAAATGGTGTGCTGTATAATTTCTTCGGCAACCAATATGGGTGGGCCCCGTATTACTCTTATCCGGTTACCTATGTTGTCAGACCCACTACCTGGTATGCGCCGCGGTATCAGGTCTGGTATCAACAGCATCCTCACTACTGGCAGAATTTTGAGAAAAAGTATCCCTATTACCGCGGGCACCGCGCTGGTCAGCATTATGACCAGAGGTTCTATAATGTCCACCATCGCGGCCAGGGGGGAGGTTGGAACCAGGGATTCCATGGCGTTCGTCCTCACGGGGCCACCGGTGCTGGCGTGAGAGGACCCGGAACCACCGCGACGAGAGGTCATACTCCCGGAGCCACCGGTCCGGCCGTACGGAGGCCTGGAACCACCGGCCCTGGGAGCTATACCCGGGGAACCACCGGTCCTGGCAGCCATACTCCCGGAGCCACCGGCCCGGCCGTACGGAGGCCTGGAACCACTGGCCCCGGCGGTTATACTCGGGGAACCACCGGTCCTGGCAGCCATACCCCCGGAGCCACCGGCCCAGCCGTGAGAGGCACGGGAACCACCCCGACCAGGGGTCATGCGCCTGGAGCCACCGGTCCGGCCGTACGTAAACCTGGAACCGCAGGTCCTGGCGGGTATACCCGGGGAACCACCCCGACCAGAGGCCATACCCCTGGAGCCACGGGTCCGGCCGTACGGAGACCTGCAACCACCGCTCCTGGCGGGCATGCCCCGCAAGCCAGAGGTCCGGCCCCGAGCAGGACTAAGAAGACTCCTCCTGGTGAGAAAAAGCATCCGGAGTAGTCCTTCAAGCGCTGTACGTTCCCAGATCGCTCCCCCCGGGCGATCTGGGATCTTTTTGAGAAGGGCGGTAAAGGTCCCCCGGTTTGACCGCTACTCTCCCGGTTCTCAAAAGGCGGCGACTTACAACTGGTGGGCCATTCGGGAAAATGAGGGTGCCGGGCCTTATCCCCGGATTCAGCGCCCCATGAGACCACCGGCCATTCCGGGGGCCTGGGCCGTCAAATCCTCCACCGCGGGATACGTGAAGCCGGACCCGGGCCGGGATGCCTCTGGTCCCGAATACCTGCCCGAAACCCGCAGAATAATTTCTTTGCCAGGAAAACCGATATGATGATCAGGGGCAGAGACGACTTCGTCCTCCGGCCCGGAGGTGGCAGGTGATCAGAATCGGTTTAATCAGGCAACCTGGCGGGGCTCGGGCGCTGGCGGCGGTTTTTTCCCTGGTGGTCCTGTTCTCCTGGGTCCCGGCGTCGGCCCAGTGGAGCGGCCATAGGAGCGGCCAGCTTCAGCCGGCGACCCGGTCCCTCCCCGTTAATCTCCCGGGGGTGGAAGCGGCGATCGTGACCATGACCAACGACATCCGCCGGCGCCATGGCTTACCCGTTTTGCTGGAGGATGAGGTGTGCCGGGAGGCGGCTCGACGCCATAGCGCCGATATGCTGAACCGCCATTACTTCAGCCATGCCGACCCGGAGGGACGCACGTTAAAGGAGCGACTGCCTGCCAATCTCGCCGCCCGGAGCTGGGGGGAAAACATCTGGACCGGCAACGGCTATGACCCCAGGCAGGTTTACTCCCTGGCCCGGAAGATTATGGCCGGCTGGATGGACAGTCCGGGACATCGGGAAAATATTCTTGGACCGGGTTATACCCACCTGGGAGTGGGAGTGATGGCTAAAAATCGTGAGATCGACGCCACCCAGGTCTTCATCGGGGTAGACGCCGCCGGTATCAGGCCGGGCCCCGGCTTTCAGGGAAGATGAGTCCCGGTTCTCCCGGGGCTAAGAGTGCGGTTGCGGGGTGAAGAAAGGCGCGGGGCAACTCTTTAAAGGAAAGCCGACCTAAGTGTAGAAGTCATTTCAAAACCGATTTTAAGCGTCATGTTGCCTCAACCAGAGGAGCTTAAGCTGGGAAAGAATCACCCCCCTTTTCTAAAGGGGGGCAGGGGGGATTTAATAAGCGCCTAATAATCCCCCGTTAAAAAAGGGGGACTTAAAACTCCCGTTTCCATCCCTCCATCGGTTGAGAGAAAATCTTTTCAGCGTAAGACAGGTTTTGCAACAGGTTCTAGTGTTTCTGGAAAACCTTAAAAAAGAAACACCTCTTTTGCCCTCCCCCTTGATGGGGGAATTTTAAGACCCTGACTTTTTGAAGCTACTTCCGAAACATGATACTATATACGATTAGGCAATAAACCGCGGTAAGGCCAGCCCGCCAGGCGCAGCAAGGACCGTAATCACCAATTCCCCCGGGCATGGGGGGATGCAGAGATTACCTCCAGGGACTCGTCCGATGGCAAGGCCCGCCTGAACCCTCGCACCGCGGGTCAGTGGTAGGTGACGATTTCCCAGTTGGCCGCGAAACGGTTGTCGTCGGGGTGATAAAGGTGTCCCAACATTTGTCCGACCCCTGGTGGCACCCCGGCTTCAATGCGCCAAAAACTGAGGTAGAACGAGGGCACCACCAGGGCTGCATCGCGCTCCCCAGGTTCTTCAACCCAGCGCCATACTTCCCGTACCATAACCCGCCACAGGGAGTTAGTTTTGCGGCAGCGCACCACGCTTCCAGCCTCAGGCAGCCCTTGGCGCCGAAAAATCTCCTCGAACCCGTCCATAGCAACCTCCACCGCAAAAACTTATCGGTCATTCCGGCAAATATATTCAATGTCAGGCGTATTACCGCTGACCTTGCACCCCCACGGCAGTAGGGTTATAATTTACGAAAACAACCGGCGGGCTGAACATTACCGGGCCAGCCTGGCAGGCACTCAATCCTATGGAAAAAATCCCCGACCCCAAAGAACTGGAAAAAGAGCTGAGTGATTACCTCACCAAAAAATATGGCAGCCGGATCAAAGTCATGGCGCCGCACTGGGTAGCCAAACCCGAGATAGACGGCGAAGGTCAGGGCAAGGGGGACAGCCTCGGGCGGATTAAATTCGACTTGAAACCGGAGGAATTGGAAGCCTATCTGCATGAGTACGTGATCAAGCAGGATTTGGCCAAGAGTGTTTTAGCCACCAAGGTCTGCACCCATTTCAACCGGATTCGCCATTCCCTGGAGTTGGGCCGGGACCCGGAACCCGGAGTGGGCTCCATCAAGAACAACATTATCCTGATCGGCCCCACCGGCGTGGGTAAGACCTACCTGGTCAAACTCATTGCCAAGAAGATCGGGGTGCCGTTTCATCAAGGGCGATGCCACCAAGTTCAGCGAAACCGGCTACGTGGGCGGGGACGTGGAAGACCTGGTCCGGGACCTGGTTTACGCCGCCGGCGACGACCTGGAACTGGCTCAATACGGCATCATCTATATCGACGAAATCGACAAGATTGCCTCTTCCGGGCACGCCTGGGGCGGGCCGGACGTGTCCCGCACCGGGGTCCAGCGGGCCTTGCTGAAGCCCATGGAAGAGACGGAGGTGGAGCTGAAGGTGGCCCATGACCCGGTCTCCCAGATTCAGGCCATCGAGCACTACCGCCGCACCGGCAAAAAGGATAAGCGCACCCTCAATACCCGGCACATCCTGTTCATCGTCAGCGGCGCCTTCAACGGCCTGGACAAGATGGTCAAGGAGCGCATCAGCAAGCAGGAGATCGGCTTCCGGGGCGACATGACCTCCCGGGAGCTGGACCGGACTTTTCTCAAGCACGTGACCGCGGAAGACCTGATCAAGTTTGGGTTTGAATCGGAATTTGTCGGGCGCCTGCCGGTGATTGCGGTGTTGGAGGAACTCAACGCCGGCTGACCTCTATGCGATCCTGCAAAACCCCAACAATCCCATCATCACCAGTAAAAAGCGGGACTTCCAGGCTTACGGCATCGACATCGCCTTTGAGGACAAAGCCCTGGAGATGTTGGCGACCCAGGCCGCCATCGAGAAAACCGGGGCCCGGGGCCTGGTAAGCGTCATCGAACGGGTGCTCATCCAGTTCGAAAAACGGCTGCCTTCCACCCAGGTCAGTCACGTCGTGGTCACGCCGGAACTGGTGATGAACCCCGAGGCGGAATTGGACCGCCTGCTGGCTGACCCCGAGGCCCCTGATCTCACCGGCGAGGTTCGGCCAGGCGGCCGATAAGGAGCGGGGAGTCCTGAAAGAGTCGATCTGGCGCCGGGAATCGGAGTTGCTCAACCGCTACCAACTGCCTCTCACCGAGGCCAGGGTGGAATTGCTGGCCCACCAGTACCATCACTGGGACTGTGACTTGAAAACCGCGATTGACGATCTGGCCCGGCTTTATGACCAGGTGTGCCGCTTCGCGGAAATGTTCCTGAACAACCACGGGATCGAACTGCATTTTGAACCGGATGCCGTGGATGAAATTCTCCAGCAGGCCGTGGCCCGGGAGACCTCAGCCCTGGCCGTCTGCCAGGAGATGGCCCAGGACCTGGAATACGCCCTGAAACTGGTGCGGGACCGCACTTCCCAGGACCAGTTCATCCTGACCCGGGAGGCCCTCTGCGACCTCGATACCTATCTCAATCGGGTCATCCGGGAACACTACCAGACCACCCTTTTCAGAGAGTAGACCACCTCCATGATCGGAGTTTCCAAACTCTATTGCGGCGCCGTAGAAGCCGGAGATGTGCTGCGGTACCGGGACCGCCGGGCCATGGACCTGCCTTCCCACCTCCTCCAGTTCTCGTCGGACAAAAAGCCGGTGGTGGTCTGGAACGTCACCAAGCAGTGCAACCTCAAGTGCCTCCACTGTTACGCCAAGGCCACCGCGGGCGCGGCGCCGGACGAACTGGGGCACGCCGAAGGCCTGGCCCTGCTCCGGGACCTGAAAGATTTCGGGGTGCCGGTGGTGCTGTTTTCCGGGGGCGAACCCCTGATGCGGCCCGACCTCCCGGCCCTGGTGGCGTTTACCGTGGCCCAGGGGATGCGGGCGGTGATTTCCACCAACGGCACCCTCATCGACCGGGAGCGGGCCCGGGAGTTGCGCGACTTAGGCCTGTCTTACGTGGGGATCAGCCTGGACGGCACCGCGGCCACCCACGACCGGTTCCGGGGAGAAACCGGGGCCTTTGCCGCGGCCATGGCCGGGGTGCGGAACTGCCAGGAGGTGGGCCTCAAAGTGGGACTGCGCTTCACGGTGAGCCGGCTCAATTATCAAGAAGTGCCGGCCATGTTCGACCTGGTGGAAGAGTATGACATTCCCCGCATCTGCTTCTACCACCTGGTCTATGCCGGCCGGGGCAGCAAGCTGGTGGAGGAGGCGCTGACCCATGTCCAGACCCGGGAACTGGTGGACCTGATCTGCGCCCGCACCCGGCGCCTCTTTGACGCCGGCAAACCCGTGGAAGTGCTGACGGTGGACAACCACGCCGACGGCCCCTACATCTACCTCAAGCTGCTCCAGGAAGACCCGGCCCGGGCGGCGGAGGTGCTGGAACTCCTGAAGATGAACGAAGGGAACAATTCGGGCCGGGGCATCGGCTGCGTCAGTTGGGACGGACAGGTTCACGCCGACCAGTTCTGGCGCCACGAGTCCTTCGGGAACGTCCGGGAGCGCCCCTTCAGCCAGATCTGGACGGATCTGTCCAACCCGCTCCTGGCCCGCCTCAAAGACAAGAAACGCTATGTCACCGGCCGCTGCGCCGGGTGCCGCTGGCTGGACGTCTGCGGCGGCAACTTCCGGGTCCGGGCCGAAGCGCTTACCGGGGACCTCTGGGCCCCGGACCCCGCCTGCTACCTCACCGACGCCGAAATCAGCTGAGAGAATATTTTCTCCCGCCCCCAATGCTTCCCAGCATAAATTCAGCAATCAGAGTTAAGCGGTTTTATGACCAGGACTTCTAGCGAATGCCAAAAGTATTTACCGATGGCGGCATTATTCTAATCCCCCCTACCCCCCCTGGAGAAAAGGGGGGAACTATAAGGAATTGCGGGTAAAGTCCCCCTTTTTTAAAGGGGGATTGAGGGGGATTTGAAGTTTCCCGGTAAAGCCTGCGTCTGCACATAATTGCCTTTTCATCGCAACTCGAGACCTCTGCGAAAATCTCTTTCGCTCTCCTTCCGCATCAAAACGTAGCGTAGGCGCCCTCGCCTGCGCCTAAATAGAGTATAGACAGCCGAGGGCGGCTATCCTACATGAGACTTTCGCAGGGGTCTCAACTCGGTATCAATGCCCCAGGCGCTTCTTGTACCATGGTCGCTTTGAAATGAGACAAACAAATCGGATAATCTATTGATATCACACGTAAGGGCGGGTTTAAACCCCGCCCCTCCATGACGAACACGGTATTAATGAGGAAAGGCGGCCCGGAGGCCGCCTCTTGACTACTGGTAAGTCACGGGGTCAGAAGTGGAGTTGCCCACCTCGGGCCGCCTGGGACCGGTTAATGCCGGTAACCGCCACCGCCGCCGCTTTTTTGTTGCGGTTTGGCTTCGTTGACGGTCAGGGGGCGCCCGTCTAAATCCTGGCCATTGAACATCGAAATGGCCTTCTCGCCTTCCAGCTTGGTCTCCATCTCCACAAAGCCGAAGCCCCGGGGCTGACCGGTCTGCCGGTCGGTGATGATCTTGGCCGAGAGCACTTCGCCGGCCTCGGCAAAAAAAGCCTCTAACTGGGGTTCGGTCGTCACGTTGGCCAGGTTGCCCACGTATAATTTCGTACTCATATCATTCTCCTTGTTGGTCTTGCCGGGATGGACTTACCGGAGTCTTTGGTTGGCAAGTCTTTCCCTAAGTA
>CAVXZU010000029.1:0-23672 GCA_963766185.1 uncultured delta proteobacterium | reverse complement strand
TAAAGCCGGGGCCCGGCAGGTGGAGGTGCTCACCGTGGCGCGGGTCAGGTATGATTGATATTGAGTTGAATCTTATCAATATCTTTCAATCCCCAGGCTTTGCTGCGCAAGTCACCCGTAGGGGCGGTTCGCGAACCGCCCCTACAAGGCCTTTCATGCCTGGGATTGGCTTTAGACAGGGATGACAGTTTAGCCGGCGGCTGCACAGGCGAGACGCCTGTGCCACCCACATGAATTTTATGCAGGGTGCGCACGGCGCACCACAAATTTGCCTGCTAACATGAGATTTTATGACTACATGCAGCACCAGCCATAAGGTGGTGGATTGGGAGGCCGCGGCCCGGTGGGTCAAGGAGTTGCAGAGCGCGGGCCGCAAGGTGGTCTTCACCAACGGCTGCTTCGACCTCCTGCACCTGGGCCATGTGCGCTACCTGGAGGCGGCCCGGGCCCTGGGGGACGCCCTCATCGTCGGGGTCAACACCGACGCCTCGGTTCAGCGCCTGGGGAAAGGCGGCGACCGCCCCTTTACCCCGGAGGCCGACCGGGCCCGGGTCCTGGCGGCCCTGGCCTGCGTGGACCGGGTGGTGTTGTTTGGCGAAGACACGCCGTTAGAACTGGTCACCCTCCTTCAACCCGACATCCTGGTGAAGGGCGGCGACTACCGGCTTGACGAGATCGTGGGCCGGGAAGTGGTCCTGGCCCGGGGCGGCCGGGTGGTGGCCCTGCCGTTTGTGCCGGGCTACTCCACCACCGGGCTCATTGACCGCATCCGTTCCGGGATCTGAGGGGCGAGAGGTGGCCGCCGCGGTGGGACATGCCACGGCCGACAGAGATGGAACTATGCAACCGAGGCAGCGACAACTCCCGGGTAGGTGGCGGCGCCTGTGCTTCGGGTTGGTGGCCGCCATCCTCTTGGGCCCGACCCTGGTCTGGGGCCAGGCCGATCCACGGGCGCCGGTGGAATTGAAGTTCAGATTAGCGGACGGCAAAAGCAAAATCGGCCGGATTTTTGTCGAGTCTTTAAAAAGCCGGATCAATCGCGCCGATCAATTCCGGCTCAGCAGCTCCGCTCTCCCCCGCCTGGTGCTCCGGATTTATGCCGAGGGCATCCCGGGAGACTCCTATATGGCGGTTATTAACGTCACCCGGACCGTGGCGATACCCTGGAAAGGCGGGGTTAGGGAGATTTTTGTGGATAATCTGCTGATGGTAGGGGTGTCGGCGGCCCACGCCGGCAGGGACGCCGCCGATGTGCTGGAGGACACCCGCATGAGAATCCTGCCTCGATTCACCGCCATAAAAACCGACTAATGCCATATTCACGGTGAATCATCACACGATTGCCTTAAATCCGGGGCATGACATCTTCCCCTTTCTATCCGGTTCACCGGGTGGTATATTTTCTCCATTAATTCACTGAACTTTTGGGGAGAGCTATGGCAGTGCGGCTGGAAATCGGTTGGCACCCGGACCTGACTGACGCCGAAGGCGAGGCGGTGCGGCGCCAGGCCCGGGAATATTTCGGCCTCGACCTCACGGCCGTCAGGGTGCTGCGGGTCCTGATGCTGGATGTGGACCTGGCGCGGGAGGCCCTGGAGGCGATCCGCACCGACGTCTTCACCCACCCCACCACCCAGATATCCGGGTTTGAACCCCTGGCCCGGGATTTTAACTGGGCCATCTGGGTGGGCTTCAAGCCCGGGGTGCGGGATACGGCCGGGGGCGTGGCCCTGGAAGCCATCAAGGCTTATCTGGGGCAGCCGCTGCCGGATGCGGCCGCGGTCTATACCTCCAAGCTCTTCCTCCTGACCGGTGAGGGCCTCACCGAGGCCCACGTCGCGGCCCTGGCCAAAGAACTCCTGGCCAACGACATGGTCCAGGAATTCCGGATATTTTCCCGGGAGACCTGGGACGCGGGCCCGGGGGTGGGGATTATCCTGCCCCGGGTGGAGTTGGCCCGCACCCCGGCGGTGGAGGCCTTTGAGATCGCCTCGCCGGAGGAGCTCAGGGAACTGAGCCGCCAGCGCCACCTGGCCCTCCGGGATGCCGACCTGCCGGTCATCCTCGATTACTTTCAGCGCCCGGAGGTTTTGGCCCGGCGGGCCGCGGTGGATTTGTCCGCCCCCACCGACGTGGAACTGGAGTACCTGGCCCAGGCCCGGAGCGACCACTGCAACCACAACACCTTCAGGGGGCGGTTCCTCTACCGGGATGAGGCCACCGGCGAGACCTTCACCCTGGACAACCCCTTCAAGGTGTGCATCGAGGCGCCTACCCGGGAGATTGCCCGGCACAAGGACTGGGTGGTGTCGGTTTTGTGGGACAACGCCGGGGTGGGGCGGTTCGACGACGAGTTTTCCTACGTGATCAAGGGCGAGACCCACAATTCCCCCTCCAACCTGGAGGCCTACGGCGGTTCCCTCACCGGCATCGTCGGGGTCTACCGGGACCCCCTGGGCACCGGCCAGGGCGCCCGCCTCATTGCCGGGATGTACGGCTTTTGCGTGGGCCCCCGGGACTATGCCGGGCCTTTGAAACCCCGGCTGCACCCCCGGCGGCTGCTGGACGGCGTCATCGAATGGCGTCAAGGACGGCGGCAACAAGAGCGGGGTGCCCACCGTGGGCGGCGCCCTCTACTTTGATCCGTCCTACCTGGGCAAGTGCCTGGTGTTCGTGGCCGCGGCGGGACTTCTGCCCAACGAGATCAACGGCAAGCCCGGGGCCGAGAAGAAGGCCCGGCCCGGCGACCTGATCGTCACCTGCGGCGGCCGGGTGGGCCAGGACGGGATTCACGGGGTGACCGCCTCCTCGGAAGTGTCGTCCCCGGGCACCCCGGCGGGCCACGTCCAGATCGGCGACCCCTACACCCAGAAGAACATGCACGATTTTCTCCTGGAGGCCCGGGACCAGGGCCTCATCACCTTCATTACCGACTGCGGCGGCGGCGGGCTGTCGTCGGCGGTGGGGGAATCATGCGGGATGGCCGGCGGCGGCGAGATCGAGCTGGCCGCGATGCCCCTGAAATACCAGGGTCTGGAGCCCTGGGAAATCTGGGTGTCCGAATCCCAGGAGCGCATGGTGGTGGCCGTGGCCCCGGAGCACGAGGCCAGCTTCAAGCGGCTGGCCGGCAAGCACGCGGTGGAGGCCACCGTTATGGGCCGCTACACCGATACGGGTATCCTGGACGTCAAATACCAGGGGCGCACCGCGGCTTATATTGACCTGTCGTTTCTGGATGAGGATTTTCCCCCCTGGGAGTTCCAGGCCCGGTGGCTGCCGCCTTCGAGCCGGCTGAGCGAGCCGGTCCTGAGTGATCCCGCCGATCACCTGGGGGCGCTTCTCGCCATGCTGGACCGCCCCAATATCTGCTCCCGGGAGTGGATCACCCGGCAGTACGATCACGAAGTGCAGGGGGCCAGCGTGCATTAAACCCCTGGTGGGCGCGGCGGCGCCGGTCCCCGGAGACGCGGCGGTGTTGCGGCCCCGGCCGGATTCGCCTCGCGGGCTGGCCCTGAGCCTGGCCCTGAACCCGGCCTACTCGCGCCATCGACACCTACCACATGACCGCGGTGACCATGGACGAGACGGTGCGGCGCCTGTTGGCGGTGGGAGGGAGCCTGTCCCACATCGGCGGGGTGGACAACTTCTGCTGGCCCAGCGTCGAGTACCATCCCCGGCACAACCCCGACGGCGAGTTTAAAGCGGCGCAACTGGTACGGGCCTGCCTGGCCCTCAAGGATATGTGCCAGGCTTACCAGATCCCCTTGCTGTCCGGCAAGGACAGCATGTACGTGGACGGCCTGTTGCCCGGGGCGTTTGGGGAAATGCACCGGGTGAGCGGCCTGCCCACCCTGTGGTTCACGGCGGTGAGCGTCCTGGCTGACCTTAAGCGCGCCCTGACCCTCGAGTGGAAGCGGCCCGGCGACCTCATTTACCTGGTGGGCGACACCCGGGCGGAATTGGGCGGCTCGGAATTCTACGAGATGCTGGGGTATGTGGGGCTGAGCGTCCCCCAGGTTAACCCCGACGCCTTCCTGGCTTACTACCGCCTCATGGAGGAGGCCGGGCAGCGGCAACTGCTGGCCTCGGCCCACGGCCTCTACCGGGGGGGTCTGGGGGTGCACCTGGTTCTGTGCAGCCTGGCGGCGGGGCTGGGGTTGGAGGTGGACCTGAGCCGGGTGGCGCCGGAGTCGCCGGATTACGCCAGTCTCTACGCCGAATCGGCCGGGCGTTTTCTGGTGAGCGTGGACCCGGCCGACGCCGGCCGCCTGGAAGAACTCTTTGCCGGGCAACCGCTGGCGTTGATCGGGCAGGTACAGACAGACCCAATCTTCAAGATTATCCGCCGCGGGCGAACACTCCTGGAGGCACCGCTCATCACTTTGAGGACCGCCTGGGAGCGCCGCTTCGGCGGGCTGGTTTGAGGAAGGGACGAATTCTGGTATAATTTATTGAATGCTCTCATAAGGTTAACCAGGGGAGAGAGGAACCATGAGTGCAGCAAGCCTTCTGGATAAACTCTACCACGCCATTGTGACACGAATGGTGCAGTCGGGTCAGGCGCCGCACTACACGGAGTTAGCCGCGGAGCTGAAAGTTCCGGTTGAGGAAGCCCGCGAGGCTCTTCATGACCTGGCGTCCCTGGGAATTCCTGGAATTTGGCTATTTCCCGACACGGATTATATCAGCAGTTTTGCGCCGTTCAGCAATCTCCCCAGCCAATATCGAATCACGGTGAATGGGGAGCAAAAGTGGTTTGGCCAATGAGGTTTCGAGTCGCTGGCAGTTTGCTGGCTTTTTCCGGGGCAGGTAGTCCAGATTGACGCCCCGTGTCTTGATTGCGGTTTGCCGGTGCACATTGAGATCCAGGATGGCCGGTTATTGCAGGTGGCGCCCGAAGAGACTTTAGGGTATGTTGCGGTGCCATTCTCCCAATGGTTGGGCCGTCTCCCCCATGCCTGAAGCACCATGAATCTCTTCCGGTCGGAAGAGCACATCCGTACCTGGGCCAGGTTTGATCCCGCTACCGCAGAAGGCATCATGCCTCTTGCCGATGTGGTCAAATTGTTTTCAGGGGATTTTTTCCAAAAACGTCTTTCCCTGGACTATGTTTCCCGGAACCAGGATTATTTAGGCACGTTTGTGGCCGCAATCATGGAAATTGCCAAGACCCGCCCTTTTTGGGCGCCGGGGGGCCATTAGCCAAGAAAGCTCAGGGAGCTTCAAAAGATTAAGCTGACATAGTATTATCTTACGTGAAACAGATTACTTTTAAGATTATCTAAGAAATCAGGCCGCGTGCGAGGCGTGAACGGTCTCGCACGAGACGGCTTATTGAGGTTGTGGACATGCATGCGGAAATGTTAGTGCTGCGATTTTCCGAGGAGGTGGTGGATGAGCCGATCATCTACCGCCTGGTCAAAGATTACGACCTGGAGTTCAACCTCCTCAAGGCCACCATCTACCCCCGGCAAGAGGGCATCATCGTCATGGAGCTGAGGGGCCACCCCAAGAATTTCCGGCGGGGCCTCAAATACCTCCGGGAGGCGGGGGTCAAGGTCCAGCGGGTGGCCCGGGATGTGCGGCGCAACGAAGAGACCTGCTACCAATGCGGCGCCTGCACCGCGGTCTGCCCCACCGGGGCGCTCTATGTCAAGCGGCCGGAAATGGCCGTGCTCTTTGACCCCAGCAAATGCAGCGCCTGCGAGCTGTGTTGCCCGGTCTGCCCGGCCCGGGCCATGGAGGTCCGGCTCAACCGCAACGCCTTGTAAGTCCGGCCCATCATTGTGCTGCCCTTTTATATCAGTGTCTACTCCGCGGTCATCGGCAGCATCTATTTTCTTCTCCCGCTCTATTTAAAGGGCAGTCTGCATTTCACCGGGGGGCAGATCGGGCTCCTCTTCGCCGTCCTGAGCCTGAACGCTATCCTGGTGTCCTTCCCCGTGGGGGTGATCGGCGACCGCTACCCGGCCCGGATTCTCACCCGGGCGGGTCTGGCGGGGACTGCGGCCAGTCTCTGGGGCCTGGCGTCGGTGGTGAATTTCTGGCCCTTCCTGGCGGTCTTCTTGGGTTTCGGCCTGAGCATCCAACTCTTCCGGCTCTCGTTGGACACGCTGTTGTTCAAGGAAAGCCCCGGGGATGTCCCCCGGCGCCTGGGCCACTACAATGCCATGCGCATGGGCGGCATGATGGTGGGGACGCTGTTGGCGGGGGCCGGGTATTACTGGCTGGAGTTCCCCGCTACCCTGAGACTGTTCAGCGCCGGGGCGCTGCTGTTGATTGGCCCGACGTTGTGGCTGCCGCTGACCCGGGGGGTGCGCACCAGCCTTTTTGAATACGGCCGGGATTTTCTGGCTGCCCCGGTACTGTTTTTCGCCACCTGGCTCTTTCTCTTTACCCTGCACTGGGGGGCCGAAGCCACCAGCCTCGCCCTGTTCCTGGAGCACAATCTGAAGCTGTCGCCCCTGGGGGTGGGGGGCTACATGGCCGGGGAGTTCGGGGTGGTGGGCCTGACCGCCTATCTCTACGGGCGCTTTTGGGCCGGGCGCCTGAAGCCCCTCACCTTTTTGACCCTGGCCCTGATATTCTCCGGCGCCGGGCATATTATGATGACCTACCCGGTCCTGCCCTGGTCCTTTGCCTGGCGGGCGGTACACGGCTTCGGCGACGGCCTCATCCTCATGGAAACCTACACCACCATTACCCGGCTGTTTCACGTTAACCGCATCGGCGGCAACGCCAGCCTCATCTCCCTGACCACCACCCTGGGGGTCTTGACCGGCTCCCTGATCTTCGGCCCCCTGGGCGCGGCCTACGGTTACCAGGTGCCGCTCATCGTCTCCGGGGCCATCAGCCTGGCCCTCCTGCCCCTGGCCTACGCGGGTTTGAAGGAGTGATACCAAGTTGGGACCCCTGCGAAAGTCTCATGTAGGATAGCCGCCCTCGGCTGTCTATACTCTATTTAGGCGCAGGCGAGGGCGCCTAGGCTACATTTTGATGCGGAAGGATAGCGAAAGAGACTTTCACAGAGGTCTCAAGTTGGGCTCATCACGGTAATTTATCGTTATGTTGGAGCAGACTTATAGCGTTTGCCATAAATTCTTTCCACTTGGAGGTTCTTAAATCCCCCTTAATCCCCCTTTTTCAAAGGGGGACTTTGGCAGCAATTCCTTATAGTTCCCCCCCATTTCCCAAGGGGGGGTAAGGGGGGATTAGCATGATACCGCCCTCGGAAAATACCTTTGGCAAACCCTCTAGTGTCCGCGCACAGGCGGGCGTACACGTAGGTGCGCCCCGACAATCCGGGAGCATTTGTTCCTTCTCTGCACGCAACGTGGTCTGACTGGCAGGCGGTGGAAAACCGGGGGAAGCTCCCGGTGCTTCAACCCAAACCTTTCTCCTTGACGGGTGAGGCGGTAATTTCTAAACTATGCGGGGGGTCGGGATAGTTGACCGGCCGGCATGACGGTGCCGATTACCTGACTTTTCATGAGGAGAAACACTATGCAACAGGAAATTCGCCAAGACCCCATCAGGAGAGACCGGTGGAGCGCCGCGCGGCTCATGGCAGGCCTGGCGGTGATTTTTATGGCCATCATGGCCGCGGCGCCGGCCCCTTTGCAGGCCGCCAGTCAGGTAGCCGTGATTATGCTCAGCGACCACGCCGGCGCCAATGGCGTAGTGGAAAAGCACCAGAGCACGTTTCCCCGCTCTGTCGCTGAAATTCACGGCACCGCCCTCATTTCGGGGGTGGGCAAAGGGAAAGAAATTACCACACAACTCTTCTATGTGAAGCAGAACCTGGAAGTCCTGTCCATCACCAAAGATTTGACCGGCAGCGGCGAGGTCACCTACACGTTCGCCTTCCCCAAACCCTCCAAAGGCTGGCCGCCGGGTGACTACCGGTTGGTCATCTCCACCTCGGACGGGGGCACCAAAACGGTGACTTTTAAGGTGAAATAAACCGCATTCAGCCAACCACCCTCTTAATCCCACCTCAAGACGAGTCAGTCGCGAAATTTTCTGATGGTGCGGGCTGCCGGCGGCCGCGTCGGCAGCACCTGGCGGAAGTTCCGGCCGAGGTCAATGCCTGGGACAGGATAGAATCCCTCAGCCAGAGCAATTGCCAAAAGTTTTTTCCGTTATGGGAATCCTTATAATCCCCCCTGCCCCCCTTTGAAAAAGGGGGATTTAGGGGGATTTGAGAACCTCCAACCGGAAGGAATTTATGGCAATCACTATAGTTGATACGAAGTTGCAGTCAGAAGACATTAACTATTTAAATGTGCGAACATACGAGTTCCTGCACTTGGGTCAGACTGACAAAAAGGCTTGGCGCCGGGACCGCTATTTCTTATAAAACCTCGGTACCAGCAGGATGATCACCGTGTAGATCTCCAGGCGTCCCAGGAGCATGTCCAGGATGAGGACCCACTTGGCGAAGGGGGGAACCCAGGCGTAATTGTCGGCCGGCCCCACGGCCCCGAGGCCGGGGCCGACGTTGCCCATGCAGGCCAGGGCCGCGGTGAAGGAAGTGACGATATCCATGCCGGTGGCGGCCACCAGGAAGGTGGAGACCGCCAGCAAACCAAAAAAGAGGATGACAAAGGACGAGATACCGCTCAACACCGCCATTGGCACCGACTGGCGGCCCATTCTCAGACTGGTGATCATGCGGGGATGGATCAGGCGGAGCAGTTCCTGGTAGGAATGTTTGGCCACCACCATAATGCGCATGCACTTCATGCTGCCGCCGGTAGAACCCACGGACCCGCCGATAAACATGCACAGGACCAGGAGGCATTGGGGCAAGGGGCCCCACAGCTTGAAATCGGCGGTGGCATATCCCGTGGTGGTGAGAATGGAGGCAACCTGGAAGGAGGCATACTGGAAGGACCGGCCCAGGGATGGGTAACTGGCGCCGTAGTTGCTCCAGGTGATGATACCGGTCAGGATCAGAAAGACTCCCATGAAGAACCGGAATTCCGGGTCGCGCCACAGGGTGAGGGGTTTGCCCCGGAACATCTGGAAATGCAAAGCAAAGTTAATGCCGCCCAGGAGCATGAAGACGGTGACCACCGCCTGGATGTAGACGCTGTGATAGTAACCGATGGAGGCGTTCTTGGTGGAAAAACCGCCGGTAGCGATGGTGCCGAAGGTGTGGCACAGGGAGTCGAACAGGTCCATGCCGCCCAGGGCCAGGAGGATGGTCTCGGCCACGGTGAAAAATACATAGACCTTCCAGAGGATCATGGCCGTATCCCTGATCCGGGGGCGAAGCTTGTCCACCACCGGCCCCGGAACCTCGGCCTTGTAGAGCTGCATGCCCCCCACGCCCAGGAAGGGAAGAATGGCCAGGCCCAGGAGAATGATGCCCATGCCTCCCAGCCAGTGGGTCAGGCTGCGCCAGAACAACAGGCCTTTGGGGATGATTTCCACGTCCCGGATGACCGAAGCCCCGGTAGTGGTGAAACCGGAAACGGACTCGAAGATAGCGTCCACCGGGGAGCTCAAAACGCCGCTGCAAAAAAACGGCAGGGCTCCGAACACCCCCACGGCAAACCATCCCAGGGTGGTGATGGCCATGCCTTCCCGGTGGGTGATAGGAGACCGGTCGGGTGCGCCTTTAAAAGCCGCATAGAGGAACAGGCCCACCCCTGAGCATACGGCCATGGCCTCAAGGAGGGCCCAAACTCCCTGGTCCTGATAGTAAAGGGAAATACCCAGGGGCAGGATCATGAACAGACCGACGCAGACCAACAGGGCGCCGACGACGTGGAGGACATAGCCCCAGCGGATCAAAACCTATTTCTCCTTGGGAATGAGCGCTTGCTCAACGCGGGCAATATTCTCCCCCTTGGAGAGGATCAGGATCCGGTCCTCAGGCTGTACCCGGGAATCCCCGCTGGGAATGATCAGGTCCTCTCCCCGGAAGATACACAGCACCAGCGTCTCTTTGGGGAGCCGCAGCTCTTTCAGGGGGGCGCCGATAATCTCGGAACCCTTGAGGGCAATAGCCTCCAACACTTCGGCTTCCTTGCCTCGGACCGATACGGTGGAGATGATGTTCCCCCGCCGCAAATAGGGGAGGATAGAATTGATCGCGGAGAGCCGGGGACTGACGATGTGGTCGATCCCGATGGTCTGGACCAGGGGGATGTAAAGAAATTTGTTAATCCGAGCCACGGTTTTCTTGGCCCCCAGCTGCTTGGCGAGAAGACAGGATAGGATATTCATCTCCTCGTCCCAGGTAACGGCAATGACCATATCCATGGCGCCGATGTTTTCCTGGACCAGAAAGTTCTGGTCCGTGGCGAGTCCTTGCAGCACGATGGTGTGGTGCAGTTTGCCGGCAATCACCTGGCAGCGCTGGGGGTCTTTCTCGATTAATCTCACGTTCAAACGCCGCTGGTCTAAAACCTGGGCCAGCCGGAAACCGATATTGCCGCCTCCCACGATCAAAATATTTTTCAGGGGGAAAGTTTTTTTGCCGAACAGGCGCAAAATCTCGTCCAGGTGCTCGGTCTGGCAGGTAAAATACACAAAATCGCCGGCCTGCAGCACATCGGTGCCTTTGGGAATAATCAACCGGTCGTTCCGCACCAGCGCCGCGATGACCATGCGGTTGCGTTGAATAAATTCCGGCAGGCGCGCCAGTTCCAGGCCATCCAGGAGGCTGTCCGGCGGCAGGTGCTTGCCGAGCATTTTGAGGTGGCCGCCCATGAAATCGCTGACTTCTTCCACATCCGGAGCGCTCATGATGCGCAGGATGGAGTCGACCACTTCCCGTTCCGGATTGATGACCGTGGTGATGTTGGTGATGCTGCGGCTCAGGGCTTCCCGGTACTCCATGTAATCCGGATTGCGGATCAGGGCCACCTTGCGGATCCGGGGGGCGATGATGTTGGCGAAGAAGCAGGCCACCAGGTTGACTTCATCGCGGTCGGTGACGGCGAGGAGAATGTCGGCATCCTTGAGACCGGCCTCTTCCAGGGTCCTGGGGTTGGAGCCTGACCCGTGGAGCGTTTGCACATCCAGATGCTCGAGGATCCATTGGAGCGGCTGGGCATTGGTATCGATGACCACCACTTCCTTCTTTTCCCGGGACAACCATTCAGCGAAGTGATAACCCACTTCACCGGCGCCAACCACGACGATTTTCAAAACGGCTCCTTCACTTCGTCCCGTTGGGGTATTGCGGCTCTCAAGAACGGATGGGCATCTGGGAATACCATAGCAGAGTTTGGCAGGGAAAATCCAGTTCGAACCACAATAACCGCGGGCATAGAGACGCCTTAACCCGTCATATCTATCCTTAGTGCAATTGCCTAAAGAGGCTCTTGCAAAACTCCTTATTGACCACCGTTGTCATTCTGAGCGGAGCGAAGAATCTCGTTTTTTCATAAGATTGAGATCCTTCACTTCGTTCAGGACGACATAAAAACAGTTTTGCAAGAGGCTCTAAAGTTTCCACCTTCTAGGCACTGACGGCAAGGGGGAAAATTTTATGAAAATCACAGGGACGATAACGGACTGAAAGGTTACCAGGCAACGATAGCGGTGAGGCGCCGAGGCAGTCGGCACCGGCAAGGGTCAGGTGGGTGAGAGAGTTTTGAAGGTCCGTAGGCGAACCAGCCGGACCCCTGAAGGGAAAGCTTAGGTATTCATGTGGGGCAGACGCTTTTCGCCCGGGAGAATAAGCCCGGCCTCATCCCCCCAGAGAGGTCAAGCCTTCGCGAATGGCATACTTGGTGAGTTCCGCCACGCTCCGCAGATTCAACTTTTGCATGAGCTGCTGACGATGACTCTCAACGGTCTTGACGCTCACATGGAGTTGGTCGGCGATTTTGGCGGTGGATTGGCCTTCGGACATGAGCTGGAGGACTTCCCGTTCCCGGGAGGTCAGGATCCCAAAGGCCGAAGCCTCATTCAGGGGTGCCCCCATCTTGCAGTCTTTCACCAAAATATCGGTGACTCCGGGACTGAGATAGGTCTTGTGGGCCAGCACCACCCGGATGGCCCGGATCAGTTCCTCGAAGGCGCAATCCTTCAAGAGATAGCCTGAAGCCCCGGCCTTCAGCATATTGACCACAAATCGGCGGTCGGCATACATGGACAGGGCGATCACCTTGGTGGCGGGCAACTCGGTGGTGATCTGGCGAGTGGCCTCAATGCCGTTGAGATCAGGCATGGCGACGTCCATAATGATCACCCCGGGGTTCAATTCCCGGGCCATCCGCACCGTGCTCCGCCCATCCTCAGCCTCAGCCACTACTTTCAGATCAGCTTCCTTCTCCAGTAAAAAGCGGAGTCCCTGACGAACAATCTGGTGATCATCGGCGATCAGAATTTTTGTGACCATCTCCTCCCCCCCCGTCCTTTCGCTAATATTTCAAGGGCACCTGCAAGGTGACCCTGGTTCCCCAGCCCGGTTCAGTTACCACCTCCAGGTGCCCCCCCATATACTTCAACCGCTCGCCGATGCTGAAAAAGCCAAACCCAAACGGGCCATTGGCGGCATCGGCGGAAATCCCCATTCCCAGCCCGTCGTCTTCTATCTTGACCTGCATGGTGTCACCCTCACGGGCAATAAAGATTTGGATTTGCTGAGCACTGGCATGATTGGCAACATTAGCCAGTATTTCCCGCACGGTTTGGAAAAGGATGACGCGGATCTCATCATTCATGGGCTTGGCCGACCGATCGGTCTGGACCTTGACCGTAATGCCCTGTTGTTCGTGAACCAATTCGGCCAACCACTCCACCGCGGCTTCGAAGCCGAGATCATAGAGGATGGGCGGACTCAGTTCGAAGGTCAATGACCGGGTGTATTGAATGGTTTGCTCAAGGAGGCGCCGGACCTCATCCATGGGCTCGGCCAAATGGGTGGATGAGGCGGATTGCCGGATTGCCCCCAGCTTGATCTGGGCCAGGGCCAGGATTTGTCCTACGTGGTCATGGAGATCAGTGGCCAGGCGCCGGCGTTCCCGCTCTTCCGTCAGGGACAATTCCGAGGCCACGGACCGCAGTTGTCCCTGGTAAGTCCGAATTTCCTTTTCGGCCTGCTTCTGTTCCGTAATATCTTCGACCATACAGATGGCAAAATATTCTTCCGCGGTCCCGCGGAGCAAAGAGACGTTCAGGCGGCCCCAGGCCCTTCGGCCGTCTTTGCGGACATATTTTTTTTCTGAGCGATAAGAGTCCTGCGTGCCGTGCACCAAGTCATGGAAAAGCGCCTTGCAGCGGTCAACGTCCTCGGGCAAGACAAAAACAGTGAACATCTGGTTAACGAGCTCCCCCAGACTGTAACCCAACATCTGTTGCAAGGCAGGGTTACATTCGACGATGCGCCCGTTCTTATCCACCAAGGCAATCCCCATGGTCGTGGCTTCGAAAATCGTGCGGAAACGCGCTTCGCTGTCGCGCAACGCCTCGATATAATCCTGGGCCACGATGTCAGAAAGGCCGGAACTGATAAAGGTCTTGGGTTCCCGGACGGTGTGGATTGCTTTGGTTAATTCTTCGAAGGCGCAGTCTTTCAAGAGGTACCCTGAAGCGCCGGCTTTGAGGATATTGACCACAAAGCGCCGGTCGGCATAAATGGACAAGGCGATGATCTTGACCTGGGGAGATACGGCCAGGATCTGGCGGATCGCCTCCACGCCGTTAAACTCGGGGAGAGACAGATCCAAGAGCACGATATCCGGGGCCAGGTCTTGCACCTGTCGTATCACCGCCGGTCCACTGGCGGCTTCTCCCACCACTTCCAGCCCGGTTTCTTTCTCCAGCAAAGCCCTGAGGCCCTGGCGCACCATCTGGAACTCATCCGCAAGGAGAATTTTGACCGTCATGATCGGCTCCCGCCCTTTCTCCCTGTCGATGTTAAAAAATTCCATACTATGACGTTTAGCAACAACCGTCAGGAACGTCAAACTATTTTATCATTAAATTTAAGCCATTTTTAGGGCCAGATGGTTAGCTGATCTCATTCTGAAGCAGGTTTATCGGGCTGTGCCGGACGGCCGGCCCAGTCCTGAGAGTCGCGGCCCATGCACCCGGGGTCTTCGACCGGTAGTTGGAGCCCAGAACGTGGCCCAGGTTCACCCGGCCCCGGGAGGTCTCCAAGACCATGGCCCCAGTCAGTCGCCCCCCGGAACCGCTGGGCTTTTGACTGATAGGGTCTCCGGTGTCGTGTATCACCTGGTTCCTCCGGTTTAGTGACCAACCAGGAAGGTTTTGCTCATCTTAATGGCCGCGGGCCCCAGCACCACCACGAAAATGGCCGGAAAAATGAACAAGAGGAGGGGAAAGAGGATCTTGACCGGCAGTTTGGCGGCTTGCTCTTCAGCCTTTTGGGACCGCTGGACCCGCAGAAAAGAAGCGTGCGTGCGGAGAGCCTGGACGATACTGGCGCCCATTCTATCCGATTGGATCATCAGCCCCACCAGAGCTTTAACATTCTGCACGCCGGTCCGCTCCCCGAGATTTCTCAAGGCCAGCTCCCGGCCGATCCCGGTTCTCATCTCGGCATTGGTGAGTTGCAATTCTCTATAAAGGTCGGTGGAAATATCCTCGACTTCATCTGACACCCGGTTGATGGTGCCCTGGAGAGACAATCCTGCCTCCATGCAGACAATGAGCAGATCCAGAACATCCGGCAGGGCTCTATCAATGCGATCCTGACGCCGGCGGGTGAGAAATTTCAGCAAGTAGGGAACGACATAAAATCCTGATCCGGCCAACACGAAACAGAGCAGGAGATTTCCCCGGCTCACCACTCCGTTCACAACATTAGCCAGCAGGTAAAGCACCGGCAACAGAAAAGCCATCAAAAACCGGAGACCGAAATAGATGGCCGTTCCTTTGGGATGGCGGAACCCCGCCTGAATTAAGGACTGGCGCAGCGCGGAATCGTCCTGTTTTTCATCTAAGGCGTAATTCCCCAGAGATGATATCCAGTTTAAAAATCGTTTCTTAAAGCTGTTGTCTTCTCGCCGGTAAATGAGCGGCATTACATCGGCAGAGGCACTTTTGAAGCGGTCCCGAACCACCTTCCGACTATCGTAGTAACTGAGGATGCCGTAGGTGAGGAAAGCAATTGTGCCGAAAGAGGCTATGGCTATGACCCAGAAAAGGACCGTCATCCTGTGCTCCTTTAAACCTTGATGGATACCATTCGCTTCATGATAAAGATGCCGATGCCGATACTGACAATTGCCGCCGTTAAAAATTTGATACCCAAAGGATCCTGGAACAGAGTCATGACATACTTCCGGTTGGCGAAATAAAGCGCCAGGAAGGTGACAAACGGCAAGAGGCTCAGGATCAAGGCCGAGAAACGTCCTTCGGCGGTGAGGCCCTCGACCTTCCCCTTCAACTTGAGCCGCTCCCGGATGATGAACCCGATATTTTCAAGAATTTCTGCCAGGTTACCCCCGGTCTCCGACTGGATTATCACTGCGGTGACGCAATAGCGCAGATCCCGGCTGGCGACCCGATCACCCATGCGCCGGAAAGCCTGGGTCATGCTCAACCCCAATTTTTGCTCATCATACGTTATCCGCATCTCGGTCCCGAGAGGTGCCGGGATCTCCTGACTCACCAGGTCCAGGGTTCCTGACAAGGTGTGGCCGGCCCTGAGAGACCTGGCCAGCAACTCCATGGCGTCAGGCATGTAGCGCTCTATCTTCAAGGTTTTGCGCTTCCGCTTAAACCGCAGGACCATGATGGGAGTAATCCCCAGGAGAAAAGACAAACCCAGAGACCATGTCCAACTTCCCATCACCCACCCGATCAAAAAGCCCAATCCGACCATGAGGATGGCGATACAAATAAACATGTGCGGAGACAGGAAAATATCCGCCTGGAGCAATTGGATTTGGAGATTGTCCACCTTCCCCCAGCCGAAATAGCGCTCCGCCAGGTTCAAGATTACGCTTTCCTGGGTTTCCTGGAAGGCTTTGAAGACCTGGGCCCGAACTATCTGCTCCCGCTTCTGCCCCCGGATGCGCTGATTGATAAGGCGCCGCTTGCGGATGGGTTCCAGCACGGCATAATGAATGCCGGTAAATAACAAAATTACCATAAGAAAAAGACCGACTAGTCCCAGGGCATACTGGAAGTCCATGCCAGCCAGGTCAAAGTTTTTGGGGAATTCCATGCTCCCCTTCTCCTCGCCCGTGGATTGGCGCTAGATGCGCTTTGAGGGTTTGGCCGGGGGCAAAAAAATCCCATCCGGCAGCGGCGCCCCAAAGAGACGGCAGCGCTCGACGAAGCGGGGCCGCACCCCGGTGGGGATAAACCGCCCCAAAACCTGCCCCTGTTCATCAATCCCATGCCGCTCAAACACAAAAATATCTTGCATGCTGATGACGCCGCTTTCCATGCCGGTGATTTCCGACAGGGCCACCATGCGTCTGACCCCATCACTGTGCCGCACTAGCTGGATGACGAGATCTAAAGACGAGCTGATCATCTGACGCATGGCCTTTTCCTGGATGGAAACGCCGGAGAGGGAAATCATGGTTTCCAGGCGCAGGAGGGCATCACGGGAGGCGTTGGCATGGACGGTGGTCATGGAGCCTTCATGCCCGGTATTCATGGCCTGGAGCATGTCAACGACCTCGGCGCCCCGGACCTCACCCACAATGACCCGGTCCGGCCTCATCCTCAAACAGTTCTTCACTAATTCTCTCTGGCTGACCTCGCCTTTGCCCTCGATGTTGGCCGGCCGAGTTTCCAGCCGGCATACGTGCTCCTGCTGCAATTGGAGTTCGGCCGAATCTTCGATGGTGATGATGCGCTCCGTGGCGGGAATGTACCCCGAGAGGATGTTGAGCAGGGTGGTTTTCCCGGCGCCGGTCCCGCCGGAGATGAGCACGTTCAATTTGGCCACCGCGATGGCCTTGAAGACTTCGCCTATCTCGGCAGTAATGCTGCCTTTGTCGATTAAATCCTCGAGGGAGGGACGTTGGACGGAAAACCGGCGGATGGAAAGCATGGGGCCATCGAGAGTCAGGGGGGAAATGATGGCATTGACCCGGGAGCCATCCGGCAGCCGGGCATCAACCATGGGAACTGATTCGTCTATCCGCCGGCCCACATTGCTGACTATCTTGTTGATAATTTTTAGGAGGTGTTCGTTATCCTGAAAGCGCACCTCCGTCAATTCCAGACGGCCCTTGCGCTCGACGTACACCTGATTATAGCGGTTGACCAGAATATCTGAAATGGAGGGGTCCATCAGGAGAGGTTCCAGGGGACCCAATCCGAGAATCTCGAATTCCATCTCCCGGGCCAGTCGCGCCCTCTCCCTCATATTCAGGGGTTCTTTCTCTTCTTCCAGCAGCATACTGATGGCCTGCCGGATTTCCTTGGCCCTCAGCTTCTCATCCAGTTCCTCCAACTGACTGAGATCCAGGCGTTCCAACAAGCAATGATGCACCCGTTTCTTGACTTCATAGAGGCGGGTTTCCCGACCCTCATCTTGCCGTTCCGGCACCACCGCGAGCGGCTGGGATTCCCTGGGGACGGGTTTAGGCCCCTTCTCGGTTTTGTTGATTTTTTTATTATATTCAAGCCAGCCCATTTACCTGATCCTTTTAAAATATCCAGAATTTCTTTTTGGGTGCGGCGACGCTTTCACCTTCATGCGCATCATCGCCGATTTCTTGTAAAACTCGAGACGCCAGTTGTTTGATATCACGCCAGAGTTTGCAACGGGGCGCGGCCCCAGCCAGGGGCGAGCCTTGGTTCAGGCATTGCATCATAGACTTATAGTCGTTGGGCAAGGTTGCGTAGGCAGGGTGTTGCAAAATATTTTCCAGGTCCCGCAACTGTAAATCACCATTGTTATCATGCTTATTGACCACGATCTTAATCCTGCGCTTATCGTGGTGCCATTCTGTGGTGTGGGGCCAAAGTTTTTTCAGGTTTCTCAGGTCAGGAACGGTAAGCCCGGTCAACATCAACACCATGTCTGACTCAATCAGCACCTTGAGGAAGAGCTCGTCCAGCCAATGACTGAGATCGATCACGATAAAATCGTACATGCCCCGCAGAATGGCAAAGATCTGCTCCAGGCTCTCCAGCTCAATGCTGTCCTGGTCCTTAAAGTCAGAGGCCCCGTGCAAGATCGACAATCTGGCGCTATACGGCTGCATAATTCTTTGGATGAAAGATTTATCCAGGGTAGCAAGATTCTGGATCAGGTCCACGATGGAATAGGTTGATTCCTGGTCCAGGAAGGTTGCCACATCGGGGAATGGCCGCCCCAAGTCTATCAGGGCCACATGCCCGGTGATAGATTCAGCCAGGGCCTGTGCCAGGTTAACCGCGACCGTGGTGCTCCCGGCCCCACCCTTATGACTGGTAACCACGATGATCTTGCCCTCCTGGTTAGCCACGGGCGCCAGTTGCTTCCGGGACGTCAATACCCGGCTTAAGGCGCCCTCCATGTCACTTTGGGTCAGGGGAAGGGGTAAAAATTCCCGAATCCCCACTTGCATGGCCCGGATCAAGAAATCAGGTTCCCGGTTATAAGAACAAACCAGGACCTGGGTTTGGGGCATCTCCTGGGGGAGATTTTCCAGCCATTCGGGGACTCGACTTTCCCCATTCATTTCCACCAGGACTACATCCGGAAGCCCATCTCTCAGGTTGCCGAAAAATTTCTGGGGATCAGTGGTTTGGCCCAACAGCTTCAGTTGGGGGAACTTATCCAAAACTGCACTGATTTCCGGACGCTGGACCCCGGTCCCAAAGATTACTGAAATTGTTAGTTGGTCCAAATTCACGCCTTGTTCCCCCTCAAGTTGTATCGACTATGGCTCAATAACCCATCTTCATTTCCAAGACCTTCTTGTCTTCGGCTTTAAAGCTCTTGTCGTATTTTTCCATTTCGCCGGCCGCGGCCTGGGGCGGGAGCCCCACCGCGGGCTTCGGGTTGAAGCCGGCCCGGGGGTTCACCACCTGTTGGGCGACGTTGCTCCGCACCGAATTACCGTAATCCATATCCAGGGCACTGGGCGGGTAGCACCCGGCCAGCATCAGGAGCGCCAGCCCCAGGGCCAGGCGCTTCCAGGCTTGAAGAGTTTTCATTTTCTTGGTGTCCATGGCTCTCTCTCCGGCGCCGGGCGCCTATTTCAGGGACTGGTGGCCGAATCCCGTCGGCAGCGGCGCCGCCGGTGCGGGTTCCGCGCCGGACCCGGTTTCTGCCGGCCCTGCTCCAACCCCAGCAGGTAGACGTCGACGTCATTAGGATCGATCCACTTATCCGTAGGCAACCGGGCCGCTCCCGGCGGCATGGGCTTCACCAGGTGAGGGGTCACCAGGGCCACCAACTCCGTCAGGTTCTTCTGATATTCAGTGGAGCGGAACAAGACCCCCAGAACCGGGATATCCCCCAGTAACGGAAACTTGGTGATGATATTCCGGGATTGGTCCTGCAGCAGCCCGGCGATGGCGAAGGTCTGGCCATCGTTCACCTCCACGTGGGTGTCCATCTCCCGCATGCGCAGGGCCGGCACCACATAACCGCCCGTCAGGGTGAAGGACACCCCCAGGGAGGTATCCAGCTCGCTGACGATGGGGTGCACCTGCACCGCGATCTTGCTGTCGTTCAGCACCGTGGGGGTAAAGTCCAGCTGCACGCCGTACTTCTTGTATTCGATGGTGATGGTGGAGGCCCCGCCGACGCCGCTCTGGGGCACCGGGATGGGATACTCGCCCCCGGCCAGGAAGGAGGCCTTTTTGCCGCTGGTGGTCACCAGGTTGGGTTCGGCCAGGACCCGGCCGAGATTCTGCTGCTTCAACAGGTCCATGAAGACGGTCCACAGGGTCCCGGCCGCAGTCCAGCCGCCCATGGCCGTGAGCGCGGTGCCGAGCCCCTGGGTGAAGGAGGTGGTGGAGGCGGAGCCGGAGCCGGTGAACTGGCGCACCAGACCGGTGACGCCGGCCAGGCTGTTGATCTGGTTCACCCCGAAATTGCCTTGGGGGGCCAGGGCGTTGAAGTTGACGCCGATGCGCTCGGCGATCAACCGGTTGATCTCCGCCACCCGCACTTCCAGCATCACCTGCTGCACGCCACCCACGTGCATGACGTTCACCACCTTGTCCTTCTTACCCCCGGCATAGGGCAGGGCCAGGGCCAGGGCGGTGCTCTGGGCCACCGGCCCCGAGACCTCCCCGGACAGGACGATGGAGTCCCCCGCGGCTTCGGCCCCGATCTTCTCCTTGGGCAGGATCTGGTGGAGCTTCTCTTTTAACAGGGTGAGGTCGGCTTCCACCGTGACGGTGGCGGAGGTGAAGCGGGACTTGCCCCACATGCTGATATTGGTTACCCCCGGGGCCAGGGCGTTGATGTAGATTTCCCGCTCACTGATGAGAATAAGGTCGGCGATGTCCGGATCGGCTACCGCGATCCGATTGAGAGCAAACCGCGTGCGCAATACCTTGGAGCGCCCCACCTTGAGACGGAGCACCTGGTTGATCTCCTGGTTCTTTACCCGGTCCAACAGTTGCGCCCCCTGGACCGGCAGACAGAAACCGATCAGCAATAGAGCCACAAAACAGAGCTTGCCAAGGCTTTGAGCCCACCTGCCCTCCCCCATTTTCCCATCTCTTGCCATTGCGCTCATAGTTCTCCGTTCCGGGTGCTTCCCTCGCTATCTCGATTGCACTATCCGCCTAACGGCCTACTACCCTAATACGGCGCCGCCGCAACGACCCGCACTAAAGCTTGGCCTCGCTCCGGTCCAACCCCTTGATTACCTCTACTCTCTTTTCGTTAACCGGTACAGCGGCGGCGACCTTGCTTTCTTTCTTGTCAGCTACCCCGCCGATAAGAATTGAGGTGGTCACACCCTGGGTTTGGGCGATGGTCTTATTGTTACGGTTTCTCAGAGCCAGCCGGATCTTTCCTTCGTTGCTGGCCAGATTGAGCACCTCGGCATTTTCCGGGGTCAACTCCAGGGTCACAGTATTCACTACCATCGGTTTGTTGTTGCCCTTTTGCTCCCAAATCTGTCCGGTGGTCAGAATCGTAATATCGTGGAGAATGGTCTTGGAAAAGTGCTCCTGACGGCCTTCAGTCTTCATGGCAAGATCCATCAACACATCCACATGATCCCCGGGGTGGAGAAACCCGGCCACTCCCGCAACTTCGTCCACTTTTACGGTGAGGGCCCGTTTCCCGTCTTCCAAGATGCCGCTCAATCCGGCGGCGGTGCCCTCCGGGGCCAGCATGGAGATGAGAATGGGGTTCCCTTGGGGAATGGGCACTTTTACCACCCGCCCCTCAATCTCTCTCATGGTTGAAGCGGATTTAGGGGGTATCACG
The DNA here is from genome assembly GCA_963766185.1 of uncultured delta proteobacterium. Lineage (GTDB taxonomy): Bacteria > Desulfobacterota > Desulfobaccia > Desulfobaccales > 0-14-0-80-60-11 > 0-14-0-80-60-11. The sequence continues at coordinate 2,335 of CAVXZU010000029.1, read as the reverse complement.
GCCCGGGGCCAGTTCACGGCCTTCACTGCCGCTCCGGAGATGGCCGTCCCGGGAGAAATGTCGGCGACCGCAATGAAGACCTGGCGGGTTGCCGCGACCGGAACCCTGGTCTTGACAATCACGTATCGGTGAATGGCAAAGGTGGCCACTAATCCTGCCACCACAGCTGCTACCAGAAAAATGGTGCCTCTCGGCAGATTTAATTGCATGACAGTCACTCACATTTCATAAAAGTTTGGGCCCTTAAGGTCATATTGGCCTGGTTGCGGTAAAAGGCCATACCGGATCGATCTTGGTCCGGCAGGATACCCGAACAAGGAAATCTTTTTATCGGTTGCCACAATAAGGCGCCGGCCCTGGCGATTTCCACCAAACCGGCCTCTTCAAGGCCTCGGACGGTTGCCCGTCGGCAACGCTTCCCGGGGATCATAGCTTACCTCCCACCCCCACCAGGACCAGCATACCCACCGCAATAGCAACCCCATAAGGTATCCCGGCGGTTAATTTGGCCGGAGACGGAGGGCGGGGGGTGCCGGTCGGCCGGCACAGGACCAGGTTGAGCAGGAAGGCCCACCCCGCCTTGATTTTCTCCCACAGGATGCCTTGCCACACCAGGTACCCCACGGCGATGACCCCGCCAGCGACTCCCATGTAACAAAACAGAAATAAGGTGAGCTTGGGCCCCAGCCAGGCCCCCAGGGCGGCCAGGGCCTTGACGTCCCCGGCCCCCATGCCGCCCCACAGGTAGGGGAGGATGAGGAAGGCAAATCCCAGGAGCATACCCAGGAAGCCGTCCGCCAGGCCGTTGAGGCCATGGCTCATGAAGTTAAAGGCCAGTCCGGCTACTGCCGTCCCCAAGGTCAGGTAGTTGGGAATCCGCCGGGTCTTCAGGTCACCCCAGGCGATCCACACGGTAAGGGCCAGGGGAATGAGCAGATGCCACCGGGAACTCATCCAACCGACAGCTTCAGTCACAGAACCGGCCACGGGCATCATCCTCTTATCCGAAAAGTTTAGCTTTATGGGGGGGCCTAAACCCAGCGCCCCATGAACACGATGCTTAAAACTGCCAACCCCATGGCTAACAGCGCTACCATGGTCTGTAAGAGCATCTGCTGTGCACCTTCGTCTCTCATGAGCTCGGTCTCCTCCGGTCTGCCTCTATCGCCATAATACCTACTGCCGGAAACCGTTAAGTCCGAACTTCTAGTTTCTTGCCGCTTTGAAAAATCGAGGCCCGGCGGGGGCGGCACCCTGCCGCCGGGCTCCAGAGCGTTTGATTATGACCCAGCGAGCTTGGAGGCAGCTGCGTCGAAGGTATTCGAGAGGTTGCGTCCCCAATGTCGATACCGCCGTGATGATCACCACCGCGATCAACGCCACCAGCAGGCCGTATTCCACCGCGCTCGCACCAGACTCGTCTTTGAAAAAATTCTTGATCCGTTCCATTTTTTCTCTCCCTTTTTAGGTTATTTGGTTTTTCCCTGTGGTTTTGGGTTTCCCCGGTTAATAAGCTTTTGAACCTTTGCCACGGGTGATCATGTTAGGTTTCTTCGCCTCATCACCTCCCTGTCAATTGACATCATTTTTGTTAAGTCAATTTTTAGTATTGCTTGATGCTTATGGAATATGCTTCAAATCAGTTTAGGCGTAAATCAGGACACCCCCTATTCTTCACTTCCAAACCCCTGAAATAGATCGGCGGGGAATTCCTGAGTCAGATCGGGGAAAATCGGAGATTCCCGGGGAGAAAAACCTGGAACCGAGGATGGCGCAGGGGGACTTTTATGACTAACTAATTGATTATTAAAGTAATTTACAGCTATTGCCAGCCAGGTCGTAATTTTCGCCCCGTTTCCCGGGAAGGAAACTTCCCCGAGATTTTTCCCTAAGGGTCAATCTCCGTCTTGGGCCCAACCAGCGGTTTCAGCTGCCTCCTTTTGCCCCTCGGCGAAAGCTCCGGGTGGTAAATAACCCTGGGCGATCAGGCAAATAAATGCTGATGCAGGAAATATTTTGGTCATCTCCAGGCATCGGGCCTGGATCTTAGCTTTTGGGCGCTTCGTATCGGAATAAGGTCTCCGCTGAAGGATTTTGTGGATGGACGCAAGCAAATATTGGCTTATCCAAACAAACTGAACATAATAATGTTTGACGTTATTAAAAATTGCTGCTAAATAATTATTAGGTTGAGATTATCGTTATCTGTACATTATCGAATTTTGAAAAACTATAATGAAGAAAATTAATAAAGAGTAATTACTTATTAATGAATTTATGCAGGAAGATCTAGTTTCTTTTTGGGTTAATCAATTAAAAGACCGGGGTCGGCCGG
>CAVXZU010000028.1:0-40909 GCA_963766185.1 uncultured delta proteobacterium | reverse complement strand
GGCGCCCACCGGGGAGATATCGTCCACGTGGCTTACGGATATGGCCTGTTTACCGGCGGCCTGGGGGTCCACTACGGCGCCGAGCGGCTGGGCGCCGCGGTCATCCCGGTATCCGGCGGCCAGACCCGCCGTCAGATCATGCTCATCCAGGACTTTGGCCCCACCGTCATCTGCTGCACCCCCTCATTCGCCCTGTACCTGGCGGAGGTGGGCCAGGAAATGGGCGTGGACTTCGCCAAGACCAACCTCCGGGTGGGAATCTTCGGGGCGGAACCCTGGACCGAGGGCATGCGTCAGGAGATTGAAAAGCGCCTCAGCCTCGACGCCCTGGACATTTACGGCCTCTCCGAGATCCTCGGCCCGGGCGTGGCCATCGAGTGTCTCGAAGCCAAGTCCGGCCTCCATATGTTTGAAGACCACTTCCTCCCCGAAGTCATCAACCCGGTGACTTTGGAGCCCCTGGCCCCGGGGGACACCGGGGAGTTGGTCATCACCACCCTCACCAAGGAGGCCTTCCCGCTGCTGCGCTACCGCACCCGGGACATCACCTCCCTGAATTACGCCCCCTGCATCTGCGGCCGCACGATCGCCCGCATCAGCCGTTTCCAGGGCCGGAGCGACGACATGCTCATCATCCGGGGCGTCAACGTCTTCCCGTCCCAGATCGAGTCCGTGCTCATGGAAACTCCCGGAGTGGCGCCCCATTACCAGCTCATCGTCGACCGGGAAGGGATGCTGGACACCCTGGAAGTCCAGGTGGAAGTGGATGAAGCCACCTTCTCCGATGAAGTCAAGCAGCTCCAGGCCCTGGCCCAGAGCATCCAGAGGAAGATCAAGGATTACTTCACCGTCTCCGTCAAGGTGAAACTGGTGGAGCCCCAATCCATCCCCCGGAGCGAAGGCAAGGCGCAAAGGGTCATCGACAAGCGGCAGTTATAGGGGCCAGTGACCAGTGGTCGGTGGTCAGTAAAGAAAAAGAGGCTTACATGGATAAGCCGGTGCGATCATATCAGGACTTGGTAGCCTGGCAAAAGGCCATGGAGTTGGTTACAAAGATTTATCGGGTAAGTCATAAATTTCCTCGAGAAGAGATCTTTGGGCTGACCAGCCAGCTTCGGCGGGCAGCAGTATCCATCCCCAGTAATATCGCCGAAGGGCAGGGAAGATCGTCAAGAAAAGAGTTTCTCTATTTCTTGGGAAATGCCAAAGGTTCTTTGTCGGAGGACGAAACACAGATTTTAATTGCTCGTAACCTCGGTTATATCGATGACGAAGATTTAAATGCTCTTTTGCCTCTCTCGGCAGAGGTAGGACGAATTCTTAACGGACTACTGGCTTCCCTCAGGGATAAAAAATAGAAGGTGCATATCATGGAAAAGATTTCTTCCTGTTTTTCTTCTCGCCACTGGCCACTGACCACTGACCACCGGCAACTGAGAGGTACCCTATGAAAGTCGAACAAATCTCGGTATTCTTGGAGAATAAGGCCGGCCGCCTGGCGGAAGTCACCCGGGTTCTGGGCGAATCCGGGATCAACATCCGGGCCCTCTCCCTGGCCGACACCACGGATTTCGGCATCCTGCGGCTCATCGTCGACCAGTACGACAAAGCCCGGGAGATCCTCAAGAGCAAGGGCTTTACCGTCGGCAAGACCGAAGTGGTGGCGGTGGAGGTGCCGGACCGCCCCGGCGGACTGGGCCTGGTGCTCCAGATCCTGGCCGGAGCCGGCGTTAACGTGGAGTACATGTACGCCTTCGTCCAACACAGCGGCAAGAACGCGGTCATTATCTTCCGCTTCGACAACCTGGAGCAGGCCATCGATTTGCTTCAGAAGGAAGGCATTCACATTTATAAGGGCGAGGAAGTATATCGGCTGTAACCGGGGTTTGAAAAACCAAATCCCTGTCATCCCCAGCGCCGCGCCGGGGACTCAACGGCCCCCCGCGACAAGATGCCCCGGGCCGCTCAGCATGACAATTCAGTTAATCAGCAGGGCTTTCAACACCCTGCTCAAATCATCCGGGAGGGAGAGCTTATGAGAACCAAGGCAATTCTGGCTGGTGTGACCCTGGCCCTGGCAGGTCTGGGCCTGATCTTTTTGGGCTGTGGCGGCGCCAAGAAGGCCGAACCCTACGTGGTAGGCGGCATCTTCTCCATCAGCGGCCCGGCTTCCTATCTCGGGGAGCCCGAACGGAATTCCATGGAGATGGTGGCCGAGGCCATCAACGCCAAAGGGGGCATCAATGGGCATCCCCTGAAGCTGGTCATCTATGACGATGAAACCGACGTCACCAAGGCCCGGCTCCACGCCACCAAGCTGGTCCAGGACAAAAATTGCCTGGCCATCATCGGCCCCAGCATAACTCCCTCCTCCATGACGGTATTGGATGTAACCCAAAAGGCCAAAATACCCCTGATTTCATGCGCTGCGGCCGCAGGCATCACGTCCCCGGCCAAGGACCGCGTCTGGGTCTTCAAGACCGCCCAGACCGACGCGATGGCGGTGGCCCGCATCTATCAGTACTGCCAGAAGCATGGCATCACCAAGGTAGCCATCCTCACCGTTTCCTCTGCCTTCGGGGTGGCGGGCAAGAAGCAGCTTCTGGCCCAGGCCTCCCAGCATGGCATAGAAATTGTGGGCCAGGAAGTCTTTGCGGACAAAGACACCGACATGACCCCGCAGCTCACCAAGATTCGCAGTCTGCCGTCCCAGGCGGTGATCTGTTGGGGGGTAGGTCCGGCCCCGGCCCTGGTGGCTAAGAATATGAAGCAATTGGGCTTTACCATCCCCCTGATTCAGAGCCACGGGGCGGCCTCCAAAAAGTTCATCGAGCTGGCCGGGGACGCCGCCGACGGCATCATCATGCCCGCCGGCAAGCTGGCGGTCTGGCAGCAACTCCCCGACACCGACCCCCAGAAGGCCGTGTGTAAGGAATATGCTGAAAAGTATCATGCCAAATTTAAGGCGCCCGAATCCAGCTTCGGGGGCTATGCCTACGACGCCATCCGCATGCTGAATCAGGCCCTGGCCAAGGCCGGCAGCAATCGGGATAAAATCCGCAGCGAACTGGAAGGCCTCAAGAACTTCGTGGGCGTCAGCGGCATCTTCAACATGAGCCCTGAAGACCACAACGGCCTGTCTCCGGCCGCCTTTGTGATGGTGAAGATCGAAAAAGGCAGCTTTAAGCTGATAGATTAAGAAGCTATCAGCTAGCCGCGATCAGCTGTCAGCCCAGATATGGTGTTGTCCGTCGCCATATTGCGAGTCTGGCAGCTGATTGCTTCCTGATGAGGACTCATTGGCAATTAACCTCGCAGGAGGCCATGAGCCGTGGGTTGTCCTGGGGTTTCTTACTCGGCTCGCGGTCATACTTCAGCTGACTGCTGACCGCTGACTGCTGATAGCTATAACGGAGGCCCTTCGCTCCCCTTGGAGATCTTTGCCCCACTCTTGCAGTATCTCATCTCCGGCCTGACCAACGGCGCGATTTACGCCCTCATCGCCCTGGGCTTCGGCATTATCTACAATGCCACCACCATCATCAACTTCGCCCAGGGCGAGATGGTGATGCTGGGGGCCTTGTGCGCCATCAGTATCTACCAGGTGGTCCCCTCTCTCCCCGTGGCCTTTGCCGGGGCCGTGGTCCTGGTGACCCTCGTGGGGCTGGTCTTTGAGCGCCTGGCCCTGCGCCCGGTGAAAGACCCCACCCCCATCGTCCTGATCATCATCACCGTGGGCGGCGCCGTCCTGATCAAGGGCGTGGCCATGCTCCTCTGGGGTAAAGAGGCCTACACCCTGCCGCCGTTTTCCGGCAATACTCCCATCCATCTGGGCGAGGCCACCATTTTGCCCCAGAACCTTTGGGTCCTGGGGATCACCTTAATTTCGGTCGTGGCCCTGGAAGCCTTTTTCCGCCTCACCCTGGTGGGCAAGGCCATGCGGGCCTGCGCCTACAACACCCGGGCCGCCCGCCTGGTGGGCATCGCCGCCGGCCGCATGGTCCAGCTCTCCTTCGGGGTCAGCGCCGCCCTGGGAGCCGGGGCCGGCATTCTCATCGCCCCCCTTACCCTGGGGGTCTATGACATGGGCACCATGCTGGGCCTCAAGGGGTTTTCCGCCGCCATTATCGGCGGCCTGGGAAGCCTGGCGGGCGGGGTCCTGGGGGGCCTGGTCCTGGGCGTAGCCGAGGCCCTGGCCACCGGCTTTATCTCCTCCGGCTACCGGGATGCGGTGGCCTTTCTCCTGCTCCTCCTGGTCCTGTTCCTGCGGCCCCAGGGGTTGGTGGGGGGCCGGAAATGATCCGCCTCGCCAACCGCTGGCTCCTCTTCGCCGTGGTGGTGGGAACCATCGCCGCCTTTATGGACCATGACTACTACTACACCCTCCTCAACTTCATCGGCATCAACGCCCTGCTGGTGGTGGGGCTCAACCTGCTCCTGGGTTACGCCGGCCAGATCTCTTTAGGACACGCCGCCTTCTTCGGCCTGGGGGCCTACACCTCCGGCATCCTCACCGCCACCTGCGGCGTCGATCCCTGGCTGGCCCTGGTGGCCGGGCTGGTGGTCTCGGGCCTGGCCGCCTTTTTGATCGGCGTCCCGGCCCTGAAGCTCCGGGGCTATTACCTGGCCATGGCCACCCTCGGGTTCGGCATCATCGTCTACATCATCTTGAACGAAGCCCATAACCTCACCGGCGGACCTTCGGGCCTCAGCGGCATTCCGTCGCTGTCCCTGGCCGGCTTCGCCTTTAACACTCCCCGGCGCCTCTATGTGCTGATCTGGATTATTCTGGGAGTGATCCTCTATATCAGCGCCAACCTGGTGAACTCCCGGACCGGCCGGGCCATCCGGGCCCTGCACGCCAGCGAGGCCGGGGCCGAGTCCCTGGGGGTGGACACCTTCCGCCTGAAACTCAAGCTCTTCGTCTGGAGCGCCCTCTACGCTTCCCTGGCCGGGTCCCTCTACGCCCACACCCTGAATTTCATCGCCCCGTCCTCCTTCGGCTTCATGTTTTCCATCAAACTGGTGACCATGGTGGTCCTGGGCGGCATGGCCAGCATCTGGGGCTCCCTCTTGGGGGCCGGGGCCCTCACCGTGCTCCCGGAAGTCCTTACGGTGTTTCACGATTTTGAAGTAGTCATCTTCGGGGCCATCCTCATGGTGGTAATGATCTTCCTGCCCCGGGGGCTGGTCCGGGGCATCATGGACCTCTACGAATCCCGGCGTTACAAGAAGCAAGGAGGAACCTTCCCTGTCTGAGGCGCCGCTCTTAGAGTTGCAAGGAGTCAGCCTGGCCTTCGGCGGCCTCCAGGCCGTGGAGCAGGTGAGCTTTGGGGTGGCGGCGGGGGCCGTCAAGGCGGTCATCGGGCCCAACGGCGCCGGCAAAACCACCCTGTTCAACCTGGTGACCGGCTTTCTGTCCCCCCAGGCGGGCCGCATCGCCTTTCAGGGGCAAGAGATCCAGGGACGCCCGGCCCACTGGATCGCCCGGCAGGGGATTGCCCGGACCTTTCAACTGGTGCAGCTCTTTGACCACATGACGGTCCTGGAAAACGTCATGGTGGGGCGCCACCGCTTGAGCCGGGCCGGCCTCTTAGCCGGGGCCGCGCAGTTTCCCTGGACCCGCGCCGAAGAAAAGGTGATCCGGCAAAAAGCCCTGGAGGCCCTGGAGTTCGTGGGGCTGGCCGACCGGGCGGGTCAGCCCGCCGCGGTGCTCCCCCTGGGACTCAAGCGCATGCTGGAAATCGCCCGGGCCCTGGCCTCGGCCCCCACGCTCCTCCTCCTGGACGAGCCCGCCTCGGGGCTGGACGCGGTGGAGACCGAACGGCTCCAGGACCTGATCCAGGAGTTGCGCCAACAGGGCCTTACCACCCTCCTGGTGGAGCACGACATGGGCCTCACCATGGAGGTGGCCGACGAAATCGCGGTGCTCAACTACGGCAAACTCATCGCCGACGGCCCGCCGAGAGCCATCCAGAAGAACCCGGAGGTGATTGCGGCGTACCTGGGTACGGATTGGCAGGGATGAGGGAGCGGGTTCTGGATTTTAGGTTTCAGTGAGAAAAAGCCTTGGTGGCACAGGCGTCTCGTCTGTGCGAACAGCTGGAAACCCTGTTTCACCTGTAAACATTATGTAGGGCGGGCACCGCCCACCATTGTGAGGTTGATGGTTGGCGGTCCCCACCCTCCATGACTGGCAGGGGCGAGGGGTTGAATCCAGGTTCAGAAATGGCAACGTGACCTTATAAGGCCCGGTTTTACCCCCCTTTTCTAAAGGGGGGCAGGGGGGATTTTTAATGCTCCCATTCAATAGAAAACTTAAGGGATTCGCCAGAGAGCTTCGCAAAAACCCCACCGATGCAGAATTTAAGCTCTGGCAAAACATTAGAGGGAAACGCATCCAGGGTTGCCAGTTTTACCGGCAGAAAAACCTTGGAAACTATATCGTGGACTTTTACTGCCCTGCGGGTAAGCTGATTATTGAACTTGACGGCGGCCAGCATTATTCCGAAGACGGAATGGAGAGCGATGCAATCAGGGATAATTATCTGGCCGGCCTTGGATTTACCGTTTTGAGATTCTCAGACAGAGATGTTTTGAAAAATATGGACGGAGTTCTTCAAAGGATATATGAATATCTGTAGCTAATTCTTTTCTCTTGCGGGTGCGTGTCCCCAAATCCCCCCACCCCCCTTTAAAGGGGGGAAATAAGAGGCCGCGGCCCGCCCAGGCCATCCAGAAGAACCCGGAGGTGTAGCTATTTCTTCTCTCTTGCGGGGTGCGTTTTCAAATCCCCCCTACCCCCCCTTTATAAAGGGGGGAAATAAGAGGCCGACGGGCCGCCGAGAGCCATCCAGAAGAACCCGGAGGTCATCGCCGCGTATCTGGGGACGGATTGGCAGGGATGAGGGAGCGGGTTCTGGATTTTAGGTTTCAGTTGAGAAAAAGCCTTGGTGGCACAGGCGTCTCGCCTGTGCGGAACCAGCTGGAAACCCTGTTTCACCTCTAACGGATTATGTAGGGTAAGCATTGCCCGCCGGCTTTTAGAATTATCGTAAGCGGTTTACACCCTATATGACTATAGACCTAAAACAATATTATAAAATTCATATTCACAGTAGGCACTAAATATGGAAAAAGCAGATAGTCGCAGAGAGTTTTCTAAATCTTACCCTATGATTAAACTATATAAAGAAGATATAGAAGAATTAAATAAATTATTTTTAAATAACTTTACCAAATATGAAATAGAGGCTGATGGATATAAATTAAACGATATTTCTGAAATAGCTACTATTAATAAAGATATAATTTATGATTTTAGTTTATCTGCCTATGATGAAGATAAGTTTTATCGTATAATTCATTTAGGTATCCACAAGAGGTCAATTAATCTGTATATTAACGATATTGATAATATTATATATTTAGGATTATTTTATAGTATTGATAATATAATCAATAAGAGAAAAAGATTTTCTAATATTGTTAATTCAAAATTTGGAATGTATATATTATTATTCATTTGTCTAATATTGTCATATATTATTAACAAATTTATTATAATAACTGATAAATTATTAATTGCTATAATTATTCCTTTATTATTAATTTATTCATTAAACATAATTGATAAAAAAATATGTAATAATAATATTTTTATAAAGTGCTATAAGGATAGTCCTAGTTTTATTAAAAGAAATAAAGACAATCTAATTGTTGGAATTATATGTACTATTATAGGAGGCGTTATTGGGGGCTTGTTAATATATATTATTACAAGATAATTATATAAATAATCATATGCTAAAAATCCGAAACCTATCCGCCTATTACGGCTCCGTCAAAGCCCTCAGCGGCGTGACTATGCACGTCCGGGAGGGCGAGATCGTCACCCTGATCGGGGCCAACGGCGCCGGCAAGACCACGCTGCTCAACGCCATCTGCGGGCTGGTGCGCCGGGACGGCGATTTGGAGTTCTCCGGGCGATCTCTCAAGGGCCTGGCCCCGGAGCAGATCGTCGGGCTGGGGATCTCCCAGGTGCCCGAAGGCCGCCAGCTCTTCGCGCCCATGACCGTGGCCGAAAATCTGGAATTGGGGGCCTACCGCCGCTACCGCCGGGAGCCCAAGGCCGCCATCCAGGCCGACCTGGAGCGGGTCTACCAGCTCTTTCCGAGACTTCAGGACCGCCTGGCCCAGCAGGCCGGCACCATGAGCGGCGGCGAGCAGCAGATGCTGGCCATCGGCCGGGCCCTCATGGCCCGTCCCCGTTTGCTGCTCCTGGATGAGCCGTCCCTGGGCCTGGCCCCCATCGTGGTGGAGGACATCCTGGCCCGGCTGAGCCAGCTGCGGCAAGAGGGCGTCACCATCCTCCTGGTGGAGCAAAACGCCCGGGTGGCCCTCAAGGTGGCCGACCGGGCCTACGTCCTGGAAACCGGCCGCATTATCCTGAGCGGGGCCGCCGCCGACCTGCTCCAGGACCGCCAGGTAACCCGGGCCTACCTGGGCCGGGACTATAAGGACTTCACCGAGGGCCGGTGAGTAAAGTATCAGTACAGTAGTCAGTTGATAACAGGGGAAAATTTGGCCAAGACCCATACAGACTACTGAAAAGGATTTGGTCGGATGGCAGAAGCTATGGATGGCCTTTTCGCCCGACCAACTCAGACCGGAGTTGTCCATCAGCCAATGCGTAGGGCAACGCTATCCAAGGATACTTGTGAAGGCCAGGGGCATTATCAATGGAAACCCAGGTAATGCCAGGAACCATTTCAGACTGAAATTGAGGCTAAAGACTGTTACATGGCAAAGGCACAGGATTCTAATGGCTTCATGCTCGACAAGGGACTTGCGCGAGAACTGACTACTGGCTACTGGCTACTGACTACTGGCCACTGGAGGAGCACATGCGCCAGCCGGAAATTGAGGCCATGGACCGGGGGGAACTGGAACTGCTGCAGTTGGAGCGCCTCCAGAGCACCCTCACCCGGGCTTACCGTCAGGTGAAGTTCTACCGCCGCCAGTTCGACCAGCTGGGGCTGAACCTGGATGACATCAAGAGCCTCAAGGATCTGGCCCGGCTCCCCTGCACCACCCGGGACGACCTGTCGGAAAACTACCCCTACGGCCTGTTTGCGGTGCCGCTCCGTGACATCGTCCGCATCCTGTCCTCTCCCGGCACCACGGAAAAGCCCCTGGTGGTGGGCTATGCCCCCCCGGACCTGAAACTCTGGCTGGAGCTCCTGGCCCGCATGTACGTGGCCGCGGGAGTGACCCGGGAAGACATCCTGCAAATAATCCTGCCCCCGGGGTTGGCCAACTGGCGCCGGGACCTCCAGGCCGGGGCCGAATATCTGGGGGCCTCGGTGATCCCGCCGGCCATCCTGAATTTCGCCAAAGAACTCATGGTGATGCGGGATTACAAGACCTCGGTCCTGGTCACCACGCCTTCCGTGGCCCGGCACCTCCTGACGGTGATGGCCCGCATGGACCTGTCGCCGGCGGAATTGAGCCTCAAGTGCGCCCTGCTGGTGGCCTCGCCGCTCCCCGAGGCGGTGCGCCGGGAGATCGAGGCGGGGTTCCAGGTCAAGTGCGCCACGGCCTACGGCATCACCGAGGTCATGGGGCCGGGTTTGGCCTTCAGTTGCGGCGCCGACGGCGGGCTCCATTTTTCCGAAGACCATTTCTATCCGGAGATCATCGATCCCGAAACCGGCGACCCGGTTCCCCCCGGCACCCCCGGGGAGCTGGTGATCACCACGTTGAGCACCATGGCCTTCCCGCTGGTGCGTTTCCGCAGCGGCGACCGTACGTCCCTCACTCCAGGAAACCTGCGCCTGCGGCCGCACCCTGGCTCGCCTGGGGAAAATCACCGGGCGCACCGACCCCATCTTTTCCGTGGGGGGCATCAAGGTCCACCCGGACCAGGTGGGCGCCATGATCCGGGAAGCCCTGGGCGGACACCCGCCCAAATTCAGTCACCGGGTGGTCTCGGAAGAGGGCCTGGAAATCCTGGACATCGAACTGACGGTGGAGGAGGTGTTTTTCTCGGACGAGATCAAGGCCTTGGAATGCCTGTGCCGCCGGGCCCGCCGCCATCTGGCGGACCACCTGGGCATCAACGCCCGCATCACCTTAAAGGAACTTGGCACCGCAGACCAGGAAACGTAAGGGAAACCTGAGCCGCGTTACCGGTAGCATCGCCCCAGGTTCATGCCTAGTCCCGGCTCATGGTTTCTCGGGTTCAGGAATTGAGATTCCACACATTTTTAATTTTCTTTCTGCCGGAAATAACCTATAAGGAAAAGATAAGGAGGAAGTGCACATGATGAGTATTCGCAAAATTTTAGTGTTCGGTTTGGCCCTGACCTTGTTAACTGCCGGCCTCGCTTTCGGGGCCGAGCCCATCAACCTGGGTGCGGTGATGCGGCTGTCCATCGGCGCCGATGACGGCATCCCCTGCCGCCGCGGGGTGGAGATGGCGGTGGACGAAGTGAATAAAGCCGGCGGCATCAACGGCCGGAAGGTAAAACTCTTTGTTGAAGACGAAAAAGACTCTCCCGCCTCCGCGGTGAATGCAGTGCAGAAGCTCATCAACGTGGACAAGGTGGTGGCTATCATCGGCCCCATGACTTCCGGAGACACCATGGCCGCGGGCAAGATCGCCGATGAGGCCAAGGTGGTCATGATCAGCCCCACCGCCACCACCCCCAAGCTCAGCGGCTACGGCGCCAACATTTGCCGGGGCTGCTCGCGCATCGATAAACAGGCAGAGGTCTTGACCGATTACGTGGCCAAGAATTGGAAACCCAAAACCGTAGCGATTTTCTACTCCAATGAACCTTACGGCAAGGGCTGCGCCGGTCTTTTTACCAAGTTCTTTGAAAAACACGGCATCAAGGTGGTGGCCACGGAATCCTTCATGCGGGGCTCCCGTGATTTCAAGGCCCAGCTCACCAAGATCAAGGCGACCAACCCCGATTTTCTGTTTGTCCCCGGCTACACCCCGGAAACCGCCCCCATTGCGGCCCAGGCCCGGCAGTTGGGCATGAAGCAGAAGATTCTGGGGGTCTACGGCGACATGAATCCGGCCTATATCAAGCTGGCGGGCCCAGCCGCCGAAGGCCACGTCATCGGGGGCGAGTATGACGAAAACTACGACACCCCCAAGAATAAGGCCTTCGTAAAGAATTACAATGAGCTGGTAAAGAAGAACAAAGATCCCTACAATATCATGTTCGCCGCCCTCGCCTATGACGCCACCTCCGTGATCCTGGACGCCATGAAAAAGAACGGCCCCACCGCCGAGGGGATCCGGAAATACGTCGACAACGTGAAGGACTTCGACGGCGTCACCGGCAAGCTGTCGTTTAATAAGGACCACGATGTGCTGCGGGCCGGCACCGCCGGGATTTATGTGCTGGAAGTCAAAAACGGCAAGTATGTGACCGTCAAGTAAAAGATTTGCGGTGAGAGAGATAAAGCCGGGCCTCAGGCCCGGCGGTTAATCTCCATTGCAACAGAAGCGCCTGTCATAAACCAAAGGTAGGGTGGGACGATGCCCACCCTACCTCTTTTTTCGTTCGCATGTTCGCTAGGGGTTGAGCGCGGTTTTGCTCTGAGCGCCAACCGAAAACCGTTATCTCTCCACCAGCAATACCTTGTGGTTGATCAGGTTCAGGCTGTGGATTTCGGCCTTCAGCACTTTCTGTTCCCCGAAGATATTGACAATCCTGACGCTGTCGCCATCCGGTTCGACGACGTCCACATCCTTGAGGATCAGTTCCTCCTGGCCGTTCTTCAACAGGTACGCGGTCGCTTCACACATGGTCGAGCATCTCCTTTAACTTTTGGCTGACGATCCTGTCCACCAGGTGGGGGAGCGGTTCGGGGGTCAGGCCGACGATCTCCACCGCCTCCTGGGTCAGGGGCAGCAAAATTTTCCGGGCCGGGGCCGAGGCAATGGCTGCGGCTATCTTCGGGGTCACTTCCCCCATCATGGAGTTGGCCAGGACAATGGAGAGGCAGCCCAGGATGACGTCGGCCGTGGCCACGGTGCGGACAATGGCGTTTTCGCCGCTGGCCCCCCGGTTGGCCCGGGCCTTCATCATCTGGGCGGTGGCCACCGCGTTGGTCCCCAGGGCAATGACCTCGTGTTCTTCCCGGTAGACCTCTTTGAGACGCTTGATGAGCGCCGCGCCGATGCCGCCTCCCTGGCCGTCGATAACGCAGATGCGCACTGGCTCCACCCTTTACTTTAAACCGAATTTTTCCCGCAGCTTGTGAAACACGATTTCCGGCACCATGCCGGCGATGTCGCCGCCGTGCACCGCCGCTTCCTTGAGGATGCTGGAGCTCAAGAATACCCAGCGCAGGCCGGTCATGAGAAACACCGTTTCGAGCTCCGGTTCCAGCCGCCGGTTCATCATGGCCAACTGAAATTCGTACTCGAAATCGGTGACGGCCCTGAGCCCCCGGAGGATGGCCCGGGCTTTTTGCTGCGTGGCATATTTTACCAGCAGGCCGTCAAAGGTGTCGATGGAGACCGCGGGGTAATCCGCCAGGGACACCCGGATCATCTCCATGCGCTCTTCGATGGTAAACAGGGACTTCTTAAATGCGTTGGTGGCCACCGCCACGATGATCCGGTCAAAGATCTTCAAAGCCCGCTGGATCAGGTCCAGATGGCCGTTGGTGATGGGGTCGAATGAGCCGGGATAGACTGCAATATCGGGCATCGGTTACTCATGCTCCTGTTGGACTGGTTCTTCAACCAGATAGAAAGCCACCTGGGTGTCGCCATAGCGCCGCACTTCGAGGCGCCTGAAGGCGCCGCAGGCCTCCGGCAGGCTCTCCCGGCGGCTGTGCTCCACCACCACCAGGGCTCCGGGCGCCATGAGGCCAAGTGCTTCCAGAGCCTCCAAAGCCCCCACCGACATGCCGCCGCCATAAGGGGGGTCCAGGAAGGCCAGGCCGAAGACCTCGCCCCGGTCGGCCACTTTCTTCACAGCCATCGCCACCGGCAGGGGCCAGACCGTGGTCCGGTCTGCCAGGCCCAAATCCTCCAGGTTGCGGCGCAACCCCTTGACGGCCTCCGGGTGGTCCTCCACGAAGACTGCCGCGGCCGCACCCCGGCTCAAGGCCTCGATCCCCATGGCGCCGGTGCCGGCAAACAGGTCCAGCACTCTCGCCCCGGGCACCGCCGGCCCCAGGATGCTGAACACCGCCTCCCTGACCTTGGCGGCCGTGGGCCGGGTCAGCCCTTTCACCGGGGCCAGTCGGCGGCCCTTGAAGGCGCCGGCGATAATGCGCATCGACTGCTCCTTTGGAACAGCCGGCTTTCAGCTATCAGCCGTCAGCTACCAGCCTGGAGAAAATCGATAGCCTCATTTAATCATTTTTTAGCTGACCGCTGACCGCTGACCGCTATTTTCTCAAATAATCCCGGATCAGGACCTCGGCGATCTGGACGGCGTTGGTCGCGGCCCCCTTGCGCAGGTTGTCGGCCGCCACCCAGAAGTTTAAGCCGTTGGCGATGGAGAAATCCTCCCGGATGCGTCCCACCAGGGTGAGGTCCTGGCCCGCCGCGTCCAGGGGCATGGGATACTCGTTTTTGGCCGGGTTATCCACGACTTTCACGCCGGGGGCCTTGGCCAATACCTGCCGGGCCTCTTCCACGCTGAGTTTCCGTTCCGTCTCGATGTTCACCGCTTCCGAGTGCCCATAAAACACCGGCACCCGCACCGTGGTGGCCGTCACCCGGATGGTGTCGTCCCCCATGATCTTCTGGGTCTCGTTGACCATCTTCATCTCTTCCTTGGTGTAGCCGTTTTCCAGGAACACGTCGATGTGGGGCAGGCAGTTGAAGGCGATGCGGTGGGGATAGACCTTGGTTTTGGTGGACTGACAGGACAACAGCGCCCGCACCTGCTCCGCCAGTTCATCCACTGCCCTTCTGGCCGGTCCCGGACACCGCCTGGTAGGTGGAAACCACCACCCGCTTGATTTGCGCCGCGTCGTGCAGGGGCTTCAAGGCCACCACCATCTGGATGGTGGAGCAGTTGGGGTTGGCGATGATGCCGGTTCTGGTGTAGAGCCGCGATGTCCTGGGGGTTGACCTCGGGACCACCAGGGGGACCTCCGGGTCCATGCGCCAGGCGCTGGAGTTGTCCACCACCACCGCGCCGGCCCGGGCCGCGATGGGGCCGTATTCCTTGCTGATGCTGCCCCCGGCGGAAAACAGGGCGATCTCCACCCCGTCAAAGGAGTCCTCGTTCAAGACCTCTACCGGTATCTCTTTGCCCAGGAAGGTGACGGTTTTGCCCAGGGACCGTTCCGAGGCCAGGGGCACCAGACGCGACACCGGGAAATGCCTCTCTTCCAAGCAGGCCACCATCTGCTGCCCCACCGCGCCGGTGGCCCCCACTACTGCAACTCTATATGTTCCACCCATGTCTTAAAATCTCCAGGGAAGATAGCTCTTAGCAGTTAGCTATTAGCAGTTAGCAGTTAGGAAAAATCTCTATATGACTCCACCATCATATTAGCCCGGCAATTCTTCTTTGCTTACTAACTGCTGCCTGCTAACTGCTAACTGCTGCATTATAGCATTTCCGCAGCGTATTGGGCCACCTTGTCACCCACCTGGCTGGTGGAGAGGCCCATCTTGCCCGCGGCCATGCTTTGCATGTCATTGGCCGCAGTCTTTTTAATTGCGGCTTCCACCGCGGCCGCAACCTTGGTCTCCCCCAGTTGCTCCACCATCATCTGGGCCGCGGCGATGGCGGCCAGGGGATTGACCACCTGGAGGCCGGTGTATTTGGGGGCCGAGCCGCCGATGGGCTCGAACATGGACACTCCTTCGGGGTTGATGTTGCCCCCCGCGGCCACGCCCATGCCGCCCTGGATCATCGCCCCGAGGTCGGTGATGATATCGCCGAACAAATTGTCCGTTACCACCACGTCGAACCAGTCGGGGTTTTTGACAAACCACATGCAGGTGGCGTCCACGTGGGCGTAGTCGGTGGTCACGTCCGGGTACTGGGGCGCCATGGCCTCAAAGGCCCGGAACCACAGATTCGAGGCGAAGGTGAGGACGTTGGTCTTGGCCACCAGCGTCAGCTTCTTGGCCCGGTTGCGCTTCCGGGCCAGTTCGAAGGCGAATTTCAGGCAGCGGTCCACCCCTTTCCGGGTGTTGATGGACTCCTGGACGGCCACTTCGTCCGGGGTGCCGAATTTCAGGAACCCCCCGGCCCCGGCGTACAGGCCCTCGGTGTTCTCCCGCACCACCACAAAATCGATATCTTCGGGGCCCTTGTCCTTCAAAGGCGTCTCCACCCCGGGATAGAGGATCACGGGCCTGAGGTTGATGTACTGGTCCAGGGCAAAGCGGGCGTTCAGCAGGATGCCCTTCTCCAGGATGCCCGGCGCCACGTCCGGGTGGCCGATGGCCCCCAGGTAGATGACCTGGAATTGGCGCAACTCGGCGATGACCGACTCCGGCAGGGTCTCACCGGTGCGCATGTAGCGCTCGCCGCCCAGGTCGTAATAGGTGTAGTCGAATTTGAGCCCCGCGGGACCGGCCACGGCATTGAGAACCTTGATGCCCTCGGCCACCACTTCCGGGCCGGTGCCGTCCCCGGGGATAACTGCGATGTTGTAAGAAGTCATGCTGATTTCGCCTCCAGATGCTTTTTGACAAACGCCATGAGACCGCCGTCCGACAGCAGTTCCTGCATGAAGGGCGGAATGGCCTGGCTGGGATATTTTTTGCCGGTGGTCAGGTCGGTGATGACCCCGGTGTCCATGTCGACGCTGATTTTCTTGCCGCCCTTGATCTCGGCCGCGGCCTCGGGGCACTCGAAAATGGCCAGCCCCATGTTAAAGGCGTTGCGGTAGAAGATCCGGGCGAAGCTCCCGGCGATCACCCCGGCGACGCCCGCGGCCTTCAAAGCGATGGGGGCGTGCTCCCGGGAGGAGCCGCAGCCGAAATTCTTCCCGGCCACGATGAAATCCCCCGGCTTCATCTGGTTGACAAACTCCGGGTCCGCGTCCTCCATGGCGTGCTTGGCCAACTCCAGGGGATCGGAGCTGTTGAGATACCGGGCCGGAATGATTTCGTCGGTATTGACGTCGTCGCCGAATTTGTGCACTTGCCCTTTGAGTTCCATGCTAACCTTCCTCAGGTTTTAACCTTAAGCTGAATTAATAATAATAACCTGGATAATTGATAAAATTCAAGGGGCTTGTGGCCGGGGGGCCGGGCTATTTTTTTCTTGGTGACCTTCGCGCCTTTTTGGTTAAAATTAAACACTATGCCGCCGCCGGAAAAACTCTTTATCTACGAAATCGAGGGCCGGGTCTACCCGCCGGACGACCTCACCAGGGAGGACTTCCTGGGCTGCTGGCGGGAGGGGGGGTATTCCTACCTCTTCTTCGGGACCCCCCGGGAAGCCGCGGTCCAGGCCTGGGTGGCCACCCTGGAGGGGGCCCGCTATTCCTCCGAAAACATCATGAACTACGCCGATTGGGAAGCGGGCCAGCCGCTACAGAAAACCTCCATGGCGGGGTTTCACCTCTGCCCGGTGTGGGAGGACCCGTCCCCGGCCCCGGGCGAGCTGGTCATCCGCATGGAGCCGGGCCTGGCCTTCGGTTCCGGCTACCACCCCACCACCCGCACCTGCCTGGAGCTGCTGCGCCGGGTCTATGGAGCGGACACCCCCCGGCGGGTCCTGGACCTGGGCACCGGCACCGGCATCCTGGCCCTGGCGGCCCTGTCCCTGGGGGCGAACCGGGTCATCGCGGTGGAATACAACGAACTGGCGGTGCTGACCTGCGCCCGGAACCTGAAGCATAATCAGCGCCGGGCCGAGGTGGACCTGATCCAGGCCGACGCCCGGGATTACGCCCATCTCCCCGCCGACCTGGCCCTGGCCAACATCCACCTGGACGTGCTCCTGGACCTGTTAGGCATACCGGGGTTTTTCAACAAGAACTGGTATATCTTCTCGGGCATCCTGGGGGCCCAACTGGACACGTTGTTGACGCGTCTCACCGCCACGCCCCTTACCCCGGTTGCCACCCTGGATGAAAACATGTGGTTCACGGTCCTGGCCCGGAGGCAAGCTTAACCGCCGAGCCCCGAGGGCGACTACGCCGGTCCGCCCCGACAAAAACAAGCCCCGGCCGCAACCGCGCCCGGGGCTTCCGAATTTTCCTATTTTATGGGTAGACAGACAGGCTCATGAGAACCTGCCCCGAAAAGTTTTTGGTGGCACGGGCGTCTCGCCCGTGCTCAGGGTGGTTGCCGGAGAGCGCCTCCCTGGCCCCAGGTAATCAGAGGAATCGTCGGACAGTCCTGCCCTCCATCTTGCTCAAAAACCCGCCACCATCTTTTCCGGTTACTGCCTGCCATCCGACGCAAAAAAGGGGCCGGCAGCGCGCCGGCCCCTCCAGGGAAATTTCGGTTCGGTCAGGCTAGTGATCCGGCCGCACCAACTGCCGGGGGCCACTGCCACCGGCGGGGCGCCAGTCTTTGGGCCCGCAGTAGGCCGTGAGGCGATCCAGTTCCCCCAACTCACTCAGGCGGGCGTAAATCATGGCCCAGACACAGGGCACGTCGCATTTCTGGGTCATCGAGACCTCGCACAGGCCGCCCTGGGAACCGCCGCAGGGGCCGTTGAGCAGACCCTTGGCGCAGCGGGTTACCGGGCAGAGGCCGCCGGTCGTGCCCAGGACGCAGTTGCCGCACCCCTGGCAGCGCTCCTGCCACAGGCCGGCCCCCGAGGACTCCCCGATGAACATGGTGTTGAGGCCCGGCAGCACCGCTTTTCCCGGCATCCGTTCCGCCAGGCTCTGAATCCCGGCGCCGCAGGCGATGGAGAGCACCGCGTCGGCATCCTCGGCCTTGTCGATGATGTCCAGGAGAAAATCATGGATGCACTGGCGATCGACGCTTATCTCCAGGATCTCCATCTCTTTGCCTTCCAGACGGAAGGCCATGTCCAGGGCCGCAGCCAACTCTGCCACCTGCTTGCGGCCGCCGCTCAGGCATTCCGCCGTGCAGGTGTCGCACCCGGCGATGACAATTTTGCCATAGGGGCGCACCATCTCCTTGATTTCGGAGAGGGGTTTTCTTTCTCCAACCACCATAATTGCCGTCCTTTACAAACTAACAAAAATTCCGGGTGCGGTTAGCCTGCCCCGGTTAATCCCGTAAGACGAATATTTATTATAAATTACTACGGCCCGGCTGGCAACTTTTCTTCGCGCCGGCGGTCTCGCTCTTATCGATTTGCCTTCAAAGAATTTTTCTTCAGCCCCAGGTTTTGGCCTTAAAGTCACCCCTGGGGGCGGGTTTTAACCCTCCCCTGCCAGGGCTTGCAGGTTTGGAGGTGGCCAATTCTCCGACCATAACACCTTATGCCGATTCGAGAGCTCTGCGCCAAACCATTTTGTCATCCTGAGGGGAGGGAAAGATCTCCTATTTTCTCGGATTTAAGAGATGCTTCGGTCGCTCCATCCCTCAGAATGACAAGTTAGGGGACTTGCGCCGAGGTCTCGAGTCGCAATCAAAAAATGCGGCATTGGCGGGGCACACCAGCGTCTGTTCCCACAAGTTAGGGCGGACACCTAGCGCGTTTGCCATAAATTCTTTCCCCGTGGAGATTCTCAAATCCCCCTAAATCCCCCTTTTCCAAAGGGGGACTTTAAAAGCAATTCCCTGTAGTTCCCCCCTTTGACAAAGGGGGGGATTAGAATGATGCCGCCATCGGAAAATACTTTTGGCAAACGCTCCAGGTCCGCTGCCGGAAAATTGACGTT
Organism: uncultured delta proteobacterium; assembly: GCA_963766185.1. Classification (GTDB taxonomy): domain Bacteria; phylum Desulfobacterota; class Desulfobaccia; order Desulfobaccales; family 0-14-0-80-60-11; genus 0-14-0-80-60-11. The sequence goes on along the minus strand of CAVXZU010000028.1, from coordinate 22,087 downwards.
GGATTGAAAATGGGTATGAGCCTGGGCTTGCCCAGACGAGACGCATGGTTCGCCGGTTGGCTTGCTACTCGCTGGGCAACCGCTAGCCGCAAAAAACCCCTCTCCCCTGGGAGGGGAGAGGGCTGGAGTGAGGGGTGGCTTCTTGGCTGGCACCCCCCCACCGGTCATGCTGAGGGAACGGCGCGACCGGTGAATCTCATCAATACGTGAAAATACGAGATCCGCTTCCTGGCGCCCGGTGGACCATGAGCGCCATCAACCGCATCCCTCCCCTTTCTTCGGGTTGCAGCAGCCCCCGGCCACGCCTAACTTCCGGCCTTTGAGGGCCGACAGGTCGCCGCCCCCATAGATCGTCGCCAGGGCCATCTCGATGAAGCCGTTCATTACCACCGGTTCCACGCCGGCTTCACTCAGCACCGCGGCGGGGGTGTCGCCGATACCGCTCACCAGCACCGCCCGGCAGTCCTTCAGGGTCTCCGCCATGGTCCACCACCGGGCCGCCCCGCCACCGGGACGGGGAGCCGGGCGCTCCTCCAACAGCTGAAAGCCGCCGTCTCGGCGCGTCCAGATCTGGAAAGCCGGGGCTTCCCCCAGATGTAAATTAACCAGCACCCCCTCCTGGGTGGCCACGGCCACGTGGGGCCGGTCGGCCGGGGCCGGCACGGCAGTGGCGCACGCCGACAGGCAGCCCCGGAATTCGTCGGTACGGTCCGCTTCCAGCAGCCCCACCGCGTCGGCCCGGCACCGGGTGCAGTGGTGCATCTGGGGGATAATCTTCTCGGCCTCCCGGCGGATTCCGGTCATCTGTTCCGGCTGCGGTTCCGGCACGTCCCCGAAGGGCGTATCGGCATTGGGATACATGGGCATGCAATTGAGGATGTCCACTCCCAGTTCCGCCATTTTTTTGGCCACTTCCTGGACGTGGTGGTCGTTAATCCCGGGAATGATGATGGTGTTGATCTTGACCGTAATCCCCCGGGCCTTGAGGCCGGCAATCGACTCCAGTTGCCGCTCCAGCAGGACTTCCGCGGCCTTCAAACCCCGATAGATCACCTTGCCGTCCCGCACCCAGCTATATATTTTGGCCCCAATCTCCGGGTCCACTGCGTTCACCGTCAGGGTGACGTGGGAGACCTGGAGTTCCGCCAGTTCATCCAGGTAGGGCGGCAGCCCCAGGCCGTTGGTGGCCAGGCACATCAGGAGTTCCGGAAACCGCTGCCGGATCAGGCGAATAGTTTCCAGGGTCTCCTTGGGGTTGGCGAACGGGTCTCCCGGCCCGGCGATGCCCGCCACGGTGATGCGGGGCTCTTTCTCCAGGACCTTTTCCAGGTAAGCAATGGCCTGCTTGGGCTTGAGCACCGCGCTGGTTACCCCGGGGCGGCTTTCGTTGACGCAATCATACTTGCGGTTGCAGTAGTTGCACATGATATTGCACTTAGGCGCCACCGGCAGGTGCACCCGGCCGCATTCCCCCTTCACCGCTACATTGAAGCATGGATGCCGATCGGTATTAATCATGACCGTATTCCCTGTATGTGAAGTTTCGTGAGCCAGAAAGATTCATCCATTCAGCCGCGAAACTTAGTTTGGCTCAAGGCCGTCAAGTTTTTATCTCCTCCTCCACCATCGAGGGGGAGGGAGGTTACTGCTCTCCATTGGCACCGATGTTGCTGGACCGCACCCGGTGTCTCACCCTACATATAGCCGTAGCCCACCGGGCTGGTCTCCTGCTTCCGCTCCAGCATGGCGTTGACGATCTGGTCCAGGAGGCTTTGGGCCCCCCGGTACCCCAGGTGCAAAATCCTGGGGCCGCCGAAGCGGTCGTGGATGGGAAACCCCACCCGCACCAGGGGGATCTGCCAACGCTTGGCCAGATGGTAACCCTTGCTGTGACCGATGAGCAGGTCAGGCTCAAGTTTTTCCGCCTCCCCGGCAATCTCATAAAAATCCACGCCTTCTTTGACCACCGGGGGCTCCGGCAGGAGATTCCCGGTGACCTCGGCCACCGCCGCCGATAGTTTGCCGCTCCGCCCTCCCGAGGCGCAGAGGACCGGTTTTACGCCGATCTCCGCCAGGAAGGACGTGATCCCCACCACCAAATCCTCTTCGCCGTACACCACGGCCCGCTTGCCGAAAATGTACTTGTGCCCGTCCACGTAGGCGTCGACGAGGCGGCCGCGTTCGGCCGCGTGCTTGTCGGGGGTGGGGCTCCCGGTCAGTTCCTCCAGCGCCTTGAAGAACTCATCCGTCTCCCTGAGGCCGACTGGCAGGCCCAGGGGCCGCCAGTCCACCCCGAAGCGTTCCTCCAGGAGCCGCCCGGCGCTCTCCTGGGGAAACCGGGTGCGCCCGAACTCCAGGGTGGCCAATGATGCCCCCATGGCCTTAATCGCCGCCAGGGGCGTGCCGCCGCTGGGAATCTTCTCATAATCCAGCCGGGCCGGCCCGTCCAGGGTATCGGAAAAATCCGGCAGGATAATTCCGGGAAGCCCGAAATCCGCCAGGACTTCCTTCAAGTAGCGGATATCCGCCGGGGAGACGAAACCCGGCAGGAGATTGACCGCGCCGGTCGGCTCGCCGCCTTCGGCCATCTGCTCCACCACCGCCTGGACCGCAGCGTGAAAACCTTCCATGTGGGTGCCGCTGTAACTGGGGGTGGAGACCGTGACGATCGCCGGCAACCCCTCCCCGGCCAGTTCCTGCTTGAACTCCCTGACCAGGCCGGGCATGTCGTCGCCGATGGTCTCGGTGAGACAGGTGCTGGCTACCCCGATGAGGCCGGCCCCGTACTTGGCCATGACGTTCACAAGACCAGCCTTGAGGTTGGGGCCGCCGCCATAGATGGCGTGCTTTTCTCCCAACGACGAGGAGGCGATGTCCATGGGCTCCCGGAAATGGCTGATGACATAGCGCCGCATATAGGTGGCGCACCCCTGGGAGCCGTGCAGAAAGGGCACCGCCCCTTCGATCCCCTTAAAGGCCAGGCAGGCCCCCAAAGGCTTGCACAGCTTGCAGGCGTTGGTGGTGGAAGTATATGGAGCATCATGGGCTTTCATTTCATTCTCCCTCATCAGCCGAAAATGTCTTTATAGTGTTTGCCAAATACCTCTTCCGATGGCTGGTTTTTGAAATCCCCCTCAATCCCCCTTTTTCAAAGGGGGACTTTCAAAGGGATATCGATCAATTCCCCCCTTTGGAAAAGGGGGGTTAGGGGGGATTTTGGTCCTTGGAGCGCAAGTCATGAACGATAAGTCCATCCCCGTTTCTCCTTTTCCCCTTTTACCCTTCTCCCCCGGCTCCGCTTCTCCGGGGCACGAAACGCCACACCGGGCTCATCACGGTGTTATAGACCTCCTGGGCGAAGTTGAGCATGCCCACGAAGCCTTCCAGGGCTTCCTTGCGTTCGTGGTTGTGGTCGCAGAAGCCTACCCCCAGCTTGTAGGCGATGGGGCGCTCTTTGACCCCCCCCACGAAGATATCCACGTCCTGCTCCTGGAGAAAGGCCGAGAGTTCCAACGGATTGGAGTCATCCACGATGATGGTGCCGTCGTCGGTGATGTCGTGGAGCTCCTGGTAGTCTTCCTGGGTGCCGGTCTGGGAGCCCACCAGGACCACCTGCATGCCCAGGAGGCGGAAGGCCTTCACCAGGGAGAAGGCTTTGAAAGCCCCGCCCACGTAGATCGCCGCCTTTTTGCCGAACAGGGCCTGCTGGAACTCCCGGAGCTTGGGGTAGAGGACCGACAGCTCCTCCCGGACCAACTCCTTGGTGCGTTCCATCATCTCCGGGTCTTTAAAGAACCGGGCCACGTCATAGAGGGACTCGGCCATGTCCTCCACCCCGAAATAGGAAACCCTGAGGTGCGGCGTGCCGTATTTTTCCTGCATCATCTTGGCCAGGTCCATGGTGGACCCGGAGCACTGGACCACGTTCAGGGCGGCGCCGTGGGCCCGGCGGATGTCGTCCACCCGGCCGTCTCCGGTGATGTTGGCCACCACCTCGATGCCCATGCGCTTGAAGTAGTCCCGGATAATCCAGATCTCCCCGGCCAGGTTGAAGTCGCCCAGGATGTTGACGCTTTTGGGGCTGATGCCGGTGATGTCGCCGGTGCCCACCAGGCGGAACATGGCCTGGCAGGCGGCGTCGTAGCCGGCCCGCTTGTTGCCCTTAAACCCTTCGGAGGCGACCGGCAGCACCGGGATGCCCTTCTCTTCGCTCACCTTTTTGCAGACGCTCTCCAGGTCGTCGCCGATTATCCCCACGATGCAGGTGGAATAGACGAACGCCGCCTTGGGGTGGTGCCGGTCGATGAGTTCGGTCAAGGCCCGGTAGAGCTTGGATTCGCCGCCGAAGATCACGTCCATTTCCTGAAGGTCGGTGGAAAAGCTCAGCCGGTGGAGTTCCGGCCCCGATGACAGGGCCCCCCGGATGTCCCAGGTATAGGCGGCGCAGCCGATGGGGCCGTGGACCAGGTGCAGGGCATCGGCGATGGGGTAGAGCACCACCCGGGAGCCGCAGAAGACGCAGGCCCGCTGGCTCACCGCCCCGGCCAGGCTCTCCCGGTCGCACTCCATCTGGAAAGGCGCCTCGCCTTTGCGGTGGATCTGGTCTTGGCGTTCTTCAAAAATGGCGTTCTTCATGACCTGTCCTCAGGCGACCCGCCGGGTCGCCCCTACGTAAGGGATTTGGGGATGGGGTTTGGGCCGTCGGCCTCTGCCCCCCTTCCCCAAGCTTCTTAACCCACCAGATAGTCCTTGGCCGGGCCGCCGTTTTCCAGGGCGTCCAGGATGGCGTCGATGGCGTCTTCGCCTTCCACATTCTGGTACCAGTAGCCTTCGGGGTAAACCACCACGATCGGGCCGTTGTCGCAGAGCTTCAGGCAGCCGGTGGTGGATACCATGACGTTGCCCAAACCGCGGTCCGCCAGTTCCGATTCCAGATAGCCCAGCAGCTCGGGGGCGTTTTTCTTGATGCACTTGCCCTTGGGCTCCAGGCCCCGGAAACTCATACACACGAAGATATGATGATCAGGTTTTTCCATGATAATTTTCCTTTCTCGGGGTAGCCGCAGGCTTAAGCCTGCGCTGTATTCATGGGGGCCGGGGGCTGACCCTGGTCCCGGGCGGACACCCAGGTCCGCCCCTACGTTTACATTACCAGCTCAAAGCTCTCCTCCAGCGCATCCCGGTCCTGGCGGTCCAGCAGGGCGTCCAGGATCTTTTCCAACAGTCTCAGCCCACCCCGGTAGCCCACGGTGGGGAAATAGCTGTGGCCGACCCGGTCCAGGATGGGAAACCCGAAGCGCACCAGGGGAATGTCTTCATCCCGGGCGATGTACTTCATGTAGGTGTTGCCCATCAGCAGATCCACCGGGTCGTTTTTGATCCACTGGTGCAGCAGGAACAGATCCCCGGCGCTCTTGACGTTGACCGGATGCGGCACGTCCTTGGTGATCTCCTTGATCCGGGCTTCGAACTTCTTCCCCGGGGTGCCGGTGACGATATGAATCGGCCACATGTCGATGGACACCAGGAACTCGGTGAGGGAGATCAGATGATCCGGGTCCCCCGCCAGGGCCACCTTGCGGCCATAGAAGTACTGTTGCATGTCGGTGATGACGTCCACGAGCTGGCCCCGTTCGATATTGATGGAATCGGGCACATTGACCCCGGCAATCCTTCTTAAGGTGTCGATGAAGGTGTCCGTGGCCGTCAGCCCGATGGGCAGGTTCAGGATTTCGCAGGGCACCTTGCACTTGGTATCCAGGGCCCGGGCGGCCAATCCGGAGGCCAGGGGGCCCAATGCCACGGTCCCCACACTGCTGCCGGCTTCGATCAACTCCGGAATCGTGACGCCCCCGGCGGGAAACATATGGTACTTGCCGGTTTGGGGACCGTTCATCACCTTGGAGGTGTCGGGGAACATGATGATGGGCACGCCCAGTTCCCCGGCCAGGCGCCGGATCTCTTCCATGTCGCACGGTTCCACGTAGCCGGGAATAATATTGATCCGATTTTCCTTGTGGCCGTTAGTCTGGGCAAAGTAGTCCACCATGCCCTTGACCATGTTGGCGAAGCCGGTGACATGGGACCCCACGTAGCTGGGAGTATTGGCATGAATGACGTATTTCCCCGGCGGGATCTTGCCCTCATCCCTGGCCTTGGCGATGATCTGGGGGATGTCGTCCCCGATGGTCTCCGACAGGCAGGTGGTATGGACCGCGATGACGTCCGGCTCATAAACCATGAAAATATTGTTAATGGCCTGGAGCAGGTTGGCCTGCCCCCCGAACACGGAGGCGCCTTCGGTGAAGGCCGACGTCGCCGCCACCGCCGGCTCCTTGAAATGCCGGGTCAAGGTGCTGCGATGGTAGGCGTAGCACCCCTGGGAGCCGTGGCTGTGGGGCAGGCAACTGTGGATGCCCAGGGCGGCATACATGGCCCCGATGGGCTGGCAGGTCTTGGCCGGGTTAATGGTCAAGGCCGAGCGTTCCATGATTTCATTTGGCGTATGTCTCAGTAACATGTCTTTATCCTCTTTGCGCCTTTGCGACTTTGCGTGAGTAGGTTTCTCTCGCCAAGACGCTAAGGCGCCAAGGCCGGTTAATCAGGCTTTTCGAAGGGAATGCCTCGGCCGTAACCGCTCATTCCCACGCATATTTGGCAGACAGCTCGGGGTTCTTCTGCCAGGGCGCCTTCAGAAACTTCCACACCTTGCTGTTGACCATGCGGTCAATCTCCCGATAGAAATTGATGGCGCCTTTAAAGGCGGCATACGGGCCGCTATAGTCATAGCTGTGGAGCTGCTTCATGGGGACGCCGCTCTTTTGCACGATGTACTTTTCCTTGATGCCGGCGCAGACGATGTCCGGGTGGTAGAGTTCGATGAGCCGCTCGGTTTCGAACTGGCTGATATCGTCGATGACCAGGGAGCCGTTGTCCATCTCCGCCATCATGCCCTCATACTCCTTAAAGGTGAGGCCGGCTTTTTCCAACTTGGCCAGCGTCCTCTTCGCTCAACCGGGGCTGGAAGCGCTCCGGGTCCGGTTCCACGTGCAATTCCTCAATATTGCGGCTGTCCGCATCCACCTTGAGGCCGGGCAAAACCCGCCGGCCTTCGTAATCGTCCCGGTGGGCGAACTCGTAGCCTGCCGCGATCGTCTCCATGCCGATCTCCCGGAAGAGTTCCTGGTAATGGTGAGCCCGGGAGCCGCCCACGAAGAGCATGGCCTTTTTGCCCATGGTCCTGGGCCTTACTTCCGCGGCCGCCGCCTCCACCGCCGGCATCTCCCGGGCGATGACCGCCTCGACCCTCGCCTTTAATTCGGGGTCGTCAAAATAATCGGCGATCTTTCTCAGGGACTTGGCCGTGGCCTCGGCCCCGATAAAATTGATCTTGATCCAGGGGATACCGAACTTCGTTTCCATCATCTCGGCCACGTAGTTAATGGAGCGGTGGCACATGATGAGATTCAGGTCCGCGGTATGGGAGTTGGCAAAATAATCATAGCTGGAGTTGCCGCTGAAGGTGGAAATCAGCGTAAAGCCGCATTCCTCAAAGAGGCGCTCGATCTCGAAGGCATCGCCGCCGATGTTGTATTCCCCCAGCAGGTTGATCTTGAACTTGCCTTCCTTCACCGTGTCGTCCAGGCCCACCACGTGTTTGAAGATGCCGTTGTTGGCGATGTGGTGGCCGGCGGACTGGCTCACCCCTTTGTAGCCCTCGCAGCTGAAGCCGAAGACATTGCAATCGCCGAATTTTTCCTTCATCTCCCGGGCCACGGCGTGGACGTCGTCCCCGATGAGGCCCACCGGGCAGGTGGAAAAGATGCCGATGGCCTTGGGTTTGAACAGGTCATAGGCTTCCTGAACCGCCTGCTTCAGTTTCTTCTCGCCGCCGAAGATGATCTGTTCATCCTGCATATCCGTGGAAAAGCAGTAAGGCATAAAGTTATGGTCTTCCGCGGTCGGGGGCTTGGTCTGGTTCCGGCGGGTCAGCCAGGAATAAAAGCCGCAGCCGATGGGACCGTGGGTGATATTGACGATGTCCCGGGTGGGGCCCAAAACCACCCCTTTGCAGCCGGCGTAGGTGCAGCCCCGCTGGGAGATGATGCCGGGAATAGTCCTGACGTTGGAGGAAATCTCCGGCACGCAGCTATCCGGGGCCACTTCGTTGATGACGATCTGTTTGGCCCGCTTCCGGGCCACTTTGGTGGGATATTTGCTGAGCAACTCCTTTTTGACTTCCTCAGCGGTGATATCCAGCACTAAAGCATTCAGGTCTTCGGGGTTAAGCTTAGCCATGTTCCTTCTCCATATTCTCTGTGCGTCTTGGCGCCCTGGCGAGAGAAATTATTCACGCCAAGACGCCCAGAACGCCAAAGGGCTGTTGTAATGCTCAGACTTCGTCCAAGACCTGATCGCCGGAGTCGGCGGTCCGCACCCGCACCGCATCCATCACGGGCATGACGAAAATCTTGCCGTCCCCCGACTTGCCGGTGCGGTTCACCGCAATGATGGTCTGCACGGTCTTTTTGACCAACCGATCCGGGACCACCACAAAGAAGATGCGCTTGGGAATCAGACGCTGGGTCTGGCCTAATTGGACGATAGCCTCCTCATAGCCCTTTTCCGCGCCTTCCAGCAGGTTCAAGTCCACCAGGCCCTTGCCCTTCCCCAAGGCGTCCCGGGCGGTGATGGAGGAGATGCCCGCCTCCGCCAGGGCCTTCTTGGTCTTATTCATCATATTGATGCGCACGATGGCCATGATCTCTTTCATATCTTGACCTCTTCCATCTCCCCGGCCCCGCTTTCCTTGATGCCGGAACTGATGGTGTAGACCTCTTCCACCTGGGAGACGAAGATCTTGCCGTCGCCGAAGGCGCCCTTGTCGCCGGTGCGGGCCGCCTTGAGCACGGTCTTGATGACAAAATCCTTGTCCCCATCCTTCACTACCGTAAGCAGCAGTTCCTTGGGGATTTCGTCATAGGTGATCTCCCCGATCTTGATGCCCCGCTGCTTGCCCCGGCCCACCACGCTCATTTTGGTGACCGCGGGGAATCCCGCTTCCATTAAGGCGGCCAGGACCGCGTCCACTTTTTCCGGCCTCACCACCGATCTGATCATAATCATGACTCTTCCTCCCGTGTCGTTTTCCTCATTACTTGCTTGAAATCGGAGCGACTGCCGCGGCGGCCTCGAGCCTGGCGGTAACCTCTCATCGCGGCGATCATCCAACCCGCCGCCCACAGACTTACCAGCACTGCGCCGATAAGATTCATGGTCCCCTCCCCTGCCGTTCAACCCACCAGGCCGTAATCGATGAGCAGCTTTTCCAGTTCGTCGGTGCTCATGGGCTGGGGGATGACATGCATTTCATTGGCTTCGATCTTCCGGGCCAGGGTCCGGTATTCATCGGCCTGGGCGTGCGTCGGCTCGAATTCGATGACGGTCTTCCGGTTGATCTCGGCCTTCTGTACCATGTTTCCCGGGGGATGAAGTGGATCATCTGGGTGCCCAGCTTAGCGGCGAAGGCCTCGATCATCTCCTGTTCGTTGTCCACCTTGCGGCTGTTGCAGATGAGGCCCCCCAGGCGCACGCCGCCGGCTTCGGCGAATTTGACGATACCTTTGCAGATGTTGTTGGCCGCGTACATGGCCATCATCTCGCCGGAGACCACGATGTAGATCTCCTTGGCCTTGCCTTCCCGGATGGGCATGGCGAAGCCGCCGCAGACCACGTCACCCAGGACGTCATAGAAGGCGTAGTCCAGCTTTTCGCTGTCGGCATAGGCCCCCAACTGCTCCAGCAGGTTGATGGAGGTGATGATGCCCCGGCCGGCGCAGCCGACGCCCGGTTCCGGGCCGCCGGATTCGACGCACACCGTGCCGGCGAAGCCGGTGCGGCGGAGATCATCCAGGTCCACGTCTTCGCCTTCTTCCCGGAGGGTGTCCAGGACACTCTTCTGGGCCAGGCCGCCCAGCAGCAGGCGGGTGGAATCCGCCTTGGGGTCGCAGCCCACTACCATAACTTTCCGGCCCATCTCGGCGAGCCCCGCCACCGTATTTTGAGTGGTGGTGGACTTGCCGATGCCACCTTTACCGTAAATTGCAATTTTACGCATGGCCACTTCCTCTGTTCAGAATTTTGACTATGAACAAAGCAAGCCTCATGCCACCCTTTCTCTTAATTAATTAACTAACTAAATTAATTACTGAATTAAATTTATCTGGCCAGACTTGCTTCAAGACCATAACCTTATTTATACAAATATGGCCAATTTTTTTATATTAGCCATACATTTGCGTATATTTGTATTTTGCTTAATTACTATTATGTAGTTTTATGCAAGGCAGGGGCAAAAACGAGGTGATCCGGGCGGTTCGGGGTGGGAAATGGCCAACCCGGCGACGCCGGCCTGGCTGGAGCTTATTGCAAAACCTGTCTCAGACTGCAAGATATTTCCCAATCTGTCGTCACGAGGCCTGGCATAAAACTCTGACCCACCCGTTGCGAACCGAAAGGATTTCTTACTTCCTGGGGGGATAAGCCGAACTGGCCGGTAGCCTGGCCTGCTTCGCTTTGGGGAAACTGCGGGCCCGAAGGCATGACAGGAAGCGACGCTCATCTGGTGCATCGATGATCAGGACGTGGCGCCGCGCCACCAGAGGCAATGCCGCCACCGCAGATAAGAGGATGAAAGATTTTCACCCCGGGGTTATCCGCCTTAAGAAACACTGATAGCCGGGCGGTTGAAAACTTTTACGTTGGCATAAACATCGCCGGGGTGCTCCGTCAGGTGCCGGTCCCAGGCCTCCTCGGTGCTTTCCCGGGGCTCCATCTGGACGACGGCCAGGCGGCAATTAAAATATCTGGTCACTATCTCCTGGGGCAGGGGCGAATTTGCCGGGATTGGCTCACTAAACCTGGTCTCATGCATGGCATCCTCCCTGAGGCTTTTCTTTCCCTGGAAACCGTCCTGCAATTGCTATAATTAAAAGCAACTTCCGTGCCACCGGTAGGAAGAAAACCGCTGCCTGGACCAATCCTGAATTAAGATTGATTATTCCCTAAATTTAATGGGTTATAAAATCAGGCTCATTTTGCTCATCGGCAGGGGCGAGAAATTTACTACATTATGGTATTTTATTGCAGATTGACAAATATTTATATTAACAAATATGTTAGTCAGCGTCTGGGAGGGAAGAGCGGGGGGTCACCAACAAAATTATATCATGGTCCTGGCCTTTTTGGACTCCAGAACGGCCCGGAAATGGGCCTGTTGGTGTTTGGCGCCGCGCAGCGCCGTCTCCAACCGCTCCCGCTCCTTGAGGGAGCTTCCCGCCTCCAGGGCAGCCAGGGCCTTTTCCAGGTCTTCCACCTCCCGGGTCCAGTGGTAGAGGGCTTCGGCCAGATAGCGAACGCTCATGAGATCCTCAGGATTCCGGCGGGGACTCCAGCTCCGCCGGCAGCGGCCCTTCCGGCGTCACCACCAGGGGCAGGACGAAGTAGAAGTTGTTGCCCCCCGGGGTGGCCTGGTAGCCCGCCTCACCCCCATGGGTTTCCACCACGGTGCGCACAAAGAAGAGCCCCCGGCCGGTTCCCACTTCGCCGTCGATATTGGTGCCCCGGTAGCCCTCTTCAAAGATGTGGGGCACATCTTCCGGCGGCAGGTGGGGCCCGGTGGTGAAGACGTTGAACTTGACCCCGTCTTTGTGCGGTCCGAAATAGTTCTGCAGCAGGTCCCGGCCGTAGGCTATGTACTTGCGCCCTTCATAGTTGCGCCGGGCATATTTCACCGCATTGGAAAACAGGTTGGCGTAGACCTGGGCCATCAGGCCCTTGTCCACCGACAGGGGCAGGTCCTCATCGGGCATGACCCCGGCCCCCGTGTCGATCTCGATGTGGCGCTCCTTGAGCTTGTCGATAAACAGGTTCAACTGCGGTTCGATGATTTCCTTGGTTACCCGGGTGGTCCGCCGCCGCAGCACGAACTGGCCTTTCTGGAAGTGGGACAGCCGGAACAGGGACTCGATAAAGAGGCTCACCCCTTTGTAGTGCTGCTCCAGGTTCTCGTAGTCGTTCTCCAGGTCGTCGATCAAGGCCCGGAAGGTCTGCTTGGTATCCGGCTGCTCCGGACACTGGTCATTTCTCACGGTGCAGACGCACTCCAGGGCCTTCAGATGCTTGATCTTGTTCCGCAGATGCCGCAGGTAGAGGCTGAGGCTGATATTGGGGATGATCACATTGTGTTCGATATCCGCCACCAGGCTGTTGATAAAGCGGATGTGCTGGATGTTCTGCCGGGCGACGATCTTGACGTGCAGGTTGTAGCCCAGGCGGTTGGCGTACTTTTCCAGAAAAAAGCGGTCCGCCGTCGAGATTTTGTCCTCCGGATAGAGTTCCAGCATCCCGATGATCTGGTCTTTGGCATAAAAGGGCAACTGGTTGACCAGAAGCAGGTTGCCCCGGATGGGCATAATTAACCCGCCGTCAGCGGCATAAGCCTGGTTGGCCAGATGGATGTGGGCCGGCGGGGCGGTCTTGTCGGGATAGAGTCCCCGGAGACTGTCGCAGACCAGGTCGAGACGGCCCTCGGAGCTCACCAGGTAGAGGCGCGAGTCCAGATTGATGAACTCTTTGATGACGCTCACGGTGACCCGGTAGAAATTTTCTATGGTCTCATATTCTTGGGCCAGGTCATAGAAGGTCTTTAAGGCGTCATCCTTCAGGGGGCCGAAGTTGTACTCCTCAAAGATCTTTCTCTTTTCCTGAACCCGGGCCGCAACCTCTGCCAGATCCATGGGGTTATCCATATCAGCGTCCTCTGGCCGGGGGCCGGCAAAATCCCGGCTTCCCTTTTAGGGCCCCAGTTATCAACGTGCGGGCGTGCGCCGGTATTCCCGGACCCCTTGCTCATAGAGATCACGGCCCTGACAGTCATTGATGACAATAGCGGGGAAGTCGTGCACCTCCAGGCGATGGACGGCTTCCGGCCCCAGTTCGGGAAAGGCGATCACCTCCGCGGCCTTGATCCGCCGAGAAATCAGGGCCCCGGCGCCCCCGGTAGCCCCCAGGTAGACGGCCTTATGGGCCTTCATGGCCTCAATCACCTCGGGAGAGCGCTTGCCTTTGCCGATCATCACCTTCAAACCCAGCTTGATCAGGGTGGGAGCGTAGGAATCCATGCGGTAGCTGGTGGTGGGGCCGGCGGCCCCGATAACCCGGCCGGGTCGCGCCGGGCTGGGGCCCACGTAATACATAATCTGCCCCCTTAAATCCATCGGCAAGGGCTCGCCCTTGGCCAGCAAATCCACCAGACGCTTGTGGGCCGCGTCCCGGGAGGTATAGATCACCCCGCTGATCAGCACGTTATCGCCGATATTGAGCTGCATCACGTCCTGGTCAGTCAGGGGGGAGGTCAGTTTCACCGTCTTGGGCATGATTCACCTTTTCTCTCAGTTTCCCCTGCAAATATTGCCGGCCAAATGATTAAGCTGTTGATATCTAATTCCTTCTAACCGAAAACCGAACCCCGTCTTACAGCACCACTTCCAGGTGACGAGCCGCGTGACATTGAATGTTGACGGCCACCGGCAGCGAGGCGATGTGGCAGGGCTCCATCAGGACGTGCACCGCCATGGCGGTGACCCGGCCCCCCAGTCCCTGGGGTCCGATGCCCAGATCGTTGATCTCGGCCAAAAGCTGCGCCTCGATGGCGGATACTTCCGGGTCGGGGTTGGCCTGGCCCAGTTCCCGCAGCAACGACTTCTTGGCCAGCAAGGCCGCCCGCTCAAAGTTGCCGCCGATGCCCACCCCCACGATTAAGGGCGGACAGGGGTTGGGGCCGGCCTCGTCCACCGTGAGCACCACTTTTTCTTTGATCCCGGCCAGGCCGTCCGCCGGCTTCAGCATATAGAGGCGGCTCATGTTTTCGCTGCCCCCGCCCTTGGGAACCACCGTGAGTTTGAGCCGGTCCCCCGGGACAATCTCGGTGTGGATCACTGCCGGCGTATTGTCACCGGTATTGGCCCGGGTCAGGGGATGGCAGAGGGATTTTCTCAGGAAACCCTCGTCATATCCCTGGCGGATGCCTTCGTTGATGGCCTGGGCAAAATCCCCGCCCACCAGGTGGACGTCCTGCCCCATCTCGGCAAAGACCACGGCCAGGCCGCAGTCCTGGCACAGGGGAACGTGTCCCTCTTGGGTGATGCTGGCGTTTTCGATCAATTGCCGGAAGATTTCCTTGCCGCTGGGGGATTCCTCTGCCGCCAGCCCCCGGTTCAGGGCCGCCAGCAGGTCGGCCCCGGGCTCATAATTAGCGGAAATGGCCGCGGCTTTCACCGCCTGGGTGATCTGCGCCGCCTCAATCTGTCGCATAGGTGCTCCTTATTGCCGCCGGGAAGGGAAAAGGCCGGTCAAACCAAGCCAGCCCCGCGGCCACCGGCATGATTGGGCCGGCCGGGAGTTGGTGGTCTATGCTGAGTTGGCCGGTATGATTGCCCCGCGGCGGGACGATTTCGCCCCAAACTCTTAGCGTGAAACGGGCCCCATTGCCTGCATCGGCCCGGTCAGCCCACGCCCACCGCCCCGCTTAATCAAGGTCATTCTTAAAAAATTGCTGGCTGGTGGCCTGAGGGGCCGGGGTTCTTTCTTTCAGCACCCCCTCCTCGGGGTAGAAGGTCTCCTCGGCTTGGGATGGTGCTTCTTCATCGGTGGCGCTCTCGTTCATCCCCCCTGGCCAGCACCGTGCTCGAGATCCCGTGGAATTGCTCCACCGGCGTACCTTTCAGGGCCTCTTTCATATAGGCGATGAAGATGGGGGCCGCGGCCTGGGAGCCGGTTTCCTTGGGGCCCAGGGTGCGTTCATCATCCATCCCCACCCAGGTCCCGGTAACCACAGACGGCGTGAACCCGATAAACCAGGCGTCCCGGGTCTTGTTGGTGGTGCCGGTCTTGCCTCCCATGGGCCGTCCCAGGACCTGGACCCGGGTGGCGGTGCCGTGCTCCACCACGCCCATCAAAAGGCGGGTCATGGTCTCGGCGGTTTGCGGGGCTGATCACCTGCTCACCGCGGGGCCGGTTTTCCACCAGGACCCGTCCGTCCCGGTCCTCGATCCGGTCGATTAACACCGGCTCGATCAACTTGCCGCCATTGGGAAAAGCGGAGAAGGCCCGGGTCAGCTCCATCAAGGTGAGATCGGAAGCTCCCAGGGCTGAGGCGTAATTGGGAAAGATGGGGCTGGTAATTCCCAGGGTCTTGGCCATGTTCACCGTGGCCGGAACGCCGATGGCCATCATCAGGCGCACCGCCGGCACGTTCCGGGAATGGGCCAGGGCATAGGCCAGGGGGATCGGGCCATAAAACCGGTGGTCGTAATTCTGCGGCGACCACAACTGCCCGTGACGGCCCCCGGGCAGGGAGAGGGGGAGTCCGTCCAACATGGAATCGGCCCGAAAGCCCTTTTCGATTGCCGCCGCGTAAAGAATGGGTTTGAAGGCCGAACCCGGTTGCCGCCGGGCCTGGGTGGCCCGGTTGAAGGTGCTGTCCCCAAAGTCCTTGCCCCCCATGAGCACCCGGACCTGGCCGGTCTTGAGCTCCATGGAGACCAGCGCCGCCTGGACCATGGGCGCGGCGATCAACTCCCCCGTCCACTTGCCCTGGCGCTTCCCGCTCCACCAGGCGCACCTGCACCACATCCCCCGGCCTCAGAGAGGACAATCGACGTGGTGGCCCGGGACTTGGCGCCGCTGGACTCCCGCATGACGCCCCACTGCTCACCCGAGGCGGAAGTACACCCCGCCGCCCCGGCGCCGGTCCGGCGCTTTCACCACCAGGACGGTCACCGCCTTGCCCTTGCGCGGCGGGTATTTCCGGTAATATTTTACCTGGCGGTCCCGGAAGGTGGCCATTTCCTTGCCCCAGACGTGCTTAAGCGGCCCCCGGTAGCCGTTACGCTGGATCAGGCCGTTGATGCCTGACTCGATGGCGTCATGGGCCACCTTGTGCAGATTCACATCCGCCGTGGTATAGACCTTCAGCCCCATGCTGTACACCGATTCCTTACCGAACCGGTCCTCCAGTTGGCCCCGCACCTGCTCGGTGAAGTAGCCGCACTCCTTGATCCATTGCGGCCGGAAGGGTTTGAGCTTGATGGGCTGCCGGAAGGCCGCCGCCTCCTGCTCCTTGCTGATGAACCCCACCTCGGCCATCCGCCTCAGTACGTATGCCTGGCGCTCCTTGGCCCGCCGGGGTTAAGATACGGGTCATAGCGGCTGGGGGCCTTGGGGATACCCGCCAGGATAGACACTTCCGCCAGGTTCAGGTCTTCGACGTGCTTCGAGAAGTACTCCTGGGCCGCGGCCTCCACCCCGTAGGCCCCGTGACCCAGGAAGATGTGATTCAGATAGACGGTAAGAATCTCTTCCTTGGTCATGTAATTGTCGATCCGGTAGGCCAGCACCGCTTCCCGGATTTTCCGGGCGAAGCTCTTCTCCGAGGTCAAGAGGATGCGCTTCACCACCTGCTGGGTGATGGTGCTGCCGCCCTGGACCACCTCGCCGGCCTCCAGGTTGCGGAAAAAGGCCCGGGCGATACCGGTGATGTCCACCCCGGGGTGCTCGAAGAAGCGGGCGTCCTCCGCGGCCACAAAGGCCAGGACCAGATGCCGGGGCAGCCGGCTGTAGGGCACTTCGATCCGCCGCTCCGAGTAGAACTCGCCGATGCGCTGGCCGTCCCGGGCGAAGACCTGGGTAATCACCGAAGGCCGGAACTCCTTGACGGTGGTAAAATCCGGCAGGTCTCTGCAAGAAATGCGGAATAGATAAACAACTCCGGCCCCGACCATGCCGAGAAGCCCGGTAAGCACCAGGCCGTAAAAAGTATACGTCAGACGCCGGGCCCAGCGCCGCCGCTGATGATATTTTTCCAGCCGGTTGGGATTAGGTTCCTTGAAAAACTTCATAACTTCCTTCGGTGCTCTCTCGTCCGCCGCCCTGTGCCAATGGCGGTTTTCTGGATGATTTTTGCCGGGGCCAACCTGGCGGCCGCCCGCATCCGGTTGCTCGGACCGCGCCCTTAATCTTCCACAGCCAGTATGCTACCCGGATGGCATTATACCTTAACCCCACCGCATCGGGGCACGGGGTGGCCGGCCCTCGACTCAAAGTGTGGGTCGTACGGGATTGCTCCGGGGATAATCCGGGGAGGGAGGGCGCACCTCTAACCATCCTCTTCTCTCCCTTCACCCCGCGGTCCGTCCTGGGTCCGACCCGGCCTCCCCGCCGGTGGCCTTTTCCCTCAAGGCCTCCACCCAAAACTCGTTGTTGCGTGTTAATTATATCCTATTATCACACATTTTTGAAGTTTTCCAGGAATTGGGCAATCTGCACCCCTAAGATGGATGCATTCGACCCCTTCCATGCACTTGTCCGCATCCGCCTTGTCGATATAGGTGGATAGATGGTGCGGGCCTTTCTTCAACTCCAGGACGTAGGTTTTTTTCCCTTTGTCATAGGTGACCGTCGGAGACCACCCCATGCTTGTCGATTTTCGGGTACATCTCGTGAATCTTGGCCTTCATTTCCTCAAGCGTGTGTTTCATGGCATTACTCCTTCCCGCGAAATGAGGCGGCGTTTTCCACCGCCCGGCCCACAACAGAGCTCCCCTTTAATTTAAGGCCTCCAACCCGCCCCGGCAAGGGAACCAATCATATCCTAAAAAATTCCTTGACCACCGCTCCTTGCAACGAACGAGAACGTTTGCCAAAGTTCTCTCCTCTTATCCCCTCTCCCCCCAACGGGGGAGTCAGGGTGAGGGGGGGATAAGAAAATCTTTTGGCCACGGTTAAACCACTTATCTCTCACCCGGTGCTTCTCTCCGCCCTACAACGCCAGCCGCAGGACGGCCGTGAGGTCTTCCGGAGTCAGCTCTTTGAGCCGCCCCAGCACCCCCACCTTCCGGGCCGCGGCGACGATGGCGGGAATGTCGGCCTCGCCCACCCCCAGCTCCTCCAGGGTGACCGGGGCGTCCCAGCCCTGGAAGGTCCGGCGCATTTTCGCCACCCCTTCCTCCAGGCTCCCGGCCTCCCAGACCTCCCGGGCCCAGCGGGCGAAGGTGGCGGGGTTATGGTCCTGCATAAAGAGAATCCAGGCGGGGAAGAGCACCCCCAGCCCGGCCCCGTGGGCGATCTCGGGAAACACCGCGCTCATGGCCGTTTCCAGGCGGTGGGTGGCGAAATCCCCCTCCCTGAGCCCCACCCCGGTGAGGCCGTTTAAGGCCAGGGAGGCCGCCCAGGCCAGGTTGGCCCGGGCTTCGTAGCTCAACGGGTTTTGTTGCAGGAGGTGGGTCATCTTGATGATGGTGCGCATCAACGACTCGTCCAGGGCCATGGTGGTCTCTTCCCAGGTGCCCAGGAAGTAGAATTCCATCACATGGGTCAGGGCGTCGATGGCCCCGTTCACCGTCTGGTGCCAGGGCAGGGAGAACTGCACCGTGGGGTCGATGATGGAGGCCAGCCGGAAACAGGGCCGGGCTCCGGAGCACCCACTTCTTGACGTCCTCTTCGTGGGTCAGCACCGCCAGGGGGTCCATTTCGCTGCCGGTGCCGCTCATGGTCAGGACCACGAAGATGGGCAGAGCTTTAGTGACCGCAACCTGGCCCTCGAACGCCGCCCAGAGGTCCTCGAGAAAAACCCCCGCGGCCACGGACTTGGCGGTGTCGATGACGCTGCCGCCCCCCACCGCCAGCACCGCGTCCACCTTTTCCTGCTGGGCCAGGGCGATGATCTCCCGGGTCTTGGCCAGCACCGGGTTGGGCCGTACCCCCCAGGCCTCCGCATAGGAGAGCCCGGCCTCCTTCAGGGACCGGGCCACGGTGTCGTAGACCCCGTTCTTCCGGATGGACCCGCCCCCGGCCACCAGCAGCACGCGCTTAACCCCCGCCTCCTTAATCACCCCGCCGATCTGCCCCACAACATCCTTCCCGAAAATAATCCGGGTAGGATTATAAAAAGTGAAGTTTTCCATGAATGTACTCCTTTCTCCTTCTCGTCCCCAATCGGAAGCCTGAGAATAAAAAGAATCAATATCTTTTGTAGGGGGGGACCTGCGTGTCCTCCCTTGGGGCGAACGCCCAGGTGCGCCCCGACGTTTTTTCCTGGCCTCTCACCCCCATCGGGAGTTCGCGAACCGGAAGAAAATATGGTCATTCTGAGCGGAGCGAAGCATCTCTCTTCTCGCCCCCAAGCTCTGCTTGCCACTTCTCGTCCCCAAGCTCCGGCTTGGGGACAGATGAAAAGAGATAAGGTGCGGTATGGGGTGGGATTTTATCAATCTCCTTGCCTAACTACAAGCTTCGACGATGGATAATTACGATCAGACCATTAGCAACCCATTCAATTTAAAAATCCTCATTTGATTCTTTTCCTTTTAAATTTACTACCCTTCTTACTCTTTTTACTCGCATTAACATTCGCAACAAAGCTAAAATAAAATGTTAAAATACCAAAAACCATGATAATGATTCCCGATAAAATCTGAATCCCATCACTAAGCGATGAAAAAACTGTTATTCCTAACTCTTGGTCATTTATTATTATTTTCCTCGAATATCCTGTAATAGTTAAAGCGTATTGGGTTATTTGACTGATTGACATATTATTTCCATAAATCGCAACAATATCATCTTTTTTAAAATTTCTTTCTTTACCAATATAACTCAACCTACCTATTATATTAGTCATCAATATATCATTAATCGAATGGTTTTGAAACATCTCGGCAATTAAACTATTCGCAGCGGTTTCAATACCATACGCTATAAGCTTGTTATGAATTATTATATCTTTATTATGTTGGTCATTCCAAAACGATAAAAATACATGGTTTATGTTTTTTACAGGGATTTTTATTTCTCGATCGTGAATTGGAAGGTTGATAATATATTGTCTCAAATCACCCCTATTTTCTTTATTATCTATTAATAATAAAGTACTCTAGTATTTCACCAATTTTGCAGTAATATTATTTTTCGACGCTATCAAAGAGATATTTTTTCCACTTTGATAAATACGTAAAAAGTATTGGTCCAAAGCCTGTTTCAGTTTATTATTTAGTGGAACCTTTCTAATATCTTTATATAAGATTATATCATCATTATATGGAAATGTTAATTCAAGGTTAACTTCCTTGTCCCCTTCACGTTCTTTTACGGAGACAGCAGATTGATCCCCCGCAACGCTTATTTGCCCTGGCTCTATAGTGTTTGGAATTAATAAATCAAAAATTTTAAAGACATTATCCATATTTGGTTTACGGAATAATTCAGATAAATTTTTCTTTTCTTTATGTAACCTCGCAAATGTTTCTAAATTTAATCTACCAATTATCATACTGGTTTTTTTATCAACTATATTCTTGTCTTTATAATCCCAATTAAATGAGAAAGGTGAATCACCTTCATATCCAAAATAAATACCTGAGGTAGGTATTAGTACCTTCAATTCTTTATCGCCTTTTTTACTATAATATTGAAATTTAAACAATTCATAGTCGTTTAACGTTAAATAAAAGGGATTATAAGTTCTATAAAAGAAAATAAAGTAGATAAATATAACGCCGAGCACTAGTGTAAATAACATCTTATAATATTTAACCAATTTAATATTTTTATCAAACGCAGAGTCAATGAGCAACCTTTTATAACAGAATAATGTACTGAAATTACAAAGCCAAATATAATTCCACCGATTATGTCATGAAAAAATCCTAATAACATTCTATTTATCGTAGACGATGATTCACCTCCTAAAATATTAATAATTAAGTCAGCCATCAAAAAGATTATAATTGATGAAGTCGAACTCCTTATAAATGACTGTCTAAAGTTAGTTGCATAATAAGAATAAATAGTTATTAGTGTTGAAGGTATTAAGATGATTAATATGATATCAATAATAATTACGTGATTAGCTTTTAATAAAGTGTTATGTATTAAGCAATTCAATCCTATCCGCAAGCTGTCATTAAGTATATGTCCTATAAAATGATTAAAAATAATACCTATCAATATTATTACAGAGCATGCTATAACTAATATTAAAGAAAACAAATATCTTTTTATAAATTGTTTTATATTATTGATAGAACCCTTATTAATGGTAAATAGAAGGTAACTAGTTATTATTAAAATAATAACACGCCAGAAATTTGTCAGCACGTTGTCCATCATTACCTCTTACCCCAATTTCTGGAAATTTTTTATGATAGCGATTATTCTATTAAAATGTCAATGCCCATTTTCGCTCATACCCCATTCCCTGCTCATTGCCTAAAATCGCAATTTTAAAAAATTCCCCCAAAAAATGGAAATGGGCTTATTAACCTGGGTAATTCATAATAGGTACGGGGTGAGGGACATTGAAAAACTAATACCAAATTAATGGGCCGGGTCATGGGGGCACACGATCGGGTAGGCTACAACTTTCTGATATTGCTTATTAAAACCTTTTCAGTCCGTAGGGCGGGAAAGTGCAGCGCATCCCGCCTTGAGCATCTTCACCCAAACTTCCGATCCATCGTCCGATATTGAATCGCCTCGGCGACGTGGGCCGGGCTGATGGCCCCCTGCCCTTCCAGGTCGGCGATGGTCCGGGCGATTTTCAGTATCCGGTGGTAGGCCCGGGCCGAGAGGCCCAGGCGCTCCATGGCCACCTCTAGCAGGCGCTGGGCCTCGGGGGACGGGGCGCAGTGCTGCTTGACGAGTTTTGGCGGCATGTGGGCGTTGGCGTAGATGCGGGTTTATGGAACCGCCGCGACTGGACCTCCCGGGCCGCTATGACCCTGCGCCCGAAGTTCGAGCGGAGCCCTCCCCGTTTCCGGCGCCGCCAGGTCCCGAAACGGCACCGCCGGCACCTGGACCTGGATGTCGATCCGGTCCAGGAGCGGCCCGGAGATCCGGGAACGATAGGAGTTGACCTGGTTGGGAGTGCAGGTGCAGGCCCGTTTGAGGTCCCCCAGGAAGCCGCAGGGGCAGGGGTTCATGGCCACCACCAGCATGAACCGGGCCGGGTAGGTCAGCGAGGTGGCCGCCC
>CAVXZU010000027.1:0-92909 GCA_963766185.1 uncultured delta proteobacterium | reverse complement strand
CTCCATAGATTTCACCTTCTGCCTCATACTTAACGCAATTATTAAAAGTTCCAGCTTTAACCGTAATGCTCTCGTTGGTACTTATAATTTTAGATATTTTATAGCCATAAGTAAAATCTTCATGAAGACTAGTCCCAACCTTAATAGGATATATCAATACAGATAATGGTGGATTTTTTTCTATGGGTCCGGGGTCGGTATTTTTCTGATCTGCGATAAGATAAATCCCCTTACTCATTTTCACCATAAAACTGATAATATGTATCATCGAAACCATTAGAATAAGTATATTTTTTTGATAAAGCTACATATGCCCTGTATGAACCTGCTATTTTTTTTGGTTCTTTATATTTTCGCCACCCTAAATTAGTAACTAACATATTATAATTAACTTCTTTGTCGATAACATTATAAACTTTGTTGACCTCATATTCCCAAGTCCTGCCTTTTTCCGATGGGAAATAGATTTCACCATCTTTATTGAAGGCTAACGCATCAAAGGCGAAAAACAGAGAAAATATTACTACCAGACAAGACAGTCTTAAAAGTCTCATTTTTGATTCTCCTCATAACAACCTGCGAACAAATTTTCCCGATATTACGAAGCCCTTAGGGCGTAGCTCGTAGGGCGGGAAAGCGCAGCCCATCCCGCCTTTCGCATTATTCCATCTCCCGGCGGCGTTCCAGCCGTGTGACCGTGAAGAAGAACGTACCGCCAGGCACCAAGGCCCGGATATATTTGCGGCAAAAATTGGCATCGCTCTGGGCGGAGGCGGGATGCGTTTCACTTTCCCGCCCTACGGCGAGCTGATTAAATCACATTGGCACAGGGAGGGTTGGGCTGTCAAGGAGAGGAAAGAGCAAGGATGGTTCTATAAGAAAAAACACAGTGTATTGCGCTTGACAACCATCGAAGGTCGGCATATGGTTTTGTGAAAAAGTGACAATTTAAGGGAGAAAAAGGGTTTCGAGCTATGCCTGAAGAAAGCCCAAAGCTGTTCATTTGGCAACAGTCGGGTTTCTGCTGAGCATGAAAAATGGGTGGAGCCTAGTAACCGAGCTTCGTCAAGAAGGTGTGGATGTTATTCTCGACAAGTGGGACCTGAAAGAAGGGCATGATGTAATCACCTTCATGGAAAAAATGGTCTCTGATCCTGAAATTAGGAAAGTTGCCATCATTTGTGACCGCTTGTATGTGGAAAAAAAGGCTGATAAGCGTAGCGGAGGTGTCGGTAAAGAAACACAGATCATTACCCCGGAGATTTATGAAAAAGCAGATCAGGGTAAGTTTGTGGCAATCATCGCAGAGAAAGATGGAGAGGGTAAGCCATATCGGCCCATTTACTACAAATGAGAAATTTATATTGATTTAAGTGACAGCGATCTTTACGCCGAGAGCTTTGGACAACTTCTACGTTGGATTTATGACAAACCCCTATATATAAAACCAGAACTAGGGGAAAGACCGGCATTTCTGGGCGAATCTGCGATAACTCTTGGTACTACTGCGAAATTCAAGAGGGCTTTAGACGCAATAAGAAATAATAAGGACTATTGCGCAGGCGCATTAAGTCAAATATTTTGAAACCTTCACAGCAAACCTCGAGAGATTTCGTTTAGAAAATGGGGAGGGTGAATTTGATGATAAGGTTGTCCAAAATATTGAAGAATTTATCCCTTTTCGAAACGAAGCCATAGAGATTCTTCTTGCCCTGGCCCAATATCGTAATACTGAGAAACCCATAGGCAACTTCATCGGTTCTTTGAGGGCTTGATCCCATACATGCATAGACCTGAACATGTAATGAGTCATCGAGAAGATGCCTTTGATAACTTTAGGTTTCTGATACATGAAATCTTTCTTTATGCAATAGCGACCTTTTTAAAGTATGAGTGTTTTGATGCCGTTTCTTATCTGTTGCGTCATCGATATTACTGGAAGACAAGCACATCACGGGATACAATGGTAGCATTCCCCATAATGAATGAGAAAATGAAATCATTGGGAACCCGTAATAAAAGACTCAAGTTAAATCTTATTTCTCTAAGCGCTGATTTGTTAGGAAAACGGTCAAGTGCGACCGGAATTCCTTTTCGGAAATCATGCAGGCAGATTTTGTACTCTATATGCGAGGCTGTTTCGAGATAATACGGAATGACCCCGATCAACAATGGTATGGCCGAGACTGGTGGTGGTGGCCTGATACATTGGTTTATGCAGTAAGGTATGGTGGTCCTTTTGAAATCTTCGCTAAGGCAGAGTCAAGGGAATATTTCAACAGAATTAAATGCTTGTTTGAAATAGAGAATAAAGAAGATTTTCTGCCGGTATTTCAAGCCTATGAAGATAAAAAACTTCCTACGCCTAAGTTTGATATAAGGAATTCATCTAATCCGGTTGCATTATTAGGTTACGAGCAATTGGCTACGAGACCTTAAAAATTGCCATATTTATGTTTTTTTAAAAAATAACCCGGTCAAAGTCGCTTGACCGGGTTATAAAAAAAAACGGCTCACTTATTAATTTAACAATGTTTTAAACTGGTTATAACCTAAGCGCGAGGCGTCGGAAAGCGCAGCGCATCCCGCCTTTCGCATTATTCCATCTCCCGGCGGCGTTCCAGCCGCGTGACCGTGAAGAAGAACGTACCGCCAGGCACCAAGGCCCGGATATAGTGGGGCATAAGTCAGGCCTCAGTCCATTGCCGAAGGCGGGATGCGTTTCACTTTCCCGCCCTACATTTTCGTCACCCGAACTTCCGGTCCATCGTCCGGTATTGTATCGCCTCGGCCACGTGGGCCGCGCTGATGGTCCCCTGCCCTTCCAGGTCGGCGATGGTCCGGGCGATTTTGAGGATCCGGTGGTAGGCCCGGGCCGAGAGGCCCAGGCGCTCCATGGCGACCTCTAAGAGGCGCTGGGCCTCGGGGCCCGGGGCGCAGTGCTGCTTGACGAGCTTGGCCGGCATGTGGGCGTTGGCATAGATGCGGGTCTTATGGAAACGCCGCGACTGGACCTCCCGGGCCGCCACCACCCTGCGCCCGCAGTTCAGCGGAGCCCTCGCCCGTCTCCGGCGCCGTCATATCCCGAAACGGCACCGCCGGCACCTGGACCTGAATGTCGATCCGGTCCAGGAGCGGCCCGGAGATCCGGGAGCGATAGGAGCTGACCTGGTTGGGGGTGCAGGTGCAGGCCCGTTTGACGTCCCCCAGGAAGCCGCAGGGGCAGGGGTTCATGGCCGCCACCAGCATGAACCGGGCCGGGTAGGTGAGCGAGGTGGCCGCCCGGGAGATGGTGACCCTGCCCTCTTCCAGGGGTTGCCGCAGCACCTCGAGGGTGGAGCGCCGGAACTCCGGCAGTTCGTCCAGAAACAGCACCCCGTGATGGGCCAGGCTCACCTCCCCGGGCCGGGGGATGGTGCCGCCGCCGATGAGCCCCGCGTCCGAGATGGTGTGGTGGGGGGAGCGGAAGGGGCGCCGGGGCACCAGGGCCTGGCCGGGTTTCAGGCGCCCCATGATGCTGTAAATCTTCGAGGTCTCCAGGGCCTCTTCGAAACTCCAGGGAGGCAGCACCGTGCGCAGGCTCCGGGCCAGCATGGTCTTGCCGGCCCCGGGGGGGCCCACCATCAGGACGTTGTGGCTGCCCGCGGCGGCGATGAGCAAGGCCCGTTTCACCGGCTCCTGCCCCCGGACGTCCCGGAAATCCTCGTCATAGGCCGGGGGCGGGGCCAGCAGCTCCGGCGGCTCCGGCGCCAGGGCCGCCAGGGGCTCCCGCCCGTTTAAAAACTCCATGACCTGGGAGAGGCGCTCGGCCGGATAAATGTCGATCCCCTGGACCACCCCGGCCTCTTTGGCGTTGGCCTGGGGGATGATCAGGGCCAGACCCGCCGCCCGGGTGGCCAGGGCCATGGAGAGCACCCCCCGGGTGGGTTTGAGGCGGCCATCCAGGGAAAGCTCCCCGTAGAGGAGATAGTTCTCCGCCGCGCCGGGCGGCAGCAGGCCCTGGGCGGCCAGGATACCCACGGCCGCCGGCAGGTCGAAGCCGGTGCCCTCCTTGCGGATGTCGGCCGGGGCCAGGTTGATGGTGACCCGGTTGCCGGGGAACTTATAGCCGGAGTTTTTCACCGCGGCCCGGACCCGGTCCTTGCTCTCCTTGACCGCGGTCTCGGGCAGGCCCACGGTGGTAAAGGCTGGCAGACCCGGGGCCAGGTCCACCTCCACCTCGACGATGTAGGCATCCACCCCCAACAAGGCCCCGCTTTTCACCCTGGCCAGCATCCGTCTCCCCTGCACTACGCCGCCGTGTTACCCACAAGCCTGGGTCCCCCCGCCGGTCGCGGGTGGCCCGGCTTGGCCCCGGCGCCGCCTCCCGAGGTCCTAGCGCATGAATGGCAGGATGGTCCCTCCCCATATAGACACAATAACCATGAGGATCAAGACGAACATGCCCACATTTTCCCTGGATAAATAGACTTTATCCTCTTTCACCCGGATATTGGAGTATGGCCAAATTTTCCTCGTGTCATAGAAGACTAAACACATCCAGAGTGCCAACAACCCGAGCTTATCAATATAATAGAACAGATTACCTTTCTTAAGTGTAATAACAATATTCATAAGGAGTATAAGAGTAACAAAAAACACCGTAACTTTTTCCATAATAATGATGGGCCAATACCAGGCAGTCTTGTTTTTTAAATAATCATTGATGCTGTTATACATGTCATATACCCAAACCGGGTCGGTGCCCTCTACACTGAGTTGGATGGAATATCTGCTGAAATCAAGCAAAATATTTTTATCAAAGCGGGTCTTCTGATCCCATCCCTCAATCCAAAACGACAGGTCGGCCACCCGGTCCCCCAATTCTTCCGAGTCCAAAAGATGTTCGACGGAGTTGGAGAACACCCGGGTGTGATTGAGGACCGTGGAGACGCGAAAATACCTGTCGATTTCCGGCTTCGTGAAGGTTTTCTGGATTATCGCGGCCAACGCCAGGATGTCATCCCGCGTGAGCACGCAGGGCTTGATGCGCCCGTGCTTTTCATATCTCTTTTCAACGCTTTCCTGGCCCATGACGTCTCACACGAAGTTGCGGTCAAAAAACTTAGGAATATTCAGGTCATGCTGAACGGAGTACCGCGAAGTGAAGCATCCCGGCAGCTTAAGAAGAGAGATGCTGCGCGGCGTTCAGAATGACAAAAATAGTCTTTTGATGGCTCACCGATATCGAGCCCTCAATCACACCATAAGTCATAAAGTGGGGGTTTTCAACCAATATTCTTCCGGGGACGAAGGGGGCCTGACGCCTGGACTTTCCGCGGCGCCCGGCAAGCGAGGCATCTTGGGGGGAAAACTGGCGCGGCTCTGAGGAGAGCCGGGTGCACCCAATCAGGGACGGAAGGGGGATGGCGGTATCCGGCCGGCTGCCGTGGCCGCAATCGCGGGCGCGGGTTTCCTTACAGTCGGTCTCTAACCTCCGGAGCGGCACGGCGGCAAGAGCGCCGTGGTCTCACTCAAGAGAGGATCATCGTTGGCTTCCGGCCTCCAGGAGGTCCTCCAAATTCTTGTTGGAGTACCCATAGCACAAAACCGGCTTCAATACCTGGGACTGGCTCTCCCCTTTGACCGGCTTGAGGTGCTTCTGGGGTTTGAGGGGTTCCATTTCCGTGGATATGGGGGACTTACTCTTGATAAAACCGCTCCTCAGGCCATAAATGTCAAAGATCGTGCCGTTGTTAAACCACCCCAGTTGCCGGCCGTTCCAGTCAAACACTCTTGTCCTCGGAGACATAGGCCACGGGGCGGCCGTCCCACAGATAGATGGTCTCACCGTCATCGGCGATATAGGCTACCGGCTTGCCATTTTTATTGAACAGGGTAATTTCCATGCAGTCCAACTCCTTAACGTCAAAGAGGTGGGCACCCCACCCGGATTTTTCTCGCTTAAAGATGGCGCTGCGCATGTTCGATCTTCAGGCAGCGGTCCATAACCACCCGGAGGCCGGCCTGTTGGGCCCGGCGAGCCGCCTGGGGTTCTTCCAGGCCTTGCTGCATCCACACCACTTTGGCCCCCAGGGCGATGGCATCATCGACGATCCCGGGGATTGCCTCCACTTTCCGGAAAATGTCGACGATCTCCACCGGAAAGGGGATGTCCCTGAGGCCGGCGTAACACTTTTCCCCCAAAACTCTCCTGGCAGCCGGGATTGACCGGCACGATACGATAACCATGCTCCTGAAGATATTGAGCCACCTGGTAGCTGGGCCGGTGGGGGTCGCTGGAGAGCCCCACCACCGCCACCACCCGGTAGTTGCGCAGGATTTCGGTGATCTCCGCCGCCACTATCCTTACTCTCTAAGGTTGGGGTCAGGTTGCCTCCTGGTCAGGTCGCCGGCGAGACAGTCGATCTGCCGGATAAAGGATTGTAGCGCGCGCCGGTCTCGGGGCCGGGCAGGCCGCGGCGCCGGCTCTCCGGCCGGGAAATGAGCCGGAGGGACCTTAACACGACCTGCCCATCCTCCCGGGAACTCTCAGAACGTCATGGTGGTGGAGCCGGGCCCCGGTCCCAGAGGCTGCTTCACCTCCAGGGTGTCCTCGATCTTTAAGACGCTCTTGAGGTATTTATACCCGAACTTCAAGAGTTCTTCGTCATCGTCCCAGATCATCTCCTTGAGGTCATCGTCCACGTTAAAGATGGTCAGGAAACGGCTCTTGAACACGAAGTTGCGGAATTGATCCAGGTCGTACAAGACCATGGCGAAGAGCTTATTGCCCCGCTCATCGGTGACCGGCCCGCCATTTTCGGCCCGGCGCAGCATCATGGCCTTCCACTCCCGGTTCATCTCGTCGTACTTGTCCACGCCCTGGTCTTCCCGCCAGCTGGCCACGTTCCATTCGTCCTCTTCTTCATAGCCGCGGCAATGGGGCTCCCGGACATAGAAATAGAACTCGTCCAGGCCCTCCTCGGTGATGAGGCTGCCCTGGCCGATGGGATAGTAGCGGCAGGTGGCCGGACGGTCGCTGTAGACCGTGCAGCCGGTGATCGGCTTGACAAAGGGGCAATGGTGCTCGAACCGGGGCATATCCATGATCACCATGGGCAGGCCCGACTTGTCGTGGGCTTCCATCCGGGTATATTTTTCCAGAAAGTCCACCGCCTTCAGATTGAGGCGGTTTTTCAGGCGCAGGATGTCATAGGGGGTGAGGATGATGGTGGTCTTGCCGCAGCATTCGGTAAAGCAAGATATCCCCGGGTGACACCGAAACTTGAAGCGGCTGTCTTTGGTCAACTTCCGGGGTTCTACCACCTTCATATTCAAATCTACCATATTCAACTCCTTAGGGTTTTTTCTTGGCTCATTGATATCTTATCAAAATTTTAGCTAAATAAGAATCCCCTAATGCGCTCTGGGGCCAGAACGTGCGCCTGCCCGGCACATTTTGGGGGGCATCTGCCCCACAAAAGAGGTCACATTAAATTTACTTTGGGTCTGATAGCAGTGTCGAAAAATCGACGTACAATCTCCAGCAAAATCCGGCAGAATTCGAGCCGAATCACTGATTTTTTTGCGCCAACTTTGCGGCATACTAACGAAGATTTTTTGAACCTCATCGATTAAATTGCTATCTGTGATGATTTTTTTCGCCACGGCGCAGACCTGATAATAGTCCTTTTCCCGTTTTTCTTTTCTTTCAGGAAGAGAAGCAATCAAGAGTTTATGCAAAGTAAAGGCAGGCATAGATGGCAAGGCGATGCGCCCGATGTCTCTTAATGAGACTTCTACTTTATTATCGAGGAGTATGTTAAGATACGGTAGCGGTATTGGAACCGTACATAATTCTTTGACTTCAGGTGATTTTCTTTTAGTGCCACTGCCTTGTCTCGGTTGTAGAAATTCTATCTTAAGCCCATTGCCTTCAAAAAAAATGGTACCGTCAGTGCAAAATTCCTGTCTGAAACCAAGCTCTTTGAACACGGCTTCCAAATCTGCAGGTGGTCCTTTATATGGTATCGGTACAGCGAAGTCGACATCTATGGTACGTAAAGGAAACCATTCAACCCCAAAATGACTTTGATAGAC
Organism: uncultured delta proteobacterium; assembly: GCA_963766185.1. GTDB lineage: Bacteria > Desulfobacterota > Desulfobaccia > Desulfobaccales > 0-14-0-80-60-11 > 0-14-0-80-60-11. Next base: position 84,827 of record CAVXZU010000027.1, on the reverse strand, counting down.
TTTAAAACAATAGCTACCGACAAGTTCAATGCCAGCCTCAAAAAAGCCAAGTCGCTCCATTGCTGCAAGAAGCTTCCGAAGGGGTCCGGTAAAATCTTTCAGTGCTCGAGACATTTTATGAGCCTTCAAAAGTTTTAAGGCGTTTTTGGCGGAGCGTAATTCGCGGATCAATCTTTGACGATTTTTAATGTTTTCAGCGATTTTTTTTACTGACGGATCGGTTTCGCTGCCCAGATAAACATCCTCAAATCCTTGCCCTCTTCTTTTATGCAGGTATAAGAACCAACCTCCCCAACTTTTTCTCCGCTTAATCGACCCCACCGGAGAAATCAACAGTTCTCCTATGAGCCTTTTTTGATAGTCGAGGTAATAGTCCCGACTTTCTTCCCAGACCTGTTCAATAACCATGGATCGATTCTCTCTGGCGTAAACTGTACCCCACAAATTATCAAAAAGCAAGCTTGTGGGGTATATACCCCACAAGTAAAATAAAATGGAAATGTGGGGTACAGAGAGGTTCCTGAAAAATGCAGCCGCAAAACCGGGAACTATTAAGTTGCTAAATTAATAACCAAATTAGAGAGTTAATCCGCACTGTCCTTGGTACGCACCTAACCAGCCAACACCATGGCAACAAAAAAAACCGGCCCCCGAGAGGGGGCCGGCTGAGTTTCAGGTGCCGGCTTCTGCCGTTAGAAGCCCCGGCCCGACATGCGGGCGTGGAGCATGGCCACGGTGCGATAGACGATGTGGGCCAGCTTGGTGTACGGAGCGTAGAAAAACAGCATGAAGATGGCCGTCAGGTGCAGGAAGTACGTGGGGTAGGCCAGAATCCGGATACCCACCAGGCGGAACAGCCAGGCGCACAAGCCGGTGGCGCCCACCGCGAAGATCACGTAGATCAGGAACCAGTCATAGTAAGAGCCGTATCCGGCCTTCTCGGCGTTGGCCTGGCGCTCCTTGATGAGGTTCCAGATCCCGTAGAGCAAGCACGCCGTCCCGGCCATAGCCAGCAGTTTTATCGGTGAAAAGAGAAAGTACGGGGATTCGACATGCAACACCCACTCATTGAGGAACCCCCAGCTCGTGACGATAAGCAAAAAGATAAACCCGAACACCAGGAACAGGTGATTGGTTGCCCGGGTGTAGGTGGTTTCACACGTCCGAAAACGGTTGTGGAAGATGATATCTTGCAAGGTGGCGATGAGGTTGCCCACCAGGTTGCCTTCCACCTTGACCCGCCACGGGTGCGGTGCATTGATGTCCTGCCAGAAGGCCATGGCGCCTTTGGCCAGCACCGCCACGGCAAAGAAGAAGGCGGGGACAAAGAGCGCGTCCACCAGCAGGGTGGGGAAAAAGTGAGAATACACGATAGTCCCTTCCGGGATGTTCCAGTGACCGGTAGCCTTCAGGGCCAGCATCAAGAGCAGCATCGGGAAGGCGATGAGCAGCGGCAGGAACTTGGGGTCTCCCACCGCCTTGGCCAGCACCGGCGGCGTGGCGTACTTCTCGATGGTCATCTGCCGGAGCACACCCAGGACCTCGCCGGGATTGGCGCCCCGGGGGCAATACACGGTGCAGTCGCTGCACTGGTGGCACAGCCAGATATCCGGGTCCTGGAGCACTTCTTTGAGCCCCCACTGGGCCTGGAGCATTTCCTTCCGGGGGAAGGGTTTTTCGTCCGGGGTGAGATTGCACACCACCGAACAGGTATCACATTGATAGCACTTCTTGACCGTGTCCCCCCCGGCGGCCATCACCCGCTTCACGAATTGGAGGTCCGGTTTAATGATAGTTTCGCCTGCCATGGATCATACCTCCTAGAATTCCTTGAAGGGGTTGGGACCGATTTCTCGCACCCGGGCCACAAAATCGTCAACAATCTGCGGCAGGAGGTCGAAATCGGAATGGCCGATCTGGTACTGCATCACCCGGTCGGATTCCAGGCCCAGCTTGTCCAGGGTTTCCGACAGCTTGCTCAGGCGGTATTCGCAGAGTTCGCTGCCCTTGGCAAAGTGGCACTGATAGTCGTCCCCGTGCTTGCAGCCCAGGAGAATCATGCCGTCAATTCCCCGGGACAGGGCGTCGGAGACCCAGACCATATTGAAGGACCCCAGGCAGCGCAGGGAGATGAACCTGACCATGGGATTAATGCGCAGCTTGTGCAGCGCCGCCGCGTCCAGGGCCGGGTAGGCGTCGTTTTCGCACACCAGGCCGATGACCCGGAGAGGCGCCAGGGGATCGTCCTCATCCTCGATTTCCGGAACATCCAGACTCTTGAGCATGGAACCGATCTGGTCGACACTGTAGTCCTTAAAGGAAACGATGCGCTCCGGACAGGCCCCCATGCAGGTGCCGCACCGGCGGCAACGGTTGATCTTGTAGAACGGCGTGCCTTTTTCGTCTTCTTCGATGGCGCCGAAGGGGCACTCTTCCGTACACCGCTTACACGAAGTACAGCGCTGCATAAAGGGGTCTGGAAAGGTTATGTCCCAGGCCCGGGGGTGTACCGCCATGCCTTCGGCCACGTGCTCCGCTGCCTGGATGGCCTTGCAGGCGGCGCCCACGCCATCCTCCACGGCCATGGCCATGTTCATGGGCTGGTGGACACAGCCGGCGGCGTAGATGCCGGTCCGCCGGGTTTCATACGGGAAACAGATGAAGTTGGAGTCGGCAAAGCCGTTGAACAGCTCCAGGTCGGGAAGACCAGGCCCCTGGCGGTAGCCGAGGTTGAGCACCGACTCGTCCATAGTCGCGGGGACCATGCCGGTGGCCAGGACCACCAGGTCGGCCTCGAAGATGACGTTGGCCCCCAGCAGGGTGTCGGTGGCGTTGATCCGCAGCTTGCCGCCCTCACCCAGGCCCACTTCGGCGATCTCCGCCTTGGTGAGCATGACGCCGGGATCACTCTGGACCGCCTTGTAGAACAGCTCCGTCTGCCCCGGGGTGCGGATATCCTTGTAGAGGATATAGGCGATGGCGTTGGGATTCTGCTCCCGGACATAGAGGGCCTGCTTCAACGAGGCCGTGCAACAGAAGTCGGAGCAGTAAGGAAGATGGTCCGGGTCCCGGGAACCGGCGCACTGAATAAAGGCCACCGATTCGGGGGCTTTGCCGTCGGAGGGCCGCACGATCCGGCCCGCTTTGGCCATTTCCTCCATCTCGATATTGGTAATCACGTCCTTGGACAGGCCGTAGCCCAGATGCGTGAGCTTGGTGGCGTCATAGGGCTTCCAACCGGCCGCCATGACCACGGTCCCCACCCGAGGGTCTCCACGTCGCCCCCCGACTTGATGTCGGCGTCCAATAACCCGGGCTGGCCATCGAGTTTCTCCAGGCTGGCCCCGGTCATCACCTTGATTTTGGGATGATTCTGGACTTCCTGGATCTGCTTGAAGACCACCGGTTCCTGGAGGGTGGTGAAGGGGTAGCTGGAAGGCGTCTGCCGGTGCATCCTGGCCGCGAACCCGCCCAACTGGGCCTCTTTCTCCACCAGGACCACCTGGTAGCCGTTGTTGGCCGCCTGCAGGGCGGCGCTTAAGCCCGCGGTGCCGCCGCCGATGACCAGAATGGTCTTGTCGCATTCGGTCTCGTACGGCTCCGGCATCTCGGCCTTCTTGATCCGGGCGCAGGCCATGCGGAGATAGTCTTCCGCCAGGGCCTGGGTGTGCTCGTTATTGGGTTCCTGGGTCCAGGCCACCTGTTCCCGGATGTTGCAGCGCTCCACCAGGACATTGGGGAAATCGAACTCTTCGAATTTCACCCGGGGGGAGCAGGCCGCCACGACGAAAGCGTTGATGCCTTCGCCTTCGGGCTTCATATCTTCCAGGATCATGGCCCGGCCCTCGGGGCTGCAGAGGATGTCAGCTTCTTTGATGTGCTGGATCTTCCCCTCTTTTTTGATCACCTTTGACCATGCTCTCAAAATCCATGGCCTCGGCGATCCCACAGCCCTTGCACAAATATACGCCGTATTTCTTTTCCATTTCCATCATGACCTCCTGCCCAGGGCGATGAGACTCTTAAGGGCGGCCCCGGTGCCATCCTGCACTGACTTGGTCACATCCAGGGGGCCCTTCAAAGTACCCACGGCATAAACCCCCGGCGGCAACAGGTCCTGAATGACGAAGCCATCCGGGGTGTAAGACAACGGCAGGGGGAAGGGGGAGGCTTTGGTGGAGGGCACCATGCCCGCCGCCAGGACCACCATGTCGAAGACCATGCTTTCCTTGTTGCCCGTGGCGGTATTTTCCGCCACCACCACGACGTTGTCGGTCCCGGGTTCCTGGGTGATCTTGGCCACCTTACCCCTAATCAGATGGACATTTTCATCGTCCCTGACCTTCCAGTAAAACTGCTCGTAGCGTCCCGGGGTCCGGATATCGATGTAAAAGATATAAACCTCGGCCTCCGGGGCCTTTTCCCGCACGTAGGTGGCCTGCTTCAAAGAGGCCATGCAGCAGATATAGGAACAATACGGCAGGTGGTTTTCATCCCGGGAGCCGGCGCACTGCACAAAGGCCACTTTCTTGGGGACTTGCTGGTCGCTGGGCCTGAGAATCTGGCCGCCGGTGGGGCCGTTGGAGGCCGCCAGGCGCTCCATCTGCATGTTGGTGACGACGTTGGCCACCACGCCGAACCCCAGATTGTCCATCTTGGTAGCGTCGTAGAGTTCCCAGCCGCTGGCCATGATCACCGCACCGACGTTGAAGTTCAAGGTCTGGGGCTTCATGTGCAGATCGATGGCGTCGTAGGCGCAGGCCTCCAGGCACTTCTGGCCGCAGTCGCCGCTGCAGACGCTCTTGTCGATGACGTACTGTTGGGGGAAGGCCATATCATAGGGCAGATAGGCCGCTTTGGTCTTGTCCAGACCGTAGTTAAAATCGTTTACCCGCCACTGGGTACACGCTTCCGCACAGGCATGACACGCCACACAGCGATCATTGACGTAACGGGGGTGCACCTTCACGGTGACGTCGAAATTGCCGGCGCTGCCGCTGACCTGGGTCACTTCCGCCATGGTATGAAAGCTGATGTTGGGATTTTCTTTGATCCGGCGAAAGTTGATTTCCAAACCGCACGTGGGAGGGCAGAGCTTGGGGAAGTATCGGTGGAGCTGGGCAACCCGGCCGCCCAGGTAGGGGCCCGCCTCGGTGATGATCACCTGAGACCCGGCTTCCGCCGCCTCCAGGGCCGCGGTGAGGCCGCTCATGCCTCCCCCGATGACCAGAATTTTGTTATCGGCGTTCACACAAGTCCTCCTTGGGGACATTGAAGCGATCCAGAGCATCGGCCCAGTCTCCTCTCCGGCCCAGGCCCTGAGACCCACTTTATCCAGGTATAATACATTGTGAATATGGGTTCAAGGAAAAACGTCGCTCTGGTGGGGGGATGGTGATGCATCCCTCAAAAAAGTGGCCGTGGCTGGCCAAAAGGCCTGAGACCACGGCCAAAAAAAACAGCCCGGGGCTTCGGGATCACCCGAAGCCCCGGAACCTAGCCGTTTTTACTTAACCAGCTGCTTGTAAGGCTCGGTCTCAAACTTCCACTCGTTCTTGTTTTTGTCGTACTGGGAGATGGTGAAGACTCTCCACTTGTTGTCGTCGATGCTCAGGAAGTCCGAGCGGTAGTAGTAGCCAGGATAACGGCTCTCTTCCCGGAACAGGATGTGGCGCAGGTGGGCCTCACCGGAGAGGATCCGGTGATACTGTTCCCAGGCCCGCATCAGTTCGTGCAGGTCACGGGCGGCCAACCGGTTAGCGTCTTCCTTCAGCAGGGTGAGGCGCTTCAGGCCTTCTTCCAGGCTCGGTTTGTTGGTCATATACATGGTGGAGCAACCGGCAACATACTCGTCCATCAGCTTCTGCAAGCGGGTCTGAACCTGCTTGGGCATCAGGTAGTTGGGGTTGATCTCCACGGCGGAGGTGTAGTCTTTGTATTTCTCGAAGACCTCGAAGGGCAGGTAGATCTCGGCGATGACTTCGTCGATGTTCTGCGCCGCTTCCAGCTTGTCGGCCTTATGGTCCAGGATGAAAGCCAGGGCGCCCTTGGCGGCCATGCGGCCCTCAGCGTGCGACCCGGAGGAGAACTTGTGACCGGAAGCGCCGACGCCGTCACCCGCGGTGAACAGACCTTCGACGGTGGTCATGCGGTCATAGCCCCAGAACCAGCTGTCCGGCGCGCCCATGTAGTTCTTGGAGGGACCGGAAACCCACAGACCGGCGCAGCCGGCGTGGGAACCGAGCAGATACGGCTCGGAGGGGATGATTTCCGACGGCACCTTGTCGGGCTCCATGTTGAAGGAGGCCCACAGGCAGGCGGCGGAGATGGACATATCCAGGAAGTCTTCCCAGGCTTCGGCTTCCAGATGCTTCAGCTCTTTCTTGGAAAGAACTTCCGCCAGGGCTTTCATGGCCTTGTCGGTGTGCATCATGATGGGGCCGCGGCCTTCCCGCATTTCGATCATGGCTGCATGGTTCCGCAGGCAGGTGCCCGGGGAATCGGCATAACCGGGGTACTCTTTCTTGACGCGATCCCAGTTTCTGGCCATGTAGTCTTCGCCGTAAGCGTTGGTGGCCTGAGCTTTGAAGAACAGGAACCAAGCGCCGACCGGGCCGTAACCGTCCTTAAAGCGGGCGGGCACGAAACGGTTTTCCATCAACACCATCTTGGCGCCGATTTCAGCGGGCATAGCATAGGTGGAGCCGGCGTTCCATACGGGGTACCAGGCACGACCCTGGCCTTCACCCACCGACCGGGGCCGGAAGACGTTGACCACACCGCCGCAGGCGATGATCATGGCTTTGCATTTGAAGACGTAGGTCTTGTGCTCACGCACGCTGAAACCCACCGCCCCGCAAACGCGGTTGCTGTTGTTTTTGTCGGTCAGCAGCTTAACGATGAAGACGCGCTCATGGATGTTTTCCATGCCCAGGGCGTTCTTGGCGGCTTCGGCCACGATCACCTTGTAGGACTCACCGTTGATCATGCACTGCCAACGACCGGAGCGCACACACTTGCCGCCGTCTTTCAGCAGGGGCAGACCCTCGTCCCTGGCAGCCTGGCCGTCCACGGTGTGGTTTTCGGCGTCTTTCTGCCAGATGGGGAGGCCCCAATCCTGGAAGTCATGCACGGTCTGGTCGACGTGGGCGCCGACGCTGTAGACCAAATCTTCCCGGATGATGCCCATGAGGTCGGTGCGGACCATGTTCACGTAATCGGCAACCTTGTTCTCGGGGCCGATGTAGGTGTTGATGGCGGACAGACCCATGGCTACCGCGCCGGACCGATCCAGGGCAGCTTTGTCAACCAGGGTGACCTTCAGGCCGAGGCCCTTAGCATAAGCCGCAGCTTCAACCGCGGCGCCGGTGCAAGCCATGCCGCCGCCTACCAGCAGCAGGTCGGTTTCAATGGTTTCTACTTCGGGCTTTTTACAAAAAGACCATTTACAGAATTCTCTTTCAAGAGCCATATCTCGATGTCCTCCTTAAATTTTCGCTGCTGCGGTGCAAACTACTCGGCGCGGGCCGGGCCGGTGTAGAAACCGGGTTTCTTAAGATCATCCGCGGTGGGCATGGTTTTGCCCTTGAAGCAATCGATGGAACCCTCAGCCGTGGTCCGGATGGGGAACTTGAACCGCTTCACGGTCTTCTGATCCCGGAACTTAATGGTCCACATGATGTTGTCGGTGCCGCGCAGCGGGAAGGTGCTGGAACCCAGGGGCATGATGTCCGCATAGTGCCGGACTTCGATGGCCTGCTGGGGGCAGATCTTCACACAGTTGTAGCATTCCCAACACTGATCCGGCTCCTGGTTGTAGGCCTTTTTGCTTTCTGCGTTCAGGACCATCAGGTCATTGGGGCAGATGTACTGGCAAGCGGTCTTGTCCAGGGCTTTACAGCCGTCACATTTTTCCACGATTACAAAACTCGGCATAACGTAAAACCTCCTCATTAGGGTTAAGCAGTTATCTTCAATATACCTGCATAGTGCGGTGAGAGGCGGGAGAATCTCCCGCCCCGCACCACCTTACTCTACCTACTTCTTTTTGATGTTGTCCCCGGTAGCAAAGCCGTGGACCTTGACTTCGACTTTCTCGGTCAGGCCGGCATAGTACTTGCGCAGCACTTTCAGGACTTCGGTACGGCTGAAGTGATCCGGCACGTCCAGGCCTTCGGACAGCATCTTGCGCAGCATGGTGCCGGACAGCATCAGGCGGTCTTCCTTGCCGTGGCAGCAGGTGCGCATGGAGGCCATGCCGTCGCACTTGTGGCAATAGAAGGTCCAGTCGATCTTCAGGGGTTTGGTTTCCAGAGCATCTGCGGGGATGGTGTCGAAAATCTTCTGGGCGTCGAAGGGGCCGTAGTACTCGCCAACGCCGGCGTGGTCCCGACCGACGATCAGGTGGGAGCAGCCGAAGTTCTGCCGGAACAAGGCGTGGAACAGGGCTTCCCGGGGACCGGCATAACGCATGTCCAGCGGATAACCGCACTGAACCGCGGTGTCCTTCACGAAGTAATGCTCCACCAGGGTGTTGATGGCTTCTACCCGCACTTCCGCCGGGATGTCGCCGGGTTTCAGTTTGCCCAGGAGCTGGTGGATCAGGACGCCGTCGCAGATTTCGATGGCGATCTTGCACAGGTACTCATGGGAGCGGTGCATGGGGTTCCGCAGCTGCATGGCGGCGATGGTGCTCCAGCCCTTTTGCTCGAAGATCCTGCGGGTTTCGTCCGGACGCAGATAGACGCCGGGGTAATCCTTGGGGAAGGAACCTTCGCTCCAGACCTTGACGGTGCCGGCCAGGTTGACGTCGGCCTGGCCCATAACCATCTGCACCCCCGGGTGGTCCATCTCATCGGTGGTGAAAACCTGCTTGCATTCCCATTTTTTATCGATTTTGTACTTCTCGGTGACCTTCATGGTCCCCATCATCTCTTCCGTCTCTTCATCAACCAGCAGGACTTCCTGGCCGATCTTGATGGAGTCGGCTTTGCCCTGGTTAACGGACATGGTGACGGGGATGGGCCAGAAGGTGCCATCGGTCAGCTTCATAGCGTCGCTGCAGGAGCCCTTCCAGTCGTCGTGGCCCATGAAGCCGGTCAACGGGGTAAAGCCGCCGATGCCCATCATGATGAGGTCGCCGACTTCCCGGGAGGTCAGGGTGACTGCGGTCAGTTCCTTAGCCCGCTTTTTCTCTTCGGCGATCTGGGCCGCAGAAAGCAGCAAGGGTTTTAATTTCTTCTCTTTACCGTGTGGGTTTACCAAAGCCATCTATTTCCCTCCTCGGGCTTAAAAGTTTTTTGTCAGAAACAGTAACCTCTTGGAATAATGTGAAAGTTTTCACATGCCATCCAGATTCTCACATTAAATCATCTCTCAAGGCTTGTCAATAATATTCTTCACGTCCTCTTTTTTTTCTCGGAGGCCATAAATCTTTGCATCTTCCGGCCTCAGGCCGTGAGGCGATAGGTAAGCGTGGCTTCTTTGCGGCCCCGCAACACCACCGCGGGCTCCGGGACCGCGTTAAACCGGCCCTCCAAAGCCTTGAAGGTTGCCTCGCTGATCAGGGTGTCGGCCTCCACCTCTTTGGCCAGTTCCTGGAGCCGGGCCGCCACGTTGACCGCGTCCCCTACTACGGTGAAGTCCATGCGCTTTTGGGAGCCGATGTTGCCGACGATGGCCTCCCCGGTATTGATGCCGATACGCATGCCCTGGATCGGGGTCAGGCCCGCGGCCTGCATCTCCCTCAGGTGGCGCTGCATGGCCAGGGCGCATTCCACCGCCCGGTTGGCCGCCTGGGGCAGCGGCAGCGGCACTCCGAACACCGCCATCAGGGCATCCCCCACAAACTTGTCCAGGGTCCCCTGAAATTTAAAGACCAGGTCCACCATGGCGGTGAAGTAGGTGTTGAGCACCTCCACCACGGCCTCCGGGAGCAGGGCTTCCGACATGCTGGTAAAATTGCGGATGTCGGCAAACAGGACCGTCACCTCCTGGCGCCGTCCCCCCAGGGCCAGCAGCCCCGGATTCCTCAAGATCTCTTCGCACAACTCGGGACTCACATAGCGGGAAAATGTGTCCCGGAGCACGTGGCGCTCCTGGTAGAGGCGCAGGCGGCTCCTGAGGCTCGCCTCATGGCTGGCCTCTTCCATGGCGATTTCTTTGAGGAGGACCTTGAGCTCCGGATCGTCGGTCTCCTGGGACAGAGACAGGTAACTCTTCCGGGCCTCGGTTTCGTGGGCGATGGCCAGTTCGATAGCCTGAACGATATTCAGTTCCGGTTTTGACTCGACATCGGGTTCGGGTTGCTCGACTTCCATAGTATCCTTAAGGAGGACCGCCTGGCAGGGTCGACATGGTGCGGCACAGGTCTAGAGAATTATATCACAATCTTTCCAGGAGGGAAGACCTACTGCCACTTCAGCCCTAAATTTATACTAAAAAACCATGGTCCAAATCTTCCCGACGCCCCGGCCTTTGACCTCAAGTGAAATCGCCCGTGGAAGGCCTCCAAAGCAGCCTAAACCAGGAGAACCACCTCCAGTCGCCCCCATAAAACGCGCCGGCTTTTTGAGGCGCCGGGAGCGGTGGCCCGCCCCTTCGGTTAATTTTCAGAGAACCCTTCTGCCAGTCGGCTTTTCTCGGGCGGCCTGTGGCCGCCGGAATCCGCCGGACCCAGGCCGCCCTGGGGAAACTGAAAAGTTTTTGGTGGCACCGGTAGGTTACCGGTGCGGGTGCACAGGTTGAAAACCTGTGCCACCAACGGCGGCGCGCCCGGAGGGCCGCCTCACCGAAACTTTTCATGCTTCATGGGTGGACCCAAGGCCCGTGTGGAATTGCTTACTGCTCACTGCCCACTCCTCCCTGCTCCCTGCTCACTCTCCATAGAACACTTCCACCAGATAGAGCCCCTGGGGCGGCGCCGTGGGTCCGGCCAGGTGCCGGGCGCCGCTCGTAAGCAACTCCGCCAGGATCATCGGCGGCGCCTTGCCCCGTCCCACCGCGACCATGGTGCCCACCAGGCTCCGCACCATGCCCCTTAAGAATCCGGTGGCCGTGACGGTGAAGCTGAGCCAGCCCCCGGAATCACCGCGCCATGCCGCCGCCAGCACCCGGCGCACCGGATTCAGATTATCGCTGCCGCTGGCCCTGAACGCGGTAAAATCATGCTCACCCGGCAGGGCCCCGGCGGCCCCGGCCATGGCGGCCAGGTCCAGGGGACCGTCGATCCACCAGGCGTAGTGGCGAAAAAGGGGTGAGCGCGTGGGGCGGTTAAGGATGCGGTACTCATAGGTCTTGGCCCGGGCCGATTTCCGGGCGTGAAACGAAGGCTCCGCCTCCGTGGCCTCAAGCACGGCAATGTCTTTGGGGAGCAGGGAGTTCATCCCTTTATGAAAGGCCTGGAGAGGAATGGGGCTCACGGTGCGGAAATTGGCCACCTGGCCCCGGGCGTGCACCCCGGCATCAGTACGGCCCGAACCGATGAGTGCGACCTTCTCCCCGGTGAGGCGCTGGAGGGATTCTTCCAAGACCTGCTGAATCGTCAGGGCCTCGGCCTGGCGCTGCCAGCCGTGGTAGCGGGTGCCGTCGTATTCCAAAAGGAGGCGGATGTTCCGGGTGGGGTCCATACGTTAACGATATTCCGGAGGATAACGGGAAAATAGCCAAGGGGGTAAAAGGCGAAAAGGGGAAAAGGGGAAAAGGAAAAGCAAAGGCGGATTGTCTCCGATATTAGATAGTTAAAAGAATTTATGGTAGGCAACACAAATCAGAAATGCAGATAGACCGATTTTCCCTCCAGGCTACTAATAATAAGACCTTCATGAACCAAAATTGCTGCGATATGAGAGGCATACTTAGGAGATAATCTGAAGTTTTTCTGAATCCATTCCCCCAAACCGCCTCGAGTTGGAGAAGTCATACAGAAACCACCAGGTATTTTCTGTCCTTTGAAGTTTTGTAAAATCGCCTTAAATAAGTTGGCTGAAATATGTACATCATCTTCAAAGTGCAATATTACGCCTGATAGGGGGTCGCCGCTATAGTTGAATTCCTTTCTTTTTGCCAATGTATGGATTGTCGGCATTCTTTGAGAAAATAACCTCTTTAGCTTTTTATCTTTCCCTTTTCGCCCTTTCCCCTTTTCCCCTTTTCGCCCCTGCTTCTAAGGGTAAAGCGGCACCGCTTCCAGGCCCGTCGTTTCGGGAAAGCCGGCCATCAGGTTGAGGTTGTGCACCGCCTGGCTGGCCGCGCCCCGGGCCAGGTTGTCGATGGCGGATACCACGATAACCCGGCCCCGGGCTCCGTCCACCTTGATCCCCAGGTCGCAGTAGTTGGACCCCCGGACAAAGATGGTGTTGGGCAGGGACCCCGGGGGGTGCAGGCGGACAAAGATTTGCCCCTGGTAGAAATCCTGGAAGACCTGGAGCAGTTCCGCCTCCCCCAGAGGCCGGACCAGGCTGCCGTACAGCGTGCCCAGGATGCCCCGGCTCATGGGGACCAGGTGGGGGGTGAAGGTCAGGGCCACCGGCTCCCCCGCCAGTTGGCTCAGTTCCTGCTCCATCTCCGGGTTGTGCCGGTGCTCCGCCACTTTATAGGCCCGGAAGCCCTCGTTGACCTCGCAGTACTGGGTGGCCAGGGACGTCTGGCGGCCGGCGCCGCTGGTTCCCGACTTGCAGTCGGCAATCAGGGAGTTCAGGTGGACCAGTTTGGCGGCCACCAGAGGGGCCAGCCCCAGGATGACGCTGGTGGGGTAGCACCCGGGGTTGCCCACCAGGCGGGCCCGGCTGATGGCTGCCCCGTGGAGTTCCGGCAGGCCGTACACCGCCTCGGCCAGCAAGGCCGGAGCCGTGTGGGGCTGGTACCAGGTTTCATAGACGGCCGCGTCCCGGAACCGGAAATCGGCGCTCAGGTCCACTACCCGGCAGTCGGCGGCCAGCAGGGCCGGCACCACTTCCATGGCGGTCTGATGGGGGACACTGGTGAAAACGAAGTCGGCCCGGGCCCCGATGGCCTCGGGGTCAGGGACTTCAAAGGGCAGGTCGCAGATGCCGGCCAGGGCCGGAAAAACCCGGCTGAAGGGCTTTCCCGCCCACTCCCGGGAGGTCAGGGCCGTAAGCTCGCAGCCCGGATGCCGCACCAACAGGCGCACCAGTTCCAGCCCGGCATAACCGGAAGCCCCGATGACGGCAACGCGGATTTTGTTCATGGCGTTCTGATCGGTCATTGGGAATCATCCCAATTCGCAAGAGGTGGGCAAAAATTTTGTAGGGGCGGGCTCAGAAGTTTTTAACCCGCGCGCCGCTAGACCATTTCCCCTAGTTCCGGTTCCAGGAAAACTGCACCTGGATCTGGGCTAAAGAATTAACGTTTCGAATACTGGCAACCGCGGCGGGCGCCCCGGAGGCCGTATTTCTTGCGCTCTTTGATCCGGGCGTCCCGGGTGAGAAAACCAGCCTTTTTGAGGATGGGACGCAGCTCCGGGTTGAACAGGATCAGGGCCCGGCTCAGGGCGTGTTTGACGGCCCCGGCCTGTCCTTCCAGCCCCCCGCCCCGGACGTTGATCAGGATGTCGAACTCCGGGCCGGCATTCACCAGGAGCAGGGGCTTGCGCACCAGGTTCCGGGTGGTCTCCATGGGGAAGTAGTCTTCGAACTCCCGCTGATTCACAATAATCCGGCCATTGCCGGGACGCAGATAAACCCGGGCTATCGCCGACTTGCGTTTACCCGAGGCATGGATGCCTGCTTTCTCCGCCATTAATCCTCCCAGGGAAAGGGCGCCGGCTGCTGGGACACATGCGGATGCTCTCCGCCGGCGTAAATCTTCAATTTCTTCAGCAACTGCCTTCCCAAACTGTTTTTGGGCAACATGCCCCGGACGGCACGACGCAAAATCTCCTCCGGTTTCTTCTGGAGGAGTTTCCGGGCGGAAATTTCTTTGATCCCGCCGGGAAAGCCGGAATGCCGGTAGTAGAATTTATTGTCCAACTTCCTGCCGGTCAGTTGCACCTGAGCGGCATTGACCACGACCACAAAGTCCCCGGTGTCTATGTGGGGCGTGAAGGTGGGCTTGGTCTTGCCCCGCAGCACCATGGCGATGCGGCTGGCCAGACGACCCAGAACTTTGTCCTGGGCGTCCACCACGTACCAGGCGCGCAACACTTCCCCCGTCCGGGCGGTATAACTTTTCATAGTTTCCATAGATGACTCCTGAATCAGAACCATATATTTATACCGGAGTGCAGGGGGTATTGTCAAGGGCCCGGGGGGCTTGCCCTGAATTTCCGCGTTTTTTTCTCACCCGACCATCGGATTGTCCCGGAATTCTTAACCGCTGGTTGCCTATCACATTGATATGATAGGTAATTAAACGCCACCCGGGACTCCAGGTATTTCCGGCCGCGGCAAACCCCTCACTCGGCACCCCCCAGCCCGGCATGAACCGACATCTCAGATTCACCTAACAAAAGATAGTTACGAGGGTCCTAAAGGGGAAGCGCCCCCTAAGGCCTGACCGGAACCGAGCAGACTGCCGGACGGGGCCGGGCCTGATGAAGGCAAACTTGCCATTGGACCGCTATAAGGGAGCCGCATCAGGGTGCTGCGGTGAGAGGAGGCCGCAGGGGGCTAATCCGGCCTTGACCCTGGTCGATACGCTGTGTTCCCCGCTGAATTTCTTGTTGGCGATGGCAATGAACCGCATGGCGCCTTAAGCGTGCCATCCTGGTCAACCCGGGGCCGCCGGACCGTTTCCGAGGCCATTTCCCCAGCCGAAAAGCTAATTTCCTTTGCTTTGCCGGGAGAATGTGGTAGTAATTTTTAATGAACTTCTTGGTGAGAAAATATGCCGTATTGTAATCAATGCCAGTTAATCCACGGGGAGGAACATCGATTCTGTCAGCGTTGCGGCCAATTGTTGAAAGGTTCACCCACTACCGCGGCCCGGCCTTGCGGCCGTTGCGGCACCTTGATCTGGCCCGGACAGAAATTCTGTACGGAATGCGGCCTGCCCCTCAGGGTGGCCCGGGTCAACCAGGAAGAGGAAGAAGCCCCCAGCCGTCCGCCGCTCTTCTATCCACGGAGACCTGAGACCATGGCTCGTCGCCAACAACGGCGCCCCGGCCGTTTTCTGTCACTCATCATTCTGGCCCTCCTCGTCGTGGGCGGGATTTACCTGTGGCGCCATCTGCCGCCGCGAGTCGCCATTGACCGGGTTGAGCCCACACGGCGCCGCAAGACAACCTGCGCTCCGAAGTCGAAAAAATATCGGAAAAGATCCGCTCCGCCCACCTCAACAAGGATATCAACAAGTGGCTCAGCTGTTACAACTCCTCGTATCCTAATCTGGGGCGGCTTGAAACAATCAGCTCGAGCTGTGGAAAAACTATGATATAAAAGAAGTCTCCTATCGCATTTCCAATGTCCAACGGGTGAGCGACAAGGACGCCACGGCGGACATCGTCTGGAACATTCAGCTTTACGATCACCGCACCCATGACTACACCCTGGTGCGGCAGAAATATCAAACCACCCTGGAGAAGGGTCCGGGTGGCTGGAAGATCCGGAACAGCAAGGAAGTGGCAGGGGGCTAAGCGTACCTTGGGGACAGCGACCATGGGTAAATTCTGGTGCACCGTGTTGGTGGGGTTGGGATTAGTCTTGTGTCTGGCAGGCTGTCAGAGCCTGTTCCCCAAGCCGGTGTATGCGCCGCCTGTAGCTCCCGCTCCGCCGCCGCCGCCCCCGCCCCAGGTCGTCCACCCCACGTTTTTTGTAAATGTCAAAAGCACTCTCAATCTCCGGGCCTGCCCCGGTATGGATTGCCCCAAGATCGCGGTACTGAACCGCAATCAAGAAGTGGAAAAAGTGGGGGACGCCGCGGACTGGTCCCAGATCCGCGTAAAACTGGACGGCACCATCGGCTGGGTGGACTCCCGGTATCTCTCCCCCACCCCGGTGGCCGCCCCGTCGGAGGTCGCGCCCCCGTCCTTCCCGCCTGAGGCGGTGACGCCGCCGCCGCTGCCGGAAATTCCGGCACCGGCCAAGCCGACGCCCCCGGCGGTGGAAAAAGCCCCCAAGACGCCCAAGCCCGGGGAAGTCCCGACGCCCGCCATCAAGAAAAAACCTGAAGAGGCTCAGCCCGCCAAACCGGCCGAACCAGGAACCCCGGCGCCGGAGAAGCCAGTAAAGCCAGCCCCCGAGCCGCCGGTGCTGAAGCCGACCCCGACGGAAAAGCCGGAAAAGCCGGCGCCGCCGACCGCACCCGAGCCGGAAAAACCCTCCAAGATCCGGATTATGTAAGACCGACAGGGGTTAGGGGTTAGGAACTTATTCGATAGAAACAACGAGGGCGGGGAGAACCCGCCCTTGGTATTTTGCAGGTAAAAAGGGCGAGAAGTATCCGCCCCACACCATACCGTCCCCACACTAAAGCCAACTTTCTCCCTGGCCCCTGTCTTTTCCCTACCACTCCAACAGCGTCGCCCCCCAGGTGGCCCCGGCGCCAAAACTGATGAGGACCACCTTGTCGCCTGGCTTAATCTTGCCTTCAGCGAGGGCCTCGTGCAGGGCGATGGGCACCGAGGCGGCGGAGGTATTGCCGTAGCGGTTGATATTGACGAAGACCTTGTCCATGGGCATCCGGGCGAATTTGGCTCCGGCCTCCAGGATGCGGTAGTTCCCTTGGTGGATGATCAGATAGTCGATATCTTCCCGGGTCATGCCGGCCATCTCCAGGATCCGGGGGATGGCTTCCTTCACCGCGTTGACCGCGAACTTGAAGATATCCCGCCCGTCCATCCGGAGGAAATGACGCTCGGTGTGGGTCTGAATGGGGAGAAAGGGGCTCACCTCGTTGTTGAATTCGGTTCCGCAAACGAGGTTCATATTCAGTTTGGAGGCGATGAACGATTTGATGATGCGGCCCCGGGAGCCCGGGCCTACCACCACCGCCCCGGCCCCGTCCCCGAAGAGCATAGGTGGCCCGATCGGTCCAGTCAGTGAAGCGGGAGTTGGTATCCGAGCCGATGATCAGGGCATAGGCCCTTCCGGGGCTACCAGGCGCTCCCCCACGTACAGGGCGTAGTTGAAACCGCAGCAGCCGGCCTGGAGATCGAAGGCCGCGGCCTTTCCGCCGATGCCCAACTCCTCCTGGATCTGGATGGCTCCGGCGGGGAAAAAGTGGGGCGGGGTGTTGGTGCCCAGGACGATGAAGCTCAACTGCTCCGGTTCTATCCCCGTCCGCCAGGGCCTGGCGGCCGGCCAACACCGCCATGGAGACGCTGTCCTCCTCCGGGGCGGCAATCCGCCGCTCATGGATGCCGCTGCGCTCCACGATCCATTCCGCCGAGGTCTCAACCAGCTTCTCCAGGTCCTGATTGGTCAGAACCGCCTCGGGGACATAGGCTCCGGTGCCCAAGATGCCAATCTGCTTCTGGCTCAACTTTGCCACCTATATATGCAAGAGTTTTTTCACAATTTATACCGTAGGAGAGGGAAAAAGGCAAATGAATTGGCGGAGAAGGGTCTGAACCGCCATGAATGTTTCCGGCCAGTCAGGGTAAATCCCTGGGAGATCCTTGCTTAAATCTCCGGAGAAAAACCGCCAACCGGGTCACCCCCTGGCCTGGCAATCAATCCGCCCAGTTCCGGTGCCCGGCTCAAAAAAACGTTGGCCTGACGCCAGAAAAGTTTAACGGGTTGTGCCCTTGAGGGAAAGACACCACGCCTTGAAGTTGGCATTCTGAGGATTTTTTCGAACTCCCGCCTGAAATTAATCTTACCTTAGAATTAAGGCAATTCGATTTTTTTCCGATAAGATGGGGGGAGACAAAAAGTATGAAAGCCATTGCTTGGTTAGGGTTAATGATCTTGATTTTGATCCCTGCCCCGGTAGTCTATGCTCAGATTGGGCCTGGGTCGACGATCCAGACGGGGATCCAACAGGTACCTGGCACCAGCACCACAGAGTCAGTTAAGAAAACCAAAGAGGTTGGCCCCCAGGGGCAAGTTGTCGAGAAAGAAGTAAAAACCACCAGCAGCAAGAGAGATCACGCCACTTATAAGTATTCCGGCATGCCCTGCAAATGGACCGGGGGAGTTGGCAATACCGGCCCCAATGCCGACCTGGTTAAAGACACCGGGCCCAGGCGCAGGTACACCGTAGACCGCCTGCCGCTGGGCGCCACCCCGGAAGAAGCCCTATGGGTCAAGATGGACGACGGCAGGATGATGATGGTGGACCCTAAGGTCGTTCAAAATCTGCGCTAGACAAGAGGGGCCTGGGATGAAACCCGGCTCCTTGCACCAACCCATCGGCAATCTTGCCTTATTTTCCCGGTATGCCCTTAACCGCGCCGCGATGGCGGTCCCTGGCCTGAACCCCCGTTCCCCCTGAACCTGCCGCGCCTATTGATATCCCCCCGGGCGGCGTTCAGGGGATAGATCGCCGCGGCCTTAACGTCATCGCCCCCCCCAGTACACCTCTTCCCAGAACAATTCTCCGGCCGTCTGGCCGGGATCGGGGATGGCGAAAACTTTAGGAAAAGTGAGCTTTTATTAGCTTAGAGCCAGGCCAACTTCATGAGGCCCAATTATGACGCCAAGAAATGGGGTCCCGCCTCTGGCTCAACCCCCCATATCCGGCCTGATTCCCCTTGACGCAATCTCAAGATGTAGTATCTTATAGTCAGTAAAAATACAACATATTGCAAATATAGCCCAAATTAGCAACCACTTAAATCAAGGAGGAAATGATGGCGCCGCAGGGGGAAATCAGGGAAATCGCCGGGGAACTGCCGTTAAGCCACAACGCTCAGGTAGTGCTGAAAAAGCGCTACCTCAAGAAGGACGAAGCCGGGAAGACCACCGAAGCCGCCCCGGACATGTTCCGGCGGGTGGCCGACACCATCGCCGACATTGACCGCTACTACGACCCCCAGGCGGACGTGGCCGCCACCGCCCAATATTCTACGACCTCATGGCGTCCCTCAAGTTCATGCCCAACTCCCCCACCCTGATGAACGCCGGCCGGGAACTGGGCCAGCTCTCCGCCTGCTTCGTCCTGCCGGTGGACGATAACATCGAGAGCATCTTCGAGGCGGTGAAGCAAACCGCCCTCATCCACAAGTCCGGCGGCGGCACCGGGTTTTCCTTCTCCCACATCCGGCCCGCCAACGACCCGGTGCTCTCCACCAAGGGGGTGGCCTCCGGCCCCATCTCCTTCATGAACATCTTCGACGTGGCCACCGAAACCATCAAGCAGGGCGGCACCCGCCGGGGCGCCAACATGGGCATCCTCCGGGTGGACCACCCGGATATCGAAGCCTTCATCACCTGTAAGAACGACACCAAGCGCCTCACCAACTTCAACATCTCCGTGGGGCTCACCGACGCCTTCATGGACGCGGTCAAGGAAGACCGGGACTTCTCCCTGACCAACCCCCGCACCGGCCGGGAGGTCCAGAAGGTAAGCGCCGCCCGGCTCTTCGACCTCATCGTCCAGAGCGCCTGGTCCACCGGCGAGCCCGGCATCATCTTCCTGGACGCCCTCAACCGGGGCAACACCGTCCCCCACCTGGGGGATGATCGAAGCCACCAACCCCTGCGGCGAGCAGCCGCTCCTGCCCTACGAATCCTGCAACCTGGGGTCCCTGAACCTGGCCCAGGTCGTGGCACGGCGGCCGCATCGACTTCCCGGCCCTGAAGCGACATGGTCCACGAGCGCGGTGCACTTCCTGGACAACGTCATCGACGCCAACCGCTTTCCCCTGGAAATCATCCAGCAGAAAACCAAGGAGACCCGGAAGATCGGCCTGGGGGTCATGGGCTTTGCCGATATGCTCCTGAAGCTCAACATCCCCTATAACTCCGAGGAGGCCGTGGAGGTGGCCGGAGAGGTGGCGGCCTTCATCCAGCGGAGTCCCGGCAGGCCTCCGCCGCCCTGGCCGACCAGCGGGGCAACTTCCCCGCCTACCCCGGCAGCAAATACGACGGCAACGGCCTGGGGCGCATGCGCAACGCCACCACCACCACCATCGCCCCCACCGGCACCATCAGCATCATCGCCGGGCTGCTCCAGCGGCGTCGAGCCCCTGTTCGCGGTCTCCTTCGTGCGCCGGGTCCTGGAAGGCACCGAACTGATCGAAGTCCACCCCTACTTCGAAGAGCTGGCCAAGAGCCGAGGCTTTTACAGCCCCGAACTCATGAAGAACATTGCCTGCACCGGCTCCATCCGGGACTTCCAGGAAATCCCCCAGGACGTGCGGCGCCTCTTCGTCACCGCCCACGAGGTCTCGCCCCAGTGGCACATCCGCCTCCAGGCCGCCTGGCAGAAATACACCGACAACGCCGTGTCCAAGACGGTGAACTTCCCCAAGCAGGCCACCGCCGACGACGTCCGGGAGGCCTACCTCATGGCCTTTGACCTGGGCCTCAAGGGCGTCACCATCTACCGGGACGGCAGCCGGGAAGAGCAGGTCCTGAGCTTCGGCAAGAAAGCCCCCAAGCTGCAGTACATCACCCCCCGGCCCCGCCCCGAGCGCACCACCGGGGTCACCGAACTCATCAGTACCGGCTGCGGCAAACTCTACGTCACCGTCAACCAGGATAACCTGGGCTTCTGCGAGGTCTTCGCCCAGATGGGCAAGACCGGGGGCTGCGCCAGCTCCCAGATCGAGTCCACCGGCCGCCTCATCTCCCTGGCCCTGCGCTCCGGGGTCAAGATCGACGCCATCATCAAGCAGATCACCGGCATCCGCTGCCCCAGCTCCAACTGGCAGAACGGCAGCCAGGTGCTCTCCTGCCCCGACGCCATCGCCAAGGTCCTGTCCCACGTCGCCGAAGTGGACCCGCCCGCCCCCACCATGTCCACCATGGGCTCCTGCCCCGACTGCGGCGGCACCGTCGAACCCGAAGGCGGCTGCCTGGTCTGCCGCAGCTGCGGGTTTAGCCGGTGTAGTTAAAGAAGAATCGTAGGGGCGGTGAGGGCACCGCCCGTGGGGGAAGGCCCAGGGGCCGACGGCCCCTGCCCTCCCCCCACACCCCCCTCCCAACCCCATAAGTAGGGGCGAGGTCTAGTAGAAACTTTGTGGGGAAGGGCCGAGGGCACCGGCGAATGGTTAGGAGGATAATGTGACAGAAACATCAGAACCGACTGAAATATTGGGACCGGATGAAATCCCTGTACCTGAAGAAACAGGCTCCGTGGGAACCCAACTCACAGGTAATCGTGAACTTATTTCTGTTGCGAAAGGAAAGCCCGCTTAACGGTTTACCGATAGTTCAAGCGGTCGAAGGATTGGCGGCAGCAAGATCAAGATGCTTTGGCGGTGAGGTTGGGACGAGTTTATCTAGCTGGTTTATTTGCACAACTTTCATACGACCTACAATCAACCAGAAAAGAACTCAATAATATTCGTGAAGAATTGCAGCGAGTCAACGGAGAGCTGTCCGATTATAAAACACGAGGTGCCGTGCTTCAGGAACGAGTTAATGCTTATTTCAGAGAAAGGCTTTTAAAGAATTTGACTATCACTATTGGGACAGCCTTAGTAGTTATTGGAATGGGGCTTTATAAAAATAATCTTAAATACGATTATATAGTATGTGGTTTGGGAGCTCTCCTGCTTGTTTTTGGCTGGTTTTCAAAGCCAAGGGAGGCTGCGAAATGATCGTCGATTTAATAACCGAGTTATCAGCTGGAGTATTCGATCGGGGGATAGCAAACAAAGAGAGGATCGTCTTATTCGTGAATGAGAGCGTGAATCTTGGTCAATATGGCTTGATGATAGGTATCCGCGGAGGAGATGGTGGAGCCTTCCCTATCAGAGATAATATGCTGTGGTTTGGAGATGCAATAGTGCAATAAGGGAGATTGGATTTTTATATACACAGGCCCGGGTGACGCAAAAACAACGCAGTTACCTAATAATAAGGAACGTTTATTTTCAATTCATTGGGGGCGAGAAACAACAATCCTTGATCACCCTGATTTGGTACCTATACTCTTTAAAGTGGATGCGGTAATTGTGCCGCAGGAAATGGACAACGTCCCTAAACTTGCCTCTTAAGGTGCGAATCATAGGCCAATAAAAGAGCTCCTATAGAATTGACAGCAGGGTTCATCTTTTTCCCCTCGTTCCCAAGCTCCAGCTTGGGAACGCTCCTTGCCGGCGAAGCTCTGCTTCGCCACCTTATAGCCCCTAGGCCCCATGAGAAGCCGCTAGACCATCAGAGAACCCGGCGTCCCCTCTTCATCACCTGCACCGTGGTCCAATGGATTCCCCTCTTCACCCGGAAACGACAATTTTTGTCATTCTGAGCGGAGCGAAGCATCTCTCAGGCAAACCGTCAAGTACTTTCACTCCGTGGCGCTCCGTTCAGAATGACATGGTTTTTCGTTTTTTAACTGCAACTCAGTTATGTAGGGTGCGCACCGCGGACCTTGTTCATTCCCACCTAGACCCTGCTGCCTCATAAACGGTGCGCATTGCGCACCCTACCCTTCCCTCAGCCCTTGGTCTGCGCCTCCATGTAAGCCCGGAGCAGGGCGTTGATCCGGGTCTGGTAGCCTTTGCCCTGGGATTTGAACCAGTCCAGTACCTCCTGGTCCAGGCGGATGGAAACGCTGGCCTTGGGTCGGGGCAGCACGATTACCGCTTTTTCGAAAAATGCCTCATCCAATTCAGGAAGGTCGGAGTAATCAATCTCCTCATCCTTCAAACTCCGGAGGCGCTGCAAGTCCGAATGATATTTTTTCTTCATAAGCCTGCCCTCCCATCCCGCCGCAGCAGTTTTATGGCTAACTTGCAGCCCACCGCGTTGGCATAGCGGCGGAGGGTGTTAAGGGTGGGGGACGGTTTATGTTTGCCGCCGGCGGATTCCAGGCGAGCGACGGCCGGGGTCTTGGTTCCCATCCTCTTCGCCACTTCGGCCTGGGTCAGGCCCGCGGCCTTGCGCGCCGCAATTAACGCCCCGAATACGGTGAATTCTTCCTCCAAAGCGTCATACTCCGCCTTGAATTCCGGGTTTTCCCGCCATTCGGCCACCATCTCTTCATGCGTTTTCATCCTGGACCTCTCGCAACCGGCGCCGGGCCGTAGGGCGCATCTCACGCGCCATTCTTGGTGCGTAAGACGCACCCTACGAAGAGAAATTACCTTTTGAGCGCAGATTGGCACTACCGCGCCCAGCCGTGCAAAAAAATATCCGGGCGATGCCCTCCTTGCCTCTGGCCCGGATTTCAAACAATTCTTCTCCCAGGGCGCGGGTGTACGGCATGCCTAAATTGGGGCCATACTGGCGCATTGCCTCGGTTATCCTGGCATAGTAAGCCCGAATGCCCACCGGGAGGCTATCCACCCAAAGCCTGACGGCCTCGTTGTAATAGATAATCTCCCAATTCATGAATATATATTAACATATATGGTAATATTGGGCAAGAGTTGGCAAGAGTTTTGTCCTTATAACATTGTCATTCTCTTAAGTTTGGAGATCATAGGACGGGCCGGGCCCGCCATTGAATACATGGTGGCACCGGTTTTCAACCGGTGCAGATGTGGGGACGGGGGCCAGGGGCACCCGCCCCTGCCCCCAACCCCATTAAGTAAGTACGCCCGCCGGGTCACCCTATTCAAAAAGTTGGGTCTAAGTTTTAGCGGAGGCAAACCGGAGGTTTGCCGGAAAATCACGTTCCCAAGCTGGAGCTTGGGAACGAGGGCAAAAGGTGGGCAGTGCTCACCCTACAAAAAACGAGAGGCAGCTGCGCCATGCCCCCCATGGTGGCACAGGCTTTCCAGCCTGTGCTTTTCTATTCGCCCCGGCCGGGGGCCGGTGGCACTGATCAAAGACCCGCCCTGCCCCCGCGCCTGAGGCCCATCGCCTTAATCCACCGGTTGTTTTTTTCAGCTTGGCAACAGCTGCATTTTTGTCGTATAGTCGCCGGTAGCCATGACTGAACCGGAAGCCCCTAAAAAGAACCGTATCGCCTCGGCCTGGGTTGCCTTGCGCCAGTCTATTGCGGCCATGACCGGTCCGAAAGCTCCGAAAAAGCGCCCCCCGGCGGAGCCTTGCCCCCCCTGCCCTTCCGGTACCCCCATCCAGGTGGTTGAGGTCCAGGAAGGCCTGCACACGCGGTTCGCCCGGCTCTTTTTCGGCGTCATCACCCTGATAGTGCTCTATTATTCCTACCTCATCGTCAAGCCGTATCTCCTGGACATCTTCATGGCCCTGGTGCTGTTTTTCACCGCCAAGCCCCTCTATCACGCCCTCACCCGCCTGCTGCGGGGCTGGAAAGCCCTGGCTTCGGCCCTCACCTGCTTAATCCTGCTCCTGGTGATCCTGATTCCGTTGTTCAGCCTGATGGGCATCATCGCTTCCCAGGCCGTGGAGTTTTCCAGCCAGGTGAGCAAGGGCATGCAGTACGGCGACCTCTGGAACTGGGTCAACGTCAAGGTCGACGCCCTCAAGCTCTACCTGGTCCACCTGAACTTGCCGGTGCCGCCGGGGGATATCAATCTGGCGGAGATCGTCAAGACCGCGGTGACCAAGGCCAGTTCCTTCGTCTACACCAACGCCATCGGCCTCATCAGAGGTTTTACCTTCTTCTTTTTCGACCTGGTGCTGACCCTGTTCATCGCCTTTTTCATGTTCCTCCAGGGCGACGACTTTATCAAGGCCATCAAGGAACTCTCCCCCCTGGACCCGGCCCACAACGACGAGATCCTCCGGGAGACGGAGACCACCATCAAGGCCACCCTGTGGGGCACCGTGGCCGTGGCCTTCGCCCAGGGGGCCCTGGGAGGGGTGGGGTTTCTGATCTTTGGGCTGCCCCAGCCGGCTTTTTGGGGCACGGTGATGATCCCGGCCTCGGTGATCCCGGTGATAGGCAGCACCATCATCTGGGGGCCGGCGGCGGTCTATCTCCTCTTGACCGGGAAAATTTCCGCGGGGGTGGGGCTGATCATCTGGGGCGGAGTGGTGGTGAGCGTCATCGACAACCTCTTGAAGCCCATCCTGATGAAAGGCAGCAGCGAGACCCCCAGCATCTTCATCCTGTTCAGCATCCTGGGCGGCCTGACTTATTTCGGCATGATCGGCTTTATCCTGGGTCCCCTGATCCTGTCCTTTCTCCTGTCGCTCCTGCGCATCTACCAGAAAACCATCCTGGCGCCGGCCGAGGCCGCCGGAGAAATCAAAAGACCCACCCCCGCGGGGGATGGGTCTTTTGAGTAACGTCCGATAATTCCGGGCTTTAGCGCCAATCCGGGACAAAAATCAACCCGGCCCGCCGCAGGTGCCCGCCTGGGGCTAACCCGGCAAGGCTAACTCCCGCTTGACTTCCGAGAGATCCAGTTCCCCCAGGGAGATGGGGGTCCGGGATTCCAGTTGCTCGATTTCCTGTTGTACCAGTTCCTTTTCCAGGTGCCGGTCCTCATGGATAAACTGGCAATATTCTTCGAACAGCTCCTTTTTCAGGTCAGGGGAGAAGAGTTGCTCCTTCTTAAACTTCTCCTCCAGGCTGAGAATGTTGTCCAGGAGGTAGAAATAGATGGAGCGGGCCTCGGCCAGCCGGCCGCTCTGGGCCAACCGGTCGGCCCGGGCCTGGGCGCGCTTCAGCTTACCCTCGGCCTCGGCCAGGGAAGCGGCATCATCCCCGACTTCCTCCACCACCCGGTCAATTGACTCCAGGATATCGTCCAGCCCCTGGTCTTCTTCCTTCAGGATACTCCGGGCTGCATCCACCCGGTCCGCCACGTCCAGGATAATATCCACCAGTTCCCGCTTGGAGTACTTCTTCAACCGCTCTTTCAGTTCCGCCTGGTTGAGAAATTTCTCCGGTTCCTGGTTCCAGGCCCGCAGCAACGCCAGCACGTGGGTACAGAGAGCCTCGCCTTCTTCCTGGGGGCAAGCGCACACGTAGGTGAGCTGGTCATCCTGAATCCTGACCTCTACCCGAAAAGGTTGTTCATCCAATACCAAGCCCCGGAGACGATCAGGCAAGCGGTAGCCGTGCTTGACCTGATGATTCTCGACCAATAACCGGGCCTTGGCGTTGTCTTCCGGCGTCCCGATCTGGTCCAGCGTCTGGGCGTCTAAGTCTTCAAAACGCATGTCAGTGCACAATTCCTTAATTATTTTGTTAAAATTTAACACATTGGCAGCACAAGGCAACCGTTTAATGACCAATTTATCGGGGAAGGGGAAAAATTTTCACCCGGCGGAATAATATGATTGGCTTTGGTGGAACAACCGGTTGAGGCGGGATTCCAGTTCCAGGCGTCTCGGCTCCAGGGCCGGCCCCCGATCCTCCGGCCACACCATGAGGGGGTCTCCCACCAGCAGGGCTATAGGACCCAATGGCAGCGGCAGTTCAAACCGGTCCCAGGTGTCAAAGGTCAGCTTGCGCCGGGCGGCCACGGCCACGGGGAGGATGGCGCCCTGGGTCTCCCGGGCCAGGTAGAGGGGGCCTTTCTGGGCCACCCGGGCCGGCCCCCGGGAGCCATCGGCAATCAGGCCGCAGCTGTACCCCCGGCGGAACCAGTCCCCCATCTGGCGCAGGGTCTGGACTCCGCCCTTGCGCCGGGACCCCGAAAGCACGGTGAAACCCAAACCCCGGGCCACCTGGGCGATAAACTCCCCGTCCCGGCTGGGGCTGGCCATCAGCACCATGGGAAGCTGGGAGCCGCGAAACTGGCGGGCCGTGAACAAGGGGCTGAGCAGGTGGCAGTGCCAGGTAGTATAGATGACCGGCGGCCCCGAGACGATGAGCTTTTTAACCTCCGGCGTCGCCACCAGCTCACACGGGCAGGTCACCAGGTAGGCCTGCACCAGCCGTCGCACCACAGCCGGGGCCCGGCGGCGCCACCAGGGATGGTCCCAGCGCAGCTTCATGCAGGTCCCGGTCTGCGGTGGTTTATCAGCAGTTTTTGATACCGACTGGCCATCGTCAAATTTTCTCTGTACCCACAGGCTTTGCCGTGAAAACCCAAATCCCCCTAAATCCCCCTTTGCTCAAGGGGGACTTTAAAACCCCCCTTTGAAAAAGGGGGGCAGGGGGGATTTTTATCACTGGGGGGTGAAACCTTGGTGGTTCATGAAGGTTTACCGTGAAAGTCCACCCGCAGCGATGAGCGCACTGCCCCCACCAGGAATTTCATGATTGCGGATTGCCCCTAACGGCCATGATAGTTTAGCCTGAAACGGCCTGCACTTTTTGCCGAAAACTGAAGACTGGCCTGCTGACGGCTATTTTTTCGATTCCAGGCGCTCCAGGACCTTGGGAGTGTAGAGGTCGTGCTCCAGCAATTCGGGGGACACCGGCCGCAGCATATTCAGCTTCATCACCAGGAAATTGAGGCGGCGCATCTGCTTGAGCTTCTCGGCCTCATCCGGCATGGCGGCCATCAGGTCTTGCATCTGCACGATTTCCTGGCGCAGCACCACCTCGGGCGGCAGGCAGTCGGCGTTTTTCAAGATCTTGTAGGCCATGCGCAGTTCCGGGGGTATGTGGCTGTCGTCCTCCATTGGCAGGGGTTGGCCCTTCCCCTGGAGGTCGTCGAATTTGCCCGCCTCCATGGCCTCCCGGATGAGATTGTCGGCAAGCTTACCAAAAAAGTCCATGCTTACGCTCACCCCTTCAAATACACCATAAAGGAAAAACCATGGGACGGCTGCCCCTGCTCTCTGGCAAAAAAATCTGGTGCGCAGTGCACACCCTCCAGGCGCCGCGGCTTCGCCAATCCCGAGTCTTGGCGGAAAACTCACTGCTCACAGCTTACTGCTCACCGCTCACTTCCATCACCGCCGCTTCCGGGCCCGCTCCAGGTCCCGCTTCTCCTCCCGGTCCCGGATGGTCTGGCGCTTGTCGAACTTCCTTTTCCCCCGGGCCAGGGCGATCTCCACCTTGGCATGTTCATTCCGGAAGTACATCCGCAAGGGAATCAGCGTATAGCCCCGCTCCTGGGTCTTGCCCAGGAGGCGCCGCAGTTCCCAGCGGTTCAGCAGGAGTTTGCGGGGCCGCTCCGGGTTGTGGCTGTCCAGCGCCGCATGGGTATAGGGGCTGATGTGGACATTGTACAGGAAGAGCTCCCCGTCCTTGAAGCGGGCGTGGGCGTCGCTGATGTTGGCCTTCCCCTGGCGCAGGGACTTGACTT
This sequence comes from uncultured delta proteobacterium, assembly GCA_963766185.1. Taxonomy (GTDB): domain Bacteria; phylum Desulfobacterota; class Desulfobaccia; order Desulfobaccales; family 0-14-0-80-60-11; genus 0-14-0-80-60-11. Next base: position 56,677 of record CAVXZU010000027.1, on the reverse strand, counting down.
CCGTCCCCTTCAACACCATCCCGGCTTCATACAATGCATCGATGGCAAACTCGAACAGAGCCTTCCGGTTCCGGCAAATGATCTTGAGGTTATCTTCTTTCATATGACTCGATTGACCACCAGGGGCCGCCCAAACCGGAAAATATCCGGGAAACGGTGATCCATTTCCGTGTTGACATACTCGTTGACTTCCTCCACGGTCGCCAGGGTCAGGGCCCGGCGGGCGATTTTGCGGGCCTCCTTGAGGGAGGTCATGCGAATGACCCTTTTCACCACCGGGATGGAGGTGGGGTTCATGGACAACTCTTCCACGCCCAGCCCCAGGAGTACCGGGATATACAGCGGGTCGCCGGCCATCTCGCCGCACATGGCCACCCGGATGCCAGCCTTCCGGCTGACCTGGACCACGTCCCGGACCATGCGCATCACCGCCGGGTGGAGGGGTTCGTACATGTCCGCCACGGACTTGTTGCCCCGGTCGATGGCCAGGGCATACTGGATCAGGTCATTGGTGCCGATGCTGAAAAAATCCGCTTCCCGGCCCAGCAAATCCGCCAGGGTGACCGCCGCGGGCACCTCGATCATGGCCCCCACCGATAATTCGCGGTCAAAAGCGATAAGTTCCCGGGCCAGATCTCCCTTCACCGACTCCAGCAGCAACCGGGCGTCGTGCAACTCCCGGGGGCTGGAAATCAGGGGGAACATCACCCGGACCTTGCCGAAGGCCGAAGCCCGGAGGATGGCCTTGACCTGGGTCCGAAAAATATTCTGCTCCTTGAGGCAGAAGCGAATGGCCCGAAGCCCCAGGGCCGGGTTCATCTCCGGCGCATATTCCAACGGCGAGAGAAACTTGTCGCCCCCGATGTCCAGGGTGCGGATGGTGACCTCCCGGGGGGCCATGGCCTCCACCACCTGCCGGTAATGCTGGAAGAGCTCCTCCTCCGTGGGCAACTGCCGCTGGCGCAGATAGAGGAACTCGGTGCGGTAGAGGCCGATCCCGTCAGCCCCGTACTTATGGGCCAGGGAGACTTCATCCGGCTGCTCGATGTTAGCCAGCACCCGGACGGGGTGGCCGTCGCTGGTCACCGCCGGCAGGGCGCTGCCCTGGGTCACTTCCCACCTGAAGGTCTCGAACTCCTCCTTGCGGACCTGGTAACTCCGGCGCATGGCGTCGTCCGGATTGACGATCACCCGGCCGCTCAGGCCGTTGATGATCACCTCTTCTCCGGATTCGATCTCCAGGGTGGCGGAATCCAGACCCACCACCGCCGGAATCTCCAGGGAATGGGCGATGATGGCCGTGTGGGAGGTCTTGCTGCCCCGCTCGGTAATGAAGCCCAGCACCTGGGAGCTGGACATATGGGTGGTTTCCGCCGGGGACAGGTCCCGGGCCACGATAATCACCGGTTCGGGGAACTCAAAGGTCTTGCTGGGGCCCCGGCCGGTCAGGTGGCCCCGGAGGCGGCGGTAGACCGCCTCCACGTCCTGGATGCGCCCCCGGATGTGCTTGTCCCCGATGCGCTGGAACACCTCCTTGATCTTCAGGAAAGCCTGGTACAGGGCCCGCTCGGCGTTGAAGTTCTGTTCCTTGATGAGCTTCTGGGTCTCCAGGAGCAGCATCCGGTCCCGAAGAATAAGCAGGTGCAACTCCAGGATATGGGCATGCTCCTTTAAATCCTCGGCAATTTCCCTCCGGAGGCGGGTGAGTTCCTCTTCCGTCTGGTCCACCGCCCGGTTGAAGCGCTTCAACTCATCGGCGACCTCCTGGTCGTTGTAGAGCAGGCGCGTCGAAACCTGGCCTTCCTGGGTCAGGACGTGGGCCAGCCCCATGACAATGCCGGGGGACGCGGCAATACCTTCCAGCAGGCGATTCTTCCGGGTCATGTTTCCTCAAACTTGCGGGCGAACAGGGAGGTGATCGAGGTGGCCGCCTCCCGGGCCTGGGGACCGCTGGCCCGCAGCACCAGCCTGGTTCCCTGGGGGCAGTCCAGCGCCAGGACGTCCAGCAAATCCCGGGCGTTAACTATCAGGCCGTCTTTCTCCAGGGTGATGTCGGCTTCGAATTGCTGGGCCGCGGTGGCGATCTTCGCCACCGGCCGGGCGTGCAGGCCCAGGCGGTTTTCCACCCAGAGTTCCTTTTCTATGGTCAAGGGCTTGGTTTCATTAATTGCCATTGTATCATGGATTCCCGTTTGGAATAAGGTAAGCCGCTGGTTCGCTTCCCAGATTATCGGCTCGTGCAAAAGCTCCTGCCATGAAAAGATCCCGCCGGGTGCGTCTTGCGCACCCATTGATGACCGGAAAAGATGGGTAGGACTTGTAGGGTGCGCATTGCGCACCGACTTTGCCCCACTCAGTTTTTTCCGGGGCGGCTCTCTGCACCAATTAATGGGTGGCCAATGCCCCACCTGTCTGTTCTGTCACTTCGACGCAGGGCCGGGTTTAAAACCCGCCCCTACGGCCCCGCCGCCTCACTCCACCCGGCCCTGCTCCTTTAAGGCCAGGTAGGTCTGGTAGACCTGCCGCCGGGGCGCCTTGAGATCCCCGGCCACCCGGTCCGCCAGGCGCCGCCCCTTTAAGCCGCTCTCTCTCGCGGCCTTGAGCAGGCAGCCCTCCAAATCCTCGGTCGGCGACCAGGGCCGCGGCCGCCGGGCAGGAGAGCACCAGGGCGCATTCACCCCGGACCTCGATATCTTGCAGTTTCCGGGCGATATCCGAACCTTCCCCCGCCAGGTTTCCTCGAACTTCTTGGTGAGTTCCCGGACCACCAGGACCTCCCGGTGGGGCATAGTCCCGGCGATTTCCGTCAGGGTCCGGCTCAGGCGTCGGGGAGACTCATACAGGATAATCACTCGGGGCTCCGGCGCCAGGGCCTGGAACATTTTCAGCCGCCGGCCCTCGCCCCGGGGCAGGAAACCCAGGAAAAGTATATCCCCTTTGAACCCGGAAAGCGAGAGCGCCGCCACCCCGGCGGCCGGGCCGGGTATGGCCTCCACCCTCACCCCCGCCTCCCAGGCCCGGGCCACCAGGTCGGCCCCGGGGTCCGAAAATCCCGGGGTGCCGGCGTCGCTCACCAGGGCCACGTTTTCCCCCGCCTGGAGACGCCGGATCAACTCCGGCCCCCGGGAGGCCTGGTTGTGGGCGTGGTAGCTGATGAGCGGCGTCTTGATCTCGAAGTGGCTCAGAAGCTTGCGGCTGTGGCGGGTATCTTCCGCGGCGATGAGGTCCGCCTCTTTCAGCACCCTAAGGGCCCGGAGGGTGATGTCCTCCAGGTTGCCGATGGGAGTGGCGACGATATAAAGCGTGCCGATAGTGCTCACCTTAAAAAGCGTTGGGAATAATTTCCACCTGGGGTTCGTCCCCGGCCAGGGTGACGGCCACCACGTCGAAGCGCACCGGGGACCCGGTGAGGCGCTTGGCCTTGAGGTAGTAATCCGCCAGCCGGCGCAACCGCCCCTGCTTGGTTATGGATACCGCCTCTTGGGGGCTGCCGAACCGGGTACTCTTCCGGGTCTTGACCTCCACCACTACGAGAACCTTGCCCTGCCGGGCGACGAGGTCGATCTCCCCCAAGGGCGTCACATAATTGCGCTCCAGAATTTTGTAGCCCTGTTGCTTCAAAACCGCCGCGGCCAGGTCTTCGCCCCGATCCCCCAGTTGCCGCCGCGGGTCAGAGGGCGGACACATAGGTCCGCCCCTACGGATGGCCGCGGTTGGTCTGGGTTTACGTGTAGCCAGCCAGCGGTCAAATTCATCGCTGCCTCTTGATCGCGGGTTTTCCCGATCCAAATCCCATCGCAGCGGATTTGTTGAGATATATTCCCTGATACGGTTCAACGATGCCTCATCCCGGATCACATGATCATAAAAGCTGCGTTGCCATAAAATCCCTTTAAATGGCAGCCAACCATGTTCTTTAACGCCGTGAATATAATTATTCGTGGTCATGGTCTTGAACCATTGCACTATTCTTTGTAGGGGCGGACCTGCGTGTCCGCCCTGGGCCCCGGGCAACGGAGAGTTCCCGTGGGTAGTGACTGGATTTGACCTAATACAGGGTTTTGCTTCTGGTACCCAAACAATCCCGTGAAAATGGTTTGGCATGACCATAAAATATTCATCAATTTTCACTGCAGGGAATTTGCGTTCCAACTCCCGCCACCATTTTCCGAGCATTTGACCCGCAGCATTTAACTGCATAGTCCCATCAACAATCTTTCCAAACAGGAACAGCCGCCCCTGAACACATACGGTGACAAAATAGGCCCCTTCCTGGGAGTAATCGTAACCAGAGAGGCGCGGCGATTGGCGATGCAACATCATTCCCCACCCCCCAGCCACTCCTTTACGCCCCTGAAGGTGCGGCGGTGGAGGACGCAGGGGCCCCAGCAGCGCAGGGCTTCCAGGTGTTCGGCGGTGGCGTAGCCCTTGTGGCGGGCGAAGTTGTATTGGGGGTAGCGTTGGTGCAGCGCCTCCATCAGCCGGTCCCGATAGACCTTGGCCACCACGGAGGCCGCAGCGATGGAGGGACAGCGGTCGTCCCCCTTGATCACCGGTTGTTGGGGGTACGTCAGGGGCAGGGGCTGGTTGCCATCCACCAGGACCATCTCCGGGACCACGGACAGGTCCCGGATGGCCCGGGCCATGGCCCGAAGCGAGGCGGTCAGGATTCCCTGTTGCTCGATCTGGCGGGGTCCCACCTCATGGATGGCCAGGGCCAGAGCCTGGCGCCGGATGTGGCCATCCAGCTCCACCCTGATTGCCGGGGAGAGGCGCTTGGAATCCCGGAGCCCGGGAAAAACGACGCCGACAGGGAGGATCACGGCCGCGGCCACCACCGGACCCGCCAGGGGGCCCCGGCCCACCTCATCCACACCGGCTATTAAGGTCAATCCCTGAAAACGCCAAAATCCTTCCGGGTCAGCAAGTACGCCGTCGCTGCCCGGGAGGCGGCTCATTGCACCGGGGACCGCTTTTCCTTGATCCGGGCCGCCTTGCCCTTCAGGTTTCTCAGGTAATAGAGGCGGCTGCGCCGGACTTTGCCCCGGAAGAGCACCAACACCTTGTCAATGTTGGGGGAATGCACGGGAAAAATGCGCTCCACCCCCACGCCGTACGAGATCTTGCGCACCGTAAAGCTGGCCCCGGTGAGGCCGCCCCGTTTCCGGATGACCACTCCCTTGAAGACCTGGATGCGCTGCTTCTCCCCTTCCACGATGCGTACATGTACTTCCACGGTGTCCCCGGGGCGAAACGACGGCAGGTCGCCGCGCATCTGCTCCCGGGCTAATTGATTTACACGTTCCATATCCTCACCTATCCTCCGCCTGGCTCAAGCCAGGGATTTTATGAATTCGCGGTCTTCCCGGCTCAGCACGGCCCGGGCCAGCAAATCCGGCCGCCGCGTCACCGTCCGGGCCAGGGCCTGGCCGCGCCGCCACCGGGCTATGCGCTGGTGGTCGCCCTCCAGCAGCACCTGGGGAACCTCGTGTCCTTCGAAAATTCGGGGGCGGGTGTAATGGGGGTATTCCAGGAGGCCATCCTGGAATGACTCTTCCTCGGTGGCCCCCTCTCCCCCCAAAACCCCGGGAAGCAGCCGGGTCACCGCGTCCGCCACGATCAAAGCCGGGATTTCTCCCCCGGTTAGAATATAATCGCCTATTGACAGCTCTTCATCAATATAAAAATGAATGCGCTCGTCCACCCCTTCATAGTGCCCGCAGATCAGCAGCAGGTGGTTCAGGCCCGCCAGCTCCCGGGCCTTGGCCTGATCAAACGCCGCCCCCCCGGGGCCCAGCAGGATCACCCGGGTCTCGGGGTCTTGCCCTTTCGCCACCCGGATGGCCGCCGCCAGCGGCTCAATCTTCATGACCATCCCGGGGCCGCCGCCGAAGGGCCGGTCGTCCGTCACCTGATGGCGGTCAACCGCATAATCCCGCAGGTTGATCACCCCATAGGTGACCGCTCCCTGGACCTGGGCCCGGTGGAGCATGCTCTGGCTTAACGGAGAGGCGAAAAACTCGGGAAACAGGGTCAGCAGGTCAATCTGCATCAGCTTACCTGAATCCCTCGGAAGGCAAAGCCCGGATCACAGTTTTTCCGAGGCGTCGCCGATGCGGCCTACCTCCCCCTAAAAAAACTACAAAAATCCCCCTGGAGGCAAAGCCCGGATCATGATTGTCCCGATGCATCGCCGCCACGGCCTTCCTCCCCTTATAAAAACTACAAAAATCCCTCTGGAGGCAAAGCCCGGATCATGGTTTTCCCGATGCGTCGCCGCCGCGCCCTTGCTCCCCTTACAAAAACTACAAAATGTCCAAAAGTCCCTCGGGAGGCAAGGCCTTGATCACCCCTTCCTCCAGGTCGATCTCGACGATCACGTCCTCAACCGCGGGCAGCAGGATCTCCCGCGCTCCCTGGCGCACCACATAGACATCGTGGCCCGGGGTGGGCATGATAGCGTCCAGATACCCCAGCAGGGTCCCGTCGGTCTCGTTGACCACCGGCAGGCCCAGCACCTGGAACCAATAGTATTCTCCGGGCGGCAGCTTCGGGAACCGCCGGCGGTCCCCCAAAACTTGCAGCCCGGCCAGCTCTTCCGCCCGGCTCCGGGTGTACACCCCTTCCAGCCACAGAAGCACCTGGTTTTTGTGGCGCGCCGCCTCAAGCACCTGGTAGCTCTGGCCGCCGATCCAAACCTGCCCCAAGGCGGCGAACACCTCGGGGTCGGTGGTGGCGGCCTCGGCATCGGCCCGGACCTTGACGGCGCCTTTGATGCCCTGGGCCCCGGAGACCTGCCCCAGGCCGATCAGCGTTCCTGGGTCGGGCGCGGCGCTACTCAAGGATTTCCAGGACCGCCCGCTTGCGAATTTTGGTGGACGCGGCGCTGAGAATGGTGCGCATAGCCCGGGCGGTGCGCCCCTGCTTGCCGATCACCTTTCCCAGATCTTCCTTGGCCACCTTCAGTTCAATGACCGAGGTCTGCTCCCCTTCGATTTCATTAACCTGGACCTGTTCAGGGTTATCTACCAGTGACTGCGCGATGAACTTCACCAATTCCTTCATAGTAGCCACCTCTGTCAGGGGATCGGGCGATCAACCTCCTCGCTGCGCTCAGGCCCCGCTCAGGCCTCCGGTGCCGCTGCTCCCCGGGGCCGCTTCAGGAGGCTGGCCACCGTATCGGTGCAGGTGGCGCCCTTGCTCACCCATTCCTTGAGCAGGTCCTCTTTCACCGAAACCGCCGCCGGCTCCTGGCGCGGGTCATACGTGCCGATGATATCCAGAAATCTGCCATCCCGGGGAGCCTCACTGTTGCTCACCACGATGCGATAGAAGGGGCGCTTTTTCGCCCCGTAACGGGCCAAACGGATTCGTAATGCCATACCGCTGCTTTCTCCTCCATAGGTTTGATGGGGTCGTAGGGGCGGACCTGCGTGTCCGCCCTCAAGGGCGCACACAGAGGCGCGCCCCTACAGAAAAAACGTTACATAAAATTCATGGGGAACCGGCCCTTGCCTTTCTTGCCCCCCTTGGTCACCTGCTTGATCATCTTTTGGGTCATGGTGAAATTCTTCAGCAACCGGTTGACGTCCTGGACCGTGGTGCCGCTCCCGGCGGCGATGCGCCGGCGGCGGCTGCCGTTGATCAGGTTGTGGTCCTGCCGCTCCATAGGCGTCATGGAACTGATGATGGCCTCCACCCGCTTCAACTCCCCTTCGTCCGGCTGCATGCCCTTCATGGCCTTGAGCTTGCCGCCCAGCCCCGGAATCATGCCCATGAGCTGTTCCATACTGCCCATCTTCTTGATCTGCTTGAGCTGCTCCCGGAAGTCGTCCAGGGTAAAGGCCTCCTGGCGCAGCTTCTTTTCCAGGGCCTGGACCTCGTCGGCGTCGAAGGCCTCCTGGGCTTTTTCGATGAGGGTGAGCACATCGCCCATCCCCAAAATCCGCGACGCCAGGCGCTCCGGGTGAAAGACCTCCAGAGCGTCGAGCTTTTCCCCCACCCCCAAAAACTTGATGGGCTGGCCCACCACCTCCCGCATGGACAGCGCCGCCCCGCCCCGGGCGTCGCCTTCCACCTTGGTGAGGATCACCCCGGTAAGCTTCAGAAGGTCGTGGAAGCTCTGGCCCACCGCCACCGCGTCCTGGCCGGTCATGGCGTCCGCCACCAGGAGAATCTCATTGGGCTCGACCGTGGCCCGGATGGCCTTCAACTCTTCCATCAGGGGGGCGTCGACGTGCAGCCGCCCGGCAGTATCCAAAATCACCGTGTCAAAGCCCTGGGCATAGGCCGCTTCCATGGCCGCGCCGGCGATGGCCACCGGGTTCTGCGTTCGCCTCAGAGGGGTGCACTGCCACCCCGATGTCGGCCCCCAGGCGCTTGAGCTGCTCGATGGCCGCGGGCCTTTGTACGTCCGCGGGCACGAGATAAGGCTGCTTGCCCTGCCCCTTGAGGCGCTTGGCCAGCTTACCCGCGGTGGTGGTCTTACCGGAGCCCTGGAGGCCCACCAGCATGATCGCCACCGGGGGTTTGCCGCTCAAATCCAGCCGGGGCGACTCCCCGCCCAAGAGCGTCGTCAGTTCCTCGTGGACGATCTTGATGACCTGCTGGGCCGGGGTCAGAGACCGCATGACCTCTTCCCCCACCGCCCGCTCCCGGATGCGCTCGATGAAGGCCTTGGTGACCTTGTAGTTGACGTCGGCTTCCAGCAAGGCCAGGCGCACCTCGCGCAGGGCCTCGCCCACCTGGGCCTCGTTGAGCTTGCCCCGGCCTTTCAGCTTCTTGAAGACGGCGTTTAACTTGTCGGAGAGTCGATCAAACATTTCAGAACCGGTTTTCGGTTTTCAGTTTTCGGTTAAAAACTTGTCATTTTATAAAATGTCTTGGTGGCACCGGCGTCTCGCCGGTGCTGTCTTCCTCTCGTTCCCAGGCACCGGCTTTTTGTCTCTCGTTCCCAAGCTCCAGCTTGGGAACGCCATTTTTCCGTCCAAGCTCTGCTTGGGCACCACCCGATTTTCCCTACGCTCCTGGGGCCAGAATCTGAACGCAAATATTTTATTGTACTCTTGTTATACCAGAAAACCGCCAACTAGAAACCGAAAACTATCCTTTAAATGCCATAGGGCGTGCTGTGCACGCCGTTGCCCGGGCGGCGGCCACAGGCCGCCCTATCCTTTAATGACCCCCAGGGGCTTCAGCCGGGCCACCTTCCTGGCGATCCCGGCGCCGTGGACCACGTCCACCACCCCCTCCAACGTCCTTGTAGGCCTCGGAAATCTCTTCGTCGATGGTGCCCCGGCCGGCGCCCCGGACGACGATGCCCTTGGCCGCCATCTCCTGGATGATGGACCGGCCCCGGGCCACCTTCTTGGCCTGGTGCCGGCTCATCAGGCGCCCCGCCCCGTGGCAGGTGCTGCCGAAGGTTTCGGTAAGGGCTTTTTCGGTCCCCACCAGCACATACGAATAACGGCCCATGTCCCCGGGGATGAGCACCGGCTGCCCGGTCTCCCGGTAGGCCTCGGGCACCTCCGGGTGGTGCGGCGGAAAGGCCCGGGTCGCGCCCTTGCGGTGGACACAGAGCTTCCGGGGTTTCGCCCTCCACCGTGTGGGTCTCGATCTTGGCGATGTTGTGGCAGACATCGTAAACCAGTTCCAGTCCCCAGATCCCGGGGGCCGACCCCCAAAACCTGCTCAAAACTCTCCCGCACCCAGTGGGTGATCAGCTGCCGGTTGGCAAAGGCGAAGTTGGCGGCCCCGGCCATGGCCGCCAGGTACCGCTGGCCTTCCGGCGACGTTAAGGGGGCGCAGCACAGCTGCCGGTCCGGCAGTTCGATGCCGTACTTGGCGCTGGCCTTGAGCATCACCTTGATGTAGTCCTCGCACACCTGGTGCCCCAGCCCCCGGGAGCCGGTGTGGACAATGGCCGTCACCTGATCCGGGAACAGCCCCAGCTGGCCGCCAGGCCCGCATCGTAAATCTCATCGACATAACCCACTTCCACGAAATGGTTGCCCGAACCCAGGGTGCCCAACTGGTCCTTGCCCCGGTTCAGGGCGAAGTCCGACACCGCCTCGGGGTCGGCGCCCGGCATGGCGCCCCCGGCCTCGATGTGGGCCAGGTCACCGGGCTCCCCAAAGCCTTCTTTCACCGCCCAGCGGCAGCCGTCCTTGAGCACCTTTTTAAAAGCGGCGCCGGTGAGCTTGAAATCCTGCCGCCGGGACCCCACCCCCGAGGGGATGTTGCGGAACAAGGCGTTCACCAGGGCTTCCATCAGCGGCGCCACCTGCTCCCGGCTCAGCCGCGTCCGGAGCAGCCGCACCCCGCAGTTGATGTCGTAGCCCACGCCGCCGGGGGAGACCACGCCTTCGTCCAGGTCGAAGGCCGCCACGCCGCCGATGGCAAACCCGTAGCCCCAGTGGATGTCGGGCATGGCCAGGGAGGGGCCCACGATCCCCGGCAGGGTGGCGACGTTGGCCACCTGCTGGAGGCTCTGGTCTGCCTGGATCACCGGGAGCATCTCCTTGGAGCTGAAGATCAGCCCCCGGGTGCGCATCTTCCCTTCCCGGGGAATCTCCCAGCGATATGCGTCGATTTGCCGCAGCTTAATCATAAGTCAGTGGTCAGTAGCCAGTGGCCAGTGGGGCGGGCGTCCCGCCCGCCGGTGGTGCGTAAGACGCACCCTACGTTAGGAATTTTCGGAACAGTGACTCATGGGCCTGTGACCCACCCATACATGATGAAAAGATATGTAGGGCGGGCACTGCCCGCCATTGCCGGCCATCAATCGGTGCGTAGAACGCACCCTACATCTCGCCTTGGTTGCTTTTTACTGGCTACTGGCAACTGACTATTGACTACTTTTCGGAACAGTGACTACAGGTCCAGCACCACCGTGGCCTCCCACCCATCTTGGACCGGCACGATGCTCAACTGATGAAAGGTCGCGGCCTTGACCCCGGTCAGAGAAGGATGCCGGGCGGGATCAAAGGTTTCGCCGGTCACCCGGGCCTTCAGACCCCCGGAGGTCAATAACTCCACCTGAAAGTCCCGGCCCAAAAACCCATCGATATCAAAAAGATAAAGCAGGTGGTTGAGCCAGTCAACCAGGAGGGACTCCCGATCACTAGCGGTCAGGTGCACCGTTCGGGTAGCCCGGTGCCTGAGATACCGCCGGTCGGTCAGGGTGGCGCTCAGGGCGCAGCCGGCATTTTCAAAGAGCTCCGGAAGATCCTGCCCCCACAGGCGCCAGGCCAGGTCCGCGGTGTGGGACAGCTGGCGGTAGGGGCGGCGCCGCCGGGGCGAAGTTTCCGGTTTTTTTTCAATCATGAACCAGGCTTATTCAGTTGGCCAAATTGACTAGGTAATGCTGCATAATCGCTATGACCCTAAAACCACTGTTTCTTAACCCCCCTTTTCTAAAGGGGGGTAGGGGGGATTTTAAGGAACCTCCTTAAATCCCTGCTAAATTCCCCTTTTTCAAAGGGGACTTCTCCACCTTTGGTGCTGAGGTTTTGCCTTGATTTAATGCCAACTTAGTAACGATGCGCTTTCCTCTGGCCGCGTTTCCCGAAAATCTTCCCGCCGCCCCTGCCCGCAAATTACCGCCGCTGCCAGTTGCCGGGGTCCCGGGCCGCGGCCGCCCCCAACTCAAAGGCCTTGAGATTCGAGGCCAGGAATTTTTCCTTGGTGCGGGTGCGGATCACCGACAGGATGTCCTCCGCGGTAATCGGCAGGGAATCGGTGGCCGCCAGGGCCCCCAGGAGAACCATGTTGACCGCCAGGGGGCTGCCGGACTTCTGGGCCAGGGCGCCGGCGTCGAAGGCCAGCAGCGCCCCCACCTGTGCCGCCAGGCGCTGGAACATCTGCGCCACCGACGGATACCGGGCCTGGCCGATGGCCACCGGGTAAGGCACCATGGTGGCGGTGTTGGCGATCACCAGGGTCTGGGCATGGCAGCGGTCCAGGGCCCGGAAGGCCTCCAGGGCCTCAAACCCCAGGACGATGTCGGCTTCCCCCGGGGAGATCAGGGGGCTTTTCAGGTCCCCCAGCACCACGGTGGAGACCACGATGCCGCCCCGCTGGGCCATGCCGTGGGTCTCGCTCACCATGGGCTCATAGCCGGCCGCCAGGGCCGCCTCCCCCAAGAGGCGGCTGGCCAGAAGCGTCCCCTGGCCCCCCACCCCGGTGAGGAAAATGCGGAGATTTTTGGGTTTTTCGTCTGTCGTTTTTCGATTTTCGGCGGAGGCCATTGCTTAACCTTGTGTATTTATAGGGCGGCCTGTGGCCGCCATGCATTTATGGAGCGATATATAGCGGGCACTGCCCGCCTTTAATCCCAGGCTGGAAAGCCTGCGCCACCAGTTCTTGGGGGTGCGAGGGGTGCGGGGGATGCTCGCGAAAATCGCCGTCCGGTTCTCCCCGCAAATCTCCTCTAGCCCTTCCCCGCCCCCACCGGCCGGATGTTCTCGCACCACTGGACGCAAAAGGCGCAGCCGGAGCACAGGTCCGGGTCGATCTGCAACTGGCCCTTTTCTCCCGACTCCAGGTACATGGCCGGGCAGCCGAAATTATCCAGGCAATCCCGGCACTCGCCGCAGCCTTTGGTCACCTGAAACCGCGCCGTCCGTTTTTTGCCGGTGATCCGGGCTTCGTAAAGAATACAGGGGGCCTGGGAGATAAGCACCCGGACGCCTTTGGCCTCCAGGGCCTCCTTGGTGGCCGCCAGGCTCTTCTTGGTATTGATAGGGGTTCACCACCCAGAGCTGTTCCACTCCCAGGGCCTTCACCACCCGCTGGATGGGCACGTGCTCGCCGGGATACCCGGGGGGTATCAGGCTGACCCCGGGATGGGGCTGGTGCCCGGTCATGGCCGTGGTGCCGTTGTCCAGGATGACCAGGAGAAAGTCGTGTTTCTGGTGCACGGCGTTGACCAGGGCCGGCAGCCCGGAGTGGAAAAAGGTGGAATCCCCGATAAAGGCCACCACTTTCTGGCCCGTGGCCCGGGAAATACCCGCGGCGGTGCTGATGCTTGAGCCCATGCAGATAAGAAAATCCGCCATGGACAGGGGCGGCAACAACCCCAGGGTGTAGCAGCCGATGTCCGTGGGGAAGACCCCTTCCACCCCCAGGTCCTTCAAGGCGATCTTCACCGCGTAATACATGGCCCGGTGGGGGCACCCGGCGCAGAGATTGGGGGGCCGGTCCGGCAGGGGCTGCTCCAGGACCTTCTCGGGGACCAGCGGCGCCGGCGCCTCATAGGCCACGTTGAAAAACCGGGCGATCACCTCCCGCACCAGGGACGGGTGGTACTCGTAGAGCCGGGAAAAGAGGTCCGGGCCTTTACCCCGGATGGTCAGGCTGAGCCCCCGGTCCTGGGCCACGGCCTTGAGGGCCTCTTCCAGGTATGGCTCCAGTTCCTCCACCACCAGCACCTTCTCGAGCGGCGCCAGAAAATCCCCCAGCAAGGTCTCGGGCAGGGGGTGGGTGAATCCCAGCTTGAGCAGCTTGACTTTTCCGGCCAGGCCCAGTTCCCGCAAGGCGTCCATGGCGTAGGTGCCGGCCACGCCGCTGGTGACGATCCCCCAGGCGCCGGCGCCGGTGATCTCATTGAAGGCCGAAGTCTCGGCCAGGGCCCGGGCCTGGTCTTCCGCGGCCAGGAGCCGCACGTGGGCCTGACGGGCCACCGCCGGCACCATCACCTGGCGGAAGGGGTCCTTAAGAAACCGGCCGGGCCCCGGCCGGGCCGCGGTCTCCCCCAGGGTTACGGGGCCCCGGGTATGGTTCACCCGGGTGGTGGTGCGCAACAGCACCGGGACCTTGAGTTCCTCGGAGAGGGCGAAGGCCGCCCGGGTCATGGCCCTGGCTTCCTCAGGGGTGGCCGGTTCCAGCATGGGCAGGCCCGCCATCTTGGCGTAATAGCGATTGTCCTGCTCGTTTTGACTGGAAAACAGGGAAGGATCGTCGGCGCTGACAATCACCATGCCCCCCTTGACCCCCACGTAGGCCAGGGTCATGAGGGCGTCGGCGGCCACGTTCAGGCCCACGTGTTTCATGGCGCACAATACCCGCCAGCCGCAGGCCGAGGCCCCCGCCGCCACCTCCAGGGCCACCTTTTCGTTGGTGGAAAATTCGAACTTCAGGTCGGTCTGCCGGGAAATCTCGTAACACCGGTCGCCGATTTCCGAGGCCGGAGTCCCGGGGTAAGTGGTCACCAGGGCCACCCCGGCTTCCAGGGCGCCCCGGACAATGGCCTCGTTCCCCAGAAAGAGCCGCCGCTCCCCCGCCGCTCCGGTTAAAAGCTCTGCCATAAGATATCTACCTGAACCGTGGTCTCGGCCCGGCGCCGGGCCGGCTGATACCCATTAAAGGTGCCCCTGCCGGCCCGCGCCCCGGGCCCAATAAATTTGTGTGAATTATAATAATTAACATATTTGGGCCAAAATACGAGGAAAAAATCGCTCCGCGGCGCTTGGGGGAAAAGGGCGGGCTGACGACAGATGCGAACGCCGGGCTGCGCTTCGCTTTCCCGCCCTAGAGGCTGTCCTGGTGAATTTGGCCAGTCGAGCCTCGTCCGGGTAGGGAGCGCATAAGAAAGTGAGTCCCCTGCGAAAGTCTCATGTAGGATAGCCGCCCTCGGCTGTCCATACTCTATTTAGGCGCAGGCGAGGGCGCCTACGCTACATTTTGATGCGGAAGGATAGCGCAAGAGACTTTCGCAGAGGTCTCAACTTTCCTGCAAACTCTTTACCACGGCATCAAGGAAAAAGTACTGGCAGGCCTGATGATCTCTCCCGGCCGCTGGTTGGCAATCTCCACAAACTGTTTGCTCCACTTCCTGACAATGTCTTCGGCGTTGCCATACCAGGTAAAGCCTTTGAGATCAATGGGTCGTACCATGGCATATTCCCGGTCGGCAAACATGGCCAGGGTCTGGCCGGTATCGGTGTCCTTGACCCTGGCCTCGAAGCCCACCGTGCTCTGCGCGTCCGTGCCCCTTTCCAGGGCCGAGGCGGCCAGCCCCGAGCCGTAGGGGCCAGCGACTTTTATGATATTGAGCAGCACGTGGCCGGGAACCAGTTCCGTAATGGCCATTGCCAGGGTCAGAGAGCCTTGCTCAGGGGACATTACCACCCGCAAGCGGTGGTGGGGGTCATCCTGAAAGGCCTTGATGAATTGCGTCCGCATAAAGGTCGCCATGCTTTGGACATCTTGCCGCATCTGGTCGGCACGGATGGTCTCCTGCCACCAGTTGGCCCGCATGAGATAATCGGTGTTCACCGGGGCAATATAAATGGTCCGGTAAAGGCGCCAATCTGCCCCTGGCTTGATCCAGGCCTTATTGAAGGGAAGATTGGGATCCTTGGTCAGTTGCTGCATGGGCACATAGCCGGCGCCCTCGGCCGACGGTGCTTTCAGCCGTTGGTCCAGCGACGCTTGCACCGCGTCTGCCGAAGCTGCCGCCGAAAATCTTACCGTATCGACGGTGGAGCAGCCGGACAGGAGCATACTTGTCAGGAGGATAAGGCAAGTCAGGGGTCTGAACGACATATGCCGGTTGTCTTTCTGTCGCTGGATTTGCAGGTTACGTAATGGCGATGCGAGATGGCGCCATAATTTTTATCAGAGCCGCCCAGGGCCAAGGCTTTAATACATGCGATTACCAGGCTGATATTGGGAGAATTACTGCAGGCGAGGTGATGCAGAGGTCCGGCCCCGGAGTCCCGGCCGCCGGGTCCGTTAGCCCCCCTACCCGCCCGGTTGCAACGGGTGGGAGTCATGGTGCTTCAGCCTCCGGCCCCCTACTTCTTCCGGCCCCGCATCCAAAAGGGGAGGTCGCCGGGCCCGGCGCTGGCCCGGAGCTGGGCGATCTCAGCTTTGAACTGCGTCAATTCCGCCTGGAGGGCCTTGACGGCCGCGGCCTCGGCCTTGAGCGCCTCGACCTCCCGGCGCAATCCGGCCAGTTCTGCCGGCATTGGGGCGATGGCGCCCTTCAGCGCGGCCGCTTCTGCCGCCGCGGTTTTGAGCCCCGCCACCTCGGCCCGTAGCGCCTTGAGGCCGGCTTCCAGTTCGGCCAAGCGTTCCTGGACCTCCGGGTCCATCTCCGGCGCCGGCTGGCCCCGGCCGCCTCTGCTCACCGAAGAGAGATCGGGCACGACGCTATTGAGCGGGTGTTCCTGGATAACCGCATCCAGGGGATTTTCGCCAATGGTGCTGCGTTTGGCCATGTCGTTCAACTCCCTTCTTGGCTGATGATCTCGTCGGCCAGGGCCCGATAATCCGCGGCGCCGGCGCTCTTGCCGTCGTATTGGGTGATGGCCTCGCCGAAGGAGGGGCATTCGGCCAGCCGGATGTTCTCCCGGATGACGGTGCGGTAAACCAGGCTCCCGGAGCGCTGGCGCAATTGCTCCACCACCTCCCGGGCGTGGCGGGTGCGAAAATCCACCCGGCAGGCCAGGATGCCCGAGACTTTCAGGTCCGGGTTGAGGCGGTCCTTGACCACCTCAACGGTCTGGAGCAGTTGGGCCAGACCGCTCAGGGCCATGACGTGGGCCTCTACCGGCACCAGGAGTTCGGCCACCGCCACCAGGGCGTTGACCGTGAGGACCCCCAGGGTGGGAGGGCAGTCGATCAGCACGTAGTCCCAGCGGTCCGGCGGCAGGCGGTCCAGGTTGCGGCGTAAAATGGTCTCGGCCCCCACCTCCCCGGCCAACATCTTCTCAGCCCCCACCAGCCAGGGCGACGACGGCACCAGGTCCACCCCGGCCACTCCCGATTCCTGCACCAGATCAAGCATGGAGCCATTTTCCGCAAAGATCCCCAGCACTCCCTTGCCGGCATTTTTGACCCCGAACCACGCCGTGGTGGAATGTTGCGGGTCCAGGTCGATGACCAGCACCCGCCGGCCCTTCTCCCCCAAGGCCGCGGCCAGATTGACGCTGGTGGTGGTCTTGCCGCTCCCCCCCTTCTGGTTTGCAATGGCAAAAGTCCTCATGGCGTGCCTTTCCCCCTCATTCCCCAGTCCCCGGCGACACTCGCCCCCGGGGGCACAGTGGCCCCGCGCCCCCACCCGGGGCGCGGCTTAGCGTCAGAACTCCGAACACCTGCCTCACCGACCGGCTCGCCCCTTAACACCACAACCCAAGTCCGGTCAACATCTTGTGGGGGTCGCCGGCGCCTCGGACACCGGCCCCTCGGGCTGCCAGCCTGGTCAGGGAACGGCCTCAGGGGGCGACCTCCCGGTTTATTTCTTAACCCTGTCCACCATGCCACAACCCGCCCCCCCCTGTCAACTTGAGGTCGGCGCCGCCATCCCCCTCATCTGTCGTAAGAGGTCTGATCCGGTATAACTCTTACGAAGACCTTTTCACCTCAGGATGGCCGACCAACGCCATTTTGACCAGCGGCGTGAAATTGTCCGCGGCCAACTCCTGGAGCTCGCATGCGAAAATCGGTGCAGAGAGAAACTCACTTGAAGATCTGCATGAGGGCCGACCCAATCCTTCTCAAATCGATCCAATGGACTTTCTTCTGGGTTGCTTGAACCGCCTGGCCCTCGTCTGACATCGGTGCCGACAGCTGATATTTGTCGTCCAGGATTCGTTGTCCAGAGGCCTTGATTCCTGCCTCGGGTTTTTTCTGCTGAGCCAATTGTTGAGCCGGACCTTTGGGTTGGTTCGCCATGATCGCAGCCGCCCTCTTCATGAGAGGCGCAGCCTGGTCATCTTTATTTTGCAGCCGATACACCTGAGCCAGGTTCAGGAGAATTATGCCCACTTCCGGATGAGTTGGGCCCAGGGCTTTTTCTCTGATTTGCAAAGCTCGAAGGTATAATTTTTCTGCCTTCGGATAGTCTCCCTGCATGGCATAAATAGTCGCCAAGTTGCCAAGATTGGTGGCTACGGTAAGATCATCTTTCCCTGAAGCCTTTTCATTTATAGAAAGAGCCTCTTTTATAAGCTCCTCCGCCTCGGAATACTTTCCTTGTGCTACCATTACCGTGGCGAGGTTGTTGATTTCCCTCGCTATGCTCGGATCATTTGGTTTAAGTGTCTGTCTTTTTATGTTTAATGACTTAGTATAGTAAGTCTGAGCTCGACTATATTTCTTCTGAATCTGGTTAATGAGCCCAAGATTACTATATGTTATAGTAATACGATAATCGGTTTTCTCAAATTTCTTCGTTTTATTCAGCGAAGCCTTTAACAGTTTTTCCGCTTTTTCATAATCTCCTTTCTTAAAGGCTTGCTTGGCAGCACCCGCATAATGTTCCCAACTCAAATCCCAGCTCAGATTTTGAGCAAAGACATCTACCGAGACCATTAAAAAACATAAAATCCCCAAAAAAATCCCCAACACCGAGTAAATTCTTTGGCTTTTCATGTTCTCACCATTCCCGCATGACCCATATTTCCTGTTCAGCCTTAACTCCTCAAGGGCAAGCGCCCGGCTGATGAACCGTAAATAAACCGAGATTATGCGGCAAGCTCGGCCGCGCTATCAAAAAACGGTTTTGGGACGGCCCATCCCGGCTTCAATCCCGAGCCGGTCTCCCCTGTTTCGGCCTCATCATCTTCAGAGAGGCAGAATACCATATATTTACTTCAAAATATATCTTTTCGCCAGGGTATTGGCATACCACCCCCACGCGCCCCCCCTCTCCTCAAGGCGGGCCAGGGATAGATTTATAACCACTTTAAATAACACTATAAATTAATTTTTTCACCGGGGGACTTAGGGTGCCGAGTCTGACCATGCCTGGCTGCCTTCCTGTCCGGTTCATGAGGATACGGACCACGAGAGCCGGTTCCCGGCGCCGGGCTTGGGATTGACCGGCGGGGTAAGGGGGGGAGCACCCGGGAGAATCCCCACCCAGGCAGCCGGAAATTATCAATCCGAGACGATTTTTCTCCCGGAAATAGGTGCAGGCCCCAAACCAGGGGGTGCAAAACGTGGGATAATCTGCGAAAATGGCAAAAAACCCCCGCCGTTGGCGGGCCGGTGCCTCGGTGGCAGTATCATGATGAACGGTGGGCACCCTGCCTGAAACTGAGCCGTTGGCTCACCCCTGGATTACGACAAGTTCCTCATGGGTGTCCCTTCACTTTGAACCTTGAACTCTCTCCGGGATCGAATCATGACCGCATGGCTTAAGCTTCTGACCCTCTCCGTTCTCCTGGTGATCAGCGCCTGCGTCTCCGCCGGGACCAAGGCCGTCACCGATGCCGGCGTCGTCTCCCAGATCGAGGTGGGCAAGTCCACCCAGGCCGACGTCACGGCCCTCCTGGGCTATCCCATCACCGCCTCCTATGGCGGCCAGGGAGAGGAGACCTGGCACTACACGTATATCACCACCTACCCCAACCCCGCCGCGTTCGTGCCCCTGGTCAAAGCCGCCATCCCCAACCTGGGCGAAACCACCCGGGAGTTGGCCGTGACCTTCAGCCGGGACGGCACCGTGAAGAGTCTGGGGCTGAACCAGCCCCCCGGGAGCCCCGGGCCCTCCGGTTGACCTGATTCTGCCAGCCGTTGGGGGGTTTTTGAACTCCCTGTTCCCGAAAGTTTTCGGTAGGGTGCGTCCCACGCACCCATTGATGACCGGGAACGGCGGGCAGTGGCTGCCCTACACCTCTTTTCAGCAGGCAGGTGATCTCCTTATCCCTGGCCGGCAACGCACCCGGCATAAAAAAAGGCGACCGCCGCGGTCGCCTTGTACTCCGAACCATATTTTTCCTGGGGAATTATTTCTTATCTTTGCCCCGCTCCGGTGGCAGCCCCACCTTTTCCCAGCCCCCGCCTAAAGCCTTGTAGAGGGCAACCAGGTTGGTATCCACGGTGCGGGTGCTCTGGGACAGGGCATCTTCGGTAGCAAACAGGTTACGCTGGGCCGTGGTGACGTTCAAAAAATCTGACTTTCCGGCCAGATAAAGCTGCGTGGCCAGGTCCACCGCCCTGCGGTTCTCAATCACGGCCGCAGCCAGGGACTTGCGGGTTTCCTGTTGCTTGGCATAGGCCACCAGCGCGGTTTCCACGTCTTTTAAGGCGGTGAGCACCGTCTTTTCATACGTGAGCAGGGATTGTTCCTGGAGGGCATCCTGAATTTTGATGTTCCAGTAGATGCGGCCGCCGGCAAAAATCGGCCAGGTGACGCTGGGGCCGAATGACCAGAACTTATTGTTTGCCAGGCTCCCAATCTTGGTAACGTCACTGGTGGTGACGCCGAAGCTCCCGGTGAGGAAAAACCTGGGGAAAAGGTCGGCGGTGGCCACCCCGATGCGGGCCGTGGCGGCGTGGATCTGGGCCTCGGCCCGGCGGATGTCCGGGCGGCGGCGCAGCAGCTCTGAAGGCAGGCCCACGGGGATATCCGGCGGGATGGGAGGAATTGGCGCGGCCTTGGCCAGCTCTTTTTCCAGGGCCGCCGGCTCCCGCCCCAGGAGCACCCCCAGGCTATAGATGGCCGCCCGGGCCGAGGATTCGAACAGCGGTATCGTGGCTGCGGTGGTGGCTACCTGGGCCTTGGCGTTGGCCACATCCAGGCCCCCCACAAAGCCGGCGTCATGCCGCTTCTGGATGATGTCGGCGGTACGCCTTTGGGCCTCCAGGTTTTTCCTGGCAATGTCGATCTGCTGTTGAAAACCCCGCAGATTGATGTAGTTGCTCCCCACGTCGCCCACCAGGGTTACCAGGACGTCCCGGCGATCCTCCACCGCGGCCTGGAGGTCGGCGGTGGCGGCCTCCAGATTCCGTCGCGTCCCTCCGAAAACATCCAATTCCCAGGAGGCATCCAGACCGGCCTGGAATAATTCCCGGAACGGCGGGGCGCCGCCCGCAGAGCCTCCCGACCCGGATACGGCGACCCCGCCTCCCGCGGTGTTGACCGCGGCGGAGGGAGTGTGGCTCCGGTCATAGAGCACGGTGCCATCCACCTGGGGCCAGAGGGGGGCGCCCGCCACATATCGGGCCGCCCGGGCCTGGCGGATACGGGCTTCGGCCAGGCGCACATCCAGGTTGGCGCGCACCGCCGTTTCCACCAGGGACGACAGAGTCGGATCTTTAAACGCGGTCCACCATTCCACCAGCTCCACCGGATTAATGGTGGTTTTGCTGGGCTGGGCCGGGGTGACAACATTCTGGCCGTCCCAGTAGGTGGAAACCTTGGTCTCCGGCGGGTGGTAATTCGGGCCCACGGCGCAGCCCACGATCGCCACCAGGCAAAGAACCAGGCTTACCCTCAACAAGAGCCTTCCATTACCCGAGGTGCAAATAGCCATTATGGACCTGAGCATAATTTTTCTTTGGTGGCACAGCCTTTCCAGGCTGTACGCTTTTCAACCTGATCTGTTAGAGCTTCTCCAGCCTCCCGGAGAAACGATTATTCCGCAGGAATCCGACCCCAAAAATTTATTCATAGCGCAGGGCAATGATCGGGTCCAGGCGCGAGGCCTTCCAGGCCGGATAAAAGCCGAACACGATGCCCACCGTCACGGAAACCACAAAGGCCGCGACGATGGCGCTCAGGGACAATTCCGTCGGCCAGTGCAGCAAGACTCTGACTAATATCGATATTCCCCGGCCCGCCAGGATACCCACCGCACCGCCGAAGAAACAGAGAATCACCGATTCCGCCAGGAATTGCTGGAGAATATCCCGGCTCCAAGCCCCCACTGCCATGCGCAGGCCGATCTCCCGGGTGCGTTCCGTCACCGACACCAGCATAATATTCATGATCCCGACGCCTCCCACCAACAGGGAGATCAGGGCCACGGCGAGCAAAAGCTTGGTCATCATGGTCCCGGTGGAAGACAGGGCCTTGGTCATTTCGGTCATATCCCGGATGTTGAAGTCATCCGCCTCCCCCGGGCCAATCCGGTGCCGCTCCCGGAGTAGCTGGGTGATTTGCTTGATGGCGGCAGGAATTTCCTGGGCCGAGCGCCCCGCGGTCAGGATCTGGTCCACATTGATAAACCGCACCGGCTGGGGCGTATCCGCGGCCTGGGTCGCCGAGGGGATGGGATAAAGTTCGTTTTTCGCATTAGGGTAGATCTGGTTGAGAGTATTCACCGTCGTGGTGGTGTCGGACGTGGAACCGCCGGCGCTCTGGTTGCCGGTTTCCGCCGATGAGCCGGTCACGCGGAATTTAATGGTAGTCCAAGGCGCCAGCAGGACATCGTCCTGATCCATGCCCATCATGTTGGCCCCTTTGGCGCTGAGGACCCCGATCACCCGGAAGGAGACGTTTTTCACCCGCACTTCTTTGCCCAGGGGATCTTCACCCTGGAAAAGCTCCCGCACCAGCCTCTGGCCCAGGACACAAACCTTGCTGGCATTGCGAACATCCCGCTCCGTGAACATGTCGCCTTCGGACAGGCCCCATTCCCGAACGTCGAGCCATTCGGGAGTGGTGCCGTAAATAAAGGTGGGCACCCAGTTGCGGTTGCCATAAATGACCTGGGTCCGGGCCCGGACTATCGGCACCGCGCCTCTGACCGCCGGGCACTCGGCCAGGATAGCCTCGGCGTCCTGGGGGGTAAGAGTCTTGTTGCTGCCCCCCCCGAAGCTGACGCCGCCGCTGGAGGCCGTACCTGGCAAGATGATCAGATTATTGGCCCCCATACTGGCAATGGTTGCCTGGATGGCGCTGGAAGAGCCGTTCCCGATCTCCATCATGGCGATGACCGCCGCCACGCCGATGACAATGCCCAGGGTAGTCAGGGCCGCCCGCATGACGTTGCGCCTCAGGCCGTGCAGGGCGGTCCGGACCATCCATTCGACCCGTAGCGAAGCCAATCCTGAGCGCGGCTTGGGAGCGGCTGCTGAGCCCGCCGGAGGCGATGCGCCAACCTGCCCCCCCTGAGCCTTTGGCGTTTGAGGTGCTTCGGCTTCCACCATCCCATCGGTAATCCTGATGGTCCGTTTGGCGGCCCGGGCGACGTTGGCGTCATGGGTGACCAGAATAATGGTCACCCCTTCCTCTTCGTTGAGTCGCCGGAAGAGTTCCAGAACCTCTTCGCTGGTCTTGGAGTCCAGGTTGCCGGTGGGCTCATCCGCGAACAGGATGGCGGGATTGTTGATCAGGGCCCGGGCAATGGCCACCCGCTGCTGCTGCCCGCCGGAGAGCTGGGAGGGTTCGTGATCCAGGCGCTCCCCCAAGCCTACCCGCCGGAGCAGGTCTGCGCCCCGCCGGCGCGACTCCTGATCGGAGAGGTGCTGGGCGGTGTACGACAGGGGCATGATCACGTTGTCCAGGGCGCTGGTCCGGGCCAACAGGTTAAAAGTCTGGAAAACGAAGCCGATTTTCTGGTTCCGGAGTTGGGCCCACTCATCGGCCGACAGCCCCACCACATCCTCCCCCTCCAGCCAGTATTCCCCGGAAGTGGGACGGTCCAGGCACCCCAGGATGTTCATGAGGGTGGTCTTGCCCGAACCCGAGGTGCCCATGAGCGCCACAAACTCGCCCTGAGCCACCTTCAGAGAGATGCCTCGCAACACCGGCACGTCGATTTCGCCCAGGTGATACGTCTTATATATATCGTGCAGCTCGATAAATTCCATGGAGGCTCTCGTTACCCACCCTCACAGCCGGAGGCGGCTCGGGAAGTGGCGCTACTTCTTACCATTGGCGGACTTCTTGAAGAGTTGCGGGGTAAAGGGGCTGCCCCCCGGTGACGGTTTCCCGGCCGGCTGGTTCTCCATCTCCCCCACCACCAAGGCGGTTCCTGCCTTGAGTTCGGGGCTCGTAACCTCCGTCAGGCTGCCGTCGCTCAGGCCGAGGTCTACGTAAACCGGGCGCACCAGGGTTCCCTGAGGGACATAAACGACGCCCCGGGGTTTCTGTTCCTGGCCGGCCTTGGCCTCGGGCTTGACCAGGGGCGGCGCCTTGGACTTTTTGGTCTTCTTCAGGGGGGTCCCCCGGAACTCTGCCACGACCTGGTCCGCCCGGGGGGTCCAACGCAGCGCGGCGTTGGGGACGAGCAGGGCATCCTTGGCTTCGCCCACAATAAAATTGACGTTGGCCGTCAGATACGGCAGCAGTTTGCCGCTGGAATTGTCGGTGATAATCTCCACGGTGTAGGTGACCACATTCTGGGTCATGGTGGCATTGAGCCGCACTTTTCCCACTTGCCCGGAAAAGACCTCGCCGGGGTAGGCATCCACGGTAAAAGTGACCGGCTGCCCCGGCTTGATCCGGCCGATGTCCGCTTCATTGACCGAAACCCAGACCTGGAGACGCTTCAGATCCTTGGCCAGGAGAAAGAGGCTGGGCGCATTGAGACTGGACACGACGGTTTGGCCGATGTTGACCCGCCGGTCGATGATGACCCCTTTGACCGGTGAGACGATGGTGCAGTAACTCAGGTTTTGCAAGGCCCGCTTCAAGACGGCTTCGGCCTGGGTCACGGTGCCTTGCGCCTGCACTATGGCGGCTTTGCCCACGGCAAGATTGGCCTTGGCAACTTCATAGGCGGCCCGGGCCGCGTCGAAGTCGGTTTGCGACAAGGCGTCCGACGGCCCCAGCTTTTGGGCCCGGCTCCAGTCGTTCCCGGTCTGTAAAAGTTTGGCCTTCATCTGCCCCAGGTCGGCTTTGGCCTTCAGGACTGCGGCCTTGGCCTGGGCCAGTTGGGCTTTGGCCGAAGCCGCATCCGCGGCGTAGAGCGCGTCGTCAATCCGGGCCAGCACCATCCCGGCCTCGACCACGGAGCCGTAGTCAACCTCCTCGCCGTTTTTATCCTTGCCGAAGGACACTATCCTGCCCGCGACCTGGGCCCCGATATCGACCACTTCCTCCGGTTCCACCGTGCCCGTGGCGCTGATCGTCGCCTTGAGGTCGCCCCGCTTCACCTGGACCGTCTTGAACCCGACTGTGGTAGAGCTGCCGCGGCGCAGGTAGACTATGAGTACCAGGGCGGCAACCAGCACCACGCCTATGATGACCAGAATGCGCCTATCGGGAAGCTTGAATTTTTGCATCAGATACCCTCTGACCGCGGTGGCATAATTTTTTGATGGCCTCGCCTGACCCCAGCAAAAGCAGCCCCAGGAATGGGGACGCGGGGGACAGGGAAGCCACAGAATATAAATACATTATGAGTTGCATACCCCACCCTGTCAATCCTGTTAGCCAAGTTATCATTAACATATTAACCAATTCCCCAGGGAAATCCGGCGCGCCAAATCAAGACGGTAGTGAGAAATCCCAAGGGCTGCGGTGGCGGACCGGAATTTTTTTGACAATTGATTATATATATAGTAGTTATCATAGATAACTATTCCTATGAAAGATGATTACACCCCCACCCAAGATTCCCTGGGCTTCATTATCTACCGGACAGCCTTGGCTTTAAAGTCGGCCCTGCAGCGGTTCTTTAAGGAGAACGGCTTCGAGATTACTGCGGAGCAATGGGCCATCATCCGGCATCTCTGGGAAGAAGACGGCCTCTCCCAAAGGGAAATCGCCGAAAAGACCTCGAAAGACAAGCCCAACATCACCCGGATGATCGACGCCTTGGAGCAGAAACGCCTTGTCTTTCGCCAACCCGATCCCCGGGACCGGCGGAAATATTGCATTTACCTCACCAAGGAAGGCAAGCACCTTCAGGAGCGCCTCATGCCCCTGGCCCAAGACCTGCGGGAGAGAGTCACCCACAATCTGACGGCCCAGGAGATCAACCTCTTGAAGGATACCCTGGGCAAGATCTACCAAAATATTGGCCGCCTCTGAAATCTCCGGTTAAGAAACGCCGCCCGCTTCCGCCGGCGCCACCGGTTCGATTGCCGCACCCAACCTACGGGAAGGTCCCCGCACCGGTCTTCCGGAGAATCGGCGCAACCAAAGAAAATCATAAATATGAGATCATCCGGGCATCTCCCCGGCCCTGCCGGTCCAGGGGGACGCCTCCCGGAATAAACCTGTCTTTTTCAAATCGAGGTTCAGCGGCATGGTCGACCAAACCGCAGGCGATTATTCTAAATGCCTGGAATCCAGAAAAAATCATTACCTTTTTTGAAAATCCTTTGCTATTATTTAGGCTTAAAGAAAGAAGTTCCAAGGCATCGTCTTTAGTCAGCCGACCCTGGGTTGGCGCATCATCTCGACTAATTTGCCTGAATTATCTATAATAGCAGATGGAATTTTTGGCTGAGTGAACGTGGACCCGGGTCTCCGGCGGTTCCGGAAACGGGGCATTTCACTTGGTACGGTGGCTTGATGGGGGAGTCAACGATGCACCTTCCACGTGCGGACCAGTTCCTTGCGTTCGTTTGGGGGCCAAGGAGCGTCAGCCATACGGTGGTGGATTTGGCGCGCTTAACCTCCAGCCGCGCCATTTTTGACCTGAGTGCCGCGCCGTTGGCCCAAATGGCGACAGCCCTGCGTGGGGTCGGCGCCACCGCCGCCAAGATATCCGCCCACGACTTTATGGAACCGGAGCTTGAGGCCTTTCTGGAGGAATCCGGAATCACCACCTTATGGGTGGAATACCACCCGGACTTCTTTCCCGTCACCCCCGAGGCTTTTTCCCGGCGCCTGGACCAGATCTCGCCCCGATGCGCCTGCCTGCCGGTCATCAGCGATTTAAGTCTCCTCCACCACCTCCTCCAGCACCATGGCCCCGTCAGGACTGTGGCCCTCAAAGGCAACGAAGCCGCGGGCTTTGTCAGCAGCGACACCATCGGCGTCCTCTTTTCCAGCGCCAAGGAACTCCTGCGGCAGAGTGGCCGTGAGCTGGATGTGGTCATCTGGGGTGGAGTAGCCACTCCCGAGGCCGCGGCGGCCTTTTTGGCCACCGGCGCCGCGGGGATAGTCTTTGAAAGTCTCCACTGGCAGACTGACCTGGTGGGGACTGACGACAAGGTGCGCAAACAAATCGCTAAGTTGCGTCCCGAGCATACCAGCATTGTCGGCAGGTCCCTGGGGGTCTGCGCCCGGCTTTTCGATAAAGGGAATTTTCCCGCGGTCAAAGCCTTGGAAGATTTCGCCCGCTCCTTGAGCGACGGCCCCATTACGGCAGACCAGCGCCAGGCCTTCGCCCAACGGGTGGCGGCCGCGGCGGTGCCGGCCCTGGAAAGCAACCTGGACCGCCGGCAACTGATCCCCCTGGGGCCGGAAGCCGCTTTTGCCCAGGCGTTCAGCGAGCGCTTCGGCGCCGGGAGTACTGCAGCCATTGAAGGATTTCAGGCCGAGGTGGCCAGGCTCTTGGGGAACCTGAAGGAGACTGCCCGGCGTTTTCTGGACAGCCCTGCGGCCCGGGAGTTGGGCACTACCTATCCTTTTATCCAGGGGGCCATGACCTGGATCAGCGATGTGCCCGAATTCGCCCTGGCGGTGGCCGAGGCCGGCGGCCTCCCCACCGTGGCCCTGGGCCTCAGGGACCGCCGCCAGTTGGAGACTGATTTTAGCCGTCTCGCCAGCCTCATGGGTTCGAGGCCCTACGCCGTCAACCTCATCGCCCTGGCCGAAAATCCCTTTCTCGAGGAACAGCTGGCCTGGGTCGAAGCCGTCCGCCCGCCCTTCGTAGCCATCGCCGCCGGCGACCCGGCTTACGCCGTCCGCCTCCGGGAGCGGGGCATCGAAGTCATCTATATTACCGGCGACGAAGGACTACTGCGCCTGGCCCTGGAGGGCGGGGTGCGCTGGCTGGTCCTGGAGGGGCAGGAGGCCGGCGGCCACGTGGGCGCCCACTCCTCCCTCACCTTGCCCCAGATGGCTCTGGAGTTGAAGCGCCGGGAACCGGAACTCTTCCAGGGCCGGTACCTGGTGCTGGCCGGGGGAATTTTCAACCGCGATACGGCCCTCAGGGCGGCCATGCTGGGCGCCGACGCCATCCAAATGGGCACCGCCTACCTGGCCACCCGGGAAATCGTGTCCACCGGCGCCTTGAGCCAACTCTACCAGCGCCTGATCCTGGACGCCGCGCCCGGCGCCACCGCCCTGTCCGGAGAAAGCATCGGCCTCAGGGTGCGCTCCCTCAAAACTCCCAAAATGGAGGCCATTCTGGCCCTGGAAAGAAGGTTCGTTTCCGGCAACGAGGATGAGTCGGCTTTTCGACGGCAATTGGAAACCCTCAGCGCCAAAAGTTTGATGATCGCTTCCCGGGGCAAGGATCAGGCCGTCGGTTCCTCGATGGATGAAGAGACTTGTTTAAAGGAAGGTCAGTTCATGAGCGGCGCAGTGGCTGGCATGATTAACCGGGTATCGACGATTGCTGATTTACACCGTGAAGTGGCCGGAGGATCTGAAAAGAAGGTGGTGACCAAGCTGAGCCCCGCCAAGGGGAAAACGGTGCGGTCCAACGCCAAAACCGGCAATGGGCGGGAGCGGGTGGCGATCACCGGCATGGCCCTGGTTAATTCCCTGGGCAACACTCCCGGCGAGGTCTGGGAAAACGTCCTGGCCCTGAAGAGCGGCATTACCGAAGTGCCCTCCTCCCGGTGGGACCACAGCATGTTTTATGAGCCCCGCCCCGGCACCCAGGAGAAGACGTATTGTAAGGTGGGGGCGTTCCACCATGTCGACATCTCCCGCAAGGACTTGAACATCCCCCCCCAGGACTTCCGCACCATGTCCAACGCCACCAAGCTCACCCTGTACCTGGCTAACCAGGCGATCAGGGATGCGGGCATCGTGGATTCCAATATCCCCCGGGAGCGTATCGGCATCCTCATCTCCCAGAATTCCGGGGAGTCGGCCAGCACCCTGGGAGACCTGTTTATCGGCGTGACGGCCCAGAAGATCGTCCATTCCCTGCAAGGCCTCCTGCACTTAACCCCGGAAATGGCCCTGGCCGCTGAAAAGCACATTAAGTCCGGGTACATAACCGTGGACGACACCACCCTCCTGGGGCGGCTCAACAGCACCGCCGGCGGCTTCATCAGCAACAAGTTCGGCTTCACGGGACCGTGTTACTCGGTCTCCGCCGCCTGCGCCACCAGCCTGGTGGCCATTTACACCGCCATCCAGATGATCAATAACGGAATTCTGGACGCCGCGGTGGTGGGCGGTGGCGAAGAAAACCTGTTCCCGGCTCACTTTATCGAATTTTCGGCCCTGGGGGCCCTGGCGGGAGTTTCCGGTTTCCCCTGCCCTCCCGAGGCGGCCAGCCGCCCCTTTGACTCCACCCGGGACGGGTTTGTCCTGGGGGAGGGCGGCGGCATGATTGTCATTGAAAGGGAATCGGTGGCCAAAAAGCGCGGCGCCCGGGTCTACTCTTACATTTCCGGGGTCGGCGCCAGCAATAACGACAAGGGTATGGTCGAGAGTGTCGCCGAAACCCAGAAGATCGCCATTCGCGCCGGTTTTGAACATGCCGGTTACGGCCCGGAAATGGTGGACCTGGTGGAATGCCACGCCACCGCCACGGTCCAGGGGGACCTGGAGGAAATCCGCGCCCTCAAGAGTTTTTACGCCAACGGCCGGCGGATTATGCTGAGCTCCTTTAAGTCCCAGATCGGCCACTGCCTGGGGGCCTCGGGCATCAATAACCTGGTTCGGGGCGTCATGGCCCTGCAAGCCGGGGTCTTCCCTCCCACCCTGAACTACCACACCCCCGATTCCGAGATCGATATGGAACGCTGGGGCTTTCAGGTCAATCCCCAACCCGAAGCCTGGCCCAAACCGGGAGATCAGCCCCGGCGGCTCCAGATCAATGCCTTCGGGTTCGGCGGCGCTAATTTCGTGGTCCACGTGGAAGAAAGTCTCAACGGCACCGGGGTGGTGCTGGTCCCAGGTCCGCCGCTCTCCCCGGCCGGGCCGGAAGTCCCGGAGGAACCGGCGCTGTCGGCGCAGCCGGAGGGGGTGTCCTTCCTGAGGACGCGGATTTCGGACCTGCCCCACCGGCTGGGAGTGGTGGCCGAAGACGATAACGCCGCCCGGGAGAAAGTGGCGGCCCTGCCTCCCATGACCGCCCCGCTGGCGGATAAAATCCTCCGGGGCCTCGCCGGACAGGGAATTTTCGCCGCTCCCGAAGCCGACGCACCGGCTCCCCTGGCCCTGGTCTTTGCGGGTCAGGGCACCTATTACCCGGGGATGGGCCGGGACCTCTACCAGACCTTTCCCCTGGTCCGCCAGTGGATCGCGAGCGTCGCCTCAGAGGCTGACTTCGATCTCCTGGACCTGATGTTCAACTCCCAGGACGAGGACCTGCAAAAAACCCGCTGGCAGCAGCCGGCCCTGTTTACCCTCGAATATGCCATGGTGAGCCAGTTTCTCGCCATGGGGGTTAAACCCACGGCCATGGCCGGACACAGCATGGGGGAAATCCTGGCCCTGTGTGTGGCCGGAGTCTTTCCCTGGCAAGACGGCTTCCGCATCATCAACAAGCGGGCCCAATGCATGGACAAAGCCGCGGGTATGAGTATCGATCCCGGCGCCATGATCGCCGTGGACGTGCCCGGGGAGGTTTTGCAGCAGAAGCTGGCCCAGCACCCTGACGTCCATGTCACCAATTTCAACTCTCCCCGGCAGCTGGTCCTGGGGGGCGGCACCGATGCAGTCCTGGCCCTCAAGGCCGAACTGGAGCAGGAAGGCTACTGGAATGCCCAGCTCCGGGTAAGCATGGCCTTCCATTCCCCCATCATGGCCGTGATCCGGGAGGAAATGGCCGAGTTCCTGGCGGGCATCGAACTCCATCCGCCCCGGATTCCGGTGATCTCCAATACCACCAGGCAGCCTTACCCGGATGACCCTGAGGCTATCCGCCGGATATTACTGGATCACCTGGAGAACCCGGTCCACTGGCAGCAAAATGTCGAAACCCTGTGGCATGACTTCGGGGTGCGCACCTTTCTGGAGGTCGGGCCGAAAAATACCTTGTGCAACCTCATTCTCGATACGTTTGAGAAACCCCGGTGTATCCATACCTCCTTCCCCGACAACGAGGCCTACACTTTCCGGGCGGCGGCGGCTCAGCTCTACGCCCTGGGATGCGTGCCGCCCCCACGGCCGGCGGTTGAGGTGACTCTTGCCCGTCCGGCTCCCGCCCCGGTTCCGGCTCCCGCCCCCGGGCCCGATCCGGCGGGGTTGGCGGACCACAGGGCCGTAGCGGTGATGCAGCGGGAAATCAACACCTTTGTCCTGGAAACCTTTGGCAAGTATCTTAAACCGGCTATTCTGGACGCCATCCGCCGGGAAGTGGACCCCTCCTTCAGCGAGGCGCGTTTTGAGGAGCTCTTGAGCACGAGCCTCACGACCGGTCCGGCGGGGGCGGCCATACCTCCGCTCCCGGCGCCGGGCGCGGCCCCGCCGGCCTTGCCCCAGGCCGCGGCCGGAGATCCCCCGGCCCTAGCGCCGATTTCCGCCGGGGATTACGTTGAACAGGTGATCCGGATCATCATGGACGCCACCGGCTATGAGCGGGACGAAATCGAGCCCCACATGGACATCCGCCAGGATCTGGCCATCCGCTCCAGCCGCTTGCCGGTCATCATGGACGCCGCCGAACGCCACTTTGGCATCACCGTCAAACTGGAAGACTTTATCAACGTGCGTACGGTTCAGGAGATCGCCGACCGCATCGCGGAGGTGCGGGAACGTCGCGATACCCGCGGCGCGGCCGAAGGCAGCGACCGCGAACCGCCAGCCGCGACGCCGATGGAAACCGCGCCCGGGACGGAGACCTCCGGGAGCCTTGGTGAGCCCGAGGCCATCAAGCGCATCGTCTTCCGGGAGGTGCCCCTCGGTGACCTCTCCGGGCCCAGCCTCGAGATCGCCCCTGGCCAGGAAGTGGCCGTCGTGTGCCCCTCTCCCGGGTCAACTTTGGCCGCCGCGGTTGCCGAGGCCCTCGGCCGGCAGCTTCCGGTGGTGCCCCGGATCATAGACCTCTCCGGCCCGGTCCGAGGGAACGGTCCCGAGGCTGCGGCATCGCTGGCCGGGCTGGTGCTGGTGCTGGACGAACCGGCCAACGCCGGCATCCAGGACATCAACGGCATACCGGCCCTCCTCACCGGATTTTTCAGCGCCATGCAGCAGCTGGTATCCTCCCCGGACCGGAAATTTTGCTTGCTGATCACCCGGGGAGCCGGCGAGGGCGATCCCGCGGCAGTGGCCATCGAGGGCCTCAAGGGCATGTTCCTGGACGCGGCCCTGGAATATGACTCGGTATTGTTCCGCAGCGTGGCCCTGGATGGCGACACCGATCTGGAAACCGGACTGAAACACGCTTTGAGCCTGGGCCACAGCCTGGCGGAGATCCGGTTTCACGGCCAGGAGGCCTTCACCGTTGAGGGACACGTGCAACCCCTGTCCCTCATCGACCCGCCTGACTTTGCCTTAAACCCGGGGGAGGTGGTGGTCATCTCCGGGGGCGGCAAAGGCATCACTCCCCACCTGGCTTATGCCCTGGCGCCGCAGAAACCGCGCCTGGTCCTCTTGGGCAGCAGCGCCCTGGATCCCGCGGCGGACTATGACAGCCCGGTTGGACCCGGGGCCGGAGCGCAACTGGCCTCCGGCCGGGAAATTACCCAGACCCTCAAGGAACTGGCCCGCCAGGGGATCGAAGCGACCTATTACACCTGCGATGTCAATGACCCGGAAAACGTCGCCGCAGTCCTGGGCCAGGTGGTGGAACACTATGGCGGCATCGCCGGGATCATCCATGGGGCCGGCATTATCCGGGACTCCTTTATGGAGTTTATGACCACCGCCGACTTTGCCCAGGTGGTAGAAGTGAAACTCCTGGGCGCCTGGAACCTGTACCGGGCAGCCCGGGAGCACGGCCTGCGCTTCATGGTCATGCTCTCTTCCATTACCGCGGTCCGGGGCAACGTCGGCCAGATTAATTATTGCGGCGGCAACCGGGCCATGTCCGCCCTGGCCCAGGTGATTGCCACCCGACAGCCGTCGGTGCGGACCAAGGCCTTGATGCTGCCCCCTATCCAGGGCGCCGGCATGGCTGACGACCCGGAGCTGCGGGAACTGATGCGGCTCAAGGGCATGGGAGAAGCCTTTATCAGTGTCGGCGAACTGGCCGAACTGTTCTACCGGGAACTCTTCCTGGGGCCGGCCCGGGATCACTGGGTCATGCCCATTCGCTCCCTGCCCTCCCTCAAGACGGTGCGGCTGAATCTGGAGGAAGACCCAGCCGTTCCGGGATACATCAACGCCGACGGCGTGACCTACCGGGACTACGAGCTTCCCATGATCCAGACGATCCACCATTTGGAGGTCGGAGCCGGGACCCTGGAGGCCGGCCGCACCTTCTCCCTGGACCATGACCTGTGGATGGAAGACCACCGGCCCTTCAAGTTCATGAAGTTCCCCTTCGTGTCGGGAGTCATGGCCCTGGAGACCTTCATGGAAGCCGCACACCTGCTGTGCCCCCAGCTGGTGACCCTGGGAGTGCGGAACGTCCGATACCTGGACATCTTGGAGTGCCCCCCGGGGGTCAGCCGGGAGGCCCGCATCGCCTGCCGCCGTCTCCAGGAGAACGGTGCCGGGGAAGTGATCTGCGACGTGTCCATTTCCAGTCCGCATATCACCGCCAACGGCCGGGTCCTGGACCGCTGGACCACCAACTACACCGGCCAGGTGATCCTGGGGCCGTCTGGCCAGCCGCTGCCCGACTGGCCCGGCTTCACCGTCAAGCCCGAGGAACTGGACAGCGCCCATTTCGACCAGCAGGGAGTCCTGCTGTTCTACAAAAAATACAGCAACTTCGGGGACCGCTACCGGCTGCTCGAAGCCCTGGACGGCTCCGGCACCGGCGTCATCCGGGGCCGGACCATTTTCCGTCAGCAGAACGACTTTGCCGGGTTGAATGGGGTCCGCTACCAGTACTCCCCTTACCTGCTGGAGGCCCTGAAGCACCTGGTGAATTCTTACCTGTTGCTCCGGGATGAAGAGGTGACCGCGGCCATGATTCCTTTCGGGATTGGCGAAATGCGCTTTGCCCGGGTGGGCCGGCCAGGCGAGGAGATTGTCCTGGAAGGACGCCGCCGCTCCCATAATAGCGGCGGGGCCACCTGGGATGTCCGGGCCGTGGACGCCGCCGACCAGACCATCATGACCGCCACCGGCCTCATCATGAAAAGCTTCAACCCCTGAGACCGCCATGGCTGACGGAGCGTCGCATCGACGCACCCTAAGCTCCCGGCTTCAGGGGGCGAGGGATGTCGACCCGGCCGCACCGCAGTTTCTTTCCGGCCTGGGTCCCGGCGGTCCGGTGCTCTATGCCTCGGACCTTCCAGGGCCCGGCGCCAAAGAGCGCCTGGTGCGGCAACTGCTGGCCAGCCTCCCTGGCCAGGAAACGGATGACCCCTCCCGGCCGGTAACCCTGGAAACCACCGCCCTGGGCCGGCCGCGCCTGTTCCTGGGTGGACAACCGGGTCCGGCGGTATCGTTTTCCCAGGCCGCCGGTCGCCTCTGGGCCGCCTTGGCCCCGGTCGGCCAAGTGGGAGTGGACGCCGCCCTGCCGTCGGAGTTTGAGGCCGGCTACCCCCTGGCCCGGGCCTTCCGGCCCGTTGAACTTGACTGGGCCCGGCCCCTGTGCGGCGGAGATACCGCCGGCGCCGCGGCCTTGCTCTGGACCCTGAAGGAAGCCGCGGTCAAGGCCCTGGGGGTGGGGTTCCATCTTCTGGACCCCCTGGCGGTGGAGGCCTGCAGCCCCCAACCCTGGCAGGGGGGCTGGCGGGTCGCCATGAAAGCCGGGGCGGTTCTCCCGGCCTGGGCCCGCCTCGAAGCCGGCGGCTGGCTGGCCCTGGCCCGCTCTTATTGAGAAAGAAAGCACTCCACGGCGCCAAAAATAATTCCTGAGAACCAGTTACCCGCATAGGCTCGGTTTCAAAATTCCTGCCTCTAATCCCTCCGAACGCGGTTCCTGATTGTAACTTGAGACCTCTGCGCAAAGCCATTTTGTCATCCTGAGCGGAGCGAAGGATCTCGTTTTTCTCGAATTTATGAGATTCTTCGGTCGCTCCACTCCCTCAGAATGACAGGTTGGGTGACTTGAGCAGAGGTCTCAACTTGATTAAAATACTATATTAATCTCTTTATCTGCCCAGGCCGTCACCAGCCGCGTCCGGCCTTGAAAAAGACTGGTGGCACAGGTTTTCAACCTGTGCGGAGCAGGGGGCGTCTCAGGCGCCCCTCGATGGTGCGTAAAACGCACCCTACCCTTCAGACCAAACGCCATCAATAAATTCGGCATCGTAGGGGCGCACCGGCGGCTGCTCCCAAAATCAAGGGCGGACACACAGGTCCGCCCCTACAGAAAAATTCCCGTTATAGCGTTTGCCAAAAGTAATTTCCGATGGCGGCATCATTCTAATCCCCCCTACCCCCCCTTGAGAAAAGGGGGGAAACTTCACGGAATTGTTCGTAAAGTCCCCCTTTGAAAAAGGGGGATTTAGGGGGATTTAAGAATCTTCAAGTGGAAGGAATTTATGGCAAACGCTCTAGTTGGCAACGGGCTCTCAGGCCAGGCGGCCCCGGAAGCGGAAGATGCTGAGGCTCAGGAAGACCACCCCAAGCCCCACCATGGCGGCCATTTGGGGCCACAGGGCCCCGAGCCCCCGACCTCCCAGGAAAACTCCCTGCACGATGACGATAAAGTATCTCAAGGGATTGCAGTACGTAATGTATTGAAAAATGAGGGCCATGTTGGCTATGGGGAAGATCAGGCCGGAGAGCAGGATGGCGGGGGTCAGGACGAAGGTGCCGGCCATGACCGCCTGTTGCTGGGTGGTGCAGACCGTCGAAATCAGCAGGCCCAAGCCCACGGAACTGAGCAGGAACGCCATGGTGCCGATCAAGAGCACGGCCACGCTCCCCTGAAACGGGATCTCGAACCAAAAGACGCCCATCAGGGTGACCAGGGCCACGTCCATCAGAGAGATGAGGACAAAGGGAATCGTCTTGCCGGACAAGAATTCCAGCGGGCTGAGGGGGGATACCAGGATTTGCGCCATGGTGCCGATCTCCCGCTCCCGCACCACCGAGAGGGCCGTGAGCATCAGGCTCACCAGCATCACCACCATGGCGATGACCCCGGGAACAAAGGCGTTTTTGCTCTCCAGGTTGGGGTTGAGCCAGGCCCGGGGCTCGATCACCACCGGGGTTCGCAATCGCATGGGCAAATCCAGGCGACTCAGGGACTGCTGGAGGATCTCCCGGGAGTAATCGTTGAGGATTGTCCGGGTATATTTAGCCACAATCAGGGCGGTATTGGAATCGGTGGCGTCCAGGATGAGCTGCAGCGGCACCGGCTGATTGGCCTTGATCTTTTCGGCAAAACCCTTCGGAATATGCACCGCCATGGTGATCTGGCTGCGGTCGATCAGGTCCCGCAGTTCCGCTTCACTGTCGATGAAATTCGTCAGGCTGAAATATTCCGACGACGTGAACCGGGAGATCAGGGTCTCGCTGGCCTGGGTCCGATCTTGATCAAAGACCGCGAAGGGCACCTGCCTGATATCGAAGTTGATGGCATAGCCATAGATCACCAGTTGCACGATGGGGGGCAGAAACAGGAAAATCCGCAGCCTCCGGTCCCGCCAGACCTGGATGAATTCCTTTTTTACCATTTGCCAGATGCGTCGGCCCATTATGTTTACCTGATCTTTTTCACGGGGTAGCGCAGGGTAGCTAACAGAAACATGGCGGCAAACGCCACCAGGATCAAGGCGTCCGGCCACAAAATCTGCAGCCCGATACCCTTGGAATAGATGCCCTTGGAGATGGTCACCAGGTATTTAGCCGGCACCAGGTAGGACAACATCTGGAGCCACACCGGCATCAGCCGGATGGAAAAGACAAACCCGGACATCAAGACCGCGGGCAGAAACGTAATCAGCATCGCCGTCTGAAACGCCTGTAGCTGGTTGGCCGAGGTCACTGAGACCAGGAGGCCCTGGGCCAGCATCACCAGGAGATAAATGGCCGACAGTGCGATAAGCAGCCCCAGGCTGCCCCGCATGGGGACCTCAAAGAGAAAATGCGCCAGGAGCATGGCCAGAGACAGCACCGCCATACTCACGCAGAAATAAGGCAGGAGCTTCCCCAGGAGCAGTTCCGATTTTTCCAGGCTGGTGGCAAACAGGCTTTCCATGGTGCCCCGTTCCACCTCTCGGACCACCGAAAGGGCCGACAGGATGGTGCCCACCATGGTCATGATGACCACGATGAGACCGGGCACGACAAAATTGATGCTCTCCAGGTCCTCATTGAACCAGAAGCGCCACTCGGGTTTGAGGGGCGTCGAAAGCCGCTTAAGCCCGTACCGGTTCAGCCGGTCCCCCAACATCTTCTGGTTGAAATCACTGCTGATGCTCTGGACATAACCCAGGATAACGTGGGCGGCGTTTGGTTCGGCGCCGTCCACCAGGGTCTGGATCGGGCCGGTGCGGCCGGTCTGGAGAAGTCGCGTGAAATCAGAGGGAAAGACCAAACCCAGACGCACCTGCCGGGCGGCCAGCAGGCGGTCTATGGCCTCGCTGCTCCCCGCCGAAAGCTTCAGGTTAAAATACGGCGAGCCCCGGAACTCGTTGAGAAACTTGTCGGCCAGGTGCCCCTGGTCCCGGTTGCAGACCGCCACGGGCACATCTTTAATGTTGAAAGTCAGGGCATACCCATAGATCAATAACTGAATCACCGGCAGCAACATGATCATGATGAGACT
This sequence comes from uncultured delta proteobacterium, assembly GCA_963766185.1. Classification (GTDB taxonomy): domain Bacteria; phylum Desulfobacterota; class Desulfobaccia; order Desulfobaccales; family 0-14-0-80-60-11; genus 0-14-0-80-60-11. Next base: position 19,076 of record CAVXZU010000027.1, on the reverse strand, counting down.
GTGGGGGTCCCGGCGGATGTGGATGAATTCCTTCCTGGCGATGGCCCAGGTGCGTCCCAGATCCATAGGCTCACACCCCTCGCGCCCTGGAGACCATGGCGATAAAGGCGTCCTCCAGGGTGGGAGCAACCGGCTCCAACCGGCGAATGGCAATCTGCCGGGCTCCGAGGGCTTCCCGCACCATCCCCTGGGCCTGCCCGGGGTCGCTGGTGGCCACGTGGAGGCTATTGCCGAAGATCGCCACCGTCGAAACCGGCGCCAGGGCCCGCACCACCTCAAAGGCCTCATGCAGGCGGTCGGAATAGACGGCCAGGATCGCGCCCGGGATCGTGCCCTTGAGTTCCCCGGGGGTGCCCAGGGCGATGAGGCGCCCTTGAAACAGCAGCGCCAGCTTGTCGCAGAACTCATCCTCATCAAGGTAATGAGAGGTTACCAGGGTGGTCACCCCCGTGTCGGCCATGTCATAGATCAGGTCCCAGAATTTCCGCCGGGACACCGGATCGACGCCGCTGGTGGGCTCGTCCAAGAAGAGGATGTCGGGTTCATGGATGATGGCCGAAGCCAGGGCCAGCCGCTGCCGCAAGCCCTTGGCCAGGTGGCGGGTCAGGTCCCGGCGTCTCTCCAGCAGATCCATGCGGCCCATCAGTTCCCGGGCGCGCTCTTTGGCTCGGGCGGGGGACAGTCCATAAATACCGCCGAAAAAAAGCAGGTTCTCTTCCACCGTCAGGTCTTCATAGAGGGAAAAGCTTTGCGACATATAACCGATTTGCCGCCTGATCTGCCTGGCCTGCCGGGCCAGGTCCAGCCCCGCCACCCGGCCGGAGCCGGAGGTGGGCCGCAACAATCCCGTGAGCAGGTGAATCGTGGTGGATTTTCCCGCCCCATTGGGCCCCAAAAAGCCGAAGACCTCACCCCGGCGCACCTGAAAACTCAGGTCGTCCACGGCCCGGAAGTCCCCGAAGTCACGGGTGAGATTCTTTACCTCAATGGCAAAGTCGGTGTCCATCACCCCTCTTGTTGCCGCATGATCTGCACAAAGATATCCTCGAGCCCCGGTTCGGTCTCCGAAATCAGCACGTCGGTGACCCCGGCCTGGCGGAGGGTCTGTTCAATGAGGCCCAACGCCATCTCGGCCCGGTCCACGGTAACCACGATCCGGTCACCCATGGCCAGGACCTGGCGGAGGTAAGGCTGACCGGTAAGAATCTTCCGGGCCGCCCTCAGGTCCGGAGCCCGCAACTCCAGCAATTCTCCGGCAAAGGCCTCTTTGAGGGCCTGGGGGCTTTCGGCCACCAGGAGCCGGCCCTGGTACATCAGCCCCACCCGATGGGCCCGCTCCGCTTCATCCATATCGGGGGTGGCCAGGAAAATGGTGACGTCGGTTTTCAGGAGCTCATGCAGGATAAACCAGAATTCCTGACGGGAAATCGGGTCCATGCCTGAGGTGGGTTCATCCAACAGGAGCAGCCGGGGCCGGTGCACCAGGGTGCAGGTCAGGCCCAATTTCTGGCGCATCCCCCCGGAAAGCTTGCCGGCCAGGCGGTCCTGGAAAGGGGTGAGATTGGCGAAGGCCAGCAACTCCGGGATGCGTTGCCGCCGCTGGTCCCGGGGTACCCGGCAGAGATCAGCGTAAAAATTGATGTTTTCCGCCACCGTGAGGTCGTCATAGAGGCCGAAGCTCTGGGGCAGATAACCCAGGCTCTCCTTCAGTTGCCTGGTTTGCTCCAGGGTGTCGAACCCCCACAACCGGGCCTGGCCTTCATCCTGGGGCAAAATACCGCTCAGCATCCGCATGGTGGTGGTCTTGCCGGCGCCGTCCGGCCCCAGGAGGGCAAAAACCTCGCCCCGGAATACCTCCAGGTTAAGGCGGTCCACCGCCACCCGGGGCCCGAAACGCTTGGTCAACCCGGTGGCCTGGATGCAAATCTCAGGAGGATTACTTTGCAAGGGAGATGACTGCCTCGGCCGGCATGCCTACTTTCAGCACTCGCTGGGGATTGGGCACTTTAATCCGGATGCGATAGACCATGGTTACCCGCTCCCGGTAGGTCTCCACCGTCTTCGGGGTAAACTCGGCTTTCCCGGAAATATACGATATGGTGCCGGAATATTTCTTCCCGGGAACCCCATCGATGGTGATGGCCGCCGACTGGCCGTAGCGCACCTTCCCCAGGTCCCGTTCCGGCAGATAGCCCTCGAACCAGACGTTGTCCAGGTCGCCCAGGGTGATGATGGTGGTGCCCACCGCAGCTAATTCTCCGGGGTTGGCTGATCTCGCCAGGACCAGGCCGCCCACCGGGGAGGTCAGGGTGGCGTAACCCAGGCGCAGTTTGGCTATTTCCAAGGCCGCCCTCGCCTGGCGCAGTTCCGCATTTTTGAGCCTCTGGGGGCGGGCCACCGCGTCCACGGCATCCACCCGCCCTTGTGCGGCATCCACCTCCTGGCGGAACACCTGATCATCAAGCTTGGCCACCACCTGGCCGGCCTTGACTTCGTCTCCCGGTTCCACCGAGATCGTTGCTATCCGGCCCGGGACCTGAAACCCCAGATCCGTTTCCGTCGTCTCGATGTGCCCCGCCAGCTTTATGTGATTTTCCGGTTGTTCCTGGCCCGGCAGCGACCCACAGGCGGCGGGGCTCATCAATCCTAATAACAACGCGGCTATGAGAATGCGTTTCACCGTGCGCCGTTCCCGGTTGCTCGGACCCGAAATTACCATTGGAGGCTCTCTCTTGCAATTGGGTGAGTTAGTCTTAAATTTCATATACCTTCTCCCGGAGCCGCCGTCAAGGGCCGGAGTCTTGCCCCGGGCGGATTAAACCGGCTCGCGGCCGGACCTAAAACTGTTGACCATTGCCGGCTATACCGCTATGGTGATCAGCAGAAATGGGGCTGGACGCCGCTAACTCTCTCAATACTATCAGGAGGATGAGATGAAAAAATTACTGTGGATGGTGGTTTTACTGTGCCTCAGCTCTTTACTGGCGAGCACCGCCATGGCCAGGCGCACGACCCGGCTGTGCTATGACTTTGATTCCCGGACCGCCCGGGTCAAAGAACGCATCGCCTGGAACGAAAAGATGCTTTATGATGATCTGGCGGGGCTCAAACAAGACCGGGCCATAACCCAGAGAAACCCGAAGCTGGCCTCGGCGGACGAAAAATTGGCCCTGGCGATGCGATTATGTAATGACGCCCTCACCCAGGTGCAGATCCTGAAAAGTAGGGTGCCCCGGGAGATCGACTGCGGCGACAGACACCGCGCGGTGCGCCATCAGGTCGACGCCGAGGTCACGGCCCTCACTGACGTGGAAAACAAGCTCTCGAACCTCAATATTCTCGTTAATCAGTACCGGACCCTGAGGCTGGAGGCCGCGGCCATGATCCAAAGCGTGGGGGGCGGTTCCCGATATTAGCCCCGGCGGCTCACGGCAGGCTCCACGGCTCAGGGGGCCGGGCCGGTTCCCGGTTCAAATCAGTCTAGCCTGCCGGGCTCGACGGCCGATTTTAGGTTATAATATCATCGAGTGATCGAATGGCTGTTTCTGGTCATTCTGAGCGTCGCGCCGAATCTCGCTTTTTAAGCCGTCGGGATTCTTCATTTCGCCATGCTCCGTTCAGCATGGCCTGAATATTCCCGGTTTTTTGACTGTACATTCGGACAATCGGGGAGCGTTTCAACATTACCAGGACATAAAAACAGGCAGAAGCACCGGACTTCCAGGTTAAGTCCCCCTTTGACCAAGGAGGATTTAGGGGGATTTCAAGCTGTTATAACCTCCCCCTTTGGCCCCCCTTGAGGAAAGGGGGGAAGAAAGCCTGCTCTTCCGGTGTCATCTTCATGATGGACACACCACGGTGGCGCCGTGGCGCCAGGCTCTCACCTTTAGGGCATCCTAAGCCGACTGGCGCGCCAGGAAATGAGCTGGGAAAGTGGTCCGCCAACCTATGCCAGGTTAAACCCCATCTTATGAGACCGCCTGTCCATCTGCCCGTCAACGCGGACGGCTATTCCGGATGAACCACGATATTTACGACCTGACCCTGGCCGTAAAAGGAAAATTATGCACACCCCAACTCCTGGCGCCCCGGGATCCCGCGGCATGACCAGAAAATACGGCCTGAAAGCCATCTGCCTGCTGGTTGTGCTCCTCTGGGGGGCACTCCCGGCCCTGGCCCAGCAAGACCGGTACGAAGAGAGCGACGCCGCGGTGGCCCCCAAGGCCCTGGCCCAGTTCCGCAAAGCCGAACGGCTGGCTAAAAACGACCAACTCGATGCGGCCATCAGCGCCTACCGTCAGGCCATCGCCCTCCAGCCCAATTATGCCCAGGCGTATCACCGGATGGGCCTGGCCTATGCCCGGGGTAACCGCTATCCCGAGGCCGTCAAGGCCTTCAAGGAGGCGGCCCGCCTGAGGCCCCAGTGGGGCCAGGTCTACGAGAACCTGGGGGTGGCCTACATCAAACTGGGGCAGTGGCGGGAAGCCCGGGACACCTTTGCCGAGATCATCCGCCTCCACCCCCATAACCCCGAGGCCCACTATAACCTGGGGCTGGCCTACGGCAGGCTCAAGCGGGACCAGCAAGCCCGGGTCCAGTTTACCGAAGCCATCCGCCTGGACCCGGCCATGGCCAAGGCCCACAAGAACCTGGGGCTGGCCTACCTCAACCTGGGACTGCTGGACCAGGCCCGGAAATCTTTGCAGGAGGCGGTGCGGCTGGACCCCAAGGATCCCCAGGCCCATTATGCCCTGTGCGTCTATTATGCCCGGACCGGCGACGCCCAGGCCGCCAACCGGGAATTCCAGGCCCTGAAAAAGTTGGACCCGAAGCTGGCGGCAAACCTTGCCAACCGGATGCGCCCCGGGGCCCCCGGCAAGAAGCCGTAAATGCCCCTGCCGGCGGCCCGGCCTCGATACGATTGGCGGGTTTTCTCTCTTACGATGATCCGGGGATGGCTGGTTTATTACCCCCCTTTTTCATGGAGGGATTTAACCTCCCCCGGGGCGATGCTCCAAGCCCGATTTTAGGTCCGTCTGATTATGCAACGCGCCATGATGATGCCAAGATGAACAGGAGCCTGATGCCATGACCCTGCCCACCCTGATTGAGGAGGTGCGGCTTAACTGCGATATCGCCAGTGCCGGTCAATCCGGGCATTTCTCCCTGTGCGGCCTCTTGATGCGCCTGCGCCAGCTCTACAAGTGGGAGCACGGGCAGGCCCCCTGGCGGGAGCCCGAAGTGGCGGACGCCCTGGAATGGATCGCCCGCCGGGAGGCAACCTGGGATGACCTGGAAGAGGCCTCCTGGCGCAGCCTCCCCTGGGGCGCCGCCGCCATCGACCCCTTTGCGGTGGAGACCCTCAACCGCCACCTCATCCCCCGGGGCCTGGCGTATGGCGCCGGCTTGAGCCGCGGCCTGGCCCCCACCTTCTTCCTGGGTGAACTCCTGGAGGAGCGGCGGGTGGGGGAGTTGACCATCCTGGTCCTGGGGCCGGAGCTGGCCCGGGACCTGGACGCCTCCCCGGCCCTTTGCCAGGGGACCCTGATCTATGCCCGCCGCCAGGCCCTGGCCTTTTACCTCTGGGACCACCTGGCCGACCCCACTCAGCAGGGCAACGCCTACCTGCAAGTCGCCCTCAAAGCCCATAAACTCACCCTCAAGGACCTCCTCGCTGACCCGGAGGCCCACCAGGAGCAGTTCAACGCCTTTCTGGCCGGGGAGTTGGAAGCGGTCATCCGCCACGAAATCGGCGAAGCCCTGGAGCCCAGCCTGCAAGACGCCTTCCCCGCGGTGCTGCAACGCTTTCCCCAGACCCGGGTGGAACTCTGGGTCCGGACCCTCAAAGACGCCCTGGCCGACGTCAACGACTGGGGCCGCCTGGCCTATATCATCGCCGGGGAGCGCCTGCCTTCCCTGGCGGTAATGCTGGCCTGGCGTCCGGGCCTCATCCCGGCAATGCTGCCGGAGCTGCCCCCAGCCTTTCAGGACCTGCTGACCACCGGCGACTGGGGCGTCATGGACGCGGCGCGGCAACAAGCCCTCTCCCGCCTCCGGGAGATGGCCGCGGGCCTCAACGAGCTCCTCTACTCGCCGGAAGCCGCCTCCCCCGCCTGGCTCCAGGACGAACTCCACCGCCGCTACCTGGCGCCGTTGGGGCTGTGAGGCTGAATCTGGTCGTTATAAGGCACACGGGACGCCATGAAACCTGACTACGGTTAAGAGGGCCTCATAGGGCAGGAGGGCTTTCTCTGCAAGCCCGGGCCGCCCCCTTAGACCCCCCGCGGTAGGCTTTGTCAAACCGCCACTATAGGGTAAAGAACTAACTATGCCGATAAAAGTAGGGTTTTGAACTGAACGGAGTCAACCTATTGCCATTCTCACCAATTATCCTTTACATTTTTCAGGATAGTCATTATATTTAGGCTCATCTAAACGACAAGCTTGGGGTAGAAAAATATGCCAGATAAGCCTGATCCCGTAACCGATGCGATTGAATCCGAAGCGGTCATAAAAATATATGCCAACGGATTCGCAAATTTTTTTACAAATTCTGATATCGGGGTGATTTTTTCACAAAATAACAAACCAATAGCCCTTTTAAATATATCGCTCACTCTGGCAAAGACTTTGGCTGAGAAGCTTGGCCAAATGATTCATGACTTTGAAAAAAATACCGATATCAAAATCTTGACAACTAATGATATTGAGGAAAAATTTCTCAAAAAGAAGCAAGCAAATGTCAAATTACAATAGCTTATTAGGAATATCAGGATATGTTCAAGATAATTCTCCAGACCCGGTGGAGGACTATATTAGGTCTTTTTCTGAGCTCTTGGAGGGGTGGAATTTTGGCGAAGGGAAAGCACCAAGCAGTGAAGTCATTAAAAAGGCCATACAGGTCTATAGGCTTGGCAAGTCGTTTGGCTTGATAGGAAACGCCTTTCCTGTGGGGGATGGGGAGATAGAAATATCTTTGTCATATCAAGACCATTTTATCGACATATTAATAACAGCCCAGAATACTTTGGAATACACGTATGAAATAGGGATAGGGGATGAATATAATGAAATTGAACACGTTGAAAGCATATCTTTTGACGAAGCCGAGTCAAAATTAAGGGCATTGGAAGAAATGAAGTCATGCGACTCGTTAGAATACTCAATGGTAGAGGGTTTAATCGGGATAAGGGAAGATTCCAGAGTAGTAGCTTTAGAAAAATCGGTTCCGGGATCTCCGTCTTTGATAGAGACTGTGTGGTCGATAATTATGGTGCCACAATATGCAACCACATAAGCAATTTTTATTCAATCGTTGCGGGAGAACCTATCGTATATTGGGAATTCGATTCATCAATACTTGGTCAAAATGCGCGCTTGGTGAATATAATAAGTAGTACCGGTGATATTTGTCATTATGATATAGAAAATCTGTCCAATAAGGAAAGTAGAGATATTTTTCGTGATCATGCATTAAATGCTAATCTCCGTATTTGTAATAAGAATGGTGAAGAGCAGTTTTCTGTTGAGAAATTTAGAGATTTGCTAAACTAACTTAATTCAGGTTTAGTCTCTAATGCGGCCTCTATGCCGCTTTTTTTGACTTCGCCTCTCATAAATTCCCCCAGCTAAGTTTTTCGAGAAAATCCCTAAACTGCCTATAATAAGGTAGACTCCCTTAATCATGATAAGGTGCCCAAATAGAGCTTATGCCTATAATCTCGTTCTCAAGCAAGAGTTTGGGAACGAGAGTGAAAATGCCGGTTTCGAAGTGCTAAATAATCCTGACAACTGCCCCCGGCAACCCTCAGTTCCCCGCCTCCCCCACAGACTTTTTGCTTTTTCCGTCCCGGCCAGCTATAATTAATTAAAAAATTAAGGGGTTGAGGCGAGGGTGATTGGTAGTCTCCGGCACGGGTTCAACCGGCCCCGCCCACTTATAAAGACACAATAATGCTCGATCCCCATCAGGAAAAAGTGCTCATTCTGGATTTCGGGTCCCAGTACACCCAGCTCATTGCCCGGCGGGTGCGGGAACTCAAGGTCTACTGCGAAATCCACCCGTACATCATGACTCTCGACAGCATCAGGGAGTTTGCCCCCCGGGCCATCATCCTGTCGGGAGGCCCCCGGAGCGTCTATGACCGGGACGCCCCGGCCGTCGACCCCGAGCTGTTCAGCCTCGGGGTGCCGATCCTGGGCATCTGCTACGGCATCCAGCTCCTCAACCACCTGTTGGGCGGCGAGGTGGCCCCGGCCGGGGCCCGGGAATACGGCCACAAGACCTTTACCATCACCAATTTTGACGACCTGTTTTACGGCCTGAACGCCGAGGAGCAGGTCTGGATGAGCCACGGCGACCGGGTGGAGCGCCTGGCGCCGGGGTTCGAGGTCATCGGCCGCAGCGACAACTGCCCCACCGGGGCCATCCGGGACCTCTCCCGGCGGCTCTACGGGGTGCAGTTCCACCCCGAAGTGCACCACACGCCCCGGGGCAAGGAGATCCTCAGCAACTTCCTGTTCCGCATCTGCAAGCTCAATCCCCTGTGGACCATGGCCTCCTTCATCGAGACCGCCACCGAGAACATCCGCCAGCAGGTGGGCGACGGCCGGGTCATCTGCGCCCTGTCCGGCGGGGTGGACTCCTCGGTCACCGCGGTGCTGGTCCACCGGGCCATCGGCGACCGCCTGACCTGCGTCTTCGTGAACAACGGCCTGCTGCGCAAACACGAAGCCGAGGAAGTCTTTCACCTCTTTCGGGAGCACCACCACCTGAACCTGGTTTACGTGGACGCCACCGTGGACTTCCTGAATGAGCTGGAAGAGAGTCATCGACCCGGAGGAGAAGCGGCGCCGCATCGGCCACGAGTTTATCCGCATCTTCGCGGCCGAGGCCAAGAAGCTGGGCGGGGTCAAATACCTGGCCCAGGGGACGCTCTACCCCGACGTCATCGAAAGCGTTTCTTTCAAAGGCCCGTCGGCCACCATCAAGACCCACCACAACGTCGGGGGCCTGCCCACCATCATGCCCCTGAAGCTGCTGGAGCCTCTACGGGAACTGTTCAAGGACGAGGTCCGGGAAGTGGGCAAGGAACTGGGCCTGCCGGATTCCCTGGTCTGGCGCCACCCCTTTCCCGGCCCGGGGCTGGCCATCCGCATCCTGGGCGATGTCACCGCCGAAAAACTGGATATCCTCCGGGAGGCCGACGCCATCGTCCAGGAAGAAATGCTGGCCAGCGAGTTCTATCGCCAGGTCTGGCAGGCCTTTGCGGTGCTTCTGCCCATCCGCACCGTGGGGGTGATGGGGGATGAACGCACCTACGAGTACGTCGTGGCGCTGCGCATCGTGGATTCCATCGACGCCATGACCGCGGACTGGAGCCGCCTGCCCCACGAATTTCTGGCCGGGATCGCCAACCGCATCATCAACGAAGTCAAACGGGTCAACCGGGTGGTGCTGGATATCTCCTCCAAGCCGCCGAGCACCATTGAGTGGGAGTGAGGGGCAGTAGCCAGTAGTCAGTGGTCAGTGGTCAGTGAGTAGTCGTAGGGCGCGTTTACTACTGGTTCCCAAGCTCCTGCTTGGGAACCCACTTGGAAGCAAAGCTCTGCTTTGCCGTGGCAAAATTGATGAGGATGGCCAAGCAGAGCTTGCCCGGCAATGCCGTTCCCAAGCCGGAGCTTGGGAACGAGAACAAAGTTTATAGCCAGGGAACCTAATCCCCCCCTACCCCCTTGAGAAAAGGGGGAGAAAATGCCCCCTTTTTTTAAAGGAGGATTTGGGGGGATGATAAAATGGTTTCATTCTGAAGAAACTTTCATATATGGCAAATCCCAAGAAAAATCAGGCAAACCCTGCCGCGACCACATCCCAGGAGCCCGGCCTCCGGTATTTCCGGGAGATCCTGGGGCAGGATTGGGTCGTGTCCCATCTGCAAGCCGCCAGGCTGGCGGGCCGGCTGTCCCATGCCTACCTGTTCCTGGGGCCTTCTGGCGTGGGCAAGGCCACCACCGCCCGGGCCTTGGCCGCGGCCCTGAATTGCGCACAAATCGGGGCCGACGGCGACGCCTGCGGGGCCTGCCCCTCCTGCCGCCGCCTCCAGGCAGGCACCCATCCCGACTTTCTGATGATCTCCCCGGAAGAGGGCAAGACCCAGATCAAGATCGAGGTGATCCGGGAACTGCGCCGCCTGACCGCGTATCCGCCCCTGGGCGGCGGCTGGCGGGTCGTGGTCATCAAGCCCGCCGAAGGCCTGACCGTCCAGAATGACGCCGCGGCCAACGCCCTGTTGAAAACCCTGGAAGAGCCGCCCCCCCAGCACCTGTTGGTGCTCATCGCCCGGGGCGAAGCCGACCTTTTGCCCACCATCGTGTCCCGGTGCCACAAGCTGGCCTTCGCGCCCCTGCCGTCGGCCCTGATTATCCGGGAACTGGAGCAGCGGCGCTCTCTGCCCTCGTCCCAGGCGGCCCTGGTGGCTGCCCTGAGCGGCGGGTCCCTGGGCCGGGCCCTGGCCCTGGACCCGCAGGAACTGGTGCGCCAGCGGGACCAGGTGCTCGCGGACCTGGCCCACTTGCACCGGGGGTCCACCGGCCAGGTCCTGGAATGGGCCCAACGCCTCACGAAAAACCGCGCCGATCTGAATAATTTCCTCCTGCTGGCCCAACTCTGGTACCGGGACCTGTTGCTGTCCCATTTTCAGGCGCCCCCCGGCCTCCTGGCCCATCAGGACCTCCTGCCGCGCCTTTCGCAAGCCCGGGCCGGCAGCGACCCGGCCGCCTGGTTCGCCAACTTTGCGGCCCTGGGAACGGCCCAGCGCCATCTCCAGGCCAACCTTAACCCGGAATTGACCCTGGACATCCTGGGGTTGCGCTTGCAGCGCCAAGGGAACCCCCATGCCTCTCGCTAAGATCTGCCTCGGTTCCGGCAACCACTGCTGTCTGGTGGATCCCGGGCCGTTCTCTCTCAAACCGCAAGACCGGGTGGTGTTGGAATACGACAGCGGCCTGAAGCTCGGCCGGGTGGTGGGCGTCTACCCGGACCCCGACCAGCACCCCCCCCGCCAGTTGAAGATCCTGCTGCGGCTAGCCACCCCCGAGGACCTGGCCCAGGAAGAAAAAAACCGCCTCCTGGAGCAACGGGCCCTGCAATTCTGCCAGAACCGGGTGGAGTCCCACCGGCTGCCCATCTACCTGGTAAGGGTGGAATGCCTGTTCGACGCCTCCAAGATCGTCTTCTATTTCACCGCCCCCGGCCGGGTTGACTTCCGGGAGTTGGTCAAAGACCTGGTCCAGGAGTTCCGCACCCGCATCGAATTGCGCCAGATCGGGGTGCGCCACCGGGCCAAAATGGTGGGCGGCCTGGGAATCTGCGGCCGGGGCCTGTGCTGCTCCGGCTTTCTCCGGGATTTCGAGCCGGTGAGCGTGCGCATGGCCAAAGAACAACAGCTCAGCCTCAACCCCAATAAAATCTCCGGGATTTGCGGCCGCCTGATGTGCTGTCTCACCTACGAGTATTCCTCTTACCAGGAACTCCGCAAGTCTTTGCCCAAAGTGGGAAAGCGCCTCCAGGCCCCCGAGGGCGAAGGAAAAATCATCCGCTATAATTTCATCCGGGAGACCGTCACCCTGGAGATGGAGGACCGCCGGGAGGTGGAATTCTCTCTGGCCGAACTGGGCATCGGCGGGACGGCCCCGGCGCCGCCGGCGGAGCCGGATTCCGAGGCCTGAAAGGCTGCAATCTCCGGCAATCAAGCTGCAGATCTCCGGATTGGGGGACCAGGGAGCCGACATGGACGACGTCGATAAGGTCTTAGATGCCTTAAAAGTTCACATCAAGAAAGAAATCGTCGATAATTTTTTCGCCGACCGGGTCTATGTGGAAGAGGATACGGAGCTCCTGCACCAGGAGGTCCAGGACTACGCCAAAGGCATGGCCGGCCTGGGCCGGCGGTTCATGGCCCTGTACCACGCCTTGGGCTCCAAGGATGCCTGCAGTCTGATGATGGAGGTCTTGGCCATCCAGGATTGGCCGTTCTACCCGGAGTACTGCAATCTTTCGGCCCAGGATCAGCAGGCCCTCCTCAAGGACTCCCGGCGCCATGGCTTCACCGCCTACCGCCGTCTCCGCAACCTGATCTTCGAGCTTTACGACCGCCTGCAGCAGGAAAGCGTGGCGCTCCACGAGGCCTACGCCAAGATCCAGACCCACCTGAAACTGCTCAACGAGGACATCAACAAGTTCAACCTGTCCTATGATTTCGGCCTGATTGCGGCCCAGATGGAGGCCCTGGACGGCGGCCGGGAAGAATCCATGAGCGGGGGTCTGTTGGCCCCGGAGCGCGAGGAGCTCTCCACCCGCATGCGCTTCAAGCGCCAGAGGTTGACGGAGGAGCAATTGCCGCCGGTCCCGGTCCTGCCGCCCCTGGCCCAGATCAAGGGGAAGCTTGCCGCCCTCCTGGACCGGGTTTATGCCCCTTGAAGGGGCGCCGGGCCCCGGCGCGGCTTACGTTAGCGGACCACCGATAACCAGACAGGCGCCGCGGCCCTGGATTGACCGCGGCTGAGAGGCCCTCGATGCAAAAAGTCATCGGATTCCTGGCCGTAATCGTTATCGGCCTATCCTTGTCAGGGTGCAGCACGGTCTCCCCTTATTCTATCCGGGTCAACGGCTACACCGCGCCCGGGGCGCCGGCCCCCATCAAACCCGGGGGCTTCTTCTATGTGGTTGAAAATAAGACGGCTAAAAATCCCCTGCTGGAGGCGGAAGTCCAAGGCAAAATCACCAAGCTCCTGCAAACCCGGGGCTACCCCGTGACTACCTTGGACAAGGCGGATTATTGCCTGCTCTTTGCCTACGGCATGGGAGAGCCCCGCAGCGCCGGCGTGGCCGCGCCGGATTACTATGGCAGTCTCGGTTGGGGCTGGGGCGGAGGATACGGCTGGGGTGGCTGGGGCGGCTGGGGCGGCCCCTCCGTTGCCATCGGCATACCCTGGGGGGGCTCCCCCGACAGCGCTACCCTCTATGAGCGCTGGCTGCTGGTCAAAGTAGTGCCGGGGGCCGCCTACCGGGACCGCCAGGATGCTGCCCCCGTATGGGTGGGAGAAGCCCGGAGCGTGGGCTCTTCCTCTGACCTCCGGCTGGTGCTCAACTATCTGCTGGTGGCGGATTTTAAAGAGTTCGGCAAAAATACCGGCCAAGCCGTTCCCGTGGAAATCGAGGCGGACAACCCGGAGGTCTATTCCCTGACTCATTAGCCGCCGTTTTACGAGATGAGCTGAGGGTGAATTTCCCCCGGCTGGCCAGGAGGGAGTGGCAAAATCGGCCTGCCCCCCTTGAGGAAAGATGACTTCCGGCCTGCCCGCGGCCACCCTTTTACAGTAACTCATAGATATATTTAGGGTTTATTCCATTGGCCCACTATTTAACCGAACTCCATGATTTTTCCCGGCGCCGCCTCTGGCAGGATGAGGGCCGTGGCCCGGGGGGCCTCTTGGCCGTGAAGTGCCTGCGGGTTCTGGTCCTGGCGGGCCGCGGCCTCATACACAACCAATCCCTGGTGCGCTCCTCGGCCCTGGCCTATGCCACCATCCTGGGCTTCATCCCGCTCTTCGCCCTGCTCTTCGCCATTTTGCAGGGCATCGGCGTGCCCCGTCTTTTAACCACCTACCTCCTGGAGCACCTGGCCCCGGGCTCCCGGGAATTCGCCACCCAGATCCTGCAGTACATCGAAGCTACCCATGTGACGTCACTGGGGGTCTTTGGGGTGGTGGTCCTGCTCCTGGACCTGGTCATCGTCATGACCAACGTGGAGAAGGCCTTTAACAAAACCTGGCAGGTGTCCCGGACCCGCTCCTGGAACCGCAAGGTCAGCGATTACCTGAGCATCTTTCTGATCTTTCCCATCCTGATGGCCGTGGCCCTGACCTTTTCCACCTCCTTTTGGGGTCTCAGGTACGTCATCGACATTCTGTACGGCATCATGCCGGCCATCTTCTTCACCGCCACCCGGTGGATGGTCTCCCTGGGCCTGCTGTGGTTTGCCTTTATCTTTATCTACCTGGTCATGCCCAACACCCAGGTCAAGCTCTGGTCCGCGGTGCTGGGCGGCGTGGTGGGGGGCACCGTCTGGCAGTTGGCCCAGTGGATTTTCACCGGCATCCAGGGGGCCTCCACCTACTACAACGCCATTTATGGCGCCCTGTATCATCTGCTCTTTCTGTTCATCTGGCTATTTTGGTGCTGGCTTATCCTGCTGTTCGGCACCGAGATCGCCTTCGCCCACCAGAACCTGAACAGCCTCACCAGCCAGTACCGGCGCCCCCTGGCTCCCGCCGGAGCCGGTGGATGACTATCTCTGCCTGGCCGCCCTGGTGAGTATCGGGGAACGGTTCTTAAATCAGCAGCCGCCCCTGTCCCGGGACGAATTGAGCCAGATCCTTCCCCGGGGCAACAATCTGGTGGATCGGGTGACCCGGGCGCTCCAGGACTGCAATCTGGTGGTCGAGGTGGTCACGGCCCAGGCCGGGTCGTCCCCCCAGTTCATTCCCAAGCTGCCCCTTGATCAGATCACGGTCAAGGAAGTGCTGGATAACCTCCGGGAGTCCCGGGGCGCCGCCCTGGACGTGGCTCTGGCCGGTGAGCCCCGGATGATCGCGCTCTTGAAACCCCTGATGGAGGCCCCCGCCGCGGTTGATGGGGAGCAGCTCACCCTCCAGCAACTGGTGGAATCCTTTATCAGCGACAGCCCTACCTGATTTACCCGCGGCATGAGGCCCTATGCAACTCCATGAATCAGTCGCCCACAACCTTGCTTCCTGCCCGGCCTGTGGCAGTACCGTTCAGAAGCCATGGCTCAGCCAGGAGATCGCCGGGGTAACCTTTAATCTTGATAAATGTGGCGCTTGCGGAACCGGTTATGTGAATCCCCAGCCCTCACCTGAATCCTTGCAATCTTTTTATGCCAGCTGCGGCCACGGCTCGAAATCGCTTACATCCTTCGCGGCCGTGATGGCCTCGGAAGTCGAGTTCCCCAATTCCACGGTCGATGCCCGGAGGCTGGTGAGCTATGCGCAAGAGCTCCTGGGGCCCTGCCCGGAGGGCCAGGCGCAAGCCCTGGATATCGGTTCCGGCTACGGGTTTTTCTCCAGGGCGGCGCTGGATCGGGGTTTCCAGGTTGTGGCCGTCAATCCGGCCAGGGCGGAGAATAGTATTTTCCAGCAATTAAACGGTTTTGAGCCGATTCCCCTCTTCTTCGAGGCGGTGGATTTTGGCACGGAGAAGTTCGATCTGGTGATCCTCAGCCAGGTCTTGGAACATCTTTTGGATCCTTTTGACGTATTAGTAAAAGTAAGGAATTTGATCAAGCCGGGAGGAGTATTAGCTCTTGCGGTACCGAATGTCGACGCAATATTAATAAAAATATTAAAATCAAAAAGCAGTTTTTTGGGATTGCCCGGGCATATTATTCATTTTTCCCGCCAAGGTTTGAGCGCTCTGTTGCGACGGGCTGGGTTTGAGGTGAATCGACACACGTATATCAGTAGAATCCCTTATTTTAGTATAAGTAACCGGTTACATATTCAGGGCAGATCTCGCCAATTAGTGAATTATGTGGTCAGGGTTTTCCAACGGCCCCCGCTCTTCATCGCCGATCGGCTGGGGCTGGGTCTGTTTCAAAATGTCTGGGCGGTGCCGGTCCGACGAGACCGCGCCACGCTTTGAGGTCTCTATCCGGAGAGGTTTCGCTCTGCCGGTTCCGGGCCGGAAACCGCGATTTCATTTTCCCCGGCTCAAGACCAGGTCGCCGGCACACCGGTGGCACCGGCGTCTTGCCGGTGCCGGCGCCTGCTTTCGCCTGGGACTGCACCAAAAATTCTTTGCGGGCAACCCGGTTTAAGACCAAGTTGCGACCTCTGCGCAAAGCCATTTTGTCATCCTGAGCGGAGCGAAGGATCTCGTATTTTCTCGTACTTATGAGATTCTTCGGTCGCTCCGCTCCCTCAGAATGACAGGTCAGGGGACTTGAGCAGAGGTCTCAAGTTGCGATCATACAGGTAATTTATCTTTTGCAGGGGCGGACCCATGTGTCCGCCCTCAGGGTGGACGCACACGCGGCGCGCCCTACAGACCGTAAACTTTTCTTACTTCGATGCGCGCAACTTGCTATAAGACCTCCGGCCAGGCCCAACTGGCGGTTGCAAGGCCTCACCTACTTGCGTATAATGGCTGCTACCAGCCCCGGATCAGGCCCGGGGAAACGCGGCATCAGCCGGTGGAAACCGGGGAGTTGCCGGGCTTGACGGGGAAACGCGGCAGTGCCATGCACCTCTCCCTTTGCCAACCCGACGCCTCCTGCCCACCATGACACTCTCTTAACCTTGGCCCCCTGCCTGGGTGGCGGAACGGGTAGACGCAAGGGACTTAAAATCCTTAAAAGCGATGTTATCAGGGCATAGCAGGACAAACTAAAACATATCAATATTAAATAGTTACCTGGGTTATATGTTATCAGAAGACATAGCAGAAAATATTTACAAAAGTAGGAACGAATGACACCTATAGTGACACCTAAAACATGAACGTTCGTTCATAAACCAAATTCCCCCCTTACCCTGGCCTCATGAACCAGGGGACAGGGCGGTGGTCCCTGGCCGCCTTGGGGGTAATCTCTCAGGGAACCACTAAGGGAAGTGGCCCATGGACCCGCAAGAGCGATTCAACCTTTTCCTGAATTTTCTGGAAAACCCTCACCTCTTTAAGTATTTCGGATCGGCGGGGCATATTTGACAGGCTTACCCAGGCCCCCCCAGGTGACCCTCCCCTCCTTCCTTATGTGGCCTATTCGCTTTGCTGTTGAGCAGGAGTTTGCCCGGGGTCCCCTGCAACTGGTGGCTTTTGGCGGGGAATTTAACCCCGAAGAACTGGATGATAACCGGGCATGGTGTACCCGGATAATGAGATCAGGTATTTTTCGGAGAGGGGGTTTAATAAAAAATGTAGAACCAAAGGCACTCAATACCTCCCTTCTTGAACACCTGGAAGCATTTATTAGAGACTTGGCGGGCGTTTTTAAATCTGCCTCTATACACCGGGCTGAAAACTTGATTCGTATTAATTTGGAAGGAAGGCAGCAAGATGCAAACGATTATGTTTCTACTCTTGAAAAAGCCTTAACTACCCTCAGTTGTGTGAGAAATACCCGCTTGGCCGCGAAACAAAAGGTTGATCCTATTATTAATGGGATCGTAGACCTTTTATGGGCTATCAAGAAAAACCGTCAAATATTGCCCAAAGGATTATCGGAAAAAATCACACCCAACAAGCCAAAGATTTAAAATTGATAACGGCTTTAGGTTTTATATTTAAACATTATGCTGACCTCAAAAAAGACCCCTTAGCGCAACGCATTTCGGAACTATTAACGGCTTTCGACTATTCCGCTTCATTCTACGGCACCAAAAAAGCCCTACAGCGTTCTACCATCGGTTAAAATCTCCTTTTCAAAAAATCGGGACAAAATCGCCTTGACCCCCCCCGGGCTTGCACAAATATGTCCCGATAAATCAATTATTCCAATTAGTTATAACTTGACATAGATTTACCCGAGTATATCCTGATACCCATGAACATTAAGAAACCCTTGGGGGTATATTATGAATAATCTTTGGGACAAGAACCAAGCCGCAGAATTTCTCGAACATTTCTCCATTTTCAGTTGCCGGTAAAATCAGCCGCCGGGAAATCCCTTTTGTTAAAATCGGGAGAAGGGTTTTATTCGATCCGGCGGACCTCAAAAAATATGTAGAGGACTGCAAGGTGGAGCCCAGGCCCCGGCCCCAGGGGGATAGGTAGGGGCGGCCAGCATGGACCCCTTTGACAAAAACCCCCTGGAATCAAAAGACCTCCCTCAGTGGGTTGTGTGGCGCATGGAGGATCGGGGCGGCAAGCCTGCGAAAATCCCCTATAACGCCTCAAATCCCAAACAAAGGGCAAAATCCAATGGTCCGACTACCTGGGGGACCTATGACCAGGCGGTTAAGGTTTATAAGGCTGGGGGCTTTGCTGGGATTGGATTTGAATTCTTCTCCCCAGGACCCCTACACCGGCGTTGATTTGGACAAGTGCCGAGACCCTGAAACCGGCGAGATTGAGCCCTGGGCACGGTCCATAATTGACCGGCTGAAAAGCTACACCGAAATTTCACCCTCCGGCTGTGGCTTGCACATTCTGATCCGGCCCAGCTCCGCCCCGGGCGGCAACCGCAAGGGCAAGCTTGAATTTTACGACCGCGGCCGGTATTTCACCATGACCGGCCACCACCTGGTGGGAACCCCGGCCACCATCGAATCCCGCCAAGGGAGCTTGAGGGGCCTGCACCTGGAAACCTTTGGTAAGCCCCCAAGCCTTTGCCACGCCCCCGCCCCCAAAAGTGGCACCTCAAGCCCCTGGCCCCGGGGCATTGTCAGATTTGGAGATTATTGACAAAGTTTGCCGGACCCCCAAAGGTGCCGGGCTCTGGCGGGGGGATACCGCGTAATATGGCGGGGATCATAGCACGGCTGATCTTGCCCTGTGTGGTTTACTGGCCTTTTGGACTGGCCCGGACCCCGGAAGCATTGACCGGCTTTTCCGGCAATCTGGCCTCTACCGTGAGAAATGGGAGCGGGCAGATTACCGGAAAATGACCATTGATAAGGCTCTTTCCGGCAAAACCGGATTTTACTCCCAGCGCGGAAAGCCCCCCGCCCCCTCTCCCACTATGCCGAAAGATACCACAAAGCAAGAGACAATAGATGAAGATAAGAAGTTATCAAATAAAATCTATAATGAAACCATAATTAAATTAAATAAAATACACGCTGTCATTATGATTGGTGAGAGATGTTTAGTATTGAACGAGACTATAGACCCAGCTACAAATAAGCCTGACATTACTTTTTCTTCTTTTGATGATTTTCGCAATTACTATGTTAATAAAAAGATTAAAACACTCAATAGTAAAGGTGAATTTGAGAAAGTTCCAGTTGCCCCCCTAACAAGACAACTGAGAACTAAACGAAGTAAAGTAGACATAAAA
>CAVXZU010000026.1:0-9598 GCA_963766185.1 uncultured delta proteobacterium | reverse complement strand
GCCGCCGGTTATCAAAGCTATGTGGTTGCTATCATTCATCATTACGTCTGGTTGACTTCCCAGTTGACTGCTTGATCGGACCCAGGGCAAACCCCAACCTCCACCTGGGGACGGTTAGGCCTGCTGGCTTAATTACATAGAACGAATTCGCCGAAAATGAAAGGGGTTTCTTATACTTTTTTTCACGTACAGGCCCTTGAACCAATGGTTCAGAAAATTTTAGCAAAATCGGCCCCGTAGGGGCGGTTTACACGAACCGCCTCTGCAACTGCAGGCCATTTCAGCCCCGGTCCTTCTTGATTTCCTGGATCAGGGCCAGATAATCTCGAACAGGGTCCCCACCAGGCCCACGTCGGCCACCTGAAATATGGGCGCCTGGGGTCTTTGTTGATGGCCACAATGATTTCGCCGACTGCATCCCGGCCAGGTGCTGGATGGCGCCGGAAATGCCGCAGGCGATATACAGATCGGGGCGGACCGTCTTGCCGGTCTGGCCGATCTGGTGCTCCTAGCCAATCCAGCCGGCATCCACCGCGGCCCGGGTGGCGCCCACCTCGCCGCCCGCACTTCGGCCAGGTCTTCCAATATCTTGAACGCTTGGCTTCTTTGAGCCCCGGCCCCGGCCACGATGACCTCGGCGTCGTTGAGGGCACGCTTCCATGTTCGGCCACCGTCCACGAGCGGCTGCGGGGCGCCGCACAAGGACGTCCTCCACCCGGCTCACTTCCCCGGCTTGGAGCGGCCGAGGGCGCCTCACTTTGCGCCCGGCCGGACCGTGGCCATCTGGGGGCGGTCCGGGGCGTATGATGGTGGCCATGATGTTGCCGCCGAAGGCCGGGCGGGTCTGGAGCAGGATGCGCTGTCCGTCGATGTCCAACGCGGTGCAGTCCGCCGTCAGGCCGGTTTTCAAAGCGCGGCCACGTGGGGATGAAATCGGGGCCCAGGTCGGTGGCTCCCGCGAGGACGATTTCCGGCTTATGTTTGCGGACTAGTGCTTCCGGCCCGGAATAGGTCGCCCCGGAAAATGCGCCAGCACCGGATCCTCCATCAAGTAGACTTTATGGCCACGGCGGTAAGGAGGGCCTGGCCCAGGGGCGCAACCCCGTCCCCTAACAGAACCGCAGCCACCTTGCGCCCAGGACTTCGGCCAGGCGCCGGGCTTCCCCCAGGAGTTCGGCGGTCACCGGGGCCAATTCGCCCCGGCGCTGCTCCGCAAAGACCCAGACGCCGTCGGGGGGTGTCTCGGGCCGGGGCGCCAGCCCCTCGGTCTCGGGCAGGGCCAGGGCCTCCACCTCGCAGACCTCGACGCAGGCCCCGCACAGCGTGCAGCCGTCGCCGATCACCAGGCTTTCGCCCTCCAGCGTCAGGACCCCGAAGGGGCAGGCCTCCACACACTGGCCGCAGGCGATACATTTGTCAGAGTTAAAGATCAGGCTCATATTAAATAAGTTTTTGGTTTCCAGTTTTCGGTTTCGGTTATGGTGGAGTGGGCTCGCAGCAGGGTAGGGTGCGCACGGCGCACCGTTTCCTCTCGCGAGGACCGCCGAGGGGACAGTTTCCCCCAAATTACCTGCCTTCCGTGGCCAACACCTTGGTCTTTTTCTTCAAAAACCTTACCGTCACATAGAAAACCCCGCTGCCCAAAAAGAGTTTGACCCAGACGGCGTCCAAGGTCAATTTCCCGGCACCGAACAGTCCGGCCAGCACTTCCAGGACCGTAAAAGTGGCGATGATGGCAAAAAAGGTGCCGTATTCCCGGACAAGCGCCGATTTAACGGAGAAGGGCAGGGACGGCGGCTGCCAGTTTTTCCAATTCGGGATAATCGCCGGGGTGGCAGCAGCCCAATTCATGAAGGCGTCTCCGAATTTCTCCCGCAAAAAACCTTCTTCCCGAAAGATGATCCGCTCGTAGAATACCGTAAAAAACAGGACGATAACCGTGGTGAACCACACCGATCTCACCAACAGGGACAGCCCGAACCAGATGATGAAGTTGCCCAGATAAATGGGGTTCCGGACCACGGCATACATGCCCGTGGTGTTCAGGGTGTCCGCCACCTGGCCTTTGGTATTGCGGCCCGAAGTCCCCCGGGGCACGAACCCCACGGTAAAGAAGCGCACCGCCTGGCCCAGGAGCGCCACCGCCAGGCAGCCGGCGTCCCAGGCCAGATCCAGGCCGTGGTTGGCAAAAGGCGACCGGAACTGCGCCAGGGCCAGGATAAACAAAACGGCCATGACCAACGGCAGATAACTCCGCCATCTGAAGAAGTATTCCCCGGTTGTCTCGAATTCTTCCTGTAAGGCCATGGATGAGAAGCTATCAGCAGTCAGCTTTCAGCTATCAGCACAAAATGCTTTTCCGTAGGGTGCGTCTCACGCACCATTTTTTTCAGGTTCCCAATCTGGGCTTGGGGACGAGGACCAAATACCTACAATGTTTCGTAGGGGCGGACCTGTGTGTCCGCCCTTTTCAGGGGGCACACACAGGTGCCCCCCTACAATTGTGCCTTGCTTTGCTCTTTCAACCGCTGCCACAGGCGGGCCGCCAGTTCCTCGGGGGCGCCGGTCCAGATTTCCGATTTACCCCGGGCCGGGGGCGGGAAGACTTTGACCACCTGGGTGAAGGAGCCGCCCAGGCCCGCGTCCGCGGCAGCCATGCCGAGATCGTCGATACCCCATACCGGGATGGCCTCTTTCTTGGCCTTGAGCTTGGCCTTGAAGGAGGGCACCCGGGGCTCGTTGATCTCCTTGACTACGGTGACCAGGGCCGGGAGTGTCGTTTCCACCGCGTCATAGCCGTGGTCCAGGAGGCGCTCCACCGTGAGCTTGCCCCGTCGCCGAAGGCCAGTTTCCGGGCCCAGGCCACGTAAGGGATGTCCAGGATGGTGGCCAGCATGGGGCCCACCTGGGCGGTGTCGCCGTCAATGGCCTGCTTGCCGCAGAAGATCAGGTCAGCGCCGCCCAGTTTCTCGATGGCTTTGGCCAGGGTCAGGGCCGTGGCCCAGGTGTCGGCCCCGGCAAAGGCGCGATCGCTCAACAGCACCGCGGCGTCGGCCCCATAACCCAAAGCCTCCCGGAGCGCCGCCTCGGCCTGGGGCGGCCCCATGGTCAGGAGCGTCACCGTGCCGCCCTGGGCGTCCTTGACCCTGAGCCCCTCCTCCAGGGCGTAGAGGTCAAAGGGGTTGATGATGGCCGCAATGCCTTCGCGCTTTAAGGTATGGGTCACCGGGTCCAGGCGCACTTCCTGGGTTTCGGGCACTTGTTTGATGCAGACGATGATTTTCATAGTGAGCAGTCAGCAGTGAGCAGTTAGCGGTTAGAAAAAAACCGTTTGTTCTCGTTCCCAAGCTGAGTTTGGGAATGGGGCTGGGGGCCAGGCTGCGCCTAGCCGGCAAAGCCAAGCTTTGAGAATATATGGGTTCCCAAGTGCAACTTGGGAACCAGAAGAAAAATCAAAGTAGGGTGCGTCTCACGCACCATTTTTGGCGTGTAGATCGCGCCCTACGGCAGGCTATTTCTTCTTCGAATATTCTTTATTCAGCGCCAGGCCGATGATGTTGCGCATGATCTGGTTGGTGCCTTCGTAGATCTGGAGGATCTTGGCGTCCCGCATCATCTTTTCCACCGGGTATTCCCGCATGTAGCCGTGGCCGCCCATGACCTGGACCGCGTCCACGGTGACCTTCATGGCCATGTCCGTGGCGAAGAGCTTGGCCATGGCGCCGTCCTTGGAGTAATCCTTGGGTTTGCTGTCGATGTGGCGGGCCACGGAGTAGACCAGGGCCCGGGCCGCCTCGATCTGGGTGGCCATGTCGGCCAGCATGTGCTGCACCGCCTGGAAGGAAAAGATGGGGGCGCCGAACTGGTGGCGCTCCTTGGCGAAGGCCGCGGCCTCATCCAAGGCGCTCTGGGCCAGCCCCACGGCCAGGGCCCCGGCGCCGGGCCGGGCCAGGTCCAGGGTCTTCATGGTGATGATGAAGCCCATGCCTGCTTTGCCGAGGAGGCGGTCCTTGGGGATGCGGCAGTCTTCCAGGATCACCTCCCGGGTGACGGAGGCCCGGATGCCCATCTTCTTTTCTTTTTTGCCGAAGGAGATGCCCGGGTCGTTCTTTTCCACGATAAAGGCCGTGGCCCCCCGGGCCCCTTTGGTCCGGTCGGTGAGGGCGATGATGGTGTAGTATTCGGCTTCCCCGGCGTTGGTGATCCACTGCTTGGTGCCGTTCAAGACGTAAAAATCGCCGTCTTTCACCGCGGTGGCGGCAATGGCGCCGGCGTCCGAGCCCGCCTGGGGCTCGGTCAGGGCAAAGGCGGCCAGGGCCTCGCCCCGGGCCATGGCCGGCAGATACCGGTGTTTCTGGGCATCGGTGCCGTAGAGCAGCAGGGGATAGGCCCCCAGGAAGCTGGCGGCATAGGTGGTGGCCACCCCGACGCAGCCCTCGGCCAGGGCCTCCAGGACCAGGCAGTTCTCCAGGCACCCCAGTTCCAGGCCGCCATAGGCCTCGGGGATGACGGTGCCGCAGAGGTCGGCCTGGGCCAGGTCGGCCAGGATGTCCCAGGGAAAGGTCTCTTCCTCGTCCAGTTGGGCCCGGATGGGTTTAATGCGTTCGTAAGAGATCTGGCGGGCCAGTTCCTGGAGCATTTGCTGCTCTTCAGTGAGCAGATAATCCATGGCCCCTTACTCCGCCGCTTTGGGGATCACCAGCCGGCCCTTGTAAAACCCGCAATGAGGACAGGCATGGTGGGGCAAACGCTGCTCATTGCACTTGGGGCAGGTGGACAGCGACGGCGGCGTCAAGCCATCATGGGAGCGTCGGCTGTTCTTCTTCGAGATGGATTTCTTTCTTTTGGGTAAAGGCACGGGCTTTCTCCTTAAATTTTCAACTTTGCCAGCACGGCAAAGGGGGAATTAACAGTGTCGGTGGAGCAGGTGCAGGTCTCGCGGTTGAGGTTGGCCCCGCACCGGGGGCACAGGCCCTGGCAGCCCTCATCACAGAGAGGCTTCAAGGGCATCATGAGGATGATCTGCTCCCGCAACAGGCTTTCCAGGTCCACGGACTCCCCGGTATAATAATCCAGGTCCAGGTCCGTCGGGCTCAATTCTTCATCGCCAGCCGCGGCGGTTGGGGGGCCGGGGACCAGGAGGAGGTCAAAATCAATGGCCGCCGGCAACGGGAAGGACTCCAGGCAGCGGCTGCAGGCCAACTCCATCTGGCCGGAGAGGCTGCCCCGAACCAGGATGTCGGAGCCGTGTTTCGACAGGTGCACCTGGCCGGTTATCCGGGTGTCGGCGAATTCCAGGCCCGGGTCTTCTTGCCGCCAACGGGCGAACCACTCCGGACCCAGGTCGATGGCGACCGTGAGGCCCATTTCGGGAATGGCCTTGATGGCAATCTGTAAGGCTTTGGTTTGCATGTTCGAGCCCGGGCTGGATACCGTTTTTATTCCTCAATCTGAATAGAATACTATATAAAATAAACCTACTCAATGTCAAGATCCACCAGCAAGTTAGCTCACGGCGGTCTTGGCTCCCGCCCCCTGGCGGCCGCCGGAAAAAAGAACCCCAAGCCTATTGTAATTGATTCTCAATAATGATAAGCTCACGAAAATCCTTTGGAAGGAAATCCTTGCCCCCGGGCATGACACCATGATTATTTCCCTGATTGGCCAACCCAATTGCGGCAAAAGCACGATTTTCAATTACTTCAGCGGCTACAAGGCCGCGGTCTCCAACTTTCCCGGCACCACGGTGAAATACACCGTCAGCCGGGTGGTGTTCGAAGGGGACGAACTCACCTGCGTGGACCTGCCCGGGGTCTATTCCCTCACCTCCATCGACCCGGCGGAACGGGAATCCCGGAACTACCTGCTGGCGGGGAAATCCGACGTCATCATCAACGTCATCGACGCCTCCCTCCTGAGCCGCAGCCTGGAACTCACCCTGGAGTTGATGGGCCTGGAGCGCCCCCTGGTGGTGGCCCTGAACATGATGGACGAGGCCGCCCGTAAAGGGATCGTCATCGACGTCCCCAAGCTCTCGAAGCTGTTGGGGGTGCCGGTGGTGACCACCATCGCCGGCGCCGGCCGGGGCCTGAGCAATCTGTTGCGCGCCGCCATGAGCGCCGGCCGGGCCGGGGTGCGCCCGGCCCAGATCCAGTTTGCCCGGGACGTGGAAGAAGAGATCGACTCCCTGGCCGACCGGCTGGATTTGGGGTTTGCGAAAAAGATGGGGCTGCCCTGGCGCTTCATGCTGGTCAAGGCCCTGGAAGACGACCCCTACGTCATCGAGGAGATCGGCCGCCGGGACCCCGAGGTCGTGCATTGGGTGCGCAACAGCCAGAAGATCCTGGCCCAGTCCCACGGCCGGCCCCCGGAAACCGTGATCTCCTCCGAGCGCCATGCCCTGAGCGTCAATCTCTTCGAGCACGTGGCGGTGGTGCAGCCCGCCACCAAACCCGACTGGCGGGAGCGCCTGGACCGCATCGCCACCGATAGATTCTGGGGCTACGTCCTGTTGCTCGCGGTGCTCACCGCCTTCTTCCAGGTGGTCTTCCGGTTCGGCCAGTTCACCGAGAACTTCCTGACAGGCTATTTAACCGCGGCCCAGGAGTTTATGCAAGGTCTGGCTGGGGGTCCATAACCTGGCCTACAGCGTGGTGGAGGGCCTGCTCATGGGCATCTTCGGGGGGGTGGCCATCGTGCTGCCCTACCTGCTGCCCTTTCTCGTCGGCCTGGCCCTCCTGGAGGACAGCGGCTACCTGCCCCGGGTGGCCTTCCTCATGGACAACGTCATGCACTTCCTGGGGCTCCACGGCAAGTCCATCATCCCCTTCATCCTGGGCTACGGCTGCAGCGTGCCCGCGGTGATGTCCACCCGCATCCTGGAGAGCCCCCGGGACCGCCTGGTGGTCTCCATGCTGGCGGTGCTGGTCCCCTGCTCGGCCCGGTCGGTGATCATCTTCGCCCTGGTGGCCTATGCCCTGGGGCCTTACTGGGCCCTGGGGGTCTACTTCTTCAACCTGGTGGTCATCGCCCTGTTGGGTAAGTTGTCCACCTGGATTTTGCCCGAGGTCTCCCCGGGGCTGCTCATGGAGATCCCGGAATACCGCTTCCCCAGTTGGAAAAACGTCTCCCGCAAATCCTGGCACACCCTCAAGGAATTCATCGTGGTGGCCTGGCCCATCCTCATCGTGGGCAGCCTGGTCCTGAGCCTCCTCCAGTTTTATCACCTGGAGGTATACGTCAACGACCTGAGCCGCCCCTTCACCGCCCTCCTGGGCCTGCCGGCGGTGCTGGGCACCACCCTGATCTTCGGGATCATGCGCAAGGAACTGGCCCTGGTCATGCTCGCCGAAGCCCTGGGCACCACCCAGATCACCACGGTGCTCACCCTGACCCAACTCCTCACTTTCACCATCTTCGTGCTGTTTTACATGCCCTGCGCCTCCACCATTGCCGCCATGAGCCGGGAACTGGGCTGGAAGGGCGCCAGCGCGGCCGCCGGCCTCTCCCTCATCCTGGCCCTGATCCTGGGCCTCCTGACCCGGGGCTTCGGGGCCCTGGTGTTTTAAAGATTTTTCATGAACGGGAGGGGCGGGTGTAAACCACGTCCCTCCCAGCTCCGCCGCTTACTGCTCTTTAGAGCAATTGTCAAAATTCTTTCCGTTCCGGGACGCCTTATAATCCCCCCTGCCCCCCTTTAAAAAGGCGGGGGACTGCAAGGAATTGCTGTTAAAGTCCCCCTTTGAAAAAGGGGGATTTAGGGGGATTTGAGAACCTCCAAACGGAAGGAATTTATGGCAAACGCTCTATCCTCCATTTTCAGGGATTCCCCGGATGAAAATCGGGAGTTTTCCGGATTCCCCTTAACATACCCATAAGGTAACAAGGAGGAAAAAACACCGGAGAACGATGATGAAGGCTTCAATGTGGGGAGCGGTGGTGGTGGCCATCCTCATCCTGTTAGGCGCTGCGGCTTATGCGGAAGAAACCGTACCACCCGGCCCAGCATCGGATGCGGACTTATTCATAGTGAACCGCAAGTCGGTGGAGAACCTTTATAAGAGGAAAGAACAGAGATTGAAAGCTATCGAGGCGAAAAAAGCCGCGGATGAAGAGAAACAGAGGAAACAGGCGAAAGTCGATAAAATTCAGCGGAAGACCGGACGCACCCCCACGTCCTGGCAGGTCTTAAACCGTTAACGACCATGATCATCCCGGGGGAGGTTGGGGAAACCCGGCCGCCCGGGGAGGAACTCCCCCACAGGGCCGTAGGGCGGGACAGCAAAGCGCATCCCGCCTTCTGCATCATCGTCGGCGGGGCGCCGGAACACCCTCCGAAGGTTCTCAATGTTTTCGGTCAAGAGTTTCCGGCGGCGTTCCCACCGGGTCACCGAGACAAGGAGCGTGCCGCCAGGAACCAAGGCCTGAACCTGGTGAGGTGTAAGTGAGGGATAGCGCGATTTCCACAGGCGGGATGCGTTTCACTTTCCCGCCCGGCGTCAAAAAAGAAAAATGGTAACTTTATGGAAGAGACCTCTGCAAAAGTACCCCCACCTGTCATGCTGAGGGAGCAGAGCGACCGAAGAATCTCTTAAGTACCCGTAAATACGAGATCCTTCGCTTCACTCAGGATGACAAAATGGCTTTCCGCAGAGGTCTCAAGAATAAATCACTCCGCAGCAAACCCCCTGCTCTCTGTCATCCACCCGAACTCATAAAAGGATTCGACATCCTTACTCCTGGTAACCGGTTTTATCCTCTCTATCTTTCCCCCCCATAACCGTTTCGGCCAACCTCGGGAAAGCCGCCAGCAGGGGAGGGGGCACGCTGACGCCGCGCCCGGGGTTGAGCCGGTGGGCCAGTTCCAGGGCGTTGGCCACGGCCTGGCCGGCGGGGTGGTTGTTGAAGATGACGTAGGTCTCAGCCGCCTGCTCCAGCAGTTCCCGGGCCCGGGCCGCCAAATCCTCCAGTTCTTCGGGGGAGTACAGGTAGTCGTACCGGGCTCCCCGGTCGTCCCCGAACTCAAACCAGGCATCTTTACGCCGGCCGTGGCAGCGCAGGTACCCCCGGGGTCCGGTGACCCACCGGGTGGCCCCCATGGGGTAGGACACCAGGGGCTGGTCGATGTTGCAGAAATCAAGGCCCGCCTGGGCCAAGAACTCCTTCACGGCCCGGTGCTGCCAGGAGCGGTGGCGTACTTCCACGGCCAGGGGAAAGTCCGGGAAGGCGGCTTTGAGTTCCAGGAGATAGGCCCGATTCTCTTCGGTGTTGTGGAAGGAATAGGGGAACTGGGCCAGGAGCACCCCCAGTTTGCCGGCGGCCCGCAGAGGCTCCAGGCCCTCCTGAAACTGGGCCAGTTCGGCCTCCGGCAGCCGCCGCTCGTGGGTGAAGACCTGCCACACCTTGGCGGTGAAGCGGAAATCCGGGGCTGCGGCCACTGCCGCCAGCCAGCGCCGGGCGTAGTCGGGGGGGATGGGCCGGTAAAAGGTGACGTTGATCTCCACCGCGGTAAACA
The DNA here is from genome assembly GCA_963766185.1 of uncultured delta proteobacterium. Lineage (GTDB taxonomy): Bacteria > Desulfobacterota > Desulfobaccia > Desulfobaccales > 0-14-0-80-60-11 > 0-14-0-80-60-11. Next base: position 84 of record CAVXZU010000026.1, on the reverse strand, counting down.
ACGTGGCCAGGAAGGTGAGCCGATCGGCGCCCTTAAGCCCCGGGGGATAGACCACCCCCTGCCAGTCGGGATAATCCCAGCCCG
>CAVXZU010000025.1:0-38819 GCA_963766185.1 uncultured delta proteobacterium | reverse complement strand
TTAAGGAAGCCGCAGTCTTTTTTCCCCCTTTTTCTCAAGGGGGGTAGGGGGGGTTTTTCTCCCTGTGATTGACCAACCTAGGGTCACGAACCTTTCGTCTGTGCCAGCCCAGGCGAGACGCCTCTGTCGCCGATTGACTGCAACTCGAGACCTCTGCGAAAGTCTCATGTAGGGCTGTCCATACTCTAATTAGGCGCAGGCGAGGGCGCCTACACTACATTCTGATGCGGAAGGATAGCGAAAGAGACTTTCGCAGAGGTCTCAACGTGGTATTACGCGCCCAAAATGGTGCGTGAGACGCACCCTACGTGAATTTTCTCGTTTTCAGGCGTTGTTGGGGGGACGGCATGGCTCATTCCCCGGGACAACCCGGCAGCCGAAAAAACCCTCAGCCGCGGTCAAGGCCGGCCTGGCGCCTCCGCCTCCCCCAGGTAAGCCTCCTGCAGCTCGGGGTTGGCCAGCAGCTCCGCCCCGGAGCCTTCCAGCACCACCCGGCCCACCTCCAGGACATAGCCGTGGTGGGCGATTTTCAGGGCCGCGGCGGCGTTCTGCTCCACCAGGAGGATGGTCACCCCCCCCTGGTTGAGGCGGGTGATGATGTGAAACACCTCCTTGACCAGCAAGGGCGCCAACCCCAGGGAAGGTTCGTCCAGGAGCAAGAGCCGGGGCCGGGACATCAGGGCCCGGCCCAGGGCCAGCATCTGCTGCTCGCCGCCGGAGAGGGTGCCGGCCGCCTGGGTGCGCCGTTCCGCCAGACGGGGAAAGGTGTCGTAGATCAGGTCCAGGTCCCGGGCCAGGGCCGTCTGGTCCCGGCGGAAATAGGCTCCCAAGAGCAGGTTCTCATAGACGGTGAGATTGGCGAAGATGCGGCGGCCCTCGGGCACCATGGCGATACCGCGTTGGATGATCTCGTGGGTGGGGAGTCCCTGGATTTCCCGTCCCTCAAAGACAATGCGCCCGCCCCCAGGCGCCGCCAGCCCGGTGATGGCCCTGAGGGTGGTGGTCTTGCCGGAGCCGTTGGCCCCCAGCAGCGCCACGATTCGCCCTTGGGGGACGCTAAAGCTGATCCCGTCCAGGGCCTTGATGGCCCCGTAGGAGACCTGGAGATCGAAGACTTCCAACACGGTATTACTTCCTACTGCAGAAGCTATCAGTGAGTCAAACTTTACCGACGATCCGGTCCAAACAATATGACGTAGAGTGCGTCCCACGCACCATGGTTTATGACAGTGGCGGGCACGGAGGCCCGCCCACCGACTTTATGGCCCGTATCCCAATCTAAGCCTGACAACCATTTTCGTTCCCAAGTACAACTTGGGAACGAGTGGAAACGTTCATGAAACCCAACTGTTGCACTCCAGAGGATGAGAAATCCCCCCGCCCCCCTTTTAAGGGGGTACCAAAATCCCCCTGAAAGGGAATTTAAGGGGATTTGAAGTTTTTCACGGTAAATCCTGCGGCTAAAAACCTCGTCTTTGCTTTGGCTGACTGCTGACGGCTGATAGCTGCAAGCTATTTCCCCAAATAGGCCCGGATCACCTCCGGGTTTTGGCGGATCTCCGCCGGGGTGCCGGCCGCGATGGTGAGGCCGTGGTCCAGCACGGTGAGGTGTTGGCAGAGGCCCATGACCAGGCGCAGATTGTGTTCGATGACCAATATGGTCAAATTATAGCGCCCTTTGATCTCTCTGATGAAAGAAATCAAATCCCCGGTCTCCTGGGGGTTAGGCCGGCGGCGGGCTCGTCCAGGAGGAGGAAGCGGGGCCCCGTGGCCAGGGCCCGGGCGATCTCCAGGCGGCGCTGGTGGCCATAGGGGAGCTTGCCCGCGGGCTGGTCCGCCGCCGCCGCCAACCCCACCTCGGCCAGGAGCGCCAACCCCCGGGACCGGCGGTCCAGTTCTTCCCGGCGGTAGCGGGGCAGCCGCAAAACGGCCTCACCCCAGGTGGCCCGGCTGCGGCAGTGAAACCCCACCAGGACGTTGTCCAGGACGCTGAGTTCGCCGAAGAGCCGGATGTTCTGAAAGGTCCGGGCGATCCCCAGGGCCGTGAGGCGGTGGGGGGGCTCCCCGGTTATGTCCCGGCCGTCCCAGAAAATGCGGCCGCCGGTGGGCTTCAGGAACCCGCTGATGAGGTTGAAGACCGTGGTCTTGCCGGCGCCGTTGGGACCGATGAGGCCGTAGAGGCCACCGGCCGGCACCGCCAGAGAAAAATTCTCCAGGGCCGAAAGGCCCCCGAAACGCCGGCCCAAATGCTCTATCTGGAGGAAAGCCATAGGATGCCGATATTTTGTCATGTTTTTTTGGTTAAATCCATGCAGATCCGCACAAAAGAGTTGATATGAGCAGACTTTTCCCTCCACCTCTTTTTTATTCATCATGAGATATGGTTCAATTATCCTTTGCAGATTTTATATTTTTTACTAAGTTACATAAAATATAAAATTTTACCTTAATCCCTTATGCGCCGCAATAATGGCACAGCTCAATCCATCTGCATCAGATCCGTCTCTTGGGGTTAAGGCCCAACCGAGTTAAACAGAGCTGTGAAGGTGGAGGAATCATCACTCCTTCCTGCCGGGCGAGCCGTATTCAGGTTGCAGAAAATGGGAGGCTAAGCAAATGATCAAGGCAAACCTATTGAAGCTGATGCTGGTGCTGGGTCTGGTGCTGTCGGGAGTACAGACCGCCGGGGCGTACACTTTCACTTATGTAAGCGGGGGCTTCTCTTCCCTATCGGAGGTGACGGATTTAATAACCGACTCCAAATGGGATCAAAGCGACGCGATAACCTATGCCGGCTATGGGGACATGTATGGCGGCGGATACGGCGAATCGAAGTCTGACACCCCGACCTCGATTTCCGTCATATTGAAATCCTATGCCGGGGCCACATCAAGCGGCAACGGCTATTCCGCTGAAAGCGATAACCGCACGGCAAACGACACGGGAGATCCAGGGGTCTATTTCCAGATAACCGGGGGGACGGATGGCGACCTGGTGCAAATTAATTATGTTTGGCACGCGTCTATTTCTAACAGTGACGGCGGATCTGAGACTAATTCAACCCTGAGCGGCGGCGGAGAAACTGCCCCCATGTTTATCAGCTTGAATGGCGCTTACGTCTGGGAACAAGACGCGACTTCAGCCGGTATGGATAGCGATCCAGTTTACAACGATACGGGTTTCTTCATGGCGCACGTTGGCGACATTATCGGGATTAACCTGGCTGCCTATAGCAAAGATGATTTTTCAACAGGAACCGATCTTTACTCAGAAGCATATAATTCTATGAAGCTGGAGATCGTGCCGTTGCCGCCTACGGTTGTGCTCCTGGGCAGCGGCCTTCTCGGACTCCTGGGCCTGCAAGGGTTTCGTTCCAGGCGCCGATAACTCTTCCTGCTCCTGGGAAGGGCCACTGGCCCTGCCTTTTTATTTGGACGACAGACTAACCCTGGCGCTAAGTCGCTGCAGCCATCGCCCCAGCCCGGCCCAGGAAAACTCCCGGCGGCCCATGAGGCCCCGGCGGACGAAGATGATCACCAGGAGCAGCGCCAGGGACAGGATCACCATGCGCATCCCCGGGATGCCCGGGATGGTGAACCCGAAGATGGCGGTGGGCTCCTCCACGACCCTCAGCCACTCCCCCGCCAGGGTGAAGCCGGCCGCGGCCAAAATTGCCCCGGTGGTGGAACCCAGGCCCCCCACCACAATGATGATCAACAGATTGAACGTGAGAAAAAAGGTGAAGAGCGACGGCGATATGGTGGTGATGAGATGGGCCAGCAGCCCGCCGCCCACCCCGAAGAAGAAGGCGCTCAGGAGGTAGGCCCCCAGCAGGTGCCGAAAAGTGTTGACGCCCATGGCCTTTGCCGCGGTCTCGTCTTCCCGGATGGCGTTCAAGGCCCGGCCGTAGCTGGAGTTGACCAGGGCCGCGACCACCGCCGTAGCGGCCACCGCCACCCCCCAGGACCACCAGAGGTTGGTATAGGGGGCCAGCCCCTTGAGGCCCAGGGGTCCGTTGGTGACCCCCTGGAGGTTGTTGGCCAGGACCCGCACCACTTCGCCGAAGCCCAGGGTAACGATGGCCAGGTAATCCCCCCGCACCCTGAAGACCGGAAACCCGGTGAGCAAGCCGAAGGCGACGGCCACCAGCCCCCCGGCCAGCAGGGCCAAAGGAAACGGCAGGGTGGCCTGGCTCAGGGGCCAGTACAGCGGGGTGACCAGGAAGTTCAGGGTCTTTTCCGCCGGAGTCATGGTCAGGAGCGCCGCGGTATAGGCCCCCAGGGTGATGAAGGCGTTGGGCCCCAGGTGCAACTGGCCGCAGACCCCGTTGATCAGGTTGTAGGCCACCGCCAACGTGATAAAGATGGCCACGTTGTTGAGGAGCCGGACCTGATATTCGTCGGCCCAGCGTCCGGCCCCCCACAGGAGCAGGAACAGCAGGACCAGGGAGCCCAGGGTTAAAGAGCGCGTGGAAATGAGTCTACTCCTTCGGTTCAGCAGTGAGCGGTTAGACCATGTGCCCTAATTTCATTCCCCGTGCCGAATTTGAAATCCCCCTAAATCCCCCTTTGCCAAAGGGGGACTTTCAACGCAATTCCTTATAGTTCCCCCCTTTTCTCAAGGGGGGTTAGGGGGGATTTTGGGTATTAGAGCATGTCTTTGTCGCGGCAAGAACTTTTGGCATGCGCTCTATCTCGTATCAGTCAGCAAGTACCTAAAATACTCTTGAATCGACCTCTACCTCCCCCTAACTGCTAACAGCTAACTGCTCACAGTTTTTCCTCCCCCAGCGCCTCTCCCAGCAGCCCCGTGGGCCGCACCAGCAGGAGCACGATGAGCAGGGTGAAGGCCACCGCGTCCCGGTAACCGGCCCAGGCCGGGAAAAAAGCCACGATCATGACCTCCAGAAACCCCAGGAGCAGCCCCCCCAGGACGGCGCCGGTGACGTTGCCGACACCCCCCAGGACCGCGGCGATGAAGGCCTTCAGCCCCGGCATAATTCCCATGAAGGGATTGACCTGGGGATACTTCATGGCCCACAGGAGCCCCCCGGCCCCGGCCAGGAGCGACCCCAGGAGGAAGGTGAAGGCGATGATCCGGTTGACGTCGACCCCCATGAGGCTGACGGTGGTCAGGTCCAGAGCGATGGCCCGCATGGCCCGGCCCACGCCCGTGCGGTAGATGATGAGGAAGAGCCCCACCAGGAGCAGGGCGGTGACCAGGGGGATCAGGAGGCTCAGGCGGGGCACGAAAAGCCCGCCCCAGGCCCAGGCCCCGGCGAACAGATGGGGTACGGGGAAGGGTTTGGCCCGGCCCCCAAAGATAACCAGGGCCAGGTTTTCGAGCAAAAAGGAGGCGGCGATGGCCGAAATCAACAGGGAAATCCGGGGGGCCCGGCGCAGGGGCCGGTAGGCGCCCCGCTCCAGCAGCACCCCCATGAGGCCGGTGAGCCCGATGGCCAGGCCGAAAGCCGCCGGCCAGGGCCAACTGAACATCCCCACCCCCATGACCGCGACATAGGCCGCCACCATGAGCAGGTCCCCGTGGGCAAAATTGATCAGCCGGAGGATACCGTACACCAGGGTGTAGCCGATGGCGATGAGGGCGTAGAGACTGCCCAACGACAGGCCGTTGATGAGCTGCTGGAGGAAAGTGAGTAAATCCACGGGGGTATTATACTAAAAAATGCGCCGGGGACGCAGGAAAAGGTCAAAGAAAAGGTGGGGTTACTCCGGTCGCGGCGGGAGACGCCTCACGGTTAATGACCCTCGACGATAATAGCCCGGGTGGTGGCGGATTTCTCCCGGAGGGGGACCAGGGCCTGGTACTCCGGTGAGGCAAACAATTCCTGCACCTGCTCCATGCTCTCGAATTCGATCAGGACGATCCATTCGGGCCGCCAGTCGCCCACCATGGTCGAGACCTCGGCGCTCCGGGCCAGGTAGCGTCCGCCGTATTGTTCCACCACCGCCGGCACCTGCGCCACAAATTCCCCATAGACCTCCGGATCGATGACGGCAATGTCAAGGATGAGATAAACGGGCATGATTTCTTGGCCTCTTCTGCGGGTTGGGAGGGTTGGGACTCCCTGAAAAAAAAATTTCCCAGCCCCCATCCCTGGTTTCTTGACGGGCCGGTCCCCCAGACCGCCCTGACGTTGAGCCTGGCTTTATGCGGCGGCTCCTCCTCGGCGTAATCCTGACTACGGCGAAGTTGAAAGATTTTTTCGCAAAATCGGCAACCAGCCTGGACCGGCCTCACAAAACGATCGCCTGATACCCCCGGGAAGTGATGGTGGCATAGTGGAAAGGCGGCCCCACCTCTTCTTTGACCGCGGCCATCTTTTCCAGGAAGTCTTTGCCCAGGTGCAGGACTTCTTCCAGGTCCGCCCCCTGGTTGAGCGCCTTGAACAGGCGCATCTCCATCCCCAGGTTCCGGGGCATGACCACCACGTTGCCGATCTGAATCCGCGCCAGGGGAAGCTCGTTTTCCTCGCTGCCCAGGAAGACCATCTGGAAATGGGGCGGCGGACTGTCGGGAACGTAGCCGGCCAGGATGAAGTAGATGCGGCGAAAACCTTCGGCCTCCGGGCCATGGGCCTCCAGGTGACGCCCGTAACCGTCCGAGAGGAAAGGCAGCGCAAACTCCACCATTTCCTCCAGTTCCAGGGGGGCGGCATGGCGGGCGATCTGCCGGCGCAGGGCAAACGACAGGGAAACGCTCACCCCGGCGCCGCCGCTGAGGATGGCGGAGTGCCGGCCCAGGGCCAGGAGCTTGTTGACGTTAAAGACCTCCGGCTGCCCGGCCGTATCGAACCGGGTGGCCAGGCTGTCCGTGGCCAACACGATACCGTGCTCGTTGAATCCTGCCAGGGCCTGGGTCATGGGACGCCTTTTTGAATAGTGAGTTGTGGGGAAGGCAGAGGATTTTTTTTGCAAGCCAAGTCCCCCGCCCTACCTCAAAACTCCCCTCCCAACCCCCGTAAGGGGTTGGGGATGGGGGTCTGGGGGAAGGGGTAGGGGCTCTCGGCCCCTAGCCTCTTCCCCCAGAAGTTCTGTTTTCTTCCAGCACCAGAGGCGCCCCGTCGGGACTATAAAAAATCCGCATCCGGGACGGCAACACCGTGAACTCCAGGGGGTCCTGGAGTTTCAGGGGGATGGTATCCGGCGTCAGGTCCTTCCAGCCCCGCCGGGGTTCCCCCAGCAGTTCGGCCAGGTTGGGGATGGCAACCTCCTGGGGTTCCGGGGTGGTATTGATCACCGCCAGGACCCGGCCCTTGCGGCTCTCCCGGGACTTGAGCAGCAGCACCACCGGCTCCCCCTTGGGGTTGACCCGGGTCTGGGGCCCTTCTTCCAGGAGCACCGGGCATTTCTTTTTCATCCGGTTCACGCTTTTGATAAAGGGGGTCAGGTCGTAGCCCGGCGCCTCCCAGTCCCCGGGCCGGGTCTCAACCACGTTGAGGCGCCGCTTGAAGCCGTACTCATAGCCCATGGGGATCATCACCCCGGTGGAAAAGTAGGCCGCAAAGAGGTAGCGCTGCCGGGCCACCTCAGGGGCGCCGCCGCTCTCCGCCGCCAGCCGCTCGGTGTCGTGGCTTTCCGGGAAGCTGATGGAGGGGGCGATATGGCGAAAATCGTTGTACTGGTCCAGGCACCAGTCTTCCTGGAAATCCCACCACTTGGAGCTGTTGTAGAGAAAGTCGAACCCGGAGGTGGACAGCTGGGCGCACTCCTCTATGCGGCATCCCAGGGTCTCGGCGAAAAACTGGGCCCGGGGTTCCAGGCTCTTGGCCTCAGTGATGAGACGAGCCCAAAAATCGCCCGGGATCTTGTAGGCCGCATCGGCCCTGAACCCCATAAAGCCCAAACCCAGGTACTTGGCCACCACGCCGTCGAAGTAGTGCAAGAGGCCCTCGGGGTCGGGGGGCGGCCAGTACTCCAGTTCCGCCAGATCGCCCCACACCGTCACCTTGGTGGCGTCCGCCGGGTCGATGGCGCCGGGGTGCTTGACCCGGCCCTCTTCGTCCTTGGCGTACCACTCGGGATGCTGGGTGACCAGGGGCGAGTCGATGGCCGTGTGGTTGATCACCAGGTCCAGCATCACCTTGAGGCCCCGGCGGCCCGCCTCCTTCAGAAAGTGAGCCAGGGCCTCCTCCGGGTCCTGGCCGGACTCCGGCGCCAGGAGAGGATTGAGGCCGTAGTAATCCTTGACCGCATAGAGGCTGCCGGACAGGCCGGGGGTGTTAATGGGATTTAAAAAGACCCAGGTGAAGCCCATGGCCGCGATGCGGTCCAGGTGCTCCTCCCACCGGGGGATAGTCCCGGCCAGGGGCGGAAAGAGATTGTAGATCAAGGCTGGTTCAGACATTATTCTCCTCGTTGCATACCCTTGTCAGTGGTTTCTTGATTAATACTGCTGCTTCGAAAAGTTCCCGTGCGTTTTACGAACCATGTGACTGGTTGGAGGCTTGCGAGGACGCCGGCCTTCCCTAGCTTTTCATGAATACGGCTGAGCCGATGGCTCATGAACAACCGCTCACTGCTTACTGCTCACTCACCCCGCGCCTTATTCAGCCGGGCCGCCAGCCGGGCGGGCTCCGGGCTCTCCTCCATCTGTCCCAGGGTCAAGGGGAACTTGACCCGCCAGTTGGGGTTTTCCGCCTGGGTGCCCGGCAGGTTTTGCTGCTCCGCGACTCCAAAGATTTCCTCCAGGCGGACCTCCATGAGGGCGGCCTGACTCTGGGCCAGAAAGTCCAGGGTTGCCTCCCGCAGCTCCAGGGGACAGGAATCGCCGGCCTCGGGCACCGCAGCCGCGCCCTCCCCCAGCAGCCCCCGGTGCCTCAGGTCCTCCAGCAGCACCCGCCGGTCCTGTTCCCGGGCGGTGGCGTCGGCCTCCGCCAGCCCGGCGTCGGGGTAAAGCTTCAACTTCTGCTTCAGGGCCAGGTCGTGCCCCTGCCAGAATCCCGTCAGGGTAGGCAGGTCGTGGGTGGTCACCGTGGCCATGGCCCGGGCCGGGTAGGCCTCCGGGGCCAGAAAGTGGCCATTGCCGTCCCGTTCAAAGTAAAAGACCCGGTAGGAAAAGACTCCGAGCTTACCCAACTCCCGCCGGATGCGGGGCGGCACGGTGCCCAGGTCCTCCCCGATAATCAGGGCTCGCTGGCGTACGCTCTCCAGGGCCAGGATGGCCAGGAGTTCCCGGAACGGATAGGTGACGTAGGCGCCCCGGGCCGCTGACGCCCCTTGGGGGATCCATAACAGGCGGAACAGCCCCATGACATGGTCCATCCGGAGCATGCCGCCGGGCGGGGTGTTGGCCCGGAGGGTGTCGATGAACAGCTGGTAGCCCGAAGCCCGCAGGCGATCCGGGATCAGAGGCGGCAGCCCCCAGTTCTGCCCCTGGGGATTAAAGGCGTCGGGCGGGGCGCCGATGGCCGGACCCCGGGCAAAGAGCTCCTGGTGCGCCCAGGTGTCGAACCCCCCGGGGCTCGCGCCCAGGGCCAGGTCCTCGTAGAGGCTGAACGGCATCCCCTGCTCCTTGGCCTCCTGGCACACCTGTCCCAGTTGGGTGGCGACCAGCCATTGCCCATACGGAAAAAACTGCACTTCCCGGAGGTGCTCCCGGGCGAACTGAGCCACGGCGGGGCTCTCGGGGTCCTGATACGCTTCGGGCCAGCGCCGCCAGTCGCCTTGCTCAAGGTAATCCGTCAGGGCGCCGAACCGGCCGAATCTGGCCAGGGACTCGCCCCCGGCCGCCACAAACCGGGCAAACTCCTGCCCCCGGGCCGTACGGGGGGGCCCTCCGGGGTCGCCGTGAATCTCGCAGAACGTCTCGTACAGCAGTTCCAGCACCCGCCGCTTTAAACGGTGGACTTCAGGGTAGAGCACCAGGGGAGCTGCGGCCAGGCGGGTTTTGGCGGCCTGAAATTCCGGGCTGGCCAGAAGCTCCTGGGCCTTCCGGCAGGCCGGCATCTCCGGCGCCGCCGCCAGGCTCAGGTACAAATCATTGCGGAAAATCCGGCTGGTGGGGGAATAGGGACTGGGGTCGGCACTAGCCCGCCTCCCGGAGGCATGAAGAGGATTGACCCCCACAAACGCCGCCCCCAGGGGTCCGGCCCAGCGGATAACCTCCATCAGGTCGGCAAAATCCCCCACGCCCCAGTTACCCCCGCTCCTCAAGGCATAGAGCGGCAGGTTGAAACCCCAGGCCCGGCGGCCCGCCTCCAGCCGGACCGGCTCATACACCTGGGACGGCGCCGCGATCAACCGGCTCCGGCCGGTTTCTTCCCGGCCGCCGCTCCGGATTTTCACGGTCAGCTCATAATACCCCAACTCCAGGTCGGCGGGCAGGGGCAGCGGCACCGCGACCCGGAAGCCTCCCGGCACCGCCCGGCTCTTCAGCCCCCCGGCCGGGGCCAGCCGGGTCTCCCATCGGTAACGCTCGCCGCTCTCGCTGACCATCTCCCCCAAAACGTCTACCGCGGCCGGGGGTTCGGGCCCGGGGGACCAGATCCGCATCGCCGCCCGGGCCTGACCCGGCCCGGCCTTGAGGAGCTGCACCGGTTCCATCAAGGCCCCCCAGGGACCCAAACGCCGCCGGGTGATCTCCCGGTCCAGAACCGCAGGGTCTTCCCAGGGCACGCCCATGGCACTGAGCAGGTTCCGGTAGGTGGCCTGGGAGGTGCGGTGGAGGCAGCCAAAATTGTCCCAGTAGCGCGAGGTGATACCGCACAAAGAGCCCAGAACCGCAATTTTTTTAGCGAAGTCCTTCCCGGCCATCAGCCTGATCCGTTCCCCCGAAGCTGGGATTCTTGCCTTTCTTGCCTATCGAAAAATTCTCTCGAGGAAAGAAAGAAGAATCTCCCCGCGATCACCGATCATATCTATTAATTTTAATGATTCAGCCTATCCTGCGCCAGAGCCTTTTGAAATTTGGGGGAGCATTTATAGCCTTTGCCATAAATTCATCCCACGTGCTGCTTCTTCAATCCCCCTTCTCCAAAGGGGAACTTTAAAAGCAATCCCTTATAGTTCCCCCCTTTAGACAAAGGGGGGTTAGGGGGATTTTGGTTTTTGAGCATGGCCCATAATGGAAAAAACTTTTGGCATCCGAGGCTCTTGCAAAACTCCTTCTTGACCACCATGGTCATTCTGAGCGGAGCGAATAATCTCGTATTTTCAGAATGTTGAGGTCATACACTTCGTTCAGGATGACATAAAAACAGTTTTGCCAGAGGCTCATTCGCAATAATTTTATTGGGGGAAAAATCCAAATAGGAGGTCCTACCCGTCATTGCTCCGGGAGAGTTCCGGGGGATGCGATGCTGACCCGGCTGATCACTCCGTCACTGATGGCAAAGCAGGCCACCGGGGTCTCCTGGTAGCGGGGGTCCCGACGGACCAATGCCATGATGTCCACGATTTCCGGGTGACAGGAAAACAGGAGCACCTGCTGCTCCCGGGCGAACTCCAGGATAACCCGGGCGGTGTTGACCCGGCGGCTGGGATCGAACTTCACCAGCACGTCGTCCAGGATGACGGGCAGGGGTTCGGAGTGTCGGCCGAACTCCCGGGCCAACCCCAGGCGGATGGCCAGGTAAACCTGGTCCGCCAATCCGGCGCTCCAGACCACCTCTTCCTTCCGGGCCTGGGACCTCAGAGATTCCAGGTGGACCCCGTCTTCCCCCACCGCGGCCAGGAGACGGTAGCGGCCATGAGCCATGGTGTTAAGGAAGCGGTCCGCCTCCTGAATCACCTGGGGCTGCCGCTCCCGTTCGTACACCCCCCGGGCCTCGTCCACGAGATGGCGACAGATCACCAGGGTGGCCCAGCGCCGGGTGGCGTCGTGCAGCTGCTCCTTAACCGTGCGCTGCTGCAAGAGCAGCTCACTCAGTTGCTCGTCCTGTTCCATGGATTTCAGTTTACCCTTGAGATCCCCGATCTCCTGGTCATCGTCGGAGATAAGGTGCGAAAGCTCCTCGACGCCAGCCCGGAGGCGTTCCTTCTCCTCTTGCAGCTCCAGGGGATCGGTGCGGCCCAGTTCCTCTTCCAGGGCCGCCTGGGCCTCCCGGGTGCCGGCCATGCGGTAGAGGGCGGTCTCTTCGGTCTCCATCTGCTGGACCGACTCCCGCCACTTCTGGTGGGCCTCTCCCCGGCGCCGGAAGTCCTCGGCGTCAGCCGCCCCGGCCTGGCGGAGCAGCTCGTCCCCTTCCTGCTCCAGTTCCCGCCCCCGACTCTTGATGAGGTCCAGGGCCTGGGTGGCCGCGGCCAGCTTGTCGGCGAGTTCCCGCTGCTGCTGACTGGTGGTGAGGGCCTCGGCCAGGGCCCGGCGGAGGGCGTCCAGGTCCTCCACCCCGGGCTCTGCCCCGGCGGGGGTGCGGCCCCAGGCCGCGAGCCCCTGGGCGATTCTCCCCCGGGCCGCGGAAAGATAGTCTGAAAACTGCTCCACGCGGCGACTTTGGCTATCCAGGACCCGGGCCGCGGCCCGGGCATTTTCCACCGCCTGGAGCACCGCCTCGAACCCTTCCGGGCGCACCGGGTCCGAGAAGCCCCGCGGCACAAGCCAGCCGGTCCACTCCTCCTGAAGACGCTTAACGTCTTGGGCAGCCTGGGCAGTCTCCGCCTGGGCCAGGCCCTGGCGCGCCCTGGCCTGGGCCAGCTGGTCCTCGGCCTGGCGCTGGTCCCGTTCCCGGCCCTGCCAGTCCCTTAGCAGTCCCGCAGCCTGCTCCAATTCTCCGGCGATCGCCTCCAGGGCCATGACGTCGGCCGGCGGCTCCCGGTCCATGACCTGGGCCGCCTGGGCAATTTCCGCCTCCGCCGCCATCATCTGCCCGGTCAGCTCGGTGATGGCCGCAGCCAGGCCGTCCCGGTTCTCCTCCACCTGGGCCGATTCTTCCTCAAGAACGGCGCGGCGTTGCCCCTCCTTAGCAGACTGCCGGCGGGATACCCAGACGAAAAATCCTGCCAGGACCAGACCGGCGCCGAGAATCAACCCGCCGGTGAGATAATCCCGGCACCAGAGAAAATAACCGCCCAGACCCAGTCCGATCAGCAGCCAGGGGAGGCCCAGCCACCCGGACAGGGGGGTGGCCGGCGCCGTCAGTTGGACCTGAAGTGCCGCGGCCCGGGCCTCGGCCTCGTCCCGGGCGCTCTCCCGGCCCCGGAGCTTTTCCCCCAGAACCTCCCGCTGGTGCAGCCAGGCCCGCAGCCGCCGCACCGCCTCCTGACGCCGCACCAGTTCCTGGTGGTCGGTGAGAGGCGGGGCCGGCAAGTCTTGCAACTGCTGGGCGGCTGCCTCGGCCTGCTTCTGGGCCTCGGCCGCAGCCTCGTTCAGGGTCCGCTCCTGGGCCCCAGCCGCCTCATGACGCCGCTCCGCCGCCCCCAGCTGCCGGGCGAACTCGGCCACCCGCTGGCGCACCTGCACCGAGGTATCCACCTCCGCCAGCCGCGGCCCGTCCCAGGCCGGCCCCAGCTCCCGCAGTTTGCGCCCAAGTTCCGTCCGGGCCTGGTCCAGTTCGCTCTTGGCGCCGGGATAATCCTTGAGGGCCTCGGCCAGGTGCGCCCGCTCCCCGGCCAGGGCCTCGATGGCTTCCTGCTGCGCCAGGACCGCCTCATCCGGGGTGAGCCGGGCCAGGTGCTCCGCCAGGCGGGTGGTCTCCATGTCCCGCTGCTGCCGATCCTGGCGATTCGCATCCAGCTCTTTATGGAGGGCCTCCAGGCGCTCGAGACCGTTCACCGGAAAATTTTGGGCATACTCCACCGCCGCGGCCTGTTCCCGGGCCCGGTTCCGGTTGGCCCAGGGGACCCGGGCCTGCTCCAGCCGCTCCACCCGCCCCAGTTCCCGGCGGCAGGCCTCGGACTCCTGACGGTTGGCTTCCACCCGGGCCTCCAGGTATTCCTGTTGCCGCTGGCCCTCGGCATAAGCCGCGGCCTGGCCCTGGAGTTTACCGACGAAGATTCTCAATCTTTTTCAGCTCATTGACAGAGGTTATTTATCTGCTGGGTGCGGCCGCCCTTTTGTCAAGAGGTTTTCCGATTCTTTCTTCAGATTCCCCATGACCTCAGGCACCGAGGCGCTCCCCAACCCGGTCCCCGCCGCAAACAGGCGGCCGCGCACCCCTTCCTGGGACAGCACCCCCAGCCCCTGCAATTCTTCCAGCCCCACCGCAAACACGTGCTTAAACGTATCCCGGTCCAGGCCCCCCAGCAGCTCCAGGGCCGGCTCCGCCTGCATCGTGGCCCCGCCGGCCTGGGTGAGGCTGGCCGGGTGGCGTCCGGCCCGCTCGATAGTTAACGTTACGGCCGTCATGCATGACCACCTGGAGGCGGCCGCCGTGGTTGCCACCGTGTACGGGTTCGTATTCGTTGACGATCTTCTTGGTTTTCCGGGGGAAACCGAAGAGCAGGGTGCGCAGAAATTCCATCAAGGTGGTTTTGCCGGATTCGTTGTCCCCCACGAACAGCACCAGGCCGGGAGGCAGGTCTTGAACCCCCTGATCGTGATAAATCCCGAAACCGTCGATGTGAAAGCCCCTGAGATACATCCGTCAGTCTTCCTCGGGCAGCAACTGGTCCACCCCCAAAATCTCGGCCTCATTGAGGATCGCCAGGAGCTCCTCGTCGGTGAGTTGATCTAGCCCCGCGGCGATCACCCGGTGTTCCGGCCTCTGACTCAGCACCTCCCGCAGCCCGGCCCCGGGGTTTTCCCGGGCCCGCCGGTCCTGGGCGGCGTTGAGAAAATCGCCGACGAAATCCTGGACCAGGCGCCGCTGGTCCAGGTCCAGGGGCGGCCGGGTCTGGTTTTGCACTGATTCCACCCAGACGAAATCAAGGCGCTCCGGCTCTCCGTCCCGCAAAGGCTCCGCCAGGTCCCGCTCCAGATCGATCCTCCGGGCCAGTTCCCGGTGCATCTCCCCCCGGCCGGTCAGGTTGAGGCGCAGGATCGCGGCCCGGCCCTCGGCCCCGGCCCGGACCTCCTCCCGCACCCGGGACAGTTCGTCCAGCAGGTCATCCCAGGTGGAAAGCCCGGCGATGTCCAGGTCCTCGATAAACCAGCGCACCACGTCGGTGGGCACAAAGGTGGGCGTGATGCGCCGGGCGCCGTCCACCCGCACCAGGTAGCAGCCCCGGGGTCCCATTTCCCGCCGGCTGCGCCCCTGGGGGTTGCCGGCATACACGATGCACGGCTCCTGGTCCCGGATGATCTTCCGGGCGTGGATGTGTCCCAGGGCCCAGTAGTCCATACCCGCGGCCGCCAGGTCTTCCACCCCGCAGGGGGCGTAGTTGTCATAGTTGGGGTCGCCCCCCACGTTGCAGTGGAGCACCCCGATGGCAAACGGCGCCTCCGGGTCCCTTCGGAAGCCGGGTGCAAGGTTGACCTTCACTTCCTTAACCGGGTAACTGATGCCGTAAATGTGGGCCAGGGTGGCGCCCTCCCGCTGAACCGTATAGCATTCCACGTCTTGGCCCCCGAAGCGCGCCGCCTGGGCCGGCATCGTCAAGTGGGCTTCCCAGCCAGAGAGAGGGTCATGGTTGCCGTGGGCCACAAAACACCGGAGACCGGCCTCACCGGCTCTCCGGAGGGCGTCCCGGAACCGGAGTTGGGCCCTGAGGCTACGGTTCTCGCCGTCATGCACGTCCCCGGCCACGATGATGAAATCCACCGCCTCATTGATGGCCAGCTCGATGATCCGGTCGAAGGCCGTAAACGTCGCCTCCCGGAGCACCGCGGCAATGGCGGGCGCCGCCGCGTGGATCCCCTCGAAGGGGCTGTCCAGGTGCAGGTCGGCGCAATGCACAAAGCTGAAAGGTCTGAAAGCCGTCATGGCGATCCTGTTGAAGAGCCCGGCTGGTCGCCCCCGGGCGGTTCCGCGGCTGATCCCCGGCTACCCCGGGGCAGGGTGAAATAGAACGTGGCCCCCTGCCTCAAATCGATTTCGGCCCAGACGCGGCCGCCGTGAGGCTGAATGAGGCGCTGCACCATGGCCAGGGTGGGACCGGGGCCGGCAAAGTCCCGGATGGGGCCCAAACGGTGAAACGCCCTGAACAGCCGGCGGCCGCCGTTCGGGGCCAGGCCGACCCGGTTGTCCCGGACCAGGAAGCCCCAGGTCTCGTCCCCGGCGGGCAGGGCCTCGACTTCAATTCTGCCCCGGGGGACCGGCTCAGTAAATTGCCAGGCATTGCCCAGCAGGGTCGCCAGCACCTCACGGAACATGGCAGGGTCGCCTTCAGCCCTCAGGTCCGCCCCGATGATGAATTCCACCCGGCGGGCCGGTGCGGTGTGCTTGAGGGCCGCGGCGATAACCTGCGCCTCCCGGCTGAGATCAATTTCTCGCCACATAACTCCGGCCCGGGACAACCGGGAGTTACGCAGCAACGCCTCGGCGAAATTCTCCATCTTGCGGATCTCATCGTGCAGCCGCCCAAGATACCCGCGCCCCCGAGAGTCAAGCCGGTGGACGCTGTCCCCCTCCATCGCCTGGCAGAACCCGCTGATCCAGCTGAGCGTCAACCTGAGATCCTGGGACACCGCGCCGGTGAAACGGTCCAGCTGGCCCTTGACGGCCTCCAGTTCCCGGGTCAGTTCCTTGCCTCCCTGAACCTGGCGCGCCAGTTCGGCCTGGAGCCCCTGGAGGCGAATTTCCGCGTCCCTCCGGTCAGTCAGGTCGATGCCGGTGGCGACCACGTGTGAAACCGTACCGTCTTCTCCGGGGTGGGCCGTGGCGGACCAGGCAATCAGGCGGCGGCTCCCGTCTTTGCCCACCCAGTCAGTCTCAGCCGTCTGGTGGAAATCCCCGGCGGTAAGATGATAAAACGCTTCCTTCGTGGCGTCAACTGCTTCAGGTGCTGGAAAAACCTCCCAGAAAGGCCGGTCCTGCACCTGGGCCAGGGTATAGCCGGTGAGCCTCTCACCCGCAGAGTTCATGCGCTTGATGCGTCCCTGGCGGTCCAGGACCAGCACCATAACCTGGACCATAACCATGAGGCTGTCGGCGAAATGCCGCTCTTGCCGCACCATGGCCTCCCCGCGTTCCAGGTTGCGGAGCAACAGGGTGTAAGGCCTCCTGATCCCCGTTTCGATGAAGGCTTTGTAGATCAGGAACAGGGAGCCGATTTTGAGCAGGTGGCCCGCCACGCCGGGCTGGCCCGACAGTCTCCCCCCAAAGGTGAAAGCCACCTCCGAGCCCGCGGCCAGGGCGATGGCCCCCAGCAGCAGGCGCAGCACCCCGGGGTCGAATTCCTCCCGCCGGCGCCATAGCAGGGTCATGGCCCCCAGCAGGATGACTATGGTGAAACAGTCGGCGGTTTGCTTCAGGGCAACCAGCCCCGGCCCGGTCGTCTCCCCGGGGGGAAGCTTTGCCAGACCAGGATTGCGAGGATAATGACCCCAAAGGTCAGCAGATAACCCGCCAAAACCGCGTAGGGCTTCAGCCGGCGCCCCAGGCATAGAGGGGCCAGGCATAGGGAGACGCTCTCGAGGCCCCGGGCCGCAAACCCCAGGTGGACGGGCAAATCGGCCCCAAAGCCGGGAAAGATCCGCATGCTCCCGGCAGCCAGGGTCTGGAGCAGATTAAGGGCGCCCACGAACAGGTAGGCAATCCCCAGGAAGAGCAGGTAGTTATTCTCCAGGAAGCCCCGGGAATTCCAGGCGACGGCAAAGACACCCGCGGCAATGACCACGCTGAAAAGCCCGGCGATATGGGTAAACAGCGGCAGGCTGTAGCGGCTGGTCAGATATAACCCCACGAGCCCCAGGGCCCAGGGGAATAAATGCGCGTGGATGCCGCAACGGCCGGATGGTGCACTCATCGCATCTAAGGAAATTGCCTGGCTACTCTGCGCCCTGCAGGGCTCCGCCTCTGGAGGTTTACCTGGCGTTATCTAAAGACGACGGCAAATTCGGGTGATTGAGAGACATTCCTTGTCATGAAAGAATTTTTATCATTATTGGCAGGATTAAGAGAATTTGTAAAGCTAGTGCTGCGAACCTCTCCCTCTAAACTCATGCACACGTTGGGTAAGTGCGGCGCATCGGCAGGAGGCAGAGAGATGAGCGGGGCGGTTCCTATGGATGCGGCGGGAAGCGCCGAAGCTCCTGGATAGCTTTAGCGGGAAGCACCCGATCACCTTCTTCTTCTATCCCGGATAGTTCGCCAGACAGCAAAGAACTTGGTGGCACAGGCTTTCCAGCCTGTGCCAAAAACACTCTGCTTTCCTGGGTTATTTAATTTAATGTTATATTTTAGTAGGTTATGTAATATGTCGAAAAGTTCATGAATAAAGCCGGCTAGACACAATACCGGGGGGAATCGCCGTCTTGTCAATCGAACATGAAATCCTTCTTGGTAAAAAACTTGACACAGACATCCACAGCTTCCGGGTCGTAAAGTTTACCCCTGTTCCGGGTAATCTCCTCCAGGGCCTGCTCAATTCCCAGGGCCGGCCGGTAGGGCCGGTGCGAGACCATGGCCTCCACCACATCGGCCACGGCCAGCAGTTTGGCCTCCGGGGAAATCTCCCCGGCGGTTAACCCCGAGGGGTACCCGGAACCATCCAACCGCTCGTGGTGCTGGAGTATTCCCTGGGCTATAGGCCAGGGGAAGGCAATATCTTTCAGGATGTCATACCCCACCTGGGGGTGGATTTTGATGAGGCTAAATTCCGTCGGGCTGAGTTTACCGGGCCTATTGAGGATCTCGGCGGGCACCGCGATCTTGCCCATATCGTGGAGAAAGCTCAGCACCTGCATCCCCTCGACTCGATCCGGTGGCCACCCCAGTTCCCGGGCCATGGCGCAGGTCAGTTGCGCCACCCGCCGCTGGTGCCCGGCGGTATAGGGGTCTTTGATTTCCACGGTATTGGCTAAAGCCACCACGGTTCCCTGCAAGGCCTGGTGGAACCTTTCCAGCCCTTCCCTCACCTGGGTCTCCGCCTGCTTCCGTTCGGTAATGTCCCGGGCCACGCTGAGGATCAACTCCCGGCCCTCCACCTTCAAGATCCGGGCGAAAATCTCCACCGGCATGACCGAGCCGTCTTTGCGCCGGTGTTCGGATTCAAAGATTATTTCACCATTAGCCCACAATTCTTTCAGGACATCGTCCTGGTAAACCGCGGCCTCAGGAGTTTTCAGGGCCCAGGCCCCAAGGCTCATCAACTCTTCTTTGCTATACCACCGGTTAATATAGGCCGCCTCATTTATATAGAGAAAATTTCCTTCCAGGTCATAGAGAAAAATGGAGTCACTGGCGCTATCCAGAATTCTTTCCTTTAACTTTAAGTCGCTTTCTGCCCGCTTGCGCTCCGTAATCACGTCGAATACGGACACAAAATATTCTTTTCCGGGGCTGTACACCGAGACCGAAAACCACATCTTCAAGGATTTCACATAGGTCTCAAACCTCTCGGGTTTGCCGGTCAAGGCCACCCTGCCAAAACTTTCGAACAACTCCGGATCAGACTCGCTCATGCCCGGAATGACTTCAGACGCTTTTTTCCCCTCCACATCTTTCAACCCGGTCAAGGCCTCGAAGGCGCTGTTGACGTTAAGGAAGATGAAATCCCGGGGCTGATCGTCCTCAAAGAGCATGTGGCAGTAAGCAAATCCGTTCAGCATATTCTCAAACAATGAACGATAGAGGTTTTCACTCTCCTTAAGCGCCGCCTCCATCTGTTTACTGCCGGTGATGTCTTCGACTACCTCGATAAAGCCGTTTATCTGTCCGTCGGGGCCCCGGTGCGGAAAAGCCAGGAGGCGGACGTTCAACCGGCTGCCATCATCCCGGACGCCGACGGTTTCCACCGCCGCCTTCTGTCCCGTGGCCATGGCCTGGGCCCCGGGACAGTGGGCACAGGCCGCTTCCCGTTTCTCAAATTCCCGAAAACACGTCCGGCCCACCAGGTCGCCGATGGGCTTCCGGAACAATTCCGCCGTGCCCGCGTTGGTCATGATTACCCGGTAATCTGAGCTGATCAACGTGATTCCCAGATCAATGTTCTCCACCAGGGTGCGGTAGCGCTCCTCGCTCTCCCGCAGGGCCCTTATCGCCTCCTGACGGTCCGTAATGTCCACCGCCGTAAAAACCACCCCGGCCTCAAGATCAAGAGGGTCAATGGGAGTGGAACTTAAGAATACCTCAATTATCTTGCCATCCTTGCGGCGCCAAAAAGTGGCAATGGATCCCGTTCCCTCTCGCCTGATTCCCGCATACTTGACCTGCCCGACCCGCTCAAACTCAGCCTCGCTGTCGTAAAGCATCCGGGCGCTTTGCCCCTGCAGTTCCTCACCGGAATATCCCGTCATCCTGGAGAGGTGGTCGTTATTCCAGCCGAATACCCGATGGGTGACCAACCCGATACCTATGGGCGCGGCCCGCAGGATGCTGCTCAGAGTGGCTTCGCTGGCCAGCAGCGCCTCATCGGCTCGCCGGTGTTCCCGCCGTCCCGCGGCTTCTTTGAGCTCTCGCTGCACCGCCGGGACCAGCCGGACCAGATCATGCTTCATGACGTAATCGTTGGCCCCGGCCTTCATCATGGCCACCGCCTTCTCTTCCCCGATAATGCCGGATACGATGATAAACGGCAGATCCCAGCCGCTGGCTTTTAAAATCTCCAGGGCCGCCGGGGCCGAGAACCGGGGCAGTTTATAATCTGCCAGCACGATGTCCCAATCCGGTTTCGTTAAAGCCGTCCGCATCTCGCCGGCGGTTTCCACCCGCTCATGCACGAGGTCATAGCCCGCCTGTTGCAACCGCCGGACGATAAGTCCCGCATCACTTTCAGAGTCCTCCACCATCAAGACCCGTAGCGGCGTGTTCATAACAACCTCACTTGAGGGGCGGCGGCTCGTTCAGGACCACCCAATACAGGTCCAAAGTCCTCACTGCCTCGGCAAATTGCTGGAAATTAACGGGCTTACGAATATAGCTGTTGGCTCCCAGGTCATAGCTCATGGCCACATCCTGGTCTTCCCGGGAGGAGGTGAGGATCACCACCGGCAGGCGCTTGGTCAGGTCATGGCCCCGGATGCGTCTCAAGGCCTCCAGGCCGTCCACCTTGGGCAGCTTCAAATCCATTAAGACGACCGCGGGCATTTCGCTGGTGTCCCGACCGGTGTAGGCGCCGGTGCCGAACAAATAATCCAGCGCCTCCTGACCGTCCTCCGCGACCACCAGCTTGTTTTGAATGCGATTCTTCTCAAACGCCCTTTTGGTCAGCCCGATGTCACTGGGATTGTCCTCTACCAGCAGAATGACCTTTTTCCGCATGCTGCCTCCTAAAGGGTGAAATAAAACGCGGCCCCCTGATCCACCGCCGCCTCGGCCCAGACCCGGCCGCCATGGCGGTGCAGGATGCGCTGGACCGTTACCAAACCGATGCCGGTCCCCGGAAACTCCGAGGCCTTGTGCAGGCGTTGAAAGGCCCCGAAGAGCTTGTCCGCATAGGCCGGGTCAAACCCGGCGCCGTTATCGCGGACAAAGAAGACGGGGTGTCCTTCTTGCGTTATCCGGCCGAACTCAATGACCCCCCCGGAGCGCTTGCCGGTGAACTTCCAGGCGTTGTCCAGCAGATTGAAAAGAGCAATCTCCAGTAAATGGGGGTCGCCCACCACGGTCAACCCCTCCTGAATGACAAACTCCACCCGGCGCTCCGGCCCGGTTTCCCGCAGTCGGCCGGCGATGGCCCGGGCCAGGGCGCTGAGGTCCACCGTCTCCCGCTGCATCTCAACCCGGCCCACCCGGGAAAGACTGAGCATATCGTCAATCAGCTGCCCCATGTGTTGGGTTTCGGCTGCGCACCTGGTCCAGGTAGGTCCGGCCCTGGTCGTCCAGCCCGTGGCCATAGTCTTCCAAAAACGCCAGGGTCCAGCCGTCAATACCCCGCAGCGGCGCCCGCAGGTCGTGGGAAACCGAATAACTGAACGCCTCCAGTTCCTGGTTAACCAATACCAGTTGGGCAGTGCGTTCCCGGACGCGGCTTTCCAATTCCCGGTTGAGGATGGTGATTTCCGCTTCCGCCTGTTGACGGGCCTGCCCTGGCGCGGTCCAGGTCCTTGGAGATGGCGCCCCCCTGCCGCGGTTACCACCAGGGCCATGACCCCGGCGACCCCCAGAGCCAACAAGGCCGCACTCAGGGCCGGGTTGGCAAATAAGCCGGGAATGAACTGGTTCAGCCACCCCTGGGCGAGAATGATGACCCCCGTCAGGGGCAAAAAGGTCCGGAGCAGCCTGGCCCGGACCGAGGAACCCACCAACGCCCGCAGGGGCCAGCACTCCGGGCCCGCCGCCGCCGTAAGTCCCACTCCCAACAGCAGGAGGGCGAACGTGGTGTTGGCCGCCATGGGTATGACGTTGCCACCAGAGAGCAGCGGGGTGCCAAACAGGTATCCTATGGTGCCCACCAGACCAAGCATAGCCACCAGCCAGCCCAAGACCCCCGACAGGTTCCGGATGGGGGGTCGGGTCGCCAGAACCAGAGACAGGGCCATCCCGGAGACGAACATGCCGGCGCCGGTCATGGGGGACATGCGGTTGGTAACCACGCGGCCAAAGTGCTCGGTGGCCGGAAACCAGACCTCTTCCAGGCTCCAGTCGACCCCGACGAAGTACTCAATGAAGTTGAGAAACCCAAAGACCGTGGTCAAAAGGACCGCCCCCAGCGCCAGGCCCCGGCCCCGGCCTGCCAGGGACCGGCTGCCGTGCAGCAGCAGGCTGGAACCCAGAAACAGGCAGGACCAGGCCGTGCTCTGGGCCATGGGGATGTAATGCCAGGATATTCTGGCCAATGCCCCCGCCCCGGTAAGCCATCCCGTCAAACCGAAAATCCCCAGCAGCACTACCAACGCGCCGCTGATCATGGCAACGCCTCGGCAGCAGGTCTCCGCTGACCGGCCCCTAATGCTTAGCATGCGGTATACCCTGATCCCCGGGGGATAGTTCGCTCCTCCAGGCGCCGGCGTCGCGCCCGGTGGACCAGACCGGTCAGCCGTTCCAGGCGGCGCTGTCCCATTCTCCCGGCGCAGCCGGCCCGGCGATTCCCGCCGATCACGCCGGGGCCTTGCCCTGAGTCTGTCCCGGCTATTCCCTGAGGCCGTAGAAATCCGCTGGTTCGCTGGCACGCCCTTCAGGCTGACCGACGCCAGCATGATGCCGTCGTCAGGCGCCGTGACGGGTCCATGGTTTCCAGACCTTGCCGTACCTCTTATCGCGTTTGCCCAAAGTTCTTTCCTACGACCCCATCTCCCCCCAGCGGGGGGAGAGCGTCAGGGTGAGGGGAGGACAAGAACAGACTTTTGGCAACGGGTATAACTTGCCTTCAGGCCGATAGGAGACGGGCCCCAATAAAAACCGCGTTGGGAAGCTTGTCGGGAGCACAATACTTTCCTCTCTATATCGGCAGGTTACCGGTAACCATTAATGGACCTGCCCTGCAGCGATAGCCTGCCTGGAACGCTCTTTGGCGTCTTCCCAGACCTTCTTCCACTTCCCGGCGGATCATTGGGTCTCGCTGGGGACCGCCAGCATCATTGAACGACTCCATCAGGAGTTCAAGCGCCGGACCAAACCCATGGAAATCGTGGCCGGGACGCTCAGTGGTTACAGACTCTTAGCTTTTATCTCTTTAAAGATGGGATTACCTTGGCGGGCCAACGCCGTCGGCACAGTACGCCGGAATCTGCCCTTCTTTAAAGAATTCACCCAAGAAAGTTGATTCGACCTTGTTCTATCCTGCGGTTTCACCGATTCAGATGCAATAATACGGCTCAATACGAGAGGAAATTGGTAGGCAGGCGTTCCCAATATTCAATGGAAAATTAACGTTACAATAAAATTATCCTAACAATTATATATTATTATCAGGCGAACCTTTTTGACAATGGTTTAGTTAGTTGGATAAGGAAGGGAGGAAACCGGATGGAAGCTATTTATCATTATTTGAACCTCTACGGCTATCTGGGCATCTTCCTGTGGCTGGCCCTGGGGGTTTTCGGGCCGCCGGTGGCGGATGAATTGTTACTCCTGTTACTTGGGTACTTGGTGCTCAAAGGCAATCTCCACTTCATCCCGACGGTAGCTGCAGTGGTAGCCGGGGCCCTCACCGGCGTCAGTCTGGATTACCTGCTGGGGCGCACCCTGGGCCACTATCTGCTGCATCGCCCGGATTCCTGGCTGTCTCAGAAGTACCGGCGAATTTATCATCTCCGCCAATGGCTGGCACGTTCGGGAGGCTGGGCCTTTATGTGTAGTTATTTTGTGCCTGGATTGCGGCACTGCGCCCCGGTGGTGGCTGGATTGTCGCATCTCGATTTTCCCCGGTTTGCGGCCTTAACCTATTCCGGTGGACTGCTCTGGTCCCTGAGTTACATTTTCTTGGGATACTTGTTAGCGGAAAGATGGAACCCCGAATTATTGCAGGCAAACCAATGGATGATCGTTATCGGGGTAGTGTTTTCCCTGGGACTGGCTTATAAATTCTGCCGGAAAAAAGCGGGTTGGGCCTAAAGGCAGGAGCGCATCCCGGAGGCATCCAGGCCAGCAGGTTGATGTTCAAGGGGCAAACTTCGACACCGCACTATGAAAAAACTTCATGCCGACGGGGCGGGGGCGGCGTCGGCACTGGCCTCCGCTGGCGGGCCATAGTAACGGATGGCGCTCTCCCCGATGAGGCGGGACATGGACAGGGCCGCCAGGCTGCCCGTAACCATGGACAACAAGGGGTGCAGTCCCAGAGCGTCGGCCAGGAAAGGCGCTCCTACAGCCAGGCTGGTACCGGCCACCACCGCCACCATCTCCGGGACCCGGGCCTGATCATCGATATCTTTACCGTAAAGCAGGGCGATTTGCAGGATCAGGTAAAGGTGCATCCGCACCAGCGCCGAGGTGCCCCCCACAAAACCGATAATCTTCAAGGCTTGTCCGATGCCGGGGATCATGGTGGGCAAATCGAGAATCAACCCCCCCAGCAAGGAAAGCTGGACCTGGTCGGAAATAAGCCGCCGGGCCCGTTGTTCCACCGACTCCTCAGGGAAGCGGGAGTTGACGTCGGCCACCACCTTGCGGATGCGGTCTTTGCGCAAGCGCAGAAAAAAATAAAAGAAATCATCGGTCATCCGGCTTTGGCGTTGAGACGGTGCGAGTTCTGTAGACATGAATTATGCCCTTCTGTTGATGATCAGCTTGGTAAAATCGCCTCGGACTAGGCTGGGCCCGGCGGTATCAGGAAGCCTGTAAAAGGTCCACCTTATCCGTGGCTTCCCAGGGCAGGTTCAGGTCCGCCCGTCCCACCTGGCCGTAGGCCGCCAGCTTCCGATAAAAACCGCCCCGGTTAAGAGAGGGCAGGTACCGCAGATTGAAATTGCGAAGGATTCCCGCCAGGCGGAATTCGAAATGTCTCTCCAGGAGCGCGGCAATCTCCCCATCTTCTCTTTTTCCGGTTCCAAAGGTTTCCACCTGGAGGCTCACCGGACCGGCAAAGCCGATGGAATAACTGAGCTGCACTTCGCATTCATCTGCCAGACCGGCCGCCACGACATTCTTGGCGGCATACCGGGCGGCGTAAACCCCGATCCGGTCAATCCTCAGGGGGTCCTTGCCGCTCAGGGCATTGGCGCTTTGCCGGGAATAATCTCCATAGGTGTCCACGTCGTTCTTCCTGCCGGTAAGCCCCGAATGAACCCCCGGCCCGCCTACCATGAGATCCTCGATGGGATTGATGGAGATCAGGGTTTTCTCATCCGGCCGGATGGCTTCTTCGGCAAAGGCGGGCCGGATGACCGCCTCCAGGATATCATCGTGCAATCTTTGGGGGCTCACCTGGTAGTCCACGGCCTTGGAGCTGCTCACCACCAGGGTGAGGCTGTGAATCCGGTGGGGGAGCCGGTCCCGGTATTCCACCCCCACCTGGGTCTTACCGTCCAGGGAGAGATAAGGAATCGATTTATTCTTGTGCGCCTGGATGACCTGCCGTGACAGCTTATGGGCCAGCCAGATGGGGAGCGGCATGAGCACGTCGCTCTGGCGGCAGGCGAAGCCAAATATGGTGGCCTGTTGACGGACGCGGATCTTGTCGATCTCCTCGTCAGACAGATTGGTTTCGTTAAAAAACAAATCCGCCGAAGGCGGATATTCCTGTAAGCTGGTGAGAACACTGCACGTTTGCGCATCGAAATCGGGTCGCCGATAACCAATTTGGCTGATGACCTTCCGAGCCAGCGTCGGAATATCCGCTCTGACCTCCGACGCGAAACGGGCGGCGATGAAGAGAATCGAAGTGGAGATGGCGCATTCGGCCCGCACCCGGGCAAAAGGATCCTGCTCCAGAAAATGATCCAGGATTGCGTCGCTGATCTGATCGCAAATCTTATCCGGATGTCCCTCGGTCACGGACTCGGAAGTGAACATGAAATTTTTTTTCATAAGACAACTCCAGCCCCTGGCAACAGCGATGTTGATTCAGAGATGATTTTCCCCGGTTTATCCGGATGGACGCCCTCCGGCCCTCAAAGTCGAACCGGCAGGGCCAGCATGATTTCTATCAGGCCGATGCCCATAAGGATCAGGCCGGAAGCTACCCAGGTCCATTTACCGTTCCGGTGAGCCCCGATATGGCGTCCGATGCCAAGACCCAGAGAAAGAGTCAGGACGCTCAGGACCCCCACGCCCAGGGTGGTCAGAGACACCGGCAGCTTGATCATGGCCGCCGCCACCCCGTTGGGCAAGTTGTTCAGCAGCAAGGCCAACCCCAGGATTGTCCCTTCCTTGAGGTCGATGTGGCCCGAATAATCCTGGTCGGCCAGAGAGGGATTATCCAGGGTGGCAAGCAGGCGCTGCCAAAAGGATTTCGGGGTTGGATCTTGCCCGGGGTCAGCCGGCTGCGGCCCCTGGGATCGACGGCCCCGCAGCAGGGTTTCCTGCACGATCACCCAGGCTCCCATCACCAGGAGGGTGCCGCCCCCTAAAACGGCCCCGGTTTCCGGGGTCATGAGCAAGAACGCCTTCCCCCCCAGTACCATCGCCAGGCAAGTCCCGGCTGCGGTGAGCACGGCGATATACAGGTTGGTGAGGAAGGGTAATCTTATGCCTCGGGCGCCATAAGAAATCCCTACTCCCACATTGTCAAGGTTGCAGGATAAGCCAATGAGAAACGCGGTCAAGAGCGACATGCCGGCCATGATTACCTTTTACCGTGACAGAGAATCCGGGAGGGCCACCGCCGATTCGGTCTCGGGGCCGGGCAATGCCAGGGTTTTCGTGGATTCGTTCACCAGAAGCGGCAGCAGCGCGGCGCTGCCGATGACCATGCCGTCCACGAGACCCACCGGAGCCAGGCCGAGGATGTTTCTGACCCCGGGAATGAGCATGGCGCCGAGTTGTATGACCAAGGATCCTCCCAGGGCGAGGCTCAAGTACCGGTTAGGCGGCAACGTCTCATGACTGAAAATGCTGTGCGCCTCTGAGCGGCAACTGACCGCGTGGAGCAACTGGCCGGTGGTGAGGCTGTGGAAGGCCAGGGTACTGGCCTGGGCTCCGAGGCCATATCTCAGCATGCCGTAACCGTAGGCGCCCAAGGCGCCGGCGGTGAGCACTCCGGATTCGAAGCTCATGCGCTGAAAATCCGCACCAGTGAAAATCGGGTCGTGGGGGTTGCGCGGCGGCCGCTGCAGAACATCCGGTTCGGCCTCCTCCAGGGACAGGGCCAGCCCGGGAAAGATGTCGGAGATCAGGTTGATCCAGAGAAGTTGAATGGCAGTCAAAGGAGAACCCAGGCCCACCGCAAGGGCCACCCCGGTCAACATGATCTCGCTTAAGTTGGTGCTCAAAAAGAAATGCACCGATTTGCGGATGTTGATATAGGTGGTGCGCCCGTCGCGGATGGCGATGAGGAGGGTGTCTAGATTGTCTTCCTCCAGGACCACATCCGCCACTTCCCGGGCGATGTCGGTGCCGGTGCGCCCCATGGCAATGCCCACGTCCGCGGCCTTCAGGGCCGGGCCGTCATTGATGCCGTCTCCGGTCATGGCTACCACCTGGCCGGACTGCTGCAAAGCCTGGACGATCATCAGCTTGTGGGCCGGGCTCACCCGGGCAAAGACATGGGCCCTCTGGGACAGGGCTCGCAGCGCCTCGGCATCCATCTCTCCCAAGTGCGTGGCATCCAGGATTTCCAGGGGCTCATTACGGCTAAGCTGCAATTCATGGCCGATGGCATAGGCCGTGGGGCTCTGATCGCCGGTGATCATCACCGTCCTGACGCCGGCCTGGTGGAGGGCGGCAATGGCCTGGGCCACCCCCTCCCGGATGGGGTCGGCCATGCCGATGAGGCCCAGCCACACCAGGTCCCGGGGTTCTTCCCTCTCGGCCACCCCGTCCCCCGACGCCAGGGCCAGCCCCAGCACCCGGTAGGCCTTGCCGGCCATGCCTTCGTTGGCTGCTTCGATGTCCCAGCGGTCCTCTTCTGTCAGGGGCAGCTTCTCGCCCTGGCGGAGGTGCCAGCCGCACAGCCCGAGCACCTCCAGGGGACTTCCCTTGACGGCCAAAAACGGCCCCGTCTCGCCGTTCTCGTGCAGGCTGCCCATGTAAGGACGGTTTTCCGAGCGATAGTTAAGGCGCACCAGGGGGTATTGCCGGCGCAGCCCGGCGACATCAATCCCCAGCTGCAAGGCCAGGCTGATGAGGATGCTTTCGGTGGGGCTGCCATCTAAGACCAGCTCCCCGTCCTCCTGGTGCATCTCCGTTTCATTACACAGCACGGAAACGGTAATAAGTTGGGCCAATTCCTCGCAATCATCCAGGGAGACCGGACCTTCAGGTCCATAGAAGCGGCCTGACGCCACGCTCAGGGACCGCTTGCCGGTGAAAATCTCCCGAACGGCCATTTTGTTTTCGGTGATGGTGCCGGTCTTATCCAGGCACAGGGTCTGCACCGCCCCCAGGGTCTCCACCGCATGTAGGTGGCGGATCAGCACGTGGTGCCGGCGCATGTCCCGAATGCCCAGGGCCAGGGTGGTGGTGGCGGCCGCGGGCAGGCCTTCGGGAACCGCGGCCGCGGCTAAACAGACTGCGGTCCGGAGCATCTCCAGCCAGCCATATCCCCAAAAAATCCCCAGGCCGAAGGCGGCGCCGCAGAGGCCGAAGCAGACCCACACCAGCCTGTTGCCCAACTGGTCGAGCTGCCGCTGGAGCGGGGTGTCCGGCGCTTCCGCCTCCCCCGTCATGGACTGGATCAGCCCGATCTCGGTAGAACTGCCGATGGCCACCACCACCATCAGCCCTTCGCCGCCGGTCACCAGGGTCCCCATGAACCCCAGGTTCACCCGGTCGCCCAGGGGAATATTTTCCCCCCGGAGGGCTTGGACAGACTTGACCACTGGCAGGCTTTCGCCGGTCAGTGCCGACTCGTCCAGGGAAAGATGGGAAGCCTCCACTATGCGGCCGTCGGCGGGGACATAACTCCCCGGCCGGAGTACGCACAGGTCTCCCGGGGTGACTTCAACGGTGGAGATCTCTTGCAGTTCTCCCTCCCGCACCACCAAGGCAGTGGGCCGGACCATGGTTTGCAGCGAGCGGATGGTCTTCTCCGCCTCTATTTCGGTTTTGTAACCGATGAGGCCATTGCCCACCACTACCCCGGCGATGAGCACGGCATCCGCCAGGCCTCCCGTAAACAAGGAGAGAGCCGCCGCCGCCCCCAAAAGATAGACAGGGAGGGAATTGAATTGCTCCAGGAAGATGCTGAGGCCGGAGCGCGGTTCGGCCTCCGGGAGCATATTGGGGCCGAAACGCTCCAGGTTTCTCCTGGCTATCTGGCGGGATAAGCCGGAAGCCTTTGAAGTCTCCCACTTCGCCAGAGCCGACTCGGCCTCCAGCAGGTGCCAGGGTTCCCGGGGCTGTTCCTCGACGAAGGAGAATAAATGTCTGACCGGTTCCAGGTAAGAGTAACTGCCGGTAGCATGCGACTCATTGGGCTCCGGGTGTACTTTGGCGCCATTGCCGGCAGAGAGCTGGGTGCGGCATTCCGAAACGATCCCTTCAAGGAGAGCGGCAATGGTTTCGTCAGTGTTGCCGGAATTGAAGCAGACCAGGACATTCCCGGTCAGGGCGCTGGCCGAGACCCGGGTAATTTCTTTGACCTGGGCCAGCCGGTAGTACAGGATCCTCTGGAAGTCTTGAGACCTGTACAGGCCCTCGACTCTGAACCTTGCCCGCCCGGGCACTGCAGTATGAATGGCCTGGATCATGCTCATGAGGGATGGTCGCTCGCCTCAGGGCGGGTCAAGGGCTTTAGGCCTTTTCCCCGGCAGGCTTCTTGGCCCGGGGGCTCTCTTTTTCCGGCGCGGCTTCGGAGTCAACGGGAGGTGCAGGAGACGCCGGCTTGGGCAAAACGGCGCAAGCCACCTCTTTCACGCCATCCACGGCCCCCACCAGGATATCGGTGATGGCCCGCAAAGCCGACTGTCCCAGAGTGCCGGCGGCATCGATGGCGCCACCCACCGCCGCCTTGGCGGCTACCCCTAAATTGCCCCCTAACTCCCCGGCAGCTTCCAGGACCCCGGAGATCGCGCCTTCGGCCACCTTGGCCACGTCGCCGCCGACCTCCGCGGCTCCGCTTACCGCGCCTTTGAGTAACTGGGTGGCCGCCTGTTGGACATCACCGCCGACGTCCGCTACCCCCAGGATGATGCCTTTGGCCGCACTCTTGGTGGTGATGATCAGGCCGGTCCCCACTTCTTCCGAGGCCTTGATGGCGCCTCTGATCACGTCCCGGCTGATAGTGATGGTTTCAGCAGCCGCCGAGCCGGTGGCCTGCAAGGCATGGCCCACGGTGTTCCGGGCCACGGTCACCATCTGGCCCTCGATTTCGCCCAGACCCTTGAGGCTGTCAACGATGCCGTCTTTTACCGCGGACCCCGCCTGGCCCAGCTTTTCTCCCATGCCTACCGGTTCTTTGCTTCCCGCCTCAGTCATACGGTTCTCCTCTAAGAGATTTCTCTCTGATGTGATGGGTTACTCTGCCGGGCGGCATGAACCACAAAGCCAAAATCTGCCCATGATTGACACGGCCCGCCTGCTAGTTAGCCTGTATATGCGCACTGAGCAATGAGGTGAGTTCACCCACGCTCACCTCCGGGAAAACCGCCGAAAAGGCCCCCTTGAGGGCCAGCAGGGAAAACAGGGAAGTCAACTGCTGATAATTGAAGAAGACCGTCAACCAACCTTCGGTGAGATCAACTTCCAACTGCTGAATGCCCCGGACGGGTGCGAACCGGTCCTGAATTTCCCGGGCCAGGTCCTGGTTATCCCTCAGTTCCACGATGGCCAGGCTGAGAAAGCCCGGCCCGCTGTCCCTCACCTCAAATCTGTTCATAGTCACCCCTGAAAGGTTTCAGGTTATCTAATAACCACAATGAAATTCATGCACAATGCCTTCAGAGCGATACATATCGGCTGGCGTTAATGGAAATTCACCCGAACTGAGGCAATTTTTTAACCAAAAATTAACTTTTTCCTCATTCGGTTAAAATAAAGCGCAGCTAACGTATATGAAAATCATTTGAATTTCTTTAATGGCGACTTGAGGGCGAATGCAAGCTGCGTGGTTAATTTTTAAAATTCGTAATTTAAGCTACCCTGGCTGGCAACGGCGTCGAGATGGCAACGGGGGGATTCCTGCGGTGATGATTAAAAATAGGGGGCTTCGTCTCTTAATTCACTGTATCAGCCGCAATAAAGTGTGGAATTAACCAAAATTTAACAAAATGGTTATTGTTCTATAACAAACCTTCTTTAAAATAATCGCTATCAAATCAACATTATGGCTAAGGAGAACCTGATGAACCGTTCCGCCTCATATGTCCATGCCTTGAACGGTAGGCTGCGCCTCAAAATTCCCGAACTCAAGGGCAACCCCCTGCGGGCCCAGGAGATTGAGCATCAGTTCAACCTGATGACCGGCATACGGCAAATGACCGCCAATCCGGTCACCGGGAGTTTGCTCTTCATCTATGACCCGCACCTCCTCAAGCAAGAGGAGATCTGCGCGGTTTTAAGAGAGTTGGGTTATTTCCGGGATCATAGCGGCGGACACTTTGGTCTTCTGGATTCGGCCGCCGGCACTCACGGCGTGGTGGAAAAAATCACCACGACGCTGGCTTCCGGTCTCATGGAAGTAGCCTTGACCCGTCTGGTAGGCGCTCTTATTTAAAGACCAAAAACTCCTGACTGCCGCCATCGCCCGCCCAAAAGTCCCTGATCTCGTTGGGAATAAACCTCTATCGCTTCTCTGCACCAGCCTGCCCCGGGGCAACCAGCCTCTTCCCCCTCTTTCCGGCCCTGACGGGACCTGCCCAGGGGTGGGCCGGGCTAGCCGCGTCTGCGGACTTAACCGTCTGAAGCCTCAGGGACCGGGGTTGACTCCGGGGCGCCCTCCACCCACCGCCGGTCCAACATGACAAAGGTGTTGAAGGCGAACCACAGGTAATCGTACCAGGCGGGGAAGTGGGTTTCTTTGGAGGTCAACAGACTGCGTCCCCCCAGAAACAGGAGGGTGAGGGGCAGAAGGAGATTCAGGCTGAAATTCCGGGTGAGGCCGGGATACCCCACGCCAGGGAAGGCGCCCAATAAACCGCCGGTCGTCTGAGCCTCTTCGCCGGCTGCCATCAGTTCCTGCAATCCCGCCGCCAGTTCCTCTAATGCCACTTCCGGGAAGAGTTCACCAAAGATCTCGCCCAGAGGTCCCAGGGTTTCCACGGAAGCCAGCATGGCTAAATCATAGAGGATCAGCAGGCTGCCGGTTGACGGGTTGGCCTCGACCCTCTGGATGCCCGGCACCCGGCCCAGTTTCTCCTGGGCCTGGCGGGCGAGCTCCGGGTTATCCTTGACCTCGTGGATCTTGAGGCGCACCCGTCCCGGCAAGGCATGGGCCACCGTGATGCCTTTGAGTTTCCTCCCCATCTTGCGTGCCTTCCCTCAGGGTTATTTTTTCTTGCCGGCCGCGTCTGCAGCCGCGTCTGCAGCTGCGCCGGTTGCGGCCCCAGCCGCCGCGGCGGCCTGGTCGGCGTTCCTTTCCGCTCTGACCTCGGCCACCAGGTCGCTCACCTGCTCCTGGGCCTCGGCGCTAAACTCCTTTACCGTGTCCGCCAGGGCCAGGTAACCTTTAATCAGGGTCTTAGCCAGGGGGCGGGAAATGGAAGCCACGGCGGGAAGCACAATGGGGGCCGCCAACGCTACCCCCAGGATGACCAGGATGCTTTTTGTCGATCCTGAAAGCCCGTCTTCAAGCAGTGCCATAAAAAATTCTCCTCTTTTCGGAAGTAGGCCTCATTTTTAACAAAAAATTAACCCGATCCTCAACGATTGCTAATCGACATATGTCATATAGCGACTATGCTCATTTCTCGTCAAATCCACCGGGATTTTATCCAGGGGATGATGAAAATCTTTATGCTGCACCAGGCCAGCCTGGGGCCGATATACGGCAACAAAATGAGCAAGACCCTCCGGTCGATCGGTTATCAAATCAGCCCGGGCAGCCTTTATCCCCTGCTGCACACCCTGGAGAAATCCGGCTTGTTTCACAGCCGCATCCGGGTCTTTAAAGGCCGGTTGCGTAAATACTACGAGCTCACTGAGCAGGGCCATCTTTGCCTGTCCGAACTGCGCCAGGATTTGGGCGAGTTGGTGCAAACCGTCATCCTGGGCCCCCTGCCCGTATGCTCCTCCAAAACTCTCGATCCCAAACCCACCAACGGTAAACTTCCCCCAAACGGCAGCTGACCAGTCCCGGGGTGTCCGACTCGCCGCGGATAGACGCGGCAGGAGGAGCCGGGACTGAACTTTCTCGCGATGGCGCCTCGGTCAGGGTAAATCCCGGCCGACGCGCCCATCTCGCCTAACCATGTAACCTTTTTGATTTCAATAGCTAAGAAAAAAAGGACCATAAACAAAAAATTAACAGCAAGGAAATACGGGCCAAACAAAAGGGGAGTACAAAGGAGTCACTTCAGGCGATGGGGCTGAATCAAAAGAACGAGGTAAAAGAACGATGTACTGGAACATTGGCTGCAAGACGCCCCATTACATAAATAACCGAGAAAGGAACTAGATGATGGAATGCTTCAGTCTGAGCGACACTCTTCTGAAAGACATTCTCCATTTCGCCAAGCCCTTTGGGCACCGGGAGGATGCCAGGAGCCTCAACCTGGGGTTTGGGTTTCTCTATTATTCTCTGGTCCGGGCTTTGCGACCCAAGCACACCCTGGTGATCGGCTCGGGATACGGCTTTAGCGTGGTCTGCTTCGCCCTGGGCATCAAGGATAACGGCATCGGGTCCCTCACCTTCGTTGACCCCTCCTATTCCCTCCTCAATGACGGCCCCCTGGCCACCATCGGCGGCCGGGGCATGTGGTCAGATGAAAATTCGGTGCGGGACCATTTTCAGCGGTTCGGGGTGCATGACTTGGTCAAGCATTACAAAATGCGCAACGACAAATTCTTTCCGGCATATGAAAACTACCACCTGCCGCCGGTGGATCTGGCCTTCATTGACGGCAGCCACGCTTTCGAGGATGTGAAATACGATTTTACCAACGTGCTGGCCCGTTCCCGCAAGAACACCTATATCTTGTTGCACGACACCAATATTTACATCCGGGAACTGCTCACCCACGCCGGGGTTAAGAAGTGGATGAAGTCCATCAAAAGGGAAAAGGAATACTTTGAGGTGGTGAATTTTCCCTTCTCCTCGGGGGTGGCCCTGGTGCGGGTGATCGACCCCTCCATCGGGAAGGAACTGCATTGAAACTCTGGCTCTTAGCCCCGCCGCTGGTCCTGGCAGCCGGTGTTCTGTTCTGGCGTCACGTCTGGTTTTTTCGGAATCCGGACCGCATCACACCCCCGGGGGAGAACATCGTCAGCCCCGCGGACGGTACCGTAGTCTACGTCAGCCAGGTAGAGCCCCATCAGGAAGTGGTCACGATCAAGCAAGGGGTTGCCGCCCGCCTCACGGATATTGTCAGAGAGGACCTGGACCAACCCAAGCTCTCCATCGGCATCTTCATGAGTCCGTTCAACGTGCATTACAATCGCATCCCCCTGGGGGGCCGGATAGCCTCGATTAAGCATCACCCGGCTATCCCCCAAAACCTGCCCATGTTTTTCATGCACTGGCGCATCCTGCTGCATTGGCCCCCGTTTTATCGTCATTCCCGTCACATCATCCAGAACGAACGGACCGTGACTCGCATAGAGAGCCGCCTCAGAGGAAGGCAGATTTCATACTACATCGTGCAAATTGCCGGTTGGAGTGTGGCCGGCATCGATAGCTACGTCGAGGTGGGGGAAGAAGTGAGCCGGGGGAAAATCTTCGGCATGATCCGCATCGGCTCCCAGGTAGATTTGGTCATCCCCTATCTTCCGGACATGCACGTCATGGTGGGCCCGGGGAAAAAGTTCGGGCCGGTGAAACGGTCCTGGTTGCCTGACCTGATAAAGGAGAAAACCGGTGAAAATTGATCTGCACGTGCACTCCAAGTATTCCACCCGCCCATCGCACTGGGTGCTGCAAAAACTGGGTTGCCATGAATGCTACACCGAACCCCTGGCCCTCTACCGCATCGCCAAAGAGAGGGGTATGTCCCAGGTGACCATCACCGACCACAACACCATCGCCGGCTGCCTGGAAATCGCCCATCTGCCCGATACTTTTATCAGTGAGGAGATCACCACCTATTTCCCGGATGGGTGCAAAATCCACATTCTGGCCTACAACATCAACGAAGAGCAGCATCGGCAGATCCAGGCGGTCCGGAATAATATCTTTGACTTAGCAGGATATCTCAATGGCGCAGCCATTGTGCACAGCGTGGCCCATCCCCTTTGGTCCATCAATAACCTCCTGACGATGGAGCATTTTGAGCAACTGCTCCTGCTTTTCAAAAATTTCGAATTCAATGGCGGCCGGGATGAACGTCTTAACCAATGGCTTCAGGCCATCTGTGCAGAACTCAGCCCGGAGAAGGTCAACGAGTTAACGGAGAAACATCAGATCATTCCCACTATTCCCTTTCCCTGGGTCAAGAATCACACCGGCGGCTCCGATGATCACAGCTCGCTGCACATCGCCCGGAAATATACCCAGGTGCATAAAGCTCAGGGATTTCAGGATTTTCTGGAACAGCTTGGTCAGGGAGCCGCCTCGGTCAGGGGGCGTGCTTCCACCCCCTTGACCCTGGGCTACAATCTTTACAGCATCGCCTATCAATTCTACAAAGATAAGTACCACCTGTCGCCACAGGCCGAAAACAACAGCTTGGGAGGTTTTTTAGATAAGATTTTGCAGTCCGAGGTTGAATCTAAGAAATATTTTTCTAAATATCAACTTTACTATAATCGTATTAGAAATTCCCTCCGTTCAGTGAGTCAAGACGAAAGCTTTATTAATTTAATCAAGAGAGAGACTTCTCAGTTTATCACGCAAGCCGCCCTCCCGGCTGATGACTATGAATGGTTTGCCATGGTCAATCAGCTGGCGCAAAGAATGCTCACCCAGTTCCACCGCAAATTGCGCCGAGCTCTCTTGGGAGCCAATTTCATCGACCTGATTAATTCTGCCACTTCCAGCGGGCTGGTGTATCTGGCCCTGGCCCCCTACACGGCAGCTTTTTCTTCTTTCGCCGCCGACCGCAATTTCGGCCAGGATCTGGTCAGGAGATTCTTGCCCGAGTCCCATTCCCAACGGGTGGCCTCCCCGCAATTCAACATGGCCCATTTCACCGATACCTTTTACGAAATCAACGGTGTCGGGCTTTCTCTGAGAGGCCAGATGGAATCGGCCCGGCAGATCGGCAAAGATTATACCATCATCACCTGTGACACCAAGAAGCGCCCGCCCCAGCCGGGAATCAAGACATTTTCCCCCATCGGGGTATTTCAGCTGCCGGAATACCGGGAGCAAAAACTTTTCCATCCGCCGGTTTTAGAGATCATCGATTATTGCTACCTCAGGAACTTCACGCATATCATGGCGGCCACCCCCGGCCCCCTGGGGCTCACCGCCATGGCCATCGCCCGCATTTTACAGCTGCCCCTGTGGGGGACGTATCACACGGCCCTGCCCCAATATGCCCAATATCTCACGGAAGATCCGATGATCGTCCAGGTCATGTGGAAATA
The DNA here is from genome assembly GCA_963766185.1 of uncultured delta proteobacterium. Taxonomy (GTDB): domain Bacteria; phylum Desulfobacterota; class Desulfobaccia; order Desulfobaccales; family 0-14-0-80-60-11; genus 0-14-0-80-60-11. The sequence goes on along the minus strand of CAVXZU010000025.1, from coordinate 1,660 downwards.
TATGGTCTGGTTTTACAACCAGATGGACCTGGTTTTTGTGCCGTCCCGGAGCACGGCCGAGGAACTTCAACAGAGAGGGGTCAAGGGCGACAAGATGCGTATTTTCCCCAGGGGAGTAGACCTGCAACTGTTCAATCCCGCCAAGCGCAACGGCTTTTTAGAGAGCCGGTTTCAGGTGAGAAACGAAACGAAACTCCTCTACGTGGGACGGGTGTCCAAAGAGAAGAACCTGGAAATTCTCGTCAGGGCATTTAAAAGCCTGATCCAGGACAATTCCAGCATCCATCTGGTCATCGTGGGGGATGGTCCCTACCTGAAGGAAATGCAGCAGGAACTGGCCGGCACTCCCTGCACCTTTACGGGATATTTGCAAGGGGAGGACCTGGCGGCGGCATATGCCTCTTGCGATCTGTTCCTGTTCCCCAGCACCACCGACACCTTCGGTAACGTGGTGCTGGAGGCCCAGGCCTCGGGGATCCCGGTCATCGTCACTGATTTCGGCGGCCCCCAGGAGAATCTGATTCCAGGAAAAACCGGCCTGGTGATTCGGGGAGATAGCGCCGAAAGTCTGCTCAGTGTTATCCAAAGCCTTTTGGCTCAGCCGAAACGGCTCAAAGATATGGGCTTGACAGCGCGGCACTACATGGAGGGACGTTCCTTTGAAGCCGCTTTTCAAGACACCTGGCGCCTTTTTGAAGCAGAGGCCCGCCACTAGTACCAGCCGGAGCATTCCTCATATCCCTTCAGACCCGGGGCTGCTAATGCCGAGGAGGTATCCATGAAAATCAAACCGTATGTGGAAGAGGCGGCCGAGGCTTTGGGGCTGCCGGAAGAATTGCGGGAAGTGATGCGGACCATCTCCTATGATCCGGGAGACGAGGAATGGTATTCCACTTACCATGAGTTCCAGGAAACGGCCATTCCCGTGGAGATATTTTCCTGGGCCTTGAGGCTCATCGGCTGGCTCCAATTTGCTTATCCCCAGGGGCCGGCTTTCCCGGAAGCTTCCTGGGGTTAACCATGACCATGGACACGAGGCAAAAGCTACAGCAGGAGGAAATCCGCATGGCTGCTGAACGTCGGCGGCTGATGGACGCCTGGCGGGAGTTATGGGGCCAGTATAAGGCGGTTATCGACGCCTTCGATGGATTGATTTATATCTGCTCCCCAAGGTTCGAAATTGAATTCGTCAACCGGCATCTTGCCGAGATGCTGGGCTGCTCCCCCCTGGGGCAAAAGTGTTACAAGGCTTTTTATAATCTGGATCATCCCTGCCCCCGTTGTTCCAAGGAAAAAGTGCTGCGGGGAGCAACGATACGCCAAAAATCCTTCCATCCCCAAACCAACCGGACTTATTATCAGGTTGCCACTCCCCTTTATCTGAAGAGCGAGGTCCTGATGATGATGACTACCCAATATCTGCCGGCGAACACCCCTATCCAGGTGATCTCCAGGGAACCGGGAAAAGGTGCCGGAGAGGTGGCGGGCAAAGACGTAGCCTGAACCGGATAAATTCACTGCACCAGGAGCAATTATCGTCGTGGAAAAAGCTGTCCCCCCAAAACCCCAAGTCATTTTCCTATAACCTGTTGCAAAACCTGTCTTACGCTGAAAAGATTTTCTCTCAACCGATAAAGGGATGGAAACGGGAGTTTTAAGT
>CAVXZU010000024.1:0-28791 GCA_963766185.1 uncultured delta proteobacterium | reverse complement strand
GGCAACTGCTCCAGCCAGACGAAGCCTTCTACCTGGGGAACCGCCACAGCTTGCGCCTGCACCGGCCCACGTGCCCCCTGGCCGCCAAGATGGCCAAGGCCAACCGGGTGCGCTTCACCTCTCTGAAAGATGCCTACCTCCAGGGCTACAGCCCCTGCCGCAGCTGTAAACCGTAAAGGCGGTTTTTAGTTTTCGGTTTCCAGTTTTCGGTAATTTCAATCAAAGAAGGGTAGGGTGCGTTCTACGCACCAGAATCAACTCATACCGACTCGCAATCAAACAGGCGGCACAGGCGACTCGCCGGTGGTTAGGATGCGTCGGGGCCACCATACTTTCGGTTCTTATATCAAATCCCAGACAAACGAAAAATTTTGCGCCCTCGTTTTTGCGCCCTCGTTCCCAAGTTGCACTTGGGAACGCCACGTTACGCCCAGGCTGCCGCCTGCCAAGAACTTGTCCCGCCAACGATAGTACAGACTCTCGCTGATCTGGTATTTGCGGCAGATATCCGCCATGGAGCTCTCGCCTCTGAGCCCTTCCAGGACTGCTGCCTTCTTGGTCTCCGGATCAATCTCACGGCGTTGCATGCTCATCCCCTGAGACATTATACTCGCTTAGCTTTATGTCTCAGCCCCAGGGGGAGTAGTATAAAGTTGCCGTCATAGAGGTAAGAATTATTGGCACAGGCGTATCACCTGTATAGGCGCAGCTAAAGGTTCATGACCACTGGGTTGGTTGCTCCCGGGGATGAAAATCCCCCCTAACTTTAGAAGGGGGGAAAAGACCGCGGCTTCCTACAAGTCCCCCTTTTGTAAAGGGGGATTTAGGGGGATTTGAGTTTTCACGGTTAAGCCTGCGGCTACAAAGAAATTACCTGTTTGATCGCAACTTGATATAAGGGGGGTGTAAAGGCGAAAACTTGTCCTTACTCGAACGGTCGCCCGAAATAGCTAAGCACCCACAGGGCCAGGAGGTAGACACTGAGAAGTGACTGCAGCCCGGCCACGGTCCGCGGCCAGCCCGTGGCCCGAAGGGTGTATTCGCGCCTCTGGAGGCGGGAAATCCAGTTCCCCACGTTGAGCTCCCGCCAGCCCAGGTTGAAGGCCGAGAGCAGGCTGAAGTAAAAGGCCAGGCGCACCCGGCGCAGGCCGCGGCGCAGCCTGGCCTTGAGCCTGGGCCAGCGCCCAGGCGGAAGGGGCCGGAAGGGGGTGTGGCCGGTCAGTTTGAAGGGCCTGACTTTGGAGCCCCCGCCGATAATGCGGTCCGGCGGCAGCACCAGCCAGAGGCCCTTCTCCCGGTTCCGGCTCCGCAAGGCCAGGAGATAGAAGGGGGTGAAGAGAAAGAGCCCCAGGCCCAAGAGCTCCAGGGGCCGACCGGGGTTCATGCCATACTGGCAGGTCCATTCGAAGCAGACCAGGTTAAAGAGGCTCTCCACCTTATTAAGGAGACCTGGTTTTTCCCAAAGCTTGACCCGGCGGGTGTGGTTCAGGGCAAAGGTCAGCTCCCGTTCCGGCTCCCGCATTCCAGCCTTTTTGTAAGTCTCCCGCAGTTCCACCAAGGCGTGAGGGGAATATGTATATCTCAAAGAAGCGAGCCCTCGGATATTGAGTAAGAGGCTAACATCGGATACTGACCCGGGCTTGGGTTCGAAGACGGCCCCGCTCAGGTTAGCCTCGTCAAGCTTAGCCCCGCCCAGGGACGCCTCGCTCAGGATAGCCCCGGTAAGGTTAGCCCCGCCCAGGTTTGCACCCTTTAGGTTGGCCCTGCTCAGATTGGCGTCGCTCAGATTGGCCTCATAAAGGGAGACCCTGCTCAGGTTGGCAAGGACAAGGTAGGCCTCGCTCAGGTTGGCCCATGAAAGATTGGCCTTGTTCAGGTCAGCCATAATAAGTATTGACTTGCTCAGATTGGTGTGGACCAAGGTGGCATTAGTCAGATTGACCCTAGAAAGGTAGGCATTGCTCAGATTGGCTCTAAAAAGTTCTGCACCCGTGAGGTTGGCCTTTGGCAGATCGGCCAGGTGCCCTTTTTTGTGCCTACTTTGTAACCATAAAGCATGCTCCCGGAGAATCCGGTTCAAATCAGCCTGGGTAATCTCCCGGCCGTCTTCAAGTTTGCCGGTCCAGGGTTTTTTGGTGTCGGCTTTCGGGGTCTCCTGACTGAGGGCAGGGAGAAAGGTGAAAAGCATGAGCGCAAGCAATCCCAGGAGCAGCGTGCCCGAAAAGTACTGCCTTAATGCCCCGGCTTTCCCTCGACTCATCTTACTCTCCTTGCCCAAGTTGACCCGATTTCATTTAGCCTGAGTTAGAGGAAAAAATCCAAGAAAAAAATAAGCGGGCACAGAGGCCCGCCCCACTGGTTTTTTCAACCGAAAACCGAAAACTGAAAACTGAAAACCGTCTTTTACCTCGCGCCTTCATGGCGCAGCAGCCAGCGCTTCTTATCCAGGCCGGAGCTATAGCCCCCCAAAGTGCCGTCCGCGGCAATGACCCGGTGGCAGGGAATGATGAGGGGAATGGGGTTACGGCCGTTGGCCTGGCCCACGGCCCGGCAGGCCTTGGGGCTCCCTACCCGGCGGGCCAGTTCGCCGTAGGAAATGGTCTGGCCCCGGGGAATTTTTTGTAATTCCTGCCAGACCCGGCGCTGGAAGGGGGTGCCCTGGGGGTCCAGAGTAAGGGCGGCAAAATCGGTGGGGGAGCCATGGAAGTAAGCGATGAGCTCTCGTTTGGCGGCCTCGATGAGCGGCTTCAGGTGCGGCGGGGGCGCGTCTTGCTTCGGTACCAGAGCGGCGCCTTCCCCGGCAAACTCCAGGGCGCTGAGGCCCCGGTCCGTAAAGAAGAGCTTGAGGGACCCCACCGGTGTCTCCGCCAGAAAAACCATCCATTCTCTGTCGTGATGCGGTGATTTCTTTCTCATTGCCATCTCCACTTGGGCGGCCACAGGGGGCCGCCCCTAGAGTAAATATTGGATAAGGTGCAAAGCACAGCTTGGCGCCATCCAGGGTTCCCAAGCGCAGCTCGGGAGCCAGAATATCAGCCACCCGCACCGGCGAGACGCCGGTGCCACCTTTGCTCCAGGGTTTGGGGGACGGGGGAGGGGTCCTTTACGAAAAAGCCCTGATCTCCCTCCCTCAAAATAACTACAATCTCCCGAAATAATGCTTCAGCCGCCAGCGCCGCCACCAGCGGAGGAGATTGTGGGGCGGCGGCTGGGTTTTGGTTTGCTGCCAGGCCGGGTTGAAGGGCAGGTCCAGGACGTGCAGGGTGGGGTGGCCGGCCTTGCTCAGGCGAGCCCGGCAGGAGGCGCAGTAGGTGACCAGGTCCCGGGTGGCCTCGGACAGCCGGAAGTCGGTCATGCGTCTTGGCCAATTCCGGCGCCACCGCGGGCACCATGCCGCCGGAGCCGCAGCAGATGCTGCGCTCCCGGTTGTGGGCCATCTCTTCCACCCCATAGCCCAGGTCGGTCACCAGGCGGCGCACCGCGGCATGGATCTGGGGCGCCTGGCGGGCCCCGCAGGCATCCTGGATGTTAAAGATTGCCGCCCCGGGGCGTGAAGGCCCGTCGGGAAGACCCACTTCGTTCAGCACCTCGTAGATCGTGCGGGTTTTGAACTCCGGGAGGAACTCCGTCAGGGTCTGGTAGCAGTGGGTGCAGGCCACGATGATTTCCTGGGCACCCAGCTTCGCCAGTTCCCCGGCCACGTTGCCGATGACCCCCAGCATGACGTCTTTTTCCCCCATGAAATAGCTCGGGGCGCCGCAGCAGTTGAGCATGATGCCCGTATCCGGCAGCTTCCGGCGCAGGTGGGCATAGGCTGCCTTCACCACCCCGGTGGCGTGGCCCGCCAGGGAGCAGCCCGGAAAAAAGACCCGGACCGCCTTGCCGGTGGCGGGGTCCGGGCGGCTCAGGGCAAAGGTCGGGGAGGCGCCCCACTTGACGTAGTTCTGGATGCCCTTGTGGGGGGGCAAGGGCCCCTTGCCTTGGGCCACCAGGGCTTCCCGGGCTTCCAGGCAAACCCGGCCGGCGTGGAGGTCCTGGGGACAGACCGCCTGGCAGAGGCCGCAGTAATGACAGGAATACGCAATCAGGGGGTCGGTCAGGCCCCGTTCCGCCAGGAGATTGACCAGCCCTTTTTCCGTGGCCGGAAACTGCGGCAGGTAGTGCTGGAGATAGGTGCAGTTCTTGACGCATTGGGAGCAGGCGCAGGCGAGGCAGCGGGCGGCTTCGGCCCGGGCCGCAGAGGCGGTGAACCCCAGCTCCACTTCGGCGTCCGGCTGGGCCATCCGGGCCGCCTGGCTCAGGTCGGGCATGGGTTGGCGGGAGGTGATCCCGGCCCCCGAGGTATCCACAATGAGTCTGGTGGACCGGCTGGTCAGGGGCGGCAACTCCTGGGGCAGCGGCTCCCCTTGCAGGGAGCAGTGGATGGCCAGGGCGGCCCGGCGGCCGGCGGCAAAGGCCTCCACCGCGCTCTTGGGCCCCGTGACCAGGTCGCCCCCGGCAAAGACCCCGGGGATCCGGGTTGCCAGGGTCACCGGGTCGGCCTCCAGCCGGAAGATGGTGGCGGTGTCAAAAGCCAGGCCGGGTCCGAAAAAGCTAAAATCCGCGGTCTGGCCCAGCGCCGGGATCACCTGGTCCACCTCGAGGCTGAACTCGGAGCCGGGCACCGGCACCGGGCAGAAGCGGCCGGAGGCCGCGGGCTCTCCCAGTTCGGTTTTTTGGGCCACCATGGCCCTGACCCGGCCGTCCCCCAGGAGACGCACCGGCAGGGTGAGAAAATGGAACTGAACGCCTTCCCGGCGGGCCTCCTCCACCTCCGAGGCCAGGGCCGGCATGAGGTCCAGGGTGCGGCGATAGAGGAGGTGGACTTCTTCGGCCCCGGCCCGCCAGGCGGAGCGGGCCGCGTCCACCGCGGCGTTGCCGCCGCCGATGACGGCCACCCGGCGGCCGACTTCCGGGGGAGTCCCGGCGTTGACGGCCTTTAAGAAACTGATGGCGTCTTGTACCCCGGCCAGGTTTTCCCCGGGAATCTGGAGGCTGAGGCCCTTGTGGGCGCCCAGGGCCAGGAAGACCGCGGCGAAATCCCGGCGCAGGTCTTCCAGGTGGACATCCCGGCCCAGGCGGGTGCGGAGCCGGACTTCCGCCCCCAGCCGCGCCACCACGCTTACCTCGCGCTCCAGCACCTCCCGGGGCAGGCGGTAGGGGGGAATATAAAGCCCCAAGGCTCCTCCCAGGAAGGCCTCGGCTTCAAAAAGGGTGACCGGGTAGCCGGAGCGGCGCAGCTCATAGGCCGCCATGAGCCCGGCAGGGCCGCCGCCGACGATGGCGACCGGCTGGGGCCGGTCCGGCCCCGGCGCGACGTTCAGCACCGCGTCGGGGTCCAGGTCGGCCAGGTAGCGTTTCAGCCCGGCAACGGCCAGAGGCTGGTCCAGGGAGTTGCGGGTGCAGGCGCGCTCGCAGGGATGGGTGCAGATGCGGCCCAGGATGCCGGGAAAGGGGCAGCGCTCCAGGACCACGGCCAGGGCCCCGGCCAGGTCGCCTTGCTGCATCAAGCGCAGCTTCTCCCGCACCCGGATGTCCAGAGGACAGGCGGCCTGACAGGGAGGAAGCTCCTCCCCGATGCACTCCGCCAGGATCTTGTCGGACCAGTTGAACTGCGGATCTTTTTTTAGAGTCATGGGTTGGTCTTATTCCTGGTGGGTTTTAGCGGGGCGGGTTTGAAACCCGCCCCGACGGTGATACCAATAGGTTATCTGAATAATTTGTTTTGTTGCAAAGGGAAAATGGTTTTAGGCGCCGGGGCGCTTGCCTTTCAGCAACTTGCCGCAGTCAGCCTGGTCTGGACCGGGCGAGCGCCACCAAGCTGCGGCGCGACCGGTTCACTACGGGCGCGATTTCACTCCGGCAAAGACCTGGGTGGCGTAACACATTTTGTCCTTGGCCGCCACCCCCACGCCTAGGTGGGTGTATAGGGGGTCGAGAATATTCCGGCGGTGGCCCGGAGAAGTCATCCAGCCATCGACAATGAGCCGGGCCTGAGTCTTAATGTCGGTGGTATAATCCAGCCTGGCCCCCATGTAAATATTCTCGCCGATCCGGGATATGTTCCTGATGGACGCCGGCTTTTCCTCCTGGAAGCGATCCTTCAGGGTTTTGCCATCGGGACTGGTGTGACTGAAGTAATTATGCTTCAGCATGTCGTCACTTTTCTCCCGGGCCTTGAGCGCCAAGTCTTTATCCCAATCAAGGGCCGGCAGGCGGTTTTTGCGCCGGGCCTCGTTGGTAAGCTGAAAGATGCGCCGTTCCAATTCCTTGGGATGCAGGATGCCGCCTGACCTGGACGAGGCCCCCGATCTGACTCTTAACTGTCCCCAGGCCGAGGGCAGAAAGAGCAAGGCTGCCAACAGTGCTGCCAGGGCCGTGGTCCATTTCAGGTTGGATTTCATCCAGGCCTCCTCGCCAAAGGTTTAAGCCGCTTGCCGGGGATTATACCTCTATCGAGGTCTTCCTTAAAGAGTTTTGGCTAAGGTCCGGGGCCGGGTGGCAATTATCCGGGGAAATTTTTGTTGATTGGGTGGGGGATCGGCAGGGCTGTTTAAGCAGGGGCCATATCAGAGCAATCTGCGGCTCAAAAAGGAAATTTCCCTGCGTAGGGTGCGTTCCACGCACCAAGAATGGTGCGTGATACCAAGTTGAGAGCTCTGCGCAAAGCCATTTTGTTATCCTGAGCGGAGCGAAGAATCTCGTACTTTCGCGTACTTATGAGATTTTTCGGTCGCTCCGCTCCCTCAGAATGACAGGTCAGGGGACTTTAGCCGAGGTCTCAAGTTGCGCTCATAGAAGAAAGAAAGTTCACGGTCCGTAGGGGCGCGCCCGCGGGTGTGCCCGCCTGAGGGCGGACACAGGGGCCTGCCCTTCCAGGAAAGACTCCGGGTCGGCAGGAGCCACCGGGATATGGTCCTATAACTTGACAAACTCCTGGGCCCGTTGCTCCCGGGCGCAGGCCGAGCAGAGGCGGCGCAGCACCTGCTTGCCCATTACCGTGTCGCTGTGAGAACTGACGTATCCCAGGTAGCGGGCCGGGGGCAGCGGACCGCCGCACCCCTGGCAGATATGCACTTCCAGTTCGTTCAGGATTGTGCCGCAGAGACGCACTTCCCGGTGATCCGGGGCCTCGATATATTCGATGGCGCCGGTGGGGCAGGTCAAGGCGCAGGCGCCGCAGGCGATGCAGCGTTCCTGGGCTCGCCCGTAATCGCTGAGCATCCGTTCGGTGGTGCTGATCTGGGTGAACTTCAAGGCATAGACCTGCATCGTGTCCCGGCAGACCCGCTCGCAGGCGCCGCAGCGGATGCAGATGTCACAGCGCAGACAGCGCTGGGCCTCTTTTTGGGCCTGCTCCGGGGTGTAATCCAGCTCCACCCGGTCGAAGTTGGTGCGGCGCTGCTCCATGTCGAGAAAGGGCGTGGGGACCCGGTGATTGGTGATCTTGGTTTCGGCCGGAATGCCCAAAAACGGCACCCGCTGGCGCTTTTGCGTATTGACGCTGGGGGCCGGACCGGTGGCCCCGGTCAGGTAATAGTCAATATCCAGGGCGCCCTGCTTGCCCGCGGCGATGGCCTCCACCGCGGTGGCGGGGCCGGTCACCGAATCGCCCCCCGCGAAAATGTCGGCCACGCTGGTGCGAGTGTTGCCCCGGTCGGTGATAATGGTGCACCAGGGGCTGGTATTGACCGGAGGCGCCGGGAAGGGACAGAGGTCGGGCTGCTGGCCGATGGCGGTGATCACCGCCCCCACGTCCAGGCGGAAGTTGCTGTCCGGAATGCTGATGGGCCGGCGCCGGCCGCTGGCGTCGGGCCGGCCCAACTCGGCCTGGAGACATTCCAGATACCGGACCTCCCCGGGCTCGCCGCCGATCCTGATGGGCACCGTGAGAAAATGGATCTTGACCCCTTCCTCCAGGGATTGTTCCACTTCTTCGGGATGGGCCGGCATTTCTCTCCGGGTGCGGCGGTAGGAGACGTGGACTTCCTGGCAACCCAGGCGTACGCAAGTGCGGGCCGCATCCATGGCGGCGTTGCCGCCCCCGATGATCACGACCCTGTCGGCCGGCGGCCGCTTGTCTCCCAGGTTCACCTTCTTGAGGAAGTTAATGACGTCGTAGACCTGGGGAAAGTCGTCTTCGCCTTCGATCTTCAGCTTGTACCCCAGGTGGGCCCCGATCCCCAGGAAGAAGGCCTCATAACCCTGGCTCCGCAGTTCATCCAGGGTGACGTCCTGCCCCACGGTGACCCCGGTCTTGATCTCCACCCCCAGAGATTGGATCAGTTCGATTTCCTTGCGCACCACCTCCCGGGGCAGGCGGTATTCGGGGATGCCGGCCACAAAGAGGCCCCCGGCTTCGGGCATGGCTTCAAAAACGGTCACCTGGTAGCCCTTCAGGGCCAGGTAATGGGCGCAGGAGAGCCCCGCGGGGCCCGAGCCCACGATGGCGATCTTCCGGCCGTTGGACGGCGCCGGTTTGAGGGGCAGATATTCGCCGTGGTTGGTGGCCCAGTCGGCCACAAAGGCCTTCAAATACTTGATGTTCAGGGGTTCATCCAGATGGCCCCGGACGCAGGCCCGCTCGCAGGGGTGCGGGCAGATGAGGCCGCAGACCCAGGGGAAGGGGTTGTCCTGGCGAATCACCTCCAGGGCCTCGAGAAAGCGGCCCTGACCCACCAGGGCCATGTAGCTGGGGATGTCGATGCCGGCCGGGCAGGCCATGTGGCACGGCGCCGGCAGGAGCTTGGGGCACACCCGGGCCGGACAGGTTTTGTTGTCCGTGTGCATGTGGTATTCGTCCGGGAAGAACTGGAGGGAGGTGAGAATGGGGTTGACCGCCTGGCGTCCCAACTGACAGCCCCCCTTGAGTTTCAGCCGCTCGCAGACCGTCTTCAGCTCCTCCAGGGTGTCCCCGGTAGCTTCGCCGCCGGCAATCTCGGCCAGCAGATCCCGGATGCGGATGAGGGATTGATGGCAGGTAGGACATTGGGCCCCGGGTTGATCCAGGAGAAAGTCGATCTGCCGGCGCACCAGCGCGATGATGCAATCCTTCTCATCCAGGACCTGAATGGTTCCCAGGGCCAGGGAAGCCCCCAGTTCCCGGAAGGTCTCGTGGCCCAGGGACACCTGGAGGAAGTTGGGAGGAAAGATACCCCCCAGGGTGCCGCCCACCAGGATGGCCTTGGGGGTCCGGCCGTGGCGGAAGCCGCCGCCCACCCCGTTGATCACATCACCCAGGGTGGTGGACAGGGGGACCTCGACAAAACCGGGCTGCTCCACGGCCCCCATAAGGCGAAAGATCATGGTGCCGGGGGCGCAGGCAATACCCAGTTTCCGGAACCAGGAGACCGGGGTCTGGGCGATGAAGGGGAGCCCGGCGATGGTGCCCAACCCGTGGAACAGGAAGGTGGGGCTGGGATACTTTTTCCAAAAGGACGTGGGCAGGGTGGAGTGCAGGTACTGGCTGAACAGTTCCTCGTCTTCCACGAGAAAGCGGGGCTCGCTGGCGACGATCTCCAGGTGCACCGGCTTATAATCCGGCGGCAGGACGTTGCTCTGGAGCAACTTGTCCCAGCAGATAGCGCAGGCGCTCCCGGGCCAGGGTGGCCTCGGCGGGCAGATAGACGATTACCGCCTCGGCCTGGAGGGTGTTGACCGCCAGCAGGATGCCCTCGATCACCTGGTGGGGCACGCCTTCCAGCAGGAGCATCTCGGCGGTGGCCTGGGGATAAGGCGGCGCGGCGTTCACCACCAGGATGGGGCGCTGTTTCTCTACCCGCAGTTCGCACCAGGCGGCGCCGAAAGCCGTGCTGGTGGTCCGGGAAAATTCGCAGAACCCTGCGGCCACCACCTTCTGCAGGAAAGAGTCGAACCCCTGGCTGTAAAAAGACCGGAGGGCCTTGTAGCCGTCGAAGTCCTGATATTCTTCCAGGCACTGGGGGTCGATCTTGCCCAGGAGTTCGGAAATGTACATCTTCTGGGGTTCGTAGTAGGCCTCATAATCCTTGCCCACCACCCAGCGGCGGACGGGCCGGTGTTCGTCCAGGTGGCTCTGGATGATCCGGGGGACCATATCCGGGGTGACCAGTTCGTAGAGGCTGGAGGCCCCTTCATAGCGCACTTCCACCATGACGTCCCGGCCCTCGATGCCCCGCCAGCCCACCAGCTGGACATCCAGGGGGCCCAGTTCGTCGAAGGCCCGCTGTTTCAGGGTATCGATAAAGGCCTGGCGCACGGCTTCGGCCTCGGCGATAGCTTTGCCGGGGAAGGTGAAGATATTGACCTGTAGCAGGGGGAATTGGCTGGCGATCATCGGCTAAACCTCTCTTCAGCCGGCCAGGGCAGACCGGTCTGGCTGACGGGGCGGGTGGCCCCGTAGCGTCGCCGGCACCCCGGGGGGCCGAAAGATGCTGATATCATAAGGTTGCTCCGGCAGTGCGGTTAGGGCCTAGCGGGCGCTGACCACGGTGTCCAGTTCAAAGGCCACGGCCTTGGCGAGGCGTTCCCGGCGGCTGGCGTCCAACTGGTCGGCCACCCCGAAGTGGAGGCAGTGGGTGACGCACTTGCTCACGCAGGCCGGCTTCAGCCCCTGGTCGATGCGGTCCATACAGTAGTCGCACTTGATGACCTTGCCGATCTGGGGCTGCCATTGGGGCGCGCCCCAGGGGCAGGCGGAGATGCAGCTTTTGCACCCCACGCAGAGGGACTGCTCCACATAGACAATGCCGTCCTTGGGGCGCTTGCGCATGGCCCCCGTGGGGCAGACGGGCACGCACCAGGGATCGGAACAGTGGAAACACGGCATGAACACAAAGCCCATCCGGGGAACATCGCCCACCAGCTTGGGGCCGACGCTGATGATCTGGCCCAGCCGGGGGCCCGGCGGGAGGCCCTTGTTGCTCTTGCAATGCACTTCACAGCTCAAACAGCCGATGCATCTCTTCTGGTCCTGCAACAGATAGTATTGACTCATGCCATCCTCCGGCAACGTTTAGGCAGCCTAAACGAAACAGAATGTGCTACCGCTTTATCGAGGGGTGGGGTTAAACCCCGCCCCGACGGTTATCAACCTTTTGGTCTCTAATGAACCGGTCTAACCTGCACCGTGGTCTGGTCCAGGGCCGGGCTGCCACCCACCAGGTCCGAGATGTTTTCCTGGAGCACGGCGTCGGAGGCCCCCTTCAGGTAGCAGCGGGTTTGGACCGGCACGGTTTTCCCGAACCCGTGCAGCATGAAGACCGCCTCGGGGTGAATAAAATCCGTCACCTTGGCCTTGACCCGGGAGGTGGCCTGGGGCGAAATCACCTCGACCTCCTGGCCGTCCTTGATGCCTAAGCGGTTGGCGGCCTCGGTGTTGATCCACAAGAAGTTCTCCGGCACCAGTTCACTCAGGTAAACGTTGTTCTGGGTGGACAGGTGGGTGTGCACCGCGCAGCGGCCCACCAGGAGCTTGAAATCGCCGTTGCTGGACTTGGGCACCGGGGTATAGGGCGGGAAGGATGGAAAGCCGGCGCCTTCCATCAGCGCACTGACCAGTTCAAACTTCCCCGACGGGGTCTTGAACTTGATGCCTTTTTCCCGGTCCCACAGGAGGGTCTGATCCGTCAGCGACACAAAGCCTTTGGCGTCGAAGTCCTCGATGGATCACCCCCATGTCCTGGAGCTGGAAGTTCCAGATATCCTCGATGGTCTCATAGGGGAAGTACTTGCCCAGGTCCAGGCGCTGGGCGATCTGCTTGAGGATGAGCCAGGCGGGACGCGTGTCATACCGGGGGCTCACCGCCTGCTGGCGCCGGTAGAGCTGGGGTTTGAGCCCCGAGATCAACTGGATGGAATCGGCCCGTTCCAGGTAGATGGATTCCGGCAGGATGACGTCGGCATACCAGGCGATTTCACTGAAATTGACGTCGATGGCGACGATCAGGTCCAGTTTGTCCAGGGCCTTCTTGGTAGTGGCGGCGTCCGGGATGGACTGGAGCGGCTCGAAACGGTTGACAATCAGGGCCTTGATGGGATAAGGGTCTTCGTTCAAAATGGCGTGGGCCAGCATCTGGGGATTGCCGTGAGAGGCGTCGGCAATGGGAAACTTGTCAACGCCTGAGCCGTCAAAGCGGGGGGCCTTGATCTTGGGGAATTCCTGCTCCACGTACTTGTGGATGTCCCCCCGGCCCGCGGCCTTGGGTCCTTTCTTAAAGAAGATCCCGCCCTTGGCCTCGATGCTGCCCATCAGGGCATTGAGGATGATGAGGGAGCGGCGGAGGTGGATCTCATTGGGATGATGGGCGCTCCGGTAGCCGTAGTGAAAGATCACTGCCGGCTTGGCCGCCGCGGCTTCCCGGGCCAGGGTGACGATCTCGTGGGCCGGGATACCGGTCTCGGCCTCGGCCCATTCCGGGGTATAGGGCTCCACAAAGGCCTGGAGTTCCTTGAGGCCCTTGACCCAGCGCCGGACGTAGAGGGCGTCGTGGAGCCGTTCTTTCAGGATGGTGTGGATCAGGGCGTAGTTGAGGGCCAGGTCGGTGCCGGGCCGGATCATCAGGTAACGGTCGGCCTTGGTGGCGGTAATGCTGATCCGGGGGTCGATATAGATGAGCTTGGCCCCTTTTTCCATGGCGTTCAACAGGTTGTTGATGGGCTTGATCTCCAGGGCTTCGAAGATATTGCGCCCGTACATGACGATGTACTTGGTATTGGCGTAATCCACCCCCACCTGGGCGTCGGTAAAGCCCGTGAGGCTCCGGAAGGCGGTGTTCAGCGAGCCTTTGCACAGGGCGTCATGGGTGAAATGGTTGGGGGAGCCGATGGCCTTCATGAAGGTCTTGCTGATGTGGGTGTTGAGATTGGTGCGCTCCCCGAAGACCACGCTCTGCCCGCCGTGCTGCTTGATGGTCTCTTTGAGTTTGTCGCCTACGTAATCCAGGGCTTCGTTCCAGGTGGCCTTTTTCCATTCACCGGCGCCCCGGGGGCCGGTGCGGATCATGGGGTGCTGGGGCCGCTGGTCGTCGTGGAGCAGGGCCAACCCGGCGGAGCCTTTGGCGCACAAGGCCCCTTCGAGGCCCGGAACAAAGGGGTTGCCTTCGATCCACTTCACGTCGTCATTTTCCACCAGGACCCGGATGGGACAGCGCACCGTGCACATGAAGCAAATGCTGTAGACTTCGTTTGCCATGTCAGGACCTTCCTCTGCGTGATTGCGACTTTAATGATATTTTATTAAATTATCGTATAGATACAAATAGTTATCAACCAAGAAGCCCGGCCTGTTAGCACCAGTTTGGCGGGTCAAGGCAACGGGCTCGCTTTGTCGGCGCCGGCCCCGGTGGGTTTGCCGGCCCCACCCTGGGACAGCAGATCACCGAAGCTTTTCAGCTTCCGGGCCGACAGGCTGGACGTTTTCAGCATCTCTTTAATCCGCCGGAAATAGGGAATCCGGTACTTCACCGGCTTAAAAACAAAATAAGCCGCCACAAACAGGAACACGAAGACCGCGATGTACCCCAGGGAAAAATGCAGGTAGGGTACGGGGAACTGCAGCTCCTGGAAGCGGTAGGACATCCAGGCCAGGGCGAAGCAGATGGGCCAGAGAAACGCCGCGGACAGGGCGATCTGCATGAAAAACGAGTACCCGAAGGCGTCGTTGGCCAACCGGTTGG
Source organism: uncultured delta proteobacterium (assembly GCA_963766185.1). Classification (GTDB taxonomy): domain Bacteria; phylum Desulfobacterota; class Desulfobaccia; order Desulfobaccales; family 0-14-0-80-60-11; genus 0-14-0-80-60-11. The sequence goes on along the minus strand of CAVXZU010000024.1, from coordinate 15,097 downwards.
CGGCCTGATAGGCCCCTTTGTCCCCCGCGGTCAAGGCATCGATGGACAGATTCTGATACCGGATCGTCTCATCGGTGATCCGCTCGATGCGTTTCCTGGCGAAGAGATACGCCACCGAGATGGTGCACTCCCCGATGATCACGGAGATCAGGGCCAAGGCAAAGGTGCCGATGATAAAATTGGCCGCCGCGTACCCTGTTATCCGATAAAACCAAATCAGATACGGGTCAAGCCACAGAAAAATTGGATGCATAGGCATAGGCACAAGAGAATAGGAGGTGAGGCCGGTCAACCCGGCCCCACCGCGTTTAACCTAAGAATGCGTATCAACCAAACGGAGGTACGATGGAGTAGCCAAAGAAGCCTTTAGAAATGTAACGCAGTCCGACATAAATGGCCAGAACCACGAACAGGCGCTTCAGCCAAATCTCGGGAATCTTCTTGGAGGTGATCGGCCCCAGGACGGAACCGATGGCGATGCCGATCAACTCGGTGCCGATCATGACAAAGTCCACGGGCACGCTTTTGATGAACATATAGCTAAAAATGGAGGTGACCATACTGACCAGGACCGCCAGGGCCGAGGTGCCGGCCACGATGAACATGGGCAGGCCCGCCACCGAAGTCAGGAAGGGCACGTAGAGGAAGCCGCCCCCCACCCCGATGAAGGAGGAAATAGCGGCGATGACGAAACCGCCCAGCAACGGCCAGAGGGGATTGAAGGAGAATTCGACGCCATAGAAGGTAAAGGAAATCTTTTTAAGCCCCAATGGGTGACCTTAACCCCGTGGGCCCGGGCATCGATTTTTTCCCCGGCTGCGGCCTTCTTGATATGGGCCTCTTCAAAGGCCTTGGCTGCGGCCTTGGCCTCTTTCTTCTTGGCCTGGCCCGCGGGGGTCGTATCATAGTACAGGACGCCGGCAATCACGAAGACTACCAGCCCGAAATAACCCAGATAGGCGCTCAGGTTGATCTTGCCCGCGGTCAATACCGGGATCAAGTAGGCGCCCAGGATGCCGCCGATGGCCAGACAGAGTCCCAAGGGGAGCACCAACCGGCCCATGCGGTAGTAGGTGGTGGAGGAGATCAGGGCCGACAAGCCCACCAGGTACTGGTTGGATACCCGGATGGAGTCGGTGAGCAGCTTGTTCAAGGTCGGGCTGGTTTTTTTAAAGCTCCGGCCGTAATCCGCCAGGCCGAAGACCGTGATGTGGCCGACGCCGGCCATGATGCCGCCGAAGGCGCCCACCGACGAGAAGATCCAGCCCACCCAGATGCCCCACAGGATGTAGAACAGCCAGAAAGAGTGGGGGGCGCCGGGAATTTCCATGAACCCCTTGGGCATGTCGGGATGGATCATGCCCGGACCGGTGCCCACGGGGGTCTTGGCAATGGCCTCCTCCAGCTTGCCCGCCCAGGAAGGCTCCACCAGGGCCAGGGTGGCTAACGCGACCATGGCGGCCAGAAAAAAGATGATGAATCCAGTTTTGTTACGCATGCATTCCTCCTGGATAAATAATATGGTCAAACGCGCTGGCATCTGACCGGATGATCCGCTAGGTGATGGGTCCAGGACCCTGGTTTAAAGCCTAATCCGCAAAGGAAGGCCCCGTGTCCCGGCCTCCGGGAGACTTCAGGTTCATGGGACGCGAGCTTTGTACCTTTAATAAGCAAAGCAAATATAGTGCCAACCAACAAATAATAACTTTTTACAAATTGTCAATGAGTTACGGACCGGGAAATCCCGGCTTCCCAGACTTTCAGGCCCGACCCCATGGGAAGGACAGACTTGCGACCGGGGGCCGGTACAGCCGTTTTTTTAATCCACTATTCCCACTTTTTAGGCACTTTTCCGGGGTCATCCCGGTTCCCCAAGGCATTTGGGGTGACGCCGAGGCGGGAAATTCTTCCTGATGATCGGTCTTCCAGGGCTACTACATGAATTTAGCCAAGGCGTTGCCAGGAAGCGCCTTCTAAGCTAATGTGCATATCTAGTTTGAAGTAAAGGATATTTCAGGGGATGCGCCTATTTGATTGGCGGGGAAATGTTAATCGTTTATAATTAACAGACGTAAACTGTTTAACCGTTAACCATTAACCCTGATAGCGTCTGGCCCGGATAGGCCAGAGGCGAGTGAGGCGGTATCAAGCCGGGATAGTGGTGAGTTGCCTGAGGCCCGGATGCAGGCTGGGAGCACCGGACTATTCAGGTTAAGTCCCCCGGTGAAACGAGAGCAGGCAAGGAGTTTTCAAGCTCTTATACCCCCCCCCTGCTTTCGTGAAGGGGGGGGGATAAAAAACCTGATTTTCCCGTGTCGCCTCAATGCTGTGACCCGCTTCGCGGTCACCTGGCCACGGGTCCATCATGCTGTAAAGGAGACTCATTTGGGAGGGAAAGCCTATCGGGACCGGCAGGATGTTCCAGAGACCCTGTTTGAAGAAGGCCAGGAGAACTTCTGGAAGACCGTCATTGACACCATGGTGGACGGGCTGGTGGTGGTGGACGTGGAGGGGGTGATCCTGTCGGTCAACCTGGCCATGGAGAAGATCACCGGTTACAGCCGGGGGGAACTCGTCGGCCAGCCCTGCACCATTTTCAAGTGCCATACCTGCATGGATTCGATGAGCCGGGGCCAGTACCAAGAATGCGAGCTGTTTCGGCAGGGGCATGTACGGCGGCGCAAGTGCGTGCTGGAAAGAAAGGACGGTACCCCCCTGCCGGTGCTGAAAAACGCCGCCATCCTCAAGGACAGCAACGGCAAGGTGGTGGCCGGGGTCGAGAATTTCACCGATCTCAGCGAGGTGGAGGCCAAGGAACGGGTCATTTCGCATCTGCGCCGGTCACTCAGCCGGGAGGAGCCTTCCTACGACCTGCCGGTCAAGTCTCCGGACATGATGCAGCTGTTCATTTCCCGTCTGCGCCAGGATTTGAACAAGGACGACGGGTTCCATGGCATCATCGGGAAGTCGCCGGTCATGGTGCAGCTGTTCATCCTGATTTCCAGCGCCGCCCAATCCGAGGCGCCGGTGGTGATCTACGGGGAGTCGGGCACCGGCAAAGAGCTGGTGGCCGCGGCCATCCACCGCCTCAGCCCCAGGCACCAGGGTCCCTTCATCAAGGTGAACAGCGCCGCCCTCAACGAATCCCTCCTGGAGAGCGAGCTTTTCGGCCACGTTAAGGGCGCCTTCACCGGCGCCGACCGCACCCGGGTGGGGCGCTTCGAGGCTGCCAGCGGCGGGGACATCTTCCTGGACGAGGTCGGGGACCTGCCCATGGCCACCCAGGCCAAGCTGCTCCGGGTGCTCCAGGAAAAGATCATCGAGAAGGTGGGGGACCATGCCCCCATCCCGGTGAACGTCCGGGTCATCACCGCCACCAACAAGGACCTCCACCGGCTCATGGCCCTGGGCCGGTTCCGGGAAGACCTCTATTACCGCATCGGCGTCATTCCCATTCACCTGCCCCCCTTAAGGGAGCGTCGGGAGGATATTCCCCTGCTGGTCAAGGTCTTCATCGACCGGGCCCGGCGCCAGACCCGCAAGCCCCTCACCGGTATCAGCGACGCGGCCCTGGACCTGCTCACCAGCCACGATTGGCCCGGCAATGTCCGGGAGCTCATCAATGTCATTGAGTACGCCTTTGTCCTGTGTCCCGAAGGGGTCATTCAGGCGGAGCACCTCCCGGCCACGTTTCTCCCGAGGTCGGCGACCCCGCGCCGGGAGCGCCGGGTGGCCCGGGCCGGAAGGACGGCGGACGAACGCCAGCGGTTGATCGACGCCATTAACGAGGCCGGGGGCAAAAAGAGCGAAGCGGCCCGCCTCCTGGGTATCAGCCGGGTGACCCTGTGGAAGCTCCTCAAGGTCCACGACATCCAGGTGGAAAAAATCATCCGGGGCTAGGGTCGTGTCCCCAAGCCAGCTGGCAAAATGTTGGCTTCCCTAACTCCCCCTCCCCTGGTGGGAAAGGGAGAAGTTGAAGCAATACTCGGCAATTTCACCTCCACCCCGGCCCTCCCCCACAAGGGGGAGGGAGCAAAAAACGGCAACCTTTGGTAAGGCGAACCTGGGGCGATACACGAGGGATAAACTGTGGCCCCCGAGCCCCTGGCCCGGATCGCCGGGTCGATGAGGAGAACCCATGCGACGTGATCAAATCAAAAAGTGGTTACCCGCCTTGTTGCTGTGCATCTGGTGCCTGCCCTCGGGGGCGCTGGCTCAGGAACTCAAACCGCTCTCCATAACCCTGGAAGGATATGCCTACCCGTATAAGGTTGACTTTCTGCCTCTGCACCTCGAAGGCCAGGATTTAAGGATGGCCTATATGGACGTTATGCCGGCCCATCCCAACGGCAAAACCGTCCTGCTCTTACATGGCAAGAACTTTTTTGGCGCCTACTGGGAGAAGACCATCGCCTTTCTGTCTCAGAACGGGTTTCGGGTCGTGGTTCCCGACCAGATCGGGTTCGGAAAATCCGCCAAGCCCGATATCCACTATAGTTTTCACCTGCTGGCGGCCAATACGAAAAAGCTGCTGGATAGTCTGGGGATAAAAGAGGTGGCGGTGGTGGGACATTCCATGGGAGGCATGCTGGCCACCAGGTTTGCCCTGATGTATCCGCAAACGGTAACCCGGCTCATCCTGGAAGATCCCATCGGCCTGGAGGATTACCGGGTTTTTGTGCCCTATGCTCCCCTTGAGGCGCTGTACGCCAATGAATTAAACGCCAAAGAGGCGGCCATCCGCAAATATCACCAGTCTTACTATGTCCGCTGGAAGCCGGAATATGATGCCTATGTCCAGGTGGCGGCCCGCTGGAAATTGAGCGGTGCCTATCCCCGTTTGGCCAAGTCGTCGGCCCTGACCTACCAGATGATCTATGAACAGCCGGTGTGCCATGAATTTCCCTATCTCAAGCCCAAAACCCTCCTGATTATCGGGCAGGCGGATAGAACCGTGGTGGGCAAGGCCAGGGTCAAACAGGAACTCCTCCCTCAGGTGGGCCAGTATCCGGCCTTAGGCAAAAAGACTGTCGGGTTGATTCCCCACGCCACCCTGGTGGAAATACCCGACGTGGGACATATCCCCCATCTGGAGGCTACCGACAGGTTTAATAAGGAGTTGCTGGCATTCCTGAACAAATAAGGAAGAGCGTGGCGGCGGGAGGCAAACGGCAGGGCAGGGCTATAAATCCACCGGTTCCCCGGCCTTGGCCCGGCGCCATTTATAGACTATCGGGATGAGGCTGACCGCGACCACCAGGACCACCCCGACAATCAGGCCTGAGGAAATCTGGCCGTGAAAAAGCTCCAGGATATTGCTGGAGAAGTACACGTAGGCGATGGTGGACGGCAGCATACAGACGAAGGTGGCGGCCAGGTAGGGCCAGAAAGATACCCGGGTGAGGCCGAAGGCGTAGTTCAGCAGGGAGAACGAAAAGACGGGGACCAGCCGGGTAAAGGCGACGATCTTCCAGCCATGCCGGGCCACTTTTTCGTCCAGAGACATGAGCCGGGTGCCGGCCAGCTTCCCGGCCACCCAGTCCCGGGCCAGATAGCGGGCCGCCAGGAAGACCAGCCCGGCGCCCAGGGTGGAGCCGAACGCGGTATAGACTACCCCCCAGATGGGTCCGAAGAGCACGCCGCCGGCCAGGGTAATGGGGAGGCCGGGCATGAAGAGCGGTCCCACCGCCCACACCGCCAGGTAGATCAGGGGCAGCAGGACCTCGTGGGCCGCTCCGAACCGGCGCAGGCGCTCCTGGTCCAGGTACTGCTCCAGGTGAAAATACTGCAGGGCGATCACCGCCACGATCAACAGCAAAAAAAGGACCGGGCGGAGGACGGACGCCTTTTTGCCGGTGACCGGCGGAGTAACACTTTGAAGGTTGGCCACACCGTGCTCCTGGGGAAATCTTATCTCAATTCTCCCTTTAAAACGATAAAATGTGGAGGCGAAGCCGCGAATTTATCCGTTTTGGACGCCCAGGCAGGCGGGTACTGGGAGGAATTCTTAACAGATAGACCTGGGACCTGACGGCGGCGGATTGCCCGGGTTCATCATCATAGGGTGGCCCGGTCCAGCCATAAGTCGGCGTGTACGGCACGCCCTATATAGCGTTTGCCAAAAGTAATTTCCGACGGCGGCATCATGCTGACCCCCCCAACCCCCCTTGAGCAAAGAGGGGAACTATAAGGAATTGCTGCTAAAGTCCCCCTTTGAAAAAGGGGGATTTAAGAACCTCCAAGTGGAAAGAATTTAAGGCAAACACTATAACCATAACTTCTCCACGGCATAGTTCTGGCCGGGTAGGTCCAGGCAGGGAAACCTTCGGATTATCCCGCCGATTCGGGTTGCTGGGGACCCGGCAGGCCAAGCAGTCTCCGGGCCTGTTCCTGACTGCGCCATCCCGGCTGCGGCGCCGGGCGGACCTGGTTGAGGAACGTTCGCAGGTCGTCACCTGTGTCGATGTCGGCCCAGGGGGGGAGGAGGTGGACCCTGAGACCCAGTTGCCGGGCCAGGTCCAGAGTGTCCGACAAGACCGTGCTGCTGGACCAGGCCGGCCCCTGGAACAAGCGGGGTTGGGGCTCGGCCAGACCCACCAGGTGGTAGCCGCCGTCGGTGGCAGGCCCCAACACCACCTGGGCCCGGCCGGACGCCAGCACTTCAATGGCCTCCGCCACCACCGCGGCCGGGAGGTCGGGGACGTCGCTGCCCCTGAGCAGAACGGGGCCGAAACCCGCGGCAAAGCCCCGGGCGAAGGCCCGGGCCATGCGTTCTCCCAAATCCGCCCCCTCTTGGGGGAAGAGGTCTGTGCCCGGCGGCGCCAGGCCGCCAAAAAAGGTCTGAGCCCCCGGGGGGCTGAAGGCCACGGCCAGGCGCACTTCCGGCATTCGGGCCATTTCTTCCAGGATATCCAGGAGAAAGCTGTGATAAAGTTGAGCGGCCTCCTCAGGGGACAGGGGGGGGCTGAGACGGGTTTTCACCTGTCCCGGGCGAGGTTCCTTGGCAAATATGATGAGCAGGGCGGTCATGCTGTGAGCTACGCCATTAAGGGAAGATTAGAGGGGGTTACGTCCCGGTTCCCCGGCCATGCCTCCCATGCTCCGGGAGGGGCCGGCCAGGAGGCCGCGATCCCTGATGGTGCCGCCCTGTCTCCGCAGCCGGTCATGTCCCTCATCCTGCCGGTTTTGAATGAGGCGCCGATGTTGGCCGGGGCCCTGTCAAATCTCCCCCGGACCCCGGATCTAGAAATTATCCTGGTGGACGGCGGCAGCACCGACGCCAGCCGGGAAGTGGCGGCCCGCTTCCCCCACGTCCGCTGGCTGAGCGCGCCCCGGGGCCGGGGGGCCCAGATGAATGCGGGCGCCCGGGTAGCCCGGGGAGATTTATTCATATTTCTGCATATCGACACCGTTCTGACCTCGGACCATCTGGCTGCCCTGCGCCGGGCCGTCCTGGACCCCCGGGTCGGGGCCGGGGCCTTCGAACTCCGTCTGATCCCGCCCACCCCCTTCCTCAGGTTCATTGCCTGGGGGGCCAACTGGCGCAGCCGCCTCTTTCGCCTGCCCTATGGCGATCAGGCCCTGTTCGTCCGCCGGGACCTGTTCTTCACCCTGGGAGGCTATAGCCATCGGCGTCCGGAAGACCTGGACCTGGTGATCAGGCTCCGGCGCCTCACCTGCCTCCGGCTCTTGACGCCGCCGGTTTCGAGCTCCGGGCGCCAATGGCTGCAACACGGCAACCTCCGGACCTCGGGCTACCACTGGGTCTTCCTGATCCTCCACCTGGCCGAACGCCTCTTCACCCGCCGCTGGGGCTCGATAGGGCAGTTGTTTTCAGGGTGAGGGAGTTTTAGACTCACGGCCACCCCTGGCCGTATCTTTGTCCAGGAGGGTACCCATGGGTGTATTTCCCCGTAGAGGTGGCCCTGAAACCGCGTGTCTTGTGCCCCTCTTTCCTAAAAGGGGGGTGAAGTTTATTCTATAAGGGCTTGAAAGCACTATAAATAAACCCTTTTGCACCGGGGGACTTAATCTGCCGGGTTTGGCTATTCGTATCTGCTGCCAGGTCCAGCTCATTACGATACAGACCACGAAGCACGCGCCCTGGGCGGGCACCTGGGTCCGTCCCTCCAACGGGCGGGAAGGAAAAATTTTGGGAAGGGCAAGGGACGCCACTACGAAAAACGAGAAACGAAAGACGAAAAACGTTCTCCGGTCCTCCCCGCAAGTTTCCTCGCCGCTCCTTATCCCTCGGCCAGGCAGCCGCCGCAGGAGGAACCGAGGCCGGCGGTGCAGCCGTAGCAGTGGTCCCCCAGGCGGATAGGCCGGGTGGCCAGGGTCGGCAGGTCGAAGTCGCCGATGGTCTGGGGCAGGCCCGAAAGCAGAGGCAGGTCCAGGGCCTGGTTGAAGTCGCAGTCGTAGAGGCGACCATCCCAGGCGACGCTGATGAGGCTGCGGCACATGAGGCCGGGCACCGTGGCCGGGTTAAAACCGGACACCAGCTTCCCCATATACCGCTCATAATTCTTGGACCGCTCCAAAAACTCCTTGAAGCGCCCGATGGGCATGTTGAGCAGGGTCAAGAGTTGGTGGAAGTGAATCCCGTGGCGCTGCGTCAGCTCGCGGCGAAAGAGTTCTGCCAGCGCGCCCTGCTCCGGCGGCAGGTAGGCCCCCGCGGGGTTGTACATGAGATTAAGCTTGAGGTCCGAATCCGGTTGCCCGTAGCCCAGGCGGTTGAGGCGGCGCAAGGCTTCCAGGCTCTTCTGAAACACCCCCGCCCCCCGGAGACGGTCCACCAGGTCTTCCTGGTAGTAAGGGCAGGGAGCACACCAGTTCCACCCGGTGGTCCCGGTAAAATTCCGCCAGGTGTTCCTTGCCGGGTTCCAGCAGGATCGTCAGGTTGCTCCGGGTAATGATCTGGGTCCCGGATTGGTCCAGGCGCTCCACCAGGTACTCGTAATGGGGGTTGAGTTCCGGGGCTCCCCCGGTGAGGTCCACGGAGGGGATGGACCAGCGTTCCACCACCCGGATGACGGCGTCGATGGTGTCACGTTCCATCTGTTCCGGGCGGTGGGGTCCGGCCAGGAGATGGCAGTGCTTGCAGGACTGGTTGCAGCGCCACCCGAGGTTGACCTGCAAGGTGTTGAGGTTCTCGGCATTCAGGTCGGCATAACCCAGATGCTCCAGTTGGCGGGCAAAGGGCAGCATGGGGCTTCTTCCTTACAGGGTGATCTTGGCGGCGGCGTTCATGGCCTGGACGCCGTGAATCAGGGTGGCCCCGCCCCGGATGGCCGAGGCCACGTGAATGGCTTCGGTCATCTCCTCCAGGTTGGAGCCGGCTTCCAGGGACCCCCGGGTATAGGCGTCGATGCAGTAAGGGCATTGGACCGCGTGGGCCACGGCCAGGGCGATAAGGGCCTTTTCCCGGGTGGTCAGGGCCCCGGCGCTCATGACTCCCTGGTAGTAGTTCATAAAGCTGTTGTAGAGATCGGGGCAATACTTGCCCATTTCCTCGAACCGCTCCAGGTCATTTTCTTCGTAGTAGTGCGACATGTTTATTTCCTAGTCCATAAGATTTGTTTGAAATTGAATTAACTTATCTCCTATCTTCACCTGGTCTCGGGCCGTAAACGCCAAGGGTATATAAATCTTAATCCTTCTGAGGACTCTGTAGAAAGATCAATGGTCTTCAATAGGTAATGCTTCCCTGATTTCTTCTTTAATCACCGCTCCCCACACCTCATGCCCCTTTTTCGCCAGATGAATGTCATCAAGGAAAATATTTTCTGTGTTCAATTTACTACTTAATTTGTCAGAAATATAAATTGGCTTTAAGTTACACTCCGTTAATAAATGAGCAATCAGGGCATCCTTGCCGGCAATACCTAAAACCTGATTTTGAGAGGGCGTGATAAAGATGAAATGCTGGAAACCTTTATTTCTTAAGAATGCATCCATTTTTTTTAATTTTTTAACTGATTTTTCAATCACATAATTCCTCTCAGCTGGTGTCGCATAAACTTGCCAACCTGTATATCTTTTATCATTCTGTGCACAGCAAAAAAAAAGCCAGAGTTCGTTAAAAGCATATTTGGGGCTGATATTAAAAAATGGTAGTCCCCTTATTTCTGTAAAACCCCGTTCAAAGTCTCTCTCCGGCAAAGTGGTAACGTAAACTTTAGCCGGGGTGAAATTTGTTTCCACAACCAGACCATAAATATTTTCTACTCCCCAGGCATTGACCCCAGCGTTGCCACTTTGCCATCCGGGAAAATCTTTTACGGCTAAAGAGGAAAAAAGTTCCTGGTTGCTGACATAAGAACCACCATAAGTCACAGAATCGCCAAGGAATAGAATTTTATTGTCAATATTGCCTTGCCAATCTTCGTCAGCTCTAAGTCCAAGGTTATTAAATCTGATCTCTTTTCCATTAAAACGAGTATAAGTCCGTCCCGGCAAAGGACGGAAACCATAAAAAGGGCTGGAGTCATAAAGGATTGGGTTACCCAATCCCATGAATTTCTCCATGCAAACTTCCGCAAGGATGCCGATAATGAGAATGACCGGGAGAGTGAAGCAAACAATGGTGAGAAATTTGTGCCTTTCAAATATGTTTGCCATCACTTTTTCTTATTATCACTGTAATAATCACGAAACCCTGGCTAATTATAATAAACAATTGTTATTATTAAGAGCCGTTGGATAAATTTAGAAAACTCCTGCTGCATCGTTACTCTACTTTCTATCATTAGCGTGCGGAGATAATAAAAAGATATTAAGTCTCCCGGAGTTAGCGTTGAGGCGTACGTACACAACCCGTAGCTGCCGGGATTTTGTCAGTAAATCTCGGCTCTGTGCCAGGAAGACTGCTCTATGCCCCTGAGCTGTCTCCCATGACTTTTACAGGAATATTCGGCTTGGTCTCGTTAAACGAGGGTTTTACGCTTTGTAAACCCGAACTTGGGTGGTAACTCCCGGCCCGTGGCAGGCTCGGGAGTCACCACAGGGGTTTGGGGGAAGCAGGTTAAAACCGGGTAAAACCGGTGAAGCGGTAGAGGTCGCCCATCATCTCCTCGTATTCGCCCTTGAGCTTCTGGTAGAGGCGGGCGTTTTCCATGCCCAGGGCCGCCTGCTCGGCCAGAGAGGAGATAAAGGTGATTTCATCGTCGCTGAAATCCCGGGGTTCGCTGGTATAAATGCGCATGACCCCGATGACGTTGCCCTTGAGGTTGATGGGCACCGAGAGGATGGATTTGATGCCCTCTTCCGCCGACTCCTGGGGGTAGGTGGCCCGGGTGTCGCTGTCCACGTCGTAGATGGACACCGCCTTGCCCATCATGGCGTCAGTGATGGACTTGTCGGTCCCCACCGGACCCTTGGTGATGTAGCGGTCGCTCAGGCCGTAAGAGGCCACCAGTTCCATCTGCTGGCGTTTTTCATCCAGCAGGCGCACCCCGGCCCCCTTGATGTCCAGGGCGGTGGTGACGGTCTTCACCAGGAGGTTGAGGACCTTTTTGACGTCCAGGGCGGAGTTGATCGCTTTGGAAACCTCCAGCAGGCCCTTGAGGAAATTGAGTTCCTTGGTGCGGTTTTCATACATCCTGGCGTTGCTGATGGCCTGGGCCCCCAATTCCGCCACGGCGCAGGCGAAATCCACCTCCTCCATGGTGAACTCCCGGGGTTCCGCAGTCACCAGGCGCATGACGCCGATGACCTTGCCCTTGGCCACCATGGGGATGGCCACCAGGGTGGCGATCCCTTCTGCCTTGGCCTCCTGGGGATACTGCATGCGGGGGTCGTTGACTGCGTCGAAAATGGCCACCGGCCGGCCGCTCAAGGCCTCGGTGACACTCTTGTCCAGGTCCACGGTGCCTTTTTTAAGGTAGTTTTCGCTCAACCCGTGGGCTGCGGCCAACTGCAGCCGGTTGGTCTTGGGGTTAACCAGCCGGATCGTGGCCCCTTTCAGGTTCATGACCTCGGTGATCTGCCGCACGATGTGATCCAGCACTTCGTCCACCGACAGGGTGGAGCTCAGGACCTTGCTGATCTCCTGAAAACTCCGCAGATACATCCGTTCTTTAAAATCCGCCATCGCCGCCCCTCCCTTGTCTATTCTTGGTATCCTGTGGGAAATCCCGGATCGCTCACCTCTGCTGCCGCTTAGTTATTGTTATCAATTTTCCTGCCATCCGGCAAGGTTGCCGATACCTGTTTCTTTACCGGGTAAAATCATATCACTTTTGCGGCCACGGGGAAATGCTTTAAGCACAATAGCCGCGGCCGTGACGCGAGGACCGCGGGATTCATCGCCCCGGCGAACTTAAGCCGGTGTCGCCCCAGACTTTCTCCCTGCCTGGCAGCTTTGGGCGTCATGATGATGTGAAGATAAGCATGGTTGGGCCAAAGGCAATCCCGCAGGTGACTTGAGGGCTCGCCGCCAGCCATTTTGTCGTCCTGGGCGAGCCATCATGACCTTAAGGTCACCGCGGCTGAGGAAAATGAGACATGGCGGTGGGACGGCCGTCCCTGGCCGACATCCCCGGGAAAAATCCGGGCCGGCCAAATCCCATATAAAAATGGCCAAATTTTTGGTATAAACCTGGGTATGGAATTCAAAGCCCTGCATTTTGCCGACCGCCTGACGGTTATCAATCCCCAGGGGAGCATCGGGGTGGTGACCCTGTGGTCCAGGGTGGATTACGTCATCGAGCGCTTCCGCCGGGGCGGGGTGGACCTAAACCCGGCCACCAGCCCCATCGCGGTCTTCGGCACCCTCTACGGCAACGGCCTGAGGGAGATGCTCCGGAACCTGTTGTATAATCCCCAGATTCAAACGCTCTTCATCTGCGGCAACAATCGTTCCGGCTCCCGGGAGGAGTTGCAAAAATTTTTTGAATTGGGCCTGGAGCCGGTGAGCACCTCCTTGGTGCAATACAGTCCACCCTCAGAAGGAATCCAGGTAGCCCCGGCCAGGATTCGCGAGACCAGGCGGATCATCGACGATCTGGTGACGCCGGAGCTGTTTGCCACGATGCCGGAGCTTATCTGGTTAGGCGACGCTAATGAAGAGCAGATCGGGACGGAGATCTTCAGAAGCCTCTTAGCCACGTGGAAGGCTAAATCCATTGACGGCCTGGAGAGGCGTCAAGTGCCCCTTCCCGAAGTTGAAGTCCAATATTTCCCCAGCAATCCCCGGGGCCAGGTAGTGGTGCGGGAGACACCCATTGAGGCCTGGAAGGAAGTGCTCTATCTCCTTACCCGCTTCGGCCGCCGCGTCACCCTTAAAAAAGGCGACCGGCTGGAGTTGCAGCACGTCAAAGTGGTGATCGAGAAGCCGGAATTCGCCTCAGAGCAGGAACTCCATGAAGTCAATATCGCTCCCGGGAAACTGCGGCGCTATCAGGAAGACATCCTCCGGGGCAAACTCCGTCCCGACGAGACCTATAATTACGGCCACCGGCTGCGGACGTATTTCGGCCTGGACACCCTGGCGGCCTGCGCCGATCGACTGAGGCAAGACTCGGAAGACCGCAAATCCTACGTGGCCCTGTGGGACAGCGCCCGGGACCTGACGGTCAAGGAGGGCCGCCCCTGCCTGGTGTCCCTGTTTTTTCGGAAATTCGAGGGCAAACTGACGCTGAGCGCCGCCTTCCGGACCCACAACGCCATGGACGCCTGGCTGCTTAACGTCTATGGCCTCATGGCCATCCAGGCCTGGGTGGCAAAGGAGGCCCGGTTAACCCCCGGGGCTATCGTGGTGCTGAGCCACTCCCTGGGCCTGGACCCCCGGGAGTTGGACCGGGCCCTGATGATCATCGGCAAGCGGCCCTTCAAGGTTAATCTCGACCCCATGGGCTACTTCCGCATTACCCTGGACGGCAAGGAAATCCTGGTGGAGCACCGCTTCGAGGACGTCACCCTGAGGGAGTACCGGGGCAACACCGCGGTATACCTGCAGCACCAGATTGCCCGGGACGTGGCCCTCTCGGATATCAACCACGCCATCTACCTGGGGCGCCAGCTGGCCAAGGCCGAGATGGCCCTGAAGCATGGCCGGGAGTTCGTGCAGGATTAGCGGTCAGCTAACAGCTTGCGGCTAAACCGTCATGGCCAAGGGTTTGCTCACCCCTGTGGATGAAAATGTGCCAACATCGTTCAACCGCGCCGAACCTGTAGGGTGCGTCTTACGCACCAAAAGATGGCGCGTGAAACGCGCCCTACGTTGGGACGCTGTTGCATAACCTGTTTACGCTCAAGCCGGGGACTGGGCGCCGGTAAAATGTCGGGTGGGCACCGCCCACCATTTCCTTTACCCGGTGGCACAGGTTTTCAACCTGTGCGCTCACCGGCGTGACGCCTGTGCCGCCTTTTCCCCTTATAGGGCGGCCCTGTGGCGCCATAATCCGGCGTGCATGGCACGCCCTATAAGCTATCCTGGAGCAGGCTAAACGGCCATGAACCACAAATGTCTCATCCCCGGCAAGGAAAAATCCCCCCTGCCCCACCCCTTGGCAAAGGGGGGTAGTAAAGTCCCCCTTTGGAAAAGGGGGATTTAGGGGGATTTTAAGTTTTTCACGGTAAAGCCTGCGGCTACACCACCGACGCATGGAGTAAACCCGGTAACAATTCTCCCGACTATGACTATAAGTTTCGATGACTTATTGTGCCTAACCGAATCAGCCATGTCCCCAACCCCCGAACTCCAAAGCAGATTCATGGAATTTATGGTGGAGCACAACCGGCCCCGGATGGATGGGTTTAAGCGCTGGGTCTTCCTCCCGGGCATGTTGTTTAAGGCTCCAGGGAAATGGTGGGGTGATCAGGGCGTTAGATATACCCCCCATGAAGGCTTGGACCTGTACCGTTTTGAAGATGCCGGGGGCCTGACGGAAACCGTGGATCAGCATACCCAAATTCCCGCGGCCTTTGCCGGTCACATCGTCAAGATCGACCGGGATTTTCTGGGCCGGTCCATCTATATGAGCCACGCCATCTTTACGGCCGGCGGCCGGCAGCTTTTGTCGGCGTTTGGCCACACCGTTCCCCGGGGGTCGCTGCAAACCGGCGATTATGTGGCCGCCGGTGAGGTCATCGCGGC
>CAVXZU010000023.1:0-5039 GCA_963766185.1 uncultured delta proteobacterium | reverse complement strand
AAATCCTCGTGTTTGCGCCGCATGTTAGAATCCTGTTTTCGTTTTCAGTTTTCGGTTTTCGGTTTTTGTTTTTCGTAAGATTTTGATTTAAATAAGTATTGATTGCTCTTGGCAATTTAATAATCGTTGGTCTATAAATTACTGCTCTAAATTCATCGAATTTATTTGCCAACTCATATAATTCCGCCGAATCAACATCCCTATCAGGAATGTTTGGCCTACCGGATTTCAAGGTATCCGGTCTATCGAAAGTTCCACCGTATATTCGGCCATGCACCAATTCATTACGATCTTCAAAGAGAGCCGAACATGTATCTAAATCTGTTATCAAATTATTAATCTCTGTCCCATCTAATTTGCGTAATAATTTTTTCGCATGCTTTATCTTACGGCTACGTGGCCAACGCAGTTTATCTTCACCAAATTCTTCAATACGTCCGAGCATGGCACAAAGGTTGTCAATTTGTTCTTCCAAATACGCAGAATACAAAGTCACCAAACCCAATCCTCGAATTATGTCTCCATCATCCTGCAGCATTAAACTCACCCTTTAAAGTGAGGTGCTTTTTCTTTTACCGAAAACTGAAAACTGAAAACCGAAAACCGTCATTTCAGGCGTGATTGATAAATATAACCCAAAGCCTTATAAAGCAGCCGGGCTGCGGTGAATTCGCTCACCGTCTGGCCGGGGATGGGGGCCAGTTCCACCAGGTCCAGGCCGATGATGGGGCCTCGTTTGGTCAGGGTTTCGATGATGCTCAGGACCTGGCCGTACGACAGACCGCCGGGTTCCGGGGTGCCCACCGCGGGCATGATGCCCGGGGTCCAGGGCGTCCAGGTCGATGGAGAGATACACCGGCCCGGAGATGCCCTGGAGGTGCGCCAGGGCCGCCTGCCAGCCTTCCGGGGTGTGAAGCTCTTTCGCCTTGAACAGCTTGAGGCGCGGCGCCACCCGGAGGAGCTGGTACTCGTCCTGGGAATAGCTCCGCACCCCTAAGCAGCGTCAGGGGGCGCCCCAGTTCATAGGCCCGGCGCATGACGCAGGCGTGCGACAGTTTGCTGCCGTCGTAGCTCTCCCGCATGTCGGCGTGGGCGTCCAGACTCACCACCGTCAGGTCCGGGTAGCGGGTCTGCATGGCCTGGAGCAGGGCCACGGTGATGGTGTGTTCGCCCCCCAGGGCGCAGATGAGTTTCCCCTGGGAGATCCAGGGCTGCACGATCCGCTTGATTTTCTCCACCATGGCCCCAGGGCCCGAGACCTCCGGGGCAATGGGGGCGGCGGTGGCCAGGCGGATGGCGGCCGAGGGGTCCCAGTCATAGTCTTCGTCCCACAACTCCACCTGGCGGGAGGCGGCCAGAATGGCCTCGGGGCCGCCCCGGGCGCCGGCCCCGTAGGTGGTGGTGGCTTCATAGGGAATGGGCAGGATCACCGCTTCGGCTTCTTTGACCGGCAATGACCTCAGGTCCAGGAAGTTGAGCCCAGCCATCTCAGTTTTCCTCCGGCGGCACGTCTTTCAGGTCCATCTCCTTGAGGCGCCGATACAGGGTGGCCAGGCCGATGCCCAGGAGGCGGGCCGCCAGTTCCTTGTCGCCCCCGGTCTTTCTCAGGGTCTGGAGAATGGCCTGGCGCTCGATCTCATCCATGGAAGACCCCACCGGCAGGATGATCTGGTCGTCTTCCGGGGAATGCCGGCGAATTTCGTCAGGCAGGTCCTCGAATTCCACCATGTTGCTGGCGCACAGGGCCACCGCCCGTTCCACCACGTTCTGCAACTCCCTGATGTTGCCGGGCCAGTAATAACTTTTCAAGGCCTGCATAACTTCCGGGCTAAACCCCATGGGGGGGCGGTCGTTTTCCAGGCAGAACTTGTCGAGAAAATGCAGGGCCAGCAAGGGGATATCCTCCACCCGGTCCCGCAGGGGCGGGATGACCATGTGGATGACGTTCAGCCGGTAGAACAGATCCTTGCGGAAGCGCCCGGCCGCGACCTCCTCTTCCAGGTCCCGGTTGGTGGCGGCGATCACCCGGACGTCCGACTTTAGGGTCTGGGTCCCCCCTACCCTTTCGAATTCCCCCTCCTGGAGCACCCGCAACAGCTTCACCTGGGTGGACTGGGGGATCTCGCTGATTTCGTCTAAAAAGATGGTGCCGCCGTCGGCCAGTTCGAAGCGGCCCTTGCGCTGCTGGATGGCCCCGGTGAAGGAGCCTTTCTCGTGGCCGAAAAGCTCAGATTCGATGAGCCCTTCCGGCAGGGCGCCGCAGTTGAGTTTGACCAGCGGCTTGGGCCGCCGGGGGCTCTGGTGGTGAATGGCCTCGGCGATGAGTTCCTTGCCCACCCCGGACTCCCCGGAAAGGAGCACAGTGCTCTTCATGGGCGCCACCTGGCCAATCAGGTGCAGGGTCTTGAGGATCGCCGGCCCCCGGCCGATGAGGCGGCCGGTGGGGCCCCGATCCTTAAGGGCGTCCCGGAGCCGCTGGTTTTCCACCAGGAGCTGCTGGGTCTCCAGGGCCTTGCTCACCACCTTGCGCAGGTCCCCCATGCGGAAGTCCTTGGTGATGAAATCGTAAATCCCCCGCTTCAGGGCGGACACGGCCTCGTCCACGGTGGCGGCCCCGGAAATCATGACGGCAATGGCTTCCGGCCGCAGAATGCGCAGGGCGCCGAAGAGCTCGGTCCCCTCCATGTCCGGGAGCTTCAGGTCGATGATGGCCAGGTCCACGGGGTGACGCCGGACTTCTTCCAGGGCCGCGGCCCCGGTGCCGGCCAGGTGGATCTCATGGCCCAACTTTTTCAAGCCGGTGGCCAACGCCTCCCGGGTGGGGGCGTCGTCGTCCACGACAAGGATGACGCTCATAAGAGCAGTTTCCTGTTTTCAGTTTTCGGTTTTCGGTTAGCTTTTCCCGTTTTCATGCTTCGGAGGTTAGCAGCCCATTTAAACCGTGAACCAAGGGAAAGCACGGGGTTTTGGGTTGTTCCCTTTTCCGAAAACCGTCCGTCTTATAAACTACCCAGCCACCCCAGGATCACCCGGGTGATCTGGGGCAGCACCTCCGGGGCCATGGCGCGGCCCCCGGACTCAAAGGAATGGCCCAACCCGGGGAGGACGTGGAGATCGCTCCGCACCGGCATCTGGCCCAGGACTTTTCCCAGCAGGTCCATCCGGCAAAAGGGATCCCGGGTGCCCTCGATGAACAGCGCCGGGCAGGGCAACTGATAGAGGGGCTGATCCCTGAGCTGCTCCGGTTTCCCCGGGGGGTGCAGGGGATAACCCAGGAAGACCAGGCCGCTGGCGCCCACGTCTTTGGCCACGATCTGGGCGGCCAGGCGGGCCCCCATGGATTTGCCGCCCAGGTAGATCGCCAGGCCCTTGAATTCGTCCATTTCCGCCACATATTCCAGGACCAGGCGGAAGACCCCTTCCAGGGCCGCGTCCGGGTCGGGCCACTTGCGGCCGGCCTCGGCATAGGGAAAATTGAAGCGCACCGTAACCAAACCGGCCCGGGCCAGGCCCTCATGCAGCCCTTTGAGAAGGGGCTGGTCCATGTTGTTCTTGGCCCCGTGGGCCAGGACCAGGACCCCGTCCATGGTGATGCTCCGGGGCACCCCCAGGGAAGCGCGGATGGTCCGGTCCGGCCCCACCGGCAACGTGAAGGAATGAATCTCCATATCTGCCTCTCGCTGCGCCAGGAAAAAACCCGTTTCCTTTGTCGGGGGAGAGTTTACCCTTTTTTCCTCCATAAACTCAAGCAGTTAATTTTTTGGAGGGGTGATCTTCCCACAATTATCATGGATAATCAAATAGTTGTCCATAGTCGGCGCTCATTCCTGCATAGGCCTTGGGCCCACCCCAAGATCATGAAAAGTCGATGTTATGTATCACGGTGCGCGGTGCGCACCTTTATCATGCACGGGCGAGACGCCTGTGCCACCAAATTCTCTATAACTGTTTAAAACCTTTTTAAAGCACAACTTTTGCAGACAGTTGCCTACGGCCCTTCGGCCCACCCGGAAATTTCGCCAAATTCCTGATGGCTTCCCCCCAAACCCCCAACTTTGAACCTTGAACCTTGAACTTTGAACTTGTCTGACCAGCGATAGTCCCCGATACTATGCCCCTGAGAAGCCCGGCAGCCGGTCCGCCTCGTCCAGGAGGAGCCGCCCCGGCTTGAGGTCCGCCAACTCACCCCACAGGCCGGGGGAGTCCTCCCAGGCCACCAGGTGCTCCCAGCCGCCCAGGTGTACCACCCGGCGATGCCGGGCGGTGAGGCCCCGGAGCCTGCGGGCCAGGACGCGTTCCCGGCGCAGGGTATCGGAGGCGCCGGGAGAGATGGGCCGCCGGGGGGCTCGGGCCAGGGCCTGCCGGGCCCGGCGGAATTCCGCCGCCACAAACTCGCCCAATTCGCCGTCGGCGGTGGTCAGCAAGGCCTTGAGATTAGCCGGGCTCAGGAGTTCCGGCCCAATCCGGGGCAGGTGCCGCCTGGACACAAAACCCAGGTCCAGGGGGCGCCAGGGGACGCCGGCCCTCCGGCTGTAATCCTGGGCCGCCTTGACCTCGAAGGGCAGGGCCACCTGGGCCGCCAGGCGCCGGATGGCCAGGTGCAGGGCGGCGCCCTCCGGCAGTTCGGCCAAAGCATTTGCCAGCTGCCGCTGCCAACGGGCCCCGTGCTGCCGGCGGTAGCGCAGGGAAAAGGGGCTGATCTCCACGGTGACCAACTCCGGCCTCAGGTGGTTGAGGAGTTCCCCGGCCCGGGCCTGGCCCCGGGGGTCGCCGTGGACCGTGCCGATAAGGGTCAGACGATAACTACCGATAGGCTCCAAATGGCGTTTTCCCCCAGGATTTACTGCATTCAACCGGCCGGCTGCTTCTCATAACCAGTCCTTAGATCACCGTGAGCGGGTCAATGAGCGTGATCCCGGGATCATCAGCCAGGGTTTTCCAGTCAAGCCGATCCAGGGCCAAGGGCACCGTCACCCAGGCGAATGTAAGGTGCAAGTGCGGCGCCAGCGAGGTTTTTGGGCCGGGGCCTCCCGAGATGG
>CAVXZU010000022.1:0-5589 GCA_963766185.1 uncultured delta proteobacterium | reverse complement strand
TATCCTAATGGAAGATAAGATCATTAAATCAAGGTCATATAAAGACTTGGAGGTTTGGAAATTATCTATTGAATTTGCGAAAGAAATTTATCGGATCACCGAAAAATTTCCATCCACGGAGATATATGGGCTAACCAGCCAGATGAGAAGAGCCGCAGTATCAATTCCCTCCAAAATCGCCGAAGGGCAGGAGAGAAGCTCTGCGAAGGAATTTCGCCAATTCTTGGCCATAGCCCTGGGTTCAGTAGCCGAAATAGAAACCCAATTGATTATAGCCAACGAAATAAATTACTTGACTAAAACCGAGGTGGAACCTTTTATGGCCATTATCGATAGATTAAGGAAGATGACCCGGGGGCTGATCAAAAGCATCACCGGCTAAGCATTTGCCGAAAAGCGAAAACCATGGACACTATGCCGAAAACCGAAAACCGAAAACCGGAAACCGATCTCACGGGCCGGGAGTACCTGGGCCTCAAGTCCATTATCGGGCCGCTCCTGGTGGTCTCGGGGGTCAGGGGGGTGGGCTTTGACGAAAGCGTCGAGGTCACCGCGCCGGACGGCTCCCGGCAGATCGGCCGGGTCCTGGCCGTGGGCCGGGATGAAGCGGTGATCGAGCTGTTTGGCGAAACCGTGGGTCTGTCCCTGCAAAAAACCCGGGTGCGCTTTACCGGCAGTCCCCTGATGGCGCCGGTGTCCACCGAGCTGTTGGGCCGTATCTTCAACGGCATGGGCCAGCCCCTGGACGGGGGCCCCCTGCCGGTGGGGGAGGCCAGCCGGGACATCAACGGCCTGCCCATCAACCCCACGGCCCGGACCTATCCCCAGGAGTTCATCCAGACGGGGGTCTCGGCCATCGACGGCATGAACACCCTGGTCAGGGGGCAGAAGCTTCCCATCTTCGCCATGAGCGGCCTGCCGCACAACGAACTGGCGGCCCAGATCGTGCGCCAGGCCAGGCTCCCGGGGGACGAGGAGCGCTTCGCCATCGTCTTTGCGGCCATGGGGGTGCAGCACGACGTGGCCAACATCTTCCGGCAGTCCTTCGAGGCCAGCGGCGTGCTCAACAACGTGGTCATGTTCCTCAATCTGGCCAACGACCCGGCCATCGAGCGCCTCATCACCCCCCGCCTGGCCCTGACGGTGGCGGAGTACCTGGCCTTCGACCGGGACCACCACGTCCTGGCCATTCTCACGGACATGACCAACTACTGCGAGGCCCTGCGGGAAGTGGCCAGTTCCAAGGGCGAGGTGCCCAGCCGCAAGGGCTACCCCGGGTACCTGTACAGCGACCTTTCGTCCATCTATGAACGGGCCGGCAAGATTGAGGGCCGCCAAGGCTCCATCACCCAACTGCCCATGCTCACCATGCCCAACGACGATATTACCCACCCCATCCCGGACCTCACCGGGTACATCACCGAGGGGCAGATTGTGCTGGACCGGGGCCTGCACCAGCGGGGGATTTATCCGCCCATCAACGTGCTGCCGTCACTCTCCCGGCTGATGAGCGACGGCATCGGCGCCGGCCGCACCCGGGAAGACCACGCGCATGTGTCTTCCCAGCTCTACGCCGTCTATGACCACGCCCGGCGCCTCCAGTCCCTGGCGGCCATCATCGGGGAGGACAGTTTATCCAAGGGGGACCGCCAGGTGCTCAATTTCGGCCGGGCCTTCGAAGAAAAATTCCTGCGCCAGCGGCCGGACGAAAACCGCGCCATCACCCAGACCCTGGACCTGGCCTGGCAGATCCTCAAGGAACTGCCCCGGGGCGACCTCACCCGGGTGACGGCGGCGGAGATTGAGCAATATGGGGGAAGGGGCTAGGGGCCGAGGCCTCTATCCCGGACAGGAGGATGGGAGGGGAGGTGTAGCGGCGGTGCGCGAACCGCCCCTACGGCCCTGGCCCTCCCTTCAAAACCACAGGCAGAGAGACGACCATGGCTCGATTGACGCTTCCCGCCACCAAAGGGAATCTTCTCAGGATCAGGGACGAGCATAACCTGGCCAGTGAGGCGGTTACCTTTCTGGAGGAAAAACGGGACCTGCTGCTGGGGGAGCTGCTGCGGCTCCAGGGGCAGGCGGCCACCTTCCGGCGCCGGGTGGAGCAGGCCCTCAAGGGCGCCTACGGGCACCTGGTGGAAAGCCTGCTGTCCCTGGGGGGCGAGGCCGTGGCCCGGGCCGCCCTGGGCGTGAGGCTTGATGCCCGGGTGGTCCTCAAAGACCGGGGGTTTCTGGGGATGGCCATGCCGGTGGTGGACTTTAAACCCGGGGACCACCGCCCCCACATCAGTTTCGGGTCCACCGTGAGCGCGGTGGACGAGTGCCAGTTGGCCATCCGGGAGGCCCTGGGCGCCATCGCCGAACTGGCCGAGGTGGAGGCCATCCTGTGGCAGTTGGCCGAGGAACTGAAGCGTACCATCCGGCGGACCAACGCCTTGAATTATATGATCATCCCCACTTACCAGGAGACCATCCACTATCTGGAAGGGGCCCTGGAAGAACGGGAACGGGAGGGGCTGTTTCACCTGAAAAGGGTCAAGGCCCGGAAGGGGAAGGGTTAGTAGTCAGTAGCCAGTAGTCAGTGGTCAGTGAAAAGTTCGATTGCCATAACCGAAAACCGAAAACTGGCAACTGACTACTCATAAAAAGGAGGGCAGGGTGGCGCAGATCACCAAGATTCTGGTGCCGGTTGACGGCTCGGAGGCCTCTTTGGCGGCCCACCGCATGGCGCTGGCCGAGGCCCGGGCCCTGGGGGCCGAAGTCATTCTGCTCTACGTGGTGGATGCCTCGGCCCTGGATGAAATCGTCCGTCTGTCCGGCCGGGAACGGCCCCACCTCATGCACGAGATGCAGGAGTCCGGGATGAAGCTGCTCCTGTCCCTGAGCCAGGAGGCCCAGAAGCAGGGAATCGCCGCCCGGGTGGACATCCAGACCGGCATGCCCGATGAAGTCATCCTGGATGAAGCCATCCGGGAGCAGGTGGGGTTGATCGTCATGGGCAAAATCGGCCGGAAAAGGCACCGGCGCTCACTGTTAGGCTCGGTGACGGAGCGCATCCTGGAGGCCTCCGACCTGCCGGTGCTGGTAGTTAGCCCCGGGAAGGACTGATGCAAGCCTCAGGTGGGGTCGGGAGGATGCGGGCAGGATCTTCAGGATCATTGGTTCCGGTGCGATGACGGCAACAATCGGGCCCCCGTCAGGTACGCGGCGAGGGCCTTAAGGTTTTAGAGGGGTAAGTTCTTTGCTCGGCTACGTTTCTTCCGGTGCAGGAGCACCAGCCCCACCAGTCCGCTGCCCAGGAGCAGCGTGGTGGGGGGGAGGGGAGCCTGGGCGCGGTTTTCCTGGGAGGATTGCGCGGTATAATCAGCCGCGGCTATGGGTGTTTCAGTCAGGGTCCAGCTTCCGTCAGCGGCAGGAGTCCAGGTTAAGCGGTCAAAGCCGACGATAGTGGTTCCGTTCCAGAGAATCCAGTCAATGACAAAAGGCTCGGTACCGGTTCGATCCGTGGCGTAGGTGGTAAATGAGAAAAGCCCCTGCAAACTTGAGTCAAAGGCCGGTCCGGTAGCCAGGGCGTAAGTGGGATTAATTAAGGTAGCCGTCCAGTCCGTAACCGCGATCGTTAAACCGGGTTCGGTCCAGGTGCCGCCGGAAACCAGAAAAGCCTCGGCTTTATCCCAGGTTTGTTGGGCATTCGTGGGCCCATACTGGCCATTCTCGGACCAGACTTGGACATAATCGGCCGAGGCCAGGCCCGGCAGCCAGATTACCGCAGCCAGGGCCAGAATAACGCTGAATTTCAGCAACACCTTTCTCATTTTACCCTTCCCTTTTCTTCCCTATGCACCTCCTTATGGTCAGAGTCAAACTCTGCAGCTATCCGGGCTGTTACCTGGATTTATAACCAGGCATGATGGTTAGGTATATGAGGAATTCTCCCCATTTCACGGTGCGTAAACCCTGATATTGACTTCATTCCCTTGTTAATGCCGCAAAATCCTCTTATGATGATACCCTAGGGGCAGCAGGGCTTGGGAGAGATCAGATCCGGGGGCGTTGTCTATGGTGTATTAACCGGGAGCGTTTTTCTTTCTTAACGAAGCAAGTTTTGGTATTATCTTGAGAAATGGAGGGATCGACCCCGGGTCATGACCGATCACAGTCAACTATCTCCTGTCCAGCGCGGGTGGAAGCATATCTGGATCCACGGCTTCGTGATCGGAGGCGGGGTGGTGCTGATCGGTTTTGTCGTCTGGTTTTCCCTCACGGGAACCCCCGCTTCGTCAACCTTGCATCAAGACGAGACGGCCCCGCCAGCCCATGCCCCGCCCGCCGAGGTTCCTCCTGCCGGCCATCCGGCTGCTTCCCCGGCCCCGGTGGATTCTGCCGCCCAACTGAAAAGCCAATTGGCTCAGGTACTGGCCGGGGTAAAGGAGGCTAATCAGAAAAAGGACCTCCCTCAACTTTTACGCCACTATTCGCCACACTTCCCCAAGTTGCGCCAAAGAGTCCAACATATCTCCAAAGCCTGGAAAATGTATGATTACCCGCAAATGAATTTCGAAATAACGGAGGTCAACCTCCTGACTGACCACATTGCGGTAGCCCGGGTAACCTGGGACATTGCGGCGCACAATATCAGCACCCTAAAAAATCAGAACATCTCCAAGACCTACCTCATCAGATTCGCCAGAGAGTCGGGTCAATGGCGGATCAAGGGTCTGCATAAGGCGGAGTAGGGAAAATTTACCATGAATAAGCGCACATACCGTGATCTGACCAGATTCATAACCCTAGCCCTGCTCCTGGGCCTGGCCTGCTCCTGTGCCGGAACTCCGGTGGTCAAGCCCCCGGGGGGTCCATTCTTTGTTACCCCGGAAATCACGTATCTGCTGGATAGCCCCGGATACGCCGGAAATGTCCTGGCCCCGCTTTACCGAGGCGATAAGGTGGAAGTCGTGGACGCCGGGGAATCAGCCTGGTGGCAGGTTGACCTCCAGCGCAGCGGGCAGAGGGGATGGGTCCGAAAGGGGGTACTGAGCCCTGATCCGGTGGCCGGCGTTTTTTATTTTGTCAAAATGGAGACCATACCCCTGCGTGAGTGTCCTCGCAGTGATTGTATGCCCTTACAACTCCTGTTCCGGGGCGATCAGGTGCAAAAATCAGAAAAAAGTGCCCAGGGTTGGTGGCGGGTCTTGGCGATGAACAGCCGCAGCCTCGGCTGGGTGCCGGCCAGCGGCCCTGACGGAACGCCTTGAAGATGTTCAGCAAAAACAACTCCGTAAACCATATTTTTATGTGGCCGTCAGAAAACTTGTCTTGCGGGCCAAACCAACGGAGCGCTCCACGGTCATTAGAATTCTGAGCGTTAACGACCAGGTGGAGAAGATAGGGGAGACCAAGGGTTAGCTTAACGTTCGCCAGCCTTCCACCGGTGCGGCGGGCTGGGTCCTCGGCCGTTATCTGAAAACTCTCCCGGTAATTTTACCCCGGGGGGGAGTGGCGGTACCCGCCAAGAAGAAAACCAGGCCGTCTCAGCCAAAAGGGAAAACGGAAGTCGAGCCTGATTTTATTTAGTTAATGAAAATA
>CAVXZU010000021.1:0-57799 GCA_963766185.1 uncultured delta proteobacterium | reverse complement strand
TCCGGACAGGGCCGGGCCAGGAGTTCGTACAGCGCCCCCTGGGCGGCGGCGGCGGCGGCGGTGCCGGTGGCAAACCCCTGGCGCAGTTCCTTCCGGGGTTGGGGGGGCGGAGGGTCTCGTCGTCGTCAAGGACTGGAATGGGTATGGGTGAACTTTTTCACGAGCGCTTTAGTGCCGTTTCTTTTGGCTTATCATACTTTTTCCGAATGGCGATCAAAGAAACGCAGTGGTGTGTTCCATCATTAAAGTGGTACGAGGAAAGCGGGTCATTTTCCCCCCTTTCCCAAAGGGGGATTATGAACACCTATCTAATCCCCCCTGCCCCCCTTTATAAAAGGGGGGTACTCTAAGGAATTGCTTCTCAAGTCTCCCTTTAAACAAGGGGGATTTAGGGGGATTTAAGAATCTCCACGTGGAAAGAATTTATGGCAAACGCTCTGCATCTCCCATCGCCTCACATGATTTCCCGGGGCGCGCCCAGGACACACCGCCCCCGGGCGGACACGCAGGTCCGCCCCTACAGGGGGCTGGATGGTGAGGTTGGGGGCGGGGCATCAATACCCCTTGCCCTGCTTTTTGATGATGATCATGGAGAGATAGGGCAAATCCCGGCCTTTGAGGTCCCGGAGGTTCTCCACGATGGTTTCGCCTTCCAGGCCGCAGCGGCTGATGCAGGTGGCCCGGTCCAGGAGATCCATGTCCTCCAGCACCTGGAAGATTTCGTCAAAATAGCGATAGGTCTTGAGGATGACGATATTGTCCGATCTATCAATAACTTCCTTAAGCTGGGCCGCGCCCAGGGCCCCGGAGACCAGGTAGAAGGATTCCTCGCCTTCGGTGAGGGGGATGTGGGTCAGGGCGGCGGCGGCGCTGTAGGAGGTGATGCCCGGGATGGTGACGATGCGCACCTCGGGGTCGAGGCCCTTGAGGGTCTTCAAGAGATACCCGAAGGTGGAGTAGGTCAAGGGGTCCCCCAGGGTGACGAAGGCGGCGTCACTGCCGGTGGCCAGCACTTCCAGGACCCGGCGGGCGTTCTGCTCCCAGGCGGAGGCCAGCACCTGGGCATCCTGGCTCATGGGAAAGGGCAGGTGCTCGATGCCGGCGCCGTTCAAGTGGCAGCGCACGATGCTCAGGGCCAGGCTGTAGCTGTTCTTGGTGGAGCAGGCGGCAAAGATGTGGGGCACCTGGTGGAGCACCTTGATGGCCTTCAAGGTGATCAGTTCGGGGTCTCCCGGCCCTACGCCAATCCCGTAAAGGGTCCCGGTTTTCGTGGTCATGAGGGCACCTCCTCCAGGGCCATGATGGCCAGGGCATTGACGATGCTGGCCGCCAGGGCCGAGCCGCCCTTGGGTCCCAGGGCGGTGATATAGGGGCAATCCTGGCGGGCCAGGGCGTCCTTGGATTCCGCGGCGTTGACGAACCCCACCGGCACGCCCACTACCAGGGCCGGCGGCGGGGCCCCGGCCGCCAGCAACTCCAGCAGGCGCAGCAGGGCGGTGGGGGCATTGCCGATGGCCACGATGCCCCCGGCCAGTTTGGGCAGGCTCCGCTCCATGGCCACCTCGGCCCGGGTGGTGCCGCGCCGGGCGGCCTCGGCGGCCACTTCCGGGTCGTCCATGAGACAGAAGGCCTTAACTCCCAGGCGATCCAGGCGGCCGGTGGAAATGCCCGCCAGGAGCATGCGGGTGTCAGTGGCCACCATGCAGCCCGTTTCAGGGCCTCCACCCCGGCGGCAATGGCCCGGGGATGAAGGCGGGCCGCGGCCAGGTACTCCGGGTCGGCGCTGGTGTGGATCATGCGCCGGACCACGAACCAGACTTCGGGGGGCAGGTGGTGCGGGCCCACCTGGGCTTCGATGCGGCGGAAACTTTCGGCCTCGATCTCTTTGGGGAGGCGGGGTTGCCAGTTCATGTTGACTCCTCTTGGAAGCATTATCTTGAGGGAGGGGGCGAGGGGCGCGAGCCCCTCCCCCCTCCCTCAATCTCCCTCCCCCAACCCCTTAAAGGGGGATGGGAGGGGAGTCTGAGGGGAGGGCGGGGGATTTGAAATCCCCCGGTCCTCCCCTCAAGTTATTCTTATACGCCCGGCAGCTGGCCACCAGGTGCCGGGCCACTTCGGGGTTGCTGCCGAAGTGGAGGTGGACGTAGCTGGCCAGGACGTGGTTGATCGCTATAGCCTTCGTGCACGGCCGGGCCCCCCCGGCGGGGGGTGAGGCGGTAGAGGCGGGGCACCCCGACGGGCTCGCCGACGATTTCCGAGTAGTGGAACTCGTGCCCCCGGGCCGTGGTCCCGGCGGGGCCCAGGAGGGTGTCCGCCGCCAGGGTGACTTCCCGGTAACCCAGGGCCTTGAGCCGGGGCAGCATCCGCACCGTGAAGGGGAAAACCCCGGCCATGGGGTGGACCCGGCCCTCCAGGTCCCGGATTTCCCGGGCCAGGTACATGAGCCCGCCGCATTCGGCGTAGATGGGCAGCCCCCGGCGGCGTCTTGTTGCAGCGCCCGTTTCAGGGCCTCATTGGCCGCCAGCTGTTCGGCATAGAGCTCCGGGTAGCCCCCGCCCAGGTAGATGCCGTCAAGCCCGGCGGGCAATTCCCGGTCTTCCAGGGGGGAGAAGGGGACCAACTCCGCCCCAAAGCTCGCCAGCAACTCCAAATTTTCCGGGTAATAGAAGCAAAAGGCCCGGTCCCGGGCCACCCCCAGGCGCACCAGGGGCGGTGAGGGGGCCTGGGCCGGCTCATCCGGCAGCGCCAGCTGCGGCAAGGCGGCCAGCAGCCCCGGGAGGTCCAGGTGGGTCTCGAGCCAGTCCGCCAGGCGGCCCAGATAGGCCTCGTCCAGGGGATGGTCCTCGGCGGTGGCCAGGCCCAGGTGCCGCTCGGGGATGGCCAGCTCCCCGTCCCGGGGGAGCCCCCCAAAGCACCGCACCCCGGGAAGCGACGTCAGGGCCTGCTGCAAATACTCCAGGTGGGCGGGGCTGCCGACGCGGTTAAAGACCACGCCCGCCAGGCCCAGGGCGGGGTCGAAACTGGCGAAACCGTGCACCAGGGCGGCGGCGCTCCGGGCCATGGCCCGGGCGTCCACCACCAACAGCACCGGCAGCCCCAGCCACTTGGCCATCTGGGCCGTGGACCCGGCCTCGGTGGCCCCGTCATAGCCGTCGAACAGGCCCATCACCCCTTCCACCACCGCCACGTCGGCGTCCCGGGCTTGGCGGCGGAACAGGGCCAGGTTGGCCTCCCGGCTCAGCATCCAGCCGTCCAGGTTCCGGCAGACGCGGCCCGCGGCCCGGGTGTGATGCCCGGGGTCGATGAAATCCGGCCCCACCTTGAAGGGCTGGACGGTCAAACCCCGGCGGGCCAGGGCGTAGAGGAGCCCCAGGGTGACGGTGGTCTTGCCCACCCCGCTCTGCGTCCCGGCGATTACCAGCCCGCGTGTTTGATTTGCCATAGTGAGAACTCTTGCTGCTTATGGTGGCAACATCGGTATTTTGTACCGGTGCCGGGTGCACAGGTTTCAAACCTGTGCCACCATTAAGGCGGCGGGCACGAGGCACGCCCCACCGGATTTTTCGATGCTTCTACGAGTGAGCCGAAAGGCCCATGAATGACCGCACCCGTATCATAGTTGTCCAGTTGCCGGTTTCCCGTTAATCTTTTTCTGACCACTGACCACTGACCACTGACTACTGGCTACTTCTTCTCTCCCCAGGCCTCGGGGTGGAGAAACCGGGCCAGTTGTTCCACCGCCTCCGCCGACCGGGGCCCCGGGCGGGAAAAGAGGCTTTCGCTCACCACCAGCACCCGGCGGTTCTTCACTGCCTTGAGTTCCTGAAAATAGGGCCGGGCGTAAATGTCTTCGGGGCTGCGGTTCATGGGCCCTTTCTGGATGATGTAGACCTCCGGGTTCGCCTGGATCAGGGCCTCGAGGCTGTACAGCGTCAGCTTTTGCGGGCTGGTGACGAGGTTTTCCCCGCCGGCCCGGGTGATGATGTCGTTCACCAGGGAGCCCTGGCCCGCGGCCAGGAGGTTGAGTTCCCGGACCTCGAAAAAGACCCGGGGCCTGGGGCGATTTGCCACCCGCCCGGCCACGTCGGCGAGCTTGGCCTGCATGGACCGGGTCAGGGCGGCGGCCGCCTCGACCCGCCCGGTGAGGACCCCCAGCCGGGTGATGGTGCTGAACAGGCCGGCAAAATCCCGGGGCGCAAACATGGCCACCGGCACCTTGGCCGCCTCCAGCCTGGCCAGGGCCGGCATCCCCTTGGCAACGCCCCCCTGGACCACCAGGTCGGGCTTCAGGGCCAGGATCATCTCGACGTTGGGCTGCAGGTGGGTGCCCACGGTGGGGATGCCCTTGATGGTTTCATCGCCCTGGATGCGGGCCACCACGCGGTCGCCCGCGCCCAGGGCGCTCAAAATTTCCGTCAGGCCGCCGTACAGGGAGATAATCCGCTGGGGCGGCGAGGCCACGCTGACCGCGGCGCCCCGGTCGTCGGTGATTGGGGCGGCGTTCAGGTGGTGGGGCGCACAAATAAGGCAGGTCATCACCAACCCGAAGCATAAGGCCGCAGCCACACCGCGGTATTTTCCTCTCTCCGGATAGGGGAGGGCCGGGGTGGAGGCGGACCGTGTCCCCCTCCCCCTAACCCCCTCCAACCAGGGGAGGGGAAATTCGCTTTGGCGCTTTGACCGGTTTTCTCTCATGATTGGGCCGCCTCCAGGGGCGCCGCCTCCTCCTCATCCGCCGGGGTTCCCGTTGACAGGGGCAGCATCACGGCGTAGGGCCGCAGATGGACCGGGTGCCGGACGACCTCCATGGGGGTTTCGTAAATCTCTCCCAGGATCTCCGGGGTGAACACCTGGTCCGTGGGGCCGTCCACCGCGATCCGGCCATCCTTGATGAACATCAGGCGCCGGCAGTAGAGGGCCGCCAGATTCAGGTCGTGCATGGCGCAGAGCACCGTGAGGCCCCGGGTCTCGCTCAGATATTTGAGGAGCTCGAAGATCTCCAGCTTCTTGCGCACGTCCAGAGACGAGGTGGCCTCGTCCAGGAGCAGGATTTGCGGGTCCTGGGCCAGGGCCCGGGCGATCACCACCCGCTGGCATTCCCCCCCGGAGATCTCGATGATGGGCCTTTCCTTGAGGTGCGCGGTGGTGGTGCGGCGCATGGACTTGAGGGCCCAGACCAGGTCGGTGTCGGTCAGGGTCCCCAGGCGGCGCCGGTGCGGGTACCGGCCCATGAGCACGATCTCCAGGCAGGAAAAGGGGAACCGCACGTCGGTGGATTGGGGCACCACCGCCAGGATCTGGGCCCGGAGCCGGCTGGGCAACCCCGCCAGGGGCTCGGCCTTGACGACAATCCGCCCTTTTTGGGGCGGCAGCAGACCGGAGAGGGCGTGGAGCAGGGTGGATTTGCCGCTGCCGTTGGGGCCCAGGATGCCCAGAAATTCCCCCTGGTCCACCTGGAAATTGAGGCCCGCGAGGACCGGACGGTCCCCGTAGCCCAGGTCCAGGGCCTCTGCCCGGATCACCACATCCCCCGTGAACGGCGGGATTTCAACAGATAAAAGAAAAACGGCCCGCCCAGGAGGGCGCTGACTACGCCCACGGGCAGCTCCTGGCCGCTGGACAGGATGGTGCGGGCCAGAACGTCGGCCCAGATCAGGATCAGGGCGCCGGTGGCGGCGGACAAGGCCAAGAGGCGGCCGTGGGAGGGGCCGGCCAGCACCCGCACCAGGTGGGGCACCACCAGGCCCACAAAGCCGATGACCCCGGAGACGGCCACCGCCCCGGCAGTGAGCAGGGACGCCCCCAGGAGCAGCTTCAGCCTGACCGCGGAAACGGCCACCCCCAGGTGGTGGGATTGCTCTTCGCCCAGGGCCATGATGTCCAGTTCCCGGTGATAAACCGCGCCCAGGGCCAGGCCGGCCGCCAGGTAGGGCAGGAGAAAGCCCACGTGGATCCAGCCCCGGCCGGAGAAGCTCCCCATGATCCAGAAGACGATGGCCGACAGGGACTCCTCATCCAGGCTCTTGATGAGGCTGATGAGGGCGGCGAGAAAGGTGCTCACCACGATGCCGGCCAGGATCAGGGTCTCCTTGCGGATGCGGCCGGACTCCCGGGACAGGACCATGACCGCGGCCATGGCCCCCAGGGCCCCGGCCAGGGCCCCCAGGGGCAGGGGGCTCAGGCTGAGAAAACTGCCGCCCACCCCCAGCATGACCAGGAGGGCCACCCCGAAGGCGGCGCCGGTGGACACGCCCAGGGTGAAAGGGTCGGCCAGGGGATTGAGGAGAAGCCCCTGGAAGATGACCCCGGCGGTAGCCAGGGCGGCTCCCACCAGCCCGGAGAGGACCACCCGGGAGAGGCGGATGCCCCAGATGACCACCTCGGTGGTGCGGTCCACGGCCCCGGTGTGAAAGCCCAGCTTGCCCAGGACCACGGCGGCGATGGCGCTCCAGCCCACGTCCATGCGGCCGATGCCGGTGGCCAGGACCACCGAGGCGACCAGCACCAGGCTCAAGACCGAGAGGCCGACGGCAAACCGGCGCGCCCCGGCCTGATGCCGGCTCCTGGCTTCCGCCAGGTCCGGGGTGCGGTTCGGGTCAGGGGCGGGGAGAGAATATTCTTGCATATACGGAGCGTCTTCTAATCCGAGTTGCGTTCAAAGGGCGTTTCTGCTATCTGCAGGGTTTAGTTGCCCTGGCACAGGCGAAACGCCTGTGCCACCAGTTAATATTACTCAGGCGGTCAAGGCAGAGGCGCAGTACGTCTGCCAGGCAGCCCGGAGTCAACCGCAACGCCACGGCTGCTGGAAGTCCCTGCCCTGAGATGGCCTCGGTGATCACTATCTCAAGGTGCCAGGGACGGCCGCCCCACCAATACGGCATAAAAAAATCCCTAAGTCCCGGTGGACTTAAGGATGCACCCAGCTTCTTTATCCTTAAATGAGGAGGCCGCTTGTCCGGAGCGACCCCTGCTGTTTGGACCCGGATTCGCTTCAGGCTCCAAACCTCCGGGCAGGTCTTCTGGCTCCCGGATCGACCTACTCCCTGCGCCTTCCCATCCCACTTCGGTGGAACAGTGGCCTCGTGCAGGGTTCGTCCCCGGTCACAGCGGCGGGACCGCGACGGCTCAAACCGTCTTCCCCATTAAACCCCGAAGGGTACCCGGATAACAAAATATATAAGGTTAACCGGGGGCTGTCAACTTTAATCGGCCAGGGAGCCAAAGGCGCCGGGGCCAGGGCCGGGCGCTTCAGGAGTCCCCGGCCGGGCCGGTCAGCAGGCGGATGACCCGGGCCGCCACGCCGCTCCCCTGGCACACGGTTTCGGCGATGTCCCGGGGCCCATGGCAGGTGCCGGCCAGAAAGACGCCCGGCAGGGTGGACTCCAGGGGGTGGAGGATGGGGTGGCGCTCCTGGTAAAAGCCCTGCCCGTCTCTGGCCGGGGCCAGGTCCCCGAAGGGCAGCGGCTCGCCCTGCGCGTCCAGACCCACCGCCAGGACCGCCATATCCACGGCCAGTTCCCCCCGTTCGCCCCGCTCCTGGTCCTCATAGCAGATGACCGGGCGGCCGTCGTCGCCTGCCCGGATGCGCCCCGGCAGCCCCTTGATGAACCGCACCCCCGCGGCCCGGGCCCGGAGGTAGAGCTCTTCAAAGCCCTTGCCGGAGGTGCGGATGTCGTTGTAGAAGATGGTGACCTGGGCCTCCGGTTCGTGTTCCAGGGCCAGCATGGCCTCTTTGATGGAGGCGGTGCAGCAATAGCCGGAGCAATAGGGCAGGAACCGCCGGTCCCTTGAGCCCACGCACTGGATAAAGGCCAGGCGTTTCACCGGCCGGCCCCCGGGGGTTATGAGGCTCCCCAGGGTGGGGCCGGTGGCGCAGACGATGCGCTCGAACTCCAGGTTGGTCACCACCCCGGGGATGCGGCCATAACCGTATTCGCTTTTGATGGTGGGGTCAAAGGGGCGGGCGCCGGTGGCCAGGACGATGGCTCCCACCGTGAGCCGGCGCTGGCTGGGCCGGTAGAGGAGATTGATGGCCTGGTGTTCGCAGGCCTGGACACACATCTGGCAGTCGATGCAATAGTCCTTCTCAATGGTGGCCCTCAGGGGCACCGCCTGGGCGAAGATGATGCGGATGCATTTCCGGGGCTTGAGCCCCAGGTTCCAGCGGCTGGGGACGATCACCGGGCACACCGTGGTGCAGGTGGCGCAGCCCACGCACTTGCTCATGTTGACGTAGCGGGGCTTGATGGTGATGTCCACCTCGAAGCCCCCGGCCTGGCCCGGCAATGCGGCTGAGAGTGGCATAGCTGAGCAGTTCGATGTTGGGATGGGCGGCCACCTCCACCAGTTTCGGCCCCAGGATGCAGATGGAGCAGTCCAGGGTGGGGAAGGTCTTGTCCAACTGGGCCATGGTGCCGCCGATGGAGAGGGAGGACTCGGCCAGGTAGACCGTGAAGCCGGCGTTGGCCAGGTCCAGGGCCGCCTGGCAGCCGCCGACGCCGCCGCCCACCACCAGCACCTCCCGGCAGACCGGGGCCGCCGGGATTTCCGGCGGCTGGGTCTCCAGGGCCAGGGTCAGGGCGCTCAGGGCGGTCTCCAGGTCAGGGGCGGACCGGACATCCACCACCGTCAGGGGCACATCCTTGGCCAGGGCCTGGAAAAAGCCGGCATGGATCTCGGGGCCGCAGGCGGCCACCAGCCAGGGCCGGGCCTTGGCGGCAGCGAGTTTTTTGAGCCGGGCCAGGCCGTCCGGGGTGCACAGGGGCGGGGCCAGTTCGGCCTGGACCCCCGCGGCTTTGAGCCGCGCCGCCAGTTCCCGGCCATCCAGGGCCAGATCGGGGCAGGCGCATATGAGCACTTTTCGCCGGGTCATAGTACCGTTTTCCGTTGTTCGTTTTCCGTACCCGCTGGGGTTCTGAGGCACTAGTGCGCGTCTCACGCGCCACTTTTTGGTGCGTGAGACGCACCCTACCTTACTTGGGGGGTGAGGGGATCAGGCAACGGAGCCACCCCTCACCCCAACCCTCTCCCCTCGCAGGGGAGAGGGGGTTTTGCTGCTATCGGTTTCGGACGGCAACGTCTCCGGTTCAAGACCTGGGGCTCCATCCTGAGATTGTCAATCTGCCACCGCTCAAACAAAATCTCTATCGGACACTCGTGGCCAAATCCCTCGGTTCTCAAGGGGTGCCTGGGGTTTATGCACCATGATACATGAGCCGCAGGGCAGGTCTCAGTCGCCACTTTTTGGTGCGTGAGACGCACCCTACCTTATTTCTGTCTGATCGCGGTGACGCTCTCGCCGCCGATGCCCCAGTTGTCGGTGTCCACTTCCTCGATCACCACCACGGTGGTGGCGGGATTTTTGTGGAGCACCTTGACCAGCAGATCGGTGACTCCCTTAATGAGTTCGGCTTTCTGTCCCGGGGTGGCGCCCTCCCGGGTGATCTTGATATTGACAAAGGGCATATATCCTCCTGGTTCTGCCATCAAAGCAAGACATCTTCCGGACCTTGCGTCTCTCCCTTGTCGCCTTTTTCCCTTTTCCCCATTTCCCCGGTAATTTTCTCGGCCATCTCCTGGATGAGGTGCTGAAAGTGCTTGCCCTCTGTGGCGGAAATCCACTCCAGACGCAGGCGCGCCGGGTCGATGCCTTCCTTGGCCAGCTTGGGCCTCAGTTTATCGATGCGGGCCTGGGCCCTCAAGTTCCCGGAGATGTAATGGCAGTCCCCGGGGGGGTGGCAGCCGGTGACCAGCACCTGGCCGGCGCCCCGGGCGAAGGCATGGCGGATGAACTTGGGATGGACCCGCCCGGCGCACATGGTCCGGATGATCCTCACCGCCGGGGGGTATTGCAGCCGGGAGACCCCGGCGAAATCCGCCCCGGCATAGGAGCACCAGTTGCAGCAGAAGGCCAAAATCTTCTCCTGGGGATCGACCGCCAGGGCCTCGTCAATCTGGGCCAGGATCATCTCGTCGGTAAAGCCCCGGGCGATGACAGCATTGCTGGGGCAGGCCCCGGCGCAGACCCCGCAGCCTTTGCAGGCGGCTTCGATGATCCGGGCCTTGCGATTCTTCCCTTTGCCCACCATTTCCACCGCCTGGAACGGGCACTCCTGGTAACAGCTCTCGCAGCCGATGCACAACTCCGGGTCCACGGCGCAGATCAGGCCGTCCAGGGTGATGGTGTCGTGGGCCATGAGGGCCAAAACCTTGCCCGCGGCCCCGGAGCCCTGGGTGATGGACTCGGCCAGGTCCTTGGGTCCCTGACAGGCCCCGGCCAGGAAGATGCCGTCCAGCACCGTCTCCAGGGGGCGGAGCTTGGGGTGGGCTTCCATGAAAAAACCGTCGGGCCCCACCGGCAGCTTCAGCACCTCCCGGAGGGCGGCGGTATCCCCCGGCGTCATGCCCACCGCCAGGACCGCCAGGTCCACCCGGTCGGCGCTCCCCCACTGGCCCAGGTCCTGGTCCGCCTCGATGACCACCTGGCCCCCCTGGCCGGGCCGGATATCCTTGACCCGCGCCCGCATGAAGGAGATACCCGCCTCCCGGGCCCGGGTGTAGAGGGCCTCCCAGTCGCGCTTGACCGTGCGGATATCCCGGTAATAGATGCGGATGCGGGCCTGGGGCAGGCGGGCCTTCAGTTCCAGGGCCTGCTTCAGGGCGGTGGGGCAGCAGACCCGGGAGCAGGAGCGGTTCCCCGTCTCCTCCCGGGAGCCGACGCACAGGACAAAGGCGATGTCCCGGGGCTCGGCGGCCGCGTCCGCTGGTGAGCACCCGGCCCCCGGTGGGCCCCTGGGGGTCAAGCCGGCGTTCCAGGTCCACCGTGGTGATGACCTGGGGCAGATCGGCCCAGGCGGCGTAACGGCTGCCCGCCGGGTCAAAGGGGGCGAAGCCCGTGGCCACCACGATGCTCCCCACCTTCAGGGTAGGCCCGATCTCCCCTTCGGCCTCCAGGGTGATGGCCTGGCGGGGGCAGGCGGCGACGCAGAGGCCGCAGCGGTCGCAGAGGGCCGCATCCACCACGTAGCGGGCCGGAAAGGCCGTGGGGGACGGCCGGTAGATGGCCGCCCGGGGGGCCGCCCCGGTTTGCCCCTCATCCGGCGCTTGTATCGGGCAGACCGCGGCGCACTCGCCGCAGAGGTCGCAGGCCTTGCTGACCCGGGGCCGGGTTGGCGTCACTTTCACCCGGTAGCTGCCCAGGTGGCCGGCGATCCCGGTGACGGCGCTGTCGGTGAGGACGGTGATGCCGGGGTGCAGCATGACCGCGGCCATCATGGGGTTGATGAGGCTCACGGCGCTCTGGCCCTGGGGAAAGGTTTTGTAGAGCCGATTGGCCATGCCCCCCAGCACCGGGGCGTGCTCCACCAGGGTGACGGGAATCCCGGCGTGGGCGATGTCCAGGGCGGCCCGGAGGCCCGCCGGGCCCCCGCCGATCACCAGGGCGGCCCGGGTCAGGGGCACCTGGCGCTCGGCCAGGGGGACCGCATCCCGCACCTTGGCCAGCCCCATGCGGATCAGCTCCAGGGCCTTCACCAGGGCCGCGTCGGGTTCCCGGGCGTGGACCCAGGAGCAGTGCTCCCGGAGGTTGACGATTTCCAGGAGATAGGGGTTGACGCCGTTTTCGGCCAACAGGCGCCGAAAGGTGGACTCGTGGAGCTTGGGGGAGCAGGCCGCCACCACCATGCGGTTCAAACCGAACTGCTGGATATCCTTGGCGATATCTTTCTGGCCCGCCTCGGAGCAGGAATAGAGATGATCCCGGCAGACCGCGACCCCCGGCAAACTCCGGGCCGCGTCCGCCAGGGCCACAGGGCTGACGACCCCGGCGATGTTGTGGCCGCAGTGGCAGATATAGAGGCCGATGTGGGGGGTTTCGTTCATAGTTATATGCACGCCCTTGTCGTTGCCCCGACAAAAAGTGAGGGGAAAAAGGGGAAAAGGGTAAAAGGGGAAAAGGGGAAAAGACTTGGGGGTAAAAGGCGAAATGGCGAAAAGACTTGGGGGTAAAAGGCGAAATGGCGAAAAGGTGAAAAGGGAAAAAGAAATAAGATAATTTTTATGGGTTGGAGTCTCATGAGTCGCAAGACCTCAATGATTTGATCTGATTGGAGAAATAGCGGCTTAATTCCATAACTGCATTCCGTAATTTCTGGTACGTGGAGGATTCTAAATAACCAAGTTCAAAGGCCACATTTAAGAGGCTGCGGACCTCCCCGGTAGAGCCCTTGGCATAATTCAGAAAATTGACATATTCCTTGCGGGAGGAGCGTTCAAACCCTTCGGCGATGTTGGTGGGAATGGAGATAGCCGCCCGGCGCAATTGATCGCGTAAGGCAAAATCTCTCCCCAGTTCGCCATCTTTGCTGACAAGATAAACCTGCTTGAGGGTCTCCATGCCTTTCTGCCAGACCAGGAGATCTTCGAAGCTCTCAATCTTCTTGCGTTTTTCCGTCATTTCCCTTTTCGCCTTTTACCCTTTTCCCCTTTTTCCCCAAATCTTATAACCCGTTCCCCCCTATTTATTCACCAGTTTCCCGACTGCGTTTTCCCAGGCGTGGGAAAATTCTCCGAGTTCGGCCACCACTTCCTCCCGGACCAGGGTGATGGCCGCGTCGTCGCAGACGTTGACGCAGACCCCGCAGTAGGCGCAGTTCTCCACCCGGAACCAGACCCGGTCCCCGTCCCGCTCGATGGCCTTCACCGGGCAGAGCTCGATGCATTTGACGCAGTCCGGCGGGCACTTGTGGTCGTCGATGACCAGGCGGCCCCGGAACTGGGGGTTGACGACAATGGCTTCGTATTCGCATACCGTCAGGCACTGGGTGCATCTTAAGCAGAGGTCGGGGGCCGGCCTGGTTTGTTCCCCGGCCTCATCCAAGACGATGGCCTGGCGGGGGCAGGCGGCCAGGCACTTGCGGCACTGCTTGGGGCACTCGGTGAGATCGTTGGGGACCAGCCGGAGCTGCTGGCGGCACCAATGCTCCTCGCCCTCGGGCTGGGTCGGGCAGGGCAGGAGGCAGCGGCCCTTGTCCATGTCGATCTTGGGGAGAAACGGCGCCAGTCCCTGGTGGTCCGCCATGATGGTCTTGACCTGGCCGTTATAGCTCAGGGTCACCGCGGCCACCGGGCAGAAATGGGCGCAGACTTCGCACATCAGGCAGAGGCGGGGATCGATGCTGATGTCCAGGCCGTTGTCGCCGGGGATAATGCTGACCGCGTCCCGGGGGCAGACGGTGGCGCAGATGTCGCATTTCAGGCACAGGACCTTGTCCAGGCGCAGCTCAACCGTATCGACGAAGAGCCTGAGCGTCAATTCCAGGTGCGTGGCGGTTTCGCGTTTGATGACCCGGGGTATCATGTCACCTTGGGAATGCTTTGGAAGTCGCGGGCTTTAGCCTGCGTCAGCACAGGGTGGAAAGCCTGTGCCACCCAAAATTCTCTTTCCTGGTTCCTCAGCAGTAATACCTGTGCCATGTGAATATTCTAAACTATGAAAAGTCGGTGGGGCGGGCCGCCGTGCCCGTTGGGCCATAAGCTTATGGTGCGTAAGACGCACCCTACGATAACTTTTCCACAGGAGCCTATCAACCGGGGGAAACTCTTGCGCTTCTCCCTTCTCGCTTTTCCCCGTTTCCCCCTACTTCTTCTTCCCTTCCAGTTTGCGGTGGTATTCTTTCGCCTTGAACTTTAACTGGCGGCGGCGCAGGTTGGTCTTGACGTCGGGAAACTGCACCAGGAGCAGTTCGTACTTGTCGCAGGGCTCCAGGTCCGGGCACTGATAGCAGTGGTCCAGGCCCCGGGCCTGGGCGCAGACCCGGATGGGGCAGTCCTCCAGGCCCCGGCCATGCAGGCAGCCGGGGCATTCGGTGTGGGCCAGGAACCACTCCAGCCCCTTCCTGAACTCCGGCAGGTTGAAGCCGTCCGGCCCGGGAAAACAGTGGACCCAGACGTTGGCCCGGACCTGGTCCAGGTAGCTCTTCAGCCGGGTGACGGTTTCCAGGAAACCGGGGTGGCCCAGCTGGCAATCATCGCACAAACCGCAATAACTCTCTCTCATGGCCGTTCTCCTGTAAGCAAAGCCTTCAGCTGTCAGCTTGCAGCCGGCAGCTTTGATCACCAAGGGTGGTTCTTTTCGTAGGGTCCGCCCTGGCCGGCATAAGGACTCTCTGCCTCTGCAGGGGCGGGTTTTATAGCGTTTGCCATGAATTCCTTCCGTTTGGAGGTTCTCAAATCCCCCTGAATCCCCCTTTTTCAAAGGGGGACCTTAACCGTAATTCCTTGCAGTTGCCCCAATTGTTTAATGGGGGGCAGGGGGGATTGTAAGGCTTCCCGGAGCGGAAAAAACTTTTGGCAATTGCTATAAACCCGCCCCTGTATACCAGGGCCGCCGACAGTCTGGGAGAACCTTTCTCATAGTTTACTACTCTGGAAAATTTTGCCGACCATTAATCGCCGCCGCCCACCGCGGCCCTCGATCTGGGCGGCCAACTCCGGTTCGGCGCCCCGGCTCATGCGGATGGCCCCGGCGGGACACTCGGCGGCGCAGAGGCCGCAGCCCTGGCAGACTTCGAGGCTTACCATGGGCTTTCCGTCCGCGAGGGCCACCGCCCCGAAGGGGCAAAGTTCGACGCAGGCCAGGCAGCGGCGGCAGGCCTCCGGGGTGATCCGGGCCACCATTTCGCTGGCCAGCAGTTCCGTCTGGAACAGGACCCCGGCGGCTCGAATCGCCGCGGCCTGGGCCTGGGCCGCGGTTTCCCCCAGGCTCTTGGGATAATGGGCCACCCCGCAGAGAAACACGCCTTCGGTAGCCGAATCCACCGGCCTGAGCTTCTGGTGGGCCTCCTGGAACCAGCCGTCCAGGGTCTGGGCGACCCGGAGCTGCTGGGACAGGTTGGTGCTTCCCGCCGCGGGTTCGATCCCGGTGCTCAAGACCACCAGGTCGGCGGGCAGGGCCATTTCCTGGCCCAAAAGCTCATCTGCCACCCGGACCGTGAGGGGCCGCCGCCGGGCCGCGGTCACCCGGGGCGGCCGGTCCGCCTCAAAGGGAATGAACGTCACTCCCAGGTTTTTGGCTTTCACATAATAACTTTCTCGAAACCCATAGGCCCGGAGGTCCCGGTAGAGGATGGTAATCTCCGCCAGGGGATAGCGTTCCTTGAGGAGCAGGGCGTTCTTGAGGGCCTGGGAGCAGCACAGGCGGCTGCAATAGGGGCGGTCCGGCTAACGTGACCCGACGCACTGGATCATCACCACCTGGCGCACTTTAGGCAGATCCAGGTCGGCAAAATTGATCTTGCCCTCCAACTGGCGCTGGGTGAGCACCCGGGGGTCCTCGCCGTAGAGATAGTGGCCCCGGGGCTCGAAACTCCCGGCCGCCGGTGGCCAGCACAATGACGCCGTGGGCCAGTTCCCGGTCTTGGGGGCCGTTCATGGTGACGCGGCGCACGGTGCTCCTGAACTGGCCCACGTGGCCGGTGACCTTAAGCAGTTCGGTCTGGATATGGACGTCGATGTTGGGGTGGTTGTAGACCGCGGCCTGGAGTTCGTGGAGAAATTCCTGGGGGTCCGGGCCTTCCAGGGTAAAGTAGAGCTCCCGGGCCAGGCCGCCCAGGGAGGGCTCCCGTTCCACCAGGTAGGTGTGAAAGCCCTGGTCCGCCAGGGTCAGGGCGGCGCTCAAGCCCGCCACGCCGCCCCCCAGCACCAGGGCCCGGGGAATCACCGGAAAGGTCTGGGGATGGATGGGGGTCAGGGCCGCGGCCCGGGAGACCGCCATGGCCACCAGGTCCAGGGCCTTTTGCTGGGCGGCCGCGGGT
The DNA here is from genome assembly GCA_963766185.1 of uncultured delta proteobacterium. GTDB lineage: Bacteria > Desulfobacterota > Desulfobaccia > Desulfobaccales > 0-14-0-80-60-11 > 0-14-0-80-60-11. The sequence continues at coordinate 41,987 of CAVXZU010000021.1, read as the reverse complement.
TCGGTCTGATGGACCCAGGCGCACTGCTCCCGGATATTGGCAAAGGCAAAGTAGCCCGGGTTCAGGCCGGCGGCGACCAGAACCTCCCGGAACACGCCTTCATGGGTCCGGGGACTGCAGGCGGCCACCACCACGCGGTTGAGCCCCAGGTCCTCAATGGTCTCCCGCATCCGGGTGGTGGAGTCCACCGCACAGGAAAACAGGTTGTCTTCAACGTGGGCGACTCCGGGGAGCCGGGCCGCGGCCGCGGCCAGCTGCGCCAGGTCGATGCTCTTGGCGATATTGGTGCCGCAGTGACAGAGAAAGACCCCGATCCGGGGAGGAAATTCCGCCGTGGGGCTTAAAACCGGCTTGGGTTTGGGGGCCCAGGCGCGGTTGGCGGTGGTGAGCAGCCGGGAGGCCACCGCGGCCGCGGCACTGGCGGTGGTCACGGATTCGGGGATGTCCATGGGTTCCCGGGCGGTGCCGCACACCAGCACTCCCGGCCGGGCGGTGGCCACCTGGAGCAACGGCGGGGTCTTGATGAACCCGTGTTCATTGAGCCCCACCCCCAGGCGCCGGGCCCAGTCCGGCAGTCCGGGCCGGGGCCTGAGCCCCACGGACAAGACCGCCATATCGAAGGGCTCCTCCCGGGGCCGGCCGTGGGCGTCGGTAAAGCGCACCAGCACGCCCCCCTGGGGCCGGGGAGTCACGGCGGTCACCCGGGAGCGGACCAGGCTGACGCCGCGACCCCGGGCCTGCTCCAGATAAGCTTCATACCCCTTGCCCTGGGCCCTCAGGTCCATATAAAAGATGGTGGATTCCACCGCCTGGGCGCTGATTTCCCGGGCCACCAGGGCTTCCTTGAGGCTGGTCATGCAGCACACCGTGGAGCAATAGGCCGCCCCGGCCTGGGGGTCCCGGGAGCCCACGCATTGGATGAAGGCCAGGCGGGCGGGCGGGGTGTGATCCGACGGCCGCATCAGCTTGCCCCCCTGGGGGCCGGTGGCGCTTAACAGCCGCTCGAACTGCACGCTGGTCACCACGTCGGGATGCCCATACCCGGGGAACTCGTCGGCCGGGGCCGGGGCCGCACCCGGGGCGAGAATGACGGCCCCCACGGACTCGGTCCATTCCGCCGGGGCCTCGTGAAGATTAATGGCCCCGGCCGGGCAGACCTTGAGGCAGGCCTCGCAACTCTTCCCCTGGAAAACCCGGCAGGCCTCCGGGGTGAGGTAAGCCGCCTGGGGGATGGCCTGGGGGAAGGGCAGGTGAATGGCTTTGGTCCGGCTGAGCCCGAGATTAAAGGGGTCCGGAAGACTCCGGGGGCAGACCCGGACGCACTCGCCGCAGCCGGTGCATTTGCCCAGGTCGACAAACCGGGGCTTCCGGCTCAAGAGGACCTGAAAATCCCCGGCCCGGCCCCGGACCTCGATGACCTGGGTGGACGTCTGGATGGTGATCAGGGGATGGCGGGAGATTTCCAGCATCCGGGGGCTCAGGATGCACATGGCGCAGTCGTTGGTGGGGAAGGTCTTGTCCAATTGCGACATCTGGCCGCCGATGGAGAAGCCCGCTTCCGCCAGGGTCACCGGCAGCCCCACGGCCGCCACCTCCAGGGCGGCCTGGATGCCGGCAATGCCGCCGCCCACCACCAGCACCCGGGGGTGGGCCACCCGATCTAACGGCCGGATGGCGCCCATTACACGCACGCTCTCCTTGGGACAGCCCCGGAAAGGACGCTGCCCCCAAGCCCTTGCCTCAGAAATGCTGTTTCCGGGCTCTTCATGGGTGCAATGAATCTCCTCCACAGCGGGGGGTCTGGTCAGGGCGACCCACCGGGTCGCCCCTACGGGGGTTGCAACCGGTTTTAAGGTGCTTCGTACAGTTTTTCGTGGGGTTGGTCTTACGCACCAAGCATGGCGCGTGAGACGTTCCCTATGGATTTCAGTGCCTTAGAACCTGTTGTAAAACCTTTCTTACGCTGCAAAGATTTTCCCTCAACCGATGGAGGGATGGAAACGGGAGTTTTAAGTCCCCCTTTTTTAAAGGGGGATTTAGGGGAATTATCAGGCGCTTATTTAATCCCCCCTGCCCCCCTTTAGAAAAGGGAGGTAATTCTTTCCCAGCTTACAACCATGCTCCGGACCTTAAAATACTTGCCTGAGATCAATCCAGCATGAGTCAACCAAAGGCGGGAAAACCCCGCTACAGGGATGCTTAAAAAAACCACGTTAACCTCAGTCAAGTTCAGCGGCGATCCGGGCCAGGGCGTCTTTGACCTCCGAGTCTGCATCATGGTCCAGGAGTTCGCCGATGAGACGCCGCCTGATTTCCTGGATCAGGCGTTCCCCCTGCTCCAGCCGGGCCAAATGGGCCGGGCTGATGAAGCCGTCCCTAAGAGCCAGATGCCTTAAGCCCTGGATGATATCCAGAAAACGCACGTCCTGGGGGCACTGAAAGGAGCACCGGGCGCAGCGGGCGCAGTGCCAGAGGGCCGGAGAACTGAGCAGGGCGGCCCGCTGGCCATAGAGCACCTGGCGGATGATCTGGCTGGGGCTGAAGCCCGGCGTCATTTCGCTCACCGGGCAGGTGGCGGTGCAGACCCCGCAGGCAAAACAGCGCAACAGGTGCTGACAGCCGGGCTCGGCGGCCACCTCGTCCTTAAACTGGGGATCCAGATCCTGGAGGTTCACGGTTTCGGTCATAGGGAGCTTTCAGCTTTCAGCTGTTAGCTGTTAGCGGTGAGCTATTAATATTGATAGTGCAGTCATGAATATCCAGGTGCGAACCATTGTCTATCAGTTCAATAAGATTATGGTTCATTTTCCACACGGGGGCTTATGCTACCCCAGGTCACTGATCTTGCGTAGCTCTGATCCAAACCTTAACTAACCAGCTGCACCGGCCGACGGCTGATAGCTGACTGCTGACTGCTTCAAAACAACTCAATGGCCTCGGTGGGGCAATACTCGGCGCACTTACTGCACTTCTCGGCGGCCTGGACCAACCGGGTGCACAGTTCCTGGCGGACCACCACCACCGTGCCGTTGATCATATGGAAGACCACCTGGTCCCGGAGGCGGGGTCCCTGGCCCAGCCGGGCTGCGGCGCAGTTGCCCAGATGGAATTCGCACATGGCCACGCAGATGCCGCAGCCGTTGCATTTTTCCGGGTCGATGCGCATCCCCGCGGCCGCCAAGGGCCCCAGGAGTTCGTGCAGGGCCTCGATGAACCCGGCATAGTCGGGCTCGTGGAGGACCGGGCAGTCCTCCGGGGCCGCCTGCCGGGCCAGGAGCGAGGCGGCGAACTCGGCGCAGCTGCCCCCGCACTGCCGGCAATCGGAGGCGGGCAAAAATTCCAGGATTTCTTCGGCCGTGGCCATGTCTTATGCCATTTTGCCTTTTAACTAAATTAAATCAAGTACTTATTTTTCTCAACCTTTAACGGATTAGGTTTTTACCCTGAACCCTCGAAGAAATCCCCCTTGCCCCCCGTTGTCAAAGGGGGGAGCTGAACGGAATTCCGAACCAAGTCTCCCTTGGATCGAAGGGGGATTTTTGCAAAGGTCTGCTGCATATTACCTGCTCATATAACCCAAAATCCAGAACTGAAAACCGAAAACTGTCTCAGACCCCCACCCAGGGTCCGCCCAGGCCTTCCCTGACCCAGAGGTTTTCCCGGCGCAAACATTGGAACTGACAGATTTCCGCCAGCATGGAGGTGGCGGCAGCCCCGGTTTCCCGGTAATACGTGGCCCGGGGGACCTCCGGGTTTACCAGGCTAAAGTTGTCCACCACGACCTCCCCGGCCTTGAGCAGGGTGCGGCAGCGGCCCAGGTAGGTGTGCCACTGGCCGGGGGGGGCATACGTCGGCACATCATAGATGGCCACGTCGGCCCGGGCGCCCGGGCTCAGCCGGCCCCGGTCCTCAAGGCCCAGGAGGCGGGCGGGGAGGGTCCGGGTGGCCCAGACCCAGTCCGACAGCGAATAGCGCCCGGCTCCCAGGTCATCGCCCCAATCCTGCCGGCGGGCGGCGTGGTCCCAGAGCCAGGAGAACAGCCGGGGATATTCGGCCACCGGCGCCCGGGCCAACCCGGCCCCGGAGAAAGCCGCCTGGGACCCCTGGCAGCACAGGGCCAGGGCCAGGGCCCGCCGTCCCGGAGCCGGGTCCAGGGGCGGGTTCAGGTCCAGGGGCTGGAACCCTCCCAGGTCGATCCGGACCGGCAGCGGGGTTGGCGGGGGCTGAGGGCCGGGGAGCATGAGCCCCAGGTCCCCGGTGGCGCCCGCCTCCAGGTGGGCCAGGGCGGCCTCCACCAGGTCATCGTCCGTCAGGGCCGGGCCCAGGGCGGCCAGATGGAAGGCCCCGGGGTCCGGCAGGTTGGCCCGGAGCACCTCGGGGGAGGCCTCAAGGGACAGGGGCAACCCGGTGAGGCGGGCCAGGTTGGCCAATACCGCCAAGGCCGGTTCCGGCGCCAGGGTGCGGTGGGCATAAAAACTCTGCCGGTAGCGGACAAAGGGCTCCAGCACCCGGAAATTGAGGGCCCGGGTTTCGGCCAACAGGTGCAGGATGGTTTGCCCCAGCTCCTCAAGGTGCTCCGGTGACCGCAGCCAGAGGTCGAATTCCCGCAGGTTAATGACCAAAGAGGCGGAGGTATCCACCACGGGGAGGTCCGCCAGCTGGCGCTGGACATAGCCCGCGGTCCAGGCCGTCAAAAACGGCTCGTGGACGTGGGTATACCCCAGGAGGGCATAGGTCTCGCCCAATTCCCGGAGAGAGGGGGCCCCGTTGGTCAGGCGCAGGAAGTTGAGGCCGTAGGTGGCCACCTGCCCCCGGAGCTCAATGGCGGCGGGGGTCACGAGCTGCCCCCGAGCCTGGATCTCCCGGTCCACCTGCGGGAGCGGCGCCACCAGGCGCCCGTCTTCGACGTAGAGGTCGCCCACCTCCCCGTCCCAGGCGCAGGTTGGGTCATACAGGCGTCCCCCGGCAATTTTAAGGCGCATAGAGCAGGCTCCGACCTACCATGGTGGAATACGTCATCAATGGACAGCCCTTAGTGTGACGACCCTAAATTACTAGGCTAGGTAAAATTGAGGGTTTCTTGCCCCCTGTTATCAAGGGGAGGTCAGGGGAGATCTTACCAGCATCACTTAAAAATCCCCCTAACACTACTTCGTTAAGTATCATCAATGATGATGATTTGTCGGCAGCAGGGACAGAAGCCAAGGAGCATCATGATCACTCGCTGTAGTTCGCGTCTGGCTTGCGGGAGGGTCCACCCAGTAGTTTTTTTTAACCCGGAAGCCCTCCAACACCAGAAAGTCAAAGGCCATCATGGTCAAGGTGACATGATGATGCCAGCCGCGCCAGGAGCGTCCCTCAAAGTGATCCAGTCCCAATTCGGTCTTCAGTTGTTGATAGTTTTGCTCCACCCACCAACGCATCTTGGCCCAATAGACCAACCTACTGAGGTCAGTCTGCTCAGGCAAATTGGCAAACCAATATTTCGCGGGTCCTGCTTCTGCTGGCGGCCACTCCATAAGCAGCCAGCAGACCGGTTCGGTGACTTTACCTTTCCAATGCTCCGGTGCAGGCTGCACCCTGAGCGCCGCGAAACGGCTGGTCAGCGGCCCCTTGCTTCCTTGGCGCCAGGTGATTTTCCGCCAGACCTCCTCTGGCAGTCTTTGGCCCAACTCCCCCACCTTGACCGGCGCAGGCAAGGCCCGCCTCCAGGTGCGGGGACGACCGCGTCCGGCATAAGGCAGAATCGAGGCCGTTACCGGTTCGGTCCACACGGTCAGTTCCGGGCTAATCCCCACGACGTAATGCAGCTGGCGCTCTTCCAGGGCACGACGAAACTCGGTGACCGTGCCGTAGGCGGCATCTGCAATGACCACGCTGTCGGGCAAACCCCATTCCCGGGCCTGGTCCAACAGGTCCAGACCAATCTGCCACTTGGTCCGAAACGTTATGTCCCCGGGTATGCCCGTCTTCTGCCGCCGCCCGGCATCCGCGGCCCAGGTTTCGGGGAGATAAAGCTCGAAATTCACCGGGAAGCAACCGTCGTCCGTGCCATAGTTCAGAGAAACGGCCACCTGACAGTTCCCTATCTTACCCAGGGTGCCGGAATATTGTCGGGCCACCCCTACGGAACCGTCCCCTTTCTTGGGAAAGCCGGTGTCATCCAAAATCCAGGCTCCTCCGGGGGCAGCCGCGGTCAACATCTGCACCGCCAATTCCCGGCGAATAGCCAGAAAATTCCAGGGACTCTGGCTGACAAATTGTTGCACTGCCTGGACATCGCCCCCACACCGCATGGCAATCCCGGAGGCGGTCTTACGGCCTCCTTCCAGGAGCAACCCTTGCAGGTAAAGAGCGCCATAGCGACGACGCTCAGCACGCCCCAGCAAGGGCAGCAGGGGCTGAAGAAAAGCCTCCAGGCGACCACGGGCCTCGAGTATTTCTTCCTTGTTCATGCAACCTATGGTTGCACAGGTGGAACCTATTGTCAATACTTAACGAAGTAGTACTAAATCCCCCTTTAAAAAAGGGGGACTTTTAACACCCAGCCTTCAAGATAGGGCCGGTTCTTTGCCGCATAATTTATGGAACACAACCCTGGGGCGAGTCCCAGCCGCTATTTCCGGCGTGCACGGCACGCCCTAGACCTATTTCCCCCCGAGCAATCGGTGCAGGTCGGTGAGCACCTGGTGGTCCGGGGGCAGCGACGAGGGCAACAGCTGCTTCAGGACCAGGGGCAACCCGTCCATGCGGTAAGCGACCTCGGCCGTCTCAATGCCGGCCAGGGCCGTGGGCAGGATTACCGCGGCCTGGCCGGTGGTCCGGCTGGCAAAGGGGCTCAGGGCCACGATGGGCACCCGGCGGCGCTTCAGGTCCTCCACCTGCTCTTCCGGCAGGGACCATAAGAGATCCGCGCCGGTGACCAGCACCGCGTCCACCTCGCGCAAATCCACCGGGGTGTAGTGGGTCGTGACCTCCCCGGACCCGAAATCCGGCGCCCCGGCCCGGCCCAATTCGTTGATCAGCAGGTGGTACAGGCCGCTGGAGTTGAAGTCGCCGGACAGGGGGAAGAGGAAAAACCGCGCCCGGCGATTCAGGAGGGCCACCAGGCGGGCCAGCCGGTCAAAGAGTTCCCGGGCCGGGCCATAACTGACGCCCCGGCCGCAAAAGATGACGCCGCAGGAGGCCTTGGCCAGAAATTGGGCCAGCCGCACGGTTCCCCGAACCCGGGGGTCGGGGGGCGGCTCCCCGGCCAGGATGGCGGCGACGCCGGTGACCAGGTCCAGTTCCTGCCCGGGATTGATCTTGATAAACAGGGGGCAGAACCGGGTCAGCTCGGTCCGGTAGATGTCCACCGCGGCCACCTGCCGGTCTTCGATGCCCCGTTCGGTGAAGCGGCCCCGGGCAAAGACGGCATGGCGCACCACGTGCCGGGGGGCGGAGTGGATGGGGTTGGCGCCCCAGAACAGCACCGCGTCGGCCTCATCCCGGATGACCTCCAGGGGGGCCCAGGTGAGGCCGTGCTGCTGGATGCTCTGGTAGTAGGGGGCCTTGAAGGCCAGGTCCGCCGGTTCCAGCCGGGCCCGTAGGCTAAGGGCCAGTTTCAGGGCCGCGGCCTGGGCCCAGGAGCCGGAATTGGTCAGCCCATAAATGAGGGGCCGGCGGGCCCGGCCCAGGAGGAGGGCCGCTTCGGCCAGGGCCGCGTCATAGGGCACCGTCTCCCCGCGCCCCTGGCGGCGAACCCGGGGGTTAAGCAGGCGGTGACGCTCTTTCTTGGGATGAAATTTCTTGGCGTGAAAGAAGCGGCTCACACCCCAGAGGCAGACATTGGTGACTTCGACAATCCGGTCCCCTGCGACGGTGACATCCAGGTCATCACAGAGGCAACCGCAACCGGGACAGATGATGGATTCGTGTCGGGCTCCCACGTATTGCTTGCACCTAACTTGGTTTAGACATAGTCATATTACCATTAATCCCCGGCGCTGCCCAGCAGATAATCGGGGGCGGATGGCTGGCGGGAATCGGCGTTGTCCGGTCGGTGCGGTGGTTCCCCCAAGGATGTGTTATGATATAGGCAATGCTTTATGGACCTTTGGCCCACCTGTAGGGCAAGAAAAGTTCATGTCGGCCCTTGCTCTTGACTTTGAACTTTTAACCTTGAACTTTGAACTTTGCCCCGGCACCCCCCCCATGCGCTACGACGGCCCCATTTACCGCCCCCCCAGTGAAGCCGACAGCCTGCTGGTCCAGGCCACGGTGGGCTGCCCCCACAACCTCTGCACCTTCTGCATGGTCTATAAAGACGGGATCAGGTTCAAGGTGAGGCCGGTGGCCGAGATCAAGGCGGACCTGGATGAGGCTGCAGGGGCTTACGGCTCACGGGTGCGGACCCTGTTTTTCCCGGCGGGCAACACCATCGCCATGCCCACCGCAGCTCTGGCGGAAATTTGCCGCTACAGCTACGCTCTCTTTCCCCGGCTCGAGAGGATCACGGTCTACGGTTCGTCTCAGTATATCCGCCGCAAGGGTCCGGCTCAGCTGAAGACCCTGGCCCAGGCCGGGCTGGGGCGGATTCACGTGGGGGTGGAGTCCGGGGACGACGTTGTCCTGACCCGGATCAAAAAAGGGGCCAGGGCCCAGGATCACATCGAGGCGGGGCAAATGGCCCGGGCCGCGGGCCTGGAAATCAACGCATACGTCATGTTGGGGATCGGCGGGCAGGAGCGCACCGAGACGCACGCCCGGGAGACCGCCCGGGTCATCAGCGCCATGCAGTCGGCGGTGGTGCGCCTCAGGACCTTCGTCCCCAAGATCAACACCCCTCTGCTGGCCGAGGTGGAGGCCGGGGGCTTTAAGATGCTCAGCCCCCATGAGGTGCTCAGGGAAACCATGGCCTTCCTGTCGCACCTCACCGGACCCACGCTGGTGGCCAGCGACCATTACACCAATTATCTCGAAGTGGCGGGCCAGGTGCCCGGGGATCGGGAGGCCATGCTGGAAGGGCTGCGCCGGGCCCTGAAGCGGGACGAGTCAACCTTCCGCCCGTTTTTTATCGGGACGCAATAGGTTGAGGCTGGGTGGCGGTCAAAAAATTAGTGACGGATCGTCGGGGCACATCCGGGGGGCTAAAGACTTTTTCGTAAGTGGCCCACACACCTCATGAGATGAGAAAGCACTTGACAAAATACCAATAATTGGTATATTGAGCTATGATTTGGGTGGTCCGGTTAACGGTCAAGGTTCGCAAGAGACTCAAGAGACTACCTAAGGGCATTGATGAGGTCTTTCAGCTCTTATTGGCTGAAATGAGGCTCTCCGGCCCGGTTCAGGTTGACTGGCCCCATTATGGCAAGCTCCGGGAGAACTGCCATCATTGCCACCTCCAGAGAGGCAGGCCCACCTATGTGGCTGTCTGGAGAGTCCTGAGCAAGGAAGATAAGTTAATAGAGGTGTCTTATGTCGGAAGCCATGAAAAAGCCCACTATGGGCGGCTATGTTGAGGTCAGGTTTCGGATACCGGCAAGCAAGCTGGCGGAGGCTCAACAGGCCATGGTCTCTTATGGCGCCATTGCCGAGGAGCCGGAGTCGGTGCCTTGGGAAGAGGTTTATCCCGACTTTAACGGGAGTGTGGCTCTCCGGGGAGCCAGGAAAAGGGAGGGCTTGACCCAAAAAGAATTGGCCCGCCTGGTGGGGGTCAGCCAGACCCACATCTCGGAAATGGAGCACGGCAAGAGGACCATGGGCAAGGAGATGGCCAGGAGGCTGGCCAAGGTTCTCAAGGTCAATTACCGGGTGTTCCTCTAAGCTCATAGGGCGGCCTGTGGCCGCCGATCTTTAAACGGCGGGCCCGGCCCGCCCTATAACTTCTTTAAAAACCGCGGTTCCCACCAGGTCTTGAGCAACTCTCTTACGTCTGCTACCTTAATCGCCTCCATACAGAGGTTCTGGGGGCATTTTTTCAGTCGGCAGGGCTTCTCCGTGCAGACCTCGTCCCGTTTATGCAGGGCCACGCCCCAGTCGACGCCATAGGGACCCACCCGGCGGGGGTCGTCGGCGCCCAAGAGGCCGATCGTGGGCACCCCCAGGGCCAGGCCCATGTGCAGGGGGCCGCTGTCGTTGGCCACCAGGAGGCGGCATGTGCTCAGCAGCGCGGCCACGGTGAGCAGGGGAAAGCGGCCGCCGGTCACCAGGGTGGGGCCGTTGAGCCGGGCGGCGATGGCCTCGGCCTGGGGCCGGTCGCCGGCCGCCGCTGATAATCAGGAGCGGTGCTTGATAGGAGTCGTACAAAAAATTCCCCAGCTCGACAAAGGAGGCTGCCGGCCACCATTTATAAGGGTCCGAGCCGGTGGGGTGGAAGGCCAGGAGCCGGGGCGGCGCCGCCCCGAAATGTTCTGCCAGGATGCTGGCGGCCCGCGGCTGATTCCTCCGGCGGCAGCGGAGGTCCATGCGCTTGTCGGCGGTGTCGGCCCCCAGGAGGCGGACGAAATTGAGGCGGCGCTCGATGGCGTGCTCAAAGGGGCCGGCGGGGGCCACGGCGGCAGAGTAGGCGAAGGCCAGGGGGCTCCCGGCCGAGCCGATGATGAACGGGCTCCCGGTCAGATGGGCCAGGAGGGTGGCCTCGGGGTCGTTGCCGTGGAGAATAATCACCAGGTCGAAGGCCCGGGAGCGCAGGTCCCGGGCCAGGGTCAAGAGCCGCCGGTTGCGGCCGGGGTAGGTCCAGATTTTCGGCCACGCGGGGATTGTGGGCCAGGAGGACCCCGAAGACCCGGTGGGCCAGGACCTCCAGTTCCCAGGCGGGGAAGCGCTCCTTCAGGGCCCGGATGGCCGGGGTGGAAAACAGGGTGTCCCCCAGGGCGGTGTTGCTGATGAGCAAGACCCGCCGGACCGCCCCGAGGTCCAGGTCGGCCAGAGGCCGGGGGGGCCGCGGCCCGACCCGGCGGGCCAGGTAGGTGCGGGCCAGTTTCATGAGCAGTTTGTGCATGCGGTCTCAGTCAGTGATCAGTGGCCAGTGGCCAGTAGCCAGTAGCCAGTGGCCAGTGGCCAGTGGTCAGGAAAAAATGTGTGCTGGTTCCCAAGTTTCACTTGGGAACCCTGCTGGATACGAAGCTCTGCTTCGCCCCTAGTGCATTCAGCCTGGACCTATCGATTACGCCAGGCACAGCCTGGCAGGCAATCCGTTCCCAAGCGCAGCTTGGGAACGAGGGTTGAAAAATTTTTGGTGGCACCGGTATGTTACCGGTACGGGTGCACAGGTTGAAAACCTGTGCCACCAAAGGCGGCGGGCATGGAGGCCCGCCCCACCAACCTTTTCATGCTTATGGGTCAGCCGAAGGCTCATGAATGACTGCTGCGCTCCCAGTGCATTCAGCTTGGATCTATCTATTCGCCAGGTACAGCCTGGGAAGGAGGGTTAAAAGATTTCGCCCTAGCGTGCACCCGAAAATCCCCCCTGCCCCCCTTTAGGAAAGGGGGGAGGAAGAACAACCCCAACATTGATGGTCATATTTATGGTGCAACGTCACATGAGTATATTCAGCCTGGACCTATCGATTACGCCAGGCAAAGCCGGGCAGGCAATTCGTTCCCCAGGGCAGCCTGGGAACGAGGGTTAACAGCTTGTGCATGAGACCTCGATTGGCAGCATTCAATCATGGGTTGACATGACCATGAGCGGTCAATGTCCAAGTTTCGTAGGTTCGTAGGGGGGGACCTGCATGTCCCCACAAGAGGGCGCACACCCAGGTGCGCCCCTACATTTTCCGCCGATCCATTACCTCATGATAAAATTCTTCCAGGTCCCGGGCAATTTTTTCCCAGGTAAAATCGGCCTGGACCATCTCACGGCCCTGCTGGCCCAGGCGTTGGCGCAGAGGTTCATCCCCCAGGAGCCCGATGATCTTGGCCGCCAGTTCGGCGTCGTCATCTTTTTGCCGGAGGAGGAGGCCGTTAAAACCGTCCCGCACCACCTCGGGGATACCGCCCTGGCGGGTGGCGATGATGGGGAGGCCGGCCGCGGCCGCCTCCAGAAAAACCAGCCCGAGGCCCTCCTCGATCTGGGAGGGGCCCACGAAGACGTCCCCCAGGAGATAGGCCCGGGGCATGTCAGCCGGGGGAATAAACCCGGTGAGCACCACCCGGCCGGGGGCGCCGGCCAGGTCCCGGCGCAACCGGGCCATAAACGGGGTTTCCCGGCTGGTGCGGCCGCGGCCGTATTCGGTGCCGCCCACCAGGACCAGCACCGTCCGGGGCGCTGCTTCCCAGACCCGGGCCATGGCCCGGATCAGGATAGGGACGCCCTTGCTCTCCCGGAGTTTCCCGGCAAAGAGCACGGTGGGTTCATCCCCCAGGCCGTACTGCTCCCGAACCTGTTGCGGTTGGGCCTCATGGTCCCAAATTGAGGGGAAGGCCCCGGTCTCCACCCCGTTATAGATGACCCGAAAACACGCCGCGCCCAGCCCCAGGCGGGAGCGCTCCCGGTCCAGGACGAAGCGGCTGCAGGCGGCAAACCCGGCCACCGGGATGGGGGAGCCCCGGGGGGGGCCGCTCCCGTTTCCCCAGGGACTCGTAGAGGTTGTGCATGTGCAGGATGACGGGGATGGCCCCGGCAAACCGGCGGGCCAGGGATAGGGCCAGGAGCGGCCGGTTGTGGACGTGAATCAGGTCCGGCCGGAGCCGCTGGAGGATCCGGGCCACCTGGGCGTCATAGAGGGGAAAATAGTTGCGGTAGCGGCAGTAGAGCCAGCGGCGCCAGCCCTGGAGGGGGACGCGGTGGTACTCCACCCGGCCCCGGGTCTCCCGGTGGGGCAGGTCGGGATCGGACACCCCGATGACCACCGGACGCCAGTCCGTGAGGGCCTCGGCCACCTTCTCGATGAACAACTCCGCGGCGCCGCCCCGGATGGGCGGGATGGGGTAGAGTTCGGGTCCGATCAGGGCCACGGTGGGCATGGGCGTTGGCCTTTAGGGGGTGGAGGGCCTGTCCCGCCGGGAGTTGCGGCCGCCGGCTGAGGCAACCTGAGGCCCCGGGGAGGTAATCAAGGCCGATATGCACCTTATATCACCAAAATGAACTGAATTTTAGCACTTTCCGTCGGCGGGTCCAAGGGCTCCGGGGCAGAGCCAGCCCCAAAGAAGCTAATCTTTTCATAAATTTCTTGACACTTGGGGCAGACTTTGTAATATGCTTCACATAGTTGTGTTCCCAGGTAAGGACCGAAAGACCGTGAGAATTACCAATATCTGAAGGAGGTAGCAGTACATGAGTAAGATCCCAGCTGAATATTTACCCCCTAAAGAACTCTGGGCCGGGTATACCGCGCCCGAGGAGTTCAAACAGTTTACCTCAGGACAGTGGAATATTGCGGAAGAATTTCTTGACAAGCATGTGAAAGAAGGCCGCGGCGACCAGGTCGCCATCCTGTTTGGGGACCAGAAGATCACCTTTAAAGAACTGCTGGCCATGGCCAACAAGTTCGCCAACGTCCTCACCAAGCAGGGCATCGGGCCCCAGGACCGGGTAGGCCTCCGCCTGACCAACATGCCGGAAGCCGTGGCCATCAATTTTGGCATCCAGAAATGCGGCGCCATCCCGGTACCCATTTCTCCCCTGTGGGCCAAGGAAGAAGTGGCTTTCGTCTGTAATAACGCCGAATTCGCCGCCTTTGCGGTGAGTTTCCCCTTGATGGCCGCGGTGGAAGAAGCCAAGCACGAATTCGAGTTCCCCACCAAGATCATCGTGGTGGGCGGCAAACCCGAAGACTGGGAAGCCAAGGGCTGCATCTCCTTCGGCAAAGAGATGGCCGCGGCGTCGGACCAGTTCACCAACGTCAAACTGGATGCCAATGACATCGGGGTCATCCTGTTCACCTCCGGCACCACCGGCCAGCCCAAAGGCTGCGTCCACTTCGTCAAAGAAGTGCTGGTGGAGTCCAACCTGGTCAACAAGTACGTCTATAAACTGAAACCCGGCGACGTGCTGGGCGGCTCGGCCCCGGTATCCTTCGCGGCGGGCTACGGCACCTTCTGCATGATCCCGTTTGCCGGGGGCTCGGCCATTTCCCTGCTGCCCAAGTTCACCCCGGACGACATGATGAGCACCATCGTCAAGCACAAGATCACGGTGATCACCGGTCTGCCCACCGCTTACCGGAAGCTGCTGGAAATGCCCAACTTCAAAGACTACGACGTCAGCCACGTCCGTATGTACACCACCGGCGGCGACGCTTTGACCGGCAAGACCCTGGCCATGTGGCAGGCTAAGACCGGCATGCCCATCTGGGAAGGCCTGGGCGGCACCGAAATGATGCACCTGGTGACCAGTAACACCATGAGCGACGTGCCCATGCCCGATTCCATCGGCAAAGCCCTGCCCGGCTTCGAGATCAAGGTGGTCAAGGAAGACGGCAGCACCGCGGCCCCCGGCGAAGTGGGCAGCATGCTGATCAAGGGCCCCACCGCCACCCTGTACTGGAAGCCCTACATCCAGGAGAACAAGCTCCTGAAGACCATGAAAAAGGGCATCAAAGACGGCTACAACATGATGGGCGACGCCGTCATGATGGATAAAGACGGCTTTATCTTCTTCCAGGCTCGTGAAGACGACATGATCAAGTCTTCCGGCTTCCGGCTGGCCCCCTCCGAGATCGAAGACGCCATCCTCCGGCATGCGGCCGTTCGGGATGACGCGGTCGTCGGGATCCCGGACGAGGTCCTGGGCCAGAAAGTCGTGGCCATGGTGGAACTGGAGCCCGGTCACACCGCCTCCCAGGAACTGGCCAGCGACATCATCAAGTCCTGTCTGGACGTGCTGGGCATGTACAAGCTGCCCCGGGAAGTGGTGTTCATGGATTCCATCCCCCGGACGCCCACCGGCAAGATCCTCAAAAAGGTGCTGCGGAAGGACTATTCGGAGTATCCCACGAAGTATGTGCCTAAGGTAAAGTAGGCTTCACTTCATGAAATAACGAAAAAACTCCGGGGGCGGGTTGCCGCTCCCGGAGTTTTTTTTCGCTCTTCTTTCCTTCCCCATGAGTATCTCAGGACTTTCCTCTTAGCGGCTTGAACCAAAGAACTGGCTAAGTGTATCACTAAGTGATATAGTTAGTGCAAAATGAGGGTGTTCAAAAACAAATGGTTCGCCCGCTGGGCGCGAACGGAAGACGTTCAGGATACCGTCTTGCTGCAAGCGGCGGCGGAGATTATCGCAGGGCAGGTGGAGGCTGATCTGGGCGGCGGTTTGTTTAAGAAGCGGTTGGCGCGGCAAGGGAGCGGCAAGCGCAGCGGCTATCGTGTCCTCGTAGGATACAAAAAGCCGGATACAGAACGGATTGTTTTTCTCTACGCGTTTGCCAACAATGCCAGGGCCAATATTTCAGACAAGGAAGCGGAAGCCCTGAGCCTGGTTGCCGAGGCTTTGATTTCCGCAACAGATGCACAGGTGAGCTTGCTTATCATGGAAGGTTCCCTGGTGGAGGTGCAGCACTATGAGTGAGATATTGGATATTGCCCATGAGATGGCCCACGACCTGTTCAAGGCCGGGGCCATGGACGAAATCACCATGCGCCAGGTTAAGGCGCTGTGCTTGCCTCCGGCACGGGCGTTTCAGCCCGAGGATATCCGGCGCATTCGTTTGGCGAACCATGTTAGTCAAACAGTGTTTGCCGCGATCCTGGGTATCGGCAAAACCACGGTGCAACAGTGGGAGCGAGGGCAGAAAAGGCCGAGTGGCCCGGCACAACGGCTGCTCGATCTGATTGATCGTAAGGGCTTGGCGGCACTGGGATGACCATGGGAGTCTTCAAGTGATCGGTGAGAGCATTGAGAGCGCTTTATGCATGAATTTTTCGAAATATGATATAACCTATTAAAATATTACAGTAAATTGAATAACCCTGGAAAGCCGAGTGTTTTTTGCATAGACTGGAAAGTCTGTGCCAGCAAGTTCTTCACTTTGCCGCCCTACGGCTCTCCCGGAGTTGCTTCAAACGAGAATGCCCTGCTCCGGCGGGGCATTTTTCTTTTTGTTTTTCCCGGAGCTTGTGATTTAATATACAGGGTTTTCAAAAAGGAGGGGACAGGTTTGCCTAATGTAGTGGTAGTGGGCACCCAATGGGGCGATGAAGGCAAGGGGAAGATCGTCGACCTCTTGACTGAGCAGGCCGCCATGGTGGCGCGATACCAGGGCGGCAACAACGCCGGCCATACCCTGGTGGTGGGCGGAGAAAAATTTATCTTCCATCTGGTCCCTTCGGGGATCCTGCATCCCGGCACCGTCTGCCTCATCGGCAACGGCGTGGTGCTGGACCCGGAGGTCCTGCTGACGGAACTGGATAACCTCAAGGCCCGGGGAATCACGGTGGGTCCAGAGAACCTCCGCATCAGCGAACGCACCCAGGTGATCATGCCGTACCACAAGCGCCTGGACCTGGCCCGGGAGCGGGCCAAGGGCGCGGCCAAGATCGGCACCACCGGGCGGGGTATCGGCCCCTGTTATGAAGACAAGGTGGCCCGGCGGGGCATCCGGATGGCCGACCTGCTTGACCCCGAGGTTCTCAGGGCCAATCTGGCCGAGGTGCTCCCGGAAAAGAATTTCTACCTGGAAAAATTCCTGGAGGACGTCCCCTTTACCCTGGAGGAGATCCTGACGCCCTATCTCGAGATGGGCCAACGCCTGGCGCCCCTGGTGACCAACGTCTCGGTCATGTTAGATGAGGCGGTGCGGCAAGGAAAAAACATCCTCTTTGAAGGGGCCCAGGGGACGCATCTGGACATCGACCACGGCACCTATCCTTACGTCACCTCCTCCAACCCGGTGGCGGGGGGCGCCTGCACCGGGACCGGGATCGGGCCCAACCAGCTGCACCAGGTCCTGGGGATCGTCAAGGCCTACACCACCCGGGTGGGCAGCGGGCCTTTCCCCACGGAATGCCTGGACGAGGTGGGGGACCACCTGGTGGAGTGCGGGGTGGAATTCGGGTCCACTACCGGGCGCCGGCGGCGCTGCGGCTGGCTGGACGCGGTGGTGCTGCGCGACTCGGCCCGCCTCAACGGGCTCACGGGCCTGGCCATCACCAAGCTGGACGTCCTGACGGGGATCAACCCGGTGAAGATCTGCGTGGCCTACGAGGCCGGCGGCGTCCGGAGGGAGACCATCCCGGCCACCATTCAGGAGTTGGAGAAGTGCCGGCCGATATTTGAGGAAATGCCGGGATGGACCGATGATATTCGGGGGGTGCGGCGCTACGAGGATTTGCCGCCGGCCACCCAAAACTACCTGAAGCGGCTGGAAGAGCTGGTGGGGGTGCCCATCCAGATCGTCTCCGTGGGCCCGGACCGGGAAGAGACCATGGTGATCCAGAACCCGTTCGGTTGAGCCGGATTGTAGGACAGCCGAGGGGCCGATTGCCAACCAGCGGGGCCTGCCAAACCGGCCCGGGCCGAATACCGCCGCCACCTGCCGCATCTTCAGGTGGAAGACAAGCCCCTATTTGTCACCTTTGCCACTCACAAACGCTGGGTTCTCCCCCCGTCAATCCGACAGGCAGTGTTAAGACATTGCTTGCATGACCAAGGGGTGAAACTGCAAGTTCATGGCATTGTGGTGATGCCGGACCATGTGTATATCATCTTTACTCCCTTGAAGGATGATGAAGGCAACCATTTCGGCCTGGCTGAGATCATGAGCGGCATCAAGGGAGCCTCGGCTCATAGCGTCAACCAGATCCTCAATCGACGGGGAAGGGTCTGGCAGGACGAGTCCTTTGATCATGTATTGCGCTCAGACGAAAGCACCTATAGCAAGGTCCTCTATATCTGCGTGAATCCGGTGCGCAAGGGCTTGGTGGCTACAGAAGATGAATATCCGTGGTTATGGAGAGAGTGGGTAGAGGGTGCCGAACATGTGGCGCCATCCGCCCCGGTTACTCAGCCCTAAGAATGGACAGCCGAGGGCGGCTGTCCTACATTCCGGGGTTTTTACCAGCTGTAAAATTCCGTGACACTCCTTTTGATCTAACTGAGAGCCCGCTACCAGGGCTTGCATCTCAACTGCTGGTAATTCCAGTCCTTTCTGTGGCGGGGCCGATGCCTGGGGTTTGGCATGGTCGATGCTAGAACCTAAAGTTCAAGGTCCAGGGGAAAAGAGCCGAAACCAGGTTGAGGGGCAAGGTAAGAAAAATTCTGACAAAGGAATCGAAAATTCCCCGACTTTCCTAAAGGGGCAGCCGGTGCTATCATAAAGCAAGGTTTGTAAGTGGGGCAACGTCTGCTTTGAAAAGTTCAAAATTAAAGGTTCAAGGTTAAGAGCAAGGGCAGGCATGAACTTTTCATGTTTTGCGGGTAGGGCAAGGGTCCGCGAGTGACTGCCATGCAGAAGGTCTGAGGCGGCACGAGGAGCTTTCAATGGCCGCCCCGACCTGACCGGGGTGAGCCCGGCAAGCCCGAAGCAACCGGTTGGCTGGGGCACGGTTACCGGGCGACCAGGACCATATTCTCCGGCGACATAAAAAACGCCCAGGTTCTCCTTTCTTGATGAAAAAACTTCTCCATAACATAGGAAAACACCATGATTGAAATCCGCTTTCATGGCCGCGGCGGCCAGGGCGCGGTGACTTCGGTGGAACTGCTGGCCCTGGCGGCCATTGAGGAAGGGAAGTACGCCCAGGGTTTCCCCAGTTTCGGTCCGGAGCGCCGGGGCGCCCCGGTGCTGGCCTTCTCCCGGGTCGACGACAAGCCCATCAAGCTGCGGTGCAAGATCGTCAAACCCGATGTGGTGGTGGTGCTGGACGCTTCTCTGCTGCCGATTCAACACCCTGCGGCTGATTTGCGGGAAGGGGGCATCATCATCCTGAACACCAACAAGACTGCGGCGGAAATCCGCCAGGAATACGGGTTTAAGCACACCCTGGCCCTGGTGGACGCCAACAAGGTCGCCCGGGAGGTCCTGGGGGTGCCCATCGTCAACACCACGATGATCGGGGCCCTGTTGCGGGCCACCGGCGTGGTCCAGGTGGAGACCATGGAGGTCCCTCTGAAGGACCGTTTCGGGCCCCTGGCGGTCAAGAACTATAACGCCCTGAAAGTGGCTTATGATGTGACCACTATTGAGGAGCGACAGTCGTGAGCAAAGCATGGGATCAGGTAACCTGGCAGGAGATTGAGGTCGGCGGCGTCCTGACGGAGCCGGGCTCGGCCCGGAACTACAACACCGGGGATTGGCGGTCGTCCCGCCCGGTGTGGGACAAGACCCGGTGCATCAAGTGCGGCATCTGCTGGACGGTGTGTCCCGAGGCCGGCATCTCCGAGGACGCGGACGGCTATTTCGATATGAACACCTATTGCAAGGGCTGCGGCATCTGCGTCAAAGAGTGCGTCACCGGATGCATCAAGATGGTGGTGGAGGAATCATGATGGCCCATAAGAAGCGAGTCGGCATGGAAGTCTCCATTGCGGTGAGCCATGCGGTGCAGCTGGCTCGGGCCGAAGCCATCGCGGCGTATCCCATCACCCCCCAGACCCACATCGTGGAACACCTTTCTTCCCTGGTGGCCAACGGCGATTTGGAAGCGGAATTCATCACGGTGGAATCCGAGCACTCCGCCATGAGCGCCTGCATCGGCTGCTCGGCGGCGGGGGCCCGGACCTATACCGCCACCAGTTCCCAGGGGCTGGCCCTGATGAATGAAATCGTGTTCATCACCTCGGCCATGCGGCTGCCCATCGTCATGACCGTGGCCAACCGGGCCCTGTCCGGGCCGCTGTCCATCTGGAACGACCACAGCGACATCATGTCGGTGCGGGACGTGGGCTGGATTCAGATCTTCACGGAGAACGGCCAGGAGGCCTTCGACCACAGTATCATGGCCTTCAAGATCGCCGAAGACCACCGGGTGCTCCTGCCCACCATGGTCAACCTGGACGGCTTTATCCTCACTCACGTGGTGGAAGCCCACGAAATGATGGACCAGGAGACGGTGGATAGCTTTTTACCGGAGCTGGTGCCCTACCACAAGCTGGACACCGCTAACCCGGTGACCATGGGCGCCTTTGCCATGCCGGAACTGTTTACCGAATGCAAGATGGCGCACCAGGAGGCCCTGACCAACTCTTACGGGCCCATCCTGGAGGTCTGGAAGGAGTGGGGCGAGCTCACCGGCCGGCACTACAAACCCGTGGAGACCTACCGCACCGAGGACGCCAAGATCATCATCATGATGATGGGCTCCCTGGCGGAAGTGGCCGAAACCGCGGTGGACACCATGCGGGAACAGGGCATACCGGTGGGGCTGGTGAAAATCCGGCTGTGGCGGCCCTTCCCCTTTGCGGATGTGCGCCAGGCCCTGGCCGGCGCCGAACTCATTGTGGTCTGCGACCGGGCCCTGTCTTTGGGCGGCGCCGCGGGGCCGGTCCTGGCGGAGGTGCGCAGCACCATGTATCCAATGGCTGCCAGACCCCACATCCTCGGCTACACCGTGGGCCTGGGAGGCCGGGACGTGCAGCCCGAGGCCTTTGCGGAAATCGTGGAGCAGGCCCAGGCGGAAGTCAAGCAAGGGCCCAGCCAGGAATACTACATTTACGGGGTAAGAGGCTGATGGAAAAGTTCGGATACGCGGAAAGCACGAAGTTTGATACGTACGCCTCGCGCATGATGCCCCGGGACGAGTTTTTTACCTCGGGGCACCGGTCCTGCCAGGGCTGCGGCGAGGCCCTGGCGGTGCGCTGGGCCTGCAAGGCCATCGGCAAAGACGCCATCATCGCCCACGCCACCGGCTGCATGGAGATCGTTTCCTCGGGCATGCCCCAGACGGCCTGGATGCATCCCTGGATTCACGTGGCCTTCGAAAACACCTCGGCGGTGGCTTCCGGGGTCGCAGCCGCCTTGAAGGTCCTGGAACGCAAGGGCAAACTCAAGGGCGGCATGCCCAAGGTGGTGGCCATGGGGGGCGACGGCGGCACCAGCGACATCGGCCTCCAGTCCCTGTCCGGGGCCCTGGAACGGAACACCAACTTTACTTACATCTGCTGGGACAACGAGGCCTATATGAATACCGGCATCCAGCGTTCCAGCGCCACCCCCTTTGGGGCCATGACCACCACGTCCCCTCCCGGCAAGCGCAGCTTCGGCCAGAGCACCTGGAAGAAAGACATGGTGGCCATTGCCGTGGCCCACGGGATTCCTTACGTGGCCACCGCCTCGCCGGGATACCTCTTTGACCTGTATTTCAAGGTGAAAAAGGCCGTGGAGACGCCGGGGCCGGCTTATATCAATATCCTGTCCGTCTGTCCCACGGGCTGGCGCTGCGCCACGGACCTGTCGGTGCGCCTGGCCCGGCTGGCCACGGAAACTGCGGTGTTCCCGCTGTTTGAGGTGGTGGACGGCAAGTACCGGCTGACGGTGGAGCCGCCCAAAATCCGGCCCGTCCGGGATTACCTCAAACCCCAGGGCCGCTTCCGGCATCTCCGGGACCCCGAGGTGGAATTCATCCAGAAGCAGACTCTGGCCAGGTATAAGCTGCTGTTGGAAAAATGCCAGTCGCCCTTCCCGGAATTCGCCCCGGTACACGCTACCTGAAGGAATGTGATGATGACCAGCCAGCAAAAACTTGAAACCATCATGTCCCGTTATGAGGGAGTGGCTGCGGACCTGATCCCGGTGCTGCAGGATATTCAGGACGAATTCAACTACCTCCCCAAAGACGAATTGAAATTCGTGGCCGGGCGGCTTAACGTCCCCCTGACCCGGGTCTACAGCGTGGCCACTTTTTTCAAGATGTTCTCCCTGGAACCCCGGGGCAAGCATCTGATCCGGGTGTGCCTGGGCACCGCCTGCCACCTCCGGGGCGGCCAGCGCCTGGTGGAAACGGTGGGGCGGCGCCTGAACGTGGAGCCGGGTTTTGCCACCGAGGACCTGCAATTCTCCCTGGAAACCGTGGGCTGCCTCGGGTCGTGCGCCCAAGCCCCCTTGATGATGATTGACGACAAGTACTTCGGGCGCATGGCTGTCGACAAGGTCCCCAAGATCTTGAAACCCTACAAACAATAAGAGCTGAGACAAGGATATGCCTAAGTTTGAATCCATGAAGCACCTGGAGGAATACCGGGGCCGACTTCTCAGCAGCCGGAATCCGCAGGAGCCCCAGGTTCTTGTATGTGGCGGCCCCGGCTGTCTGCCCATGGGCAGTGAAGAAGTTGCCGCGGCTTTCAAGGCAGAGCTGAAGCAGCGAGGGCTGGAGGGCAAGGTCGTCCTCAAGGAGAGCGGCTGCCAGGGGTTGTGCGCCAAGGCCGTCAAGGTCATGTTCCGGCCCCAGGGGATCACCTACCAGCAGGTAACCGCCGAGGCTGTGCCGGAAATCGTCGAAGCCACCCTGGTCAAGGGCAAGATTCTGGATAAGTTCTGCTACCAGGACCCCGGCGACGGGGCCATCAAGGCCCACAAGTCCAAGGTGCCTTTCTACCAGGGGCAGCATCCCATCGTCCTGGCCAAAATGGACCTCATCGACCCCACCAGCCTGGACGATTACCTGGCGGCCGGCGGCTATCAGGCCCTCCAGAAAGTCTTCGGCGGTATGAGTCCCGAGGCGGTCATCGAAGCGGTGGATAAATCCGGCCTCCGGGGACGCGGCGGCGGCGGTTTTCCCACCGGGCGCAAATGGCGCCTCTGCCGGCAGGTGCCCGGGGACGTCAAGTACCTGATCTGCAACGGGGACGAAGGTGACCCCGGGGCCTTCATGGACCGGGCCGTCATGGAGGGCGACCCCCACGCCGTCCTGGAAGGGATGATCATCGGGGCTTTCGCCATCGGCGCCAACCAGGGCTATATCTACGTGCGCCACGAATATCCCCTGGCGGTGAAACGCCTGGCCCTGGCCATCGACCAGGCCCGGGAAACGGGCCTCCTGGGAGCCAATATCCTGGGGTCCGGGTTCAGCTTCGACGTCAAAATCAGCAAGGGCGCCGGGGCCTTCGTCTGCGGTGAGGAAACCGCGCTCATCGCTTCGATGGAAGGCGATATCGGCGAACCCCACCCCCGGCCGCCCTATCCCGCGGTGGCCGGCCTCTGGGGCAAACCCACGGTGATCAACAACGTCGAGACCTGGGCCAACGTGGCTGCCATCATGAGCCACGGCCCGGAATGGTATGCCGCCATCGGCACCGAGAACAGCAAGGGCACCAAGGTCTTCTCCCTGGTGGGCGCAGTGAACAACACCGGCCTGGTGGAAGTGCCCATGGGCACGACCCTCCGGCAGATGGTCTATGATCTGGGCGGCGGCATTAGGGGCGGCAAGGAATTTAAAGCGGTCCAGACCGGCGGCCCCTCCGGCGGCTGCATCCCCAAGCAGTTCCTCGACCTGCCGGTGGACTACGACAGCCTCCAGTCCGTGGGCTCCATCATGGGCTCCGGCGGCATGATCGTCATGGACGAAACCAGCTGCATGGTGGACGTGGCCCGGTATTTCATGTCCTTCCTCCACGACGAGTCCTGCGGCAAGTGCACCCCCTGCCGGGAAGGCACCAAGCACCTGCTGGAGATCCTCACCGAGATCACCAAAGGCAATGGCACGGAAGAGCACATTCCCCTGATGGAAGAGCTGTGCGACACTATGTCCGCGGCTTCCCTCTGCGGCCTGGGCCAGAGCGCGGTCAATCCCGTCCGGAGCACCTTGAAATATTTCCGGGAGGAATACGAGGCCCATATCCGGGAGAAGAAATGCCCGGCCCTGGTCTGCCGGCCCCTGTTGAAATACACCGTTGACCCCGAGACCTGCACCGGTTGCCTGGCCTGCGTCCGGGAATGCCCGGTGGACGCCATCCACGGCGAAGCTGCCGAACCGCAGATAATCGATCAGGAACTCTGCGTCAAATGCGGTATGTGCCACGCGGTCTGCAAATTCGACGCAGTTAAGGTAGAGTCATGAAAAACGATTTAGTGAGTCTGACCATCGACGGCAAACCGGTCCAGGTGGCCCCGGGGACCACGCTCCTGTTGGCGGCCAAAGCCAACCACATCGATATTCCCGACCCTGTGCTACCACCCGGAACTCAAGCCCGAGGGGCACTGCCGCCTGTGCGTGGTGGAGATCGGCGAGGCCCCCCGCACCCGCCTGGTGAATTCCTGCACCTATCCGGCCGAGCCCGGGTTGGTGGTCCAGACCGCGTCGGAGAAAGTTCTGGCCTCCCGGCGCATGGTCATGGAGCTGCTTTTGGCCCAGGCACCGGGAGCGGAACGCCTCAAGGAAATGGCGGCGGCCATGGGGGTCTACGAGACCCGGTTTACCAAGGGGGATCCCGCGGCCCGCTGCATCCTGTGCGGCCAGTGCGTCCGGACCTGCCGGGAGGTGGTGGGGGTGAGCGCCATTTCCATGGCCTTCCGGACCCCGGGCAAACGGGTGGCCACGCCCTTCAAAGAGGAATCGGCGGCCTGCATCGGCTGCGGCTCCTGCGTCTTCATCTGCCCCACCAACACCATCGCCTACACCGAGAAGGACGGCATCCGCACCGTCTGGGGCCGGAAATTCGAACTGCAGCCCTGCAGCAAATGCGGCAACTACATCGCGCCCAAGGCCCAACTGGAACACTGGGCCAAACTCACCGGCGACCCGGTGGAGAGTTTTTATACGTGCAAGGATTGCCGGTAGCCGGGCAGAGACATTTTGACTGATTGAGCGTAGGGGCGGTGCCCTCACCGCCCCTACACGCGTTGAGGGTGGAGGGGCCTCCGGGGTCCGCCTCCCCCAAACCCCATTCAATCCCCGCATATTGAGGGGCACGGCGAGCCGTGCCCCTTTTTTAGTACTGCCGATGCAGAAAGGCCGGTCCAAATGCAGCTTTTTTTGTGTAGGGGCGGACCTATGTGTCCGCCCTCCTTGAAGGTGCACAGGCTCTAATTGGTGACACCTGCTATAATATTTCTATTGAGGACAGGATCATGACGAGCCAGAAACTCCCCCCGGTGCATCCCGGCGAAATCCTCCTGGAGGAATATCTGAAACCCCTGGGGATCAGCCAGAACAAACTGGGACGCGATTTGAATGTCCCGGCCCAGAGAATCAATGAAATTGTCCGGGGCCAGCGGGCCATCACGGTGGATACCGCCTTGCGCCTGGCCAGGTATTTTCACACGACCCCCCAATTTTGGCTCAACCTGCAATCCCGTTACGATCTGGAGGTGGCGCAGGAAACGCGCCTGGTGGAGCGGGTTATCAAGGAAGTGCGGGAACGGGAAACGGTTTGAAGAATTATCTGCCTTAGGAGCAAAGTCCTTCGGTCGCACAAGCAGGCCGGGGAAGACGGACCAGACGGCCCAGCTTCCCCGGCCTATTTTTTCCAACCAACCCTATGGGAGATGGGGGTTTGGGGGCAGGGGCCAATTATCGCGTTTGCCAAAAGTATTTTCCGATGGCGGCATCATGCTAATCCCCCCTGACCCCCCTTTAGGAAAGGGGGGAACTATAAGGAATTGCAGTTAAAGTCCCCCTTTGAAAAAGGGGGATTTAGGGGGATTTAAGAATCTCCAAGTGGAAAGAATTTATGGCAAACGCTCTACGAAAAAGCCCCTGTTCCCTTCCCCCGATGCATTTATCCTTTTTCCCCGAACCGCCGCTTGGCCATCGCCGCGGCCATGACGATGGCGGCCTTGAGGGAATCGGGCGAGGCTTTGCCGGTCCCCGCCAGGTTATAGGCGGTGCCGTGGTCGACGCTGGTGCGGATGATGGGGAGTCCCAGGGTGACGTTGACCCCGTCCATGAAGTGCAGCAGTTTAAGGGGGATCAGACCCTGGTCGTGGTACATGCAGACGATGGCGGCGAACTCCCCCTGGTAGTGGCGCCAGAACAGGGTGTCGGCCGGGAAGGGGCCTTCCACGGCCAGGCCCGCGGCCTGGGCCTCTTTGACTGCGGGGATGATGACGGCCTCTTCTTCGTGTCCGAACATGCCGTCTTCGCTGGCGTGGGGGTTGAGGGCCGCCACCCCCAGGGGCACGCCGGCCAGCCCGAAGTCCCGGTCCAGGGCCCGGGCGGTGAGGTGGAAAAGCCGCACCAGGCCTGCCTGGGTGATGCGCCGGGGCACCGAAGACAGGGCGCAGTGAATGGTGGCCAGGACCACCCTAAACTCGCCGCCGGCCAGCATCATGGCAAACTCGGGGGTCTTGGTCTTCTCGGCCAAAAGCTCGGTGTGGCCGGGGTAGTCGTAGCCCGAGAGCTTCATGGAGATCTTGCTGATGGGGGCGGTGACCAGGCCCCCCACCCGGTTGGCCAGGGCCAGATCAATGGCGGTGAGGATGTAGCCCACCATGGCTTTGCCGGAGGCCGGGGTGGGGCGGCCGAAGGAAAGGTCGGCGGCTCCAAGCTGGGACAGGGGCATGAGGTCCAGGGTCCCCAGTTGGTAGTGCCCGGCGGCCGGGCGGTCGGCCAGATGGATTTTAAGGGCCGGGTCCAGGGCCTGGCGGGCCCGGTCCAGGGCGCTCAGGTCCCCCAGGACCAGGGGCCGGCACACCTGGTAAATCCGGGCGTCAACCAGGGCCTTGATGATGATTTCGGGCCCCACTCCCACGGGGTCGCCCATGGTCAGGGCCAGAATTGGTCTAGAGGTCGATGTAGTCATTTATTGATTCCCCGACGACGAGAGGCGCTGGACCTGAACGTCGACTTGATCCCCCCTGAGGGTGACCTTGAGATAGTGATAAAAGAAGTGGTCGGGGTCGCGGCCGTAGAGGGGCGCCCCGGCCCCGGCAGAGATGGTATAGGGGACGCCGTCCCAGTTGCCGGAAAAGTAGCCGTGAATATGACCGGCAAAGACATGGGTCACGTGATAGTGATGAAACAGGGCGGCCAAACGACGTCCGGTGGCCTCCGGCAGGCAGTGGTGATGGTCACCCCCACGGGGATCGAAGAGGGGGGTATGAAGAAACACCAGGCGGGTCCGGTAAGACCGGGATTTTTTCAGCTCGGCTTCCAGCCAGCGCCACTGGGCCGGGCCGACCCCGCCTGCCTCCACGTCATTGACCACAATGAAGTAGTTGCCTTTGACCGAGAAGGCATAGTAATCAGGCCCAAAAATCTCCCGGTAGAGGGTCAGGTCCCGGTTCTGGCCCAGATCGTGATTGCCCGCCACCGTCAGAAACGGGAGACGAACGGCTGACCGGAGCTGTTGAAAAAAAGCGTCGAATTGCTCCAGGGTGCCCCGTTTCACCATGTCCCCCACCTCGACGGCGAAGGTCAGGCCGGGGTCGCCGGCCAGAGCTTTGAGCACGCCTGCAAAGACCGCCGGGTTGCTGCGGCTGTCTCCCAGGACCGCGAAGGTCAGGGAATCCCCGGGAGGAGCCTGGAGGCGCTCCACCTGGCGGAGGTTCCAATCCTGGGCCGGCAAGGGGGCCGAATCCGCGGCCAGACCCGCACCGGCCCAGGCCAGGAGCCACAAGATGATGAGACCGAATCTGACTGCGGGAAGTTTGTTTAACCGGTTTTCAACCATCAGCATCGTACCCCCTTGTCCTCAGTAACCGCAGCCCCCGGGGATTTGAGCCTGGCTCACCACTTTTTCCATGCAATCAGCCCGGCAGGTGTGGCACAATAGCGATTATAGCCTTTGCCAAACGTTCTTTCCCATGGCGGTTTTTAAATCCCCCTCAATCCCCCTTTTTCAAAGGGGGACTTGTCCAGGAATTCCGCTAAGTTCCCTCCTCAGGTACAGAGGGGAGGGGGGGATTGCAGTTCTTGGAGCATGGATCATAACGGAAGAAGCTTTTGACAAGAGCTCTTACCTGAAACTATGACGGGAGAGAGGGTCCATGTCAATGACAGAACCGGGGAAAGGGCGGTTGGCGGAAACAAAGCTGGGGTTCATCGGGGTCGGCAATATGGGCGGCGCCATCATCCGGGGGCTGCTGGCGGGGAGTTTTGTGGACCGGGAAAACCTGGCCTACTATGACCCGAACCCGGCCCGGCAGGCCCAGATGGATGAGTTGGGGGTTGCGGCCGCTCTGGACAGCTCCGAGGTGATGCGCTCGCCGGTGGTGGTGCTGGCCGTCAAACCCCAGGTGCTGGCTCCCGTCCTGGCCGGGGTCAAAGAATTCGCCCGGCCCGGGCATCTGATTATTTCCATCGCCGCCGGAGTCCCCCTGGAACTCCTGGAAGAGGCCTGCCCCGAATCCCGGGTGATCCGGGTCATGCCCAACACCCCCACCCTGGTGGGGGCCGGGATGGCGGCCCTGGCCCCGGGCCGGGGCGTTACTCCGGAAGACCTGGCCCTGGCCCTGGAACTGTTTCAGGCCGTGGGAGAGGCCGTGGTGGTGGAGGAAAAGCTCATGGACGCGGTCACCGGCTTAAGCGGCAGCGGTCCGGCCTTTGTGGCGGTGTTCATCGAGGCCCTGGCCGACGGCGGGGTGAAAATGGGCCTGCCCCGGCCCCTGGCCCTGACCCTGGCCACCCAGACGGTCCTGGGCACGGCCCGCCTCTGCCAGGAGGAACAGATGCACCCGGCAGTCCTGAAAGACATGGTGACCTCCCCGGGAGGGACCACCATCGCCGGTATCCAGGCCCTGGAGTCGAAAGGCTTTCGGGGCGCAGTCATGGACGCGGTCAGCCGCCGCGGCGGCGCGATCGCAGGAATTGGGGAAAGGAGAATAAGCATTTTGGGGAGGGGGCTAAGGGCCGACGGCCCTTACCCCCTCCCCAAACCCCACCCCCAATCCCATAAGTAAGGGCGACCCGCTGGGCCGCCCCTTGATATTAATTTCTTTAAGATTTCCAAAAGTTCCCAAAATAGGGAAGAGCAGGAAGGCGAGAGGCCTCGCCCCCCCTCCAACTCCCCTCCCAACTCCCTCTAAGGGACTGGGGTGCGGGAAAGGGTGTCAACCCTTGGCCCCTTCCCCCAATATCCTACCGCCAGGTCTTCATCAGGCGCAGGTGGATATCCACGGCCGGGGCGCTATGGGTCAGGGCGCCCATGGAGATGAGGTTGACCCCGGTGGCCGCCACCGCGGGGAGGCGGTCTTTGGTCATGGAGCCGGAGGCTTCCAACCGGGCCCGGCCCCGGGTCAGGTCCACGGCTTTTTTCAGGGTGGCGTCGTCCATGTTGTCCAACAGGATGAGGTCGGCCCCGGCGTTCAGAGCTTCTTCCAGCCCCTGCAAGTCCGTCACTTCCACTTCGACTTTGAGCAGGTGGTGGGCCCCGGCTTTGGCCCGCAAAACGGCCTCCCGGATTCCCCCCACCGCGGCCAGGTGATTGTTTTTGATGAGCACTCCGTCGTAGAGTCCCACCCGGTGATTGACGCCGCCGCCCAGGCGCACGGCGTATTTCTCCAGGACCCGCCAGCCCGGGGTGGTTTTCCGGGTGTCCACCAAAACCGCAGGTGAGCCGGCTATCTGGGCCGCCATGGCCCGGGTAAACGTGGCGATACCCGAGAGGCGCTGGAGAAAATTGAGGGCCACCCGCTCGCCGGTAAGGATCGAGGCCACGGGGCCGGTGAGGCGGGCCAGGACCGTGCCGGGCGCCACTTCCTGGCCGTCGGCCACTGCCGCTTCGAATAATATCTCCCCATCCAGCTTCAGAAAAACCCGGTCCGCCACCGTAAGCCCCGCAACCACCAGGTCGGCCTTGGCCCGGATATGGGCTTCCCCCTGCAACTCCGAGGGTATGACCGCCTGGGTAGTAACATCCCCGGGCCCCAGGTCCTCTTCCAAGGCCAGGTCGATGAGACGGTCAATCAGGGGGGAGATCATCAAGGTAGCCATTCGGTTTCACCATTGAGTCACCCGGACAGGAGAGAGCTCAAGAGTAACCATGGTCCGGGTTTCTGCTAAGGCATACGGATTTTTTTTGGGGCCCTGGGCGTCTGGTTGTGACCATGTTTCCCTCCCCTGTTTCATAAGGGGAGAGGGCCCGGGAGGGGTTATAGCGTTTGCCATCAATTCCTGCCGTTTGGAGGTTCTCAAATCCCCCTAAATCCCCCTTTTTCAAAGGGGGACTTTAACAGCAAGTCCTTACCGTTCCCCCCCCCTTTTTTAAAGGGGGGCAGGGGGGATTATCAGGCTTCCCGGAGCGGAAAAAACTTTTGTCAATTGCTCTAAGAACCCACCGGGCGATCCATATCGCCGCATGATGATACCCTGCGATATTTTTACCTCTTCGGGACAGGAAAGGCAAGTTAACCGCGCCGCTTCATTGACCGGTCCGGGTTATCAACGGTTCGGCCCGGGTTCACGGTATGGCCGTGAGAGGCCCGGGAGTGCTGGCTAATCGAGTATTGGCCAAATTTACCAAGAATTTGTCTTAACCTTTTGGCGCTGATCGGGTTCTAAACTAACAAATGATGATGGGCAAATTTTTTTTAGGGAGGAGTAGCGGATGAGACAACAAATATGGCTGAGTGTTATTCTGGGAATGGGCCTGACTCTGGCCCTGAGCCCGCCAAACGCCATGGCCGGGCCGAATCGAGTGGGCCCGCGTCAATCGAATGTGCGGGCCTTCGCCCCCCAAGCACATCGGGGCAATGCCAATGTGTTCCGGGGGCAGCGGACTCAGTATCAGCAGCCCCGGGGTAATGCCTTCGGTTTCCAGGGCCAACAGCGGCAGTATCAACAGCCCCGGGGGCAGGCCTACGGCTGGAATGGTCAACGGGCCGGGTGGCAGCAACCCCGAGGGCATGCCAACGGCTGGCGCGGTCAACAGGCTCCGTGGCAGCACCGGCAGCAGTGGCAGCATCAGCAGAGAAATGCCCGGAACTGGGAAGGACACCGGCCACAGTACCAGGGCCAGCGGAACCAGTGGGAGCACCGGCAGGGTCAGGCCTATGGCCGGAATAGTCAGCGGAACGGCTGGCAGGGTCAGCGGGGGCAGGCCAACGCCTGGCAGGGTCAGCACCAGCAGGGTCAGTACCAGCAGAGGCAGGCCTATGACCGGAGTGGTCAGCGGAACGGTTGGCAGGGTCAGCACCAGCAGGCCCAGCAGCCCAGCACGGGTCAATCGGGATATCCTTATAGCCCCACAGGTTACCAGGGGCATCGAGGTACGACTGGTACAACCGCGGCGACCGATACGACCGGTACGACCGGTACGACTGGTACCCACCAATATTCCCGCAACGGCTCCGTTCCGGCGGGTCAGTTTACCCCCCAGGCCGGTTCCCGGCATAGCGGATCTTACGCGAGCCCCTCTACGCCTGCGGTCGTAGAGCCGTCAACCGTGAGCCAAACCTTTTAACCGGAGAAACTTGCCTGGTAATGGCTGGTAAACCGACCCGGTGAGATAGCCCCAGAGATGGCAGGGAGGGGTAACAGCAAACTGGCTTTGTGCCCCTCCCGTGGCTATTTTTTCTGAAAAAATCCCTCACCTTTTCTGACGCCAGCGGGACGGCCAGGGGCCGGTAGGCCGGGAGCGGGGACGATAATCCCCGTCCTGTCCGGAACCGGCCCTGACGGGTTTGCCGCTGAGGAAATCCCCAGGAGTCGGAGCCACAGGTTCCGGCTTTTCGGCGTTTTGGGGGGCTGGGTGGGGAGGTTCAGGGGAGGACGGGGGCCACTTCTGAGAAAGCCCCTGGCCCCCGTTTGGTAAAGGGGGGTTTAGACCGAGTTGCGAACTCTGCAAAAAGCCATTTTGTCATCCTGAGTGGAGCGAAGGATCTCGTATTTTCTCATCCTTATGAAATTCTTCGGTCGCTCCGCTCCCTCAAAATGACCGGTGAGGGGACTTTCGCAGAGGTCTCACGTAGCGCTCTGAGCAGGAAGCAAAAGTTTTCAGTCTGTAATGAAGCAACCGCGTGGGCCAACCTGAGGGCGGACACACGGGTCCGCCCCGAAAAGATAACTTACCTGGATGACCGAGGTTTGCTCTAACGCTTTCCTGCCGCCTCTGGCCGGGGAGATGCCTGGATCAATCATAATCCTCGTAAAAAGAGATGACGCAGGGCCCGCCGGGGTCAGTGGGGTTTTCGGTGTCGAGACAGTCGCTGGTGCACTCTTCCTGCGCTTCATCCCAGAAATTGCAGCGTTCCCGGACGCATGGGCCCAGGCCGGGGAGGGGACAGATGGGGGTGGTGTGATCTCGCAGCATATTTTCAGGATACCGGCGGGCGAGACGCCCTGAAGGGATAGGAGCCGGGGCTGAGGGTTCGCCTTCCCGGCCTATTGGTTTCGCCCGGCCATGACCCCGCCGTCCACGTCCCAGACGGCCCCGGTGACCCAACCGGCGGCGTCCGACAGCAGAAAATCGATCACCGCAGCCACGTCCTCGACCCGCCCCACCCGGCCGATGGGGTGGAAGGAGTTGAAACCGGCCAGGGTCTCCTCAATTTTATCGGGGTCGATGAATTCGCCGTAAATGGGGGTGACCACCACGGCCGGGGAGACGGCATTGACGCGAATCTTATCGTCGGCCAGTTCCATGGCCAGATGCTGGGTCATGGCATGGAGACCGGCTTTGGCCATGGAATAGGCCGAGGACGGCGTGGCCTTGATGGCCTGCTGGGCCCACATGGAGCCGATATTGACCATGGCCCCGCCGCCGTGGCGTTTCATGTTCTCGGCCACTGCCTGGGTAATAAAGAACAGGCTGCGGTTGATATCCAGGTACTTGTCATAGTCGGCCCGGGTGTGTTCCAAAAAGGGCAATGGCTTGAAGACCCCGGCGGTGTTGACCAGATACTTGATATGCCGGGGTTCCTGGCGCACCTGTTGGATAAAGGCCTCGACCTGGGCGTCGTCATAGAGATCGACCGGGGTGGTTCGGACCGGGCCGTCCGGGGCCAGCTCGGCCTGGGCCTGGGCCAGGCGAGCCTCATCACGGGCCACGATCCAGACTTCCCCGCCCCGGCGCAGGAGCCGTTTGGCGGTCTCTTTGCCCATGCCGCTGGAACCGCCGACGATGAGGGCCAGAAAGGTTGGGGGCGCGGTCATTGGGTTAGTCTCCTTTGGGGTATTCAATCCATTCCGGGCGACCCGCCGGGTCGCCCCTACGTTTATTCGATCCTATCCTTTTTAAATAGGTTATGTCGTGCGCAAAGGATTTGAATATTTTCGGCTACTAATGAAGACCCACCCTTAGAATAAGGAATAATATGATCGAAATGCAGATTATCTTGGCTGCCGCATTGAACGCATTTTCCTTTGTCCCGCTTCCAGACTTCTAGTTTAACTGATGTAGGAATTAAACGATTATGGTCAATATCGTTAGAATCAGCAAAATATAAAATATTATCTTCATCTATTAATTCAAGCTTAAATTTAAATACCTTTCGGTGATTAATTTCTTCTCGCCATGCGTTAATCAATTTAAACTTGCCATTGTAAACCCAGATGCCAGATTTAATCTTTTCATATACTTTGACAAGTTCTGGTTCTATCTCTCCCGCTTTATATCTTCGAGCGGCTGCATAGAAAAGTCCATTCTGTGTTAATCCTCCGCCAGGATTTCCTTCTGGTTGATCAACTGTTTTTGGCTTGGGGCCATCTTTACAGGATGGTATGTCATGCCCCTCGTATATTAAAATTTTGCCGTTTTCTTCTATGCGATCAGCATAGGGAGCGCCTGCCCTCAGGCTCATCAGGATTACGCTGAGGCCACCCCTTAGGCGAAAATTCATCCCTCTTTGGAGATTGACCATCTCCGCTCGACACATATCCAAATAAGAAATTACATCACCGGGTTGAAACATTTTGAAGGCTGCCTATGCAACTTGAATCGAGGGTCACGCTTTACTACAAAAACTCTCTGCGGGGGTTGGGTGGTAGTTTGAGGGGAGGGCGGGGGGATTGGCTATGAAAACCCCCCGGTCCTTCCCTCAAAAATGTTGCTTCATCTCTTCTCTGCCCTTACCCCATCAGTTCCCGAATCCGTTCCCGGTGGGATTTGAGTTTTTGGAGTTTATCGGTCTGGGCCTGGAGTTTGGCCTGTTCTTTGGCGACGACTTCGGCCGGGGCCTTGGCCAGGAAGTCTTCGTTGCTCATTTTGCGTTGGGCCTGGGTGACTTCTTTGCCCAGTTTCTCCAGTTCCCGGTCCAGGCGTTTGGCCTCTTCGCGCGAAGTCGATGATGCCGGCCAGGGGCATGAAGATATCCACCTGGTCCACCACGGCCTTGGCCGCGGCGGCGGGGGGGCCCCCGGCGGAGTTGCAGTGGAGTTCCCGGACCCGGCCCAGGTTCTGGATGGATTGCCGGTGGCGGTTAAGGGTCTCGATGGCCCCGGCGTCGGGGCTGGCGAGGAAGACCTCCACCTGGGTGCCCGGGGGCACGTTCATTTCGCCCCGGATATTGCGGATGGCGGTGAGGGCGGCCATCACCAGGTTCATCTCGGCTTCGGCCCCGGGGTTATCGAATTGGGGGTCCGGTTGGGGATAGGGCGCCACCATGATGCTCCCCGGGTCGCCGGGGAGTTTCTGCCAGATCTCCTCGGTGATGAAGGGCATGAAGGGGTGCAGGAGGCGGAGCACGGCGCTGAGCACCTGGAGCAGGACTCCCTGGCAGTGGCGGCGGGTGGCCGCGGCCTCTTTATCATAGAGTTGGGGCTTGATGAGTTCCAGGTACCAGTCGCAGAACTCGTGCCAGATGAACTGGTACAGCGTGTTGGCCGCCTGATCGAAGGCGTAGGAGTCCAGAGACTCCCGGGTCTCCCGGATGACCTGCTGGAGGCGGCTCATGATCCAGGCCTCCACCGGGGTTTTTTCGCCAGCGTCAGCGTCAGGGTCACCGGACGCGGTTGCCGGATCGAAGCCCTCCAGGTTCATGAAGGTGAAGCGGCAGGCGTTCCAGACCTTGTTGGCGAAATTGCGGTAGCCGGCGATGCGCTCCTCGGACAGGCGCACGTCCCGGCCCATGGCGGCGAAGGCGGCCAGGGAGAACCGGAAAGCGTCGGTGCCGTATTTATCCATGAGCTCCAGGGGATCGATGACGTTGCCCTTGGACTTGCTCATTTTCTGGCCGTCCGGGTCCCGCACGAGGGCGTGGATGTAGACCTCGTGGAAGGGGACCTCATGCATAAAATGCAGTCCCATCATCATCATCCGGGCCACCCAGAAAAACAGGATATCGAAGGCGGTGATCAGGACGCGGGTGGGGTAGAAGAGCTTGAGCTCCGGGGTCGCATCCGGCCAGCCCAGGGTGGAGAAGGGCCACAGGGCCGAAGAGAACCAGGTGTCCAGGACGTCGGTTTCCTGGACCAGGTGGGAGCCGCCGCAGTCCGGGCAGGCGGCCGGGTCCTCCCGGGTGACGATGACCCGGCCGCAGGCGGCGCAGGTCCAGGCCGGGATGCGGTGGCCCCACCAGATCTGCCGGGAGATGCACCAGTCCCGGATATTGGTCATCCAGTCGAAATAGCTCTTGTCCCAGTTGGAGGGGATCAGCCGGGTGCGGCCGTCTTCCACCGCGGCCACGGCCGCCGCGGCCAGGGTCTTGACGGCCACGAACCACTGCTGGGAAACCAGGGGCTCCACCACGGTCTTGCAGCGGTAGCAGTGCCCCACCGGCACGGCGTAGGGCTCCACCTTGACCAGGAGGCCGTCGGCTTTGAGGTCCTTGAGGATTTGGGCCCGGCAGGCGAACCGGTCCATGCCCTGGTATTTGCCGGCTGCGGCGGTCATAAGGCCGGCTTCGTCGATGACCTTGACCGCGGGGAGATCGTGGCGCCGGGCCACCTCGAAGTCGTTGAAATCGTGGGCCGGGGTGATCTTCAGGGCGCCGGTGCCGAAATCCAGGGCCACGTAGGTATCGGTGATAACCGGGATGGGGCGCCCCAAGACCGGCAGACTCAGGGTGGCGCCGTGGTATTTTTTATAGCGCTTGTCTGTGGGGTTGACGGCCACCGCGGTGTCGCCCAGGAGGGTCTCGGGGCGGGTGGTGGCCACGGTGACGCCGCCGTCGCCCTCGGCCAGGGGGTACTTGATGTGGTAGAGGTGCCCGTCGGTGGGTTCGTGCTCCACCTCCAGGTCGGCCAGGGCCGTCTGGCAGCGGGGGCACCAGTTGATGATGTAGTCCCCCTTGTAGATCAGGCCGTCATCATAGAGGCGGACGAAGACCTCGCGCACCGCCCGGGAGAGGCCGTCGTCCATGGTGAAGCGCTCCCGGCTCCAGTCGCAGGAGCAGCCCAGGCGCTTGAGCTGGGTGATGATGTGCCCCCCGGAGGCGGCCTTCCACTCCCAGACGCGCTTGATGAAAGCGTCCCGGCCCAGGGCGTGGCGGTCTTTGCCCTCGGCGGCGAGCTGGCGCTCCACCACGTTCTGGGTGGCGATGCCGGCGTGGTCGGTGCCCGGCATCCACAGGGCATCGAAGCCGTCCATGCGCTTAAACCGGATGAGAATATCCTGAAGGGTGTTATTGAGGGCGTGGCCCATGTGCAGGACGCCGGTGACGTTGGGGGGCGGAATGACGATGCAGTAACCCGGGCTTGGCGCCGTCGGCCTTGGCATGGAAGAAGCCCTGCTCTTCCCAATATTGGTACCACGTGGCTTCGATCCGCTGGGGATCGTAGACTTTTTCCAGAATTTCGGTCATATCGGTCCTTGTGTTGAATCGGCGGTGGAGCCCGGCAGCCCGCCCCCCTGCCCCTGCCTCACCCCCGGAAGCTTGGGGAAGATGAATCCCGGGATGAAATCCCCGAAGCCATCCGCATACCTGGCAGGATTGTGGAAGGGTGCTGGTGAATGGAGGTCTGGGGGTCTGGGGCTCTCCCTCATCAATAATGAGACTAACTATTGAATATCATTACTAAGTATCATGGAGGCGGGGAGATGTCAAGGGAATTGGGGAGGAGAACGGCAAAGGCTTGACAGTTCGCCGCCGGATTTGATATGACCAACTGGTCATGAATGAAGAAGCGGCCCTTTCGACTTTTCGGCATCTGCCGGCGGACAAGCAGGAGCGCGTGCTGGATGCGGCCCTGGCGGAGTTTGCCGACCAGGGCTATCATCAGGCCTCGCTGAACCGCATGGTGGCCCAGGCGGGCATTGCCAAGGGCTCGCTCTACCAGTATTTCCCCAACAAAGAGGGAATTTTTGCCTATATCTTCCAGTATGGCCTCAAGGTGGTGCGGCGCACCCTGACCACGGTCAAGGAAGAGACCCTGGAAGAGAATTTTTTTAAACGGCTGGAAAAATCCCTCCTGGCCGGAGTCGCCTTCTCCCGGGAGCATCCCCGGATTTTCAGCCTCTACCTCAGGATTCAGCTGGATAACAAGGTGCCGTTCCGGGAGGAATTTCTGGCCGCGGTGCGGCGCCACGCCACGGAATATTTCGCCTCCCTGGTGCGCCGGGCCCAGAGCCGGGGTGAACTGCGGCCCGGGGTGCCCCGGGCCGCGACCCTGTTTCTCCTGGACGCGGTGTTCGATCGCTTTCTCCAGGCCGTGGCGGTCCCGGCCCTGGACGTCACCCTGGGCCTGCACCAGGCCTCGGATGAGGTTATCCATAAGCACATCCGGGAACTCATCAGCCTCCTCAAAGAGGGCTTGATGGCGTGAGGTGGTAGCCAGTAGTCAGTAGTCAGTAGCCAGTGGCCAGTGGCCAGTGGTCAGTAGTCAGTAAAGACTTAACCGCGCTGGGCGGTTCCAAAAAGTATTTGTGCGTCTGGCGCACCAGATCATTGACGAGAATTCGATGAATCGGCGGGCAGGGCCCGCCTTACGGTGCCGAAATTTTTTTTGCAGCTTATATGACCAGCCGGTCATAAAGGAGGAAGGCTCATGGTTTGGGCAGGCATCCAGGACCCGGCATTGCAGCCCATTTATGACAAGGTGGCGGCGGGGAAGCGGCTGAATCGGCAAGACGGCTGCACCCTGTTCGAGAGCCCCGACCTGTTGGGGGTGGGCCGCCTGGCCCAGATGGTCAAGGAGCGCCTCCACGGCCGCAAAGCCTATTATATCTATAATCAGCATATCAACTACTCCAACATCTGCGTCAATGGGTGCAAATTTTGCGCCTTCAGCCGCAAGGCCGGGGAACCCGGGGCCTATGAGATGAGCCTCCCGGAGATCTTCGCCAAGGTCGAGGAGAGGGCTGACGAGCCCATCACCGAGATTCACATCGTCGGCGGCTGCCACCCGGACCTGCCTTTTACCTATTACCTGGACATGCTCCGGGGCATCAAGGCCCGGCGCCCGGAGGTCCACCTCCAGGCCTTCACCGCGGTGGAGGTGGCCCACCTGGCCCAAAAAGCCGAAATGAGCTTGCCCGAGACCCTGGCGGCCTTGAAAGAGGCAGGGCTGGGGTCGCTGCCCGGCGGCGGCGCCGAAGTCTTCAGTCCCCGGGTGCGGTCCAGCCTCTGCCCGGAAAAGCTTTCCCCCGAGGGCTGGATCGAGGTGGCCCAGATGGCCCACGGCCTGGACCTCAACACCAACGCCACTATGCTCTACGGCCATCTGGAGAGCGCGGCGGAGCGGGTGGATCACCTGATCAGGCTAAGGGAGGCCCAGGATGAGACGGGAGGCTTTTTAGCCTTCATTCCCCTGGCCTTCCACCCCGCCAACACCGGCTTGAGCGACCTGGCCGGCCCCAGCGCCATCGACGACCTCAAGACCCTGGCCATCTCCCGGCTGATGCTGGATAATTTTCCCCACATCAAGGCTTTTTGGGTGATGCTGGGCCCGAAGCTCTCCCAGATTTCCCTGTGTTTCGGGGTGGACGATGTGGACGGCACGGTGATGGAGGAGCGCATCACCCACATGGCCGGGGCCCAGACCCCCCAGGGCCTGACCCGGGCGCAGCTCCAAGCCCTGATCCGGGAGGCGGGCTGCGAGCCGGTGGAACGGGATACCCTGTATAGGATAGTGGCCAGTGGCAGTGGCAGTAGCCAGTAGCCAGTAGTCAGTAGTCAGAGGTCAGGGTGATAGATACTGGCTGGGGATAAAGAGTGCCTCTGTTTTCCTCTCCCTCAGTGGTGGAGAGGGCTAAGTGAGGGAGAAGTGAGAGAAGGTTGGCGATGAACAGTCTCAGA
Source organism: uncultured delta proteobacterium (assembly GCA_963766185.1). Lineage (GTDB taxonomy): Bacteria > Desulfobacterota > Desulfobaccia > Desulfobaccales > 0-14-0-80-60-11 > 0-14-0-80-60-11. The sequence goes on along the minus strand of CAVXZU010000021.1, from coordinate 3,078 downwards.
GAAGAGAGCAGACGTCTCGATCCAAACGAGGCGCAGAAATTGTGGGACCTGGACCTCCTGGCCCTGGGGGCCGCGGCCGATGGGGTGCGCCGGCGCCTCAACCCCGGCAACCGGGTCACCTTCGTCATCGACCGCAACATCAACTATACCAATATCTGCGTCTCCGGCTGCCGCTTCTGCGCCTTTTACCGCCCCCCCGGGGCCCCGGAGGGCTATGTCCTGGCCTGGGACGAACTGGCCGCCAAACTCCAGGAACTCAAAGACCACGGCGGCAGCGGCGTGCTCCTGCAAGGCGGCCTCAACCCCGAATTGCCGTTGAGCTATTACCTGGAACTGGTTCAATTCATCCGGAACTTCGGCCTGGCGGTCCACGGCTTCTCGCCGCCGGAGATTTTTTATATGGCCGCAAACAACGGGCTCAGCCTGGAAGAACTGATTCGCCGCCTGAGGCAGGCGGGGCTGAACTCCATCCCCGGGGGCGGGGCCGAAATCCTGGTGGACCGGGTGCGGCAGCAGATATCGCCGCAAAAATGCTCCACTTCCCAGTGGCTGGCGGTCATGGCCGCGGCCCATCGCCAGGGCCTCAAAACCAGCGCCACCATGATGTTCGGACATGTCGAGACCCGGGCCGAGCGGCTCGAACACCTGTTCAGGATTCGGGAACTCCAGGACGAAACCGGCGGTTTCACCAGTTTCATCCCCTGGACCTACCAGCCCGGGGGCACCCACCTGACGGGGGCGACCCTGGGCGCGGTGGAGTACCTGAAAACGCTGGCCATCTCCCGCCTGGTGCTGGATAACGTGCCCCACCTCCAGGTCTCCTGGGTGACGCAAGGACCCAAGGTGGCCCAGGTGGCCCTGAAATTCGGGGCCGACGACTTCGGCTCCACCATGCTGGAAGAAAACGTGGTGGCCGCCACCGGGGTGGGCTTCCGACTGACCCGAGCCGAAATCGAAACCCTGATCCGCCAGTGCGGCTATGAGCCGCAGGTCAGGGATCACCGGTATAATTTGAGGGAAAGTTGAGGAGTTGCGGCGAGGACCGGGGGACATCTTCACAAGGATCCCCGTTCTCCCCCAAGCTTTTGTAGGGCCGCGGACCTGTGTGTCCGGCCCGAGGGGGCGCACATAGGTGCCCCCCTACAGGCAAATACTGCTAAGGCTTAAGGGAAGGGATCAAGGGCTTTTTACGAAGAAAAGCCTCTTTCCCCCTCAGACTTGGGAACAGGGAACATGAAACCAGAAATTGCCATCATTGCCCGGGTAGGGGCGCATAAGGCCTTGGCGGCGGCGGGTCTGAAGCCGCACCACACCGAGGTTTATCCGACGCCCTATGGCGACAGCCGGCCGGTGCATTGGTTCCGGCACGACGGGATTGATTTTGTCGTCCTGTCCCGGCACGGCGAGGCGGGCTACGAGATTTCGGCGCCGTTTATCAATGCCCGGGCCAATCTCTATGCCTTGAAGGCGCTGGGGGTGTCCAAGATCCTGGCCTGGGTGGCGCCGGGCTCGCTGAAGGAAGAGATGGCCCCGGGGGACCTGGTGGCGCCCCACGACGTGCTGGACGAAGGCAAAGGCGGCCCCCACACCTTCTATCCCGGGGTGGGGTGGGGTTTTATCCGGCACAACCCCCTGTTCTGCCCGGAGCTCAGGGCGGCGATGCTGGGGGCGCTGGCCGGGGCGCCCTTTACGGTGCATGACCGGGCGGTCTACGTGGCCACCACGGGCCCGCGCCTCGAGACCGCGGCGGAAATCCGCAAGTTCGGCCTCCTGGGGGGCGACCTGGTGGGGCAGACCCTGGCGCCCGAGGTCTTCCTGGCCCGGGAACTGGAGTTCTGTTACACGGCCCTGACCTATGTGGTGAATTACGCCGAAGGACTGGTGGACCGGCCCTATCAGCCCGGGGTGCTCTTTGAAGGGCTGGCCACCCCGGCGGAAGTGGAACGGGTGCGGGCAGTGGAAGCGGCCTTCCCGGAAATAATCCTCCGGCTGCTGCCGGCGCTGGCCGACACGGCGCAACGCTGTCCCTGCCCCCGGCTCATGGAACGCTATCGCCTGAGGGGCGATATCGGGGAGGATTGGCGCACCTGGGTGAGGTGATGGGGAAAGTTTGTCCAGGACAGTAAGCGGGACAACGAAGGGTAGGGATGGGTTTAAAACCCGCCCCTACGGACCATAGACAATAGATGGTTAAAGACTAACCCAAATGATTGCGCATGTCAGTAAATGGGTCCTGCCGGTGGATCGAGCCGCCTATCCGGGACGGGGCGGTGGTGGTGCAAGGGGACCGGATTGCCGCGGTGGGCCCGGCGGCGGAAGTCTTGTCGGGGTTTACCGGCCTGATCTGCGACCACGGCAACGGCGCCATCCTGCCCGGGGTGGTGAACTGCCACGTCCACCTGGAGTTCTCGGCCCTGGCCGGCAAGGTGGCCCCCCAGGCCCGCTGGGAGGACTGGCTGGAGGCGACCCTGGCGGCCTATGGGGCGCTGGCGCCCGGAGAAGTAGAGGCCGGCATGGCCCGGGCCGTAGAGGCTTTGTGGCAGAGCGGCGCGCTCTTGGTGGGGGAGGTGACCAACACCGGGGCCTCCTGGCCGCACCTGGAATCCGGCCCGCTGGCCTACCACCTGTTCTATGAGTGTCTGGGGTTCGACCTCCTGGAGCAGTTCGAGCTTCCGGAGGTCTTCCCCTGGTTCGGCCGGCCTGAGGTGGCGGGCGCCGATTGGATCTCGGCCGCGGCCCATGCGCCCTATTCCGTGTCCGCCGCCCTGTTCCGGGCCGTGACGGCGTGGAACACCGCCCGGCGGGGGCTGCAGATGGTGCACCTGGCCGAATCCCAGGCGGAAATGGGCTTTTTGGCGGGAGGCAACGGCTTCTTTGAGGGCCTGCTGAAACGCCGGGGACGCTGGGTGGCGGATTTTCAGCCCCCGGGGGCGGGCGCCGCGGCTTACCTCGAAGGCCTGGGATTCCTGGGGCCCCGGACCCTCACGGTCCACGGGACCCAGTTGAGCGCGGCGGACTGTGCGCCTCCTGGCCGATACCGTGACCTGGCTGGTGCTCTGTCCCCGGGCCAACCGCTAC
>CAVXZU010000020.1:0-107426 GCA_963766185.1 uncultured delta proteobacterium | reverse complement strand
GAAGGAAAAGACGTTGCCGCCCAGGCCGCAGCCAAAACAGTGGAAGATGCCCTTCTCCGGGGCCACCGTGAAGGACGGCTTGGTCTCGGAGTGGAACGGGCACAGCCCCGAAAGATTTCGCCCCTTTTGGGTCAATTTGACGTACTGGCCCACCACCTCCTCGATGGAAGCCGCGTCTTTGATCTCCAGGAGCTTGTCTTCAGGGATAAAAGCCATGTAAAAGCCGGTTTTCCGTTTTCCGTTTTCCGTTAAAACCTTGTCTTGTTGGTGACACAGGCGTCTCGCCTGGCCAGTTTCAAGGTAGGGCAGGCATTGCCCAGCGTGTCTTACCTTCCCCTCGTTCCCAAGTTGCACTTGGGAACGCCCTAAGTTTTTGCCAAGTTGCTTGGCCAGTGGTGGGGCGGGCCTCCGCCGTCCATATGGTGAGCGGTGCGCACCCTACATTGTTTAAATCCCCCTAAATCCCCCTTTTTCAAAGGGGGACTTTTCAATTCCCCCCTTTATTAAAGGGGGGTTAGGGGGGATTTTATCCTCAACTGATCGCTACTCTTATGTCCCTCTCATAGGGCGGCCTGTGGCCGCCGTCTTTTCTGGTGTCACAGGCTTTCCAGTCTAAGCTGGTGCGCCGTGCGCACCCTACATTTCCTCCCCTACTCCTTCAAATCCACCACGGTTACCCCGGGGTTGGCGTCGGCGTGGAGTTCTTTTACCAGGCCGTGGTGTTTCAGGTGGTCCCAGAGGGCCCGTTTGAGGCGGCCGGTGCCCACCCCGTGGATGATGTCGACCTTTTCCTGGCCGTGGAGCACCGCCTGGTCGATGAGCCGGTCCACCAGGGGCAGGGCCTCGTCCACCCGGAGGCCCACCAGGTTGAGGCTGGGGAGCCAGGCCGGCGGCCGGTGGTAGCCCGAGGCCGTGCCGCTCCGGATGGCACGGCCGGCTTCGCCCCCCACCGGGGTGACCTCCTCGGGGCTGACCCGGAGATTGACGTTCCGGGCCTGGACCTCAAGGCGGCCGCCTTGAATATCGGTGGCTACCACCTTGCCGGTCAGGCCCAGGGCCGGCAGGAAGACCTGTTGGCCGGCCAGAAACCGGGGCGCCGAGGCCGGGGCCGGGGCGGGTGGCGGCGCCAGGTCGGCCAGCAATTTTGCCTGGCGCCCGGAAAACTCCTGGCGCAGCTTGCCCCAGGGCTCCCGGCCGTCTTTCAGCCGCCGGACAATGGCCTTGAACTCGGCCTCGGCCTCCTTGATACGGGCCAGGGCGGCGCTCTTGGCCTCATTGACCATCCGGGTGCGTTCGGCGGCCAGCTCGGCCTGCTGCGCCTCCAGGTCATGTTGGCGCCGGCTCAACTGCCGCGTCCCGATGTTTCAACTCAATCTCCTGGCGGGCCAGGTCCTGCTGGGCCGCTTCCACCGAGGCCAGGAGCCGGTAGGCCCGGAGTTCGTCCTGGTTGAGGTAGCCCTCGGCCATGGCCAGGATCTCGGGGTCGAGGCCCATTTCCCGGGCCAGCTTCAAGGCGTTGGAGGCCCCCACCACCCCGTAAGCCAGGCGGTAGGTGGGCCGCCGGGTCTGTTCGTTGAACACCACCGCCACATTTTCAAATCCATCGGTCTTTTGGGCAAAACTCTTTAGGAGGGGCAGGTGGGTGGTGGCGGCGCCGTAAGCCCCGCGCTGGTAAAAGGCCTGGAGCAGGGCCAGGGCCAGGGCGCCGCCCTCGGTGGGGTCGGTGGCGGTGCCCAGTTCGTCCAGGAGGATGAGGGCCTGGTCCGGGAGGTTGGCGAGCATCCTGAGGGCCCGCTGGAGGTGGGCCGAAAAGGTGCTGAGGCTCTGGGACATATCCTGGGGGTCGCCGATGTCGGCGAAGACCGCGGCAAAGGGGCAGAGTTCGCTGCCCTCGTCCACGGGAATGGGGATGCCGCTCTGGGCCATGAGGGTCAAGAGGCCCAGGGTCTTGAGCCCCACGGTCTTGCCCCCGGCGTTGGCCCCGGAGATGATGAGAAAGCGGTGCCCGGGATCGAGGCCCAGGTCAATGGGGACCACGTCCGGGGCGGCGCTGTTTTCCCGGCGCTGCTGCATCAGGAGGGGGTGGCGGGCCTGGCGGAAATCGACGCCGGGCTTGGTGCGCCAGATGGGCTCTTTGGCCCGGAATTCCTCAGCAAATTTGACCTTGGCCTGGATGGCGTCCAGTTCGCCCAGGGTCGTGAGCGTCAGGCGAATGTCGTCGAGATGGTTCCGCACCAGGTCGGTGAGCCGGCGCAGCACCGCTTCTTCTTCCCGTTTTTCCCGGTTGTGGAGGAGGTTCAAGGCGTTGTTGTGCTCCACGATGGCCAGGGGCTCGAGAAACAGGGTGGCCTTGGTCTGGGACTGGTCGTGGATGATGCCGGGAATGGCGCCCCGGTGGTCGGCCTTGATGGGAATGACGTAGCGGCCGTGGCGCTGGGAGATGAGGGGGCTCTGGAGGGCGTCGGCGTAGGCCGGTTGGAAAAAGTCCTGCTTGATCTGGCGGTTGACCCGCTCCCGGGTGTCGGTCAGTTCACGGCGCACCTGGGCCAGGCCGGGGCTGGCCTGATCCAGAATAAAGTTGTGGGGGCTGATGCACTGTTGCAGGACTTCGGTGAGGGGGGTCAGGTCCCGGAGATTGGCGGCCAGGGCCGCCAGGCCCGGGGTCAGATCGCCCCCTAAGCGGATATAGTTCCTGAGGAGCCGGGCCAGGCGCAGCACCTGGAGGACGTGGTTGAAGGCTTCGGTGGGCAGTAAACTGCCCCGGACGCATGCCTTGGTCAGCCAGGTGGTCAGCAGGGGAAAATCGGTAAGGGGGACGGGGCCTTCACGGTATTGGAGTTCGCGTAATTCCTGGATTTGCCGGAACGGGGCCTGGATTTGGTGCAGGTCAGAGAGGGGCTTGAGGGCCCTCAAAAAATCCCGCCCGAGGTCAGAGACGGCGTAGGTCTGCACCACCCGGAGAAGCTGAGGGAACTCCAGGGCGGTCAACGTTGGCTCTGGCATAGCACTCCAGGTTTCGGTTTGAGGGTGGAAGGTCTATGAACCCAGACGCTGCTGCGCGATCTCCCGAATCACTTTGCCGTCAGCCCGGCCGGCGAGGCGGGCCATGGCGTTTTTCATCACTTTTCCCAGGTCGTTCGGGCCGGTAGCCCCCAGTTCGTCGATGACCGCGGCGACCTCGGCGGCCATTTCTTCGGGGCTCAGTTGGGGTGGCAAAAAAGAGAGGAGGACACTGAGTTCCTCCTCTTCCTGTTTGGCAAGTTCGGGTCGCCCGGCCTTGAGGTACTCGGCCATGGCCTCCCGACGCTGCTTTACCTGCGTGTTCACGGTTGCCTGCAGCTCGGCTTCGGTGAGCGGACGTTTAGCGTCCACCTCGCGGTAACGGATGGCACTTTTCAACAGCCGCAAGGTGGACGTCGCCACTGGTTGTTGGTTTTTGATGGCCTCTTTGAAGGCCTGATCTAGCCGCTGATAAAGGGACATCAATTGCCCTCAATTTTCCGCAGCTTCTTCAAAGCCCGCTTTTTGGCCGCCAAAATCTTCTTCTTTCGCTTAATGCTGGGCTTTTCGTAATGTTCCCGCTTGCGAATCTCAGAGAGAATCCCGGCCTTTTCGCACTGTTTCTTGAAGCGCTTTAAGGCGACCTCGAAAGGTTCGTTGGGTTTTACCCTGACGCCGGGCATCCATCTCGCCTCCTCCCATTGTCAGATAGCACCGGTCGTCCCCGTCCTCTGTCTCCGGGTGAATCGGGTACTCCAGAAATTTGGTGGGGCTGACAAGGTGATTATGCTTGAAACGTTTATTGTTTATCATTTATTTCAAAACTGTCAAGGCGTTTTCTATGGAAACTTAAGAGAACAGGAATTTTCTCCCGGGGAAAAAATATTTTGGCGCAAAAGGGGCTGGTTGGCGTATGATGGCGCCATTATCTCATAAATTCGGGTCCGGGGGAAGGTATGCGGCGTCTGACAATGTGCTGCCTGGTTTGGCTGCTGGTGGGGGCTGGCTGCGTCACGGTCAAGGTCAGCCTGTTCGAGGAACCGAGCCCCTTGAAGGAAAAAACCATTTCGGGCTACGGCCGGGACAAGATCCTGCTCATGAGCGTCTCCGGAGTCATCCTGGAAGGGCCGCACCGCCTCCTGGCGCTGGGGAAGGGGGTGACCTCGCCCAGCCGGATCAAGGAAGAACTGGAAAAAGCGGCCAAAGATGACCGGGTCAAGGCGGTGGTCCTGAAGATCAATTCCCCGGGAGGCACCGTGAGCGCCGCGGATGTCATTCTCCACGAACTCAAGTCCTTCAAGGCGGCGAAAGGGGTGCCGGTGGTGGTCTGCCTCCAGGGACTGGCCGCTTCCGGGGGATACTACGTGGCCCAGGCGGGGGACACCATTATCGCCTATCCCACCTGTATCACCGGTTCCATCGGGGTCATTGCCATGAAGTTCAACATCCGGGGACTGATGAACAAGTTCGGCGTGGACGACGACGTCGTCAAGACCGGCAAATGGAAGGATTTCTGGTCCCCCTTCCGGGCCGCCACCCCCCAGGAGAAAGAGATGATGCAGGAGATCATCAATGACTTTTACCGGGGGTTTGTGGACGTGGTGGCCCAGGGGCGCCATTTGAGCCTGAAAAAGACCCGGGAAGTCGCGGATGGCCGGATCTTTACCGCTTCCCAGGCCCGTGACCTGGGCCTGGTGGATCAGTTGGGGTACCTGGACGATGCCCTGGAATTGGCCAGGGTCAAGGCGGGGTTGGACCACCCCCGGGTCATCACCTATCACCGCCCCGGCAGTTACAAGCCGACGATTTACTCCCTCATGCCCGACCTGAACCTGGACATGGCGGGTCCCCAGTTCCTTTACCTCTGGTGGGCCGGAGGCGTCTGAAGGTTGGAGCCGCCAGACCGGACCGGATGAATTTTTTCAAGGTCTAGGCCCCGGAACCGATAAGGAAAGCAGGAGAACAAGCCGGTTTGCCGGGAAGGGGTCGGGAAGCACAGACCCATCCGGGAGACACAACGGCATCAGGTAGGGCGAGATGGCTAAGCTTTACTTTGGTTGAGAACAATATTATATTAAGGTATAATTTTCTTAAATACGCCGTTACATAAAAGATCACCACGCGGTGAACGGGTCTCAGGTTGTGGCAATGTTACCATCTGCCCCCGGGGCTCATGGGCAGAGGGGCATTACTGGACCGTAACGATGAGATGTTCTCAAGATTAAGATGAAGAGACTTAAGAAAAAAGGCCCTAAAAGCGGGGTATCGTCAGGCAACCATAAAGGCAACAACAGGCCGAAGAGTTGTGGCTGGCCGATTCGGTCCGGCCCCCCGGACTTGCAGAAGGATGAAAAATTGATTGAGCAGATCCGCCAGATTATCGCTGCAACCCCGGAGGTCCGCCCGGAGAAGGTGGAGCCGCTCAGGGAGGCCTTGGCGTCAGGGACCTACGATATCGATCCCCGGAACCTGGCCAATTGCCTCATCGGCAAAATAATCCTGGACTCCTGATATCCGGGCGGTTCAGTCCTCGCGTCTTTCTGCGGGTTCGCCCGGCTCAGTTACGATCCCAGACCAGAAATTTTCCGCAGCTAGTGCATGCCAACCCGGATTTTCCGAAGTCTGACGAGACCTGCCTTTCTCCCAGCCAGGCGCCAATATTATGGGGACCCTGTCGGGGCGCACCGGAGGTGCTCTTTGGCGGGAAGCAGCGTCGGTTTTCTCTTATAAAATTGTTGATTGACCGCCTCAAGGAATAAACCCTTAATCGGCAAATTGACTGAGCGATTTCTTAAATGAGATATAGTCGTTGTAATATTTATTATAAAATTTTTTGCTTTTGTATTTGATGCCGAAGACCAGTCTGGTGGTATCGGTGGTTTCGTCTTTTATGGCTCGCACGTAACTGTTGTCTTTTGCTTTAGCCACCCATGTCCTGATGGTCTTGATATTCCCCGCCGGGTCCTTCACTTTCCTGACGTTTTGCTCGATTACTACTTCGCGGTTCGGATTGATTTCCACGTCCGCCTGGCGGGCTTTCCCCTGCCATTGGGGCGAGAAGACATAGAATACGACGGTATGGTCGGGTGAGACAAAGTAAGCGCTATCATACCCTTCCTGGCGGGTGGCGCTTTTTTGGCCGGGCTTGACCTGAAAACCCGGCGGATACTTGATTTCAAACCAAGCCCCTTTAAAGGTACTCCAGTTTGCCGCGCCCCTGGACTCGCCACTGATCAAAAAAAGCATTGCGAGGCCTACAACACCTAATCCCACCAATCGAGCGAGTTTCATAACACGGCCCTCCTGTACCAAGTATTAATCCTAACGCATTATAAGGCTTTTTTTGGGAATATATAGGCAAAACATGAGCTTCATTCGTGCAAGAGGCGGGATAGTTCATGTTATTACGTGGTGTAGTTACGTAAAATCAGACAAAAGAGGGCTTATATTCGACATCAGGTTGGGGATGGCAGAGGCGATAATAATTTAAGACCTCTGCGCAAAGCCATTTTGTCATCCTGAGCGGAGCGAAGGATCTCGCATTTCCTTGTAGCTATGAGATTCTTCGGTCGCTCCACTCCCTTAGAATGACAGGTTAGAGGACTTGCGCAGAGGTCTCAACTGCGCATGAGGGCACCTGGCCTTTTCCGGTGCATAATCCAGGATCAGAGATCCCCCTTTGGCAAGGGGGAGTTAAGCAGCAGCAGGGGAAATGGATGATGGCAAAGGCGATGATCCCGGCCCTATCTCTCATCCCGGGGCCGGGAGCCCAGACGCTTCTGCAGCAGCAAGGCGGTCTGATCCACTTCGGCCAGGGTGGTGGGGTACCCGACACTGAAGCGCACCGCGCCCCGGGCCCGGTCCAAAGGCACGCCCATGGCCGCCAGCACCGGGGAGACGGCCTCCCGGCCGGCGTGGCAGGCCGAACCCAGGGAGGCGGCCAGATCCGGCAGGCCCGCCATGAGTTCGCCCCCCGAGACCCCCGGGAAGGAGACGTTCAGGGTGTTGGGAAGACGCTCGACCTCCGGGCCGTTGAGGATGAGGTTCGGGACCAGGGCCTTGAGGCGCTCATGGAGGCGGTCCCGCCGGGTTTGCAGATGCGCCGCGGCCTCGGGGAGGCGCTCCCGGGCCAGGCGGCAGGCGGCTCCCAGGGCGACGATATACGGCACGTTTTCGGTGCCGGCCCGGCGGCCCCCTTCCTGGGAGGCGCCGTGGAGCAGAGGGGTAAAGGCGGCGCCGCTTCGCACGTACAGGGCCCCGACGCCTTTGGGGGCGTAGAACTTGTGCCCTGCCACCGTCAGGAAATCAACCTGTAATTCATCCACGTTGACGGGGATCTTGCCCACGCTCTGGGCCGCGTCGGTGTGGAAGGGCACCCCCGCCTCCCGGGCCAGGGCGCCGATCTCGGGCAGGGGGTTAAGGGCGCCGGTCTCATTGTTGGCGTGCATAACGCTGATCAGGATGGTGTCCGGGGTCAGGGCCCGGCGCACCTCATCCGGGTCCAGGCGGCCGGACCCGTCCACCGGCAGGATCGTGAGGTTAAACCCCCGGGACTGCAAAAACCGGCAGGGGGCCAGCACCGCCGGGTGCTCCGTGGCACAGGTGATGATCTGGCCGCGGCCGTGATGGGCGGCCACGCCCTGGAGGACGGTGTTGTTGGCTTCAGTGGCGCCGCTGGTGAAGACGATCTCCGGGGGCTCGCATCCCAGCAGGGCCGCGACGTCCTTTCGGGCCTGCTGCACCGCGTCCCGGGCCACCAGCCCCAGGGCATAGTCGCAGCTGGGGTTGCCGAACTGGCCTTCAAGATAAGGCCGCATGGCCCGGAAGACCTCCGGGGCCACGGGAGTGGTGGCGTTGTAATCGAGATAAATCATGAGAGAGCCAGAACCTGCTTAAGAGCCTTGCTGAGGCTTTCCAAGTCTTCTTTGGACATCTCTTCGATCCAGGCGGATAGGCGGGTTTTGTCTATTGCCCTAATCTGATCGCAAACCGCAAGTACTTCTTGGCCCATGCACCAGACTCTTACGGTAATAGGCGGCTTCGCCACTCCACTGCGGGAGAGGGGCACAACCAGCACTGTCCTCCGGGCTTGATTGAGGGGAGCCGCGCCCACCAGAACGCCGGGGCGAACTTTTTTAATTTCCGATCCCTGGGTGGGGTCCAGATTAACCCAGTAGACGCTACCACGTTTCAGTTTCGATGCCATCACCAACGGTTATGTCCCAATCAGCCATTTCGGCCCGGAGTTGGTCATCCTGTTCAACGGCCAGGGCACATTCATAGAGTTCCCGTTCCCGCCGCCGGACTTCTTCTTCCAGGAGATCAGCCACCACCCGGCTGCGTTGACGGGGCGGAATCACCGCCTGCATCCGGGCATACAATTCATCTGATAGTGAAACCAAGACCTTCACCGCAATTTCTCCCCAACCATAATTGGATATAATATATTAGATATCTTAGATGATCTCAATCTATTTTTTCCCAGGAGCAATCTTATCTCAGGGTCGATGCAGCCTTTCCTAATCTTTGGAACCCTTCCATCTTGACAGACAATCGAGAGAGGCTAAGATTAGACAAAAAATTTCCTTGCCTCTTTTTTACCTCCTATGAGCCACTCTCTATCCCCAACCTTTTATCGCCTGTGCCGCTGGCTGACCCGGCAAACTATCGGGCGGGTTTTCACGGTGCGGGTGGAGGGCCTGGAGCACCTGCCGGCCCGGGGGCCGGCGATTATCTGCCCCAAGCACCAGCGCTGGGAAGACATTCCGGTCATCGGCATGGCCCTGCCGCCGCCGCCCCAGTATATCGCCAAGGTGGAGCTGTTCCGGCAGCCGGTGGTGCGGGAGATGTTGGGAGCCCTGGGCGGGGTGCCGGTGGACCGGCAAAACCCCCGGGCAACGCTGTCGTCCTTCCGGCGCCTGCTGCCGCTCCTGGAACAGCGGGCTTTCATCGTGGTGTTTCCTGAAGGCACGTATGTGCCGGGCCGGGTCGGTCCCGGCAAGCACCGCCTGATTCAGCTGCTCCTCAAGCTGCAAGGTCAGGAGGGCCTGGGGTTCCTGCCCTTTGTGCCCGTGGGCGTGGCCTATGAACCACGGGCCTGGGGCTCGACGGTGCATGTGAAGCTGGGCCCGCCGCTGGTGGCCCCCGGCCCCCGCCAGGCCCAGGCCCTGACGGACGCCCTCATGGAGCGCATCGCCCGGTTGTCGGGATTGTGATACCCTGTTGCGGTCAAGAAAATATTTTCAGAAAAATGGCGCGGCAGGGGTGATTTCTCCGGAAAATGTCTTATGGTTTGGCAAGGGGACTGGAGATCAGCCGCCCTCAGCCAGTTGGGACAAGGCATGGTGCGCAGGGCGCACCCTACGGGGATTATCTTGGTCAAACCGTGCTTTTTTCTTGGGCTGATAGCTGACGGCTGATCGCGATTTTCATAAGGGGTGAGTCCATGAGAAAAGGCTGGCAATTTCTGTCATGGCGATGGTGGGTCGTCCATTTCCTGGGATTCGCCTTGGTCTACACCGCCGGGCGCCTGACCGCGACGTTCTTGAAAGGGTAAGCGATGAACCGCTGGCTGCCCCACGTGCTGTTTCCCCGGCCCGGCTGGTTTATCCTGCATGCGGCCGTCATCGCCCTGGTGTTCCTGCTGGGCTACTCCGTGAAGTTTTAGGGTGAACCCCATGCAAATCCAACGCGCCACCCTCTGGTGGGCCCTGGTGGCCCTGTCCCTGGGCGCCACCCTGCTGCATTACCGGATTCACCCCCCGGATGAACTCACCGACCTGTGGCCCAACCTCTTTTCCGTGATCGACCTGGTCCTGGTGAGCGCCCTGTTCCGGTTCCGGTCCACGGCGCTTCTGGGCCTCCTGCTCAACAGCTTCCTGGCCTTCCTGGGGATCATCATGATGGCGGATTTTTCCCTGTCCGCCACCCTGGCGGGCCAGATGAAGGTCATGCCGGGGGTTAACTTTTTCGGCTGGCTGCTGCTCACCACCTTCCCGGACATCATGATCGCCGCGGCCGACTTCCTGACGGGCCTGGCCCTCTACCGGGCCATCCTGGCGGAGAAAGCAGTGGTCAGTAGCCAGTAGCCAGTTATAGCGATTGCCGAAAGTTTCTTCCGCTAAGACCCTCTTGGAAAATTACAGATCAACAGCGATTGTCATTCTGAGCGAAGCGAAGAATCTCGTATTTCCAACAGATTGAGATCCTTCACTCCGTTCAGGATGACAAAAAAACTAGTTTTGCAAGAGGCCCGCTAAGTATGTCCTGATAATCCCCCCTGCCCCTTTGAAAAATTAGGAGAACTATAAGGAAATGCTATTAAAGTCCCCCTTTGAAAAAGGGGGATTTAGGGGGATTTGATGATCTCCAAGGGGAAAGAACTTTTGGCAAACGCTATAGTTATCTCTGTAGTAACTGACTACTGGCCACTGACTACTGACTACTGAATTACAGCTTCCCGGCAACCTGGAGGGCGTTTTTCAGGGCCAGGGCTTTTTCGGCCACGGCCATGGGGGTGGGTCCCAGGATGCGGATCATGGGTTCCTTGCCAAACTCGCCCCGGTCGTAGATCAGGTCCGGGGGCGGCTGCCCGGGTTTGAGGACCGAGGCCACGCCCCAGGCCAGGGTGCTGCCTTCCTGGGCCTTGACCTCCGGGGGTTCGGCGCCGCGGTCGAAGCTGGCGGTCCTCAGGTGGAGCAGGAGGGCCAGGTCATCGACGCCCTCGAAGAATTTAACGTTCATGGCGCTCCTGAGCTCCGGGTGGGTGGCCATGGCGGTGAGGATGATCGCAGTGATGTGCCGGGAGGCGCCGAAGGCCGGGGGGGCCGGGATCAGCAGGCCCTGGGGGGATCTCAGGATGCGCCCGGGGAAGGCGGCCACGTCTTGGGGACCTTCCGGATAGGGGGTGGCGTACCCCAGGTTGGACATGACTTCCGGGATGAGGGGCTCGATGCCTTCCTGCTGGAGGCGGGTTGCGGCTGTCTGCAATGCGGCCAGGACCGCCGGGCGGGCCAGGTCCCGGGCGAAGGGGGCGTAGGGGTTTACCGGGCCGGTCCCCTGTCCCAGGGGCAGGCCGTACCTCAAGGCCTGGGCCGTGAGCTCCCGGGCCTGGTTTACCGTTTCCGGGACCGACAGGCCCTGGGCCAGGCCGGCGGCGCAGGCCGAGGCCAGGAGGCAGCCGGAGCCATGGTTATTGGGGGCGTCCAGCCGCACGCCGGGGAGGCGGTAGACGTTGTTGCCGTCGGTGAGCACGTCCACCGGCTCCCCCGGCAGGTGGCCGCCTTTGGCCAGGACCCAGCGGGGGCCCATGGCCTGAAGGCGGCGGGCCGCCTCTTCCAGGTCAGCGGGGGTTTGGACCGTAAGCCCGGTGAGACGGGCCGCCTCCGGGGCGTTGGGGGTGAGAAGACCGGTCAGGGGGAAGAGCGCTTCTTTCAGAAGGGCGATCCCGTCGTGCCTCCAGCAGCGGGAAGCCGCCGCCCGCGGCCAGGACCGGGTCCAGGACCAGGGGGGCGTCTAACCCCTTCAACTTCTCAGCGACGACGCGCACCAGGGCCGGGGTGGCCAGCATCCCCACCTTGACCGCAGCCACGGGGAAATCGCTCAGCACCGCATCCAGCTGCGCCGCCACCACCTCGGGGGCCACGGGGTGGACCGCGGTTACCCCCAGGCTGTTCTGGACGGTGAGGGCCGTGACCACCGTGAGGCCATAGGCCCCCATCAGGGTGGCCACCTTCAAATCCTGTTGCAGCCCCGCTCCGGCGCCCGGGTCGGAGCCGGCAATAATCAGCACAGTTTTCATGGGTTAGGCCATTTGTCCTTTTATTGATGAAAACGGAAAATGGATTTCGCCGGGTCTGGATAATCTGTTGAAATCCCGCTAAATCACCCTTTTTCAAAGGGGGACTTTCCACGTAATGCCGTTAAGGTCCCCCCTTGGGTCTAGGGGAGAAAAGGGGATTTCGGTCAGAATTCGCGGCCCAGTGAATCGATTCAAGCAACTGACTGTAACATATTGACAAGTGAGTTTATTTTAAACCAGCAAGGGAAAACTGAAAACCGAAAAGGCTCTTAAGAGCTGCGGCCATGGGCCAGGCAGCGCCGGGCTTCGGCTACCAGTTCCCGGCGGTAGTCATGGCTGAGGTAGGGGTTCCGGGCGATGCGCAACTCCGCCAGGGCCATGTAAAAGGGGTTGAGACTGAAGACGCGGTGCGTCAGGGCGGTATCAGGCCCCGGAGCGGCGAGATACATCCGGAAAAAATGGCCGATGGCCGCTTCGGACCCGGCAAAATCGGCGGTGCGCCAGCCCCAGGCATGCTTCAGTTCCCCGGCCACCCAGGACAGGTCCCAGAGGCGGTCGCCGGTGCGCAGCCGCTCCAGGTCAAGGGCCACGGCCCGGCCGTTGGGGAAGAGAAAGTTGGTGGGGGTGGCATCGCCGTGAATGAGCACCTGGCAGGTCGGGAAAATCCTGGCAGCGCTCCTCCCAGGCCTGGCGCTCCCGGGCCAGGGCCAGGCAGTCATCCCGGGTCAACAGGCCCATGGTCTCTAACTGCCTCATCACCTTATCCAGGTAGGCCAGGGCGGGCTCGGGTGAGACCGGCAATGCCTTAACCGGCCGGGAGTGAAAAAAGGCCAGCAAGTGCGCCAGTTTCTTGAGGCCCCGGAAGAGGGGGGCCGGGTCGCGGTGGACGGAGGCCTGGAGCAGGAGGTGATCCAGGTCGGGGCCGGGGACGGCTTCCAGGAGCAGCCCCAGGGACTTCTCGGGCCAGCGTCCCAGGAGCCGGGGCGCCAGGCCGTCGCCGTTTCCCAGGCCCAGGGCCGGGAGCCGCCGGTAGTGGTCATATTCCCGGGACAGGCTGAAGTCCGGGGCAACCCGGGGAGGATAGGCGGAGAAGAATTTCCCTACCACGGCGTAGCCGCTGCCGGGGAAGGTGAAGCGCCGGACCTGGCGGGACGACGGCAACGGTTCGACGCCAACCTCTCCGGCCGGCGGCCGGAAACCGGTCTCGGTTTCCACCAGGCGCCTCAGGGCCCGGGCCAGGGGGTCATCCGGGGCCAGGGAGTTCATGGCTTTTCCCGGGGCCAGGGCGCGGCCCGCTTCCGAGCGCGCGCCCAGGGCGCCGTTGAATTGGGGATAGGGCGGCACCTTGACCTGAAAATTCCCTTGTTCCCTGAGGAACTTCACTACGGCCCGGTTTTTGGCCACTCCCCCCGCGAACACCAGGGTGGGGCAGCGGTAGCGGCGCACCATGGCCAAGCCCGGCGGGCCACCGAGGCGTTGACCCCGGCGGCAATGCGGGCGGGTTCCACCCCTTCCAGGAGGTAGCCCACCAGTTCAGTCTCCCCGAAGATGGCGCAGGTTTGGGAGATGTCCACCGGGTCCTGGCAGCACCCGGCAAATTCCGTCAGGGGCATCTTGAGAAACCGGGCCATGTTTTCCAGGTAACGGCCGGTGCCGGCGGCGCAGCGGTCGTTGGTGAGGAAATCGAACACCCGGCCCCCCCGGATATAGAGGACCTTGGTGTCCTGGCCCCCCATCTCCAACAGGATAAAGTGGTCCAGACCCGTGACGAACCGGGCCCCCAGGAAATGAGCCCGGATTTCGGTGATGGTGGGGAAATGGGCCTTAAGCAGATCCTTGCCGTACCCGGTGGCCACCAGGGCCCCGGGAGGGGGCAGCCCCAACCGCGGCCAGTCGATGGACAGGTGTCCTTCGACCCGCATCAGATAATCCCGGTAGAAGATGATGCTGTCCAGCTTCCGGCGCCCCCAGCCTCCGCCATCCCGGGTATAGACCAGCTTGACGTAGCGGCTGCCGAAGTCCAGGCCGTAGGCCAGGTTTTGGGGAGAGGACCAGGGACCTTTCGTAAGTGGTTCCTGCCCTCCTCCCATGTCCCCCTCCCCACCCGGTGTAAGGGCGGACCTGTGTGTCCGCCCAGGGCGCACACTGAGGGGCGCCCCCAGGGGAGCATGAGGTAAGGGATTGGGAGCGGGGGATTGGGGGAGTTCAGGGTAAGGGCTCATTATGACCAAGCTCCTGGCCCTCTCCCTCAAGAAATTAAGGCCGCAGGACATCGACGAAGGCCTCCAGGCGCATACGGGTGCGGGAATCCAGGGGCGTGGGACGGTCCCCTTCGATGGTCAGGATGGGCACGTCCAGGTGATCCCGGAGAAATTGATCGAACATCTGGCGGAAGCAAAAACTCTGGGTGTAGTGCACCAGTCCGTCCAGGCGGCGGGTAGCCACGGCCTCTTGCAGGTCCGCCAGGCGGCCCCCGATATCGTAGGGGTAGGTGTAGCGCAGGTATTGCTCCACCAGGTCGGCGCTTTCATAAGGCATGCTGAATTGCCGGGGAAATTCGTGAAAGACCACGGCGGCGCCCAGTTCCGCAAGGAAAGGCCACAGGTCGGTCAGGATGGGCGGGATGCCGGCAAACCCCAGGCGCACCCGGCCATCAGCGGCGACCGGCCGCGCCTCCGCCTCCCGGAGGAACGCGGTCAGGCGTTGTTCGTAGGCGGTAAGGTCCGCGGCAAAATCCGAGCTGGAGATGAGCCAGAGGAAATTTTCCTGGCCGGTTACCTGGCCGGTCTCCCAGGTGAGGCGGTCCAGGCGGCGCAGTTGGCGGCGCAGGGGGGCCAGGCGGGCCTGCACCCGGGCCACGCCATCGGGGTCGGCGCCCAGGCGGGCCATCAAGGTCGTAATTTCCCGGGCCAGTTGTTTCCGGTTACGGGGATAGGGGAACTTGAAGTGGATGACCTCGATGCCCTCGGCGGCCAGGATTTCCCCCAGGGCCTGGGTATTGGAGCAGTCCCCCTGGCAGGCGGCGATGACCGCCTCGATCTCCGGGTGGGCCATAAGGGCGGCGTAGATCCCCTTGATCCAGGCGCAGAGGGTGCGGGGGAAGCCGGCGGCTTCGGCCTGGCTCACCCGGGCCAGGGCCAACGGGTCGGCAATGAACAGGTTGTTCAGGTCCACCGGGGTCAGGTTGGCGGCCAGCACCACCTCCACCGGGATAGTGGTGGTCAGGCCCACAGCCGCGCCCGGGGTGAAAGGCGTGGATTGGCGCATTGAGTTATTCTATCAAGGCACTTCGCCTTCCTGCAAGTTAACTTCCTGCAGGCCTTCGGTGGCCGCAAGGCTGCGGATCATCTGCTTGAAACTTATCGTATCCTTGCTATGGAGGCGGAGGCGATAGGTCAGCAGGTTGCTGGGCGGCTCCAGGGTATAGTTGATGAACTGGATGCTGATGTGATGGGTTTTAAGGATCTGCCTGATCTGGTCCAGGGGGTCCTCCACCCCGTGATATTTCAGGGTCAGGATGGTGAACAGATCGTGGGCGAAGACCTTTTTAATGAGGCGCAGGGCGTACAGGATAATCAGGCTGATGGCGGCGGCAAACAGGGCGGGGATGAGATACCCGGCGCCGATGGCCAGGCCGAGACCGGTGGCCAGCCAGAGGCCCGCTGCGGTGGTCAGGCCCCGGACCGAGCCTCGGCCGGTAATGATGGCGCCGGCCCCGAGAAAACCCATGCTGGCGATGGCATAGGAGGCGATCCGGGCGGGGTCCAGGCGAACCACCGATTGATCCACGGCCAGATGCCGGTGGATTTCCTCCATTTCCAGGGACAGCATCATCATGAGGCAGGCGCCCACGGAGACCAGGATGAAGGTCCTGAGGCCCGCGGCCTGGCCGTGGGCCTCCCGTTCAAAGCCGATGGCCGCCCCTACCACGCCGGCGAGCAACAGCCGGGTCAACTCCCAGGTAACGTGCTGCCAGTCAAACATGGCGGACTCCTTTACCTGCCGGTGGCCTTGATCCCCGCCGGTGGCAACCAGGCTTGGGGAGAGGATGGGGAAAAGGAACGCCCGAAGGGGGATGAGCCAGAAAGGGGAGGGAGGGCGAAGGGTTGCATTCAGGTAAAGCTCCGGCTGCAGCAGCGGACGCATCCGGGGAAGAGCCGGCGAGAGATGATCTGCCGGAGGCGGCGCATCCTGGTACCATTCCAGATCTCCATGAACGGCTGGGTGGTGATGTTCCCGGCCACCAGGTGGAGGCATGGCGACACGGTCCCGTCAGGCAAAATCCGGCAAACCTTCCACGGGGACTTGCACTCCTGGGGGAAGGGATGGGTCAGATCCAGGTAATAGGGTCCCAGGAGGTCCGGGGGCAGGTTCGGCAGAAAAAGCAGCCTCAGCCGGTCTTTGGACAGGCGCCGGGTTTCCCGGAACTGGTCGAGCAAACCCGGCAGGTCGGCCGGGGTGATTTTGCTTTCATAATATTCGCCTTCGGGGATGGAGGGGGGGGCCAGGTTAGTTGGGCCCGGGCGGCAAACTCGGGGGACAGGGCCAGGTTGTGGCGCCGGATGTTGGCGGCGGTATTGAAAATGGTGTGCTGAATCTGCAGGATATCCGCTCCCAACTCCTCGGCCAGGGGAACCATCTGAGCCAGGGTGGGCAAGCTGGCTTTGGAAACGACACAGTTGATGATGATGATGGGGCCGGGAGAGCGCTGGCGGTCCCGGGCGGCCGCCAGGGCCTTGATGCCCCCGCAGGTTTTCCGGAAAGCGCCCTCCTGCCCCCGAATGGCGTCATGAACCTCGCCGGGGTCCGTCCAGAGAGATCGTCACCATCTCCACCCCCGCGTCCACCAGGGTGTCAGCCACGCGGTCCAGCAAGATGCCGTTGGTCTGGAGGTGAACCACGAAGCCCCGGTGCTTGGCTTCGGCCAGGAGGGCGGAGAAATGGGGATAGAGGGTGGGTTCGCCGCCGGTGAGATAGAGCCGGGGACGGAAGGCCCCCACCTGATCCATGAGGCCGACCCAGGCGGACAGGGGCAGCTCCTGGCGGGGGTCATACCAACTCAGCCCGGAGGGGCCCGGAGTGTGGCGGTGCTGCTCGCACATGACGCATTTCAAGTTGCAGCGCCGGGTGAGGTGGATGTTGAGGCTCACCGGCGGGCCGCTCATGCCATCCCGGAAGCGGCGGTCCAGGCTAATGCCGAATCTCTTGCGGTATTCCTCCCGGAGCATGGTGTGGACCATGCGGGGGTTCCGCCAGATGAGTTTAAGGGCTCGGGTGGACAGGGAGGGTTTGGGTTTGGCCGGGAGAGAGGATCGTTTTACGAACATTTTATAACCATAGATTCCATGAATAATCTGAATTTTACGCTTCGGGCCTGTTTTGAGGCAGATTTTTTCCCTTTTTCAGGGGGGTCCGAAAATAATATGTATAAATAATTGATAATACCAATAAACCCACCTTTGGAAAAGAAAGACTTGCCACGGCGCGACCTCCAGAGAGTGCCGTGCAACGGGGGGGCCGCGTCCCTGGCCCTTATTCTCCTAAAAAAAAATTATCGGCGGGTCCCGAAGATGGCGGTGCCCACCCTGACCAGGGTGGCCCCTTCCTCCACTGCCACGGGGAAATCGCCGGACATGCCCATGGAGAGCTCCGCCAGGGGCAGGCCGGTGAGCCCCTGGAGGTGATCCCGCAGCTCCCGTAAGGCCCGGAAGTAGGGGCGGGCCGCCTCCGGGTCGGGAAACCACGGCGGCATGGTCATCAGGCCCAAAACCCTCAGGTGAGGCAGTTGGGCGACCTCCCTCAGCAGTGCCGGCGCCGCGTCGGGGGCCACTCCGGATTTGGTGGCTTCGCCCCCCTGATTGACCTGGATGAGGACGTCCTGGACCCGGCCCAGGCGGGCTGCGGCGGCATCCAGGGCCCGGGCCAGCTTGAGGCGATCCACCGCGTGGATCAAATCGAAGAGCTCAACCGCGCCCCGGGCCTTGTTGGATTGGAGACTCCCCACCAGGTGCCAGCCCACCTGGCGCCCTAGAACGTCGATCTTGTCTTTGGCCTCCTGGAGATAGTTTTCCCCGAAGAGGTCCTGACCGGCGTCGATGGCGGCCCGGAGGCGGTCCAGGTCCACGGTCTTGCTCACCGCCACCAGGCGCACGGAGCCCGGGTCCCGGCCGGCCCTCTGGGCCGCAATGGCGATGGCGGCCCGCACTTCTTTCAGGTTTTGGGCGATGGGGTTCAGGGGTTGGCCCCCTGATGCGGCGCCAGCACAGCTTCCTCGGCCAAACCGAAGACCGCCAGGGTATTGGCCCAGGTGTGGGCCGCGACTTCTTCCAGGGTCAGCCCCCGGATATCGGCCAGCTGTTGGGCCGTGGCCACCACGTAGGCCGGTTCGTTCCTTTTTCCCCGCCAGGGTTGGGGGGGCAGATAGGGGCAGTCGGTTTCCACCAGGATCCGGTCCAGGGGAGCCTTTTCGGCCACCAGGCGCACGGGAGCGGCCTTGGGGTAGGTCAGGGTTCCGGAAAAAGACAGATAAAAACCCAGGTCCAGGAAAGCGTGGGCCTCGGTAAGGCTGCCGCCGAAACAGTGCATAACGCCGCCCCTGAGGCGGCCCCGGTATTCCCGGAGGATGGACAGGGTCACGGGGGTGGCCTCCCGGGTATGGATTACGACGACCTTTTTATGGGCCACGGCGAAGTCCAACTGCCGGCGGAACCAGTACTGCTGGACCTCTTCCGGGGAGCGGCGCCGATAGAAATCCAAGCCGATTTCCCCGATGGCCACCACCTCGGGGTCGGCCGCCAGGGGGGCCAAAGCCTCCAGGTCCGCTTCGGTCATGTCGCCGGCGCCGTGGGGATGGACCCCGATGATCGCCTTGATTCCGGGGGAGGTCCGGGCGGTGGCGATAACCCGGGGTGAGTCAGCCAGGCCGGTGGCCACGTTGATCACCAGGCGCACCCCGGCTTCCCGGGCCCGGCGGAGTACCGCGGCTTGATCGGGGAAGTGATCCTCGAGGTCCAGGTGAGCGTGAGAGTCGGCTAGACGGATAGACATATCTTCAAGCTTGTGGACAATTTCCCTTTGCATGGTAAAATATACGAAATTTCGCCGGGCTGCAAGGAGAGGCGGTGACCGCCAGGATTTTTGCTCTTGTTGTGATGGTTTGGTGGTTCGGGGCAGTTCTGCCTGTGGGGGCGGCGAATCTGACGCACACCCCCCCCAAATGGCAGAGCATTGGCCGGGGTCTTGCTTTTACCCAGGTGCAGGTCCTCCAGGACGGCGAGGTGGTGGCCGAATTGGCCGTGGTGAAAATCGACCCCGCCTCCAACGCCTTTCGGGTATTTCACGGGGCCCCCCAGGCCATCAGCGATTGGCAAGAGCAGATTCAGGCCCCCATCGTGTTCAACGGCAGTTATTATAAACGGGACGGCAAGCCCTGCGGGCTGGTCATTGCGGACGGCAAACCCATCGGCCCCGCGGACAACCGGCAGATGCGGGGAATGTTCGTGGCGGAACCCAAGGGCATGTCCCCGGACCTGCCCCGGGCCACTATTCTGGATTTGCTCACCACCCGCATTGACCCCAAAAAATTGCCCTGGACCCAAGGAGTGCAATCCTTTCCGTTGTTGCTGGACTATAAGGGGAATATCCGGGTAAAGGATAGCGAGAAAAGGTCCCACCGCACGGTGATCGCCACGGACCGCAACGGCAATATCCTGGTGTTCAACACCTCCAACCGATTTTTCAGCCTTTTTGAGATGGCCGAATTCCTCAAGAGCAGCAAATTCGATATTGATTCCGCTTTGAACCTGGATGGAGGCACGGAAGCGCAACTCTTGATCAAAACCAAGGATTTCGAGTTTTTTTCACCCCCCTCCTGGGAGAAATCCATCGGCGACATCATCGATCAGCAGAAGTTCTGGTTGCCTACCGTGGTGGGGGTGTTTCCGCGCCAGGATTGACCCTCATGGCGAGTTACCTTATACTGGGAACCGGGAAATTCGGCCGCCTGGCGCTCAGGCGCCTGGCCCGGCAGGATGCCGCAGCCAGTTTCGTGGTGGTGGATCAGGACCCGGCGGCCCTGGCCGCGGCACTTGATGGCGCTCCGGACCGGACGGGGGTGCAGGCCGAGGCTATCGCCTTTCTGGTGCAGCAGTTGGGAGGCGACGACCGGTGGGACTGGATCGTCCCCATGGTGCCGGTGCACGTGGCCTACCAATGGCTCCTGGCGGGTCCCCTGGCCGGGTCGGGTTGGCAGCCCCAGGCGGCGCCCGAGGCTCTGGCGGGGCTTATCCCCGGGGCCCGTCGCGGTCCCCAGGGCGAGCTTTATCTGAGCCGGGCCCAACACCGCTGCCCGGATGACTGCGCTGAACCGGAAGTGTGCCCGGTCACCGGGGAATCACGGGACCTCCCTCTCCACCAGGAATTGGCTTCTCTGCATCTGGCCGGATATGAGATCAGGGTCATTCCCAGCCAGCAACTGGCCCCGGGAGTGGGGGGATATCCCCCCTGGCGGTTGCTGGATTTAGCCCGGGAAATGGATAACTTGACGGGAAACGTTTTAATTGCCACGGCCTGCCGTTGTCACGGGGTCTTACATGGTCTGGCGCACTGGTCCGGGGGAAAACGTGTTTGATTTTGCCGGGGTTTTAGGTTCCTCGCCGCGCATCCGGGAGATTTTCCAACTCCTGGAGATGGTGGCTCCTTCGGAGGCCACGGTGCTGCTTCTGGGTGAAACCGGCACCGGCAAGGAACTGGTGGCCCAGGCCATCCACCGGAACAGCCCCCGGGCGGCCGGCCCCTTTGTGGTGGTCAATTGCGCCACCCTGCCCGAGACCCTGCTGGAGAGCGAACTCTTCGGGCATGAACGGGGCTCCTTTACCGGGGCCACCGTTCGTAAAGACGGACGCTTTTTGGTGGCCCAACGCGGCACCGTGTTTTTGGATGAAATCGGCGAACTCAGCACGGCGATCCAGGCCAAGATTCTCAGGGTCTTGCAGTCCCGGGAATTCGAACCCGTAGGGAGCAATCGGACCCAGAAGGTGGATGTGCGCATCATCACCGCCACCAATCGCGACCTGGATAAAATGGTCCGGGAAGGCCGGTTTCGGGATGATCTCTATTATCGCCTCAATGTTTTTCAGGTAGTCATGCCGCCCCTGCGGGAGCGCCTGGAGGATCTCCCCGTCCTGGCGGATTGCTTCCTCAAGAGGTACGGCGAGAGAAACCGGCGGGACGTCCTGGGCCTGGCGCCGGAGGTGCTCCAGGCCTTCCGGGACTACTCCTGGCCGGGGAACATCCGGGAACTGGAAAACGTCATTGAACGCGGGGTGATCGTCTGCCAGGGGGATGTCCTCACCCTGGGGGATCTGCCTGCGGCCCTGCAGCAACGGCTCGGGTGGCTGGCGGCCGGCAGCGAGACCGAGCCCGGGTTGCCGGAGCTGGAGCGGCAATTGATCATCCGCACCCTGGAGCGGGTGGCCGGTCGAGCGCGTGCAGGCGGCCGAAATCCTGGGCATCTCCCTGGATGAATTGAACCTCAAGATCCGGTCCTACGGACTGGAGGCGAGAGAGTAACGGCGGCGATGTTTTTTTCACCCTTAATTTTTTTCCTGATGCTGTTCTTTTTCCTGACCGCCCTGGTCATGCTGCCCTTGCTGCTCCTGGGGTGGATCGGCGAGGCCTTCCTGCGGCTGGGCCTGTCCCCCAGTCTGATGTTTTGGCTCCTCATCCTGACCCTGTTGGGCAGCCTGGTAAACATCCCCATCTACCGATTCGAGAACCGGGAAATGGTGGGAGAGCAGGTGGTGTCCTATTTTGGCATGCGCTACCGGGTGCCCCGGATGGAGCAGGCCCAGGGGACCACGCTGGCGGTGAATGTGGGGGGGGCCTTGATCCCGGTGGCCCTGTCCGGGTATCTTATCTCCCAAATCAATTTTGGCGTCAGTCTGCCGATCCTGTTGGGGGTGGTGACCGTGGTGGTGAACCGCCTGGCCCGGCCGGTGCGGGGTATGGGCATCGGCGTGCCGGGCCTGGTGCCTCCCCTGGTGGCGGCCCTGGGAGCTTATCTCTTGTGCGCCCCGGAGCTCCGGGCGCCCTGCGCCTATATCGCCAGCACCCTGGGCATCCTGATCGGGGCCGATCTTCTGAACCTGGGGCAGATCCGGCAGTTGGGGGCCCCGGTGGCCTCCATCGGCGGCGCCGGCACCTTTGATGCCATATTTCTCAGCGGGATTATCGCGGTCCTGCTCAGCTAAGGAGACAGGCCGCGACGGTCGGAATTCATAACTGATAGAGGATAAAACCAGCCATGCCTTGAAGGCCGGGTGTTTTAAGTCCCTCCTTTTTAGGGAGATTGAGGGGGATTATGGAGGACTCAGGTAATCTCCCCTGGCCCCCTTTTATAAAAGGGGGGAAGAAAGAAAAAATTGAGATTTAACTGTCATGTTGGTTATGGAGCGTTACCCTTAGACAACAGGCGATGAATGGAGGTTGATGGTCTATGCGTCAGTCCACGATGAATCGAGAATTTCAACCGGAAGGGGGCCGGCCCTCGGCCCGCCATAGATGCCGCCGGATCACCTGGGTCCTCATGATCCTGATGCTGCCGGGACTCCTGGGGGCCTGGAAAATCATCAGCGGCGAGACCATTGACCGCCGCCACGTGGAGCGCATCCAGAACGGCAAGACCACGAAGAATGAAATCCTCCTGTTGTTTGGCGATCCCCAGGAAATCAACCGCACCCCGGAGGGTGTCACCTATACGTACAAGAATTTCAAGGATGCGCCGGCCATGCCCTATAAGCCGGGGGAACGCAAGATCGCGGCCCAGTCCGATCAGCTCTACCTCATTGACGACAATAAACAGATCAAGAAGGCAACCGTAAAGACCCAAGGCAAGATCCTGAAGAGCACCCTGCTCATCCGGTTCAAACCCGATGGACAGACGGTGATGAGCCACGAGTACAAAGAATATTGAGGGAGCCGGTATGACGGCCTTTGACGATCTGGCCCAGGCTACGGCCTGGGTCTTTGATTTGCAGAAGTTCGGGATCAAGTTCGGCCTGTCCTCCACGCTCAGCCTGCTGGAGCGGCTGAAGCTGGACTATGGGGAAGGGCGCTACATCCACGTGGCCGGCACCAACGGCAAAGGGTCGGTGGCGGCCATGCTCAGCGCCATCCTGAGCCGGGCCGGCTACCCCGTGGGGATGTTCACTTCGCCGCACCTGGTGAGTTTCAGGGAGCGCTTCCGCCTGGGGGATGAGGAGATATCGCCGGAGCGTCTGCTGGCCTTGATCAACGAGGTGCGGGCCGCCGTGGACGATGCTGAACCGCCCACTTTCTTCGAGTTTGCCACGGCCATGGCCTTTCTCTACTTCCTGAAGGCCGGGGCCGGCCCCATTATCCTGGAGACCGGCATGGGGGGCCGCCTGGACGCCACCAACGTCGTCCAGCCGCTGGTGTCGGTGATCACCAACATTTCCCGGGATCACCAGGAACATTTGGGGGAGGGGCTTTTGGCCATCGCCGGGGAAAAAGCGGGGATCATCAAGTCCGGGGCGCCGCTGGTCACCTATGCCCGGCAAAAACAGGTGCTCCAGATGTTCCGCAGCCGCTGCCGGGAAGCCGGCGCCCCCTTCTACCAGGGCGGCCTGGACTTCAAAACCCGGGGAAAACCCCGGGGGTCTTTCGATTATTTCGGCCTCCAGCAGCAACTCACCGGGCTGACCCTCAACCTCAGGGGCCGGCACCAATACGGCAATGCCGCCGTGGCCCTGGCGGTAGTGGAACTGCTCGGCCGGGACGGTTTCCCCGTGCCCGAGGCCGCCATCCGGGAGGGCCTGGCGACAGCCCGCTGGCCGGGCCGCCTGGAGGTGGTCTCCCAGGACCCCCGGGTCATGCTGGACGGGGCCCACAACCCTGCCGCGGCCCTGACCCTGGCCCAGAACCTGAAAAAGACCCACCACCACGGCCGCCTCATCCTGGTGATGGGAGTTATGGCCGACAAGGACGTGGACGCCATCCTGGCCCGGCTCCTGCCCCTGGCCCAGATGGTCATCTTTACCCAGCCGCAATACTTCCGGGCTGCCACTCCCCGGGACCTGGCCCGGCGGGCCGAACCTTACGGATTGGAAATCCTCCAGACCCCCCGGGTGGCCGCGGCCATTCATCAGGCCCAGTCCCTGGCCGGTCCCGACGACCACATCGTGGTGACCGGGTCTTTGTATACGGTGGGGGAGGCGAAGGAATATTTTGAGGGAGTGAGCGGTAAGCGGTGAGCGGTGAGCAGGAGGGTCTTGGTTGAACTGCACCCGTAACGCATGAATAGCTGTATTGCCTGGTGGCACAGCCTTTCCAGGCTGTGCACGACTAACCTGCTTCCTTGGCACAGGCTGGAAAGCCTGTGCCACCGATTTGAGAACTTTACAAGGCAGCGAGGGTCCCTGGTTTTCGGGGGCCAACTGCTCACGGCGTGCTGCTTACTTTAATCGGAGGTTCAATGCGCATTTTTGTTTCCGGGTCACTGGCGTATGACCGGATCATGGATTTTCCCGGGCGGTTTGTGGACCACATCCTGCCGGAGAAGATTCACATCCTCAACGTCTGTTTCATGGTCAACGGTTTAACGGAGCGGTTCGGCGGCACCGCGGGCAACATCGCCTACAATCTGACCCTGTTGGGGGAGAAGCCGGTCATTGTCGCCACCGCGGGGAAGGATTTCGGCCCTTACCGGGACTGGCTGACCCAATTGGATTTACCCCTCACGGGCATCAAGGAGATTCCCGCCGAGTTCACGGCCGGGGCGTATATCACCACGGATTTGGCCGACAACCAGATTACCGGGTTCAATCCCGGGGCCATGAAGTTTACCTCGGAATACCGTTTCGACGGGCTGGAGCCGGGGGCCGGTCTGGCCATCGTGGCGCCGGGGAACCTGGAGGACATGCTGGTCTACACCCGATTTTACAAGGCCCGGGGAGTGCGGTATATTTTTGACCCGGGGCAGAGCATCCCGGCCTGGGGCGGCGCCGAGCTGAAGGAGATGGCCGCCGGGGCCCTGGCCCTCATCGTCAATGATTATGAGCTGGAAATGTTCCGGCAGAAGACCGGGCTGGATGAAGCCGGGATACTGCAACTCACGCCGCACCTCATTACCACCCGGGGTGAGCAGGGCTCCCTGGTCCAGGATGGGGCCGGTGGCGACGAGGTCCCGGCGGTGCCGGCCAGCCAGGTCCTGGATCCCACCGGGGCCGGGGACGCCTACCGGGCCGGGCTCCTCAAGGGTCTGGCCCTGGGTCTGGGTTGGCCCGAGGCCGCGCGCATGGGCGCGGTGCTGGCCAGTTTTTGCGTGGAACAGCAGGGCACCCAGGAACACCGGTTGGAAGTCCCGGAGTTCTGGGGGCGCTATGCCGAGCATTTCGGCCCGCCGCCGGCGGCGGCCCAGAGAGCCTGAGTTTTTTAACCGCAGGGTAGAGTGAAGGGTTGACGGACTCGTTCCCAAGTTGCACTTGGGAACGGGAATGTCACATAGTACGCCACTGCCAAAATTAGTGATAGATATTAAGAAGAGCGGTAATTGAGCCGAGGGTGAAAAGTCCCCCTTTTTAAAGGGGGATTTAGGGGGATTTTAACGTGGTTAACAAATCCCCCCTGCCCCCCTTTAGAAAAGGGGGGTGATTCTTGCCAAACTTAAGCTCCTTCGGCTAACCCCACATGACGCCGGAAATCAGTATTGCAATGATGTCTCGTGGGAATCACAGGCGAAAGCACGCGTCAGCACGTCATCAGAGATTATAGCGAGGACCACCGAGGGGATCATGACTTCAGCGGCCGGCGTTTCCGAAATTTCCCCGGCGGAACTCCTGGGCCGGATTCAGGCCCGTTTCCGGGAACTGGGCCGCTTCGGGTCTCCCCTGACCCTGACCCATAACGGGGAGAAATACCTGGCGACCTGCGATGACCGGAGCTTCGCGGTGTACCGGGTGTTGGACCAGGGTCACGTGGCCCCCGGCCGCCCGGGCTGGCCGGTCTGCCTGGTCACCAATGAGGCCGTGGTGGATGAAACCAGCCCGCCGCACCAGCCGGAGGATGAATTCGCCTCGGGGCTGAACCTGAACGGGTGGCTTGACCTCATCGAGTCTCTTGGCGTCACGTCCTAAGATCCTTTTCCTCAGCCTTATCTGCCTGATGGCCACCCCCTCACGAGCCCAGGCCAACCCCCACAACACAAACTTCAGCCTGGACCGCACAGGCGAGACGCCTGTGCACCATGGGCAGGAAACACCCCACGGCCCATTTTCCTCCTCTGCCTTTGACATGATATTGAGACCTCTGTAAAAATCCTCTAGAGCGTTTGCCAAAAGTATTTTCCGATGGCGGCATCATTCTAATCCCCCCTATCCCCCTTTGATAAAATGGTGGAACTATAAGGAATCGCGGCTAAAGTCCCCCTTTGAAAAAGGGGGATTTAGGGGGATTTTAGAATCTCCAAGTAGAAAGAATTTATGGCAAACGCTATAGGGTCGCCCCTACGAGAGAATGGTCGTTTGATCGCCGATGGAGACCTCTGGGAAAGTCCCCTCACCTGTCATTCTGAGGGCGCGGAGCGACCGAAGAATCTCATAAGTATGAGAAAATACGAGATCCTTCGCTCCGCTCAGGATGACAAAATGGCTTTTCGCAGAGGTCGCGGCTTGCTATTAGCCCCGGGACTCGATTCCGGGCCCCGGCCACTTTTCCCCCCGGCTTCCCCTCAAGGTTTTTTCGGCAACAACTCCCGGCAGGCCTGGCAGAATCCCGGACCCTTGCGGTCGGTGTCGGCCAGGGAATTGGAGAAGGACATGACGCAGGCCGGGTCGGGGCAGTGACCCAGGCCCAAAAGGTGCCCCAGTTCGTGGACCGCCTCGGTGACGGCCCGGGCTTTAAACCGGCGGGGGTCCCGGGGTTGGCCGTAAAACTCCGGGTAGAGGCGGGCTAACGAGATGACCGCGGCGCCGCGACCGGGATCGGCCAGGCCGAAGACGAAGTTGAGGCCGGGGACCGTGAGATCCACCCCGGTGACCCCCAGGATAACCTCCTCTTGGGGTGGCCGGGCCGCGGCCAGGGCCGCCAGGAAAGGGTCGCCCGGATATTGGCTGCGGCCCTCGGGGCAGGAGGCCGGCAGGGGGAGGTTGCCCCCCATCCGGACGGCGGCGCCCAGTTCCTGTTCCAGGCCCTCCTGAAGGAAGCCCAGCACGGCCGGGGGCAGGGACCCCACGGTGACCAGCCTGATGGTCAGGGGTGCGGCCCGGGCCGGGGTGGGGAGGGGCGCCCCGAGGAACACCTTAAGTCTCCTTGGGGACAGGGAGCTTCTTCCAATCCTGGACCCCCATCAGGTCTTTCTCCCGGCCAATTACCACCAGGATATCGCTGGGCTTGATGACGAAGGTGGGGCCGGGCAAAAACACGAAGCGGGACGGCACCAGTTCCCGGATGGCAATGACGAACACCCCGAAGCGTTTTCTCAGGTCCAGGGCCTCGAGGCTGGAGCCGTAAAAGTCATCCGGCGGCGCCACGTCCATCACCCGGTAATCCGCTTCCAGGGGCACAAAGTCCAGGAGATTGGGATTGATAATATGGGCGGCCACCCGGCGGGCCGTCTCTCGTTCGGGAAAGATGACTTCCGTTGCCCCCACCGACCGAAGAATGGCGGCGTGGTCCTCGGTTTTGGCCTTGGCCTGAATGGAGGGCACCCCGATTTTCCTCAGGTGCAGGGTACACAAGATGCTGGCCTCCAGGTCTTCGCCGATGCTGACGATGGCCTCGTCGAAATCTGCCGTGACCAATGAACTCAGGCCGGTAAAGTCTCTGACGTCCAGGATCAGGGCCCGCTGCACCTCGTCCACGATGGCGTTGACGCGGTTCTCATCCCGGTCCAGGACCAGGACCTCGCATTGCCGGGACAGCTTCCGGGCCAGTTCGCTGCCGAACTCCCCCAGGCCAATTATGCAGATGTGTTTTTTGTGCTTCATCCGATCATCACTTTTCCTTCGGGATGCCGAACGTGGCCGGGTTTTGGCGTAAAAAACCACATGGCCATGGTCAACGGTCCCAAGCGGCCTACGAACATGGTGACTATGATCCACAACTTACCGGGCGCCGAGAGCTTGTCGGTGATGCCGGTGGACAGGCCCACCGTGCCAAAGGCGGATATCTGCTCGAAAAGCACTCTTTCCAGGCCCATGCCCGGACGGCCCCCCTCGGTGACCAGCAGCAACAGGACCCCGGCAATATTCCACAGCAGGGCCAGGCGAATCAAGAGGGAGACGCGCCACAGGGTTTCGGTGGGAATCCGGCGATCCAGCAACCTGACTTCGGTTTCGCCCAGGACCCGGGCCCGGAGCTCGGCCCAGGAGATGGCAAAGGCGGTGGTTTTGATACCCCCGGCGCAGGAGGCGGGGGAGCCGCCGATGAACATCAAGATAACCAGGAGCATCAGGGAGCTCGCAGGCAGCAGGCCGATATCCACGGTGTTGAAACCCGCGGTCCGGGCCGTGACGGACTGGAACAGGGCAGCGGCCAGGCGGCCCCCCCAGGAGGTCTCGGCCGCGGTGAGGCCCAGGACCAGGAGGCCGACCGCCCCCCCGAGGATCAGGATGCCGGAGACCCACAACACCACCTGGGAATGAACCGAGAGGCGCGGGCGGTCAACGGGCTCATCCCGCCGGCGGGAAAACCGGTATTCCAGCCGGCGCCAGACCTCGTGGGCCACGGTGTGGCCCAGACCGCCGATGACGATGAGCACCATGATGGCGGTGGTGAAGAGATAGTTGTGGCGCAACCCCATCAGGTTGTCGTCATAGAGGGAAAACCCGGCGTTACAGAAGGCGGACACCGCGTGAAAGAGTGCGGACAGGCAGGCTTCGCCCATATGGGAGGCTTGGGGCCACAGGGCCAGGAACATGAGAGCGGCGCCCACAAGTTCGGTAATCGCGGTGAGCCACAGGATGCGCCGAAACATGGCCCGGAAGTTGATGCCGATGTCCTGCTGAAAAAACGACCCGTGGAGCAGCGCCTGGGACTTCAGGGACATGCGCTTGCCGAGAAACTGGAACATGAGGGCCGCAAAGGTCATGATGCCCAGACCGCCGGCCTGAATCAACAGCATGATGACGATTTGCCCGAAATGGGTGAAGTCGCTGCCGGTATTCACCACCACCAGGCCGGTGACGCACACGGCCGAGGTGGAGGTAAACAGGGCATCCAGAAAAGTTATCTTACCCGTGGCGTGGGCCCAGGGGAGCAGGAGCGCGAAGGCTCCCGCCAGAATAGTCGCCCCGAAACTTCCCACCAGGATGGCTTCCGGTAAGCTAAAAAATTTGATGAGCCCCTGGCGGAAAAGCCCTGGACTCTCCCCTGCCGGTTTTCTGGACACAGTTTTATCAACCAAGGTCTTAAGCCTTTACTACGCCAGAATTTATCAGGATTTCACCGCGACCACAACTACAGAATAATGCCTGGCGCGGTCAAGATTTTCTTTGCTTCCCTGATCTGTTTGGTTGAGCTTGGACTTGCCAAAACAGGCTGCAACCTCTATTATGCTTTTGCCTGTCCGAATCGATCCAGTTTCGCAACCCCGATATCTCAGCGCGGAAGACTTCTTTCGGGGAGCGCTCCGGTTTTCCCTGAACAGACTGTCTGGGACTAGCTTAACAACCTTTGTCCACGCCAAAAGCTTGAGAGGAGACCTCGGATGAGCTTACCACCTGAGGCCGCCGCACCAACGATCACGCCCCCGGAAGTATTGCTGGAAGGTGAAGCCGGCAAGAAACGCCTGGGGCAATGGCCTGCCACTGCCATTTGCGGCAATGACATCACTTCCTCCTGCCTTTACGTCGCGGCCATTGCCACGGTATACGCCCATGCGTTGGCGCCGCTGGCCCTGCTGATCGTTGGGGGCATCCTCTATCTCTATCGCAAAATCTATACCGAAGTAGTGGAGGCCCTGCCCCTGAACGGCGGGGCCTATAACTGTCTGCTCAACAGCACCCGCAAGTTTTCCGCGGCCCTGGCCGCCTGCCTGACCATCCTGTCCTATC
This sequence comes from uncultured delta proteobacterium, assembly GCA_963766185.1. Taxonomy (GTDB): domain Bacteria; phylum Desulfobacterota; class Desulfobaccia; order Desulfobaccales; family 0-14-0-80-60-11; genus 0-14-0-80-60-11. Next base: position 77,555 of record CAVXZU010000020.1, on the reverse strand, counting down.
TGGCCACCGCGGTTATCTCGGGTAAAACCGCGGCGGAATACCTGGAAACCTTATTGCCTTTTCTGCCTCCCATGGAGGTCACCACCGCGATTCTGATCATTTTCGCCAGCCTCGCCATCGTGGGGATCGCCGAATCCTCCCGGGTCGCCCTGGTCATCTTCATTTTTCATATAAGCGCCTTGACCCTCCTGCTGGTCTTCGGCCTGGTCTATGTGGTTCAGTACGGGGGGGCCTGGGCGCAAAATTGGCACTCCCTGACGCACGAGGTGGATTGGCCCACCGCCTTGTTCTTCGGGGTGTCGGCTTCGATGCTGGGGGTGAGTGGTTTTGAAAGCTCCGCCAACTTCGTAGAGCAGCAACAGCCCGGGGTGTTTCGTCTCACCTTGCGCAATATGTGGGTGGCGGTGATGGTGTTTAATCCCCTCATCGCGCTGATGGCCTTGCAAATCCTCCCGGTGGCGGAAATTTTAAAGCATCATGACGACATGCTCACCTTTGTGGGCTTCTTGACCGGGGGGCACCTGCTCCATGGCCTGGTGGTCATTGATGCCGGCCTGGTGCTTTCCGGCGCGGTGCTCACCAGTTTTATCGGGGTAACCGGTCTGGTGCAGCGCATGACGTTAGATCAGTGTTTTCCGCAATTCCTCTTAAAGACCAACCGCCGGGGATCGTACCATCGCATCATCCTGACTTTCTTGTTTTTATGTATCTCCATTCTGTATCTGACCCATGGGGAGTTGTTGCAGTTAGCGGGAGTTTATACCATTTCTTTTCTCGGGGTCATGACCCTGTTCGGCATCGGCAATATCCTGCTCAAAATCAACCGCAAGGAATTGAAACGCACCTATCGGGCCGGCTGGAGCACGGTGATCTTGGGCGTCATCGCCACCAGTGTGGGAATCATCGGCAATGTGATCATCGATTATCGTTTTCTGATCTATTTTGCGCTCTACTTCATTCCCGCGGTGTTGATCGTGACGGTGATGTATACCCGGATCGCTATTCTTAAAGCCGCTCTCATAGTTATCAATGAGATGTTGCAGCGGGCCTTCATCTGGCGGGAACAAGTCATTGAAGAAATTATGGATATTACGAATATCCGTCTGGTGTTGTTTATCCGCGGCGGCGCTTTAGCCCGCCTGAGCAAGGCGTTCGATTATATTCAGCGCAATGAATCCAGCCGTAAAATATTTTTGGTGCATATATATAAGGACCATAATTCCGAGGATGAAGAAGAAATTCTCCGGAGCCTGAAAATCCTGGAGGAGCTGTACCCTGATTTGAAGATCGAGTATTTGCCGCGTCAGGGGCAGTTTGGGCCCCAGATGGTGGAGACCCTGTCCCAGGAACTGAAGGTCCCGAAAAATTACATGTTCATCGGCGCTCCGGAGGCCAAGCACCATTTTTCCCTGGAAGATCTGGGAGGGGTGCGCGTCATTTTTTGATTGGCCGGCAAAGCCCCTACCATCCCCCACCCGCCTCACTCCGGTAATAAAAAATTCCCCTTGACGTTGCTGCAAAAAAAACTACATTTATAGCGTTGGCCGCGATTAATCCGGCTAACCGCCGAATTCTCCGAAACTCAAACGGAGAAGCGGGGGACCCAGGTTTCTGGGGCGAATCCGCATTTTTGGTCAATGCGGTAGGGCAAGCAACCTCCCGCCCGAGCCCGTCAGCTAACCCCGCAGGCAGGAGGAGGACATGTCAAACCTCGGTATTGATGCGCCCGGAGCGCATCCTTTAGGGCCTTGTTCCGAGCGCCCTGCGGCAGTCTATCATCCCCCCATTCAGACCAGCCATCTTTATGGCGGTCTATTTTTCACTCCCGGGGCCATCCCCCCGCCATCCCCCATGCCGGAGTCCCATTCGCCTTAGCGAGCTATCGCCTTATCCATCATGATTGCGGTTGCCTGAAATCTTTCCCCCGGGGGATAACGAGCCTGACCCTGCCGGTGCGGCGAGCTCAGGGCGTTACCCTATGGTTTAATCCGGTCCTGGATTTTGCGAGGCGGACCCATAACTCGTAAGGGTTGACTTCAATGAAGACTCCTGTGCTGATCATCCTGAATCTGGGCCTGGTGGCCCTGTTCATCTACCTGTTACGGAATCGGGAACTCCTGTCCTACCATCAGAAGGGGCGCTGGTGGCTCACCTGGCTGGCCATCGGGGTCATCACCCTGATGGACGAGTTCACCTCCATCTTTTACGTCCCCGCCGAAGCCTACCGGTTCATCGGCCTGTCCGCCATCGTTTTTATCGCGGTCACCAGCCTGCTCATCCGGTTCCTGAGCACCCGCCTCACCGAGATCGCCGAAATCCTGGAGCGCCACCAGCTCATCGGCGGCGGGGTCTATTCCTTTTCCTACCTGGTTCTGGGCCCGGTGGTCTCCTTTGTGGCGGTGTCCTCCATTATGGTGGACTATATCCTTACCGCCTGTATTTCGGCAGTGAGCGCCATCGCCAATGTCACATCGTTTTTCCAACTCTCCGAGCCCGTCAAGATGATCCTGGTGCTGGGGATCATCTGGGCCGTGGCCGGCTTGAATATCAGCGGCATTCGGGAAAACGCCCGGTTCACCTTTATGATTTTCGTGGCCGCCGCCTTTGTGCTGCTGAACCTGATTATCTCCGGCCTGATCAACCTGGATTCCCACTCCCTGGGGCAACTGCACCAGTCGGTTAAGCTGACCGCCCACCAATTACAGACCGGCAGTTGGAGCGGCGATTATTCCAAGTTTATCTCTCACATCGCCTTCTGCATCCTGGCTTATTCCGGGGTGGAATCGGTCCTCCAAACCGCCGGCCTGGTGCGTACCTGGCAGGAAATCCGCAAGGCCTACCTGTTCCTGGGCCTCACCGTCGGCATCGTCACCCCCCTGGTGGCGGCCCTGGCCCTGTCGGCGCCCATCGACTTTCATCTGCACGAGGGCGACTTGATCACCCATTACGCCTCGATGCTCAACGGCCTCTGGTTCGGTGTCATCGTGGCGGCCTTGGCCAGCTTCACCCTGACCATGGCGGTGAACACCGCGTTTGTGGCCTCCAGCGAATTAATGGAGCGGGTGGCCCACCGCTATAGTTTCCATTGGCTGATCACCACCAATAAGCGCCAGTCGCTTTACCGCGTCCACTTGTTGAGTGCGGCTTTTTTTTCCGCCATCATCCTGATCACCAGCGGCAGCCAGTCGCTCCTGGCGGACATGTACGCCCTGGGACTCCTGGCCAGCTTCTGTATCAACATGGGCTCCCTCATCCTGTACCGCTATTTCATGGGCACCGGGGAGACGAAATATTTTACCAGCCGGGTAGGCACCATCGTTTTGTGGGTCATCCTGATCAGCTGCTTCGGCTTCCTGGCCTATGACAAACATCATGCCACCCTCCTCTGGGCGGTGGTCACCACCCTGGTGCTGGGCGGCGGGGTTTGGGTGGCCCGGAAGCGGGCCCCGGAGCATAAGCACATCGCCCAGGCGGATACCGAGATGGATATGATTCTGCGCCTGGCCGAATCCGGGGCCCCGGAGATTCACCTCTTTTTCCGGCGCTCCGAGGAGTCGGACCACGCCCTGATCAAAGCCAACGAGGCCTACATCACCTTTTTCTCTCCCCGGGCCGGCATTCCCCCCAGGACCGCGGGCAACCACTACCGCTTCCCCCTCACCAAGATCAGCCTCTATCACCGCATGGTGAGCCTGCTGAAGGTGGTGGAATATGAACTGGCCGATCGCCAGGTGGTGGTTCACTTCGGCTGGCCCTTATCCTCCTGGTGGGACCGCCTGGCTGTGGGGGTCATGGTCTTCAACCTGATGCGCCTGCCCCGGTTGTTTCCCCAATTCGAATTCGACATCAAGTATTTCCGGCGGCCCCAACAACCTCCGGCCTCAGCCGCCGAGGGCGGACGGTAATCGGCCTGCCGGGCCCCCAGGGGTAGGCGCACCCGGACCCGCGTCCAGGCCTCCCCCTGGGGCCCGGGTTCCCACCCTTCCCTGGCCGTCACCTGGAGAATTTAAGATAAATTCACCGTAACGCTCACCCAACCGATTTTTTCTCAGAAATAATTGTGGCCTCTGGTGCAAGAATGATAGAATTCTCACGCGGCAACCGGCAAGACATTCCCGGTTGCGGCTTGATGCAGCAGTCCTCGATTCCTCTTCTGCGGGGCCAAGGCATTGTACCTGAAGGGCACGCTCCTCATCGTCGTCAACCTGGCGCTGGTGGGACTTTTCATCTACCTGCTCCGGAAACCGGGCCGGCTGTCGTACTACCTCAACGGGCGCTGGTGGCTCACCTGGCTGTCGGTGGCGGTCATCACCCTGATGGACGAGCTTACCTCGGTGTTTTACGCCCCCGCCGAGGCCTACCGCTTCATCGGTTTGAGCGCCGTCGTCTTTATCGCCTTTACCGCGGTGTTCATCCATTACATGACCACCCGGCTGGTGGAGATCGCCGAGATCCTGGAACACCACGGCCTCATCGGCGGCGGGGTCTACTCCTTCTCCTACCTGGTTCTGGGCCCCCTGGTGTCCTTTGTGGCGGTGTCCTCCATCATGGTGGACTATATCCTCACCGCCTGCATCTCGGCGGTGAGCGCCGTCCTGAACGCCACCTCGTTTTTCCACCTGCCCCACCACCTGGTTATAGCCCTGGTGCTGATCACCATCTGGGTGGTGGCCGGGCTCAACATCTTAGGGATTAAAGAGAACGCCCGGGTCACCTTCATGATTTTTATCTTTGCGACCCTGATATTTGTCACCCTGATTATCTCCGGGGTCCTGGCCCTGGACGCCACCTCCCTGGGGCGGCTCAAGCAGGCTGCGGTCAAGACCGCCTCGGACCTGCACCCGGGCTCGATCTTTGAACGGTATCACATTTTCATCGCCCATATCGCCTTCTGTATTCTGGCCTATTCCGGGGTGGAGTCCGTGCTCCAGACCGCCGGCCTGGTGCGCAGCTGGCGGGAGATCAGCAAGGCCTACCTCTTCCTGGCCCTCACCGTGGGCCTGGTGACCCCCATCATAGCCGCCCTGGCCCTGTCGGCGCCCATCGATTTTCACCTGCACGAAGGCGACCTCATCACCCATTACGCCACCATCTTGAACGGGATGCCTTTCGGGGTGGCGGTGGCGGTCCTGGCCAGCTTTGCCCTGATCATGGCGGTGAACACCGCGTTCGTGGCCTCCAGCGAACTCATCGAGCGGGTGGCCCACCGCTACGGCTTCCACTGGGTCACCGCCACCAACAAGCGCCAGTCCCTCTACCGCATCCATATCGCCAACGCCATCTTTTTCTCCATCATCATCCTGATCACCTCAGGCAAGCAGGAGACCCTGGCGGACATGTATGCCCTGGGCCTTCTGGCCAGTTTCAGCATCAACATGGGGGCGCTGCTCATCTACCGCTACTTCATGGGCACCAAGGAGCTGATCCACTTTTACACCTCCCGCCTGGTGACCCTGATCATGTGGGTCATCTTCGTGAGCTGCTTTATCTTTCTGGCCATCATCAAGACTCACGGCACCATGCTCTGGGCCGGGGTCACCGGCCTGGTGCTCCTGGGGGGATTCCTGGTGGCCCAGAAGCGGGCCCCGGAGATCAAGGAGATCGGCAAGGGCGACAACGAAATGGAGATGATCCTCTACCTGTCGGAGTCCGCCGCCCGGGATGTGGACCTGGTGTTCAAACGCTCCCAGGATACGTCGGGCCAACCCGAGGACAACATCGCCTACATCACCTTCTACTCGCCCCGGACCGGCATCCCGCCCAAACTGGCGATCAACCACTTCCGCTTCCCCCTGGTCAAGTTGAGCCTCTACCACCGCCTGGTGGCCCTGCTCCGGGTGGTGGAATACGAGTTGGGGGACCGGAATATCACCGTTCACCTGGGGTGGCCCATGTCTTCCTGGCTGGACCGCATGGCCATCGGCGTCATGACCTTCAACATGATGCGCCTGCCTCGCCTCTTCCCCAATTTTAAGTTCATCATGAGCTATACCGAACCCACCGGCGGCGCCTCCAGAGTCCACAGCTCCGCAGTGAAATAATGAGCCGGAGTTAGATACCGTTTCCCTACGCCGGAATTAAGTATCCTGTGAAAATCCCGAGATATTCTCTCTATCCTCCTTGGGGGGAGAGGGCGGAGTGAGGGGGGTAGAGCAACCGCCGGCAATTTTCTAACCGGACACTACGGGGATTTGGGGGGATTTAAGAATCTCCAAGAGGAAAGAATTTTTGGCAAATGCCAGAATAGGGGGCCTGGGTGTTTCTTGCCCGCGGGCGTACGCACAGGTGCGCCATGAGGGGAAATTGACGTGAGGAATTGCACCGGGGATGGGGGGCAGGGGAGGGGCACTCACCAAAAAGCCCCTTCCCCCCATAACCACGCTATTCTTCCAAGGCTGCCAGGGCCCGGGCTGCGAAGTCCAGGCCGGGGTCCAGTTCCAGGGCCTGTTTGAGCACGAAGGCAGCTTCCTTGGCATGGCCCAGCCGTTGGAGATTAATCCCCAGGTTGGCGTAGTCGATGGCCGAGCCCGGGTCCAGTTCGATGACCTTCTCGAAGCACGCCACCGCCTGCTGATAATCCTCCAGCTTGAAAGAGCAGAAGCCCAGGAAGTGGTGGGCCTCCTTGAGGTCGGGGTCCAGTTCCAGGGCCCGGGTAAAGGACTCGGAGGCCTCTTTAAAATACCCCAGGTCCTTTTGGCAGGTGCCCAGGTGGACGTAGATGCTGGGCAGCTCATGGGCCGGGGGGCTGCATTCCAGGGCCCCGCGGAGGTACTCCAGGGCCTCGCCGGCCCGGTCCTGGTTTTCCAGGGTCAGGCCCAGGAAGAACTGGACGTCGAAGCGGTGGGGGAAGGCGGCGTTGAGCCCCGCCAGGGCCGCCAGGGCCTCAAGGGGAGGGGCGTACAGGGCCGCGGTCTTGGCCAGGTGGAAAATGACGCTGGTGTTCCGGGTGCGGTCCAGGAAATGGGTGCCGGGGATCAGCACGTATACCGCCGGGATGGCTAAACGGGGGTGGGTGATGTTCACCACCAGGACTTCGAGCCCCAGGCGGGACAGGGCCGCCAGGCACAGGCCGATCTCATCCTTGAGGTTGGGCCGGGAGAGGTTGGGGAGGCTGTCCAGGGGCTGCATGGGTCCCGGGGTCATGAGATAGGCCGCCTCCTCCAGAGTTTCATACTTGGGGAGGGTGGGCCGGTAGCTGGTGCGGCGGTGGAAATCCCCGGCCAGCTGGGCCACCTCGGTCAAGGCCCGAATCAGGGACTTGGCGGGGTCGGTGGTGGTGCCCGCGGCAAAGACGATTTCGCTGCTCTCCGGGAAGGTGGACGGATCGTAGGCCAGGGCCGCCACCGTGGGGATGCCGGTGTCCAGGGAGAAATCCCGCAGGTGGACCACAATGCCGTTCTTCCGGAACTTGGCCAGCAGCTCCCGGGCCACGGGGTCCGTGACCGACTCGGGGTCGATGGCGGGGGTGGGGCGCCGCTCATAGCTGATGATGGAGCCCACGTGGCGTTCCACCACTTCGCCCAGCCCCTGGAGCACCGCCTCCTCCAGGCAGTTGCCCGCGGCCGGGCCGTTATATTCCTCGATGAGGTAGAACCAGTGGATGGGCAGGTAGACCGCCTCTCCCCGGGTCAGGTTGGTGGCGGGCACGAAATACAGGGGCCAATCTTCGTAGAGACCGGCCGCGGCGCTGGCCGCGGGGGAGGTGTCGAACAGGGAGCGGCAGAGCAGCGGGAAGGGCAGGGCCCGGCCCGCCAGGTTCCGGGAGCAACTGAAGTCCAGGGGGCCGTCTCCCAGATACGTGAAGAAGCTGAAGCGCTCCACCAGCTCCATGAGGGCGGAGGCCTCGGCCTGGACCGGGGTGGCCCCTTTGCCCATCTGTTTGTGGGTGGGCACCACCCGGCGGGCGTCTATCCCCAGGAGGCTGAGATACACGGGAATATCCAGGCGGCCCGTGTCGATGCGCCTGGTGTCCTGGAGGAGCTTGAGGTCCAGGGCCCCCAGGCGGTCCCGGACCCGGCGGATGGTCTCCTCGGGGCTCAGGAGCTTGTCCTGGTCGAAGGTATAGCCTTTCAGGGCGTCGGTGAGGTTGAGGGTTTCCGGCATGAGTCATAATCTCCTGGGGGAAATTATGACCTTATCGCCGGATTTATGCAATGCGGGGGGTGAGATAACCGGGGAAGGCAATGGTTAAGACTGTCCCGGACCAGTTCTCCGGTGCGAATGAGCTTATCGTGTTGAGATTCCCTCTCTTTTTGCCGGTTGGCTCCACAGTTCCTGACAGATAACCGAGTGCCATTCCGGATGGTGTTGCTGCGGTTCGTCCAGTTCGCCAAGGCCTGCCTGCGGAACCCTCCTTACCCCCAAATAGGTAAAAATACCTATAAGGAAATGGATACTAATGCCTAATGCTTTGTAAACGTCTTTGGATTATTGTGAACCTGCCCTTTAGGGTTTTAGCCGGTGAGATATTGACATTCGTGCCATAGCTCGGCAATATGGTTACAAAAAGAGAAACCTTCTCAAGGTCAACCTCGGGGAGAGATGCCTGCAAAACGCTCATTTGACTGCAGTGGCCGAGGTCGGCGCATAATCTCGAGTGGACCAATGGTTCGGAGAATACCATGAGGAGAGCACCAAGGATTCCCGTAGACCTGCCGGTAAGCCTGTATTTATTAAGTCAAACGGTTAAAGGTCGGATAACCGATTTGAGCCTCACCGGCGCCCATATCGCCCTGCCGGAGAAGGTGAAGCTGCACGTGCCTCTTATTGATCTCAAATTCCCTCTTTTATCCACAAAGTCTCCTGACCTGGAAGTGTTAGCCCGGGTAGTCCGCCTCTCCGATTCCGGGGTCGGGGTTGAATTTCTGGATCTCGACAGCCACAACCGGTCTCGGTTATGGGATGCCCTGCTGCCCCTTGTGCCCCGCCGATTCTCGAACTGCCCGTTCTGCGGGAAGGAAATCAAAGGGCGCGGCAACAAGTGCCCCGGGTGCCAGATGCCCCAGGCTCTCCATACCGTTGGCTACCAGGATTGGTTAGGTGAGGTCAACTCCGGAGAACCCGAAGAAATGGTGGGGGTGTCCGAGCCCATGCGCCAGGTGTTCAACCTGATTCGCAAAATAGCCGCCACCGATCTGCCGGTTTTGGTAACCGGAGCCAGCGGCACCGGGAAAGAAATGGTCGCGAGGAGCATTCATCAGCGGAGCCTGCGGGCCGAGGGACCTTTCGTGGCGATTAACTGTGCCGCCATCCCCAAAGAACTGCTGGAGTCGGAGCTTTTCGGCCATGAAAAGGGGGCCTTCACCGGGGCGTATCGCACGTCCATCGGGACCGTGGAGCGGGCCCAGGGAGGCACCCTCTTTTTGGATGAAGTGGGGGAACTTCCCCTGGAACTGCAGGTCAAATTGCTCCGGTTTCTCCAGGAGTTCACCTTTGAACGGGTGGGGGGGCGCAAGACCCTCAAGGCGGATCTGCGCGTCATTTCCGCCACCAACAGCGACCTGACGGCCGCGATCAAGGAGGGCAACTTCCGGGAAGATCTCTATTATCGCCTCGATGTTTTGAGCGTCGAACTGCCTGCCTTGAAGGATCGCGACGATGACCTCCTGATCATGGCTACTATCTTCTTGAAGCGTTACTCCTCCCGGGTGGGGAAAAAAGATTTGAGGTTTTCAAAGGAGGCTATGACCGCCATCCAGGCCCACCACTGGCCGGGAAATATCCGCGAACTCACTAACCGCATCCGCCGCAGCGTGGTGATGGCGGACGGTCCCTTGATTGCTCCGGAGCATTTAGGCATAGTGGTTTCCCATCTTGACCCCGAACCGTATTGTGACGGGCTGAGTCTCAAAGAGGCCAAGGCCAGGTTCGAATCCCAACTGATCGCCCAGGTCCTGGAAAAGTATAATGGGAACGTCTTGCTGGCTGCCAAGGCTTTGCGGACCAGCCGATCCATGCTCTACAATCTCATCCAAAAATATAATCTTAACGGTGCTGGTGAAAAAGATCAAACCAATACGTTTTCACGTCAGGAGGAACAAACCATCCCTTTCTAATCAGCTGTGTGAGATTGTCATATGCCTACGCCTTAACATCCGCATTCCGAAAGGTGGAAGAATAATTTACTTGAAGATTTTTATGAGTGCATGATCAGGAAACTAAGATCGCTTACCATTCCCGACGGGGGCACATGCGGGTGGCATCGGCCATCCCTTTGGCCCGGCAATAATAAGTGGTGTTGGTCTTGCATTCTTGAGCTCTACCTCATTGAGGTTTTCAGGTTTTGAGAGTGAAACATACCCAGATTTATTAAAATATTACAATTTCTTGCAAGATTATGCTAAAGTAGATATAAAAAGACGGTTTAGACAACAATAGAGAAAGCTTATCGATCGTAAACTTGAGGAGAGAGGTCGCCAAAACCATTTTTTAACTGCGGTGGCCAAGCCTGCCGTATAATTTTGGGGAAGGGCGTATTATGGTTCTATTTAGCTGGCGGAAGCTTATAGGGTTAGCTTTGATCCTCATGATTGCTTTTCCTTTAGGGGCCTTTGCCGCTGAGAAAAAAGGAACTGGCCACAAGAAATCAGTATCTCGGAGTTCCTCAAAAAATAAGGCCCAAAAACGCTATCGATCTTCAAAGGTTTGTAAGCCATCAGTGGGAAATAGCCACAAGAAGTCAGTTCATCATAGTTCTGCCAAAAATGTTCAACGGAAAGTCAATCGATCTCGAACTGATTGTAAGTTGAAGGCGAAAAACCCCGAAAATTTAGCGCAGTCTAGTTTTGCAAAAAGTCCTAAGGCAAAAGGCGATCGACCCCGAAAAGTTTCTAAACCAGTGGACGAGACCAGCCCCCCAAACTCGGTGCAATACAGTCATGTAAAAAATGTTCATCAAAAAAGTTATCGGTCTTCCCAGGTTAATAAGCCGGCAGGGTACGCCTCAAGTCCTGAACGGATGACTCCGGATCATGGCTCCGCAAATGATGTTCCATCCAGCTGGTCCACAATAGATAATCGTCCGGAAGGCAAAATCAATAACCAAGAGTTCTGTACAAAATTAACTGACAAGGTTCTTGCTGAGCAGACAGTCAATTCGTCAGGCATAATACAGCAAGGCCATATAACCAAAAATTATCCTAATAATAATAGTGGGTATTTGGACAAGATAATCATGGTTAACACACCTGTATCCGTTGCTTCATATAATAAATGATTATCCTACTGAGAATAATACTATAAAGTACGCAAGGCGCGTCATACTAAATAGTACTATGACTCTTGGTACAATATAGGCTGCAATATCTCCCTAACTATATCTTCTCTCTGCAGTAAAGGTCATGACTACTATAACCAGAAACTTACTATCGGACCAAAAACTTCGCATAATTAGAACATAGAGACTCCTTTCGACCCAATAATCCTCCGCCTTCCTATCCTGTAATCTGATCCCTTTCAAGTGCATGCAGCTGAAATCGCTGTCCCTGCACCATACGATCCACCACGCGCGGCATTCCTACGCCACCCATTTGCTGGCGGACACCAGCAACCTCAGGCACGTCCAGAAGCAATTGGGGCATAAGAGCCTGGCCATGACCGGCCTCTACGCCGACATCCTGCCGGAGCAGAACCAAGCCCTGGCCGACAAGCTGACTATCTGAACCGGAGAAAACCGGCAAGGGGCGAGGGTTCCCCTTTGACAGGAGAGTGCCATGTTAATCGTAACATTAAAAGAAAAGGAAAAGGTTCTTGTCGGGAATGATATAAGCGTCATGGTGGTGGCGATCAGGGGGAAACAAATCAGATTAGCAATTCAGGCTCCGGATGATGTCCTGATTTTGCGTGAAAAATTGGCAAAAAAAGGAGCGGCATCAAGGAGCCCACTTCCCGCGATAACTCTTTCAAGCCGTTTTTGTTGGCACCAAAAATCCCTTGAAGGTTATCTCTTTTTGCAGAACCTTTTGCACATTACCTTGGGGTGGTAGTGGACCGCCAGTATTTTTTCCTCAGGGCATAAAAACGGGCGGTGGATAACCCGGCGATGCGGCAGGCTTCTTCGGTGGCGCCATTGGTAAGGATCAGCAGGATTTGAAAATACTCCCTTTCCGCGCCAACCGCAATGGCTTTACGCAGGTCCCGGAGTTTGGGAAGATGGTGGGGAGTGGAAGGAGAGGTTTCCAGCCCACTTCCGGTCGGGGGCTTTTTTCCTGCCAAGGGGTCCCGGGCCGCCGTCATGGACTCAACCACCTGAATGAGGGCCTCCATGAAATCTCCTTATCCATCAGAGTTTCACCCCGCCAGGCTGCAGGTCGTCAGCTGCAGACACCTTTGATCGGTGAGTTTACCGATAAGTTACAAGCGATCCATGACCCCGGCAATTAGGGTTTCCCTAATTTAGTTATTCCAATTTGGCTACTTTTTGTTTCATAATGCGGTCAGCGCTCTTTCCAGCCACGGTATTTTGCCGAAGGGTGTTATTGATGGATACTTTATTTTAATGGGGGTAAGTTAGGAAGGCGATAGACGGGATGACCATCTTCATATGATCATTGTGACCATTTAACAAAAAATTTTTGGTATGAGGGTAACGAGGAGAAATGACACTTGGCGATATTGTTACGATCCAGGTAGCCCCCAACCCCGGCCCCGCCCAAAGGGGCACGGCTAGCCCACAGATCAGAAGTCGAAGTCCGGGTGGGACTCCGGCCACCCCCTCATGCTAGATGCCCAGCCCGGCAATTTTATCAAAAAATCATTCAGCCGTTTTTGTCCTCCGGGAAAACCGCGGCAGAAAACATACCCCGGCATCGACTCTCCCCAAAAATTTTAAAATTTAAAATTAGGCCTGGATGCCGGGAGGCATCGTTGCGGCGGGGATGGTTCAGTCAGTCTTCTGGGGTGGCTTGGCCGTTAAATCCGGGGAAGACAGTCGGGTTCTTGACCGGGCAGGATATTCTGTTGAATGGGTTTAAGGCGCTACGAGAGCGTCTGAACTCCGGAGGCAATACGTGGAGGAAAAAATAATTGACGTTGATCAGACCCCTATATTTTCCTCAATATTTTTTATGTCCACCGGGGAGGTCCCGACCTGGACTCCCCCGGCCTTCTAAATCCCCAACAATTTATTTAACCAAAAATATCGCCGGTTGCGGAGCCTTCCTGGGCATTTTCTGGACTTCACAGTGGCACCTGAATCAGCTAACCCGCTTCTTCCGCCTGAAGAAAATTATGGCCACGATGCCGGACCCCAGGAGATAGACGGTGGGGGGCAGGGGGGCGTGGGTGGTGGTTGCCGTAATATTCCAGGCCAGGGCGTAGTCCCAGAGGAAATCGGCCGCTTGCAGGGAAACGACCTCAAGCAGGTAATCATGGTCCGCAGTCAAGTCGGTGTACCAGATATTTTCCGTATTGTCCACCAGGCTGCCGGCATAGGCCAACTCTGACGCACTGGTCAGGTCATAGAGATAGAGGCCGAGGTTGTTGAGGGTGGCAGAGGTATCAAATCCGCCTGCGGTCTCCCCGGTAACATTGAGGTTCCAGACCAGGGAGGCTGAAAGACTGCCGGTGGTCAGGGCCTTAAAAACATAACTGCCCGTCTTGTTGCTGCCGTTTAAACCCCCGAAGGCAGGATCGTAGTCAAATCCCAAGGAATTGATTTCCCCTTTCCCGATTAAGAAATCTTCCAGGCTGTTCTGCTCCCCCGCCGCAATGACGTGATAGCTGTTGTCGATATTCAGTTGCCCGGCCCCATAGACGTTATTGAGCCCATTGGCCGTATTCACGGTATACGTTGCAGCTAATTGTGTGGCGGTGCGGCTGGCCCCGGCCATCAGGGCCGCCTTGACCACTTCGGACCTTTCGGCGTTGTAAATGGTGTCGCCGTTGCGGTTCTTGGTGAAGGTAACCGCTGGATCGGTGGAAAGCGTGTTGCCGCCGTTATGGCCCACCTCCACCAACAACGCCGCTGCCGAGGCGACCATGGGGGTGGCATAACTGGTGGCGCTCGCCGGCGCGACCAGGTCCGGCCGGGTGCGGCTGGCCGAGGCATAGGGAGTGGTGGGGGTGGTGGCCAACGGATATGAGCCATGGGCGGAGTTGCCGTTGCTGAGCCCCACCGCAATGGCATTGAAGGAGCTGCCCAGGAGCGGATTATTGGTGCCGCCATTATTCATGGCCACCACCTGGATATATTCATCCCGGTTGACCACCCAATCCAGTCGAGCCAGGACTTGGACGCTTGAAGCGTTATCCAGGCTCCCTACCCAACTGTTGTTTGCTACCCGGCTGCTGGAGATCAGTGGACTTGCTTTTCCCCAGCTGAGAAATAACCTTCCCGTATAATAGCCGGCATCATAACAATCGATGTTGGTAATCCCGGGAGCAATGGACGTGCCGTTACCGTAAAAATACTGGCCGACGGTCGTGGCGTGGGAGGTAACGACCTCAGAGGGGCTTTTGGCAATGAAGGTTTTCCCGGAAAATGCTCCGTTGTTCGCATCAGGCATACCATAACTCGCCTCCACCTGAGTCACCTTAACGCCGGCCCCGGTGGGCAGGTTGGCGCCTAACTCCGTCTGCAAGGCGGTGAAGCCGATGTCTAATTTCCAGTCGGCGGCAGCAGAACCGCTCCAGCCGATCACCAACAAACCGGCAATGATGATGCGAACTAAAAGTCTGTTCATCCTGCGCTCCTCTGGTTGAATAGTTGCAGACCGTGCCACAGTCTTGCAGGGCTATCCGGACCTTTCTTGAAATTCCCTAAGGTTTTGCTGCGTTAACCGATCTGGCGGCCAAGTTCCCACCATCACGGTGCATTAATAGGTTAATAAGAGGTGAGATTCCAATCATCGAGAGAAGGAAACAATAGAGATATTCTGATATATGGCAATATCTGTGACTGCTCATGCTCTATCCCTTCTTATTATTTGCTTAATAGATAATTCAAGAATCATGCCAGGCTAATTCGTGTTTCAAAGGCTTAAATAGTTTTAATTATGCAAAGAATATAGATAGATAAGCTTATTGAGGAAAATTATTATAAAATAATACCGAAATTATTTTGTAATGTCGGAATTTAACAAGTTCATGCGAGTAATATCAAGAGGTTATCAATATGAATTATCTAAATTCAAAAACTAACAAAGAATAACTAAGCCTGTTTTGTATAATTATTGAATTTTAGATATAGAAAATTCTTGTAAGGCAATAAACTTTATTGATTCGTAAGATAATGTGGAGGTCAGTTAGATTTCGAAATTTTGAAGAAGAGGTCTTTCTTATTTTAGCGATGCCTACTTGCTGTTGGGCGGCCAGGAAACCAAGGTGCATCTGGGCTGTCTGCGCCTGGATTACGCGAGCCGCTATTTTGTCTCTGCCCTGCCCACGGAATGATAGGAAGCGCTTTTTGAATGTCACCTGGGGGGCTTGGCCTATATGGGAGGAGTAACCAGGGTGGATCCGTTACGATAACCTGAAGACGGCCGTCTATAAGATCCTGACGGGCAAGAGGCGCCAGGAACAGGCTTCGTGGACCTTCTTTCGGTCGCATTTTCTGTTTGGGAGCGAGTACGTCACCCCCGGCCGGGGTCAGGAAAAGGGCGGGGTAGAAAACCTGGTGGGGTACGTGCGCCGTAATTTTCTTTTGCTGCTACCTTCAGTTCCGGATTTTGGCGAGCTCAATACCTATCTCTTGATCTGCAGTGAGCGGGATGCCCGGCAACGCCAACGATAGCGCCAAACCGTGTGAGAGTGATGTCAGGAGGAACAGGCCAGTTTGTGGTCATTGCCGCAGAAAATGCCGGAGGCCTGCACTACCGTCACGGCCAGGGTCAACCGCCGCCAACAAGTCCGGCTGGACAGGATCTATTATTCGGTGCGCCCAGAATATATTGGCCGTATGGCCTATCAGGAGCGGGTCATTGCCTCCCATGTTCGCAGCTACGGCCGGGAGGAAGAGGTTTTGTTCCCCCACCATTCCCTGCCGGTCTCGCTCAAGAAGCCGGGAGCCTTCACCCCGGGCCACTCCGATCCTGAAGTGGCCGCTGCCGGCAGTTTATGAAGCTTACTACCGGTAGTTGGAAGAACGCCGGTAGGGCTCAGGGGGAAGCAGGGAATATTTCCTGATCCTCATGCTCCTCGAGGACCACCCGCTTCAAGAAGTGACTAATGTCATGGAGCAGGCCTCGAACTCCGACCTCTACAGTTATGAGGTGGTCAAAAACTTTCTTTGCGGAAAACCGGCTAAAAAGATCCGCGAGTTCCCGCCGATGTGGCCAAACGGGGTGGACCACTTCGACCTACTGGTGAGCCGGTAGAGGAGCGGTATCATGGGAAAGAGCATGCTCCTCGAGGCTTATCTCAATCAACTCCGGCATCTGTCGCCATGTGGAAGCTCTCAGGAGGTTGTTCCATCGCCAGAAAAAGAAATCGAGTGTTGGCGTCACTGGATTGACTGCGAAGGACTATGAAGTTAACCCGGAAGACAACCTCAAAGACCTCGGTGATCGGGTGCATTCGGGATGGTACCGGCCCCAGCCGGTGCGGCGGCCCTATATCCCCAAAGCGGATGGCGGCCAACGGCCTCTGGGAATGCCGACTCTGGAGGATAAGATAGTCCAAAGTGCCGAGTCAGAGTTGCTTAGTGCTGTCTATGAGGAAGATAAGATCCGGCTCCTGGAGTTCGGCAAGTTTGCCAAATAAAGGCGTCTCAGGCGCGGTCTACAGCGCATGGAAACGTTCAATTTTCTGGGGTTCACCCACTATTGCAGTGAATCGCGGGATGGAAGGTTTCTGGTCAAACGGAAGGCCCAGCGGCACCGCATGATCCCCTGGTATACAGGGTCGGTCACTTGAACTCGGGTACCCTTCAAGAGGATCCGGATGTGGGAAAGCCGCACGTCCGGATCTGTGAAGGCGAAAGCCGAATGGCTGAGCTACTCGACCAACTGGTCCCCTATTGCTTTTCAATTCACAGTCCGAGTGGATAAATAAAATATACCATGATAATCTGGAGAAAGTAAAGAACGCCAGATTTTATCATTCAAAATTGATCCACAGATGAGGGGCAGTTTAAAAAGTGATTGACCACTGGTAAGATTGTAGATGAGTCATCTGTCACATATGGCAGGATTTATTTGGGCAATACTTGCTCAGTCACAATTATAACACTCGGTGGAGAGGATTAGATAATTGACATTGGTCAGGTTAAACTTCTCAGGCGAGTTTATCAGCTATCTCGATCAGGCTTATAGCTGCAATGTTATCTTTGTGGAAGAGTGTAATAGGTTGCCCTGATATTTGACTCATAGAACAAGCTTCCTCAGAGAAGGGCATAACACCAATAATTTCACAATCAAGGTGTGATTTGATACTTTCAATTTTCATCATCATTGGCATTATTATGCGATTAGTGATGACACCTCTTATTAAGCTTTTACTTATTCCCCAGACGGCTAATAATTCCATGACATGCTTCCCAGATCTAACCGAAAATTGTTCACGTTCAGTAATTAAAATCACGTGATCGCAACATTTTACTGCGGCGCGGCTGGCTTCAGAAAAATCGAAAAGCAAATCAATAATCAGATAATCCGCCAGACTGGATAGGCCTTTGATCACAGCCACAACCTGTTCGGGGGAAATTTCCTTAATTTCACCGGCCTTTTGCGGACCAAAAAGAATTCGCAGTCCCGGTATGGCACTATGCAAATAATCCTTTAAAATAGTCGGATCTATAGACCCGGAATCCAATTTCAGCAAATTTGTAAGGTTATGGGTCGGGGATTGATTCATTATTAAAGAGAATGTGCCGCAACCAAGCTTTAATTCAACAGCTATGACATTATTCTTTTTTTGAGCCAATACAGAAGCCACATTTATTGCTACGGTTGTGGTACCGACACCGCCTTTGGCGCCCACAAAACCGATAATTTTACCTTGTTTTTCTTCATGAACATTAGGTGAAGGATCCCGCCCCTTTTTCCCCTGCTGATATTGTACGGCCCGGGCCAGGGGAAGCATAATTTGTTTGATCGAAGTCTGCTTTTCAATATAGTCCCAGGCACCGTTTTTTATCGCCAGATCGGCTCCATCCGGGTCGCCGGCTCCGGTGATGATAATCACCAGGGGAGCCGACGGCATTCCCTTGAGGTCTGGCAGGACCTCCAAACCATTCCCATCGGGGAGCCGCACATCGAGAAATACTACTTCAAATGTTCCTGCGGCGGCGGCTTCGAGTCCATCTTTGATAGTGTACACACAGCTGACTTCATGTCCAAGGTCCTTCACCATTTCCGATAGCATCTCGCAAAAAATTTCATTATCATCGATAATCAGTACATTTGCCATGGCAAGATCACCTCTAAGAAAACGCTACAATTAAATATTTCAGATAATTACTTTGATGTTGTCTGTTTAGAAATATTTCGCCACCTCTAAAAAAGTAATTACTTTGTCTTGCTTTCCTCATATGACGTATTGGCCGAGATATTTTTTTATCGCCCTGGAGCCCAAGAGTGGTAAAGGGATAGAGCTATGATCAATAAATGAGAGATCTATAACCGTATCGACGACTTGAGAATCATAAAGTACATTGCTATGATGCACGATTTCTTCAAGGGTTTGACTCAGGGTCAGGGTAGCCCGATTAGGTCGGTATGACCGCATTGCATCGACGACGTCGGCGACGACTAAGATTCTGGATTCCAAAAGCAGGTCTTTCCCTTTTATACACGAGGGATATCCAGAACCATCCATTCTCTCGTGATGCTGTAACACCGTTCGCCTCACGCGCCGGGGAAAATCCATCGTGCCAAGGATCTCATATCCTGATAGAGCATGGGCTTGCATCAGCGAGGTCTCGGTGGTGGTAAGCTTGCCTGGTTTGGCCAGGATATTCCCCGGAACAGCTATCTTGCCGATATCATGGATAATTAGCGGCCAGCCACACCCCGGCGACCTGCTCCGCGGGCAGGTGCATCTTCAGGGCTAGCCTGGCAGAAAGTTGGGCCACCCTCTGCTGGTGCATGGCCGCCTGCGGGTCTTTTCGGGTCATCAGGGCTGATAGGTGGCTAACCTTGCGGCGAAACGGTTCGATCGCATCAACGAAGTTCCCCTGATACCCGGCCCATGAGTTCACGGGGCGCCACCTATCGATTCCTGGGTTCATAGAGCTGCTGGTATTTCTCTGAGTGGCCAAGTGAGTCTCCTACGGCAAAGGTTGTCCCGTTTTTACGCTCTCCGACAGGTTCCAGGATATTGAGGTTATCCCAGTCTTGTCGACTCCGGTCAGCCGCCATCCCGCCCCAAAGCCTGGCAGGAGACAGCCAACGAACCTCAGCCGCTAGTGCACCAGTTTGCGCTATGCCGGCCTTGAGGCCATAATTTGGTCCGCCTGGTGTTCCGCATCCGGGACAATATAACCACCGAGTATTGTGCCCTCTGATGGTCTTGTCCGGGGGACCTTTTACCTCTATGAATCCGGAAGGCGCAGAAGCCTATCACTTTCTTCGCCCCGACGTAATTTGTTTGCAGTGCTGATCACCGGCAAAATCACGGTCCATGACCCATCATGAGTAGCGACTGCATTTTTTACCGCCTCGAACATTGCCTCTACCTCTCCAATGACCGACGCATCCACCCCATTGGTAACGTTGATGTAATCCTCGCATTTGATCGCCGGGGTCACGGTGGTGCCATTGACCAATTTCTTGAGGTCAGCAGGCGGAGGTTGAGGGGTCGTCAAAGGTGTGCCAGCAGCCGGTATCGGTGTTGTTGGAATAGAAGGTCACCTCGAGCTCTTCTCCCGGAGCCGGCACGTAGGATCTCCCCACGGCCAGGGGAAAGGTGCCTTTCCCCGCCCCAATCCCCTTAACCCACCCCAGCATGGCAATACATTCGGCCTTTAACTCCATGGAGTCGATTCCCAGGATTCTGGGCAAAGATCAGGTCAACCGGCCCGTTTAAGGTGTTGTCCCTGCGAGTTGTCACTTTGACGGCATTGGTGCTGTTGGAACAGGCCTTGGCCTCAAACTCCCAATTATTGGTGGTCGTGTTTTGTTTCCAGACACCGAGTTCGATATCGGCATCGTTGATAGTAAGAAATCGGCCTTCGGTCTTATTGGATGCGACCGTGTGGCGGGCCGAGGCCCGGGCATAGTCGCAGGAGGTGAGGGTCTGCTCTACCGGCATAGCGGGAGTAGTTTGCAGCCAGGATGATAGACAACTGGTTGGCGTCCCTATTCCCTGTTAAGAGGTTGCCCCCAAAGACATCCGGGGTGATAACCCCATCCGAGACTACCATCCGGGGGCTGGAGAAGGGGTGCCATACGGCTGGAACTATTGCTCCGGCGGGCGTCGTCGAGGAGTAAGGGTGCGGAACCCTGAAAGAAGCCCGGGCTACCTGTGGCTTTGAGTCCAGTAACAAAGACTGGTCTGGGTCGAGGAACAAGGCCTGAGCCCCGGCGGCGGCCCCGGCGTCTGCGGCGTTCTGGAGTTCGGCCTTGATCACATAGAGACGGCCCAGGTCGATTACCAGAGCCACCACGGTCAAGAGCATCACAATGCAGATGGCGGTAATGGGAACCGCTATGCCCTTTTGGTCTCTAAGAAAGGTAGATACTTTTCTGGTCTTCATTTCATCCTCCTAAATGGGAAACGATTCATGATCGTTAGCCCTAACGGCATTGATTACTCTACTCCAGCGGCAACCGCATCACCATCGCCGCTTCTTTATCTACCCTGCCCTTATTTAAACATGGTCGCGCTTATTTTAAGCGCCGCCGGTCCAATTACGACAATGAACAGGGCGGGCAAAATAAAAAGCATCATGGGAAACAGGATCTTGACCGGCAGCTTGGCGGCTATTTCCTCTGCCTTCTGGCTGCGTTGGGTGCGGATATACTCCGCATGGATACGAAGCCCTTGCGAGATGCTGGCCCCCATCTTGTCCGACTGGACCATCATGGCCACCAGAGATTTGAGGCTCTGGACCTCGGTGCGGGTTCCCAAGTTTTTCAAGGCCAGGTAGCGAGGGATACCGGCACGCAGTTCGGCACTGGTGATTTGCAACTCCACATAGAGATCAGGAGATATGCCCCGGATTTCTTCGGACACTCGGTTGATGGTCGCCTGCAGGGAAAGCCCTGCTTCCATGGTGACTGTCATCAGGTCCAGCATGTCGGGGAGGGCTCGGTCGATGCGATCCTGCCGCCGGCGCACCAAAATCTTCAGCACGTAAGAGGGGCCAAAATATCCTGCCGCCGCACATAATAAGGAGACTAAGATGTTGACTGCACCAAATTTTCCTTGCCAGAAGGTCAGGAGCAGATAGGGGATGGGCAGACCGAGCGCGGCCACCGCCCGCAAACCGAAATAAGCGGCCGGGGCGGAGGGATGCCGAAAACCGGCTCGCGCCAGGACCGCCTGCAATGGGGAAACCCCCGCCTGGTCCCTCACGGCGAACTTGCCAAAAGAAGAGAGCCCGTCGAGGAAGCGTTGCTTAAAAGAAGTCCCGGCTATTCCGAATCTTTGGTCTTTTTTGCCATCGGATCTTCCATATCTCTCTTTTAAAACCCGCCGGTTATAGGTATGGGTGAACAGGCCATGGGTTAGCATGGCAGCGCTTATGAACACCACACTCACCAAGGAGCCCAAGAGGTAACTAGAGTCGCTCATTTCATCTTTCCTTTTATTCCCGCTATACCTTGATCTTGACCATTCTTTGCATCCAGAAGGCGCCGAAAAGCATGCTGACGACGCCGGCTCCCAAGATCTTAGTTCCCAAGGGGTCCTGGAATAAGGTCATAATGTAGCTGCGGTTCAGAAAGAACATGGCTATAAATACGACTATCGGTAAAAGTAACAAGATGATGGCAGAAAAACGCCCCTCGGCGGTGAGGGCCTTGACCTTTCCCTTCAGGTTTAAGCGGTTCCGGACGATTTGGCCGATGTTTTCCATAATTTCCGCCAGGTTGCCCCCCGATTCCGTCTGGATCAAGACCGCGGTGATAAAATACCACAGGTCCCGGCTGGCCACCCGGTCCCCCATGCGCCGCAGGGCCCTGGACAGGCCCAGGCCTAATCGCTGCTCCTCATAGACAATACCCATTTCCGTCCCTAAGGGCTCGTCCATTTCGGCGCTCAGAAGATTCATGGCCGATTGCAGCGTGTGGCCGGCCCGCAATGACCGGGCCAGCAGTTCCATGCCTTCCGGCATCTGTTTTTCAATCCGCGCCACCTTGCGGCGCTTTTTCATCCCAAGGTAAAAATATGGGATTGACCCCAAGAATATTGCTAATCCAACGCTGAGATAAAAGCTCTGCCTAATAGACCCCAAGATATAACCTAAGCAGCCGAGGATACCCATTATACTGAGAAAAGTATCGGGAGTCAGTGAAATATCCGCCTGCATCAGGTTGTGTTGCAAATTATCTATCTTGCTCCAACCACCAATTTTCTCTACCACTTTTGAAACAACTCCCTTTCTTAACTCCAGGCTGGCTTTAAAAATATGGCTGCTTACGCGTTTATCCTTATTGATGCCCATCCACCGTTGTTTAAATTGCCGCCGCCGTTGCAGCGGTTTTAAAACAGTAAAATAGAGACCGGCAAGCAACAAGGCAATTCCCGCCCCAATGCCGCCCAGCGCTATGAAAAATTTTAGATCTTGCACTGAAGTCAAAGCTTCCATAATACCTCCAGGTGGTTGCCGCCTTGTTCAACCTGCCTCTTATTATCGCAGGGTCGGCCGAAACGACTGGGCGGGGGGATTAAATGTGTCGTCCGGCAGCGTCACCCCAAAAAGCCGCAACTGCTCAGCAAACCGGGGACGCACCCCGGAGGCGATAAATCGGCCCAAAATGTGTCCCTTCTCGTCCATTCCCTGACGATCGAAGGTGAAAATATCTTGCATGCTGATCACGCCGCTTTCCATCCCGGTGATTTCCGATAGAGTCAAGACCCGGCGGACCCCGTCACTGTGGCGTACCAACTGGATGACGACATTGATGGATGAGCTGATCATCTGCCGCATGGCCTTTTCCTGAATGGTAATGCCGGAGAGAGAGATCATGGTCTCCAGGCGCAGGAGGGCATCACGGGCGGTATTGGCGTGGATCGTGGTCATAGAGCCATCATGGCCGGTATTCATGGCTTGCAGCATGTCAATCACCTCTGCTCCCCGCACCTCCCCGACAATGACCCGGTCCGGCCGCATCCGCAGACAGTTGCGCACCAATTCACGCTGGGTAATCTCTCCCTTGCCTTCGACGTTAGCCGGCCTGGTTTCCAGGCGGCAGACATGTTCTTGCTGCAGTTGTAATTCGGCGGAGTCCTCAATGGTGATGACCCGCTCCGACGCCGGAATAAAACCGGAAAGGATATTGAGCATGGTGGTCTTACCGGCGCCAGTCCCGCCCGAAATAATCACATTCAGTTTGGCCACGGCAATGGCCTTCAGCACTTCACCCATTACCGGGCTGAGGCTATTTTTAGCAATTAAATCGTCCAGGTTCGGGCGTTGGACGGAAAATCGCCGGATGCAGAGCATCGGCCCGTCCAGGGCCAAAGGAGGGATGATGGCATTAACCCGGGAGCCATCCTTCAGGCGGGCATCCACCATCGGCGCTGACTCATCTACCCGTCGTCCGACATCATTGACGATCTTGGTGATGATTCTCATTAAATGCTCATCGTTTTGGAAACGGATATCCGTCAGTTCCAGTCGCCCTTTCTTTTCGATGTAGACCTGATCATGCCGGTTTACCAGGATATCGGAGATGGCGGGATCCTCGAGCAATGGTTCCAGCGGGCCTAACCCCAGGATCTCGAATTCCATCTCCTTGATCACCCGGATCTTCTCTGCGAGGTTCAGAGGTTCGGCCTCCACGGCCAGAAGATGATCCAGGGCCAAACGGATCTCTTTGGCCCTCGAGGTCTCGTCCAGACTTTGCAACAGGCTCAAATCAAGATGTTCCATCAAACTGAAGTGAATCCGGTTCTTGATGGCGTAGAGCCGATCTTCCCGTGCTCGGCCTGGGCGAACCAAGGCGAGGGCTGCATTGGAAGCATTGGACTCCGACTGCACTTTTTTTTGGTATTCCGATGAGGTCATTTATTAACCCTTTCTTAAAACAACCAGAACCGTCGACTCTGACGATTCCCATTCTTGGCCGCATGGTTAACCTGATCTTGTTCAGCCAGTTTTTGAGCCATCATGTTCAAGCCGGCGAAAAGTTTGGATTTGGGGGCCGCTTTGGCAAGCGTTTCCGCCTGGTGGGACGCCTCGTGGGCGCAATGATAATCGGTGGGGAGTGTGGCAAAAACCGGCTTATGGATAAGCTTTTGCAGTTCAGCCAGTCCTAAGCCATCCCCTTTCTCATAGCGGTTGACCACAAGGTTGATGCGCTCCAGACTTGGGTCCACTTCCCGCAGTAATGCTAATAACTTTTTTAAATTGCGCAGGTCCGGCACCGAAACCCCGGTCAGGAGGAGCACCTGGTCTGCTTCGCTGAACACCTTGAGATAGACCTCATCTATCATGTGGCCGAGGTCCACCACGATCCACCTATATGAATTCCGTCAACAAGGTAAAAGTTTTGTCCAGACCATCCAGACTCATAGAGTATTGTTTTTTGAAATCAGGGATGCCATGGAGAATCGACAAGTTCTTGCCATAAGGTTGCATTACTTTTTGGAAGTATGTTTGGTCGAAGTCGGCGGTGTTATCCATAATGTTGCAAATGTTGAAAAGGACCTCCTGGTCCAGGAAATTGGCGATATCCGGAAAGGGCCGGCCCAGATCCACCAGGGCTACCCGTTCCGATAGCACCTTGCCCAGGGCTTCGGCCAGATTGATCGCCACGCTGGTGGTTCCGACCCCGCCTTTATTCCCCATCACCACCACCATCTTTCCCGGCTTGTCGGGCCGTACCGCGGTGGTATTCTTGGTGACCCGCACCCGTTCCAGGGCCGCCTCCAGGTCAGACCGGACCAGGGGCAAGGGGAGAAACTCCCTGACCCCCAGTTGCATGGCCCGGATCAGGTATTCCTGTTCACGATTCTCGGCACATAAGAGCACCTTGGCCTGAGGGCGGGCGTGAGTCAGCTTTCCCAGCCAGGCGGGGGGGGCCGGATCGCCATTAAGGAACACTATGATCGCATCCGCATCCATCGCCTTCTGGTCCGCGAGAAAATCCATGGGATCCGTAGCTTCAGATGGAACCTGCACCACGTCAAGGGTTTCTAACATCATTGCCAGGCGGGGATCGGCGATGCCAGCCCCAAAAAGAACCGATACGTTTAATGTGTCTGTAGACATGCTCCGTTCCCTCCATGCTTCCATCTGGTAGCTCATTTCCTGCATCAACTCGGTTTGGGTGACTAAACCCCATCTGACATTACATTGAGCTTAAAGAGTTGCCTGAGTGCGCTCCAGCCCCTTGATAACCTCCACGGTAGGGAGCTTTTTCGCCACCTTCGGCAACTCTACCTTTTTGGCCCGGCGGCTCCCGCCCAACAAATCGGAGGTGGCCACCCCTTGGGTCGTAAGACTCGCCAGATTGAGGCGGTTCCGGAGGGCCAGCCTGATCTTGCCTTGATTGCTGGCCAGGTTCAGCAGTTCCGCCTGCTCCAGGGTCAATTCCAGAGTGACGGTAGTCACGAGTATCGGCTTTTTATCTTTTTTATCCGAGCTCTCCACCGTGCTATGGCCGGCCGTCAAAACCACAACGTTCTGCAAGATGGCTTTGGAAAAGTGCTCCTTGGCGTCCTGCGTCGGCAACTCCGCCAACACATCCACATGGTCCCCCGGCTTAATGAACCCGGCCACTCCCGAGACGTCGTTTACCCGCACGGTGAAAGCCCGTTTCGTGTCATCCAGCAAGGACCCCAGGCCGGAGCCCGCGCCCTCCGGAGCCAGTTTAGTCAGGAGCACGGGCTCGCCCTTGGCTATGGGCAGGATTACCACCCGCCCCTGTATCGCCTGAATAGATGTCGTGGCTTTTGCCGGGATTAATTCCCGGGGCCAGTCAACGACTTTCACCTGAGCGGTTGAGATTGCCGTGCCTGGGGCGATTTCGTTCGAGGCCACCACCACCTGGCTGGTGGGCTTGACTGAGCCCGCGATCTTCATGGCGGCGTAACGGTAGACCGAGTAACTTGCCATCAGTCCAACCACGCCGGCCATCACGATAAGGGGAATTCCTTTTGGAAAGTTCATAGCTCACTCGCATTTCATGGTATGTTGGGATGTCAGGGTTATATCTTCCAATTGGGGGATAAATCCCCCCAAAAAGTCCCAAACGTTGTGATAGGTCACGATGACCGTCAGGTCTTGTCCCGCATCACCGGTTTGGTACCCAAGATTGTCGACCACCTGGACTTCAAAAGAATCCGGCGGCAAAAGGTTAGTTAGAATGCCGGTTACCTTCTGCTCGATACTGGGGCTCAAAGCGATGGGAGGGATCCGATCGTTAGTGTTTTGGTCGACTTTATAGATCACCCCGTACCGGGCGCCCTCCCGGGCGGCATTGGTTATGGCATATTTCGCCGAAAATAACAGGCCGAACTCCAGGGTGCCGAGCAATATCATCAGCAGCAGACTCATGACGATGGCCGCTTCGATGGTGGCCACCCCGTCGGTCGCCTGAACCAGCCGGCGCCTGTAAGTCTTGATGCGGTTCATATTCCTCTCCACGTCATCACCGCCATTCCCAGGACAATGGCCACCCCGTAGGGAATCCCCGGGGTTTGGGGTTTGGCGGCGGGAGCGCTGGCCTTCCCGTAGGCGCGGCAGAGAATCCAGTTGAGCAGGATCATCCAGCCCTGCCGGATTTTGGTCCATAACTGTCCGGTCCACCAGAGCGCTGCCAGGGCCAGGATCCCGCCGGCAATCGCCATATAACAGAAGAGGAACAGGGTGCCCCAAAACCCCAGCCAGGCCCCCAGGGCGGCCAGGGCCTTGACATCCCCGGCCCCCATGCCGCCCAAGAGGTAAGGCAGGATCAGGAGGCAAAAACCCAGGGCCATGCCGCTAAAGCTGTCCCCCAGGCCCTGGAGGCCATGACTCATGAAACTGAAGGCCAGGCCTCCCAGGGCGGTCGCCAGGGTGAGGTAATTGGGAATGCGCCGGGTCTTCAGATCACCCCAGGCGATCCAGACGGCAAGGATCAGGGGGATAACCAGATTCCCGTGGGAACCGAACCACCCGGCAGCATCGCTAAAAAAGACAGGCACGGCTAATCTCCTTCAAACTTCCTTCAAGACTTCCTGCCAGAGCCATCAACCCGGTTAAGGCCGGGAACCCGGGTCTAAAGCCACCGGCCCAGGAGTATCAAGCCCATGGCGGCAAACCACAGGGACAGGATTGCCGCCATGGTCTGTGAGACCATCTCCCTTCCTTCGCCGTTGATCATGGGGCGCCTCCTTTCAGGACTTAAGAATCATCCAAGAAGGTGAAAAAGGCTTCTCTCTCTCCAAAGTCCCAGCCATGCCAACCTGAGCCAGCCCCTGGCTTATCCGGTCATGAGGACTTGCCTGGCCGGTCTCAGAAAGAACCGGACCTGAGATTTTTGAATTCCCGGTCCGGTTTTCCAGTTCTTGGGAAATTGAGGCCCGGCATGGGAGCCGGCCCCATCTATGCCTGAGCCCGAACAGGTCAGCTGCCGGCGAGCGGTAAGCGCAGCGCGGTTGCAGCATCGAACATGGCGTTGATATTGCCACCCAGATGCCGTAACCGCTAGCAACGATCACCACCGCAATCAGCGCCACCAACAGACCGTACTCCACCGCCGCGGCGCCAGACTCATCGTTGAAAAAATTCTTGATCCGTTCCATTTTACTTTCCTCCAGTTTGGTTTTTTGGATGTTTAAGTTCATTTGCCTAACGTAACATCCAAGATTCATGCCACCTTGTTTAACTAACTTATAATAACAATATTATCAGATAGTTAATCATATCACGGCGGGTAGCTGGGCTGATTTGTACCCGGGAATCCTGCTTTGAAGGAAGAAATTTTCTTAGATGGCAAGAATCAATCTTGGTCGGGGGAATAAAGGTCGGGGGTGGGGCTGGGGCGCCAGTATTTCTTTCTCAGGGCATAAAAACGGGCGGTGGATAACCCGGCGATGCGGCAGGCTTCTTCGATAGCGCCATTGGAGAGGATCAGCAGGACTTCAAAATACTCCCTTTCCGCTTCAGCCTTAATGGCTTTCCGCAGATCCCGGAGTTTGGGAAGCTTGTGGGGCCGGAAGGGGAGTCTTCCAGCCCACTTTTAAGCGGGGGCTTTTCTGTCACCAAGACGCACATTACCTCGTGATTATGGTAGATCAGCACTAAAATGCATTTAAAAAAACCGGCAAGGGTAGCCAGCCCAATGGTTCCGCCAGCATGGAAAAAATTGGCCCCAAACGGGACAGTTACCGATGTGGGGCCGACCGCTATCCCAAGGCCGCGGAGAGGGTTGTTCTCATGAGTCCTTAGCGTCTCCCTCTTCCCAGGATCCTGTCTGAACCCATGACAATGCTCTTTGACGAAATTGGCTGCAAAGAAAGTCTTTGTAATTGAGGCGCCGGATCAAGTCCAGTCGTTGCCTTATGGGCATCAGCCAATAAATGGGGGATTCCATCAGGGCCCTTAAAAGATCTTGCATGACTTTTCCCAACTTGTAATCATTATGAGTTAATAACCGATTTATTTATTTAGATTGAAAAGCAATAACTATGCCAGAAACTCCGAAAATCAACTGTTAAGATTTATTGTCCAAAATCGTGACTAATTTAAGATAGATTTATGATGAAGGGCAATTTCCGGGGACATAAGAAGCGACCATCGCCACGGGGGGAATTAATCTGCCAGACAAGAAAAATTTTTATGGGGGAAGAATTTTATTCTAAGGAACTATACGTTTTGGAGATTTTATGCAGTTTCAGGAGGGCGTAGAGACGGGGTTGCGAGAGACCGGATATCCGGCAAGCTTCTTGGATGTTTCCTGCCACCATGGTCATCAGGTTTTGAAGATACTGCATTTCCGCTAAGTTAACCGCAGCATCACGGTATACCCGCAATTTGGGAAGGCCAGCGCCGGGCAACGCCGTCTCGGCGGTAACGCTTTGTGATAAACTCCCTTTCCCTACCAAAGCGCGGGCCAGCTGTATGCGCATTTTGCTTGGCAGGTGTTTGGGGAACAGCGTGGGTTCATTACGGGCTGCGGCCAGGGCCATATCCAGGGTATTGACCAGCTCTCTCACGTTGCCGGGCCAATCATAGGCGCTCAATACCTGAATGAATTCCGGGGCAAAACCCTTCGGTCCCAGGCCATAACTCTCGCACAACCTGGCGGTGTGATACAGAACCAGATCTTTGATGTCCTCAGGCCTGGTCTTCAAGGGTGGCAGATCGATGGTGATGGAGCGGAGGCGAAACAGCAGGTCTTTGCGGAACAAGCCCTTTTCCACCATCTCCTCCAGGTTGCGGTTGGTCGCAGCTACCAGCCGAAAGTCACTATCGAATTCGTGCTTACTCCCCAGGGGGCGAAAGCGGTGTTCTTGCAACACCCGTAAGAAGGCTTTTTGCATCGTCACGGGGAGTTCGCCAACTTCATCGAGAACGAGAGTCCCGCCATCGGCCTGCTTAATCAGACCGGTTTGCGCCCGGTCGGCTCCGGTAAAGGCGCCCTTTTGATGTCCAAAGAGGGCGCTTTCAATCAATGATTCAGTCAGGGAGGCACAATCCACCACCACAAAGTTCCCGGAAGCACGGGGGCTGTTGTTATGGATGGCTCTGGCAAACAGTTCCTTACCGGTGCCGGTTTCACCAAATATGAGAACGCTGGCTTCGCTGTTGGCGGCTTGGGCCAAAAGATCATAACAGGCCTGCATTTGTGGACTTTTCCCCGAGATACCCTCCAATTTTAAGGCAACCTTGGGGGCTTTGTATTTTGTCTCCTTGCGGTACTGGAGGGCACGTACCAGAGGGAGTTCCATCTGCTTGATGGAAGACTGTTTCTCGATATAATCCCAGGCGCCGTTTTTGATCGCCAACTCTGCGCCATCCGGATCGCCTGCACCAGTGATGATGATTACCTCGGGAGACGAAGGCTTCTCCCGAAGGGCAGGCAAGATATCCAGCCCATTGCCATCCGGCATCCGTACATCGAGAAAAATTACATCATATGCTCCTGAAGCAGCCTCCTGGAAGGCGCCTTGAAGGGTAGACACGTGCATCGGATAGTGTCCCAGATCGGTGACCATGTCAGACAATAATTCGCCAAACATTTTATCGTCGTCAATTATCAATATATTTGACATTGTTAAATATTATATGAAGAATAATAGTTTTCAAGAAATTTTCTCAACTGTTCATAATTATCCATCGATCATTTCGAGTTAGGCATGGCCCCCTCGATCACCAGCCTTGACCACCCTCCGGATGGCTGCGCTCAGGTCTTGAATGGACAGCGGTTTCATCAGGAATTCCTTGATCCCCGAGGCCTTGGCCCGTTCCGACGTAACCGTATCACTGAAACCGGTGCAAAGAATGATGGGGATAGTCGGGCGAATCTGTAAAAGCTTCTTGGCCAGACGTAAGCCGGTCATATGTGCCATAGTTTGATCGGTGATGACCAGGTCGAAGTGGTCGGGTTGTTCCTGGAAGCACGCCAGAGCATCAGAGCTGCTGGTTTTTCCTATAACATGATAACCAAGGCCCCCTAAAACCTCTTGCCACATCGTAACCAGGCTTTCTTCATCATCGACGAACAGGATGCGCTCCGTCCCCCCGGTCAAAGGTACTTTCTTCGTAGTTTTATCTGCTCCACCCTTCTCCGCTCTGGGAAGATACACCTGTACAGCCGACCCTTTCCTGGTTGGCTGTCAACATGGATAGCTCCGCCGTGGGCTTTGATGATGCCATGGACCACAGCCAAGCCCATACCCGTTCCTTCCCCGGCCTTTTTGGTGGTAAAAAACGGATCGAAAATTCGTTTCATCACCCCCTGGTCCATGCCATAACCGGTATCCCTGACAGTGAATGTGACATAAGGCCCAGGAGGAAGTTGATGGGTTTTGGCTGCTGACATGGTCATCTAGAGATACCGAGGTCAAGCTTACTGTCAACACCCCGCCCTCCTCTCTCATGGCGTGGGCGGCGTTCGTGCCGAGATTTATGAGGACCTGATATATCTCTGAAGAATCCGCTAATACCATATCCTCTTGGGTGGCAATGTCTTGGCAAATCTCTATGGTCGCAGGCAAAGTCGCCCTGAGCATCTTCAGGGCCTCTTGAATGACCGAACTGATTCGCACAACCTTTCGTGCCTTTTCTTCCGGACGGCTGAAAGACAGGATTTGGCTCACCAGATCTTTAGCCCGCCGTCCCGCCTTCAGGACCTGGTTCAACTTCCGCTCCAAATGGCTTGTTCCCGCAACTCCAGACAGGGTCATCTCCGTGTAGCCCAGCATCACCCCCAGGATATTGTTAAAGTCATGGGCAATCCCTCCGGCCAGGGTTCCCATGGCTTCCATTTTTTGGCTCTGGAGAAGTCTAGCTCGCAAAGCCTTCTCTTGACTCACATCGATGACAAAGCTAAGTACCGCGGGTTTCCCCTGATAATCGATAAGAGCAGGCCAGATGGAAATGTCAAAAGTCGTCCCGTCTTTTTTCATTCCTGTGCCCTCGTAATTCGCCTGCACCAGGTTTCCCGCCAGGATATCGCGATGCCAGTTATCGACCTGTTCCCGGTATTCGGGGGCATACAGTATAGCCACCGGTTGACCCACAATCTCATCGGCGTGGTCATAGCTAAAAGTCTTTACCAGAGCGGCATTGGCATAGACTTGGAGGTCCCGAGTGTTAATCCCAATGCCGACGGGCGATTTCTCGATCAGGAGCCGGTTTCTGGCCTCTGAGGCCTTGATGGCTTCTTGTATCTGTTTTTCTAAAGTAATATCAAAGAATAACCCACTGGTATAGGCAACTTTCCCCTTCGCATCGCAGATCATTTGAGCCCTGGCCCGGATCCAAAGGATTCCTCCATCCCTATGCCTTATGCGATATTCTCTGGCGTATGACTTGGTGGCTGTTAGGGCCTGTCGACATACCCGCTGAAATTCCTCCAGATCGTCTTCCAGGATAAGGTCTATCCATTTCATGCGCCCGGAATCGAATACTTCCTTGCTATACCCCGTAAGCTCCTGGATCTTTTCATCAAAGAAATCGATACGCCAATCTGCATAACTTCTAAACACCACTGCCGGCAGGGTCTTTACCAGCATTCGGTATTGCCATTCGCTCTTTTTTAGCGCACACTCCGCCTCCTTTCTCGCAGTGATATCACGGGCGATGCTTACCGTGCCTATGACCTTGCCGTTGATGTCTTGGATGGTGGATAACGCCCAGTCCACCGCGATCTCGGTGTGATTGCGGGCGTAATGGAGAGCCTCGCCGCGCCACACTCCCTTTTCTCAGAACTTCTTGCCGTAACGCTGCCCTGGAGGTGTTGGGCAGGCTGATCTGGACAATCTCATCGATATTTTTCCCGATAACCTCCTTTTCCTCCCAGCCATAGAGCCGGGTCGCCGCCCGATTCCAATAGGTAATGACGAAGTCAGTATTCGCAGCGACAACGGGATCGTTCACATTCCTTAACAATTGCGCCTGATAAGCAATTTGTTCCTCTGAGCGCTGGAGTTCGGTAATATCATGAAAGGCCAGTACCCATCCCATCGTGACGCCCCGGGCATTAGTGATGGGGGCGTTACTGATGCTGATAGACGTTTGCCTCCCGTCTTTGGCCACCAGGACCCCATAATGCGAAAACCTATCCTTAGCACTTTTAGAGATCACTCGAGATTCTGAAGCTTCAGGTGTGTTGCCAGCATCGTCATCGATTATGGTAAATATCTCGGTTAACAGCTTTTCCATGGCCTCTTCTCTTACCCAGCCGGTCAGAGATTGAGCCAATGGATTCATAAAGGTGACCCGATCCTGGGGATCGGTGGTGATAACGGCATCGTCAATACTTTTCAGGGTGGTGGCAAACCACTCCTCACTGGCATGGAGCTTTTCATGGGAATTATAGATGGACCGGCCCACCAAAAGCCCCATGACCAGTACCAGGCTAACCCCAATTAACGTGCTGCTCAGCGCCAAACGTCGGGACAGGTACAACGTTGCTACGGCTTGCTTTTGATAAAATATCATCGTTGTTTCATTAAGATGGTACAAAGCCAACAGATGGGTCCGGCATTGATCGAACCGTCCTCTCCCCTCTAAGTTGACGAGGTTGCGGGCCAACTTCAGAGAGTGCTCATCTCCCGTGCTTACCAGTTTGGCCGCTTCCTGGTCTAATTTCCTCCAGGACTTCTTCTCAGAACCAAGATTCTGCCAGATCTGAGCTTCCTTGGGAGGTTTTCGCAGCACGGCATAGTTTGCCCAATCTGTTTCCATAACGTGCCAAGAACGGTTTAATTTGAGTATATATTCCCGCCGGAGGCCCGGAACGTTCTCCATGACCATTCCCCACTCAAGTATGCGGATTTCTTCCAGGTCCCATTTAATCTTGGCAAGGCTAATCAGGCTGGGAAGATGCTCAACGGAAATTTCCGTCAGGACCTTCCCGGTTTGTTCCATGCCTATTAATGATGCATAGCCCACTGCAATGGTAATCAGCCCCACGCCCAAAAACCCGCACACCAACTTTGTCTTTAAAGTGATTTTATTCACTGCTTAGAGTCCTCTATCTAATTCGGGCCAGGTTCTTAAAACCTCTTGAAAATAATTCATTTATCAGGCTTGGCTCAATCCATTTGAAAAGGATCTCGATCTCATCCAAATTGACGCTAAAGAGCCACTACTGCCGGAGAGGGTGAAACACTTTTAGGTCTCAATCCATGTTCCTATAACCGGCTTGCCACAAAACCGACTCAGTCCTCAATCAAAATCTCGCGTGCCTGCTTGGCCAGATTCTCTGGTGAAAAGGGCTTTTGTATAAAAAAGATACCTGCATGCAAAATCTCGTGATGCACGATGGCGTTGTCAGTGTAGCCGGACATGAAGAGCACCTTCATTTGCGGGCGCCCCACTGCCACCTGCTCGGCCAATTGGCGCCCGCTCATACCCGGCATTCTCACATCCGTCAGCATTGAATGGATGGGGCCGGCGTGGTCCTCGCAAATGCACGAAGCCCCGTCCCGTCCCTGGACTCGAGGGCCTCACATCCATATATTTGGAGTGTTTCAACCACACAGGGCCGCAGCAAATCATCATCTTCCACCATCAGGATAGCTTTATTGCCGTGCAACACCCGGACAAAATGATGGTCATATATTTTTAATAATAATTTTATGTAATATCTTGCTAAGTTCAGACACTTTATACGGTTTGGCAATAACCCCGCTGAACCCATATTTCTCAAAGTTAGCCATGATCGGATCATCGGAATAGCCGCTGGAAACGATCGCCTTGCAGTGAGGATCGAGTTCCAGTAAAAATCTTATCGCCTCCTTGCCACCCATGCCGCCCGGGATGGTTAAGTCCATGATCACCGCAGCAAAGGCCCTTCCTGAGCGTTTGGCCATTTCATACAATGCGATGGCTTCATGGCCATCACTGGCGCATTCCACTTCATAGCCGATTTGGGAAAGCATTTGCTGGAGGAAATCAAGGATCATTTCTTCGTCATCCATTACCAAAATCCGGCCCTGACCGGGAACCAGTTCCTCAGCCAGTTCTTCCTCTGGCAACACCTCCTTATCGGAAGCGGGCAGGTAAAAAATAAAGGTTGATCCTGTGCCCATCTTCGAGTCTACTGCGAAATGTCCGCCATGCCCCTTAATAATGGAATAGGCTGCCGCCAGACCCAGTCCGCTTCCCTTGTTTTTGGTGGAAAAGTAGGGATCGAAGATCCTTGCCAGATTCTCCGGGGGGATGCCTGTCCCATGATCTGTGAAGGCTACTCTGACATATTTCCCAGAAGTTAGGGGGAGTTCAGGGTCGTCCTCTAACATAATGTTCTCGGCGCTGATCTGGATTGTCCCACCGTCCGGGCATCGCCTGCTGGGCATTAATGACTATGTTATGCATGACCTGAGTAATCTGGGCCTCATCAACTTCTCCCGGCCAGAGGTCTTTGGATATATCGAATTCACTTTTGACATTGGTGCCGATCAGGCCAAACTGAACGGCTTCGTTTATCAATTGACCTATGAACATCGGCTTCTTAACCGGGGCCCCACCTTTAGCAAAGGTGAGCAACTTCTTGGTCAGATCCACGGCGCGGTGGCAACCCTTTTCAGCCTGCTCTAATCTTTTTCGAGTCCGTTCCCCCAGTTTGTCATCCATCTGGGCCATCTCAATAAAGCCCATGATCGCGGCAATGATGTTATTGAAATCGTGGGCGATACCGCCGGTCAGGGCAGACAGGGATTCCAGTTTGCTGAAGCGCAAGCGCTCTTCTGCAGCTTTCTTCTGCCCGGTGATGTCTTTGAACACCACCACCGTGCCCTCCGGCTTTCCCTGGCCAATGATCGGGGTGGCCACATACTCCACCGGGAAGCCTTGGCCGTCCTTGCGCCAGAAGAACTCAGTACCTTCCTGGCGGGTTTCGCCAATCTGCAAGGACGCACAGACAGGACAATTCTCCCGGAGATTTTCGGTCCCATCTGCTCTCGTATGGTGAACGAGGTCATGCATGGATCGACCCAGCAGTTCAGCCGGATCATAGCCGAGCATTGCCGTGGCCGCAGGATTGGTGAAGGTCACTTCGCCTTGGCGGTTCAACCCGAAGATTCCTTCCCCCGCGCTATTCAGGATCATCTCCTGCTGCCGCCGCAGTTGTTCCAGCTCTTGGGCGAGGTTATGCTGCTCGGTAATATCGGAAAATATCCCGTTGATCTCGACAATCCGTCCCTGGGGATCGCAAATAATCCGTCCCCGTTCCCTAATCCAGAGAATATCGCCGTTTTTCGCTCTGATGCGGTATTCCCGGACATAGGCCCGGGTTGACTTCAGGGCGTTGAGAAAGATCTCATTTATCCGGTTTAAGTCTTCGGCCAGGACCATATCTGACCATTTCACGCGCCGCGCCTCGAATTCCTCTTTGCTGTAGCCGGTTATGTCGTTGATTTTATCGTCATATAAATCCACGGCCCAATCGGCGTATCCGGTAAATACCGCGGAGGGGATATTGGCCACCAGCATCCGGTACTTCTGTTCGCTCTCTCGCAGCGCCTTCTCTGCCTGTTGGCGTTGTATGCTGGTTCTTGCCAATTTTCGATTGATCTTATGAATTATTATGAGGGCGCTCCCCATGAGCAACAAGACGATCAGTGCCAGCAGAATCCAATGCCAATATTGGCGGATGACCTGCGCGGCAGTGACCCGCCCATATCCTTGATATGGCCCCACCCTCAATTCCTTCATTACTTCGTGCACCAGTTGATAATCCAGGGGTATAGTCCATCCTCCGATGCCGGCCGCTCGGTTCGCCGGACTATCTGCCGGCATATTCAGCAGTTCCACGGCCACTCTTTTGGCCAGAGCAAGCGGAGTATTTTTTAGCTTGGCCAGGGGCCACTCGGGATAGAGCGCCGTGCTTACCAGGAGAGGGAATTCTTTATAATGTCTCTTATGGATAACGCGAAAACCGGAGAGATCTAAGCCCTCATATTTGGCCAGGCGCTCCAGGGTATCGGTGCGAACAGTGCCGGCATCGACTCGGCCGTCCCTCACCGCATAAACCACGGATTTATGCGTTCCGCCGAAGAGCATGGGGGCAAAATCCCGAAATGGATCGATCCCATGTTGCTTCAATTCCTTCAAGGCCATGATCCACCCTCCTAACGAGTCTTTTTCCACGGCCATGAACGATTTGCGCTTAAGATCATTGATTTCCTTAATATCTTGGCGATCTGACCTGCAAAAAATAACCCCACCAAACAAAGTAAGACCATTATCGATTAAGGTTACTATCCTATTCACTCCATATAGAGCTTCCATTTCCACATACATGGCCGGATTAGTTATAAGAAATTCAATGTCACCGTCTCTTACCATCGGCTCAATTTGCTTAAATGTTAAAGGCACTATTGAGAAAGTATAATTATGAATTCTTTTTTGTAAATAAACCGCAGTCAGATTCCATCTTCTTTTCGCATCTTCAACGCCTTTATTAGCTAAGACACCGATTCTTATATTTCCGGCATAACAAGATGATAATGGTGTCAAGAGTATCATAAATATGAATAATATGGCCACTATCAATCTATTTTTTAAGCTATCAGCTAATATCATATTTAATGTCATTATGCCCTCTCCTTACATTCTATTCCGGCAAGGACCTGAGCGAGGACTTTAATAGTGTAGGGTTTTGCGATAACGCCACTAAACCCATATTTCTGGAAGTCAGCCATTATGGGGTCGTCGGAATAGCCGCTGGAAACTATGGCTTTTACCTGGGGATCAATCTTGAGCAGCGTCTCCATGGTTTCTTTGCCTCCTATGCCCCCGGAAATGGTCAGATCCAAAATCACCGCATCAAAAGCAGTCCCGGATTCATGGGCCTGGGTGAACAGTTCGACGGCTTCGGCCCCATCTTTGGCAAACTCCACCTGGTACCCGAGATGACCCAGCATCCTACCTATAATGTTCCGGACCATTTCCTCGTCATCCATCACCAAAATCGTGCCCTGACCAGACAGCAACTCTCGCTCCTTTTCTGGCGACGCGGTGATTTTTCGGTCAACCGCCGGGAGATAGATAGCAAAGGTCGTTCCCGCTCCTAACGTAGACTTTACCGTAATATAACCGTGATGGCTTTGTAGGATGGTATGAGTAGTGGCCAGACCCAAGCCGCTCCCCCTTTGCTTGGTGGTGAAATATGGGTCAAAGATATTGGCAAGATGATCGGCCGGGATGCCCACCCCCTGGTCTTGAATGGAGATCTTCACATATTTTCCGGCGCTCAGGGGCAGATCGCTGGTAGCTGCCACCACCAGGTTGTCTGCTTGCACTTGAATGATCCCCCCCGTGGGCATGGCTTGAATGGCATTGATAATAAGATTCTGAATTACCTGGTTGATTTGGCTCGGATCAGCTTCTATGGCCCAAAGGCTGTCCGAGAGGTTGAAGGTGCATTGGGCCTTTGAGCCTCTGCAGGCGAAAGACCCAGTTTCGGTGAGGAGGTTCTCCAACGAAACCAGTTTCTTGATGGGTGCTCCGCCCTTGGCGAAGCTAAGCAGTTGCTGCGCCAGCATCTGGGCCTTCTGACAGGCCCTTTCTATATCATTCAACCTCTTGAGAGTATACTCTTGGTTCTGTGGATTCAGCTTGGCCAGGCTGAGGTTACCTAAAATAGCGGTGAGGATGTTGTTGAAGTCGTGAGCAATCCCCCCAGCCAGGGTGCCCAGGGACTCCAGCTTGCTGAAACGCAGTCTTTCTGCCTCGGCTTTCTTGCGTTCGCTGATATCCTCGAATATGGCCACGCCGCCTGACACTGCGTTGTCCGACGAGAATATCGGCTGGTAAATCGCCCTTAGCGGGGTTAGTTTTCCGCCGGTGACCGAAAGATAGTCGCCTTCGTAATAACCTACCTCCCCCTGAAAGGAGGCAACCACAGCCTCCCTCATTTGGTCATCTCTCAACTGCCGGACTATGTTGAAGCCGATAAACTTCTCCTTGGGAGCCCCGATGATCTCGGCAAATTTTGCATTGCAGTCGATAGTGTTGCTCGTCCCATCGTAATGCATGATCCCTATGGGGGCTTTTTCAAACACCAGCCGGAACTTCTCCTCGCTCTTGCGCAGGGCCTCTTCCGCCCGATTGCGCTCGGTGATGTCTGTCATCACGCCGAATAACCCACCAAGTCCTCCTTCGCGGTCAAGGAAGGTGGCCTTGTGGAAAATAAACCTTCTCCTGGCTCCATCTGACCTTTCCATGTCAAACTCGTAGCCTTGGATGCCGGGATGGTGAAATAGCTCCTGGTCCATGGCATCATATTTTTCTGCCAGGTCTTTGGGATAAAGATCAAACACGGTCTTCCCGATGATTCCCTCTTTGGATAGGCCCAAAAAATCTTCCATGGCCTGGTTACATCCCTTATAGACCCCTGCCGCATCTTTGTAAAAAGCCAGATTAGGCATGGTATCCAATAAGTTTTGCAAAAAATCAAAATGTTGTTTCCGTTCCAACTCCAGCTGCTTCTTTTGGGTAATTTCTTCGACGAGTTCGATGAATCCGGTGATCTGTCCATCAAGGCCGAACCGGGGGAAGGCCTGAATCCGGGAGGTGATGACGTTCCCATCATCGAGGAACCCCTTGGCCTCAACTTCCGCTTTTTTACCAGTGGCCATGGCGATGGTCCCGGGACAGTGGGAGCATACCGATTCCCGTTTCTCAAATACCCGGAAACACTCTTGCCCGATAAGTTCACTTACCGGCTTGTGGAATAATTTTCCTTGGGCCGGGTTAGTCATGGCGATGCGGTAGTCGGGGTCGATCAGGGTGATGCCTAATGAGATGTTCTCCACCAGGGCGCGGAAGCGCTCCTCGCTCTCCCGGCGCGAGGCCTCGGCCCTCCGGCGTCGAGTGATGCTGATGCTCAGGACTATGATCACCAAACCCAAAGCCAGAACCACCCCGGAAGTTCCCCAAACCAGGGACTTATGAATCTCATATAATGATGAGGGACGGTTAATGATTATGCTTCCCGCGGGCAGGGCGCTCTCGGGGATCTTGAATCGCGCCAGCTGCCGGTAATCGAACATGGGCCGGGTCGGACTCTTGATTTGCACCGGGATGTTGGCGGGGTCTGTCCCGGCCAGGACCCGCAAAGCGATTTTCCCAGCCTGGAGCCCTTCCGCCCTGCCGCTTAGGAGCAAACCCCCGACAGGACCGTACCCTAACCGGCCTTCGTGGACAATAAAGGCCGGTATTCTGGCATCCTGGGTAAGATGACTTGTCCCTTCGGCCATCGAGAAAGTTTGTCCGGCTTTATCCGTAGTGAAGCCGGAAATAAAAATGATGGCTGTATCAGGTAACCTCTTGATGTGTTCAACCAGCTCGGCCATGGTGGCCGGGGGTGCGAACTCAACGTGTACTCCAGCCGGCAGGTGCGGCACGACCGCCCCGACTTCCTTTCTTACGGATTTGCCGGTCATGGTGTGGTCCGTTACCACGAATATTTCGGTAGTCTCGGGATGCAAGGCCAGGGCCATCTTCAGGGTGCCTTCGGTATTTAGGGTTTCGGCGACGCCCGTCACTTTCTTCTTGCCGGCCAGCATGGCGGGTTTGAAGTCGTTGATCCCGGCAAAAACGACCGGGGTTCCTGGAAAGAGTTCCGGCTGCTTTGACAAGGCCAACTGCAAAGCCGGGTTATCGAGAACGATGACCAAGTCGTACTTGTGCCCACGGTATTTACGTGCCAGGTAGTCTTTAACCTGCAGGAGATGTTCATCGGAAGGGAAATGCTTGGTGTCCAGGTATTCGATGGCAGGGTCAAGGTCGGGATAGCGCCGGCGCAATTCCTGAAGGACCCCGGTTAATTCTTCGTCGGACCAGGTGAAGCCCGGATGGTAGGAATTGAGGATTAAGACCTGTGGGGGCGGGGGCCCTTCAGAAGCAGAGAGGCAGGACAGGCTGGCGAAAATACTCATCGCTAAAAGAACCAATAACAACCCGCAGTTCATCAGGCTCTCCCTCGCCCTGGGCCAATGGAAATTCTTTAATTGCAAAAGGGTCATGGCAATATCCTTATTCCTTCAAGATACGGAATCCCTACCCTGAGCTGCCCGAAATGTCTTTCTTATCAAGTCCGGCGTAAAGGAATGGTTCTGTAACGGCGCCGATGCGTGCCGATCGGGGTCAAGCCGTTGTGAATCAGGTTGGGGTTATCCTTAGGAGAGACCAAATTCCCTATCTGATCTGGATATGAGAAGTTTTATGGCCTCATGATAAGTTTTGGAACCGGGCAGTTATTTTTCACTCCCTCTGGAGAATCCCATGAGATTATGGGATGGTGATCATATATTTTTCATAATAACATCGTGTAACGTCTTGCTGAGTTCAGACACCTGATACGGCTTGGCAATGACTCCACTAAACCCATATTTCTGGAATTCGGCCATTATCGTATCATTGGAATAACCACTGGAAACGAGGGCTTTCACCCGGGGGTCGATCTCTCTTAGTCTCGCCATGGTTTCTTTGCCCCCCATGCCCCCGGGGACCGTCAGGTCCAAAATCACTGCAGCAAAT
Organism: uncultured delta proteobacterium; assembly: GCA_963766185.1. Lineage (GTDB taxonomy): Bacteria > Desulfobacterota > Desulfobaccia > Desulfobaccales > 0-14-0-80-60-11 > 0-14-0-80-60-11. Next base: position 36,310 of record CAVXZU010000020.1, on the reverse strand, counting down.
GCCTGTCCAGAGGCCTGCGCCTGGACGAACATTTCTACTGCCTCGCCTCCATCTATAGCAAACTCCGCCTCATAACCCAGAACATCGAGCATTTCTTCTAATAAATCCCGTACCATCTCTTCATCGTCCATTACCAGGATCTTCCCTTTCCCAACCAGAAGTTCACTATCTATTTCCGGTGGAGTGGTCATTTGTCGCTCAACTGCTGGAAGATAAATAGTGAAAGTTGTCCCTACCCCGGGTTTTGATTCCACGGCAATATGACCGTGATGGTTGTTAATAATTGCGAAGACCGAGGCCAAGCCTAACCCGCTGCCCTTATGTTTGGTAGTGAAGTAGGGGTCAAATATTCTCGGCAGGTACTCCGCTGGTATGCCCATCCCCTGATCTTGGACCGATATTTTTATATATCTCCCGGCGCTCAGGGGAAATTCGCTCTCTGCTCCTAAAGTAAGGTTCTCGGCCCGAACCTTAATCTTCCCGCCAGCAGGCATGGCCTGTATGGCATTGATCGTGAGATTCTGGAAGACCTGGCCGATCTGCCCTGGGTCGGCTTCTATGGGACAGAGATTTTCCGGAAAGGTAGTTTCAGATTTTACCGAAGAACCAACAGAGATAAAAGCGATGGATTCGGTGAGGAGTTTCGGCACCGAGAAGAGTTTTTTTACCGGCGCCCCACCTTTGGCAAAGGTGAGCAGTTGCTGAGACAAAGCCTGAGCCCGCAGGCACGCCACTTCTGCCTGAGCCAATCTGGCTTTATCCCGGGGGTCCATCCTGTCATTCAGCACGGTCAGGCCAATCTTTCCCAGTATGGCGGTGAGAATATTGTTGAAGTCGTGGGCGATCCCGCCGGCCAGAGTGCCCACCGCTTCCATCTTTTGCGCCTGAAGAAATTGATCTTCCAGGTTCTTGAGGGGGGTGATGTCCATGAAATATCCCAGAACCGCCTGCTTTCCATGATAATGGGTGGGAGTAACCGTTTCCATCACCCACCCGGTCTCTCCACTCTTGGTCATGAACTCATACTCGTAAGGGGGCAAACCTTGCTTCTTTAACCGCTTGACAGCCTCCTCACGCACCAGTGCTTTGTATCCAGGGGTCACCGGGCCCAGGCAATCCTGACCTAACAGCTCTTGGACCTGGTAACCGGTAATAACTTCAAACCCGGGATTTATCATGGCAAACTTGCCATCCTGGACAATATAAATGCCTATGGGAGCATTGTGGATAAGGTTTTGGAAGCACTCCTGGGCTTGCTTTTTGGCGGTGACGTCACGATTGCAGACCCGCTGGCCCAACAGCGACCCGTTCGCCCCAAATACGACCTGACAGGTGTGATTGACCCAAAACTCATCCCCGTTTCGGTGAATCAAACGAAAATCCAGATCATAAATCTGAGTATGGGAAACGGCCTCTTCCCTATGCTTCATAAACAAGACATGGTCCTCCGGGTGCACGATACGATCCAATAGCTGGGGGTCGTCAATAAACGCCTGGGCCGGATAACCGGTGAGGCGCTCACAGGCTGGCGACATGTAAAGGATATTTCTCTCCGGAGACAACCAGTATTCCATATCATACGTGTAATCGGCTACCATCCGGTAGCGTTCCTCGGAGGCGCGGAGGGCCTCTTGGACCCGCCGTCGGTCGGCGATTTGCCAAACCGTATCCATCATCAAGGTTAGCTGCAGGACATCGGATTCGTCATAATCGGTGGCTTTATTCGCGATACCCACCACTGCGACAATCTGCCGGTCGCTGAACACGGGAACGGTCAGGTATTTATCTATCCTGGCATGTCCCTCGGGAACCCCTTTTTTCCAGGGATTAGGGGCCTGGAAATCATTGACGATAATGGGCCTCCCCTGGCGCACGGCTTCGCCCCATATCCCAGTCTTTTCCAGATGGTACAAGGTTTGAGCCTCAGCGATACTGCACTCACTCATTACCTCCCTGGACCAGGTATTCAGAGTGAACTCCTGCTTCTCATGATCATAAAAGTAGATGTAGCCGATTTTACTTTGAGTCAGCGCAATTGCCTCATTCAGGGCAAAATCCAGCAGATCTTGAATTGACTTGGAGGGGTATTGGGAGATCCTCAACAGGCTTGCCAACCGGGCTTCGTTACGTTTTATTTCTTCAGCTGCCCGCTTTTGCTGAGTGATTTCGATTAAAAAGAATCGTAGCACCTGAAACTGCGGGATGTAAGCAATATTAACCGCGAAAACCGCTTCCTTAATCTCCACCTCACGGTAGAATTGATTCTTCTCCTTTTGGCATACAGCCTCGAGAATCTCTTGCAGGTCTTGCGGCAAGAAGATTTTCACGTCCTGAAACCCCAGTTTTTGGGTAGTCTCACTAGCTGCACGGTTGGCATACGTGATGTTGCCTGCGGTATCCACTTCCAGGACTGGATTTGGGTTCAATTGCGGGAACGAGGCCAGGCGCCCTATCTCCGCCTCGGCCTGCTTGCGGAAGGTGATGTCGCTGACTGCAATACGACATTGGCTAAATTCCCCCGCAGAGTTTTGGACCGGACTACTCTCCAGAGCCACAGAGAGAGGAGGCCCAGCTTTGGGCTGGAGCTTCAATTCGCAGGTCTGGTGACCACCGGTCTCGAATGCTTTTTGGAAATGCCCTCGGCACGCCTCCCGAAACTCCGGCGCCACCCATAAGGAAAGGGGCTGATCAATCAACCAGCGCCTCTCTACCCCCAATAACCGGGCGCCGGTAAGATTCACCTCGATAATCTTGCCCTTACGGTCTAAAGTGAAGTAGCCGGTAGGGGCAAAGTCATAGAGGTCAACGTATCTGGCCCGGGACTCTCCCAGCTCCGCCTGGGTCCGGCGCAGTTCCTGGTTCTGCATTTCCAGTTCAACCTGGTGCACCTGCAGTTCATGCACCAACCGCTTCACATCCTCCGCCTGGATTTTTCCCAGGTCTGGACCGGCTTCGGCTAGAAATCTTTCAGCTCGGACCCTCAGGTCAGCACTGGTTATACTTAATGGTTTCTCGTTCATGGCGGGCCTTCCTGGCCGACCCCTACAGAGTAGGGGTGTGCCCTGTTAGAAATCTCTTGGGTTTTTGGCTTAGCCTCTCCTGGTAACATCCTCCATGGCCAAAAGTATCAATGAGGGGCTATTGTCATCTTGGATGATTTTACGGGCATTGAGAAGAAAGGTCCGGGAGCCGATGTCCGGGAAGTCATGCTCCATCCGATATTCTTCAAGGGTGGTTTTATTAGGAAGGATCTCTTCCAGGAGTCTTCTCAGCTCCGGAATATCCCACTGCCGGTCCCCCAGATCAAAGATGCATTTCCCCATGGTGGCCTCCGGAGAAACCTGGAAGAGGGCGTAGAAGGAGTGGTTGGCGGAGATCACCTTCAGGTCGTGAGACAGAACCAGCAGAGGTTCCCGAACGGTATCCACGACGTTCTCCGCGTAATGCTGCGCTGCCTGGGCCTTTTCCTCCGCCTGCCTTGCGCGGGAGATGTCGGTAAAGGTGATCACCACGCCGTCAATCAGATTTTCTCTGGTGCGATAGGGGATGGTCCGCACCTGAAACCAGTTCCGGTCATGCGTGAAAACCTCCAGTTTCTTAGGTACCAAAGTGTCTATAACAGCCTGGGCATCCTCCACCAGCCGTTTGTATTTCAGATTGTGTGCGAGGTGACTTATGGGGCGGCCGATGTCGCCGGGGATCAGGTTGAAGATCATGGTAGCCGCGGGAGTGTAACGCGTCAGGCACAGGCGCAGATCCAGGAAGATGGTGGCAATTTCGGTACTGTTCATCAGGTTCTGTATATCGCTTTCGGCCTTAAAGAGCTGGTCGACCTTGACCTGGAGTTCGCTGTTGACCGTTAGCAGTTCTTCATTGATCGACTGGATTTCCTCTTTAGAGGTCTCCATTTCCTCATTGGTGCTTTGCAACTCCTCGTTGGTAGACTGCAATTCCTCGTTGGCGGATTTGAGTTCCTCGTTAGCGGCCTGGAACTCTTCGGTGGTGGCCTGCAAATCAGCCTTGACGAGCTTCAGTTCCTGTTCCATTGCGATTGCATCCTGACTGGATTTTGATGTCCGGCGGATTTTTGACTTTACCGGGGGCGTCATCTCCTCGAACGCCACCAGGAACAGGCCCTCAAGTCCTGCCGGTTCGCTCAAAGCCTTAACCGTCAGGTGAACGTCGGCCAGGCCGCCGTTGGTCTTGACCTTCAAGTGGTGACGCAGGATGTCCTTCTTCAGGGTGGCGGCCTGGCGCAAGGCGGCCCGCAGTTCCGAGGCGTAGCCCTCCCGGGCCATTTCCAGGATATTCATGCGGGCGGTGCCAGAGGCCGGCTCCAGATAGGCCCCGGTGCGGCCGTGGATGTAAATGATGTCGCCCTTTTCATTGACCAGCACACTGGGCGGGGTTAACTGATTCAACAGGGTCCTCTGGGCCAACTCGGCAATACTGACTTTATCGACCGCAGGGGCCGGTCTCGGCGCAAAAGGTTGGTGGATCCGGGTAATGCCGGCAAAATTTACGTGCTGTTTCGCAACCGCAGCATCCCGACGTTGATATAACTTCCACTTGCGGTCCAGGACCGTAAAGAGGTCCGTAAACTGTCCGATGGTTTCCGCCGGGCCCAGGAACAGCACCCCTCCTGGATTCAGGCTGTAATGGAACAAGGGGAGCAACTTGTTCTGCAATTCGCTTTCCAGGTAAATGAGGAGATTCCGACAGGACAAAAAGTCCAAACGGGTGAAAGGAGGGTCCTTGATCAGGTCGTGCACGGCAAAAACCACTGACTCCCGGATGTGTTTCTTGATGCGGTAACCGGACTCCTCCTTGACAAAAAACCGCTGCAGCCGCTCGGAGGACACATCCATGGCGATGCTAAGGGGGTAAAGGCCGGCCCGGGCCATAGCGATAGACTCAGCGTCAAGGTCGGTGGCAAAAATATTTATCTTGTCGGCGCGCCGGTGCTCATCCAGGGATTCTTGTAAGACCATGGCAAGGGAATACGCCTCTTCTCCAGTACCGCAACCCGGCACCCACACCCGCAGGGGCTGGTGCTCCGGTCGCCTATCCAGAAATTGGGGGACGCACTTATCCTTGAGTACTCTAAAGGCCTCGGCATCCCGGAAAAAATTGGTGACCAGAATCAGGAACTCTTTAAAGAGCTTTTGGATTTCTTCGGGATGCTCCTCGAGATAACGCCCATATACTTGATGAACGCGAATATCATGGAGATGCATCCGCCGTTCGATGCGCCGGAGGATGGTGCTACTCTTATACAGGGAAAAGTCGTGCCCGGTGTGCTGCCGCAACAGGGACAAGATTTTCTGGAGAGGAATAGAGTCAGCCTTCCCCACCAGAGGGGCCCGGATCCTTTTCCCGGAAGAAAATTGCTTCGTATAGACCAGCAATTGCGCCGGCATTTGTTCCGGCGTCAAGACCAGGTCCACTAGCCCGGTATTTATGGCGCTCTGGGGCATACCATCATATCCGGCGGTGGCAGGGTCCTGGGCCAGGCACAGGCCGCCGGCGCCATGAATCGCCTGCAGGCCCAGGGCGCCGTCGGAGCCGCTGCCGGACAGGATGATTGCGACCGCTCTTTCGCTGTGGTCCGCGGCCAGGGAGCGGAAAAAAATGTCGATGGGCAAGCGCAGGCCCCGGTGATCCGGCAGAGGGCTTAGCTTGAGGATTCCCTGGTCAATAGCCAGATGCCGGTTGGGGGGGATGACATACAATCGGTTCGCCGCCACCGGCATGTCGTCGGTAATCTCTGCCACCGGCATAGGGGTGAAGCGGCCAACCAGCTCGGTCATCATGCTGGTATGTCCCGGGTCCAGGTGAGTTACCAGGACGAAGGCCATGCCGCTGTCCGCGGGCATGTTGGTAAAGAATTTCTCGAAGGCTTCCAATCCGCCCGCGGAAGCGCCCATGCCGACGATGGGGAAGGAATGGTCATCTTTTGTAATAGTGTCGGCTATAAGGGGACCGGCTCTGACTGATTTAGGTTGGTGGGATTTATTGGATAGCTGTGGCTGCTTCCGGTTGGAGTCTCTCATCTCATCCTCCTCCGGAAGACAGTTGTTGAGACACTGAAGCAAAAGAAATACTTTTTTCATTAAGATAACAACTATTTTAAATATATCAAGCGCAAAGGATCTTTCCGGGAAAATAGCTTCTTGGATATAATGGAAATCCTATGGCAGATTTGGGGAAAGTGAGAGAATCTGCCCCCACCTTTTCCATGGCGCAACTTATGGGGCAGTGCTGGCCTGGGGGGTCCTTAGGCTCGCCAAGCGAGGTATCTTGGTTCTTTGGGTATGGTATGCTCAAATTTTTAAAAAATATCATGGCGTCTACGCGAGGATTCGGCTTCAAGAACAGCAACTTTTTGTGATATTTTCCGGGCAAGAGCTAATAAAAACCTTTTATTGATTGCGCTGGCCAAGGACGCTGCATAATCTCCGATTACTTAATTAAAAAAAACTGTATTAAAATTAGAAAAATAATTATATAGTATAGCATACTCAAATCTATACTTATGATCAGTAGGCATAGTCACCGGGTAATTCTGTGCCATAAGTATCTTAAGTTCAAGGAAGGGCGCCAAGATGCTAAAACTTACCGACTATGGCTGTGCGCAGCATCCTCCGCAGCACACCACGCTCACGGGATCGGCGGCTGCGTTGGTGGGCCACCTGATAGTAAACCTCCCCCAGACTAATGCCGGCCACACCTATATCTGCGAGCGAGGCCACACTCACTGCCTCATGCTCCAGACGCTCGAGGGGAACGTGGCCGAGGGCCTGCCTCGGTTTGGATTAACGGGCAACACGGCCATCAACCATTAACCAGAGATCGGGGAGAGGGAAAATTTAGGTCAGTCTCCGAGACGTGCCTGAAGAAGGTTGCGTCCACTGCTTCCGAAGTCCAGACTTGCTCGCGGCGCTCTTAATTCCCCTTAAGAACCCCAGGCCATTACTCCCTGTGGTGGTAAACCAAAGTGGCCAGATATTATTAACGGATTGTTAATGGCTTGCCAAACCCTTTTGTTTATCACCGGGCCAGCAAAAAAGCATGTGTGATCCGATAGTTATCTCCAGGCCAAGAACCTCCCACATCCAGACCTTATCTATACTTCCTGTCCTTAAAAACTCCTACCGTGCCCGCTGGTAACTTGGCGTTCCCCTATCACCGCCATCTGAAATCTTCCCCCCACAGATACCCGTGCAAGATAACGAGATGAAAGCTGGCATTTTTCCTGGGGGAGGTGATAATTGTCGCAGGTGGCAGTGACTGTTGAAAAAGCTATTTCGTAAAAGGTGCTTCTCTCTGGATTGAGCGAGGTTTCAAGTTTAGAAGGTTTTTCGGGGGATGGGAGTGTCTACCAGTTTCTTCTTGAGGTTCATTTCACCGTTAGGAGTCATCTTCCGCCGTATTTTCGCTTAGGTGAAGCCATAATTTGCGATCTTCTCCATATTGTGAATCATGCAATACAGGAGCCACTGGATATTTACTTTGGCTTTTCCCCTGAGGGTAAACCGGTCCAGGCGCTTTTGGGTTCGGATGTTGGCAAAGACGGGTTCGGCCACGGCGAAACGTTGCGGATAGATCTGGCGCCCCAGTTCACTATCAACCTTGCCGGCCATCCGCTTGGAAAGGTTAGCAAGCTCAACCCCAATGGGTACCCGCAAATATTTTCGTTTGCCCCCTTTGTTAGTGATGCATCGTAGCTGCAGAGGGCAACACCCACAATCCTTTTCCTCAGCCGCATATATTCTGTGCACCATCCCCTCTCGGCAAATCTGTTTCACCTTACGCTTAAGTCGGTTTCCCTGAGGGCACAGGTAGTGGTCGGTAGCCTCCTCGTAATAAAAATCCTCTAAGGCAAACCGCTTCCGCCGGGGCCAGTACCGCCGTTGCGCCGCGTAGCGGGGATCCCGTCGCCGGAAATAGATGTCAGGGATATAAGCATCGAGGCGCAGCTCCTGGCATTTCCGCAGATTGGTGTCGCTGTGGTAGTTGGTGTCGGCGGTGAAGATTTTTCCAGCCAAGTACTCCTTACCGTGCCCCAGACTCTGGAGATTCTCCAGAGCTCCGTCCAACATGGGCGGTCCATGGGCATGATCCTGTCCCCGCCCGAAGGCTTCGGCGTGGATGATTACCTGATGCTTGGCATCGATGAGGGCCTGGCTGTTGTAACCTTGGATGACGCCATGGGACGTCTTCATCTTGGCCGACTCGTTGTCCGTCACGTTGCTGCTGATCTCCTTGCCGGTGGTCCCATACTTGGGGTCATTATCTTTGAGCCACTTCTCCAAGCGCTCGGCTTGCTTTTGGAGACGCTGCACTTGTAGCTCTCGGTCTCCGCCTCCCGGACCGGAGGGGGGATCGTCTTGGTTATCCTCCTGGACGTGCTCTTTAAGCAGTTCCTGCACCTTGGCCTCGAGGCGTTCTTTCTTCCTGTGCAACTCTGACCGAGTCCCGCTCCACTCTTTGGAGGCATTAGAGGGGAGCTTGAGGCCATCCAAGGCAAAGAAGGTGCCCCCGAGGAGGTCCATCTCCTGGCAGACCAAGAGGACATCCCGAAACAACGGCAAAATCTCTGCCTTCATCGAGGACACAAACGTGGCAACGGTGCTGTGATCCGGCTGCTGGCCACAGGCCAGGGCGATAAAGACCACGTTTTCCCGGCAAGCCTGCTCGATCTTCCGGGAGGAGACCAGCCCCCGGGCATACCCCAACAACACGATCTTCAAGAGGATCTTGGGATCATACGCAGTGCGCCCCGTTGCATCATTGCGGTATTTCTGCTCAAAAATAGAGGTATCCAGCCGGGTTTCCACCAGGGTATGGATAGCGAACTCCAAGGTCCCGGGCATCAACTGGTCTGCCAAAGACACGGGCAGAAACACCCTCTGCCGATAATCATATGCCTTGAATTTAGCCATGTGCCTCTCTGCTTAGTTTTTTTCAAACTAGCACGAAATCACATAAATGTCCAGTAATTATGATAGGTTAGACGATTTTTACAACTTGATTGACTTTTGATATGACCTTATGCGAAGGAAAAAACTTTAGCTGAATTCAAACCTTTTTCGACAGTCTCGCAAGGTATCAACAAGCAGGCTCTTCTTAGGTACTGGGCCGGTTCAATATATTGCACCCTAATACTTCTTCGCGCATCGGTCTGTTAAAGCCTGAGCACGAGGGAGATGAAAGCAAAGAGACCGATGAGCAGCAATATGAGCGCGGTTATCATTACCACTGGCCGGAACCCGGTGTATTGGAAAGTCCCAAACTTGATATGCTGTAGAATACGCCAATGTTGGACCACCGCGGCGAGGAGACCGAATATGCCCAGGGCGATAAAACTTAATCCAAAAATCAGGGTGGACTGAAGGTGTTCGGGGCCTCGGCGCATGCCAGCTTCGACGAGAATATCCCGGAACTTAGCGATGCCAAATCCGAACCCGATCAGCGACAGGCAGGTGCGGATCCACGCCATGAGGGTTCGGTCCGCAGCTTCGCGGGTCCGCTCTTTGGCAAGTTCGTTGGAAACATTTATCTCCTTCGGATGTTCTATCCATCTCCATAATTTATCCCTATGAGACCAGAGGGGGGAGAGCCCCCAGGCGCACCAGACCATTGATGAGATATTGCACCGCCAGGGCCGCCTGGAGCACGGCCATCACCCAGCCAAAGACCCGTTGCACCAACAGGGGACCCGTGCTTTAAAATCGCCTCGATGTTGAGCAAGGTGACCAGGTTCAGCCCCATGATCACCAGCAAAGCCGCTAACACGATGCCCTTTTGCGTCCAGTGGCCGGCAGCAATCGCCATGAACCCGGCAATGGCCGCAATGCCGGGAGCCGAGACCAGGCCGGGAATTGCCAAGGGGAAGTGCGCAATTGCCAGGGATGGCGGCGACTGATCAGCGCATTCCGTGGTAGGCAAGGGCGCTGGCGCCAGCGGTTGCATGATCTGCTGAAATGCCTGGCAGAAGAGGATGATGCTGGCAGTGATAACGATCGCAGCAATGGAAACGCGCCAATTTTCCAAAACCAGGGAGCCCAGCAGGGCCACCGCTAAAACGGTGATGGTGGCAGTCGTCGTAGCCCGCCAGGCCACGGCCCGGCGAAACGCCGGGTCGCATCCCTGGGTCAACTGGGCAAAAGGGGCAATGGCCCTGAGGGGACCGAGAGTTAAAAAGAAAAATATTAAAACGTCTGGGATGGAGACGTACGAGAGGGGCATGCGAACCTCGAGGCTCGTCATACCGGGTCTGCTGCCTTCAACCCAATCGAATTGAAGTCTGGTGACCCCGCAGACCCACCACATCCGATGAATCTGCAGGGAATGGTACGAATTAAGAGCAACGTTAACGGCTACCGGCACCTCCCAGGAGTTTTTGCAACACCTGGTCGATGGTGAAGCTCGCCGCCTTCTGGCGCGGCGGGTACTCCTGGAACGTCATCAGGAATTCCCCCACGACTTTCTGGGCCGGCAGAAACAGGTAGACGTGATCGAGTATCCAGTCCCAGTAAGTGTTCGAGGTAATGTCGGCCCGCTCGAAGGGGTCGGTGCGGAGATTAAAGAGCTTCGGAAACCGCAACGGCACCAGCGGCTCCTGCCAGATCCGCAGGGTGCCTACCATCCGCTGCTCCATGAAGATCAGCTTCCAGTTGTCGTAGCGCAGGGCCATGAGGTCGCCGTCATCGGAGAAATAAAAATACTCTACCCGGGGGCTCTTCTTGACCTCGCCCTTCAAGAAAGGCAGGAGGTTGTAGCCGTCGAGGTGGACCTTGAAGGTCTTGGCGCCCGCCTGATGTCCTTTGAGGAGTTTCTCTTTGATGTCCGGGTCGCCGGCGGCGGCCAGGAAGGTGGGCAGCCAATCCATGTGGCTGACGATCTCGTTGGAGACGGTGCCGGGTTTGATCTTGCCGGGCCAGCGGATCATGGCCGGCACCCGGAAGGCCCCTTCCCAGTTGGAGTCCTTCTCGTTGCGGAAGGGGGTCATGGCCCCGTCGGGCCAGGAGTTCATGTGCGGTCCGTTGTCGGTGCTGTACATGACGATGGTGTTGTCGGCGATGCCCAGGTCGTCCAATTGCTTCAGCAGGGCGCCCACGCAGTTGTCGTGGTCGATCATGACGTCGTGGTATTCCGACTGCCAGCGCCCGGACTGGCCCAGGCTCTCGGGCTTGGCATGGGTCCGGAAGTGCATGTGCGAGGTGTTGAACCACACGAAGAATGGCTTATCGGCCTTGGCCTGGCGGTCGATGTATTCCGTGGCCGCGGCCAGGACCTCGTCGTCGATGGTCTCCATGCGCTTTTTGGTCAGCGGGCCGGTGTCTTCGATGCGGCCGTCGGCGGAACAGCGGAGCACGCCCCGGGGTCCGTAGTTTTTCTTAAAGTCGGGGAAGTCCGCCTCCGGGGGGTAATCGCGCAGTTCCGGCTCCTCGCAGGCGTTTAAGTGGTAAAGGAAGCCGAAGAACTCGTCGAACCCGTGCTCGGTGGGCAGAAATTTGTCCTTGTCGCCCAGGTGGTTCTTGCCGAACTGACCGGTGGCGTAGCCCAGCGGCTTCAACAACTCGGCGATGGTGGGGTCTTCGTCCTGCAGGCCGATATCGGCTCCCGGCATCCCCACCTTGCTCAAGCCGGTGCGGAAGACGCTTTGGCCGGTGATGAAGGCCGAACGCCCCGCAGTGCAGCTCTGCTCGCCGTAACAATCGGTAAACATGATCCCTTCGTGGGCGATGCGGTCGATGTTCGGCGTCCGGTAGCCCATCATGCCGTGGCTGTAGGCGCTGAGGTTCCACATGCCGATGTCATCGCCCCAGATGACCAGGATGTTCGGTTTCTTTTCTGCTGCCATAGACCCTCCTTTTAGGGTGCAAGAAAACAATTGAGCCGCCTGCCGGTAACCCTGATGCAAGTCTTTTCCGGCATGGCTGGGACCGCGTTGACTACCGGGAAGTTCGCCCAGCTTGGGCCGTCACTTCCCGGCCATGACATTTCTTGAACTTGCGGCCGCTGCCGCAGGGGCAGGGATCATTGCGGCCGGTTTTGGCGGGCGCCCGGGCTGACCTGCCCTCCTCCTCAGCGAGAACCTGCATGACCTGAGCCGCCGGAAATCCCCGGCGCAGCAGGCCGGCCATGATCTTCAAGGGGCGGTCGACGTGCTGGAAGAACGCCCGGTAACCCTCACACAGGTAGTTCAGCCCCGGTTCTCCCGCCGGCGTGGTGAGAAACCGGTTCTTGGGACATTCACCCTTACAGGCAAAACCCACCTCGCATTCCCGGCAGTAACGGGGCAGCGTCGCCAGCTTGTCGCGGCCAAAGGTGAGCTGCTGGCCGGAGCCCGCCAGGTCGATCATGGGGGTTTCCCGGATGTTGCCCAGCAAGTGCTTGGGCTCGACAAAATGGTCGCAGGAGTACAGGTCGCCGTTGTGCTCCAGGGCGAGTCCGTGACCGCAGGTGGCATCAAAGACGCACATGCCGGAAGAGGGCAGGCCCAGCCAGTTTCTCACCGTCGCCTCGAAGGTCTGGACGAACACCCGGCCGACGTCATGCTTGACCCATTCGTCAAAAATGGTGCTCAGGAAATTACCGAACTGTTCCGGCAGCACCGACCGCTCCGAAACGGTGGTCCCTTCCTGGCAGAGGGAGACCCCGGCGTCGTTGAGGCGCTCGATGGCCGGGATGAACTGCATCCAGGTGGCGCCGGCTTCGTCCCGGAGAAACCGGTAGACCTCCAGGGGATGATCAGCGTTGATTCGATTGACGGTGGTCAGAATATTATGTTCCACCCCATGCTTCTGCAACAGCCGCAGGCCTCGCATCACCCGGTCAAAGGTCGGCCGGCCGCTTTTGTCCACCCGGTGGACATCGTGCAGTGCCGCGGGACCGTCGATACTGATGCCGATGAGAAAGCCATGCTCGCGGAAGAACTCGCACCAGTCGTCGTTCAAGAGCGTGCCGTTGGTTTGCATGGTGTTCTCGAAGCTCATGCCCGGCCGCTGGTACCGGCTCTGGTATTCGATGGCGCGCCGGTAGAAGTCGAGGCCCATCAGGGTCGGTTCTCCACCCTGCCAGGCCACCGTCACCTTGTCAGTGCGATGGGACTCGATGAGCTGGCGGATGTAATTCTCCAGCACCTCGTCACTCATGCGAAAGTCACTGCCGGGGTAGAGCTGCTCTTTGTTCAGAAAAAAACAATAGGAACAGTTCAGGTTGCACGTCGCCCCGGTGGGCTTGGCCAGCACGTGGATGCGAGGAGGGATTTGTTCATTGGCCATGGGGCAGGCACTCGAAGTGAAAAATTTTTTAACAATAATCTTGTTGTAAAGCTAGTGCATATTAACCCCATGTCAAGGAGTCAGCGCTGCTGCGGTGATTTGCTCTATATTTATGGAGCGGCATTGAGCCTCAGCGAAATCGCTGGAATGAAATGGCCTTTATATGATATGAGAAGTAAGTTGCCCAGGTGGCCAAAGAAGATGATGGTACCGTGCGGCCAAGGTTCGCGGTCATTAAAGCCATAATACTTTAATAGGGGGATGGAAGCGATGACCAGTTTCTGGGGTAATTTGTTACGGGTAGGATTAGTTTCAGTCCTGTTGGTGACCCTGGCCTGGCAGGCCGGTTTGGCTGCCGATACTTCCATCCCCCCGAATGAGCCCGGCGCCGTTGCGGAGAAGACCGATACCACCAAAGATGATGACCGCCTGCCCATTTACAAGGAGGGCTGGCAGTTTTTTGTGGCCCCCTATCTGTGGGTTCCGGGGGCGCATCTTGACCTCAGCCACCAGGGCAGATTCAGCGGCACCGTCGTGGCCAATGTGCCCTGGTATGAACTCGTGCCGCTGCTCTTCAGCAAGGCCATGGGGGGCATGGGCCGGATTGAGGTCTGGTACGGCAAGTGGGGGGTCTTTTCAGACACCACGTTTCTGTATATCGGCGAAAGCATCAGTGCCGGAGGGGCCAGGGAGCTCAAACTTAACCCCAAGCAACTGCCGGGGACCATTCCGGTTACTCTGCAACTCTCGGGTGACCTGAAGCTGTGGACTCGAGTCCTGTGGCAGGATGTGGGGGTGCGCTATTTGGTGGGGACCTTGCCCCTCAAGGCCGACAAACCGCTTCCCGTGGTGTCTTTTGAGCTTTTGGGCGGGCTCCGTTACACTTACTACAATCAGGACACCAGCCTTAACCTTGATGCCACCTTGACCGGCCCCTTTGGCCAGCAGCAAATCAGCCGGGGCGGGAATCTATTTAGTGCCGTGCAGCTGTCGATTTTTGAACCTTTCCTGGGGATGCGGATCGGCTTCTGGTTGACGCCGAAAGTTAACCTGCTGCTCAGAGCCGATTGTGGCGGCTTTGGCTTTGTCGCCTACAATAACGTGGACAGTGTGCTCGAAGCCTTGATTGGTTACCAGGTGCATAAAAACATTCGCATCTATGGCGGCTACCGCGGCCGATATTTTTCCGGCAGCGGCGCCGCCAAGGATATCGCCATACATGGCTGGTTCCATGGCCCCATGCTGGGGGCAGCTTTCAATTTTTAGGGATGGGGATGGTCACCGCCTGCCCCATCCTCATTGTGGGCAGCCTGGTCCTGAGCCTGCTGCAGTTTTACCACCTGGAGGTGTACGTCAACAATCTCTGCCTCCCCTTCACCGCCCTCCTGGGCCTGCCCGCGGTGCTGGGCACCACCCTGATCTTCGGGATCATGCGCAAAGAACTGGCCCTGATCATGCTCGCCGAGGCCCTGGGCACCGCCCAGATCACCTCCGCGCTCACGCTCACCCAACTCCTCACCTTCACTATCTTCGTGCTGTTTTACATCCCCTGCGCCTCCACCGTCGCCGCCATGAGCCGGGAACTGGGCTGGAAGGGCGCCAGCACGGCCGTGGCCCTGTCGCTCATCCTGGCGCTCATCCTGGGCCTCCTGACCCGGGGCTTCGGAGCGCTGGTTTTCTAGAAAGGAATTTTTGAGGGGAAGACCGGGGGATATTTTCGTATGGTCCCCCGTTCCTGCCCTCAAACTCCCCTCCCAACCCCCTGAAAGTGGAGGGCCGTCCCGCCGGACCGCCCCTGGAAGTTCGCATCCGAATTACAGATAATGGCAAGTAACTATGATGCAAAGGAAAGCTCTGTCTGCCCTATCGGTTGGTGGTATTCTGGGAATCTAGGCCAGTCCCACCACATCAAGAAAGGAGGCTGCGATGAGACAACCCAAGCATCAGGTTACAAGCGAAGAGGATTTATTTGTCGGAATCGACCTGCATAAAATCAGGTGGCACGTAACCATTCGGACAGTGGACCTGGAGTTGTTCAGCGCCAGCATTCCAGGGAACTGGGAGTCTCTCCAGCGTATACTGGCTCGATACGCTGGACATCAACTGCAGGCGGTCTATGAAGCCGGATATTTTGGGTTCCGGCTTCATGACCGCCTGGTGGAGCATGGCATCCCTTGCATAGTTACTCCTCCGAGTCTGGTTCCCCAGGAGTACGGCAACCGGGTCAAGACCGATCGGCGGGACAGCAGTAAACTGGCCCATCTGTTGGCCAAGAGGATGTTGAAGCGGGTATGGGTGCCCAGTGAGGAGGAACTTTACCACCGCCAAGTCATCCGTCGGCGCCGGCAACTCGTCAGGGACCGGGTGCGGACCCAGAGCCGAATCAAGGCAGAGCTGAGTTTTTTCGGGATTCGTCTGGAAGAACCACGAGGAAGATGGACCCAGATATACTTCGAGACTCTGAGGCACATCAGGTTTGGGAACCGCTGGATGCAGGAAAGCTTCAACCGTCTGCTGGAGCAATATGAATTTTTAAGTGCGCAGATCGACAAACAAACCCAGCTGTTGCGGGAATTATCCGAGACTGAGCTGTACCAGGAGCGGGTTAAGATTTTGCAGAGCATCCCCGGGGTCGGGTTAATCTCTTCCATGGAACTACTGTTGGAACTGCAGGACGTGTCCCGCTTCCGACGTGCCGAACAACTGGCGGCTTACGTGGGTTTAACCCCGTCCCAATACTCCAGCGCGGATAAGGTGCGCATGGGCCGCATCACCGGCATCGGCAAGAATACTCTACGGGCCATATTGGTCGAAGCCTCATGGAAACTGATTACCAAGGACCAGGTGATGCGCGAGAAGTATGAAAGGATCAAAATCCGTTCAGGGGGCAAGCGGGCCATTGTGGCCATTGCCCGCACCCTGTTACTGCGGATGAGACGAATGTTGCTTGATGGACGGGCATACGCGCTTCCACTTGCGGCTTAGACAAGGTTGAAAGAAACCGGTTTGGGGCATGGCGATCGCTATCTGTGTGTGCTCATTAGTCCGCAACCACGTTGGCAAGTTTGTCAGCCCCGATCTGAATACCCCGAATAAATTGCTTGCGGTCCTGAGAATGAAGAGGAACCACGAATAGGAGACGGGTTGGGTTCTATAAGATACCACTGTTAGCTCTTTTGAACTTGACTTTGCACATAGGAGATATCGTACTGTGACCTTGTAACTTCCAGCTTCGTAGAACTCCCCCGCTTAAAACATTCCCCTGATCGGAATAAAACCATATAGTTGAATCTTGAATAAAAGATATTGCTTAAACATAACATAAAAAGTAAGAACGAAATTTATTAACCAAAAATGAGAGGTGAGATGAACGTCTTACCGCATCGAATAGTTTTTATGGCGGAATGTAGTATTTCATTTGCATCTTCTTTAAGCAAATAACCATCTGCACCGCAATTCATTGCTTGATAGACGAGTTCCTTGTTTTTATTCATAGTCAAGATCAATATTTTAACTTCTGGATAAAGTTCCTTAATGAACTTAGTTGCTTCAAGCCCTCGCAATCTGGGCATATTAATATCGATTATGACCATATCTGGAGTAGATTCTTCAAGGATTTCTAAAAGTTCAAGGCCATCCCCCACTTCGTCCACCACCCGCAGTTCGGGATCTTCCTCAATAAGCCGCCTCAGTCCTTCGCGGACCAGAACATGATCATCTGCGAGTATAATACTATAGGGGGGCATTGGTTATTGCTCGCAGACAGCTAGGATGAAATCGATTTTAGATATGTCAACTGTTTAAGGCTTATAACGACTGATGTCAAGGTTCGCACGACCCCGATATCCTGATTCTTCTGCCTGACGATCTCTTAGATTGCCTTAATGCGCCGGGACTCATAAGCACATGAAGTCCATCAATATGTTGGAGCGGTTCGATGCAGAGATCAAAACGCGCACCTGGGTGAGGTGCATCTTCCTCAAGTATCTTGTACAGTCGTTTTAAATCTTTCAAAGAATTTTGACAGTTGTGTTATACAAGGTTCAGGTACCCGGTGACAATTGCGGCGTCTTCTGCCCGTCTGCTGCCGCAGTTTGGCCAGCCCCGAGGCTCATCTATCCTCAATCGCGCCCCTTTGTTCTTATGGTTAACTAGCAAAAATGCAAAAGCAACCCGGTGATCCAGCCACACTGAGGAGTGCGTCGTGAAAAAGGAAAAGACCGCTTAGAACAATGCGTAGGCCAGGAACGGGGGCAGTATCATCCTGGCCATTGAGGACATAACCCCTGGCCAGGAAGGGGAAGCGCTACAACCGAAGTCGTGAAGGGGTCCGCAGTCGCTGACCACTGCGAGCGGCTCACGGGCACAACCGCCCAAGGACAACAAGCATGGAAGACCGGAAAACCAAGTCCAGGGAAAAAACGGCGCTGCGGCGCCGGGCAGAAAAGCAGCTGCAGGGGCAAAAGGAAGCCCTGGCAGATCTGACCCCGGAAAAAATCCGCCGGTTGGTGCATGAACTCCGGGTGCACCAGGTGGAGCTGGAAATCCAGAACGAGGAGCTGCGCGAAACCCAGGTCAATCTGGAGGAATCCCGCAGCCGCTACGGTGACCTCTATAATTTCGCCCCGGTGAGCTACTTTACCCTGGACGAGACCGGCAGGATTTTGGAGGCTAACCTTACCGCGGCCAGCCTGCTGGGAGTGGAGCGAGGCAATCTCGTTGGAAAAAAGTTCCTCCAATTCGTGGCCCGGGAGGATATGGGGGTCTTCAACCGCTTCTTGCCGCAGGTTCTGGAAAACCGGAGCCGCCAAAGCTGCGAGGTCAGTCTCAAAGGACGGTTCGGAGAATTGGTGGCCCGCCTGGATGGCATTCTCTGGAAAGACACCGGGGGCCAGACCCATTGCCGGGTGACGGCGACGGACATTTCTAATCTGAGAGCCGTGGAAAGGGAACTGCGCGACCACCGGGACCGCCTGGAACAAATGGTGCAGGAGCGCACCGCCAGCCTGAAGGCCCAGACTTTAAAATTGGAAGTGCAGAGAGAAGAACTGCTTCGGGTGACGGACGAGTTGGAAAGGGAGCGGGCCCGTCTCACAACCACCCTGGAGCAAATGCCCGAGGGCATCGTCATCGCCGAGGCTCATTCAGGGAAATTGCTGTTGGTCAACCGCAAGATGTCAACCATTTTCGGCCGTTCATTGTCTCCGGAAGATGGACTGGAGTTCCTATCACAGTTTCAAGCCTCTCATCCCGACGGTCGCCCGCTGCAGTCCGATGAGTTTCCCCTGCCCCGAGCCCTGGCAACAGGACAGGTAGTTGCCGGGGAGGAGATCGAGGTGTTGGGCGGAAACGACATCCGGAGGACCTTGTGGGTAAACGCCGCCCCGGTCCGGGACCGCTTGGGCCGCATCATCGCTGCAGTCGCCACCTACCAGGACATCACGGAGCGCAAGCAGGCGGAAGCCGACCTGGAAGAGAGCCGGAGCCAGTCAGCTTTTCTGGCGGATTTGCTGGAGAGTTCCGCCCAACCCTTCGGGGTGGGATTCTTGGACGGGCGCCTGGGTCTGTTCAATGCGGCTTTCCCGCAACTCCTCGGATACAGCCGGGAAGAATTTGGCGCGCTCAACTGGGCTACCGATATCACCCCCCCGGAATGGCGGGACCATGAAGCCGCCCAACTTGAAGAACTGGAGCGCACCGGCCGGCCGGTGCGCTATGAAAAGGAATACTGGCGCAAAGACGGCACCCTGGTGTCGGTGGAATTGTTGGTGCACCTGCGCCGGGATGAGCAAGACCGGCCCTCCTACTATTATTCCTTCATTAACGATATTACCGCCCGCAAGGCTGCGGAAGCCGAGATTCGGCGGCTCGCCTCCTTTCCCCGGTTAAATGTGAACCCGGTTTTGGAAGTCGACTTCACCGGCGCTATCACCTTCTGCAATCAGGCTGCCCTTACCGCCCTTCAGGGTGGGGGCGGGGCCGCAGAGCCCGAGGCCTTTTTGCCCGAGGATCTGGAGAATATCCTGAGTCCGGCGACTGAACAGCAGGAAGCGGCTTTTTACCGGGAAGTGCGGGTCAAGGATGCGGTTTACGCCGAAAATATCGCTTATGTCGAACCGTTTAAGGTAATCCGTATTTATGCCACGGATATCACAGCCCGCAAGCGGTTCGAGGAGGCGCTCCGGACCGCCAACGCACAATTGTCGGCCATAATCGAGAACTCTCCCCTGGCCATCATGCAACTGGACGAGGAAGGAACGATCCTGAGCTGCAATCCGTCGGCGGAAGGGATGCTCGGCTGGAGCGCCGCCGAAATGGTGGGACAAAGACTCCCCATGGTGCCCCCGGACGAACGGGAGATAGTCGGGGAAGTTCTGCGGCGGGCGGGCCAGGGGGAGCGGTTCACCGGGATTGAACGGAGACGCTTGCGAAAAGACGGCTCTCTGGTCGACGTCAGCGTCTCGGTAGCTCCCATGTACGATGAGACCGGTACTTTTACCGGCATTGTCAGCCTCATGGAGGACATAACCCCTCGCAAGGAGGCCGAGGAGAAGCTGCGGGAACGGGAGGCCAAGTACCGGGCGGTGATCGAGACCTCAGTCGACGGGTTCTGCATAGCCGATATGGAAGGTCGCTTCCTGGAGTTCAACGACGCCTTTGTGGACCTCTTGGGCTACAGCCGCGAGGAACTGCTCACTATGAGCATTCCTGATATTGAAGCGCAGAAGACGCCGGCCGAGGTCACCGCCGCCATCGAAAAGGTGCGGCTCGAAGGCCACGTCATTTTCGAAACCAGACTCCGCTCCAAAGACGGTCGAATCTGGCCCGCCGAACCGAATATCAGCTATTGGCCCATCGCCGGCGGCCGGATGTTTTTCTTCGTGCGGAACATCACCGAGCGCAAGCGAGACGAGGAGGCCCTCAGGGAGAGCCGGGAAGACCTGAACCGGGCCCAGGCAGTGGCCCAGACAGGCAGCTGGCGGATGAATGTCCAGAAAAACGAGCTGACCTGGTCCGACGAAAATCACCGGATCTTCGGGGTTCCTGGTGGAACGGCCATGACCTACGAAACCTTTCTCGGGACCGTGCACCCGGAGGACCGCGGGATGGCGGACCGAAAGTGGATGGCGGCTCTGAAGGGCGAACCCTACGACATCGAGCACCGCATCATAGTGGACGGCACGGTGAAGTGGCTGCGGGAACGGGCCGAACTGGAATTCGGCTCCGAAGGCCAGTTGCTGGGAGGGTTCGGTACGACCCAGGACATCACCGAGCGCAAAGCGGCCGAAGAGGCCTTGCGCCGAGCCCACGACGAGTTGGAGCAGCGGGTACGGGAGCGGACAACCGACCTGAGGCGGACCGTGGAACAGCTGCAGCTTGAAATGGAGGAGCGCCGCACCGCGGAGGAATTGCTCCGGCAGAGCGAAGCGCGCTTCCGGACCGCCTTCGAGCAATCCCCCGTGGGTGCAGTTATTGTGGACCACAATTTGGGGATTCAGCGGGTCAACCAGGCCTTATGCCAAATCATCGGCTACTCCGCCGAGGAACTCGCCTCCATGAATGTCGCCGACGTTTGCCATCCAGACGACCAACACCTGAATCTGGAGTACGAACCGGCTTTCTCACCGGTGATATAAATCTGTCCCGGAGGGAGAACGCAATATCCGCAAGGACAGGACGGTCATCTGGGTCGACCTCAGCGTCAGCGTGATCAATCCCGGCGACCGTCCCGCTTCTTCCTGGGCATCGTCCAGGACATCACCGCACGGAAGATGGCGGAAAAAGCCCTGGCGCAACATGCAGCCCTGGTGCGCGACCTTTACGACAACGCCCCTTGCGGGTATCACTCCCTGGATCCGGAAGGCCGGTTTGTCCAGGTTAACAATACTGAACTGGCCTGGCTGGGCTATACCCGGGAGGAAATGTTGGGCGGCATGCATTTTGTCGACCTCCTGACTCCTGCCGGTCAGGAAACCTTCCAGAACAGCTTCTCCGGTTTCAAGGAGCGGGGCTGGGTCAGCGATCTCGAGTTTGAGGTGTTTCGGAAGGATGGCACCATACTGCCGGTGCTTTTGAATGCTACCGCGGTCAAAGACGACGCCGGCCATTATTTGATGAGCCGGTCTACGATAATCGACATCACCGACCGCCGGCGGGCCCAGGAAGCCCAGGAAGCCGAGCGCCGGCGGTTCTTCGACATGCTGGAAAAGATCCCCGCTTATGTGGCGTTGATCAGCCCCGAATGCACCATCCCCTATGCCAACCGGGAGTTTGTCCGGCGCTTCGGGGACCCGGAAAACCGGCTGTGCTACGAATTTTTGTTCGGAATCGATGCTCCCTGCGAGGGCTGCAAGGCCCTGGAGGTTTTTAAATCTAAAACGCCGCAAATCTGGGAATGGACCGGGCCGGACGGACGCAACTATCAGGTCCATGACCACCCCTTCACCGACGTGGACGGCTCCTCCCTGGTCCTGGAAATGGGGGTGGACATCTCGGGACTCAAGGCCGCTGAGGCCGGCATCCTCAGACAGAACGCCATTGTGTCCGCCATCAACCGGATTTTCCGGGAATTCCTGATCTGTAAAACCGAAGAAGAGTTGGGGCGCACCTGTCTGGCAGTGGTGGAAGAATTGACCGACAGCCCCTTTGGGTTTATCGGGGAAGTGAATCAGACCGGTAGCCTCACCATTGCCGCGTTCAGCGACCCGGGGTGGGTCGCCTGCCGCATGGGTGAGGACGGGCAACAAAAAGTCAAACTGCTCAACCTGGAGATGCGGGGACTTATCGGGGAGGTAATTAAGAAGGCCGCACCGTCGTTGCTAACGATCCGGCTGCCCATCCCGGCGCCGTGGGACTCCCCCCGGGGCATCCGCCCGTGACCTCTTATCTGGGGGTGCCCCTCAGACATGGCGGCAAGGTCATCGGTCTCATCGCCCTGGCCAACAAGGCCGGCGGGGGATACACCCAGGCCGACCAGGAAGCCATGGAGTCCCTGTCCGTGGCCATTGTCGAGGGCCTGATGCGCTTCCGGGCCGAAACCCGGGTCGCCATTGTCAACCGGCTGTACCCCTTCTTGAGCCGGGTCAACGAGGCCATTGTCCGGGTTCAGGACCAGGCGGTCCTCTTCCAGGAGATCTGCCGCATTGCTGTGGAGGAAGGGCGGTTTAAAATGGCCTGGGTGGGGATGGTGGATGCCCAGGGTGACGCCGTCAAGGCCGTGGCCCAATATGGCCTGGAGGAAGGTTATCTGGAACGCATCAGCATTTCTTTTCGGGAAGGGCCGGAAAGTCGCGGCCCCACCGGCACCGCTATCCGGGAAGACCGGTTCGACATCTGCAACGACATCGCCAACGATCCCCGCATGGCCCCCTGGCGGGAAGAGGCCTTGCAGCGGGGCTATCGATCTTCCGGGGCTTTTCCCCTGCGGGTCGACAACCAGGTGAGTGGGATCGTTGACCATGTATGCAGGTGAGCCGGGGTTCTTTACCGATGAGGAGGTCCGCCTGCTGGAATCCCTGGCCCATGACGTTTCCTTTGCCATGGAATCCTTGGAACGGGACGCCCTACGATGGCAGGCTGAGGCGGCTCTGCAAGAATCGGAAGGGAGACTTCGCTACCTGGCTTCCCAGCTGATCAATGCCCAGGAAGCGGAACGCAATCGGATCGCTCTGGAACTGCATGACGACCTGGGCCAGTCCCTGATGGTCTTAACCATGCAACTGCGGGCCATCACCAAGATGGTGCCGTCGGAGCGCGGGGAAATTCGAGACCACTGCAACCAAACCCTTAACTATGTCTATGAGATCATTGAAAATGTCCGCCGTCTCGCCCGGGACCTGCGTCCCTCCCTCTTAGAGGATTTGGGCCTGACGGCGGCGTTAAGGCATCTCGTGGAAACCTTCCACTCCTATCATGGCATCGCTGTATCCCAGGACATGGATGACATAGGGGGCCTTTTTTTAACCGCGGAGGAGATAAATATCTATCGGATCTTCCAGGAATCCCTTACCAATATCGCCAAATATGCCCAGGCTACCCAGGTATCCTTCACCATAAGAAAATTGGATGGGCGGGTCTCTTTTCGAGTGGAGGATAATGGCAGAGGGTTTGCTCTGGATCGTATTCTTGACAAAGATGCCCCAAGGAAGGGGTTGGGCCTGGTAGCCATGGAAGAGCGGGTGCGGATGATGGGAGGCTCACTGGAGATCTGGAGCCAGGAGGGTAAGGGGACCTGGATAAATTTTATGGTCCCGGTGCGGACATGATAAACACCCTTTAAAAGTGAAGCTTGCTGCTATATCTCCGCTATAAAACTAATAATCTTTGGTAGCGGAGATGGTTATCATAACTGCATTTCAAACCCGGTAGTCTTATCACTTATGTATTGTGGGCCGGATTGTCTTCCAAGCGAGGTCCAGGCGGTAGGCGATGGGGCCGGGGTCCCGGTCAAATCCGGGGCGCGCTTGAAGCCCAGTTCTTCGTAGAGCTTGCGGGCCACAATCATAAAGGTTCCGGTGTAGAGGAAAATGGTGGGTATCGAGAGGTCCCGGGCGCGGTCCAGGCAGGCCTGGGTCAGCAGGCGGCCATACCGCCGGCCTCTCCTCAACTCTATTCTCCTCAGATTGCCGAGGTAAGTGCCGTCCGAAGAATTCTATAAAATGCAGGGTGGCCCGGCCCACCAAAACCTAGTGGCGGACACCTGTCCGCCCCTTTTTTCTTAAGGGGTGCCAGAGTTCACCCCATAGACCACACCCGTTGCCCCGTCTTCTTTATAATAGTTTGGGTTCAGGCCGAAAGCGCTATTCCGGTCAACCAATATACTGGTTATCGTGTCAACGTTTCCGAACTGGAAATTGTGGCTAGTATTATTCATGGCTATATTTCCGAGGACGCTGCCCGGTCCCCACATCTGAATGCCCCATAGGTTGTTGCTGGCCACACAGTCGGCAATAATTCCGGAAGCCATAAAAAGGCCATTACCCGCATTATTCGAGCCGTTACAATTTTTGATCAGATGATTATTGCCACCAAAAAAGATCCCAGTTCCATTGTTAATGGCTCGGATATTGATGGCACGGTGTTTAGTGGCATCAGAAGAATCGTCACCAATGCCAATACCAAAGCCTTGTACCGTGCCGTTTCTGATCTCCACGTTGGAACGCCCAGACATAAATATGCCGGCGGTAGACCCGACGGCACCACTATGTGCCAGCCTGAAGCCCATAAGGTCAATGGTGACATCATCGGCATTGACGGAAATGGCGTTGCCACTGCCGTTATAGGTCAGATCCCGGCTCAGATAATAAAAGCCCGGGCTATTAATAGTAAAGGGCACGCTGATGATCCTGGTGCCCGGCGCCCCGCCCCCGGCGATCACATAAAATTCCGCCGACGCCGTCTGCTGCTCAAGACCACGGCTAAGACCAAGACCAACAGACCAATTCTCTTCTTGGCTAACCTCCTTATGGCAAAAAATTCTTGTTCCTGGAGCTTGAGGCGCTCCCAGGGAGGATTTCCCAAAACCAGGCCAACCTCTCTGGCGGCAAAGTCAGGGGCCAGGGTGCGGGGGCCGTTCGCAGCCCGGGCCAGTTGTTCTTGAAAGAGGGAAGATGGGCGTTGCCTCTCTTCTTTATCCGATACTCTGCATCCAGGCCCGCCAGGCTTTTTCCGCCAACTCTTCCCGGAACTCCCGGTAGGCCTCCCGCACCTGTCGTTCGATCTCTTCGCGTTCTTCCGGGTGCGCCTCCCGGCTCAGAGGGCCAGGCATCATGGTCTTACCAAGATTGCGGTAAGAAACGGATCACCCTTATATCATTCCTCCGGTTCATGGCGCTAATTCAACAGAAACAACGCCCCGGACGCATCACGGTGTAGAACATCCCCGGGAGCTAACTTGACTTTGAGTTTGCGGTTACTATCCCATATCCCCCAATACTTCCCCCAGCGTATATCTCCCGGATTCCAGGGCTCGTCAAAAGCATTGTAGATGAAGGTATCCCCAAGACTAGGCCCATTGGCGATTACTTGTTGGGTATAGGTTTCTTCGTTGGCTAAACCGGGGTACGCTGTCAAGCCACTATCTGAATTGTAACAGGGTGGGCCGGAACTGGGCCAGCCGGTTTCCCCGCAAACAATCGTTTTGCCGGGATACTCGGGGATAAAGATGTTCTGATGGGCGTTGATCAGATTATTGATGGCCGCACTGTTGGGGACGTCAACCCCCCCGTAAAAGGGATAAATATTGATCATAATAACGTCGCAATTGTCTTTCAACGCCTGCCCCCGGGCATCGGCGGCGGCCCCATAGGTTAGGCAGGTGGTGACCTTAACGCCTGCCCTGGTGATTCTGGTTTTGACATACTGTAAATCGGCATTCACTTGGTCCGTGCTCAAGGTGCCGCCGGGATCGCCCACCAGGCATTCATTGCCCACCACCACGGCCTCGACATTGCTGTAGGTATTGGCCTGGCTGATGGCAGTGTCAAGATAGGCCGTGTTGGCATTTGAGTTATAGGAGGTATCCTCATAGGCTCCCAGCCAGATCTTGAGACTGGGAGTGTTGGCGGCAGCCAGGGGCACGATTTGATCGAGCCGGTGGGTGGCGTCATCCCCATAGGTCCTGATGTCCGAAAATTTTGCCGCTATAGTCTGCAGATCGGCAATGAACTGGGCATCGGGTATCGCCGGGCCATTATTAGGATTCTGACCATCGTAGTGGTAGGGTGAATAACCAATACCCACAAACCCAAAAGCCGGACTGGCAAAAATCAACACCACCGCCACGAATGAAATAAGGAGAGAGATTACCTTCATAAGCGCTTCCTTGTTTATGTGAATTAATATTCACATATGCATTAACGATCTTAAATTCAACCTAGTAGAATTACCTAATTTTTTATATACAGTAGGTTACAAAATTGTTACAGCGTCCCCATGAGTCCATGGTGAAAAAAAAGCCCCCGGCCATCCACCCGGATGGTCAGGGGCCGCTTATTAGTCTTGCTGCAATACTTAGGGAGGAGAGCGTAAGGGCGCCTTCAGGGCGGCGATGAAATCGCCCACCTCCTTGATCAGCGCCGGGCCCTTCAGGCGGGCCACCCGCTGGACGATGGCGCTGCCCGCCGGCACCCCGTCCACGTAAGGGGCGAGCCCCGCCACCTGCTCCGGGGTGGAAATGCCGAAACCCACCGCCAGGGGGCATTTCACCAGGGAGCGCACTTCTTTCAGAGACGCCACCAGGTCCGAAGGAAGTTCGGTGCGGGCCCCGGTGATCCCGGTCACCGAGACGTAGTAGAGAAACCCCTTGGTGAGGCGCCCCAGGGTCCGGATGCGTTCGGCGCGGGAGAGCAGGTTGAACCCCTCCAGGGGCTCGGTGTCCGTCACCGCGACGTATTCAGCCCGCCCTTGGTCCTTAAACTAGGCGTGCTCCGGGCTGACGCCGGGGTAATCCAGCCCCGGCGCCAGGGAGTGGGCCTCCTGGATGTTGCCCCAGGGGAAGGTTTTTTATTATCGCCCCAGGTCGGCCAGGTCCATTTCCACTATGACCGGGAAGGCCCGCCACAAGGGCCCGCATTGGCAGGTCGCCTCAAAGTCCCAGGGGATTGGCGCGTATAGCTGCTATAACTGTGTACTTTAAGAGGCTTTGAGATGGTTTTGTTCTCCAGAGCATATCGCCTCTTTTCGACCTGATGGCCTCCTGCCTACTCGGCCGATAATCCGTCTTCTTTGAAACGCGGACGCCAAAAATCGTTCCCCCCACAGATGCCCGTTCCAGATAACGAGATGATAGCTGGCATTTTTCCGGGGGAGGAGATAATTGTCGCAATTGGCAAGCTATATTGCAGTCATTGGCACCAGAAAATCTTACCACGCCCGGAGGTGGTATGTCCATGTAGCTTCGGCCTTTGCCCTGGCGCACCATGACCGGGCTATTCTGGCACAGAGTTCATAACTCGCAGCCCCACCAGCAATTTCCGAATTAGGGTGTGTTATGCATGAATGAATATTTCGCTAACTTACTTTTGGTTGAAATTAGTGCTATATTATATTGTTTAAGGGTTTTAACCCTGATAGCAGCGTCAGAAAACAAATTGGTGATAGCTGCAGCTAAGGCCGCCCTATAATATCGGACCCAGAAGGTTTTAACGGCATGGCTCATAAACGACGTTACTTCCGCTTGACAGGCGGATTCATAGTGCTGGCCTTCGTGCTGGCCTCCACCTTGTCCCTGAGCATGTGTCATCCGGCCCGGGCTGAGGGCAGCGTCCTGGTCTTATATGACGACGCCGGAGAATACGGCTGGATCGGCAGGCTCTATGTCCAGCACATGCTTAACCTGCTGTCGCATTTTGAGGTCCGGGTAGATAAAAAGCCGGTGGAGGAATATATTGCCGGCGATATCGACCGGTATGATGCGACTGTCTATTTGGGCGTCATTTATGATAATCCTCTGCCGGCGGCGTTGGGAAACGATTTACTCGCCACTACCAAGACCTTTTGCTGGTTAGGGTATAATCTGTGGCAAGTCGCTTGGAACTATCCGACTTTTGGCCAGAAATTCGGCATCGAATTCCTTGAGCTCGACCCTTCCGCCTACACCAAAGTGCAATATAAAAATGTAACCTTTACCCGGGAACCGGAAGCTCCAGAGATTGGTCTGGTGCAAATCGTCGATCCCTTAAAAGTCCAGGTGTATGCCACCTGTTCCACGGCAGATCTAGGAAAAGAAGCCCCCTATATTACCCGGGCGGGGAATTTATGGTATGTGGCCGACAATCCGATGAGTTACGTCACCATGACCGACCGTTACCTGGCCTTTGCCGACGTCTTGCATGATATTTTGAATATCAGTCACCCGGAGTCCCACCGGGCGCTTCTGCGCATCGAGGACGTCAGTCCCATGGCCGACCCGGAGCTATTACGTGCCATTGCCGACTACCTGAGTTCAGAGCAGGTTCCCTTTTTGGTGTGTGTCATCCCCGAGTATCACGATCCTTTGGGCACATATAATTACGGGGTGCCCCGAACGGTCAAATTGTCGGAAGCCCCTGAAGTCGTGGCGGCCCTGCATTACATGGAGTCCCAGGGCGGCAGGATCGTCCTCCACGGCTTGACCCACCAGTATGACGCCGTGGTCAATCCGTATTCCGGCGTGTCTGCTGAAGACTTTGAATTTTATCGGGTCACCCTGGATGGGACAGGTCGGCAGGTGCTCCAGAGGCCAGTTCCCGAGGATTCGGCTGCTTGGGCCCGGGAGCGGGTTTTGCAAGGCAAGGGGGAGTTAGCCGGTCAGCACTTTATCCCGGTGGCCTGGAACACCCCCCATTATCTGGCCTCAGAGGTGGATTATGGTGAGTTTGCCAAACTCTTTGCCCTCTCCTTGGATCGGGGCACCTACTTCGCCGCTGATGCCGAAGGGGCCCAGTATTGTCTTAATCAAATGGGCCCGTACATCTTTCAGAAAGACGTCTATGGGATTAAGCGCATGCCCGAGAACCTCGGTTATATTGACCCCCTGGGGATTCCCGGGCAGCTCCCCAGTCTGCCGGCGGATTTGCTGCACCGAGCGGAGTTGAACAAGGTGGTCCGGGATGGCTGGGCGAGTAGCTATTTTCATTGGTATATCGACCTGAATTACCTGAAAGAATTGGTTTCTGGCCTCAAAAACCAGGGGTATCAATTTTTTCGGGTAAGCATCCCCTGGACCGGAGCCCCTATTTTTCTGCTGCTGTTGGATGACAGCGCCGGCGGGCTCCCGGTTAACTAAGCCCGGTGGGACAGGCACTCCTGTGAGAGCTTGTAGACCATGGGGCGGAAAAGCATAGCACATCCTACCTTTAGAATTATTCCATCTCTATGCTTCAAACGTTTTCAACTTGTTCCCGACCTCAGTTTGAGAATGAGAAAAACAATCTACCTGCTATATATGTGCACTTTAGTTCATAAAAATCTGTAGTTGAGATCCGTATCATATATGCACTGGAAAAGGCTCAATATTGTAAACTTTATCGGCAGAGAGATTGAGCAATCGTAGAAAGTTATAGGAGCAGCAACCTGCTCTTCCCAGTCCAAATCGACAACCAAGGGGCGAGCAGCACCGGCAGTTGGCCGCTCACCCCACCACATTCCCTCACTTTTGTTGGGCTTACTGAGACTGGCCCTTGACCAGTAGGCCTGTATCCGCTTCAATTCTTTGATCCAGCACCGCGATATGTCATTGGGAACTATTTCAACTGGGGAAGCTCCACGGATAAATGACACTGAAACGGCTCAAAAAGGCTTCAGAAACTCCTCCCCTGACTCTGACCATCAGTCGGATGGCTTGCGTTGAAATTTGGGCCGATACAAAGACCATACGTTGATGTTTTTGCACATTGCCGATCGAACTGAACCCCTCCTGTCCATATACCCTTGAAACCGGAAAAAAATTTCCAGGTTCGAAAATACCAAACCCGATTTCCAGGTACCCCTCCATAACAGCCTCTTTAGCCACTGAAACCTAAACCTCCTGCTTTGGCTCCAGGTCTGATTATGGGTCCCAGGCCTGGGGCCCCCTTTTGCTGCGAGCCCCCACCCATCTTTTTAGAGCGGGTGGTGGGCTCAACAAGTCGGCATGACCTCCAGTGGCTGTAGGCCTGGAGACCGGCCGCCCAAGTCCGTGAGGTAATCGGGTGAGCGAGGAGAGCGCTCTATAATCGTTTTCTCTCCCGTCAGAATGGGTACCTTAGGCTGACGTTAAAGTTGACCTACGTGACCATGACCCTACCCGGGCTCTCCCTACAAGGGGTCGGGGATATTGGTTGTTGTTTACCTCAGAGCAGTAAATCTCTGTTGGCTCCCTGGGGATGCCGCCATGCATGCATATCAAAAGGAGATGAGACCAATGAAGATCGTTCCATACCTGAGAGACATGTTTTCCCGGTTAAAGGAGAAGGTGATGGTGGCCTGGTCCCGGCTGCGGGAGCACGACCCTGTGACCCTTCACAGGTTGAAACAAACGGTTGCCGGCTTCCTCACCAGTCCGCTGAGCGACACCGAATATGCGCTGTTGAAGCGGGTATCCGGGATCGTGGGCACGGCGGTGGCGGTGTACCTTACCCCGGCCGCCGGCCTGAACATGGCATTGGTGGTACTCGGCCTCTGCCTGTTCTTTTCGGTAGGCCTGCATAAGGTCACTGTCCAGGTCCGGGAACCGGGCCAAGAAGCGATGTAATGCCGAACATGGCATAACCTCACCACAAAACCAGAGCCCGGGGAACCAGAGATTTCCCGGGCTCAATTCATTTCGCAGGCTCTTATGCCAGGCCCTGAACCACCGCGGTCCCGGGCCTTTTTCTTCTGGACCGCAGTTCTCCGGCCGGAATGCCGACGATAGTTCGTGGGACGGGGTTAAACTCCGCCGCCCAAAAGACCCGGTGCCGTGGATCTCCACCGAATGAATGACCGTCTATCCGGTGACCTGGAACTTTTTGGAGCGGGCCTCGAAGAAAAGTCGAAAGGCCTCCCGGACCCGCATGACCATAAAACGTCTGGGGGCACATGATCCACCAAGTCTACTGGGCTGGGTCAAAACATCTTGAGGTTTAACAAAGCAGTTTCCAGTCGAACCGATCTCCGGCTCATACGATGCCGCCGGCTCCAATCAAACCAAGAAAGAATGCGGGGGGCAGTAATCTAAGTCCCTGGGCCAGTTTGACCCTACGCCTCGGGTCTTATGGAGACCCCGCCGGTCCGGGGAATTGATGGATGGGCTGCGAGGACTATTTCCTGTGACAGCTTAAAGATGGGCTGGTCTCAAAAGGAAAATTCATTCAAGGAGAAACCACATGATTAACGTTTGCGTTCTTACCGGCTGGGTGCTCACCGACCCCGAGTTGAAGTCTTGTGAAGGGGCCCCGTATACGACGTTTTATATGGGTATCACCATAGGACCATATAAAGCGGGCGCTATTAAGGTTTGCTTCCCCCCAAAATTGGCCGACATGGTTGACACTTTCCTCCGTCAGGGAAACCGGGTGACGGTGGTAGGGGTAATTGGTCGGTATGGGTCTGAAGACAACAAGCTGAACGACCCCCTGGAACTGGTGTTGTTGGCTGACGATTTTGAGGTGTAAAGAATTGGCCCCGTCAGTTAGCAGGTTTACAGGCCGGAAACCTAACCACCTGAAACTGGAGGCTCAATAGGGAGGATATATCTATGGCACAGCGCGCCACTAGAAGGAAGTCCACCAGGCGGGCACGGCTGGCCAGGCCAAGGCCGCAATTAAATCCGCACCAGCGGCAATCGCGCCGGGGAAACCAGAAACTCTGGCCGGGGTACCCTAGGTCGGGGAAGAGGAAACCTATCAACCGAAGCTGAGGCAGTGCCCGACATTTGAGCCGGAGCACCGAATCAGGGAAAGTTAAAACCCCCATAGATGAACTGGAGGCTCATCTTGGGGACAATAAACGGGTTGACGGGGCGGTGATATTTACTCCGCCCCGTTTTTGTCGGGTACGCCCGGGGCTTTTGGCATGGGATCGAGGCGGACTCAATGTCCAGAGTATCGCTTTTATGGGCTGGGCCAAGATTTTAAATTTAAAAGAGAAGGAGTTGCATTATGAAAACGCGTAAGGTCAGGCTGGAGTTTGGCATAAATTGCTTGGCGGACATCCGGGCCCTGTATCATGCCCGGGACAGGTTCTGGACCCTGGAGGGTGGGGTGCCTCCCCATTCCATCCTGGTGTATGTAACCATCGAGGACCGGCTGCCGGGCGAGCAGGTGAGCCTCAATTTTCAAGGCAGCCCTGAAGTGCTGGATGAGTTCTTGACCACCCTGGAGCAGGACGGCCTCAAGTTTACTCGCAACGACCTCATACCCGGCTTCTTGATCATGTGCCGGGTGGATAAGGACCGGGGCGGGTTGAAGGTCATCGGCGATAACGACGCCGATGAACCAGGCAACGGTTCCGAGGATTAATCGGTTCTGCCGAGAAGACGAATGGGGGTGCAGGAAGAATTTCTTCTTGCACCCCATAAGGGCTGGTGCCGGTACCGTGTCTCCTGGGGGATAATGGCCCAGTGGATGGACAAATTGGCCCGTTATCCCAAACAACCCGGTCCAGGCTTAAAAACAGAATGCCGAGGGATGATGCGTCGATGGTCCAGTTGGACCGATTGGACCGATTTTTAAATAGCGGCGGCTATCGTAAGAAGCAATATTTTTTCCCTCGCACCCTCAAACGTTTCGAACCGCCGCTTTGCTGTGTGTGAATCCGTGTGTGAAAATGGTTCCAGAATATGCCAAAGAGTGGAAAATCTTCCAAGATGTGGAATTTATAAACCTATTTAATTCAGCATGTTATAATAAATTGAGGGGGTTGTGAAGCTCGGGCATTCTGACTTTCACGCCGGCGACCGGGGTTCAAATCCCCGTGGGGACGCCAAATTATGATAGTTATCTCGGTTAGTTATTAACCACTCTTAATTTAGTTTGCCGTTTGGTGGAAGGTGACGGCTCCGCCAGACGGCTTTTTCTTTGCGACAACGCCTTTAAGGCTGTCTTCAGTTCCGACAGCCGATGAAATAGGCATCCGGCGAGAGATCCTGGCATCGTGCGCTTCCTGTTTGATGCCGCCGGCGCATTACATTACGCAACCTGCGGGCCACCCACACATCCAGATCATGGAAGACCTGAGCCTCCGTGCTGTGTCGAAAGTATTCGAACCACCCCTTCAGCACTTTGTTGATGTCCTGGATGATCTCTTCCAGGCCATCTCGCCGGGAGCGTTTAGTCTTCGCCTTGACCGACTCCCTCAACTTCTCAACGCTCTTCTCCCGAGGGTTACGACGATCCTGCTCGAAATGGTAGCCCAGGAATTCAAAGCCATCACCGGGTTGAGACACGTCAACGATCTTGGTCTTGGTCGGATGTAGAGTAAGCCCCGCCTCTGCCATCCACTCTTTCACCATATCCAGAGCCGCCTCTGCTTCATTATGGCCATGACACAGGATAACGAAGTCATCGGCGTACCTGACTATCTCGTATCCCTGTCTCGCCATCTGGTGATCCAGGTGATCCAAGTAGACATTGGCCAGCAGCGGACTGATGACTCCGCCCTGCGGTGTACCTTTCTCCGGCAGGTGCAGTAACTCCTCATCCTCCATTACTCCAGCTTCCAGGAAGGCCCGGATGAGCCGGATTACTCTTTCATCATGGACCCTCAGCCTCACCAGATTCAAGAGTGGCGCATGCGGTATCGTGTCGAAATAGCTCTGGATATCAGCATCTACGACATGCACATAGTGAGTATGTATCAGACCATCTACTATCCGCAGGGCATCTTTGGGTCCCCGGTCAGGTCGGAACCCATAGCTGTTGTCCGCAAAGCGGCTTTCAAATATAGGTTCGATCTCCTGGAGTACAGCAGCCTGGACCACGGCCCTGGCTTCAGCAAAGGCCTCCTTGAAGGACATTCCCTGCCGCTTGTCCACGGTCTCGATACCGATTACCTTGCCCCGCTCAAAAGATACCACGACCTTACGAAGCTGGCCAATGGCCACTTCGTAAGCCTGCCGGGCCATCTCCTCGGCCTTGGCGGTAATCGCCGGCCAGTTATCCCTGACCCAGTTCATCCGGGCCTGAACCTGGTAAGACTGCCCAGGAACAAGCGTTTTTGATCATCTTCAACAAGTATATCACTTCCTTTGGATCAGAGTCAGGGTAGGATTATCTAAAGCCTTTTGGGGGCGTTTCACTGCCATTTAAGTGGAGCTTCCCCAGTTGCAATAGTTCCCAATGACATATCGTGGTGATGAATCAAAAAATTGAAGCGCGTACACGCCCATTGGGTACGGTAAGGGCCCGTCTCAGTGAGTCCAAAAACAAGTGAGGCAACGTGGTGGAGTGGAAGCGGCCAGTTGCCGGTGCTGCTCCTCCCACGGTTGTCGACTTGGAGCGGGAAGAACAGGTTGCTGCCCCGGGAGCTCTCTGAGATTGCTCAAGCTTTTACCGATAAAGTTTACAATGTTGAGCCCTGTTCATTGCATATATGATAACCATATCAACTACCTTAATTTATTATTCAAGTAGCGGATATATAGCAGTAAGCAGCACCTCTGATCCATCCTGGGAAATTAAACTTTGGCCAAAAATGGCTACAAAGTTTCTTCCATGCCCGAAGATGGTATGTGCATATGGCCTCAGCCTTTCCCTTGGCGCACCACTACCGGGCGGTGCTTGCCTGGGGTCCTTAGGCTTATCAGCCAGATGGCATCTGGTCGCCGAGGGATTTTTATGCCCGAACTCTGTGGAAAATTGACTTTTCGCTTAAATATTCGCTATCATGCCCTCTACGAGAAAATTTGGCTGCGAAAAGAGGACCGTTTGGGAGATTTTACTCGGCCAAAGAGGCTCCAAAAACCATTTTGGGACAGGGGTTGCCAAGGCTGCCGCATGATCTCGGATTGTAACCGGTTGTTACCGGACTGGAGGCGACAATGCTACCAGGAAAAATGAAACGTACCTTGGCCTGGTTGATTATTTTCACCGGTTTCTTTCTCCTGATTGGGGTCCAGGCTTTTGGGGCCGAGATCGACCTTATTCAACAGGCCATCAGGACAAGCCAGGCCAAATGGGTCGCCAAGGAGAATCCCATCTCCCGGCTCCCGGCCGAGGCCAGAAAGAGGCTGCTGGGGGCGCGAAGTCAGGATTTCGACACCGGGGCGCCGATGACGGATCCTCACTGCCGTGCTCGGGGCCGTTCCAGCAGCCTATGATTGGCGGAACGTCGGCGGCAAAAATTTTGTCACCCCGGTCCGGAACCAAAATCCTTGCGGCAGTTGCTGGTGCTTTGGCCCCGTCGCCGCCCTGGAGGCGAAGTGCCTGATCGCCTTCAATTGGCCGGGGCGGGATTTGAACCTGTCGGAACAGATCGTCTTATCCTGCAGCGGCGGCGGTGACTGTGGCGGTGGTTCTGCTTCCACCGCCTCCGACTACCTCAAGAATACCGGCACCAGCGTGGAAACCTGTTACCCCTATACCGCCACCAACGGCGCTTGCGGCAACGCCTGCCCCCACTGGCAGTCCAGGGCCTTCAAAATCGCCTCCTGGACCTACGTCTCCCTTGCGGGCAGCGCCACGGCAGCCATGATCAAAAACGCCATTGTTCATGGCGGTCCGGTGGTCGCCTGGTTTAAAGTTTATACCGATTTTTTTTCCTATAGTTCGGGAGTGTATACCCCACAGTGGGGCACTTATGAAGGGAATCACTTTGTCCTGGTAACCGGCTATGACGATACGCTTGGCGCCTTCATCGTTAAGAATAGCTGGGCCACTACCTGGGGAGAAGCCGGGTATTTCAAGATCGCGTACAGCGAGATCACCGGCTCGACGGAATTCGGCGATTATGCCTGGGGCTACGGCAACGCCATCAATCCGGGCAAAGCCAACCCGTCGTTGTTACTGATACTCGATTAGCTTTATATCTCAGATCAACGGGGGCAATATGTTTCCATGCTCTTCCTCCCGGGAATCTTTCATCTTTCGGCAAGTCTGTCCCCAAACCATCTCTTGGCAATCAATGTCCGGTGATTCACCATTCCAATCACTGTAAATATAAGATGACCGGCCAATGGTCAGAGTAAGGGCCGGAGTTGTTCAAAGTTGTGTATGTCAAGTTCTGCAAATTGGTCAAGGCATACAGGTTTTTTAGTTTTTATATGACCATGGGGTTTTTGGCATGACGGGGGAGGGTGGCTCAGTTAAGGTTGATTTACCGCTCTCCCATGTGCTAATCTATCCCCAGATTTTTTCAGGATGTTCAAAACCGGTCTGGTAAGCGGGTCGTATAGTAGTCCCGCCCTCGACCAGCCAAGCTCTGCTGGGCTTCCCATACATTGATTTCATCAGTGGCCCGATTAAGCATCATTACTCAGGCCATTTAATTGTTCTCATATCAAACGGCCACCCATTCCATTTTTAGAGGGTTCCGTTCCGATGATGGGAACAATTTTATGACCTGAGTAATATCTTGCCCAG